>CAWFBB010000001.1:0-215808 GCA_963813825.1 uncultured Alphaproteobacteria bacterium
GACGACCGCACGCTGTTTCGCTACGGACCCGATTACCGTGCGAATGCGATGCCGGCGGCGCTCGATGGTCGGCCTACAGCGGCGCCGGCGACGGTTTCCAGGGCGCGGTCGAGACGATGGTGCCTGCTGGTGCGCTCGCCGGCGGCGTGATGTGTCCGAGCTATCGCGTCACGGGCGAAGAACGCGACGTGACGCGCGGCCGCGCCAATACCTTGCGGCTTGCCATCACCGGCCAGCTCGGCCCGGGCGTGCTCACATCCGATGAGATGGCGGAGACGCTGAAACTCTGCGTAACTGGAAGGCCTGCTCGGGCGCGAATGTCCGACCGGAATCAAGATGGCGCGCATGAAGATCGAAGTTTAACCGCGGCGCGCGGACAAGCATGGGCTTTCGCCGCACGACAAGCTAGTTGGGTACCTGCCGCATTACGCGCCCTACGCGGCGCGCTTTTCGTGGCTGATGAAATTACGCTACCGCTCGCCCGGAGCGGCGAAAATGTCCGGAGCCGTGGCCGGGTTCGGCGCGCGGCGAACGCTGCCGAAGTGGCGTCGGATATTTTCGACGAGACCGGCTTATCCGGGTACGACAATGAAGGCAAGGCGAAGTCGTGTTGTTTGCTGCACTTCAATCGCTACTTCGAGCGCGGAACCATCGACGCTGCGCTCGCCGTGCTCGTCGCCGGGGGTCATCGCGTCCGCTTCGTAGCCAGATGGAAGCCGCAGGCCGATCTGTTCTTCCGCGCCCTTCTCGCCGTCGGCAAAGTCGATGAGGCGCGGCGCGAAGCCGAAGCGCACTCGACGCGCTTGCACCGTTCGTGGAACGCGGCCTCTCCGGTCGTCGGGCTCGAACCAAGCTGCATAGTGACCTTCCGCGACGAGTCCCGGCCCTGGTCAAGATCGACCTGGCGCGGCTCGTCGCCGATCGTGCGATGCTGTTCGAGGAGTTTTTGGTTCGCGAGGCGAAGACAGGCAGGCTCGCCTTGCCGCTCGTGCCGGTTGGAAAGCGCGCTTTGCTGCACGGCCACTGTCACCAGAAATCGTTCGACGCCATGCCGGCTGTCGCGGCAGCGCTAAAGTCATTCCCGAACTCGAAGTAGAGGGCATCGAATCGAGTTGCTGCGGCATGGCCGGTGCGTTCGGCTATCACACCGATACGATCGAAATCTCACGCGCGATGGGCGAACTGTCGCTGCTACCGGCCGTGCGCAAGGCGTCCCAAGACGCCATCATCGTCGCCGACGGCACTTCGTGCCGGCATCAGATAAAGACGGAACCGGCCGGGAGGCCATGCACGTCGCGCGCGTGCTGGCGATGAGCGTTGCCGGCTCGGCCAAACTCGAAATCCACGATCCTTACAAACCAACGGACATGAGATGATGCCTCTGCCGCTTCTCCCCACCTCGCTGGTGGGATCCTATTCGCAACCGGAATGGCTGATTGATCGGAAAAAGCTCGCGGGCCGCTTCCCACCGCGCGTCCGCGCCAAAGACCTATGGCGGGTGCCCCCCGAATGGCTCAGTGAGGCGCAGGACGACGCCACCAAGCTCGCCATCCGCGATCAGGAATGCGCCGGCCTCGACATCGTCACCGACGGCGAGATGCGGCGCGAGAGCTATTCGAACCGCTTTGCCACCGCCCTTGACGGCGTGGACATCGACAATCCGGGCACGGCGCTCGACCGTTCGGGTCATCCCAACCCGGTGCCGCGTGTCGTCGGCAAGGTGCGGCGCAAGCATCCGGTCGAGGTCGAGGATGTCAAATTCTTGCGGGCCAATACCGATCGCGTCATCAAGATGACGGTGCCCGGGCCTTTTACAATGTCGCAGCAGGCGCAAAACGATTTCTACAAGGATGAAGGGGAGATGGCCCACGACTACGCTGCCGCCATCAACAGCGAGATCAAGGACCTGTTTGCCGCCGGCGCCGACATTGTGCAGATCGACGAGCCGTACATGCAGGCGCGTCCTGACAAGGCGCGCCAGTTCGGTCTTGCGGCCTTCAACGCCGCGCTTGACGGCGTCAAAGGCACCACGGCCGTCCACATCTGCTTCGGTTACGCCGCGATCATCCATGTGCGGCCGTCGGGTTATTCATTCCTCCCCGAATTGGCAGCCTCGCCCGTTAAACAGGTGTCGATCGAGACCGCGCAATCCGGTCTCGACTGCGCGGTGCTTGAAAAGCTGTCCGGCAAAACCATCATCCTTGGGACGCTCGATCTTTCGGACATTGCTGTCGAGACGCCCGAAACGGTCGCGGCGCGCATTCGCCGCGCGCTGCCCTTCGTCCCCGCCGAGCGTATCGTGGTGGCCCCCGACTGCGGCCTCAAGTATCTGCCGCGCACCGTGGCGTATGACAAGACGCGCGCCATGGTCGAAGGCGCTGCTATCGTGCGGCGGGAGCTTTCGAACGTGTGAGCACGCATGCGTGCGCGCCGGCCGATTTACTAGAGTTGACCGGCAAATCTACGAGGTCGCGTATTGGGCGCCATTCGATGGCGCCGGCTTCCCGGAGGGTTGATCGAGCGCGCTGCTCATCTCGCAAGCGAGGCGGAGATCATGCGGGCTTTCACGCATCATCGTCTCGTGGCCGCCGGTCACCTGCACGATTTCCAGCCCTTTGCCGAACAGGTTGGACCAGCCGAGGCTGTGGTCGGGCATCGGCGACGGGCAATCCTCGGCGCGGTCGGCGCGAAAAACAACGCCGCGCGCATCTAGGCGGCGCAGACGGTAATCGCGCAACGAATTTGCGTACAGCCGCTCGATCATGTGCCATTGCATCGGCCGGCCCAGCGTATCGAGTTTCGTGGTCAGTTTGCCAGGCACGCGCATCACCATCTCGAGCAGGCTGCGTTTGACGACTTTTCCCGCTTCGAAGAATGACCACTGGGTGATCGCCAAGGTCATTCGCAGTCGCTCAGCGAACGATTGCGTCCAGACTTGCCGAAGATTCTGCCAAGCGGAGTTGTACCAGGCCGGATATTCAGCCGGCGCGTCGAGCAACAGCACTTTTTCGACCGTGCGGCCCAACTCGCGCATTTGATGCGCCGCCTCGAATGCCATCGAGCCATGGAATGAGTAGCCGACAAGCACGCAAGGCTTGGTACCGACGTGGGCGATCAATCCCGCGACATAGCGCGCGACCATCTGTTCCAGCGTCGGGCAAGCATTCAGGTCGTTGCTGGCGGCCGCGTCATGCCATTCGGACGGCCACGAAATTTCGACCGCATAGATCGAGTGCTCGCAAGGGATCAATTGCGCGAGATGAACCTCGAATAATCCAACGCCGATGAAATACACCGGCATGTCGGAAGTCCCCTCCCTGAGCTGGACCACGGTCGGACGCGGCGCTCCCGGCAACGGCCGGCGCTTGCCGAGATGTTTCGCCGTTCCGAGGATGCCCGCCCAGAGTGCGGCGCGCGCTTCGTTGCTTGATGGATGCTTCGATGCCGTCATTGCGGCTCGCGCGGACCCGTTCTGCTGCGCGACCGGCGTGCTCCCGCCCGCGTCGGCGGGAAGGTCGCGGAGCGTGGGCACGTTCAATTCGGTTTTCGGAAACTTGTCCTGATCGTAGGTGTCCATTGCCGACATTCGTCTTGACTTCTTAACCTTGTGAATTCTGACGCAAGTCCCTTTTCCCCTTGCATGCTCGAATAAATCGGGCAGGCAAAACAGGCAAGAAAGTCTCGTCGTCATGGTCAATACGATCGGAAGATTTGCAGTGTGTCGCCGTTGTAGCGGCGGAAAAGCGTTAACGCTCGCCGTCCAGCGCACTTTCGTGCCAGCGCCGTAGCGCGAGATGGTTAACGAGAGTAAGCAGGTAGAAGATCACGATGCCTGCGACCGACAGCAGCAGCAGTGCTGCGAACATGCGCGGAATATTGAGGCGGTAGCCGAACTCGGCGATACGATAGGCAAGTCCCGAACCGGCGCCGGCTGAGCCGGCGGCGATCTCGGCGACCACCGCGCCGATCAGCGACAGGCCGCCGGCAATGCGCAGGCCGCCGAGGATATAGGGCAGTGCCGAAGGCAGTTTCAGGTTCCACAGCACTTGGCCGCGCGAGGCGCCGTAAAGCGCATACAGGTCGGCAAGGTTGCGATCGACCGAATTCAATCCGAGCGTGGTGTTGGCCAGCACCGGGAAGAACGCCACGATCCAGGCACACGCCAGTACTGCCAGCGGTTGTGGCAGATAGACCAAAAGTAGCGGCGCAATGGCGACGATCGGCGTCACCTGGAGGATGACGGCAAACGGGTAGAGCGAATATTCGATGAGCCGCGACTGATTGAACAGCACCGCCAGCCCAACGCCGCCGATGGCTGCCAGAAAAAAGCCCTCGATCGTCGTGGTCAGCGTGACCACAAGCGATTGAAGCAGCAGGGCCCAATCCTGGACCAGCGTCCTCAATATGCGCCCGGGGGAGGGCAGCACGTAAATCGGGATATTTTCGAGTTTTACCAAAGCTTCCCAAAGCACGGCGACCAGCACCAGCACTATGATCGGCAGCACGATTCGCACGATGCGGTCACGGCTCATGTCTTGCTCTCATGAGTAGGCTCCGCCGCCATCGCTTGGGCGAGCGTTTCCGAGACCGTGCGGCATGATGCGGCGTAATCGGCCGAGGTGCGGAAATTTTGATCGCGCGGATAAGGCGCGTCGATCGCAACTTCGGTGAAAATGCGGCCAGGCCGCGCCGCCATGACCGCGATGCGACTCGACAGATAGACGGACTCGAACACCGAATGTGTTACGAACACCACTGTGGTGCGCAGCGCCTGCCAGACCTGCAACAGATCGTTGTTGAGTTTGAACCGCGTGATTTCGTCGAGCGCGGCGAACGGCTCATCCATCAGCAGTAAGGCCGGCTCGGTAACGAGCGCGCGTGCGATCGATACTCGCATGCGCATGCCGCCGGACAGCTCGCGCGGATAGGCGTTGGCGAAGTCCCGCAAACCGACGCGATCGAGCGCCGCCGCGACGCGCTCGCTTGCCTCAGCGGCGGGAATTTTCTTGAGCTTGAGTGGCAGCAGGACGTTGTGGAACACATTTGTCCAGGGCATGAGCGTCGGTTCCTGAAATACGAAGCCGATCCGGCTTTCACGCTCAGCCGCGGCGTAGGGCCATTCGACGACGCCGGCAGTCGGTACACTCAGGCCAGCGATGATCCGCAAGGCGGTGGATTTGCCGCAACCGGACGGGCCGAGCAGCGTCAGGAACTCGCCGGCGCGCACGTCGAGATCGAGGCCGGCGAGTGCTGTCGTGCCGCTGGGGAAGGTCTTGCCGACGCCGCGAAGCGCGACAAGGGTATTGGAAGAGGCAACCGCCGCCGGCATCGTTATAGTTTTGGTCGCAGGTCGATCCCGACCTTCTTGTCGACGAATTGCGTCGTATATGATTTTTTGTAGTCGAGGTCTTTCTTGACGACGCCGGAGCGCACCATTTCGTCGAAGAAGCCCTTCATGCGAGCGTCGGTAATAGCGCCAACGCCGAGCGTCAGTGAGTCGCCGGAATCGACGATGCCGTATTGCTTCATCTTGGCGACCGAGTACGCCAGCAGGTCGTCTGTCATTTCTGGGTTCTGTTTCTTGATCAGCGCGTTGGCGGCAGAGTTGTCATTGTAGATATAGTTGTACCAGCCGACGATCGAGGCATCGACGAAGCGCTGCACGAGGTCGGGGTTCTTGTCGACCAAATCGCGCCTTGTCTGAACGAGCGTTGAGTAGCCGTCAAAACCCTGATCGGCGAGCAGGAAAACCTTGGGCGCATATTTGGCCATCTTTTCGATCGTGAACGGCTCTGACGTCACGTAGCCCTGCATCGCACTGGTCTTGTCGGCGAGGAACGGCTGCGGATTGAATGTGTAGGGTTTGACTTGCGTATCTTTGAAACCGTAATCGGCCTTGAGCCATTGATAGAAAGTTGCCACGCCGGCGCTCGAGATGTACAGCGTCAGCCTTTTCAAGTCCTCGAATTTTTCGATGCCCTGATCGGGATGCGCGATCAGCACCTGCGGGTCTTTCTGGAATAATGCGGCGACTTCGACAGTCGGGATATTTTGACTGACGGCATCGAAGCCTTCGAGCGGATCGGCGGACAGGAAGAAGTCGAGCTTGCCGACCGGCAGCAGGATGGCGTTGTTCACGCTCGGTCCGCCCGGCACGATGGTCACGTCGAGGCCGTACTTTTTATAGGTGCCGTCGGCGAGCGCCTGGTAGAAGCCGCCGTGCTCGGCTTCGGCGACCCAGTTGGTGCCGAACCTGACCTTGTCGAGCGCTTGAGAGGAGGCCGGCCCTGCCCCGGCTGTCGCCCAAACGGCAAGCCCGGCCAATGCAGCCCGGCAGGTCTTTGCGAACAGCATCCATTGCTCCTTTTGGTCGGCAACGCGACAATAGAGCATGATCCCGATTGGCGAGTAACCCATGGCACTGCCGCGACCAAACTGGATGGACATGACCTGGCAGGAGGTTGCCGGCGCCAAAACCGGGCGCTGGATCGCCGTTCTGCCGCTCGCGGCGGTGGAGCAGCACGGGCCGCACTTGCCGCTCGGGGTCGATACCTATATCGCCGAGGCCTATCTGGCGCGCGTCGAGAAAATTCTGCCGGCGGAGCTGCCGGTCACCTTTCTGCCGGTGCAGCGCATCGGCGTTTCGGCCGAGCACCTTTCTTATCCCGGCACGTTGACATTCTCGGCGGCGGCGGCGATCGCGGCCTGGACCGAACTCGGCGACAGCCTGGCGCGCGCGGGTGTGCGCAAGCTCGTGCTGGTCACAAGCCACGGCGGGAATGTTGCGGCCATGGAAATCGTGGCGCGCGATCTGCGCACGCGGCTCGGCATGCTCGCCGTCACTGTCGGCTGGCATCGCTTCGGTTATCCGGACGGCGCGTTCACGCCCGAGGAAAAGAGGCACGGCATTCACGGCGGCGACATCGAGACTTCGCTGATGCTGGCGGCGAAGCCCGAGACCGTGCAGATGGACAAAGCGGCCAATGCCACGCCGGCGACAATTGCCATGGCACAGGAATTCAAATGGCTCGGCGCTTACCGGCCCGCCGGATTTGCCTGGATGACGCAGGATCTCAACGCTTCCGGCGCCATCGGCGACGCGACGCTGGCGAAGCCAGAAAAAGGCGATGCGGCGTTCGCGCGCGGCGCGTAGGCTTTCGTGGAATTGTTGCAAGAGGTCGATAGTTTCGATCTCGCGCGACTGCGCGACGGGCCGCTGGCGGAACCGCAAGGCAATCGTTCGACGGGAAAAATGGAATAGACTCCCGAGCGTCGCAGATCGCCTTTTTCGTCAATTTTAGGGAGCTGTATCATGATCTTCGGAATTCCCACCGCAACGTTTATCTTGATCCACGTGATCATAAGCCTGATCGGAATCGCTACGGGCTTTGTCGTTCTCTGCGGATTCCTGACAAACAGGCTGCTCGCCGGCTGGACTGCATTATTTCTCGTATTCAACGTACTGACTGATCTCACCGGATACCCAATACCACCGTTCGGCTTCGATCCGCCGCGCGCGGTCGGCTCTCTCTCGCTTGTGCTGCTCGTGGTGGCAATTGCAGCGCTCTACGTCTTCCACGCCAGGCACGCCTGGCGCTGGATTTTCGTCGGCTCGGCAATGGCGGCGCTTTATCTGAATGTTTTTGTCGCCGTGATTCAGTCGTTTCAAAAAATATCATTCTTGAACGCGCTGGCGCCGACCCAATCCGAGCCGCCGTTTGTGGTGGTCCAGATTGTCGTCCTCGTCGTTATCGTCGGTCTCATCATTGCGGCGATAAGGCGATTTCACCCATCACGGGCGTGAGGAGTTGCGTGCCAAAAAATTTGTTTGATCGCCGCTGACCTCTGCTGACGAAGTGAATTCGCCGGATCAAAGTCAAAGCCGCGCTCTTGGAGTACCCATAATGACCGAACAGCTTGACGCACCGGACCTTATTCTTCATCGCGGTTTGTTCACGACCCTTGACCGTTCAAATCCGGCTGCGAACGCGGTCGCGATCAAAAATGGTGTCTTTACCGCGGTCGGACGCGATGAGGATGTCATGGCGCTGGCGGGCCGCTCGACCCGGATCGTCGACCTGAAAGGCCGGCGCGTCGTGCCCGGCCTGATCGACAATCATCTGCACATCATTCGTGGCGGGTTGAATTTCAACATGGAGCTGCGCTGGGATGGCGTGCGCAGCCTCGCCGACGCCATGGCAATGCTGAAGCGGCAGGTGGCGATCACGCCGCCGCCGCAATGGGTTCGCGTGGTCGGGGGCTTCACTGCTCATCAGTTCGTGGAAAAGCGTCTGCCGTCCATCGAGGAGCTTAACGCCGCCGCGCCCGATACGCCTGTATTTCTGCTGCATCTCTACGATCGCGCGTTTCTCAATGGCGCCGCATTGCGGGCAGTCGGTTACACCAAGGACACGCCGGAGCCGCCCGCCGGCGAGATCGTGCGCGACGCCAACGGCAACCCGACCGGGCTGCTGCTGGCCAAGCCGAATGCTGCGATCCTCTACGCGACTTTGGCACGGGGTCCGAAGCTGCCGCTGGAGTACCAGATCAATTCGACGCGCCACTTCATGCGCGAGCTCAACCGGCTCGGGCTCACGGGCGCCATCGATGCCGGCGGCGGTTTCCAGAACTATCCGGAAGATTACGAAGTCATCCGCCAACTCAGTGACGCGGGCCAGCTCACCGTCAGGCTCGCCTACAACCTGTTCACGCAGAAGCCGAAGGGCGAGAAGGCGGACTTTCTGAACTGGACCAAGACTTCGACGTACAAGCAGGGGGACGACTACTTCCGCCACAACGGCGCCGGCGAAATGCTGGTGTTCTCGGCGGCCGACTTCGAGGATTTTCGGCAGCCTCGTCCCGACATGCCGCCGGAGATGGAGAGCGAACTCGACGAAGTCGTCCGTATCCTTGCCCAGAACAAATGGCCGTGGCGGTTGCATGCGACATATGACGAGACGATCTCGCGCGCTCTCGATGTGTTCGAGCGCGTCGATCAGGATATTCCGCTCTCGGGGTCTGAACTGGTTCTTCGATCACGCCGAGACGATTTCCGACGAATTGATCGAACGGATTGCCGCACTCGGCGGCGGCATCGCGGTGCAGCACCGCATGGCCTATCAGGGCGAATATTTTGTCGAGCGTTATGGGCTCGGCGCCGCGGAAGCGACTTCGCCGATCACGCGCATGATTGCCGCCGGCATAAAAGTATCAGGTGGCACCGACGCGACCCGCGTTGCGTCTTATAATCCATGGGTATCGCTTGCCTGGCTTGTAACCGGCAAAACGGTGGCGGGGCTGCGCATCTATCCGCCGCGCAATTGCCTCGACCGCGAGACCGCACTGCGGATGTGGACCGAGAACGTCACCTGGTTCTCCAACGAGGAGGGCAAGAAAGGACGCATTCAGGTGGGACAGTTCGCGGACCTGCTCGTGCCGGACCGCGATTATTTCTCCTGCGCCGAGGACGAGATCGCCGATACGACGTCGGACCTCACGATGGTCGGCGGCAAGATCGTTTACGGCGCCGGCGATTTCGCAGCCGTCGACGAAGGCGAAGTGCCGCCGGCGATGCCTGACTGGTCGCCGGTACGCACCTTCGGCGGCTACGCCGCGTGGGGCGATCCGGATGGCGCCGGCAAAGCGGCGGTCGCGCGAAAACTGGCCATGAGCTGCGGCTGCGCCAATGTCTGCAATATTCACGGCCATCAGCACGCGGCTGCCTGGTCGAGCCGGATACCGGCCGACGATTTCAAATCATTCTGGGGCGCGTTGGGTTGCGCCTGCTGGGCGGTCTGACACGCCATTCGCCCGTCCCCGCGTTCGCGGGCAGGATACGCGTGCATGACCACGGCAGTTGTCGAATGGCGCATCATCCGCTAGGTTCCGCGCGGATTTGGGTGATCCCGTGTCATGAATGGCGAACGAAGAACTGCTGGAATTTTCCGGTGGCGTAACGGAACTGCCGCCGAACGCCACCTTTCGCGTCAAACTTGAAAACAAGCATGAGATCATCGCCCACACGGCGCACGCGTCCACAAGAACCGCATTCGCGTGCTCGCCGGTGACAAAATTTTGATCGAGATGACGCCCTACGACCTGACCAAGAGCCGCAACACCTACAGGTTCAAGGAAGTGGTTGCAGCTTCAAGTTACTGCTTGCCGCCTCAAGTCGCCGCTTCGCCGGAACTCTCTCACGACAAGAGCATATCGCTTTGATCGGCCGTCCCAAAATCGTGCTCGCCTCCGGCTCGCCGCGCCGGCTGTCGCTCATCAACCAGGCTGGTATCGAACCCGATGCGTTGCGCCCGGCCGACATCGACGAAACGCCCAAGCGCGGTGAGCTGCCGCGCGCCTGCGCGACGCGGCTTGCACGCGCCAAAGCCGAAGCGGCGCTCAACATGGTGCGCATCGACGACGAGCTGCGAGGGGCCTACATCGTCGCCGCCGACACGGTTGTCGCTGTTGGCCGGCGCATCCTGCCGAAGGCGGAACTGCTCGACGAGGCGGCGCAGTGCTTGCGGCTGCTTTCCGGGCGCAATCATCGCGTTCATACCAGCGTCTGCCTGGTGACGCCGAAGGAAGCCTTCCGGCAGCGCCATGTCGAAACCCGCGTGCGCTTCAAGCGACTGTCGGAGCAGGATATCCAGTCATACCTCGCCTCCGGAGAATGGCGCGGCAAGGCTGGCGGTTACGCCGCGCAAGGCATCGCTGGAACTTTCCTGGTCAAGATTGTCGGCTCCTATTCCAACATCGTCGGCCTGCCGCTTTACGAGACCATGACACTGTTGGGCGGCGAAGGCTTTCCGATCCATTTCGGCTGGCTCACCGCAGTCAGCGTATAGCGGGCGGCGGCGCGCGCCCCATATTCCGGTCATGGCCAACGTGCAAAAACGCAAGCTGTGCCCGATCTGCGGCAAGCCGACCGACGAGAAGGTCAAGCCGTTCTGCTCGAAACGCTGCGCCGACGTTGATCTGCACCGCTGGCTGTTCGGCAGCTATGCGATTCCGGTAACCGAGGATGAAGAAGAAGACGAACGTCGCAACGACGACGGCGGCGCGTTGAACTGATCGGCCGCCCTATTCTGGACAGCGCGAAACCGAGCCTCTATAAGCGCGACGGGCATGATCCCGAAAAAGCCTGTCCTCGGACTTGATCCGAGGATGGACTTCCGGTTTTCGGAAAGATCATGCTCAATCAAAGCTAATGCCGGTTTTGATTTTATCAAAACCGGCTTGGGCCCAGGTAGCTCAGTTGGTAGAGCACTGCACTGAAAATGCAGGTGTCGGTGGTTCAATTCCGCCCCTGGGCACCACCAGCCCTTTCCGCCCTCTGGCACCACTTCACCTCCCGGCACAAAGCGATGGCACGACGGCGCTGCAAACTCTTTTTGGCTGCATCGGTGTCGCTGGGGTGCCTTTACGGCTTGATTGCACTGCCTGAAGTCACTGCGGCAGTCTCCGCGCAAACCTCGGCTGTGGCACCCGCACCATCCGCGGCGGCAATCGCCGCCTACCAGCGCGCGCTGGCGGAATATTCGCAGGCTCGCGAGTTGTTCTCGGTTATCGATCGCGCGTATTGGCATTCCATTGCGCAAAAGCGCGCAGGGCGGACTTCAAAGCGCGGGCACGGCGAGACGATCGTCCTCGACGATTATGTCCTGACACAACCGCCGAAATATGCCGGCCCGCCAAGGCCGGTAAATCCGGAGGCGCCACAAGAAAAGCCGCCCCGGGCCTATGTGCCGGTCGTCGCCGATTTTCTTGCCGCCGCCAAGCAACAATTCAACTTCCTGCCGCAGCGGCCGGCAAATGAGCTCGAGTTCAAGCGGGCCTATGCGAAAGTGGCTTCGGCGGCCGGCTTAAGCAAAGACCAGGCCGTGCGCGTCTACGGATTTGAGGCGTCGGGCAATGGCACATACGATGTCCAGGCCGGCCTCGAAATCAACCCCAATGCACGCGCCATATCGACCGCGCTTGGCTACAACCAGTTGCTCACGACCAATACCGTCGAGCTGATGGCGGAAGCCGGCGGTGCTTTTATTCAGGCTTTGCAGGTGAAGGCCGCTCGATCATCGGGCGATGCAAAGAAGGTCCTTGCAGGCAAGCTCGCTGTCGTCGAGCGGATGGTCGCTTTCGCGAAAAGCGTTCCAGACGACTGGGGCCAGCATGGCGTTCTCGCCGGCACCCAAAACGGCCTCGCAACGCACGCGATGAATCTGGACATCGATATCGGCCCGTTCTTGCAGACGCAGAAGCTGATGATGTCGGTGCTGTTCGCGCGCGCCAAGGGCTACAACCGGCCACTGGCCGCCGCCGAGCTCGAAATGATGAATCTGACCGGCGACGGCAGTGGATTCGACATGGTGACGATGCCGCAGGACTGGCGCGAAAAGGTGCCGACGTCGAATTTCTTCCAGGAGAACGGCTACAACGAAAATCCGGTCGCCCAACGTAACAACGTGGTGGCAAAGCTCATTACCGCGACCAACGCCGAGATGGACGTGCAAATCCAGAAGCAGGGTGCCAAGGATCTCGCCGCGGCATTTTCGAGGTAGGCGATCTATCTATTCTCATGCCGGCGCGCCGCGGCGGCAAGGCCGAGCGATGCAGCAATCGTCACGATGACGCCGCTTCCCCATGGCAATGCGGCCGAGAGTGCAAACAACCACGTTCCGATTGCCGGGCCGGCGGCATCTTTCAGATCATTGACCACGCCGAATGCCGCCTGGTAGGTCGCCTGCCCGGTACGCGGCGCGAGTTCGGTAATGATGGTCTGCACCAGCGGTCCAGAGAGCATCCCCGCCAACGCCAGCAGCGTCACCGCGGCGGCCAGCATGGGCAGCGCGGGAGATATGAACAGGCAGGCAAAAGCGGCCGCCTGCACCGCGCCGCTCCACAGCACGATGGAAAAGCCGCTCATGCGTTCGGTTGCCTGCGTGATCGGCATTTGCAACAGCACGCCGAGCGCACCCGCATAGGTGAAGAGAAGGCCGATACCCGACGCGGTCAGCGTACCGCCGCCATCGGCATAAAGCGGTGTGATCGACGCGATCCAGCTCGCAGCGATTTCGAGGAGCGCGATCGGAGCGATCAGCCCGGCAAGGTGCGAATCGCGAAATACCGCCGTTAGCACCAGGAGCGATTCATCATCGTCATCGTCTTCGTCGGCGCTCGCGTCTTGCGGCCGGGTCTCGGCGAGAAAGATCGCGACGACCAGCGCGCCGACGAGGATCGTGATGCCGGCGCCGAGGAATACCAGACCGATCGAATGTAGTGCGAGAACAGCACCCAAAGCCGGACCCGCCATGCCGCCGGCATTCGACATCACGCGCCGTGCCGCGAAATGTTCGCGCCGCGTTTCCGCCGGCACCACATCGGCGATCACCGTCGAGGCGGTCGGATGCAGCACGCTTTCGAACACGCCGATCACGATCAGCGCCGCCGCCACCGCGAATGCACCTTGCACCATGTACAGGAGAATGAAGCCGCAGCCGACACCGCAGGTCGATATCAGCAGCACCGGCCGCCGCCCGACGCGATCGGCGATGCCGCCGACAAATGGCGTCGCCAACAGCTCGCCGCCGGCATAGCAGCCGAGCAGCAGGCCGATGAATTCAATCGGGATGCCGGCGACCTTGTGCGCCCACAACGCAAAGAACGGCATCAGGATGCCGTCCGCCACGGCCGCTGCGAAAAACAGAAACATCCCGACCTGGGCGGCACCGGGCGCGCGCAAGAATGTCGTAATTGCCGAAGTAAAAATCTGGAAAAAGCGATTCACGTCGTGCTCCCAACGCTATAGCGCGGCCCAACAAATTGCGTGTGGCCATCGCATGAGCGCGTTGCTTGACGTAAACGCTTACGGCGCGAGGAGTGCGCGAGGCGCTTCTACCGCAGGAGGGCATCGATCACAAGAGCGCGCAGACGGCCGTGCAGAAGCAATAATCTTTGCCGGCCGCAATTCCGATAGACGGATTAGATCGCTGGCAACACGGCGCGCGACATGTAGAGAAACAGCGCCGCGCCCAAAAGCCCGATCAGTACGGCCAACGCAAGATCGAAACGTTCGCCGGGGCTCGGCACATCGGTTTCGATCTCGATGTCCTTCGCAGTTTTGACGAACCGGAAGCCCGCAATGGCGACCATGGCGACGCCAAGAATGATGAAGGCCAGGCCGGCCATATTGGCGAACCATTGGCCGTGCGGCGTGACGTGTTGTTGCGCCAGCTGCGGCGCCAACATTTGCACGAACAAGTCGAACCGCTCGATCACGAAGCCGAATGCCATGATCGCAATGGCGGTGCGGACCCAGGCGAGAAAGGTCCGCTCGTTCGCGGCGTGGTCGCTATAGCGCTTGATCATCAGGCTGCCCAAAGGGTTGTCGTGCCGCACTATAGCGCACGAGGTAGAAGACCGCCCGCGACATGCCTTCCCTTGCCGGTAGCGCGATAAAAAGGCAGGTTGCGGCGGGGATTCACGCGCCTGACAACAGCGCGACCTCGATGGGGAGTGAAAACATGGCGGAACCTGCATCCGCGCGCCCGAGCCGCGGCCGGTGGTATGTCCTTCTGCTGATCAGCGTGATGTACCTCATCACCTATCTCGACCGCGTCAATATCTCGACAGCGGCGCCCCAGATCAGCAAGGAATTCGGCTTCGACAAGGTCACGATGGGCGTCATCTTCAGCGCCTTTGTCTGGGCCTATGCGCTGTTCCAGGTTCCTGGCGGCTGGCTGAGCGACCGTTTCGGCGCGCGCGGCGTATTGACCGGCGTTGTCACGTATTGGTCGGTCATGACGGCGGCCACTGCCGCGGCCTTCAGCGCGACGTCGTTCATTTTTGTCCGCTTCATGTTCGGCGTCGGCGAAGCCGGCGCGTTTCCGGGCGCAACCCGCGCCATGCAACTGTGGTACCCGCAGCGCGAGCGTGGTCTGGTCCAGGGCGTGACCCACAGCGCCAGCCGGTTCGGCGCGGCGATTGCGCCGCCGATCGTGGTGCTGATCATGAGCCAGTTCGGCTGGCGCCCTGTATTCTACATCTGCGGCGCGACTGGCCTACTCTGGTCGCTGTGGTGGGGCTTGACCTACCGCAACCTCCCCGAGGAGCACGCCTTGGTGGACAAGGCCGAGCTCGAAACCATCCGCGGCATCGGCGCCAATGGCGCGATCAATCCGCCGCCGATGCAAAAGCAGACGCAAGTGCCGTGGCTCACGCTGGTGCGCTCGCCGAATATGTGGGCGATCATGTGCGCATACTTCACTTACGTTTATTGCCTGTGGATTTTCCTGAGCTGGCTACCGTCTTATCTGATCGAGGCGCGGCACTTCACGCTCATTAAGGTCGGCTTGTACGCGTCGCTGCCGCTGTTCGCCGGCGTGATCGGAGACACTGTGGGCGGCGTGGCGACGGATTGGCTGTTGAAGAAAACAGGGAGCGCGAAAATCGGCCGCCGCGCCGTGGCCATTACCGGCTTGCTCGGCTGCGCTATCTGCATCGTCCCGGCGGCGCTGACGGAAAATGCCTATGTGGCTGTGTACGGCCTGACCGCGTCGATGTTCTTTCTGGAATTCACCATCGGCCCGTCGTGGGCGGTGCCAATGGATACCGGCGGCAAATATTCCGGAACCGTGTCCGGCATGATGAACATGGCGGGCAATTTCGGCGGCGCTATTTCGCCAATCGTATTCGGCGCATTGGCGCAAGGCGGCAACTGGCAGGCGCCCTTTATCGTTGCCGCCGCCCTGCTGGTCGCCGGCGCTGCCGTATGGGCCTTTTGGCTCGACCCCGACAAACACATCCTGCCGAGCTAGATACGGCACGAACGTGCGGGCGAAACAGACAGTCCGCGAATCAGCCCTTTTAGGCGTTTGTTTAACGGCCCGTAAATGGATGTTGGGTACCACCTAGGCAATCTGATTATGCGATAGGCGGGCTGTGTGATGTTGCGGAGCCTCACCGGTCTTTTCGGCAGCTTGCGCGGCAGACGCCGCCTCGTCGAATTGGCGCTCAATAATATGACCCAAGGCATTGTGATGTTCGACGACGCCGGCCGCCTCCTCGTTCTCAACGACCGGTATCTGGAGCTCTACGGACTGCCTCGCGACGTCGTGAAGCCGGGCTTCCCATTAAGCGAGCTCGTCCGGCTGCGCGCGAAGACTGGCAACCTTCCCTTCGATCCGGAGAAGTACTGTGCCGATCTTTTGCGCGACATGGCCGCGGGAAAAGAGTTGAGCTTTGTTTCCGAACTGCCGGACGGCCGTGCCATCGCCGTTGTGAACCGTGCGATTCCCGGCAGCAATTATTGGACTGGCACGCACCACGACATCACCGCTCGCCGCCAGGCGGAACGAAAATTCGCCCAGTTGAGCGAACAGGAGACGCGCCGTGCCATCGTTGAAGAAGCCATCGCCTGGTTCCGCCAAAGCGTCGAAGGCGTGTTGAAAACCGTGGCGGAAAGCGTAGCGGCGATGAAATCGACTGCGAGCGCGCTCTCGGCGACGTCGAACGAAACCACCGCGCATACGGCCAGCGCGGTGCAAACATCAAGTAGCGCATTCGACAGCGTCGAGGTGGCGTCCAGTGCCGCGGGCGAGATGGCCACATCGATCGCCGAAATCAACCACCAGATTGCCCGCGCCACCGAAGTGGTGCGCGTGACGACATCGGAAGCACAATCGACCAACCAGGATATCGCCGGCCTGGTTCAGGCCGCGCAAAAAATCAACGATGTCATCAAGCTCATTCACAGTGTCGCCGGCCAGACCAACTTGCTGGCGCTCAACGCCACCATCGAAGCGGCGCGAGCCGGCGCGGCCGGCAGAGGCTTCGCAGTGGTCGCTTCCGAGGTCAAGGCGCTCGCGGTAGAGACTGCGAAAGCCACCGACGTCATCGCCGCTCAGATTGCGGAGGTGCAAGACTCGACGCAAAGCGCGGTGCGCGCCATCGGCAGCATCAGCGCCCGCGTGCAGGAAATTCAGCAGTTCACCTCGGCGATCGCGTCGGCAGTCGAACAGCAGCATGCCTCGACCAGCCAGATTTCCAGCAACGTTGCGGCGGCGGCTTCGGGGACGAAATCGGTCGTCGCGGTGCTGCAGCGCGTCGCCACTGCGATTGCGGACATGCACTCATCCGCCGATACGGTGCTCGAGGCATCGCAGTCGGTCGAGGAGGCCGCCGATAGCCTGCGCGGCAGCGTTGACGGTTTCCTGCGCAAGGTCGCGATCTAGCCCAGCCCGCGTTTCGGCTCCATCGCCACGCGCGCGAACGTCGACATGATCTTCAGACCCGCATTGATCGAGCCGCGCAATGTCCCCGCGACTTTGGACTGACCGCCGATGCGGCGGCGATAAGCGACCGGCACTTCGAGCACGCGCAGACCCGCGCGAGCCACGCGCATCTGCATTTCGAGATTCCAGCCATAAGTCAGTTCGCGCATGCCGAGCGCGAGCAAGGTGTCGCGTCGGATCGCCCGATAGGCGCACATGTCGGTATAGCTGACGCCGTAGAGTAACCGCGTCAGAAAGCCGGCGATGCGTCCGGCAAGCAGCTGATGCCAGGCCATGCTGCCCGGCTCGCGCTCGCCGCGTGCGCGCGAAGCGATGACAAAGTCGTAAGCATCGGAGCGGATTGGCGCCACCAGCGCCGCCATCGCGGCCGGATCGTCGGCGCCGTCACCATCCATGAAGACGACGATATCGGCGGTGTCCGCCGCCTGTGCGCCCTTGAGGCAGGCGAGCCCGTAACCGCGGCCGGCGGCGATGACGTCGGCGCCGGCGCGGCGCGCTTTATCCGGCGTGCCGTCGGTGCTGCCGCCATCGGCCACGATCACGCGATCGACGATGTCGCGCGGCATTTCGGCGATGACCGAAGCAATCGACTCGGCTTCGTTGAATGTCGGAATGACCACGGCGACGCCGCGGCCTTGCGGCGGCATCGCTAGAGGCTCCATCGCAGTCCGCAGCTTGCGCAGGCGTCCGGTGGCTTGTTCGACATCAGCGCTTTGCGGAAATCGCTGTAGGCCGGGCCGGTCCAGATTTCGCGCAAGGTTTGCTGGGTGGCGTCGCCTAGCGTGTAATTTTCGTAGCCGCGCTGCGAGAACGGCGCGATGCAGCACGGCAGCGCGCGGCCATTGGCGGTAAAATACATGACGGTCCACGGCCGGCGGCATAGCGACCACGGCGAGCCGCCATCGCTGCGCTTGAGACTCATGCCGGGCTCGGATGCGGCGCCGGACGCGCTGAAGGTGACACCGAGAGTTTTGGCGACCGCTGTCGCGCGATCGATATGGACCGTCTCTTCGCCGGAAAGCTGCTCGTACAACGCCTGATCCGGGCGCGCCTTGCCGATGGCGTTTTCGTTGAAGAACACCAGCCGCTGCAAATGGACTTCCTTGACGCCGGTTTCAGCCGCGACGCGCACGAAGTCCGGCAGTTCCTCGATGGTTTCGCGCAAGCCGGTCAGCCAGGCCGATACACGCGGCTTGGCGTGGCCCTCACGCTCCTGCAATTCGCGGAACGCGCGCACGTTCTTGAGGATGCGGTTGAAATAATTCTTGCCGCGGATGGCGCGATAGGACTCAGGGGTTGCGGCATCGAACGACACGCGCAGCTCGTCGAGATCGGCTTCGATCAGCGCGCGGCCATTACGCTCGTTGAGCACGGTGCCGTTGGTGTTGAACAGCACATAGGTGCCGCGATCTTTGAGGTAGCGCACCATGCGCGGCAGATTTTTCACCAGCATTGGTTCGCCGACGCCGTGCAGTACCGCACGATGCAGGCGCGGAATCTGATCGACGATCGAGGTGAACAGCTTCCAGCTCATGTCAGCCGGCGGCTCGAGCTCCGCGTAGGTACGCGGGCAAGTCGTGCACAGAAGATTGCAGCGGTTGGTCGTTTCCAGATAAAGGCAGACCGGTTCATGCTCGGGCACGTCGCTGCCGGTATCGACGCTCTCGAAATACCGCGTGGGATCGACAGTCCGTTGCGTTGCCGCCGTTGCCATTATGTTTCTGCCCACTGTTTGTGTCGCGCCGCGCGGTCAAGCGCGCAATTCCTCGACCTGAATCGATCCTTCGATGCGGCGGCTGAAGTCGCGTTGCCGCCGAAGGTCGCTCAGTAATGCCGCTGTGTGCTTGGCGTGGTGGAGCTGCTGCCCATCGAGGCGGTGCCGCAGCGATTCGGATCGGCTCAGCTCGTTCTGCAATCGGCGCAGGCTCTGCGCGTCGTCGACGTCATACCACACCGGCAGCCGATAAACCTCAAGCCCGATCTCGCGGGCGCGCTCAAGCGTCTGCTCGGCGACGCACTCCGTGCTCCATGCAATATCTTCGAATAGACGCCGGTATGCGGTCTTGACGCCGAGCAGATAATAGCCGCCATCGCTCGACGGGCCGAGCACGGCGCGGTCGCCCGGACGCGCCAGCGCCTCCGCGGTTTCGCTCAGCAGCGCGGTCGGCAGCGTTGGACTGTCGGAGTTGAGCACGACGGCGAAGCGATGGCCCCGCGCGAAAATCTCGGTGATGGTGTGCAGCAGGCAGTCGCCGAAATTCGGCAGCCAGGCCTCGATCAAGCCTATCGCCCGTGGCAAAGTTTGGCGGAAAAAATCCTCGCTGCCCGGCGGACCGAAAGCGGCATAGCCGGCTATGCCAGCATCGGACCCCGCATGCTGCGCGGCGAGCAGCACGTTGTCGGCAACGTCCTTCAAGAACGCCGTGTTGAGGCCCGCGGCTTCGTCAAAGGTCAGCGGCGGCACCAGCCGGGTCTTGGTCCGTCCCGGTGCGGAGGCTTTGGCCATGAAAGCGATACCGCAACTCGCCGGATTTGCTGATTCAAGAGCCGGATTGGACATGCTATTTGCGGGCGCAGACTCGCCCTTCGGTCGGTTCGTGCAATCCATCCGACATGCCCCCGGTGAACTCTGGTAACTGCAGACGATTGCCCGACCAGAGGTAAAGCGCCAATCACTTTCCGCCTCACCCGGTACAAGTCGGGAGACACCGAAAAGTTATCGCCCTCACAAACTCGTGATCGATCAATTGCGGGCCAACGCGATTTTGATCGTCGCGTCGCCCGGCAGCGCCGTTGCATCCTGGCTCTGCCAGGTCGGCGCCGTGGCGTATTCGCTGTCTGGCAGGTCGAGCGACGACAATTGCCGGCCCTCGATGCCGACGACTTCGATTGGTACCGCGACCGGCCGGGTAAACCAGCCGAACCAGCCGAACCATTTGTTGTAAGCGACGATCAGTTCGATCTTTCCGGCCGCGGTGTGGACGACCTGCCGGACGTAGCCGAGTGTCGAGGCGTTGTTGTCGAGCACGGGTAAGCCGACCAGGTCACCGACGCGCACTGGCTGTGGATAGCGCCGCTGCATGCGCTCGACCATCGGCATCGGTTTATTGGCATCGTCCATGCCCGTCGGCGGCACCATGGCTTGCGCCGTCGCGACTTCCGGAAACAGCAAGCCGCCGACGAGAAGGATTGCCCCGATCTGCAAATTCATCCCGTAAATCTCCCGATCAAGAGCGCCCCGCGAATTTGTGAAGCAAGTTTTCTTGCGAACCGTGATACCCGCCCGTACTGTCAAAACCACGCAGATGAGCGGCGGGCGAATCGCTTCTCCATACCCAATGTAGCGCCCTTAGCTTGCCGCCACGACTCGGTTGTGACATCGCCTGTACAGGACAACGATCACGGACTGTCGTCGATGACCATTCGTCCCGTCAAATCAACAATCCATGAGCAGCGGCTGCATCCGTTGCCGCTGCGCGTCATGCACTGGATCAACGCCATCGCCATTTTCATCATGATCGGCAGTGGCTGGAAGATCTACAACGACGACGTGATCCTCGGCTGGCTGCACTTTCCCGACAGCATCGTGATCGGCAAATGGGCGCAATACGGCTTGCAGTGGCATTTCTTCGGCATGTGGATATTCGTCATCAACGGCATCGCCTATCTGACCTACGGCATTGCGACGGGACGATTCCGGCGCAAGTTATTTCCGATCTCGGTCCGCGAAATTCTGGCTACCGTCGGCGATGCGCTGCGGTTTCGTCTCGCCCACGATGATCTCACGCACTACAACGCCGTTCAGAAAATGCTCTATCTCGGGGTCATGACCGCCGGCATTCTCATCGTGATCACCGGGCTGTGTCTGTGGAAGCCGGTGCAGTTCTCCGAGATCGCTTCGCTATTCGGCAGTTTTCAGATCATCCGCGTGGTGCACTTCCTATGCATGACGGCGATCGTGGGATTCCTGATTGTCCACATCTCGCTCGCGCTGTTGGTTCCGCAAAGCCTGACCGCGATGGTCACGGGCGGCCCGATCGTCGATGCCGGTGCGGCGCCCGAAATCAAACCTACGCACTGAGGCGGTGACAGGATGTCGATACGAGCACGAACGCCGTCGATCTTCCGGCCGCGCGGTGGCACCGATCAGAGTGCGCTGACACGCAACCGCGCGCTGGTCGAGGACATCAACCGCCGCAACGTGCTGCGCGGCGCGATCAGTCTCGGCGCGCTGTCGCTGTTGACCGGTTGCGACGTCAGCGAGGAAGATTCGGTGCAGAAAATGCTGCGCACCGTCTCGGCGTGGAACGACCGTGTGCAGGCGACAATCTTCCGGCCGAACCATCTGGCGCCGACCTACAGCGCCGCGCAGGTGGTCAAGCCGCCGCGGTTCAACGCCTATTACGACATCGAAGAGATCAAGCCGATCGACGGTGCGACCTGGACGCTGGAACTCACAGGCCGCATCGACAACAAGCGGCCGTGGACGGCGCAGCAGATCTACGCGCTGCCCGAGCAGGAAGAGATCATCAAGCACATCTGCGTCGAAGGCTGGGACTATATCGGCCAGTGGTCCGGCCCGAATCTGCGCGATTTTTTGCAGCGCGTCGGCGCCGATCTCACGGCAAAATACGTCTATTTCATCTGCAACGACGACTATACCGAAAGCATCGACATGGCGACCGCGCTGCATCCGCAGACCATCCTCGCCACCAAATATGCCGGCAGTCCGCTTGCGGATCCGTTCGGATTTCCGATGCGGCTGCGCACCTCGACCAAGCTCGGCTACAAGAACGCCAAGTGGGTCAAGGCCATCGAGGTCTCGAACGATTTTCGCGAGACGTTCTGGAGCAAGCAGGGCTTCAATTGGTTCGCCGGAATTTGAGTCGTTCTAGCGATTCGTCTGATCGGTCTTGACCGCCAGGTAGATTCGCCATTTGCCGTCGCGGTTGTCCGCCAGGCGGTAGTCGGGACTCGCGGCGAATGGGTCGCGTGCCCAGGCTTTGTCTTGCGGCACGACAACGACGACGTCACAGCCATATTTTTTTGCGAGATCGGCAGTGTCCTGGACCGTGCCGTCACCGGCAAAGACGCGGATGAACTGATCGTTGATAGCCTCGCGCATTTTGTCGGGCAGTGGCGCCAGCGCCAGCGTCAACTCACGACCGGCAAAGCAAGAGCTGCGGTTCGCCAGCAGCGCCCACGACATGTCTGCCGGCCACGGCGTTAGATCTGCCAGGAACAGCGGGTTGTTGACGACGCGCGCCGCCGGCGGCGCGTATTGGCGCACCGCCGCCCATAATTCCGGCGTTTGTGCAAATACTGCGCCATCCGCAACCGGTGTGCCTTCGACATTGGACCGTATCATTCGGAAGGAGTCCGGCAGGCTGAGAATAAGGCCGACGATCGCTGTAGCGCCGATCATGGCGCGGCGCGGCCAAAGCACCAAACCCGCAGCCGCCATTGCGATCAGGGTCGAGGCCGCTGGCAATACGGCCCGCAGCCCTAGATCGTTGTTATCACCGATCGTGCTAACCAAAAGCCACGACACCAAGAGACCCGCGCCGGCGAGGCAGGCCAAGGCCACGATCGCGAGTTTTTCCGGCCGCGCCACGCCGCTTCGCAGCATCACGGCAAGTGCAAACGTACCAGCCACGTATGTAGCGGGGAATTCGATCGGCAATAGAACGAGCCAGTAAGCCGGCCAGTCCAAGGCGCGCCGCAGCCCTTGCGGCAACATCGAGCCAAGCACCGCGAAGTGTCTGAGCGCGATAGTCCCGCCAGCGCTGCGCAGCGCCACGGCCTGGAGCTGATTGTCGAGGAATGGCAGCGCAAGGATGACCGCGAGCGCTGCCGCAACCGCCATGCCAACCAAAAACCGCAGACGGCTCGGCCGGTCTGTCATGGCAATCAGCAGCGGCGCAGCGGCCAGCGCCGCAACCGCAAATGTGACGCCGCCCACATAGGTCGAGCTTTCGAATCCCGCGACAACAATTAGAATCAGCGTCACGAGCAATGCCACGCTTCGCCGTATCGCGTAGCGGGCAATGAGCAGCATCGCCAGCACGACACACGCCGCCGACATGACATGTTGCGGCGCCCACGCGGACTGAAACAGCCAGCCAGCGAATCCGGTCGGACCGTCCAGAAGCGGTTCGAGGGTCCATGAGCCGAAAATCCAGCTCAATGTGACGCGCAGTGACGTTGCGGCGGCGAGCAAGACAACCCAGATCGCGGCGCCGGGCTTTTTGCCTAGCCACACCGCAACACCCATCAGCAGGCACAGTGACGCAAATGCGGTAAACCAGGTCAGCGCGATATCGGCTTCCCAGCCGCTGACTCGCAGTGTCACTGCCAGCTCCGCCGCGCTGTAGTGCCAAAGATAGTAATAAAAAAATTGGCCGTAGCCGCCAGCCGCACCAAAAACTGGATCGACTGGCGGCAATCCCTGCCGTCCAATCGCGTCGATAATCGCGATCTTGGAATGATCGAAGATCGGATCAGCGAGATGAACCGCGCCGCCGGAAAATTTCGGCACGATCGCAACGGCCGGCGCCAGCGCAAGCAGCGCGGCGGCAGCAAAGGTCCACGGTGGGATCATCACCGCCGCTTCGTCATCGCCTGACGCCGTAAACCTGAACGATAGAACAGCGGCGATGACGCAAAGTGCGGCGACGGTAACGACAGCCGACGACGTAAAGCCGATCAGAGTGAAGAGCGGCAGCGTGACGGCGCTATGCACCGCCCAGCCGAGGACCGGCGACGCTCCGGCCGCAAGCGCTCGGGGCAATAGATGTCGCGCCAGTGCATATCCCAGCGACGTCCACAGCACGGTCGCGACCAGTGCGGCCAGCGCGGCGTTCAGTGGCGATGCCATGAGTAAGCCTTAGGTCCCAAACCGCGCCAGAACTGGATTTGCAACCCGCCCGCCGTGCAGCAGCTCACGCTGCTTTCATCAATTCCGACACCTTCGGCCACGGATCGGGCGCGAGATTGCGGAACGGCGCCCAATCGGCTTCGGTCATGCGATCAAAAATCGCGGCTTTGACCGACGGACGCTCGCGCACCCGCGCCCACCATTCGCCGACCGCCGGATAGCGTTCCACAATTCCGCGAAGCTTGAGAAGCTCGAGCCGCAATATATAAGGGATTACCGCGCAGTCGGCGAGCGAGAAACTGTCACCGACCACATACGGCCCGGACTGCAATCCCTCGTTCATCCACGACAGCAACTTTCGGTGCTGCGCCAGCAAGTCGCCGACGAACTCGGAATCGAGCCCGTGCTCGATCACGCTGCGCTTATATTCGGCGCGGCGCTTGAGCGGCGCTTTGTTGATCTCCGCGAGCCAAGCCTCGCGCGACATTTTGAGAAAATTCGGCCGGAATGCGGTGGCGAAGGTCAATATCGTGCAGGCGTTGTGCACATACTCGTCGATCAGCTTGTTGTAAAGTCGCACGCGATGGCGCTGTTCCGGCACTTTCGGCATCAGCGGCGGATCGGCGAACGTGTCGTCGATGTAATAGAGGATCAGCGAAGATTCGATAATGACGCGGCCGTCGTGAACGAGCGTCGGCACGACGCCATTTGGATTGAATTTCAGGTAGCCAGGCTCATTCTGGTCGCCGCGTAACGTGAGCAGATGTTCCGTGGCGGCTTGGCCTTTTTCCAGAAGCGCTATGCGGACTTTCTGCGCGCAGACTGAATTGACGTTGTGATAGAGCTCGAGCACTGAATCCTCCCGAACGCAATTGCGCCGGGACGATCATGGGACGCTTCAAGTCGGAAGTCGAGACGACGCGCGTTCAGTTTTCAGGCGTCGGGTTTGCCGACCACTTCGTTCCAATGGTCGACCGCTTGCCTGGCTTGCCTAACCGTTTCGGCGAAGGCGGCCTCTTTGTAGAGGGTCTTCCATTGGCCGTTCTCGTAAAGCTCGACGAGATGACTTAACGCGCGGCGCGCCGCGAACAGTTGCCGCTCGGCATTCTTGTGCTGGACGTCAAGCGTGAGGGTTTTGGTCATCGGTTGAAGCGTCGCCACAGTGTCATACGGAGTGTCATCAAAAGTGGTAAAAAATGCATAAATACCTGAAAGATCTGTGGTTTATGTTGCGCTGGAGAACAGAATAGCCGTTGTGTGCCTTTCCGCGGCGTTTCGACCGCGGGTGGCAACCGTTGTTCCGTTGCTTCGATAGATGAACATTGGCGTCTATGGCGGTTTAAGTGGTGAGTCCCAGCCTGGAGCCCGACATGCGCAACCATTGGCAGGCAGTAACTTCAGGAACTTCGGCATCGGTTAGCGTTTTGCTCGCCGCGGCCTGCTGCATCCTATTCGCCGGCACGGCTCAGGCCGGACCATGCACGGCGGAAATCAACCAGCTCGAATCGCAAATTCACCTTGCGGCGTCGGACCCCGCGGTTGGACCGACCGCGCCGCAAACAGTCGATGCCCAACTGCATCACCAACCGACACCCGGCGCGGTTCAACACGGCGAAGCCAAAGCGAATGCCGACGGTGACGCCGCGCTCGAGCGCGCGCGCAAAGCGGATACACAAGGCGATGCTAGCGCCTGCAATGAGGCGCTGCGCCAGGCGCGTAATCTTTATGCGCTCGACGTGAAGTAGCGGAACGCCCCGTTTAATACGCCTCTTCCGTATAGATCGGATCGACCGAACCGGCCCACGGACCGTGGAATTTCTCCAACAGGTCCTGCGCCGGTGTCGTGCCGCGCGCCACGCGATCCTCCAGGACTTCGAGATAGCGCGTCTCGTCCTGGCCGCCGGCATCGAAGTGCTGGCGGCGCGCCAACCCGGAACGGGCGAGCTTGAGCGCGTCAGTCGCGAGCGCGAATACAGTTCGGCCATGGATTTTTGTCGCGAGACCCTGCTTCGGCACGTCATCGCGCAGTTGCTGGCGCTCTTCGGCGGTCCAGTCCTTGACCAGGTCCCACGCCGCATCGAGACTGCTGTCGTCATAAAGAATGCCGGCCCAGAAGGCCGGCAGCGCCAACAAGTTCGGCAGCGGTCCGGAATCGGCGCCGCGCATTTCCAAATAACGCTTGAGCCTCACTTCGGGAAAAATGGTGCTGATGTGGTTCGCCCAATCGGAAATCGTGGCGCGGGCGCCCGGCATGGCCGGCAGCTTGCCGTCTAACAGATCGCGAAACGACTGGCCCGAAGCATCGACATAGTCGTCGCCGTGCTTGACGAAATACATCGGCACATCGAGCGCGTAATCAACCCAGCGCTCAAAGCCCATGCCCGGCTCGAAGGCCCACGGCAGCATGCCTGCGCGCGCATTGTCGGTATCGCGCCAGATCTCCGAACGGAACGACAGAAAGCCGTTCGGCTTACCCTCGGTGAATGGCGAATTGGCGAACAGCGCTGTCGCCACCGGCTGCAAGGCCAGCGACACGCGCAGCTTCTTGACCATGTCGGCTTCGGAGGAGAAGTCGAGGTTCGTCTGCACCGTGCAGGTGCGATACATCATGTCGAGACCGAACGTGCCGACCTTCGGCATGTAGGCTGTCATGATCTTGTAGCGCCCCTTGGGCATTTTCGGCATGTCGGTGCGGCTCCAGTTCGGCGTCATGCCGATGCCGAGGAAGCCGATGTGCAGCGGTTGCGCCACTTCGCGCACCTGCGCCAGATGCGCCATCAGCTCGCTCGAGCACTGGTGCACGGTCTCTACTTGTGCGCCGGACAGTTCGAATTGACCGCCTGGTTCGAGCGAAATCGCGCCGCCGCCGGTGACGTCGAACAGACCGATGACGTTCGGTCCCTCCATGATCGGCTGCCAGCCGAGCAGGTGCTGCATGCCTTCGAGCAACGTGCGGATGCCGCGGCGGCCGTCGTAAGGCACCGGCCGATGCCCCTCGAGCGTAAAGGCGAATTTTTCGTGCTCGGTGCCGATGCGAAAACGGGACTTCGGTTTAACGCCTTCGGCGATCCACGCAACGAGCTCGTCGCGCCGTTCGATCGGCGTCAGGTCGACTTGGTCACGCGCCATGCATCATCCCGGAACGAATGGGCCGCGACCATATACGCGGCGCGCGCCGGAGCGCAATGCGACTTTGACGCGGCTCATGCAACCGCCGTGTGCATCTGCGGCGGAAACCGGCGGTAAAAGGTCTCGCCCCTTTTCGCCATGTCGAGCAACAGCTTGGACGGCTCGAAGCGGTCGCCGTATTTGTTCGCCAGCCGGTTGCACAAGTCGACGAACGCCTTCGCTCCCATGCCGTCGATATAGGAGATGGTGCCGCCGGTAAATGGCGCAAAGCCGAAGCCGAGGATCGAACCGACATCGGCCTCGCGCATGTCGACAACGACGCCCTCCTCGATGCAGCGCGCGGATTCCAGCGCCTGGATCGCCAGCAGCCGCGCTTTGAGCTCGGCAATGTCGATCAAGTCGGGATCGAGCTTTTTGCTCTGCAACTCCACGAGGCCGGGCCACAGCCGCTTCGGACCGCTCGGCGGATAGTCGTAAAAACCCTTGCCGTTCTTGCGCCCGTAGCGTCCGCGCTTTTCCACTAAGTCTTCGAGCAGCGCCTTCTGCCGCGGGTCGATCGCCTGGGCGCCAAGATCGGCCTCGGTGGCTTTCAGAATTTTCCAGGCGAGATCGACGGCGACTTCGTCGTTGAGCGCAAGCGGCCCGACCGGCATACCGGCCATGCGAGCCACGTTCTCGATCATCGCCGGCGGCACGCCGTCCTCAAGCATGAGGTGGCCTTCGCGCAGATAGGTGCCAACCACGCGCGACGTATAGAAGCCACGCGAATCGTTGACGACAATCGGTGTCTTGCGGATCGCGCGCACGTAGTCGAACGCAACCGCAAGCGCCGCTTCGCCGGTGTCCTTGCCCAGGATGATCTCGACCAGATTCATGCGGTCGACCGGCGAGAAGAAATGGATGCCGATAAAACGCGACCGGTCCTTGAGCGCATCGGCGAGCGACGTGATCGGCAAGGTCGACGTGTTGGAGCCGAAGATCGTCTTTTCACCGATCACGTTTTTCGCCCGTGCGATGGCTTCGTCCTTCACCTTGCGATCCTCGAACACCGCTTCGATGACGAGATCGCAGTCTTTCAGTTCGACAAAATCGGCGGTCGGCTTTATCCGCGCCAGAACCGCGTCGCGTTCCTCAGCGGTGGCGCGCCCGCGGCTAATCTGATCGGTCAGGAGCTTTTGCGAATGGGCCTTCCCCTTCTCGGCGGTTTCCGGATCGCGATCGAGCAGTACGACGTCAAGCCCGGCCAGCGCGCTGACATAGGCAATGCCCGCGCCCATGAAACCGGCGCCGAGCACGCCGATCGTCTTTAATTTCTGCGCCGGTACGCCAGCCGGGCGCCTCGCGCCTTTGTTGATTTCCTGCATCGAAACGAACAGTGAGCGGATCATCGCCGTCGCTTCCGGCGAGCGCAGGATATGCGCGAACCAGCGCGACTCGACGCGCAGTGCCTGATCCATTGGCAGTTGCAGACCCTCGTAAACCACCTGCATGATGGCGCGTGCGGCAGGATAATTGTCGTAGGTCTCGCGCCGGTAAATCGCATTCGCGGGCGTGAACACCATCATGCCGGCCTTCGACTGCACCGGACCGCCAGGCAGCTTGAAGTTCTCGATGTCCCACGGCGCCTTTGCGGCGCCACCCGCCTTGATCCAAGCCTTGGCTGTCTTCACCACATCGCCGGGTGGCACCACTTCATCGACAAGTTTTATCGCCTTGGCGCGGCTGGCTGAAACCTGATCGCCCTTGAGCAGGAATTGCAGCGCATCGGCCGGCGGCATGATGCGCGCGACGCGCTGCGTCCCGCCCGCGCCCGGAAAAAGGCCAACTTTGATTTCGGGAAGACCGAGCCGCGTCTTATCGCCATCTGCGGCAACGCGATGATGGCAGGCGAGCGTCAATTCAAAACCACCGCCGACGGCGGTGCCGTTAATCGCCGCGACCCATGGTTTGCCGCAGGTCTCGATGCGGCGATACAACAGTGATGTCCGGCGGCTTTCTTCGAAAAAACGTGCATTCGCTGCTGCTTCGCCCTGAGACTTCACGAGCGCCGTATAGGCGCGGCTCATGCTTTCCAGCATGTTGAGATCGGCGCCGGCGCAAAATGATTCCTTGCCGGAAGTGATGACTACGCCTTTGATCGCGGCATCGGCCGCAACCTGGTCGACGATCGCCGACAATTCTTCGAGCACAGCGGCATCGAGGACATTCATTGACCGCGCCGGCGAATTCCAGGTCACGAGCGCGAGACCATCGGAATCGACGTCGACCTTGAAATGGACAAAGCTCATTTGTAAGGCTCGCCGTTCTTGTGCGTATAACGCATGCCCTTGTCGTCGCGAACCGCCACGAGATCGACGTCCGGGTAGCGCGCCGTTTCGTGTTTGGAACGCGTACCGATCTCCAGATAGATCGCGTCGCGGTCCGTCCGGTTGACGAGGTGATGACCGTTCGGGCTATTGGCTTTGAAACCTGCGGCATCGCCCGGCCTAAGCACGGTCTCGCCGCCGTCTTCAACCAACACGACTTCGCCATGCAGCACGTAGACGAGTTCGTCTTCCTTTTCGTGCCAGTGCCGCAGCGCCGACGCCGCGCCGGGCTTGAGCGTCGTGAGATTGACGCCGAACTGGTCGAGGCCGACGGCATTGCCGAGGCGCTTGCGCTCGCGGCCCTGCACGATGCGATCGAGCGGCGGCGGATAACCCGTGCGCGTATCCACGAGAATACTGGCGATATCGATCTTCGGCATGGATTAGACCCGCTCGATGATCGTGGCGGTGCCCATGCCGACACCGATGCACAGCGTGACCAGCGCGGTCGACAGGCCGCGGCGTTCAAGCTCGTCGAGCACGGTGCCGAGGATCATCGCGCCTGTCGCGCCGAGCGGATGACCGAGCGCAATGGCGCCGCCGTTGACGTTGACCTTCGCCGGATCGAGATCGAAGGCTTGCTGATAACGCAGCACCACCGAGGCGAACGCCTCGTTGATCTCGATGAGATCGATATCGGACAACGTCATGCCGGACTTTTTCAGCAACTTCTGGGTGACGTCGACCGGACCGGTCAGCATCAGCGCCGTGTCCGAGCCAATATTGGCGAACGCCTTGATCTTGGCGCGCGGCTTCATGCCGGCGCGCTCGCCGGCGCTGGCATTGCCGACCAGGACCGCGGCGGCGCCGTCGACGATGCCGGAAGAATTGCCCGCGTGGTGAACGTGTTTGATATATTCGACGTCGGGATGGGCCTGGATCGCGACGGCATCGAAACCGCCGAGTTCACCCATTTGCACGAACGATGGCTTCAGCGCGGCGAGAGACTGCATCGTGGTGCCGGGGCGCATGTGCTCATCCTTGGCCAGGATCGTCAGCCCGTTGACATCCTTGACCGGCATTACCGAGCGGTTGAAACGCCCGTCATCCCAAGCCGCCGCCGCGCGCCTCTGGCTTTCCACCGCATAGGCATCGACGTCGTCGCGCGAAAAGCCGTATTTGGTGGCGATCAGATCGGCGGAAACGCCCTGAGGCAGGAAGTAGTGTGCAACTGCGATCGATGGATCGATCGACCAGGCGCCGCCTGCTGAGCCGATACCGACCCGGCTCATCGACTCGACACCGCCGGCGACCGCCATGTCCTGCTGGCCAGCCATGATCTGCGCCGCAGCAAAATTCACCGCGTCGAGCCCCGAAGCGCAAAACCGATTGATCTGAACGCCCGGCACGCTATCGCCATAGCCCGCAACCAAAGCCGCGGTGCGGGCGATATCGGCGGCGGCTTCACCCACCGGATCGACCACGCCCAGTACCACGTCGTCGACGTCCGAGGTGTCGAGTTCGTTGCGGCTCTTGATGGCGCCGAGCGCCTGGCTCGCCAGATTGAGCGCGGTTACTTCGTGCAGCGCGCCGTCGGCTTTGCCGCGTCCGCGAGGCGTGCGCACGTGATCATAGATAAACGCTTCCGGCATGAAACCTCCCGGTCGGCGACGGACCGTCATCCATATAGCCATAGTCGGTCGAGAATTGCAGCCCATCAGCGCGTGTACTAGCCTCAGCGGCGGTGGCTTTTCGACGGTATCGACGGCATCTCATGGGTCGCGTGCAGGACAAGGTTGCGCTGATCACGGGCGGCGCATCGGGCATCGGCCTGGCCGCGGCACAATTGCTCGCCGGCGAAGGCGCCAAAATCGTTCTGACCGATCGCGACGAGTCGCAATCCAGATCGGCACTTGAGGCGCTTGCGCCCCGAACCGCCTTTCACAAACTCGACGTCACCCGGGAAGACGAATGGATCGCGGTGATTGACGCCGTGGTGAGCGACTTCGGCAGGATCGACATCCTGCTCAACAGCGCCGGTGTCTCGCTGCTCAAGGATATCGAATCGACGACGCTCGATGAGTGGCGCGCGTTGATGGCGGTCAATCTCGACGGCACGTTTCTCGGCTGCAAGCACGCAGTGCGCGTCATGAAGGATTGCGGCGGCGGCTCAATCGTCAACATGTCGTCGGTCGCGGGACTGATCGGGGCCGGCAATCTCGCCGCCTACAGCGCCAGCAAAGGCGGCGTGAGATTGCTCACCAAGTCGGTGGCCCTGCATTGCGCGCGAAAGGGCTACAACATCCGCTGCAACTCGGTACATCCTTCGTTCGCCGATACGCCGATGTTGCACGGTATGATCGCTGCGGCACGCAATCCGGAGAAGCTGGCATCAGGTTTCACCGCGGCGTCACCGCTCGGGCGTCTGGCGCAGCCAATCGAAATTGCGCGCACGATTTTGTTCCTCGCGAGCGACGAATCCGCGTTTACAACCGGCGCCGAGCTGGTCGTGGACGGCGGATTGACCGCGGCGTGAGGCTTGCTCGGGTCTTTCAACTCGCGAGCGACAACGAGGACGCGCTGCTGCGCATCGGCGCTACGATCTCCTCGCCGATCCGTTGCACGTTTTCGATTGTCGGGATCATCTTGCAGAGAACGAGTTCGATACCGAGATTCTCAAATCTGCGGATTTGACGAAGCACCTTGTCCGGCGGACCCATGCAACCGATCTTGGTCGCCGGCATCATGCGTTTCTCGATCTTGCGCGTGTCGGGATTGGGATCGAACGCGAAGATGCGCTCAATGGTCGTCTTTAAAGCGTCCTCTTCGGTCTGGCCGAGCGCAACAAACGGATTGAGCGCGTAGCGCACTTTTCGGCCGAGGCGATGGGTCCGCCGGTTCATGTCGGCGATGGCCTCCTCGATGGCATGCATCATCTCGTCCGTGGTCGCCGCGGTTTTCGGAAAATCGATGAACCACCAGTCGCAGTGCTCGGCGATGAAGTCGCGGCCGCGATCGCTGCCGCTGACCGAATAGATTTCCGGCACCGTCGGCGAGGCCGGTTTCAGCAGGAGCTGGCCGTTCTCGACTTTGTAAAATTGACCCGTGTAGGAGAATGTTTCGTTCGTCCACAGGCCGCGCAATATGTCGATGAATTCAAGCGTCCGCCGATAGCGCTCCTCGCCCTGCAGCACCGTTCCGCCGAACATGCGGAATTCCTCGTCGAACCAGCCGTTGACGATGTTGAGCGCCATGCGCCCCTTGCAAACGCGATCGAGCGAAACCGCAAGCTTCGCCACCATCACCGGATCCCACAATCCGGGATGCACGGCGACCAACGAGCGAATCCGGTTGAGCCGCGAGCCGATCGCGCTCGCCAGCACCCAAGCGGCGAGATCGTTGCCGAGATGGCGCTCGGCAAACAGAACGAGGTCGAATCCTATGCTGTCCGCGGCGACGAGCAGATCGACGCCAAGATCGAACTGGGCATCGAGCCGTCCGTCCGGCAACGGCGACAATGCCTCCGTGACTGCCTGGGCGACCTCGGGCGAACCGACGGTCGCCATCGGGATCGGCGCATAAAGACCAAATTGCATGCCTGGGACCTTCTTCCCAATGCGACGTTAGTTGCGGCCGAGCGCCTGCTTGAGCCGATCGATGACTTGCTGTGGCAAGGCGGCGGACTCCTTGAGAACAGTATCCAATTCCGCGCCGGTTACCAGATCGGTATCAAGTCTGGCCTGATCGGCGTCTTTTTGGAACTCGGGATCGCGCAGCGTCGCCGCAAAGCCCAACCGCAGCACTTCGGCGCGGTCGGCCGGCACCAGCGGCGGCGCCAAGAACGGCCGGCCCAGCGTCTCCCGCGCCAACAGGAGTTCAAGCGCTTTTTTGTCGATCGGATTCTCGACCAGATTGCGGATCGAGGGCAAATCAGGGACTGCCGCTATTGGACTTCGCGCCAGTGTGGAATAACAGGTTCACTTTCTTGTCGCGGATCCAGTCCGGATGCGCCGCCATGATCGAACTCCATGACCAGTAGGCCAATCCGTCGAGCTCGCCGCGCTCCATGGCGAGGGCCGCGACGCTGGTGTCGCGATAACCCTCGATGATCTTAAATCGTGTCCCGGCAAATTTGTTGATGGCGAGCGGAATGATCTGGGAGTCCGCGCCAACTCCGGTGCCGGGAACCAAAAGGTCATACTTTCGAAGATCCTCGAAATTCTGCACTTTCGCTGTGTGCCACGCCATGGCCAGTGACACGTCACGGTTCATGCTGCCGAGCCAGGTGAAGCGCAGCGGGTCGAAATTGACCGGGTTCTCGCCAAGCATCGGTTCGAACGGCAGACCTCGCCCGATGGTTCCCATCACCGAGCCATCAGCCGGCGCTATCCGGTAGAGATAGTCGACGAGCTTGAACCCGCCGGCACCCACCATATTCTGCACGATGAATGTTGGATTGCCGGGGATGTGGTTGCCGAGGTGACGCACCAGCAAGCGCGCATAGATGTCATAGGTGGAGCCCGCGCCGGTAAATGCGAGCATCGTCAATTGACGCCCCTTGTAGAACTGCTCGGGCGTTTGGCAGCGGGCGGCGGTCGCGCCGTAGACAAGCAGCGCAGCGCCGGCGGCCAAACAAACTGCACGGCGCGCGACGCTCTGCGTCATGGCTGACACGTCAAAAAGCCTCGACCGGCAATGCCATTGTGCTCACTGCGCCCGCCTTGATGCGCTGCAGATGGGTCGTCGTGGCCGGCAGCATGCGTTCCATGAAGAAGCGGCCCACGATAAGCTTTTCGTCCATGCGCTTGCCGGCTTCATTCGCTCCGCCTTTGGCAATCGCCGCATCCGCGATCAGGCACCACATGTAGCCGAGCGCAACCAGACCCAAGAGTTGCATGTAATCGGTGGCGCCTGCACCGGCGTTATCGGGATTGCCGGGCATATTCTGCATGAACCACATTGTTGTCTCGCGCAATTCGCCGAGCGCCTGGCCGAGCGGCTTGACGAAAGCCGCCATCGCGTCGTCGGCGCCGCGTTCGTTGATATAACCGGACACTTCGGCAATGAACGCCTGTAAGGCGCGCCCGCCGTCTTTCGGCAATTTGCGGCCGACCAGATCGAGCGCCTGAATGCCGTTCGCGCCCTCGTAGATCATCGCGATACGTGCGTCGCGCACGAACTGTTCCATGCCGTGCTCGGCGATATAGCCGTGGCCGCCGAATATCTGCTGCGCCAGCACCGTATTGGCAAAGCCCATTTCGGTGAGCACGCCTTTGATCACCGGCGTCAGCAACCCCATGTGGTCCTCGGCCGCCTCGCGTTCTTTTGCGTCAGTCGATCGACGGGCGATGTCGCCGCGCAACGCGGTCCAGAGCACCAGCGCCCGCGCCGCTTCGTTGAACGCGCGCATGGTCATCAGCATGCGGCGCACATCCGGATGCACGATGATCGGGTCGGCTGGCTTTTCCGGAAATTTCGCGCCGCTTATCGCGCGCCCGGAAAGCCGTTCCTTGGCGTAAGCCACCGCGTTTTGATATGCGACTTCGGAGAGCGCCAGCCCTTGCAATCCGACGCTGAGCCGCGCCGCGTTCATCATCGTGAACATGGCGTACAGGCCCCGATTGGCTTCGCCGACGAGCCAGCCGGTGGCGCCGTCGTAGTTCATCACACACGTCGCGTTGCCGTGGATGCCCATTTTCTCTTCGATCGATCCGCACGACACTTCGTTGCGCACCCCGAGAGTGCCGTCAGCCGCCGGCAGGATTTTTGGCACGATGAACAGCGAAATGCCCCTGGTGCCCGGCGGCGCGCCCTCAATGCGGGCCAATACGAGGTGGACGATATTGGCGGTCAGATCGTGCTCGCCGGCGGAAATGAATATTTTCGTGCCGGCGATCCGATAGCTGCCGTCGGATTGTGGCGCGGCGCGGCAGCGCAATTGACCGAGATCGGTGCCGCACTGCGGCTCGGTCAGGTTCATGGTGCCGGCCCATTCACCGCTGATGAGCTTGGGCAGATACCGCGCCTTCTGCTCGGCCGAGCCGTGGCTGTAGATCGCCGAGACCGCGCCGAGCGCGAGGCTCGAATACATAGCGAAGGCGATGTTCGACGAATACAGGTACTCGCGCACCGCGACCGTGAGTACCATCGGCAATCCCTGACCGCCGAACTCGACCGGCGCCGAGGCTCCGACCCAGCCGCCGGCGACGAGCTTATCGTACGCGTTCTTGAATCCCGGCGGCGTCGTGACCGAGCCGTCGGCGTGACGGCGGCAACCTTCTTTGTCACCGACACGGTTGAGCGGGACAAGCACGTCCTCGCAAAATTTTGCGGCTTCGCCGAGCACCGCTGCGGCGAGATCGGGCGTCGCCTCGGCAAATCCGGGAAGATTATTGTAGTGCTCGACGTGCAGAACGTCGTTGAGCAAGAACATCGCCTCGCCGACGGGAGCTTTGTAAATCGGCATGGAATCGCACGCTGCGCCGCGTCCGCCCGGCAGGGACGGATCTGTCAGCGGAGTGTAACAGCTAGAATAAGAGTGCGAGTACCAGTCTGCTCAATCACAGGTAGTAGCGGATGCGGCGCGTCCGACTCCCGCCCGGACCCCACCAAAGGCCGCAAAAGGCCGAATTTTTAACGGCCTGTTTACCCTAATCCTTAAATGTCGGCAGCCGGGGATACAGGAGCGCGCCCTCCGCATCGTCCTTAGTGCGAGCCGGCTCGCGAAGGCACATCCTGGTCTGTACGCAGGTTTGGGCGTGAGAATGAAATCTGGCGGTCCGTGGAACTTGAGAGGCCTCCATCCCGAAGCGCGCGAGGCCGCGCGCATGGCCGCGCGCCGGTCCCGCATGTCGGTCGGCGAATGGCTCAATAACATCATTGAGCCGGACGATGACGAGGACGATGTTGCGCCGGCGTTGTTCACCGATTTCTACGACGAGCCGCAAGACGAAGCGCCGCGCAATCCACCCCCGGTCGAGCGCGAGCGTCAGCGCAACCGCACCGAACCCCGCCGCACGCGAAGCGACCGCGACCTCGAACATGCGGAGCCCCGTCGTGAGCCCCGCGACCGCGATTTCGATCGCGCCGAGCGCGGCCCGATCGCGAGCATGACGAGCCGCGCCGCCACGACCGCGATTTCGATCGCGACACTGCTAAAGCCCACAGCGATCTTAACGAGGTCAATAGCCGCCTCGACCGGCTGTCGCAGCAAATCGACCGCATATCGCGCCGTGAAGTCCGCGCTCGCAGCGAAGCTCCGGCGCGTCCGATGCCGCAACAGCGCCGCCCGCCGCCGCCAGCCGAAGCCGACCGAAATCCACGGCTGACCGGAGCGCCGACGCGCAATCGCTCCCCTTCGCCGCCAACATCCTCGATCGATGACGCCGTGGCCGAGATCGCGGCGCGGCAGCGCGCGCTCGACAGCGGCGAAAGCGGGCCGGAAATTACACGTGTGCCGGCGCCGGCGCCGATATCGGCGCCGACATCAGTGCCGGCTCCTGCGCCGGTTCAGGCACCCCCACCTGAATACGAGCAGGTTCTCGATCTCGGCGACCTCGATAAGCAACTTCGCCACATCACAGAGCGGATCGAATCGCTGCGGCCATCGGGCGACCTGGAATCTTCGGTTGCGGGCATTCGCGCCGACCTGACCGAGATCGCGAGCCTGATCACCGGAGCCTTGCCGCAGCGCGCGGTAGACTCGCTCGAGATCGAGGTCAAGGCGCTGGGCGAGCGCATCGAACACAGCCGCCAGTGCGGCGTCGACTCGGCGGCAATCGCCGGCCTCGAGCGTGGCCTGAGCGAGGTGCACGAGGCTTTGAGCCATCTCACTCCGGCCGAGCGGCTGGTCGGGTTCGAGGACGCCGTGCAGGGGCTGTCGCAGAAGCTCGATATGATCGCTGCCAAGGACGATCCGGCCGCGCTGCAGCAGCTTGAGACAGCAATCGGCGCGTTGCGCGGAATCGTTTCGCATGTCGCCTCCAACGAGACGCTGGCTAAGGTCGCGGAAGACGTGCGCGCGCTGGCCGCCAAGGTGGATACGCTGGCGAGCACCGCGGCCAGCAGCGAGAGCCTGTCGGCGATCGAGAACCGTATCGAATCACTCGCCAATGCGCTGACGGCTTCGGCCGAAGCCGGCCACGCGGTGCCGCGCGAACTCGAAAAGCTGCTTTCCGGGCTGATCGAAAAGCTCGAATGGGTTCAACTCACCCACACCGACCACGCCGCGCTAGCGCATCTCGAGGACCGCATCGCGACGCTAGTGCAGCGCTTCGATGCTTCCGACGCCCATCTCGGCCATCTCGAGGCGGTTGAGCGGGGCATCGCCGATCTCCTAGTGCATATCGAAGAGATTCGCGGGCTGGCCAGCAATGGCACGGCGGCGCGCATGCCAATCGCCTCGAGCGGGATCGAGCGGGACGTCGCCGAAATCAAGCAGAGCGAGCAACGCACGCAGGATTCACTCGAAGCCGTGCAAGGCACCGTGGAACAGGTCGTCGATCGGCTCGCCGTAATCGAGAGCGGCATCCGCGAAACAACGGCGCGCGCCGCGCCAGCCCCGCAGGCGCTCCAGACCTCACTGGCGGCGCCAGCGCTCAGCCCAGACGAAGCCCCGTACTCAACCGTGTCGATACCTCCGCCGGTCGCCTGGTCAGCGCCGCCAGCCGCGGAAATCACACCGCCGCGGCCCGCCGTAGCGCATAGCGCGATTGATCCCCATTTGCCGCCCGATCATCCGCTGGAGCCGGGCTCGGCATCCGGCCGCTCGCGGTCTCCCGCGTCGGCCGCCGATCGCATCGCCGCGTCGGAAGCAGCAGCCAGTTCGGGCAAGCCGCCCGTGATCGCGGACCCCGGGGAAAAGCCGAACTTCATTGCCGCCGCGCGCCGAGCCGCACAGGCCGCCGCCGCAGCTCCGCAACAGCCACCAAGCAAAGCAGTCAAGGCCGCTGACTTTGCGAACAAGACAAAGCCGCGGACGCGTAAACTGATCGTCGCCGGCGCCGCCGCGCTGATCCTCCTTGGCTGCATCCAGATTGCATCACGTTTCTTCGACGGGAGCACTTCGGCACCGCCGTCCCCCGCACCGGACGCCCAGCAAGAAAAAGCGCTGCCTCCCGCCGCCGCACTACCCGAAGTGAAAGAGCAAGCGCCCGCGCAGCTACAGCCTGCGCCGCTTCCGGTTCCGGTGACACCGCCCAGTACTGCGCCGAGCGCGGTACCGAACCCATCGCCGAATCCGAAATCCGGCGCGTTGAAATCCGCACCACTGGCGCTGGTGCCAAGTCCCGACATCACCGGCTCGCTGCCGCAGCCGGCGGCACCGGTCGCGGCAAGCGCATCCGCGGGCGACAAGCTGCCGGCCACCATCGGCGGACCGACATTGCGCGCTGCGGCGCTCTCGGGCGATCCGGCCGCCGCCTACGAAGTGGCGATGCGATTTAGCGACGGTCATGGTGTTCCCGCCAATAACGTCGAAGCGGCGCTATGGCTCGAACGCGCTGCCAAGCAGGGACTGCCGCCGGCACAATTCCGTCTTGGCGGCCTATACGAAAAGGGTCTTGGTGTGAGGAAAGACCTCGCCAAGGCGCGCGACCTTTATCTCGCCGCGGCCAACAAGGGCAACGGCAAGGCGATGCATAACCTTGCCGTACTCTATGCCGAAGGCATCGAGGGTTCGCCGGACTACACCAATGCCGCACATTGGTTCCGCGAGGCCTCCAATCATGGCATCACCGACAGCCAATATAATCTCGGCATCCTGTACGCGCGCGGTATCGGCGTGGCGCAGAATTTCGCCGAATCCTACAAGTGGTTTGCTCTGGCGGCGAACCAGGGCGATGAAGATGCCGGCAAGAAGCGTGACGAAGTGGGCGCCCATCTCGACGCGCAATCGTTGAGCGCGGCGCAGCTTGCGGTGAAGACATTTACGCCGGAGCCACAACCAAACGATGCCGTCACCGCCAAAACGCCGCCCGGCGGCTGGGACGTGACGCAAATCGCCCTGCCGCCGTCGAAGGCAAAGCCGCGCGCCGTAGGTGGCAAGGCGCCGGTTGCGGACGCCAAAGCCAACTAGCGGCAAATCCAATTACCGGACTGTCAGTCGGCCAGGCATTTCGCCGCCGCGAACGCGTAGATGCGCCGTTCGCCCATCATATGCGCGGTGAACGAAAGCGCGCCGAACAGCGAAACGATCGCACGGTCGCGCACATTAAGGCCGCCGGCATACGCGCCGAAGGCCGGCATGACGAGGCGGCGGCCGTCGCTGGCGAAACAGCGGCGGCTCACAGCCCGGCCGCGGCCCGCCACCCGCGCCACCGGATGCAGGTGACCGGCGATTTCTCCGTCGCAAGGTACGGCCGAAGGCTCATGTCGGAATGTCAGCGGACCGATCGCCACAACTTCGGCGAAGCGGCCGCCGATATTTTCACCTGGATCCGGATCGTGGTTGCCGGCGATCCATAGCCAGTCGCGGCCGTATTGCAACGCCTTGAGCGCAGCGCGGCTGATGTCGGGCAATCGCTCCGGTCCGCCGCCGTCGTGGAAACTGTCGCCGAGCGCGATCACCAGCCGCGGCGCATAGCGTTCGATCAGCGTGGCAAGGCGGGCGAGCGTCGCCACGGTGTCGTAGGGCGGCAGCAGCACGCCGCGCGCGGCGAAGGCTGAGCCTTTCTCGAGATGAAGATCGGCGACGACAAGCAAGCTCTCGTCGGGCCAATAAAGCGCGCCGGCGCAATCGACAACGAGCGCGGCGCCAGCGAGGCTTAGCATATGATCTACTCGTCCCTGCGAAAGCGGGGACGCAACCGGATTCCCGGTTTCGCAGGAATGAGCGGCAGGAGCACCAACCTTCACTGCATCGCCTCCTTGACCAATTCGTCCTCGGCTTCGGCGAGGAGTTCTTCCGCCGCCTCGCCGTAAACCGTCTCGCGGCCGATTTCCAGCATCACTGGAACCGCAAGCGGCGAGACGTGGTCGAGCGCCTTATGAACGATTCGGCCCTTGATGCGCGAGAGCATATCGCCGAGACGGCGCACGTCGAGCAGGCCGGTGGCGGCATCCGCCCTGGTCGCGCGCAGCAGTACGTGGTCAGGCTGGTGGCTGCGCAGCACATCGTAGACGAGGTCGGTCGAAATCGTGAGCTGCCGGCGCGATTTCTCCTGGCCGGGGAAACGCCGCTCGATCAGGCCGGCGATGATCGCACAATTGCGGAAAGTGCGTTTCATCAGTGCTGATTCGGCCAGCCAGGCTTCGAGATCGTCGCCGAGCATGTCCTCGTCGAACAGCGCGGCAAGAGACAACTCTCCCCGATCGATACGCGCCGCGATGTCGCCGACACCCCAAACCGCCAGCGCGTATTCGTTGGCGACAAAACCCATCGGCTTCAATCGCGCCCGCTCCAGCCGTCGCGTCAGCAGCATGCCGAGCGTCTGGTGCGCGAGCCTCCCCTCGAACGGATAGCAGGCGAGGTAATATTTGTTGGCGCGCGGAAATGTCTCGACGAGGAGCTCGCGCTGTCCCGGCAGTTGCGAGCGCCATTGCTGGATTTCCAGCCACTCGCGGACCTGCGCGGGCAGTGCGCGCCATTCCTGAGGGTGGGAAATGATGCCCCGCACGCGCGCAGCGAGATAAGTGGACAGCGGAAATTTGCCGCCCTCATAGGCCGGCACTTTCGGGTCTTCCGAGGCGGCCCGCGAGACGTAGACCTCGTCCTCGACAATCGCCTCGTATTGCAGGATTTCGCCGGCAAATACGAAAGTATCCCCCGGCACCATGGTCTCGACGAAATATTCCTCTACTTGGCCGAGCAGGCGTCCGCCGCGCGGGATTATTTTCGACGCGCGCGAACGCATCAGGCGAACCTTTAGCATATCGGCTTCGACGATGGTGCCGACATTGAGCCGGTAACGCTGCGCGACGAGCGGATGCGTGATCCGCCATAGTCCATCCTTGCCGAGCCGGATGCGCGCGAAGCGCTCGTAGGCTTTGAGCGCATAGCCGCCCGTAGCGACGAAATCGACGACAGCATCGAAATCATGGCGGGTCAGCGCTGCGTAGGGCGCGGCTGATTTCACTTCTTCATAAAGCCCGTCGCTTGTGAACGGCTCTCCGCAAGCGCAGCCGAGCACGTGCTGCGCCAGCACGTCGAGGCCGCCGGTGCGGCTTGCCGGCGTGTCCTGTGCATTCTCGGCGATGGCGTCGAGCGCGGCACGACACTCGAGAACCTCAAAGCGGTTTGCCGGAATGAGTACGCCTTTCGACGGTTCATCCATGCGGTGATTGGCGCGGCCGATGCGCTGGAGCATGCGCGAGGCGCCCTTCGGCGCGCCGACATTGATGACGAGATCGACGTCGCCCCAGTCGACACCGAGATCGAGCGATGAGGTGCAAACGACGGCGCGCAGCAGGCCGGTCGCCATCGCGTTTTCGACCTTGCGCCGTTGCGCCACGTCGAGCGAGCCGTGATGCAGCGCTATCGCCAGATTGTCGTCATTGATCCGCCACAGGTCCTGAAAGATGCCTTCGGCCTGGCTGCGGGTATTGACGAAGACCAGCGTGGTGCGGTGCGCCTTGATCAACTGATAGATTTCACCCAGCGCATAGCGCGCCGAATGGCCGGCCCACGGCACCCGCTCGGTCGATGTGAGCATCCCGACGTCGGGCGCCGCGCCATCCGCGGCGACAATGAGATCGGCGCGCGCATCGCCGCCGCGTTGCGGCACCATGAAACGGCAAAGATCATCCGGCTCGGCCACCGTGGCCGAAAGCCCAATGCTGGTGAGTCCGGGCGCGAGACGAAACAGCCGCGCAAGCCCGAGCGACAGCAGATCGCCACGCTTCGATGTGACCAGTGCGTGCAGCTCGTCGAGGATGACGCGCTTGAGCGAGCCGAACAGATACGGGGCATCGGCCGAGGCCAGCAGCAACGCGACCTGCTCCGGCGTGGTCAGCAAAATCTCCGGCGGATCGCGGCGCTGGCGCTGGCGCTTCGAAGCCGGCGTATCCCCGGTCCGCGTCTCGATGCGGATCGGCAAATTCATTTCGGCGAGCGGCTGTTCGAGATTACGCGCGATATCGACGGCAAGCGCCTTCAGCGGCGAAATGTAGAGCGTGTGTAGGCCGCCCTCCCGGCGCACGCCTTGGCCGAGCGAGATTAATTTTTTTCCTGCCCCACTCGCAGGGTGCGCAGCCCCTGTCGCGTCGCTCAGTTCCACCAGGCTCGGCAGGAATCCTGCAAGCGTCTTGCCGCCGCCAGTGGGCGCGATGAGCAGAACCGAACGCCCGGTGCGTGCTTTAGCCAAAAGTTCCAATTGATGCGCACGCGGCGTCCAGCCACGGCTGGCGAACCAGCGCGTGAACTGTTGCGGCAGAAGCACAGGACGCTCAAGAACCGTCATTTTACGGTCGAACAGATTCCACTCGTCCCCCGTGCAAGCGGGGACCCGTTTATTTAGGTACTGGATTCCCGCTTGCGCGGGAATGAGCGTCGGATTTTGCGACGACCACGAGGCTGTCGACCGGCACGCCCTTTTCGCTGCGTACCGAGGTCTTGGCGATATGGGCGGACTTCAGGCCTGCAGTGCCTAGCACACCACGTACATAATCCTCGCTGTGGGCGAAGCGCAGCGTCGGTAACAGCTTCACGTCGCTGCCATCATGGGTTTCCACCGTGAAAGCCAACAAGCCATCCGGCGCCAGCACACGCGCGGCATCCGCAATGAGCGGGGCAATGTCGTTGATGTAGACAAAGACGTCAGCGGCAAGGACGAGGTGATATTTACAGCCATCGGCGATTTCATTCTTGAGAAAATCCGCGATACTTGCTGTGGTCAGCCGGTCGTAGAGGCCTTTGGCCGCCGCTTGCGCAGTCATCGCCGGCGAAAGATCGACGCCGACCAGCCAATCGGCCAGCGTGCGGAACTCCGCCCCGCCAAGCCCAGTGCCGCAGCCGAGATCGAGCACCGCACCAAAGCGCATCGTCCGGCCGGCCGCGCCGTCCACGGCTTCGTGCAGCAGCGCCGGACCACGATAATTGAGGCGCTCGATAAGCGCTGTGTCGTAGCGGCCTGCATACTGGTCGAACAGCCGGCGGACGTAGGTTTCGGTCATTGCCGGTGTGGCATCGCCAGCCCCGAGCCGGGCCAATTGCAGCCGCGCACCGTGATAATCCTCGGGATCGGCGTCGCGCGCCTGGGCAAACGCAGCGATGGCGCCGTTACGGTCGTCAAGCCGGTCACGGATGGCGCCAAGCGCGAACCAGGCGGTGGCGAAGCGCGGCGCAAGTTCCACCGTCTGCGCCAGGATATCGGCGGCGCCCGCCAGATCGCCACGCGCGGCATGGTCCAGCGCCCATTTGTAGCGCCGGTCGGCGATCAGGTCGCCGGAAGAGACAAACAGCGGGCCTGTGTCGGTCATCGAAGCTCGCGTCTCGGGCGGAAATGATTACTTATGCCTCGACATGCGACCTGAAGACATACTCCTGCCGACACCTTCCGGCGTCTGCTGCAAGCGCGGCGGCTTTCATATCGACCCAACCCGGCCGGTGGAACGGGCATTGATTACGCATGCCCATTCCGACCACGCCCGCGCCGGGCATGGCGCGGTGCTGGCGACACAAGAAACGCTTGATCTGATGCGGCTGCGCTACGGCGAGAATTTCGCCGGCTCGACGCAGGCGGCGGGTTATGGCGAGCGTATCGATGTCGGCGGCGTGAACGTGACGTTCCATCCTGCCGGCCACGTGCTCGGCTCGGCGCAGATCGCCGTGCAGGCCAACGGCCTTTGTATCGTCGCTTCCGGCGACTACAAGAACGTGCCCGATCCGACCTGCACACCGTTCGAGCTGGTGCCGTGCGATGTGTTCATCACCGAAGCGACCTTTGCGTTGCCGGTGTTCCGCCACGGCGATCCGGACGGCGAGATCGAAAAGCTGCTCCGCTCCGTGGCGCTGTTTCCCGAACGCGCGCATCTCGTCGGCGCTTATTCTCTCGGCAAGGCGCAGCGTGTCATCGCGCTTCTGCGCAAGGCAGGATACGCCGCGCCGATTTATCTGCACGGCGCGATGGAGAAGATCTCACATTATTACCAGAGCCGCGGCATCGCGCTTGGCGAATTACACGAAGTGCGGGGCGCGACCAAACAAAATCTCGCCGGCACCATTACCATCTGTCCGCCGTCCGCACTGAACGATTTGTGGACGCGACGCTTTCCCGATCCACTCGCCGCATTCGCTTCGGGCTGGATGCGGGTACGCGCCCGCGCCCGGCAACAGGGCGTCTCGCTGCCGCTGGTGATTTCGGACCATGCCGATTGGGATGGACTGACGGCGACGATCGCCGCAACTGGCGCCGGCGAAATCTGGGTCACCCATGGCCAGGAGGACGCGTTGGTGCATTGGTGCGAAATGAAGGGCCTCAAAGCGAGGCCACTGGACATTGTCGGCTACGGCGATGAGGACGAAGCTGAAGCTTCCGCGGCCGGTAAGGCCGAGGCATGAATCGCTTCGCCGAACTGCTCGACCGCCTCGCTTACGAACCAGCGCGCAACAACAAGTTGCGCCTGATCACCGATTATTTTCGTTCGACGCCCGATCCCGACCGCGGCTGGGCGCTCGCGGCGCTGACCGGGAGTTTGAGCTTTGCGCACGCCAAAGCGGGCCTGATCCGAAGCCTGATCGCCGAACGCACCGACCCGGTGCTGTTCGGACTTTCCTACGACTATGTTGGCGATCTTTCGGAGACCATCGCGTTGATGTGGCCTGCTCCATCCTCACCCTCGACGCCGAAGCCCGCTCCACCGCTTCGCGGGGGCGGAGAAGAGCTGACCCTCACTGCCGTCATCGAAACTCTCTCCACCCTCGGCAAAACTCAACTGCCGGGGCAGCTTGCGCGCTGGCTCGATGCCCTCGACGAAACCGGTCGTTGGGCACTCCTTAAACTTGTCACCGGCGCGTTGCGCATCGGCGTTTCGGCACGGCTGGCGAAGACCGCGGCGGCTGCGATCGGCAGCAAGGATGCACAAGCGATTGAGCTGATTTGGCCAGGTCTCAAGCCGCCCTATACCGAACTGTTCGCGTGGCTCGAGGGGCGCGCAGAAAAGCCCGCGAGCAACGACCCGGCGCCGTTCCGGCCGGCGATGCTGGCGCATGCGCTCGACGAACCGGACCTTGCGACCTTGCAAGCCGCCGATTTCATGGCGGAATGGAAATGGGACGGCATCCGCGTTCAGGCCGTCGCAGCGCCTCAAGCTCTAGCGCAACCGGGAGAAGGCAAAGTGGGTGTTGCGCGGCTTTATTCGCGCACCGGCGAGGACATTTCCAAAAGCTTTCCCGATCTGCTCGACGCACTTCACTTGCCCGGCGCAATCGATGGCGAGCTGTTGATCATGCGCGACCGTCGCGTGCAGTCGTTCAACGTGCTGCAACAGCGGCTCAATCGCAAAACCGTCACGCCGAAGCTGATGGCGGAATTCCCGGCGCATCTGCGCGCCTACGATCTTCTCGCCGACGGCGGCGAGGATTTGCGCGAGCTGCCATTTGCGCAACGGCGCGCGCGACTGGAGACTTTCATCGCCAGGTTGAACGATTCCCGCGCCGATCTCTCGCCACTGGTCCCGTTCGCGAGCTGGGACGAACTGATCGCGGCGCGGAAGGACCCGGCTGCCGCCGGCGCCGGCGCGGATGCCGCTGCGGTCGAAGGCGTCATGCTCAAGCGGCGCGAGGCGCCCTACCTGCCCGGCCGGCCCAAGGGGCCGTGGTGGAAATGGAAGCGCGATCCGCTCATTGTCGATACCGTGCTGATGTATGCCCAGCGCGGCCACGGCAAGCGTTCATCGTATTATTCCGACTACACGTTCGGCGTCTGGACACGCGGCGAAAGCGGCGACGAACTGGTCCCGGTAGGCAAGGCCTATTTCGGTTTCACCGATGAGGAACTGTTGCAGATCGATCGCTTCGTCCGCCGCAACACCACCGACAAGTTTGGTCCGGTGCGCGAAGTCGTCCATGAGCCCGACCATGGCCTGGTTCTCGAAGTCGCATTCGAGGGCCTGCAACGCTCGACGCGGCACAAGTCGGGACTGGCGATGCGGTTCCCACGCATTAGCCGGCTGCGTTGGGACAAACCGCCAGGCGAAGCCGACCGTCTGGAGCGGCTGGAGACCATGATCGAACAGATCGAACAGGGCCGCCAGTCGTGAAAACACCGCGCAGACGCGGCTCGCTAAGCGCCAGCCTACGTCGCGGGCGACTTGGCGATCTCGACGCCTTGATCGCGCTCGAACGGTCAGTGTTCAGGGCTGAGATCCTGTCGCGGCAAAGTTTGCGCCGGGACCTTGTTTCGCCCACCGCAACGTTGATCGTGGCGGAACACCGCGGCGATCTCGCCGCTTACGTACTGCTTCGCTATTCTTCGCGGACTACAATTGCGCGAGTCTATTCGATAGCGGTCGATCCAAAGCTTAAAGGCCAAGGGTTGGGTGGACGCCTTCTGGCGGCGGCGGACAAGGACGCGAAGCGTCGCCATTGTCGAGCCATCCGGCTTGAAGTTCGCAAATACGCGGTCAGGGCAATCAAACTCTACGAGAGGTCGGGTTATCGTCGTTTCGGCGAGTATCTCGATTACTACGACGGCCGTTTTGGCGCGCTCCGCTTCGAGAAGGCGCTCACGGCGCGGAACCGTCGTCCACCGCGGCGTTAATCTCGCCTGACTCCTGTTTGCGAATCGGTTTTCATGGTGCATATCGCGCTTGGCACGGTCGCTATCCGAATCATTTCCGGCTATGTACGTCCCGTGCCGCGCCCGACTTCGAACGCATGATCGGCCCAAATTTGCATAGCGAGTCTGATCTGAGAGGGACCCACCCATGACTGGCTGGGTCATTCTTGTCGATCAGCCCCGCGACCTGCCCAACGCCGAGACCCCGCACAAGGTCATCACCACGAGCGAGTATTTGGCGCGACCCCGCCTGTTCGATATGGCGCGGCCCAAGCTGGTCAACCTCGCCCGGTCTTACGCCTACCAGTCGAAGGGCTATTACGCATCGCTCCTCGCCGAGGCGCGCGGCCACCGCGTGGTGCCGACAGTCGAGACTATGCTCGAACTGCGCGAGCAGAAACTTTACGAGCATGCGCTGCCGGAACTCGAGGAAGAACTCAATCGCTGCGCCCGCCGCGCCGACTTCCAGCCCGAAGGCGAGATCAAGCTCCTGGTCTGCTTCGGCATCGCGCGCGACCAGCGTTTCGAACCGTTCGGGCGCCTGCTGTTCGACTGGTTCCGCTGCCCGGCGCTTGAAGTCAGCATCGAACCTGGCGCGCGACTGTCGATCGACCGCATCCGGCCGCGCACCATCACCCGGCTCGCCAATGGCGAAGGCGATTTCTTCCGCGAGTCGCTGAACAACCACACCAAGCGGGAATGGCGCGATCCCAAAGCGCGCTCGGTCGCGAAATACGATCTCGCCGTCCTCTACGACCCGAACGAAAACGAAAAAACCGCGCCCTGCTCCTCGGACTCGCTCAAGTATTTCGGGCGCATCGCCGAAAAAATGTCGGTCGATGTCGAGGTCATCACCAAACGCCAGCTCGCGGAACTTGCCGAGTTCGACGGCTTGTTCATCCGCGAGACCACCTCGATCGACAATCACACCTACCGTTTCGCCCGCCGCGCCTGGCAGGAAGGCATGCCCGTCATCGACGATCCAATATCGATGATCCGCTGCACCAACAAGGTCTACCTGATGGAGATGCTGCAGCAGAATCAGGTGCCGACGCCACCGACCATCATCGTCGGCGAAGATACCGATCTCACCAGAGTAGTCGACGAACTTGGCCTGCCGCTGGTGGTGAAAATCCCGGACGGTTCGTTCTCGCGCGGCGTGCACAAGATAGAGTCGCCGGCCGCGCTCAAGCGCATTTGCGACGAACTGTTCGAAGAAACCGACTTGCTGCTGGCGCAGAAGTTCCTGCCGACCGATTTCGACTGGCGGGTCGGCGTGCTCGCCGGCGAACCGCTCTTCGTCTGCCAGTACCGCATGGCGCGCGGCCATTGGCAGGTGGTAAAATACCGGCCCGACGGGTCCTCGCACGAAGGCGGCTTCCGCGCCTTCGACCTACCGCAGGCGCCCAGTGAGGTGATCGATATCGCGGTGCGCGCCGCAAAGCCGATCGGCGACGGTTTCTACGGAGTCGACCTCAAGCAGACCAGCCATGGCATCGTCGTCATGGAGGTCAACGACAATCCGAACCTCGAGCACGGCATCGAGGATACTGTTGGCAAGGACGAAATCTGGGTCCGGCTGCTCAAGTGGTTCATCGAGCGGTTCGAGCAGTAATGCGTCACCCCGTCGCGGTGACAGCCTTTTTCACCTGATCGAGCGGCCAGCGCGCGCGGGGCGCGAAATCGAGCGTGTCGGTGAGGCCGAGCACCAGCCGCTCGGCGCCGGCCCAGGCGATCATGGCGCCGTTGTCGGTGCATAACGCCGGCGGCGGTGCCACCAGCGAGGTGCCGGTTTCAAACGCGACCCGGTGCAGAATTTTACGGATCGCCTGGTTCGCGGCGACGCCGCCGGCGCAAACCAGCGCGTTCGGTGTGCCGAAACGGTCGCGGAACATGCGCATCCCGGCGCGCAGCCGGTCTCCGACCACGTCGACCACCGCCTGCTGAAACGAGGCGCACAGGTCGGCGACGTCCTGATCGCTCAACGGTGCGATCTTTCCGGCTTCGATGCGCAACGCTGTCTTCAAGCCTGACAGGGAGAAGTCTGCATCACGGCGGCCAAACATCGGGCGCGGCAGCGCGAAGCGCTTGGGATCGCCGTGCGCCGCTTCCTTCTCGACGAGGGGTCCGCCCGGATAGCCGAGACCCAACAATTTCGCCGTTTTGTCGAAGGCTTCGCCGATCGCGTCGTCAACCGTACCGCCGAAACGCAGATAATCGCCCACGCCAGACACACCGAGAATTTGAGTGTGGCCGCCCGAGGCGAGGAACAGGCAGTACGGAAAGACCACGGCGTCGGTGAGCCGCGCGGTGAGCGCGTGCGCTTCAAGATGATTGACTGCGATCAACGGCTTGCGGTGCGTCAGCGCAATCGCTTTGGCCGTGGTTAGGCCGACGATGACGCCGCCGATCAGGCCCGGACCGGCCGCCGCCGCGATGCCGTCGAGGTCTAGGAACGACTTTTGCGCCTCGGCCATCGCCCTGGCGATGATGTGGTCGAGCGCCTCGACATGGGCGCGCGCGGCGATTTCCGGCACTACGCCGCCGAATTCAGCATGTTCGCTGATCTGCGAAAGGACGATGTTGGACAGGATCTGCCCATGCCCGTCGTCGGTCCGCTCGACCACGGCCGCGGCCGTCTCGTCGCATGTGGTCTCGATGCCGAGGATGATCATTGATGTATTATATACGGCTATGTCCTCCGCCGGAAAAACCCTTCTGCGTATCGGCTCGCGCGGCTCGCCGCTGGCGCTGGTCCAGGCGCGCGAAGTGCAAAGCCGTATCGCCGCGGCCTGCGGCCTCGATCCGGAATCGATCGAGATCAAGGTCATCCGCACTACCGGCGACGCGATCCAGGACCGGCCGCTGAGCGACGCTGGCGGCAAAGGGCTGTTCACCAAGGAAATCGAGGAGGCGCTGCTCTCGGGCGCCATCGACCTCGCGGTGCATTCCTCCAAGGACATGACGACGGTGTTGCCGGAGGGACTGGCGCTGTCGGCGTTCCTGCCGCGTGAAGATGCGCGCGATGCTCTGATTAGCAGCAAAGCCAAATCGTTGCGCGAATTGCCGGCCGGCGCGGTCATCGGCACGGCGTCGCTCCGCCGTCAGGCATTGGTCAAGCGTATCAGGCCGGACCTGGCGGTGGTGCCGTTGCGTGGCAATGTCGAAACCCGGCTGCGCAAGATCGAGGCTGGCGATGCCGACGCGACGCTGCTTGCCGTCGCCGGTCTAAAGCGGCTCGGGCTACTCTCGGGAGCAGCGGCATTGCTCGACATCGACGAATTTCTGCCTGCGGTCGGCCAGGGCGCCATCGGCATCGAGACCCGCGCCGGTGACTCCGCGACGCTGGCGCTCGTCGCCAGGATCGACGATGCCGATACCGCAACCGCGCTAGCCGCCGAGCGCGCCTACCTTGCGGTGCTCGACGGTTCCTGCCGCACGCCGATCGGCGGCCATGCGCGGATAAACGGCGGCACCATTCGATTCCACGGCATCATCGTGAAGCCCGACGGCAGCGAGGCATTCGAAGTCCGGCGCGAAGGCGGCCGCGCGCTGGCGGCGGAGCTTGGCGCCGACGCCGGCCGCGAACTCAAATCGCGCGCCGGCGGCGACTTTTTTATCCGGAGCTGACCGGTGCGACTTCTCCTTACGCGACCCGAGGCCGACGCGCAGCGCACCGCTGCAGCGCTACGCGCGCTGGGTCACGAGGCGATCATCGCGCCGTTGTTAAGCATCGCCGTCACGGCCGATGCCGAGATCGGTTCAGGACCGTGGGCGGCAATCCTGATCACCAGTGCCAATGCGGCGCACGCGATCGCAACGCATACCGCCGTGAGGCAATTCCAGGCGCTCCCCGTCTTCACCGTCGGCCAACGCAGCGCGCAGGCGATGGCTGCCGCCGGCTTTGCGGACGTGAGCTCCGCGGAAGGCGGTGTAGCCGAACTCGCGCGTCTGGCCGCCGCACGCGTGGAGCCCGGTGCATCACTCCTCTATATCGCCGGCGAAGATCGATCCGGCGATCTTGCCGGCGATCTCCGTGCCCGCGGCTTTGCAGTACAGACCGCGATCATCTATCGCGCGGCGGCTGCTGCAATGCCTGCCGCGCGTCGCAGCCGAGGCCTTGGCAAGCGGCACCGACGGCGTGCTGCATTTCTCGCGCCGCAGCGCCGAGGCTTATGTCGGAGCAGCGCGCGGCACCGACATGCTCGCGGCCGCCCTAAAGCCTGTCCAGTATTGCATTTCAGCCGAGGTGGCCGAGCCGCTGTTGCGCGCCGGCGCGACCGACATCCGGGCCGCCGCCGAGCCGTCCGAGGCTGCATTAATCGCGCTTATTGCCGCGACGTGATGTGTTGCCGCCATCTTTGTCCCGTACTATGCCCTGAGCGGCTGGGCCGGTTTGACGGATTGGACAACCTCGCTTTGGGGATAAGATGACAAGCGAGCCTGACAGCACGGCACGCCGGCCACCAACGATCGATCTGACGGCAACCGAAGTCGACGTCGAGAAGACCGCGAACGCGGCCGAAGGGGCAGCCGCCACGGCACCGCCGGAAGGACTCTCATCCGGCCGCCTCAAGCCTCAAGGCGTCGGCGCGTTCCTGGGCGCAATCGTAGGCGCGATCTTGGTGGCCGCGATCTTTGCCGGGCTTTGGTTCGGCGGTTACGTGCCGCCGCGCGAGACGGCTTTGCCTGCGAGCACTCCGGCGACATCGGCTTCAAGCGGCGACCTCGCGGCGCGGCTCGACAAGATCGAAAGTGCAATGAACGCGCAGCAGCCGGACACGGCGCTTGCGGCACGCGTGACGGCGGCGGAGACCGCGGAGAAATCGCAAAACGCCGCGCTTGCCGCGCTCACCGGGCGTGTCAGCGATGCAGCCACCGCAGCGCAGAATGCGCAAGCACAGGCCAAGACCGCGGCTGATGCGGCGAGCGCGGCCCAGACCGCGGCCAAGAGCGCCGCGCAGGGTGCGGTGTCGCACAGCGATCTCGACGCATTATCAGGTCGCGTCGCCGCTCTTGAGAGCACGGTGAAATCACTGTCGGACGCCGTGCACCAGGCTGGGAGCGCGGACGACCGCGTGGCGCGCCTGCTGGTCGCCGCTGAGGCGTTGCGCGCCACGGTGGAACGGGGCGCGCCCTATCCGGCCGAACTCGCGGCAGTGAAATCGCTCGGCGTCGACCAGAACGCCACCGCGCCGCTCGAGCCATTTGCCGCCGCTGGAGTGCCACGCGCCGCTGCGCTCGCGCATGAACTCACAGTCGTTGCTGCCGGCCTTGCAGCAGGCTGCTGTTCCCGCGGCAGAGCAACCAATCGTTCCTCGACCGCCTCGAAGCCAACGCGCACCAGCTTGTTCGCTTCACGCCAATCGAATGCCCCATTGGGCGACGATCCGGCGACGGTGGTCGAGCGGATCGGCGTCGAAGCCACCCATGCCGACATCGCCGCGGCTCTTGCCGACATCGCCAAACTCCCAGCTACCGCACAATCCGCGGCGGCGACGTGGGTGCAAAAGGCGAAAGCGCGCGATGCCGCTATCGCGGCGGCCGGCCAGATTTCCGCCACCGCGCTGGCCGCGCTCGGCTCACCGAAACCGCAATGATCCGCATCATCCTCTTTCTGATCGTCGTCGGCGCGCTGGCGTTCGGCGTGACTTGGCTCGCCGATCGGCCCGCCGAATTGTTTACTTGCCGTGGTCGATCAGACCTGGCCAGGCCATGCGTGGCGTGAAGACTACGCTGATGGTCATGGCTGCGGCCGTGCTGGCGGCGATGGTCGTGCTCGCTTTCCTTTGGAGCATCGTACGCGCCATCCTGCGCTCGCCGGCTGCCTTCGCCCGGATACGCGCGCGAGCGCCGCGGCGGCGCGGGCCTATGAGGCGATCTCGCATGGGCTGATCGCCGTCGGCTCCGGCGACATCGAGGCCGCGCGCAGGCATGCGGCGACCGTCAACAAGCTTGCGCCCAGGCGAGCCGCTGGCGCTGCTTCTCAACGCCCAATCGGCCCAGCTTGCCGGCGACCGCGAAGCAGCCGGACACACGTTCCGCGCCATGGCGAACCGCGACGACACCAAGGCGCTCGGCCTGCGCGGATTGTTCATCGAGGCGCAGCGGCGTGGCGATCATGACAGCGCGCGCGCCCACGCCGAGGAAGCGGTGCGCACCGCACCCTCGCTCGGCTGGGCCGGCCGCGCGGTGCTGGAAGCGCGCTGCCAGGCCGGCGATTGGGCCGGTGCGCTGGCGCTCCTCGAGCAGAATAAGGCGATGCTGGACAAGGCCATCTATCGCCGCCAGCGCGCCGTTTTGCTGACTGGCCTCGCCATGGCTGCCGAGCGACAGCGATCGCGACAGCGCCAAAGCGCATGCGATCGAAGCCGCCAAAGCTGGCGCCGGATCTGGTTCCGGCGGCGGCATTGGCCGGCCGGTTCCATGCCGAGAGCGGCGACATCCGCAAGGCAAGGCGCATGATCGACCGGGCATGGCGCGTCAATCCGCATCCCGATCTCGCTCGCGCCTATGCCGAAACGCGCTCCAGCGAAAGCGCGCGCGAGCGGCTCAAACGCATCGAAAATCTGGCCAAAAAAGTCGCGGGGCACATTGAGAGCGATCTGGCCGTCGCGCGCGCCGCCATCGACGCGCAGGAATTTGCCAAGGCGCGCGCCGTACTGGCAGACCATCTCGCGGCGCCGACCAAGCGCGTGGCGCTTTTGATGGCGGAACTGGAACGTGCCCAGCGCAACGACGAAGGCCGCGCCCGCGAATGGACGGCGCGCGCCGTCAATGCCGCACCCGATCCGCAATGGACCGCCGACGGATACGTCTCCAAGCGCTGGCTTCCGGCCTCGCCCGGCGGCCGGCTCGATGCATTCGAGTGGCGCGTTCCGTTGACGGGGGATTTCAGCACGCCGGCGCTCATCGAGCCCGAACCGTCGCCGGTCGTGGTGCCGGTCAAGCCACCCCTTGAAATTGATGACGACAATCCGCGCGTCAGTGATTACACACCGCCGGTTCGTCCGGAAACTTCGAGCGCGGCATCGCCCAGGGCCGAGACATCGCCGAAACCGCCCCCGGTTATTCCACTGGTGCACGCGCCCGACGATCCCGGACCCGACGCCGTCGAGGAGAGCGAGAAGCCGGAGCAACCTCACGCCAGCGGCTGGGGAAAAATCTTCGGCTAGCGGCATCTGAGAAGACGGATGTTATCTATGAATATCCGGCCCTGTTGCGTTGCCAGCGCGTCCCGTTATGCGCTAACATGCATTATAATGCATGAGGGGCAGCAGCGGTGCCTGCGACACGCATAACAACCAAATCGGGTGAGAGACCGGCAAACGTGGTTGCCGCTTCGGACACCACATTCCTCTCCGCCATAGGGCGCGAGGTGCGGCGAAGTCGCGCCAAACACGGAATGACACGCCGCCAATTGGCGCAAGCCTCGGAAACCTCCGAGCGCTATCTGGCGCAAATCGAAGGCGGCACCGGCAATCCGTCGGTCAGCGTGTTGCGCGCCATCGCCCAGGCGCTCGATCTGCCCTGTGCGGCGCTGTTGCCGGAAGCCGGCGCGCGCACGGCGGCGCTCGGCGAGATTCTCGACCTCTTGGCACAATTGCCCGAAGGCGAACTGCCGGCATTGGCAAAGGAGATCAAAGCGCGGCTCGCGCTGCCGGGCCGAGCCGACCGCGCGCGGCGCATCGCGTTCATTGGGCTGCGCGGCGCCGGTAAGTCGACGCTTGGCCGTACGCTGGCGCGGCATCTCGACTGTCCCTTCATCGAGCTCGACCGTGTCGTCGAGGAAGATTACGGCGCCAGCATTCCCGACCTGATCGAAATGGCCGGCACCGCCACATTCCGCCGCCACGAGCGCAGTGCGCTCGACCGCATTATCTCCAGCCACGAGTCGGCAATTATCACCACCGCGGGCGGCATCGTGTCGAACCCGGAAACCTACGCGCTGCTCCTTCGCCGCACCCACACGATCTGGATCAAGGCGCGGCCCGAAGATCACATGAGCCGCGTGATGGCGCAGGGCGATTTCCGCCCAATGGCGCAAAACCGCGAAGCCGGCTCCAAAGATGCAATGGCCGATCTGGTCGCGATCCTCGAAGCGCGCCGCGCCGACTATGCCCGCGCCGAAGCGGAGCTCGACACCACTGGCGATGCCATCGAGCAAAGTTTCGCCAAGCTTTTAAGCCTTGTTACGCCCTGGCTGGACGTCGCGGGCAAGCCATGACACTCGCCGATACCGGCTTCCTCGATCTCGATCCGATGCGGCTCGAATACCGCATGATCGGCGCGCGTCCCGGCGCGGCGCCGACCATCGTCATGCTGCATGAGGGTCTCGGCTCGGTCGGGCTGTGGGGCGATTTTCCGGACAAAATCGCAGCCGCGACCGGCGCCGGCGTCTTTGTCTATTCGCGCGCCGGCTACGGCAAGTCGAGTTCCGGCAAGCTGCCGCGCACCGTACGCTTCATGCACGAGGAAGCCTGCGATGTGCTGCCGCGCGTGCTCGACGCGATCGGTTTTCAGCGCGGCTTTCTGCTCGGACATAGCGACGGCGGATCGATCGCGGCGATCTATGCCGGCAGCGTGCAAGATCACCGCGTGCGCGGCCTGGCGCTGATCGCGCCGCACTTCTTCGCGGAGGAAATGGGACTTGCCGAGATCGTCCGCGCCCGCGAGGCTTTTACCAATGGAAATTTCCGCGAGAAGCTGAGCCGCTGGCACGCCGACGTCGATTGCGCATTCCGCTCGTGGAGCGAGCCCTGGCTCGATCCGCAGTTCCGCAAATGGGATATTACAGAATCGCTCGGCTACATCCGCGTTCCGGTCCTGATCGTGCAGGGCGAACAGGATCAGTACGGCACGCTCAAGCAACTCGAGACCGCGCAGGAGGCATGCTACTGCCCGGTCGAGACCGCAGTGCTGCCGGGCGTTCGCCATGTGCCGCAACGCGAGGCGCCGGAACTCACGCTCAAGATCGTCACCGACTTCATCAACCGGCTGCTGCGCGACCATCACGAGGGTGATCGGGGAGCGGATTCCGGGGTTGCAACGATATGATTTATAATGCATCTTATGAAGACTGATGCATTATAATGCATGTTGCGTTCAGTCGAGGCACTGAGATGGCGCAAGCAGATCATTCAGGCGGGCGGCCGCTGGCGAACGGCGAGACCCGGATCGATTTTCAGACTGAGCCCGCCCGCTACCACCACTGGAAGCTCAATGTCGATAGCGACATCGCCACGCTGGTAATGGATGTCGATGAAAAGGCCGGACTGTTCGAAGGCTATGAGCTGAAGCTCAACTCTTACGATCTCGGCGTCGACATCGAACTCGCCGATGTGCTCGAGCGGCTCCGCTTCGAGCATCCGCAGGTGCGCGCGGTGGTGCTGCGCTCGGGCAAGCCGCGGGTGTTTTCCGCCGGCGCCAATATCCGGATGCTGGCCGGCGCGACCCACGCTCACAAAGTCAACTTCTGCAAATTCACCAACGAGACCCGCAACGGCATCGAGGACTTGAGCGAGAATTCCGGTCTCAAGACCATTTGCGCCATCAACGGCACAGCGGCGGGCGGCGGTTACGAGCTTGCGCTCGCCTCCGACTACATCATGCTGGTGGACGATGGCTCGGCCAGCAGTGTCGCTGCCGGAACTGCCATTGCTTGCAGTGCTGCCCGGCACCGGCGGGCTCACCCGCGTGTCCGACAAGCGCAAAGTGCGCCGGGACCACGCCGATGTGTTTTGCACCACCGAGGAAGGCGTCAAAGGCAAGCGCGCCGTCGAATGGCGGCTGGTTGACGACGTCGTTGCCGGCTCAAAATTCGACGACGCGGTGGCGGCGCGCGCCAAAGAATTTGCGGCAAAATCGCCGCGCAACGGTGCCGGCAAGGGCATTGCGCTTTCGCCACTCACGCGCACATTCGCCGCGGATAGCGTCGAATACGGCATGCTCTCAGTCGAATTCCAGCGCGCAGAACGCCTCGCTGCCATTACGCTGCGCGGACCGAGCGAGCCGCCGCCGCCTTCGGTCGACGCGATGCTGGTGCAGGGTGCAAACTTCTGGCCGCTCCGGCTCGCACGCGAGCTTGACGATGCCATCCTCCATATCCGCATCAACGAGCTCGACGTTGCGGCGATCGTTTTCAAATCCTCCGGCGATCCCGCAACGGTACTGGCCTACGACCGCTTCATCGACGCGAACAAGGATCATTGGCTGGCGCGCGAAATCCGGCTGTTGTGGAAGCGTGTGCTCAAGCGCGTCGATCTCACGTCGCGTTCGCTGGTGACGCTGATCGAGCCGGGCTCCTGCTTTGCCGGCACGCTCGCGGAATTACCGCTCGCCAGCGACCGTTCCTACATGCTGATCGGCACCCGCGAAGGAAATAACCAGCCTCCAGCAACAATTGCGCTCGACGAGGTCAACTTCGGCCCCTATCCGATGTCGAACGGCCTGACCCGGCTGGGCTGCCGGTTTCTCGGCAATCCCGCCGATGTGGATGCTGCGAAAAAAGTGCGTGGCGAAATGCTCGACGCCGAGGCTGCGCAAAAGCTCGGGCTCATCACTTTCGCGCTCGACGACATCGACTGGGACGACGAGGTGCGCGTGTTCCTCGAAGAACGCGCGAGCTTCTCGCCCGACGGCCTCACCGGCCTCGAAGCCAATCTGCGCTTCGCCGGCCCGGAGACCATGGAATCGAAGATTTTCGCCCGGCTGACCGCTTGGCAGAACTGGATCTTTCAGCGCCCCAACGCAATCGGCGAGGAGGGCGCGCTGAAACGCTACGGCACCGGGCAGAAGCCGGTGTTCGACACCCGCAGAGTTTGAGGTGACGCCATGACCATCGAAGCTGTCGACTACACGACCAAAATCCCGAACAACGTCAATCTCGCCGAGGATCGGCAGGTGCTGCGCGCGCTCGAAAGCTGGCATCCGGGCTACATCGACTGGTGGAAGGACATGGGGCCGGAAGGCTTCCAGGACGCGCTGGTTTACTTGCGCACCGCCGTCTCTGTCGATCCGAAGGGCTGGGCGAAGTTCGATTACGTGAAGATGCCTGACTATCGCTGGGGCATTCTGCTGGCGCCGAAGGAAGACGACCGCAAAATCCCGTTTGGCCGCCATTACGGCGAGCCGGTCTGGCACGACATTCCGGGCGAGTATCGCGCCATGCTGCGGCGCCTCGTCGTCATCCAGGGCGACACCGAACCGGCCTCGGTCGAGCAGCAGCGCCATCTTGGGAAGACCGCGCCGTCGCTCTACGACATGCGCAACGTGTTTCAGGTCAATGTCGAGGAAGGCCGGCATCTGTGGGCCATGGTGTACCTGCTGCAAAAATATTTCGGCCGCGATGGCCGCGAGGAAGCGGCCGAACTGTTGCAGCGCCGCTCCGGCGACGCCGACAAGCCACGCATGCTCGGCGCCTTCAACGAGGCAACGCCGGATTGGTTGTCATTCCACATGTTCACCTTCTTCACCGACCGCGACGGCAAGATGCAACTCGAAAGCCTGGCGCAATCCGGCTTCGATCCGCTGTCGCGCACCTGCCGTTTCATGCTCACGGAAGAAGCGCACCACATGTTCGTCGGCGAGACCGGCGTCGGCCGCACTATCCAGCGTACCTGCGAGGCGATGAAGGCAGCCGGCATCGACGACCCGTCGGATATCAGCAAGGTGCGCGATCTCGGCGTCATCGATCTGCCGACGATGCAGAAAAAACTAAATCTGCATTACACGCTGTCGCTTGACCTGTTTGGCTCGGAAGTCTCGACCAACGCCGCCAACACGTTCACGGCGGGGCTCAAGGGCCGCTTCGCCGAAACCAGGATCGACGACGATCATCGGCTCGAAAGCGCGACCTATCCGGTGCTGAAATTCGTCGACGGTGAAATCAAGCGAGTCGATGAGCCGGCCCTGACCGCGATCAACATGCGGCTGCGCGACGATTACACCGCCGACTGCCAGCGCGGTCTCGACCGCTGGAACAAGATCATCGACAAGACCGGCGTCAGCTTCAAACTCGAACTGCCGCATGTCGGTTTCCACCGCCAGATCGGCGAGTTCAAGGACGTGAAGGTTTCGCCGGCCGGAATGCTCCTCGACGAGGCAACATGGAATCGCGACAAGGGCCAGTGGCTGCCGTCGAAGGGCGACGGCGATTTCATCGGCAGCCTGATGCAGCGCGTGGTCGAGCCTGGCAAGTTCGCAAGCTGGATCGCGCCGCCGCGCGTCGGTATCGACAACAAGCCGGGCGATTTCGAATACGTGAAGATTGCAGCGTAGATGTCTCGCCGCCGAACGAGAATCGGGCCGAGTGGATTGAGGACAACATAATATTTTACTCGTTTCCCGTGCGCTGGCCGGCGAACCGCTCGCGGATTCGCGCAAGGAGCTGATCGCGCACTTGGCGGTAGGCGTCGAGCCGTTGCTCGCGGCTGCCTTCGATGGCTGTTGCGTCGGGGGTCGGCCAATATTCCACTTCGACGCCCGAGGTGCGGGTCAGTTCCAGCGCGCGGTGATGCGCCTCCGGCGCCAGCGTGATGATGAGATCGAAATTGAGGCCCTCCCATTCGTCCAATTCCTCGAAGGTGACCGGCTTGTGCTTGGAAATGTCGATGCCGATTTCCGCCATGGCCGCAACCGCGAACGGATCGAGGTCGGCTTTACGCACGCCGACCGAACCGACATAGATCGAGCCGAACATCTGCGACAGCAGTCCCGCCGCGATCGGTGAGCGAACGGAATTCAGCCCGCAGGCGAACAGCACCGCCAATGGCCGTTTGGCATCCGCGGACATTGGGCGTTCAGCCCTTCCAGTGCAGCACCGTGATCAAGGTGAACAGCCGCCGCGCGGTATCGAAATCGACTTCGACCTTGCGCTTGAGCCGCTCCATCACGATGCGTGAGCCTTCGTCGTGCAGGCCCCGGCGACCCATGTCGAGCGCTTCGATGCGATCCGGCGTCGCAGTACGGATCGCCGAATAATAACTGTCGCAAACCGTGAAATAGTCCTTCACGATGCGGCGAAACGGCGCCAGCGACAGCAGATGCGCGATCACGGGCGTGCCGTCGGTCAGCCGGATATCGAACACCAAACGGCCGCCGCGCGTGCCCAGATGCAGCATGTAGGGACCGCCGTCATGGCCGGCCGGCCTGAAGTTGTTGTTCTCGATGAGATCGTAGATCGCGACCCGGCGCTCATGCTCGATGTCGTCACTGGAACTGCCGAGCGATTCTTCGTCAAGCGTAACCGCGGCAAGGCGGCCGGTTTCCGCTTTGCGCGGCGCGCGTGCCATCAGGGCATGATCCCGGAAAAGCATGCCCCGGACGTGACCCGGGGTGGAAGCTGGCCTTCCGATAAGATCATGCTCTTCTCTATCTGTTCAGCCGAATCGAAATGGAGCGGGCATGAGCATCGAGCCCCTCGGCCTCGGCGAGCGCGATTGCGGCGCCACTAAGTGCGCGTAATTGCTCCGGCCCGCATTTGAGGATCGACGTGCGCTTCATGAAGTCGAGGACGCCGAGCCCGGATGAAAAGCGTGCCGAGCGGGCGGTCGGCAGCACATGGTTGGAGCCGGCGACGTAATCGCCGATCGCCTCGGGCGTATGTGCGCCGATGAAGATCGCGCCGGCATTGCGGATGCGTTGCGCCATTTCCTCGGCGCCGTCGGCGGCGATCTCCAGATGCTCGGGCGCGATGGCGTCGACCAGCGGCAATGCTTCATCAAGATTGCGCACCAGGATCGTCGCGCCGAAATCGCGCCATGACGCGCTGGCGATTTTTGCGCGCGGCAATCGTGCGATCTGTGCCTCAACCTCGCGTTCGACCGCGCCAGCAAGCTGTTCGTCGTCGGTGATGAGAATCGCTTGCGCACTCTCGTCGTGCTCGGCTTGCGCCAGAAGGTCGGCGGCGATCCAATCCGGATTGCCGTTCTTATCGGCGATAATCAGCACCTCAGAGGGGCCCGCGATCATGTCGATGCCGACTTTGCCGAACACCATGCGTTTGGCCGCGGCCACATAGGCGTTGCCCGGCCCGACGATTTTGGCGACCGGCGCGATCGTCGCGGTGCCATAGGCCAGCGCCGCAACCGCCTGCGCGCCGCCGATCCGATAAATCTCATCGACGCCGGCAAGTTTCGCCGCCGCCAGTACCAAGGGATTTATCTTGCCGTCCGGCGCTGGCACCACCATGACGATCCGCGGCACGCCGGCAACCTTGGCAGGCACGGCGTTCATCAGCACCGAGGACGGATATGCGGCCGTGCCGCCGGGCACATAAAGGCCGACCGCATCGATGGCGGTCCAGCGCGAGCCGAGCTCGACGCCGAGCGCGTCGGTGAAGCGATCGTCTTGCGGTATTTGCCGCCGGTGAAATGTCTCAATGCGGTCGCGTGCAAGTGCGAGTGCCTCGAACGCGTTTTTGCCGCAGGCGCCGTGCGCGGCGGCGATCTGCTCCGGTGTTACCCGGACTTCGGTCTTGTCGAGATCGAGCCGGTCTAATTTCAAAGTGTAGGCTTTCAGCGCATCGTCACCGCGGGCGGCAACGTCGGACACGATGCCGCGCACGGTCGCTTCCACGTCGGCGGACGCCTCGCGCTTGGTGTCGAGAAAGGCGTGGAATTTTTGCGCAAAATCCGCGGAGCGCGTATCTAGTCTGAGCGTCATTGTTTCGGCCTGTTGCGCCATGACGCGTACCAGCACTCCAACATTATAACAATTCTAATATTTGGCTTTTGCATTGACAAAAACTCCGTGGTTGCCCAACTGCGCTTTGACGACAATTATCGGACTTGCCTCAGGCCATGACCGAACGGAAACGGATCACTCGCAGGCCAAGTCGAAGCCTCGGTCCCAGCCGTAATTTCGCCGCGGTAATGCTGCTCGCCGCGGTCGCGACCGTGGCGCCGCGCGGCGCAATTGCCGCCGATGCCGTCACCTTGTCGCTGACCTTGAAAGACCACAAGTTCGACCCCGCCGAGGTGCACGCGCCGCCCGGCACGCCGATCGAATTCAAAGTGAAGAACCTCAACGATATCGTTTCGGAGTTCGAAAGCAGCGAGCTGCATTTCGAAAAAATCGTGCCGGTCGGCAGTGAGGCGGTTGTTTTTGTGCGGCCGCAACAGCCGGGCAAATATAATTTTTACGATGACTTCCACCATGAGACGCAGGGATACCTGATCGTGCCATGAGGTCCTCGTGCTAGCGGCGCTACTCATCGTCTTTCGCGAAGTGTTCGAGGCCGGCCTGATCGTCGGCGTCGTGATGGCGGTGACGTCCGGCGTGCCGGGGCGAACGGTGTGGATCTCAGGCGGCGTCGCGGCGGGCGTGTTCGGCGCCTGTCTGGTCGCGGTGTTTACCGGCGGCCTGTCTGAACTGTTCGGCGGCAGCGGTCAGGAAATCTTCAACGCCTCGATCCTCGGCTTCGCCGTACTGATGCTCACCTGGCACAATGTCTGGATGGCGCGGCACGGCCGCCAGATGGCGGCTGATCTGCGCGCTGCCGGCGAGGCGGTGGCCGCGGGTTCGAAATCGCTGGCCGCGCTCGGCGCCGTTGTGGCCATCGCGGTGCTGCGCGAGGGCTCCGAAGTGGTGTTGTTCCTCTATGGGGTTGCCGCTGCGCAGGGTGGCGCCAGCTTCGCCATGGTCATCGGCGGCGTCATTGGGCTCGTACTCGGTTCGCTGGTCTGCCTGATGACCTATCTCGGCTTGGTTACGATCCCGACGCGTTATTTGTTCGGCGTCACCAGCGCGCTCATCGCGCTTCTTGCCGCCGGAATGGCGGCGCAAGCGATCGCCTTCCTCGAACAGGCCGATATTCTCACCGCGCTCGACGAGACGGTGTGGGATACGTCATGGATTCTCAGCGATTCGAGCTATCCCGGCCGCGCGCTCCACACGCTGATCGGCTATGTCGATCAGCCGACCGCGATGCAGCTGATCGTTTACGCCGCGACGCTCGCAATTATTGTCGCGCTGATGAAGCTGTTCGCGCCGCCGCCGCGGCCGCATATCGCGGCTGCCGAGTGACGGATCAGGCGACGGCCGATCCGCTGGCGAAGTGATCGGGACAGATTTCGGCGGTGAAAATCTCGCCGAGGTCGGCGAGTTCCGCTTCAAGACATTCGACGTCGAGACGAATGACTCCGCCGCCAGAGAACGTCAGCGTAATGCATCCGGCCGGAGAATCTTCCTCGGCAAACTCGACGGCGAGAAGATTGAGCTCGGCATTTTTGTTCGCCGGGTTGACGCCGCGGCATTTGCAGGCGAGCACGCGTTCAAAGCGCAACGCAGTCCGGCAGCGCCGGTAATCGGCCTTGGAGTCCGGCTTGGGATCGACCGCGGTCATCCAATCGAAGCGGTTGAGCGCCATGACGAAGCGATGATCGTCCGGGTACCAGTAAATCTCGCCGACCTGGACCCGGGCGTCCTGAACGTGAGCCGACACCACCTCAATGTCGTCCCTGTCGAGAGCGACGAGCTTTAATTCATCCGGGCAAACAGTCATGCGTCCCCGCTCCGGCGTTTCCATGATTTTAAGCTAGGAACACCGCGTGCCGACTGCAACCCCCGGGACCGACGAAACCCAACGAGGGCGCGGCTAGAACGAGACGCAGGCGGTATGCACGATAATCGCGACGGACTGCTGGTGGAACGCAGTCTTATAGGCGGCTGCAGCAGCATCGAGCCGTGCTTCGTCGTCGGCGTTGCCCGGCAATACGATTTCAACGTGCTTGCTTGGTTCACGCACGATACTGCCGTTGTCGCGATCGCGCCACTGGCCGATCGTATCGGCCACGGTCAGGCCGTCGGGAAAACGCGGCGTCAATTCCCGCGCTACGAAGCGCGTCCAGTCGGCTTCACTGACGCCGACATGCTGACCGATATCGCGGCCGAACAATAATTCGGCGACCGCCCGAGGCTGCTGGCCGCTGTGGCAGGACAGCGCTTCCGTCTGCGCGCTGCTGCGGGTCGCGGTTGCGGCCAGCGCGACAGTGCCGAGGACCGAAAGGACAGTGCAGCGTATGGCGCGCACGTGGTTGCTTCAGATTTTCTCGGGCGGGAAAAGCTTATCGCCATGTCGCATCAAATGATCGCGTTTCGCGGCGGCCGAGCCAAGGACCCAAAGGACCATCGTGTACACGGCGCCGAACAAGCAGCTCAGGACAAGGGTCTGCATCTACTCAATCCATTGATGATTTTGAAATTCAGGTTAGCGCCAGGACCTTTCCCATTCGTTAGGGAGCGGCGGTGCGCACGTCGGTGGAAATTGCAAGCGCTGCGCGCCGGCAACGCAATTTGGCGTCGGCCGGCGCGCAGCAATCTTCCTGCGGTATGGATTATTTACAGCCTTGCGGCGTCGGCTTTTTGCCAGCCGGACAGCCCGCCGGTCGGGGCGTCGGTGGCGGTCCAGCCGGGTGCGGCGGGGGAGGCAGTGGCGGCGCTGGATGCGCCACTGCGGGTGGCGGAGCCAGCGGCCGTGGAGCCGGTGGCGGCCCAGCCGGATGCGGCGGGGGCGGCGCTGGATGCACCAGTGCGGGAGCCGGAGTTGGCGGGCGAGCTGGCGGTGGTGGAAGAGGCGGCGGAGGCGCCGGCTTAAACGTCGTCGGCTGGCGCTGCCCACCCGGAGGCGGGGCAGGAGGTGGCGCCGGCTTGAATGTGCTCGGCTCGCGCTGTCCACCGGGAGGTGACGGCGGCGATCCAGGCGGCGGAAGTGGCGCCGGCTTCAATGTGCTCGGCTCGCGCTGTCCATTAGACAATGGCGCCGGCGGTGGCGCGGGTCGCACAAATGCACCTGAGGGCGGCGGCGGTGGCGGCGGAGGTCCGCCCGGTCCGCCGTGCGGCGGTGCCGGAAGCGGTCCGCCTGGGCCCGGTCGGACTCCGGGCGCGAGCGGTGCCCGATGTTGTTCGATGGCAGCCGGCAACGAGACGCGTGTCTCCGACCGTCCCGCAGGCCCGGGGACGCCCACTGCGGGGCGCATCACCACCGACCGCGGCGGCCTCACGAATGTGGGAGCCACGGACGTGGCCGGAAGCGGCAGACCGAAACGTTCACGCGGCGGCGGTGGTGGCGGGAGGATTGCGAATTCGCGTGGACGCGGCGGCAGAAAAAACAGCGGCGGCGGCGGTGGTGGCGCGAAGCGCGGTCCGACGAACATGAATACAGGTTCATGAAAATAGCCGAGTTCGTCGGGCGGCGGGGGCGGTACGCCGAAATCGTAGTACGCGAAATCGGGCGGCGGCTCGGCGACGGCGGCGAGCATGGCCAGGCGCCGCCGTGCATCCCAGATGTGCGGGCCGTCCGGGTAGCGGCGCAGATACGACCAATAAGCTGGCGGAGTATTGGCCAGCACGGCGCGCCGCCAGATGATTTCCTCGCGGCGCACGGCGACCATTGCGGCGACGCGTGGGGCGTACGGCGAATTCGGATAGACGGCAAGGAACTGCTCGTAGCCGTCGATGCTGTCGCGTTCGAGCGCCGCAGCGTAGGCATCGTCGACGCTCGTGAAATCGCGGATCGGTTTTCCGCTCACGTCGGCTACGGGCATGACATGCGGCGGCGGTGGGGCATCGGCCGCGCGCTCGGTCAGGTAGAACGGCGCATCGATCTGCGTGACGGACCACGGTACCTCGGCACCCTTGGTGATATCGCTGACCCGCAGCCGCAGCCATGAGAACAGGTCGGTCAGGCTAAGTCCGCCGGTCGTGACCATTTCTGTCAGCGCGGAGGCATAAGCGCCGTACGGACCCGCCTCCTCGGGCGCGACCGTGCCCGGCGCGGCATTGAATGCGATCGCCATGCCGGGGATTGGCTCGACCAGGGCCAGTCCGCTCGCCAGCGGTTGGTCACCGCCTGTGAATGCATTCTGCCGCGCGGCGTCGAGGATGACGATCTTCACACGGCCAGGCAGCCCCGCAAGCGGCTGAGTGAAATCAGAAACTCGAATGGCCTGAAGCGGAATGTCGCTGGCACGCTGGATGTCGGCATCGACCGGGACGAAATAATTCTCGCCGTCAAATTGCAATCCAAAGCCGGAGAGATAGACCAGTGCCACCGCGTCCGGTCCCGCGGCGGAGACCTGACCGAGGAACTCGCGAAACGATTCCCGCAGCGTGGCTTGATCGAGGTTCCTTGCGCCGGTGACGGTGAAACCTGCGGTTTGCAGCGCGTCGGCAATGAGGCCAGCGTCGTTTGCTGGCGTTGCCAGTTTCGCAGACTTGTATTCGTCGTTACCGATCACCAGCGCAAAACGCATCTCTTGCGCCTGACTACAATGCTGACCCAGTATGAGCGCGACGACGACGAACAGGCACAGGGCGGCGGTCCGCGTAAAATGAAACATCCCGAACTCCCCAGCCGTCTTTTATGAAAAGACGCGCTTCTGACGGGACGCGCAACTGAAATCACCGTCAGTGAACGTATCGTGCCGACTAATGGGTTCAAATAATGTCAATTGCGGCGTTTTCTTTGCTGCTCGCGTCGGCGTCCACAATGGTTGTAGCGTCCAAATATAACCGGTCACAGGACGCTAGTGTCCCGCCCCCTGGCGCTTACGACACCGACCCGGGCCAGGAACATCCGCACAAGATGCAATTGCGTCCCGCTGCACGGCGCGCTAAGACAATCCAACAAACGGGTTGTTAACTTGCCTAGCATTAGTTGCAGGCGCGTCGGTGGGCAATGGTTCGCAGTCTTCACAATCTCCATATCACACTGTTGTCTTTTCATTCGCTCCCATAAGGGATACAAGCTGCGTTTGTTGAAAGGGAGGTTTTATGGCTAAGAGAGCAAAAAAGCGTCGCGCATGGACTTCGAGCGAGGTTCGCGAACTGAAAGCGATGGCGCGCAAGAAAACAACTGCGGGCAAAATCGCGAAGAAGCTGAAACGCACTGAGGGCGCGACGCGTCAAAAGGCGTTCAGCATCGGGCTCTCTCTGGACTCCCGTTCCTGACCATTGCAATCCGGCTTCACGCACCGGCGTTCGCTTGTTGAGACAAGCGCGCCGGAGGGTGCTGCATTTTACGAAGCGCTAGTCGCCTGCGAATCAAAGATCGCTGACACATCTTGATCGGGCGGCAATAGGAATATAAACAAAAATCGCCCGGCATCTGAGCGCAAGATGTTCCGGCAAGACGCAAATTCGCCTCGTCCTAGGCCGATTTGCGTCATTAACTATTGGTTATGAACCTCCGGCGCCGGGATGCTAACTCAGGGTAGTATGGTCCTGGCGCTCGAGCTTGGGGTTCGCATTTCGCTCCTTGCGGGTTGCGCCATGCGATCGCACCCAGGCGGCGAAGTGATATCGGACCTTTTACGTCGGTATACCTAAAGATGGCCCAACCCCCCGGTCCGCCACGATTGCAGCCCGTCGTTTCGGAATTGACGGCCGCGCTGGGCGCTTGCCGGCGCGCATTCCTCGCCATCGCGCTGTTCAGCGGCATGAGCAACATTTTGATGCTCGCCGGCGCGCTGTTCATGCTCGAGGTTTACGACCGGGTGCTGCCAAGTCGAAGTGTGCCGACGCTCGTTGCGCTCTTGATCCTGGTCGTAGGCCTTTATAGTGCGCAAGGTGTCATCGATACGATCCGCAGCCGTATACTGGTGCGCGTTGGCAATAGTCTCGACGAGGCGATGAGCATGCGCGTCTATAACGCTGTCGTGCGGCTGCCGCTCAAGATCGGAAACAAGGCAGAGGGCTCGCAACCGATTCGCGACCTCGACACCGTGCGCGGCTTCCTCTCGGGCATTGGCCCGGTTGCACTGTTCGATCTGCCTTGGATGCCGGTCTATCTGGTCATCTGCTTTGTGTTTCACACCTATATCGGCCTGACTGCGCTGGTCGGCGCGATCATCCTGATAACGATCACCGTCCTCACGGAAATGACGACGCGCCGGCCGACGCGCACCACGACGCAATTCGCGGTGGCGCGCAGCACCTTGCTGGAGGCAAGTCGGCGCAACGCCGAGGCAATCATCGCGATGGGCATGGTCGGCCGTATCGCGCACCGTTGGAACGATCTCAACGTCAAGTATATCGCCTCCAATCAGCGCGCCAGCGACATCGCCGGTGGCCTCGGCGCCATGTCCAAGGTCCTGCGCCTGATGCTGCAATCGGCGATCCTGGCAGTCGGCGCCTGGCTGGTGATCAATCAACAGTCGACGGCAGGCATCATCATCGCCGGTTCAATCCTCGGCGCCCGCGCTCTGGCGCCCGTCGATCTTGCTATCGCTAATTGGCGTGGTTTCGTCGCCGCGCGGCAAAGCTGGGAGCGGCTGTCGCGTTTGCTGGCACACTTGCCACCCGAGGTGGCGCCGATGCCGTTACAGCCGCCGCAGCGCACGCTGGTCGTGCAGGGGGGGGCCGTAGCCGCGCCAGGTACGCACAAGGTGATCTGCCAGGACATCAATTTCACGCTCAGCGGCGGCAAGGCGCTCGGCGTCATCGGGCCGACCGCATCGGGCAAGTCTTCACTGGCGCGCATGCTGGTCGGCGTCTGGTCGCCAGTGCGCGGCACCGTGAGATTCGATGGCGCCAGTATTGATCAGTGGGATCCTGAGGCGCTTGGACGGTACATCGGTTATCTGCCGCAGGACGTCGAGTTGTTTCCCGGCAACGTGGCGCAGAACATTGCGCGGTTTGAGGATCCGCCCCATCCGGAGGCAGTGCTGGCTGCGGCCCGTGCGGCCGGCGTCCACGATATGATTGTCAATCTGCCGGAAGGCTACGAAACCAGCATCGGGGACCATGGCACCGCGCTGTCCGCCGGGCAGGCCCAGCGCATCGGTCTGGCGCGCGCACTTTATCGCGACCCGTTCCTGGTCGTGCTCGACGAACCCAACTCCAATCTCGATGCAGAGGGCGACGAAGCGCTGACTCAAGCCATTCTCGGGGTCCGCGCGCGCGGCGGAATCGCCGTCGTGGTTGCGCATCGGCCTAGCGCGATTTCCGGCGTTGACTACATTCTGGTCATGGCCAAGGGCCGGCAACAGCAGTTTGGACCGAAAGAGGAAATCCTCAATCGCGTGATCCAGCCGCCGGCGGCGCCGCGGGCACTGAAAGTGGTGCCGGAACAGCAGGGTGGCGCGCGATGATGGTCAAGCGGGTGCGCGGTCCACAAGCCTCAATTCGCCGCCACGTCATCGCCGGCAGCGTTCTTGTCGCCGTGCTCGCGCTCGGTTTCGGCGGCTGGGCATCAACCGCCGAACTTTCCGGCGCACTGATCGCGCAAGGGTCCCTTGTCGTCGATTTCGAACATTAAGAAGGTGCAGCACCCGACCGGCGGTGTGGTCGGTGAGGTGCGTGTGCACGATGGCGACCACGTCAAGGCGGGCGACATTCTCATTCGGCTCGACGAAACCGTGACCCGCGCCAACCTGGCAATCGTTACCAAGGGTCTTAATGAGTTCTACGCGCGCAAGGCGCGGCTCGGTGCCGAACGTGACGGCGCTGACTCGGTCCCGCCGCCGCGGGAACTTGCGGATCAAGCCGGCGATCCGGATGTCAAGGCAGCGATGGACAGCGAGCGCAAGTTATTTGAATTGCGTCGCTCCGCGCGGCTCGGCCAGAAGGATCAACTGTCGCAGCGCGTTCAGCAATTGCAGCAGCAGATCACAGGACTTACCGCACAGCAGGACGCCAAGGCCAAGGAGGTTGATCTCATCGAGAAGGAACTCGCGGGCGTGCGCGATCTGTTTCAAAAGAACCTGGTCCCGCTCACCCGGCTTACATCGCTCGAGCGCGAGGAGGCGCAGCTGCAAGGTGAGCGCGGCCAGCTCGTTGCGTCCGCCGCCGAGGCCAAAGGCAAGATTGCCGAGACCCAGTTGCAAATCCTGCAGGTCGATCAGGATTTTGCCAGTGATGTCGCCAAACAGCTCTCCGAAGTGGACAGCAAGATCGGCGAATACGTCGAGCGTAAAATCACGGCGGAGGATCAACTCAAGCGCACCGACATCCGCGCGCCGCAGGACGGCGTGGTATTCCAGTCGACCGCAAACACGGTCGGCGGCGTCGTTACTGCCGGCGACCCGATCATGATGATCGTGCCGGCATCGGACGACTTGCCGGTCGAGGTCAAGGTGGAACCCAAGGACATCGACCTGGTCGCGCTCGGTCAGCCGGTCGTGTTGCGTTTCTCGGCATTCAACCAGCGTACGACCCCGGAACTCAACGGCACCGTCGCGCGCGTTGGGGCGGATACCTCGACCGATCAGCGGACCGGCCAAAGCTATTATCTGGTCCGCATCGCGATGACCGCGGATGAAATCAAGCGCCTCGGTGACGTCAAGCTGACGCCCGGCATGCCGGTCGAGGCATTCATCCAGACCGGGGAACGGACGCTCGTGTCTTATCTGGTCAAGCCGTTGCACGACCAGCTCTTGCGCTCCATGCGCGAGAAGTGAGCCGCGCGGAATTCTCCTGCTATAATGGCTGAGGCGCGGTTTGGCGCGGGGAACGGCAGGTCATGAAAAGGCTAGCCCGCTGGGCGCGGCAATTCGGCGTGGCGCGAGCGGTTTGCTTAGTGCTGCTGTTTGCGCTGGTGCCGCTGCGTCTCGCCGATCCCCGGCCACTCGAGGAATTGCGGGTCCGTACATTCGATCTATTCCAGGTGCTGTGGCCGCGCGTGCAAGCATCGCGCCCGGTCGTGATTGTCGATTTGGACGAGGCCAGCCAGAAGGCCATAGGGCAATGGCCATGGCCGAGGACTGTCATGGCCGATCTGATCACGCGAATTACTCAGCTGGGCGCGGTGGCCATCGGTTTTGATATCGTTTTCCCTGAGCCCGACCGCATGTCGCCGGCGGTGGCGGAGAAAAGCTTCGCCGGCATCGATCCGGAAACCCGCGCGAAACTCGACAGCCTGCCGAGTAACGACGTCGTTTTTGCCGACGCCATCAAGCATGCGCCGGTCGTTGTCGGTCAGGCCGGTGCTGGGACCGCAACGCCGACGCCGCCCGGCGAAGGTGCATTGCAGACGGGATTCGCCGTTCGTGGGCCCGACCCGGCGCCTTATCTCGTCACCTTTCCCGGGCTGTTGCGCAATGTCCCGCCGATCGAGGAAGCGGCCGCCGGTCGCGGACTGTTCTCGATCAATCCGGAGACCGACGGCATCATTCGCCGCGTGCCGGTGATCATGGAAGCCCAGGGCTCGCTGGTGCCGTCGCTGACCATGGAAATGCTGCGAATCGTTACCAAGTCGAGCGCTATCCTCGTTCGGGTGGACGAAGCCGGGGTACAGGCGGTCGCGGTGCCTGGCCTCGAAGTGCCGACCGACCGCAACGGACAATTCTGGGTCCATTTCAACAAACACGACCAGGCGCGCTTCGTTTCGGCCAAGGACGTCCTGCAGGGAAACGTGCCACCGGATCGGTTGCAAGGCCGGCTCGTGTTGATCGGCACTTCGGCGATCGGGTTGCTCGATCTCAAAACAACGCCCGTCGAGGCGGCGATGCCCGGCGTCGAAGTGCACGCGCAGATCCTCGAAAGCGTATTGACCAAATCGCTTCTGTTGCAGCCGAATTACGCGATCGGGGCGGAGCTGCTCCTCGCCGTACTGCTCGGGCTTGCTATCATCATCGCCGCGCCGCTGCTGTCGGCGAGTGTTGTCGTGCTGGTCGGCGCCGCCATGGTCGCCGGCCTGATCGGGCTGTCGCTCTACCTTTTTGTCGAGCACAACGTGCTGATCGATTTCACCTATCCGTTGATCTCGACCTGGTTGATCTATCTGGTGCTGACTTTCGTGAACTATTTCCGCGAGCAGAAGCAGCGCCAACAGATCCGTTCAGCGTTCGGCTATTATCTGTCGCCACACATGGTTGAGCAGCTGGCGCGCTCGCCGGAACGGCTCGTGCTTGGCGGCGAAGAGCGGCGCATGACCATTCTGTTCAGTGACGTCCGCGGTTTCACCACCATCTCGGAATACTACAAGGACGATCCGCAGGGCCTGACCCGGCTGATGAACCGTTTCCTCACCCCGCTCACCAACGCCATCATCGAGCGCAAGGGAACCATCGACAAATATATCGGCGACGCCATCATGGCGTTCTGGAACGCGCCGGTCGACGACGATGAGCAAGAAGCCAATGCCTGCGACGCGGCGTTGACCATGCAGGAACGCGCCGCCGCGCTCAATGTCGAACTCAAGCGCGAGGCCGAAAGCAACGGCGGCCAATACATGCCGCTGCGCATTGGCATCGGCCTTAATACCGGCCCATGCGTCGTCGGCAATATGGGGTCCGACTTTCGCTTCAATTATTCGGTGCTCGGCGACACCGTCAACTTCGCGTCGCGGCTCGAGGCGCGCACCAAGGATTATCGGCTGCCGCTGGTGATCGGTTCGCGCACTGCGGAAGGCGCCAAGGAAAAATTCGCCACCATGGAGATCGATCTGATCCAGGTTAAGGGCAAGACACAGCCCGAGGTGGTCTACGCGGTGCTCGGCCGCGCCGCGGTCGAGCAGGATCCGCGCTGCCCGCAATTGCGCGACCTCAACGGCCAAATGCTGGCGCACTTCCGAAAGCAACAATGGGACGAGACGATGACGATCATCGAGCGCTGCCGCAAGGTCGCCGACGGTTTCGATGTCGCCGGGCTCTACGACATGTATGTCGAGCGTATCGAGACCTATCGCGCCGATCCGCCGCCGGCGGATTGGGACGGGGTCTACGAGGCGGAATTGAAATAGCGTCCGGCAGCCGCCCTCGCTGTACAGTCGTCGCGCGCTGCGATTAAATGCGGTCAATTCGGCTTACAACGAACATCCGCAGGGAGAACGTCATGCATCGAACGCGCCGGATCAGGCTTTGTGGCCTCGTCGCGCTTGGTCTCACACTCGGTCTCGGCAGCGGAATTGGCGCTGCCTTCGCCCAAGACAAGACCTTCGAGCTGAAGCTGTCGCACTGGGTGCCACCGTCGCATCCATTGCAAAAGGCGCTGGAAGCATGGGGCGATTCGATCGAGCAGGATTCCGGTGGCACCATCAAATACAAGGTCTATCCGTCGCAGCAGCTCGGCAAGGCATTCGACCATTACGACATGGCGCGCGACGGTATCGCCGATGTGACTTACGTCAGCCCCGGATATCAACCGGGCCGGTTTCCGATCTTCGACGCCGCCAACCTGCCGTTCATGATGGCGAACGCCAAAGGCGGCACCGAGGCGCTTGACGACTGGTACCGCTCTTACGCCGCGACGGAAATGAAGGACGTTAAGTATTGCTTCGCCTTCACCCACGATCCCGGCAGTTTCCATTCCCGCACCAAGAAAATCATGGTGCCCGCCGACATCAAGGACATGAAGATCCGGCCGGCGCACGCCCCCATCGCTTCCCTGGTCACATCGCTCGGCGGCACCAATGTGCAGGCGGCAGCACCTGAAGTGCGCGACATTCTGGAGAAGGGCGTCGCCGATGCGGTCACCTTTCCGTGGGGGTCGGTCATTCTGTTCGGCATCGACAAGGTGACGAAGTTCCACATGGAAGCTGCGCTTTACACCACCGGCTTCGTCTGGGTGATGAACAAGGACACCTACGCGGCAATGTCGCCGTCGCAGCAGAAGGTGATCGACAACCATTGCAATAGGGAATGGGCGGAGAAGACAGCGGCGCCCTGGGCCGATTTCGAGCATGACGGCATCGACAAGCTCAAGGCCGAGCCGGGCCACGACGTATATCCGCTCACGGACGCGCAACTCGATCAGTGGAAAGCCGCGGCGGGGCCGGTCGTGAAGACGTGGGCGGATGCAGTGAGGAAAACCGGCAAGGATCCGGATGCAATCCTCAAAGACTTCAGGGACAAGCTCGCCAAATACAATTCCGGCTACTGAACAACGGGGGAAATACGATGAATGGGATGCATCGCTTAAAGTCTTGCGGCCTCGCCGCGCTCGGTCTCGCGCTCAGTCTTGGCGCCGCGTCGGCGCAGGACAAGCCGATCGAGCTCAAGCTGTCACATTGGGTACCGCCTTCACATCCGTTGCAGGCGGCGATTCAGGACTGGGCTGACGATATCCAGAAAGCCTCGAACGGATCCATCACCTCCAAGATCTATCCCGCGCAGCAGCTCGGCAAAGCGTTCGACCATTACGACATGGCGCGCGACGGCATTGCCGACTTCGTCTACGTCAATCCCGGCTATCAGCCCGGGCGATTTCCGATTGTCTCGGCGGGCGAGCTGCCGTTCCTGGTCGGTCATGCCAAGGGCGGCAATCGCGCGATCGACGCCTGGTATCGCAAATACGCCGCAAGCGAGATGAAGGACGTGCATTATTGCTTCTCTTTCGTGCTCGATCCGGTGGCGTGGCATTCCAGCACCAAGAAGATCGTCGTACCGGAAGACATCAAAGGCATGAAGATCAGGCCGGCCCAGGGCACCATTGCCGCCTGGGTGACACAACTCGGTGGCACCAATGTGCAGTCGAGCGCGCCGGAAGCGCGCGATATCCTCGCCAAGGGCGTTGCCGACGCCATTTCCTTCCCGTGGGGCTCGATGCTGCTGTTCGGCATCGACAAGGTAACCAAGTACGACATGGACGAACCGCTCGGCTCGGTGACGTTCCAGTGGCTGATGAACCCGGCGACCTACGCCGCCATGTCGGCGTCGCAGAAGAAAGTGATCGACGATCACTGCACGACCGAATGGGCCGCCAGATTCGCCGACCCATGGGTCGACTTCGAGCATGCCGGCATCGAGAAGATCAAAGCCGAGCCCGATCACGAGGTCTACACGATCAGCGACGCGCAGCTTGCGGAATGGAAGAAGTCTGCGGAGCCGCTCAAGCAGAAGTGGGCGGCCGACGTGAAGAAAGCAGGCGGCGATCCCGACGTAATCTGGAAAGAGCTGCAAGCGTCGCTCGCGCAGTACAACGCGGGCTTCTGACGGCACAATCAAATTGACGACGGCGGCGAGAGTTCTCGTCGCCGTCGTCATACGGAACAAGGCCGATGTCAGGAGCCGACCTTCACGTTGCTGGGCTTGGCGCTTCTCATCCCACTCCGAATGCGGGAGAGGGCGGGGAGGAGGGCCGCAAACCCAACATCATGGATCGCTTCATTGACAGCATCGAACTGATTGCCGCGTTCTTTGCCGGCGTCGTGGCACTCGATATCTTCACCTCCGTGCTGCTGCGGTATTTTTTCAGCGTGCAAATTCCCGACAGCTACGATTTCGGCCGGCTGCTGCTCGGCATCCTCATCTTCTGGGGCATCGCCGCGACTTCGTATCGCGGCAATCACATCACCGTCGATCTCGTCTATGCCAGTGTCGGCAAACGGATGCAGCGCTTCATCGACGTGTTCGCCACGCTGGTACTGCTATTCGTAGTGACGGTGCAGACCTACACCCTGTTCGACAAGGTGAGGGGTACCTATGCCGACAACGTCCTCACCTTCGATCTGCGGCTGCCGGTTTGGCCGTTTTTTCTGGTGGCATGGCTCGGTGACGTCTCGGCGGTTTTCTTGATCGCGGTACGCACCTATCGGTTGATTTTCCATCCCGAGCTGATGGGCGGCCAATATCAGATCAAGCCGGTCGAATGAGTCCGAATTCCATGAGGGCCATTTGAGCAGCAACGCAGTCGCCATCCTCGGCTTTGTCAGTCTGTTCGCATTGATGTTGCTGCGCGTGCCGGTCGGCATGGCGATGGGTCTCGTCGGCGTCAGCGGCTTCGCTTATCTCGTCGGCGGTACGGCGGCGCTCAAAAGCGTCGGCTTGACCTCGATGCGTACCGTCACCGATTACACGTTCGGCGTTATTCCGATGTTCCTCCTGATGGGCGCCTTCGTGTCCAACTCAGGCATGAGCCGCGAACTATTTCGCGCCGCGAATTCCTTCGTCGGTCATTTCAAGGGTGGGCTGGGCATTGCGACCATCGCCGCCTGCGCCGGCTTTGCGGCGATCTCGGGCTCGTCGGTCGCCACCGCCGCTACATTCGCCACTGTCGCGTACCCGGAAATGCGGCGTTACAACTACCCGCAATCGTTCGCCACCGGCGTGATCGCCGCTGGCGGCACGTTGGGCGCCATGCTGCCGCCTTCGACGGTGCTAGCGGTCTACGGCATCATCACCGAGCAGGATATCGGCAAGCTTTTCATCGCCGGCATCATTCCGGGCCTCATCGCCGCGGCCATGGACATGATGACGGTGGTGATCATCGGCAAAGTGCGGCCGAATTTCCTGCCGTCGGCGCCTCGCCACACCTGGGCCGAGCGCCGCGCCGGACTGCGCGACATCTGGGCGACGCTGTTACTGTTCGTTTTTGTGATCGGCGGGCTTTATGGCGGCTTGTTCACGCCGACCGAAGCCGGCGGCATGGGCGCCTCCGGCGCGCTATTGATCGGCGTCGCACGCGGCAAATTGACCGGCCCTGAAATCCGCCGCTCGCTGTTGCAGGCGGTACGCACCGCGGCAGCGGTGCTGACCGTGCTGATCGGCGCCCTGCTGTTCGGGTACTTCCTCACGGTGACGCAGACGCCGCAGAAGGTAACGGCGCTCCTCACCGCGCTTGGACTTGGGCGCTACGGCGTATTGGCGCTGATCATGGTGATGTACATCGTGCTCGGCTGTCTCATGGATTCGCTCGCCATGATCATTCTGACGATCCCGATCATCTTTCCGGTGATTACGCAGCTTGGCTTCGACCCGATCTGGTTCGGTGTCATCATCGTGATGACAGTGGAGCTTGGGCTCATTCATCCACCCGTCGGCATGAACGTTTTCGTCATAAAAAGTGTGGTGCAGGACGTGAGTTTCTCGACGATCTTCGCCGGCGTGCTTCCGTTCATCTTCACCGATCTTGTCCGGCTGGTGATCTTGATCGCTTTTCCGATCCTGGCGCTGTGGCTGCCGTCGCATATGATGCGGTGACCCGCATTCGTGGCTCGGCGCGGATAAGAACATTGGGGGGAAAATAATGGATCTGAAACTTTCCGGCCGCACGGCGCTGATTACCGGGAGTTCCAAGGGTATCGGCCTGTCGGTCGCGCAATGGTTCGCCCGTGAGGGGGTGAATGTCTGCATGGTTGCGCGCTCGGGCGATCAGTTGGAAAAAGAAGGCGCAGCGATCGGCAAGGCGACCGGCGTGACCGTGCGCACGATGGCGGCCGATCTTTCCGACGCCGCGGCGCGCGAGCGCGTCTTCAGGGCATTTCCCGACGTTGATATTCTCGTCAACAATGCCGGCGCCATCCCCGGCGGATCGCTTCACGACGTCGATGAGGCCTCCTGGCGCGCCGGTTGGGACCTCAAGGTTTACGGCTATGTCGGACTGACGCGGCACTATCTCGGCATGATGCAGGAGCGGCGACGCGGCGTCATCGTCAATGTCATCGGTCTTGGCGGTGAGCGGCTCGACGCCACCTATATCGCCGGCGCGGTCGGCAACGCCGGCCTGATGGCGTTCACGCGCGCCATCGGCGGCAAAAGCACACAGTTCGGTGTACGCGTCGTCGGCGTCAATCCCGGGCCGGTGCTGACGGACCGCGTCGAAGTCTTGGGCCGCAAGCGCGCCAAAGCGCAGCATGGCGATGAGAACAGGTGGCAGGAGAGTTTTGCGAAAATGCCTTACGGCCGGCCGGCATCATGCGACGAAATTGCCGCGACAGTTATCTTTCTTGCCTCGGATCTGTCGTCCTATACCAGCGGCACCATAGTCACGATCGACGGCGGCATCGCGCACAGCGGCGGAATGCCGTGACGTTCTTACCGTGGACGAGGCGGCCCGATGGTAAACCGAACCTGAAGGTGACAACCCGGCCCTAGCTGCGTCCGCCGCCGGCAAGCACTGCGCGAGTGGCGCGATCAGGGCCGAAGTCGTCGACACTGTCGATGGCGAGCAGATCGGCAAGCCGGGTGCGGGCGCGATTGACGCGGCTCTTGATGGTGCCGACGGCACAGCCGCAGATCGACGCGGCGTCTTCGTAGGAGAAACCCGATGCACCGACCAGAATGAGAGCCTCGCGCTGATCCGGCGGCAGCTTGGCGAGCGCGGTGCGGAATTCCTCGAACTCGACGCGGCCGGTCTGTTCTGGATGCGACTTCAGTGTGTCGGCATAGCGCCCGTCGGCGTCTTCGACCTCGCGCCGGCGCTTGCGATATTCCGACCTGAATAGGTTGCGTAGGATAGTGAACAGCCATGCCGGCATGTTGGTGCCGGGCTCGAAGGAATCGATGTGGGAAAGCGCGCGCAACAGCGTTTCCTGAACCAGATCGTCGGCGCGGTCGATATTACCGCACAGCGAAATGGCAAACGCCCGCAGGCTCGGCACTGTGGTGAGCACTTGGTCGCGTATCGCAGGATCAAGCTTCATGCGTTCGCCCTCAATCCTGCTCGCTGAGACGGGAAAGAAGATCATTAATGTGCTGCGGTACGCCCTGCTCGACAACGTCGTCGTACATGGCTCGCAATTGCTGTCCGATCCGGGCTTGGACCTCTCGGCCTAGGCGGGCTTCGGGCTTGTGAGCGGAGCTTAGGGGCTTGGCCATCGGGTCACGGCTCTGCGAATGGTCCGTATCCGGCGTATCTGGCTCCGGCGCCACCGCTTCAAAATTGGTCCTACGGTTCTTCATTTCTTCTTTTTTCCCCCCCTCGCCCATGTCCCGAAGCCCCCAATTACTCATTTTGGTACGCATCCAGCGCCAACGCGCGCGCCTTGCCCATTGTTCCGCTTATCGGGAACCTTTTTGGGAACTTTTTTTGCCCGTGGTCGTTTTGAGGAGGTACCGTAGGGTCCCGAAAAGGGGAGGGATTTAGTGACTACATCGCAAGCCGTACTCCAGCATCTGCCGTTTTTGCGCCGTTATGCCCGGGCTTTGACCGGGAATCAGGCCTCCGGGGACGCCTATGTGGCGGCCACCTTGGAATCGCTCATCGCCAGCCCGAGCGTGCTGGCGGAAGGTTCTAATTCGCGGGTCAGCCTGTACCGCCTCTTCACCAAAATCTGGAATTCTCTACCGGTGAACGGCAAGGCCGATGCCGGCGCGATAGAGTTTCCGCCCGAGCAGCACATTACCCAGATAACCCCGCGGCCGCGCCAAGCCTTCCTTTTGGTAGCCTTGGAGGGCTTTTCCGAAGAGGACGCCGCGGAAATTCTCGATTGCGACCTCGCGACGCTGCGCGGCTTGGTCGAGGAATCCGGCCGTGAATTGGCCGCCGAGATCGCGACCGACGTCCTGATCATCGAAGACGAAACCTTCATCGCCATGGACATCGAAGCCCTGGTCGAAAGTCTCGGTCACAACGTCATCGGTATTGCGCGGACGCACAGTGAGGCGATCGCGCTTGCCAAGAAGAAGCGGCCGGGTCTCATTCTCGCTGATATTCAACTCGCCGACGGCAGTTCGGGCCTTGACGCCGTTAATGAACTTTTGGGCTCGCTGGAAGTGCCGGTTATTTTCATCACCGCCTACCCGGAGCGTTTCCTGACCGGGCAACGGCCGGAGCCGGCCTTTCTTGTCGCCAAGCCGTTCCAGCTCGCGGTGGTATCGGCAGTGGTGAGCCAGGCCTTGTTCTTCGGGCGCAAAGCGCATCAGCGCGCGCGGCAGCCAATCGAACGGCAGCCGACCGCTTAAGTTCAATCTCAGGGCTTTTTCTGAGCGGCGCTGTGGCCGGGCATTTGCCCGGCCATTTGCGCTTTGGGGCCACTAACTTCCGGCAAAAATAAATTAGGGCGCAGCCGATCGGCAATCGGCTGCGCCCAAGATGACCGACCTGGCACGGGGGGAGGGGAAAGGATGGCCGGTCGCCATGACAAATCGCGAGCCCAATCTTTGTTCCTGGTCACTGCATGTTCAGCGCAATGGATGCAGTCGGGGGAACGTCAATCACGAGCGAGTGAACGGCAACGGCAGGCGGAACCGCGATTGCCCCTGTCGGTTGATTTGGTGTGGTGGTGGCGGCTGGGGTCGTTGGCGTGTCCGAAGCAGATGAAGTTGCTTTGACAAGCTGGAGGCGGTCCGATGGCCAAGCAGTTGTTTTTACGTACGGCGAGCGCGGCGGGTCTTCTTTTTCTGGCGGTATTTTTCGTGGGCGTTGATCCGTTCCTGAGTGCGGGCGCGGTCCTGAGTAGCACGTTCACGGTGGATCGAACTTTCAAGAGTGATCGCCTGCCGATTTCGATTGCCCCGGATTGGCAAAATGACTTCGCTACGTCTGCGCCGCAGCCGCGCGCGCAGATAACGTTTGCCTGCGATGCGGCCTTCAGCGTGATTTCGTCTCCGTCGGCGACAAATTTCTACGGTCGCTGCATGGCCTGAGTGGAGCGCTCGGTCTCGGTCTGACTGCTAATACTTGTTGAATTTCAATATCTGAACGGAGTTGCGCTTGCGCGCAGCTAAAGAAGTCTTTGCACTCCAGCGGAAAAATATCAGCATTCCGTACGGTATTTGTTGGGAATACGTTGCGGAACATTCCCGGCACATCGCGGATTAGTGCATTGACGATCGGCATTTCAGCACGGTGGAGAGTATCATGGCAGCGAGCAAGCGGCATCTTTGCGGCGCAGTGCTGTTCACGAGCCTTTTGGTAATTCCCGTTGCTCCGGCCTTGGCCCAGACGCTGGCCTTTGCGCCTATCGAGCAGGGCAACACGGCCTTTCCACAATATGCGCCGCAGCAGCAATCGGGTGAGTTGTCGTCGGATGCCGACGAATTGCCCGCGCCGCTTCGCCGCCAGGTCGTGGCTTACGACAGCAACCAGCCGCCGGGTACGATCGTCATCGATACGGCGAACACTTTTCTCTATCTGACGCTCGGAAACGGCAAGGCGATGCGCTATGGGATTGGCGTGGGCCGTCAGGGCTTTACCTGGTCGGGCGTGCAGACGATCTCGCGCAAGGCGGAATGGCCGGACTGGATTCCGCCCGCTGAAATGGTTGCCCGGCAGCCGTATCTGCCGCGCTGGGTTGGCGGCGGACCCGGTAATCCGCTGGGTGCCCGTGCCATGTACCTTGGCAACACCGATTACCGCATTCACGGCACCAATGATCCGACGACCATCGGCAAACGCGTATCGAGTGGGTGTATCCGCTTGCGAAACGCCGATGTTGAGGATCTTTACGGGCGTGTCGGCGTCGGTACGAAGGTTGTCGTACTGCCGAGCAATGAGCAAGCTGCGTCGATCGGCGACAATGGCCGTATGACAGCACAGATCCAAGACGGGTCTGACGCCCCTCAGCCGGCAACGGCCAGACACGCCAACCTCGCCGGCGTGTACTGAAGCCGGCGCTGCTGCCGCCGGAATCCAAAAAGCATTTTCACGAGGTTGAAGGCCGGAGCGCAATATAGAGGGCTCCGGCCTATTCTATTGATGCCAGCGCATCACGATATGTACTAGGTGGAGGAAAAGTGAAAGTGTGCCGGCATGAGCGCGACCGATCGCATCAGGCCAGAAAGTGACACCCCGGACGATCGGCCGGCCGAGCAGGCTGCGAGTTCGCCCGACACGAACGCCGAACGGGCGGTCCTTGAAAGTGAGTTACGCAGTCGCGCCAAACAGCAGGAGGCGCTTGCGCAACTCGGCCAGCGCGCCTTGGCCGAGCCCGATATCGAACGGCTTTTGAATGATGCTGTCAGCACCGTTGCGCGCACACTGTCGGTCGACTTTGTCAAAATCCTCGAACTGCTGCCCGGTGGCGACGAGCTTCTGCTGCGCGCGGGTTTGGGCTGGAAAAAGGATCTGGTCGGCTCGGTCGTGACTTCGACGGCGCCCAACAGCCACGCTCGTTATACGATCAATTCCGCAGCGCCGGTTGTTACTGCCGATTACGCGGCCGAGACGCGATTTGAGGTTGCGTCATATCTGAAGGATCATAAATGCGTCAGCGGCGTCACCGTGGCGATCGCCGGCCGTGACGGACGCGCTTACGGTATCTTGGGTGTCTGCACGTCCCGTCCACACCACTTCGGCCCGCGGGACAAAGCGTTTATCGCCTCCGTCGCCAACCTTCTCGCCGGCGCCATTCAGCGCCGCCAGCTTGAGCAGCGCCACGAGTTGATGATCCGCGACATGCGGCATCGCTCGGGCAACCTGTTTTCCCAGTTGTTGGCGCTGTTCTCGCAAACAGCCAAGAACGCGCACAGCATCGCCGATCTATCAACCAAGTATCAGGCGCGCGTGCTTGCGCTTGCCAATGCGCACCGTCTCATCACCGAAGGCGGCTGGACGTCGACCCCGATCATGGAGCTGCTCTACGACGTGCTGGGGCCATATCTCGATCGGGTGTCGTTCAGCGGCCCGAATGTGGAGCTTGAGCCGGATCCGATATTCAATCTGAGTGCCGCGCTGCATGAGCTTGCCGCCAATGCCGCCAAGCACGGCAGTCTGTCGCGCTCCAGGGGCCAACTCGAATTGGCGTGGTCAGTCGCCCGCACCAAACGCGGCATGACGCTCACGCTCGACTGGGTCGAGAAGAATGGCCCGCCGGCGCGGCGGCCGCGCCGGCTCGGCTTCGGCTCGCGGCTCATCGGCCTCGTCATCGAACGGCAATTAAATGGCGAGGTGCATCGCACCTTCGCCCGCAGCGGCCTCTCGGTGCATATGATCGTGCCGTTGACCCACGAACGCTGGCCGAGCGCGGATTCAGCCGCGAGCTCCGACCCGTAACCACTCAGGGGTGCACATCCTCGGTGAACCAGTCGGTCGGCAGGTCGTGACCCGCGCCGCTCTCCTTTGCCTTGCGGTAGAGCAGCGAGCCCGCCGCCGCGAATTGATAGCCGAGGCCGAGATTGTTGAGAAAGCAGGTGACCTCATCATCGGACTGACGGCTTTCCGCGCGGCCGGTGATCAGTTCCGGGAAAGTCGGCACCTTCGAGAAGTCCATCGCATCGGCGTTCGACCAGCCGCGGCCTTCGGCGGTCTCCGGCATCACCAGGTCTTTGGTGGCGGTGATGATCGGTTTTGAATCGCGGACATGAATGACGACGCGATCGGCGTGTTTGACCGCCTTCGGTTCAATCTCCGGTACTTTGATCGAACTCAGGTGCATGCCCGGCTCGATCCAATGTTCGAAAAAAATGTTATCGAGACTGTTGCTCGCGCACATGACGATGTCGGCACCCTTGATCGCCTCTTCCGGCTGCGCCACCGGTATGACCTCGATGCCAAGGGTGTCACTCATCTGCCGCGAAAACGTTGCGCGATTCTCGGCATTGGGACTGAAGCAGCGGATGGCCGCAATGTCGCGTACCGCGCAAGCCGCCATGAGCTGCGCGCCGGCCTGCCAGCCGGAACCGAGGATTCCGACCGTCTTGGCGTTTTCACGCGCCAGATATTTGACTCCCAGGCCATTGGCTGCGCCGACGCGGATGCGCTGCATCACGCCGTCGGGGAAGATCGCGAGCGGTTCGCCGTTCTCGGTCGAGAACAGCAGCACGAGGCCAACATAGCGGTTGCCGGGTGCCGCCGGCACCTTCTCGCGCCGGAGATTGTTGCCCTTCTTCGGCCAGGTCACGATATCGGAATTGATGCGGACCGCTCCGATGCCGAGCTTCGGAATGACGCCATCCATCGATTTAAGGCTGTAAAGTGCATCGTCGCGCGACGTCGGCGTGAGACTGTCGGAACGGGTGCGCGACACGCCGCGGCCCTCGGCAAGCTCGACATAGGCTTCCTCCAGAACCGCGATGCAGTCCGGCATGGTCAGGAGCTTTGCGACATCGTCATTGGACAGGATCAGTGTCATGGATGGTGCATGCTCGCCGATGGATTAAGACCTCAAGCCGCATCATAATAATGGGCCGCCGAATAGATAGCCGTCAGGGAGACCCGCGTGCCGCAGGAAGCCGATCCATTCAAGCTCTTTCCCTATCAGGCGATCGTCGATCGCCCGCACATCACGTGGCCGAATGGCGCGCGAGTCGCGGTTTGGATCATCCCCAATATCGAGCATTTCCACATCGAAATCGGCAGCAACGCGCCCGATATCCGCAATCACTCGCGGAGGGATTACGGCAATCGCGTCGGCGTCTGGCGGATCATGGAGACGCTCGCCAAGCACGGCGTGCGCGGAACGGTCGCGCTCAATGCGGAGGTCGGCCGATATTACCCGCGCATCATGGAAGAGGCGACGAAGCTGAAGTGGGAATTCATGGGCCATGGCCTGACCAATTCGGTGGCGCTCACCGGCATGGCCAAAGAGCAGGAAGCCGCCGTCATCGCGGAGGCGCGCGAGGTCATCGAGCAATGGGACCAGAAAATGCGGGGCTGGCTCGGGCCGGGACTGGGCGAGACCTGGCACACGCTCGATCTGTTACGCGAGCACGGAGTCGAATATGTCTGCGATTGGATCAACGACGATCTGCCCTATCGCATGAACAACGGGCTTTATTCGATTCCCTATTCGATCGAGCTCAACGACATGCCGCTGTTCAACGTGCCGAGCATCGATATCGCGGAATTCGAGCGCCGCATCCGTGATACGTTCGACGTGCTCTACGAGGAAGGCGAAAAGAACGCCCGCGTGATGGCGATCGCGCTGCATCCGTTCCTTATCGGCGTGCCGCACCGTATCCGCACCCTCGACCGGGCGCTCGCCTACATCGCCTCGCACGGCAAGGTGTGGTTTGCCACCGGCTCGGAGATCATCGCCGCTTATCGCGGACAAGAGAAAGCCGGATAAAGAACAACCCGAAATGGAAAGCACATTTGTAAGATGAATGAGCCACGGTCCGACGAACCTGTTCCAAAGCGCACGCCATTCGAGCGGATCGCACTGCTACTGCAAGGCGGCGGTGCGCTCGGCGCCTATCAGGCCGGGGTCTATCAGGCGCTGGCGGAAGCCGACCTGCATCCGAACTGGGTGGCCGGCATCTCGATCGGCGCGATGAATTCGGCGATCATTGCCGGCAATCCGCCGGAGCGTCGCGTCGACCGGCTCCGCGAATTCTGGGAGACCATCAGTGCGCCTCCGTTTGGCTTGCCTTATATCAAATCACTCGATCCGCACGGCGAAATAAACCGTCAAATCGTCAATCAGGCGCAGGCCATGAACAGCCTGTTGTTCGGCGCTCACGGCTTTTTCGTGCCGCGCATGCCGCCGCCGCTGCTTTGGCCGCCTGGCAGTCCTGACAAAGCGAGTTATTACGACAACAGCCCGGCCAAAGCGACGCTTGCACGGCTGGTCGATTTCGATCGCATCAACGATGGCGGCATGCGGTTCAGCGTCGGTGCCGTGGATGTCTGCACGGGAAATTTCACCTACTTTGATTCCGCCACCCACAAGATTCGTGTCGAGCATGTCATGGCCAGCGGTTCGCTGCCGCCCGGATTCGCTCCTACAGAGGTCGACGGCCAGTATTATTGGGACGGGGGGCTTATCTCCAACACGCCATTGCAATGGGTCCTCGACAGCCAGCCGCGGCGCGACACGCTGGCTTTTCAAATCGACCTGTGGAATGCGCGTGGCGAGCTGCCAAAGGACATGATCGAGGTCGAAGTGCGTCAGAAGGAAATCCTGTATTCGAGCCGAAATCGCGCCGCGACCGATGAATATCAACGTGTGCAAAAGCTTCGGATTGCGCTGGCTCATCTCATCAGTCAGCTTCCGGCCGAACTCCGCGACGGTGACGATGTAAAACTTCTGAAGCAGGTGGCAAACGACAAGGTCTGCAATATCGTGCACCTGATCTATCGCGCCAGAAAATACGAAGGCATAGCCAAGGATTTTGAATTTTCACGCGCCACGATGGAAGACCACTGGACGGCCGGTTATCGCAATGCGCGGGAAAGTCTGGCGAACCCGGAGGTGTTCCAGCTTCCCGATCGGCGGGAAGGCGTACGTACTTTCGATATCGGCGAGGATAGTTCACAGTAGATTCCGGCCGGTGGCCGGGTCGCGAGAAGCAATCCGTGATGAAGGAAATCAAATCGCAGCAGCGGGTGTTCGCGATGCCGCGCTGCATCCGCGCGCTCGACCGGGCGATTGCCTATGGCGCACCGCTCGTCCTGGCGCTGATAGCCGCTATTGCGCTGGTCGGCGCGGGCACGGTACGCGCCAATGAGCTGATCCGCGTCGGCAAGGCCCAAGCCACGGCCTGGACCTTCCTGCCGGTCGACGTCGGCATCGCCGAAGGCTACTTCGCCAAACAGGGCCTCGATATCGAGATTTCCAGCCTTGGCGGTGACGCCAAACTGCAACAGGCGCTGGTTGCCGACAGCATCGATATCGGACTCGGCAGCGGACCGGGGATGGCTTTTGCGGCCAAGGGCTCGCCGGCGATCGGCGTCGCCGCCTATGCGGGCGCGCCGCGCAACATTTCCGCGATCGTACTCGCCGATTCGCCGATAAGAAATGTCGCCGACCTGAAGGGCAAGCTGATTGCCGTTTCGACGGTAGGTTCGCTCAGCGAGTGGCTTGCCAAGCAAATGGCGATCCAGGAAGGCTGGGGCCAGGATGGCATACGCACGGTGCCGCTCGGCGCAATCGAAACCAGTCTTGCGGCCCTCAAGGCCGGGCAGATCGACGCCATGGTCTTGTCGACGGAGGTAGGCTTCGTCCTGGCAGAGCATAAGCAAGGCCGCATCGTTACGGCAATGGACCGCTACGCGCCGCATTTCATCACGCACGTGGTGTCCGCGCAAAAATCCATGATCGCAAACAAACCAGGTCTGGTCGCCCGCTTCCTGAAAGGCTTCTTTGCCGCGATTGCATTTATGAAGGAGCATCGCGAGGAAACCTCGGCGGTGGCCGAGCGCGTGCTGCAACAGAGTCCGGCGGTGGTGCGCGAGGATTACGATTTCGAGATCGGCATGTTCAACGACGACGGCCGCTTCGATCCGCAGGCCGTGGCCGTGCTGAAGCAATCTTTCGTCGATATGGGCACGTTGTCCGATAAGCCGTCCGATGACGTTCTGTTCACGACGCAATTCCTGCCGGTTGAGCCCTAACGGCGATGACGAATCCTCCCGTCACAAATCCCAACGTGACGCGCTCGCGTCTGGTGCTCGAAATCGCTTCCGAGATGGCCGGCGGCGCCGTTGCCGATGCGGTGCCCGACTATGTTTTACCCAAGGTAACCCTGAAACATTCGCGCACTGGCACGGCAGCGACGTTCTCCGCCGTGAGCTCGGCCGACGGCATATTTGCCGTCGCGTCGCGGCAGGCCGATCTCGCGACCATCAATCCGGCGGCGGTGCTTTCCGTAGCGCTGCGCGGAAAGGGAATCTTTCAGAAGCCGATGCCGGTGCGCGCCATCGGGGTCATACCGTCCCCGGATCAGTTCGTGTTTGCCGTGCGGCCGGAAACAGGACTGACGCGCTTTGAGGACATCGCAGCGCGAAAATCGAAGTTGCGCATTCTGATGCGCGCGGCGCCCGACCACAGCCTCCATCACATGTTCGATGATGTGGCGGCGGCGGCGGGATTTTCGCGCGACGACATCGCGGCATGGGGTGGCGAAGTGCGTAAAGCCGGCACCGTACCCTGGACTCACACGGAAACCTTCAAGTCGCTCATTCGCGGCGACGTCGACGCAATCTTCGACGAGGCCGCCTATGTGTGGGTGCCGCAGGCGCTCGATAACGGCATTACGATTCTTCCGCTCGCCGAGGCGACTGTCGTGAAACTCGAAGCTATGGGCTATCGCCGAGCGGTGCTGGCGAAGTCGATGTATCCAAAATTGCCGCGCGATGTGCTGTCGCTGGATTTTTCCGGCTGGACCGTGTTCGTCCATGCCGAAGCCGATGACGCCCTGGTGACACATATCTGCGCCGCGCTCGACGCGCGCAAGGCGCGCATTCCGTGGGAGGAACCGGGCGCCCTGCCGGTCGAGCGCATGGCACGCGAGGCGCCGGATACGCCGCAATGCGTGCCGCTGCATCCAGCGGCCGAGCGCTTTTGGAAGAGCCGCGGCTATCTCTGAGCCGGGTGATTAATGTCCCGCGCGTGCAATGCGTGAATGCGCTCGTTGTAGAGCGCGCCGGTGATGCCGAATAGATCCCAGCGCGCCAGATAGGCGAGCAGGAACGGGTGACACCCCATCTCATAAAGCCGAGCCACGTCGCCGGTCAGCAGCGCATTGCGCTCTTCGCTGGTGAGATCCCGCGAGGCGATCGCTGCGGCGGGATCGCGCTTGACCGCTTCGCGGAAGGCGAGGTCGTGCAAAGCGTCGCGGCACAATTTGTTGACGGCATAGACGCTCATCGTCGCCTCTCAATTCCAGCGCCAGACCGCAAATGCCTGGCCGTGGTCGTTCTGCGGCAAGATGGTCACCGGCTTGCGCGCGCCGACGACGCCAAGCATAGCGATCCAATCGAGCAATTCGCCGCCGATATTGCCGGCTTGGAGCATGCGGGACGTTGTTGCCTCGGCAATGAGATCGTCGATTCGCACCTCTCGCAGAAAATCTTGCACACGCTCCGACCATTGCGGGTCGGGCGTGCCGGCGACGCGCACGCCGGGTGGAATTTTGGGGCCGCCGATTTCCAGCGAAAAGCTGCCGCTGCCGATGACGGCGACGCGCAGTGGCTGCGGCCATTCCTGGATCGCCTCACGTACGGCTTCGCCGAGCGCATAGCAGCGCTGCGCGGTCGGCAGCGGCGGCGCCAGGCAGTTGATGAAGATCGGCAGCACCGGAATTTTCATCTGCGGAGTGATGAAATGCAGCGGTACCATGACGGCATGATCGACCTCGAAATCCTGCACCAGCGCGATATCGAAGCCGCGCGCGATGGCGCTTTCGCGAATATGCGCGGCCAGCGCGCCTGGCACCGCGACCTTGTAGCGCGGCATCGGGGTCTGGTCGTTCGGTCCGGCGGTCGCGTCCGCGATACCGATGGCGAAGGTCGGAAAATTATCCAGAAAGAACGTGTTGAAGTGATCGTCGGTGAAGATGACCAGCACGTCCGGCGCCACGGCTTCGATATGCCTCGCCATATCGGCGTAGTAGCGCGCCGTTTCGCACTCCGGCCCGTCGCGGGCGACCAAAGCGGGCGCACCCGGATTATGTGGCATGCCGAACCCGGCGACGATTTCGGCCACCTCTCTGCCTCCTTCCAGCGCGCTTTCTTGAACCGATCTTACACCGCCGCGAAGCCCGCAACAGCGTCCCCTTTTCTCGCGCCAGCTATCGGATAGAGTGCCGCCCGCATAAGGGTCAGGGAAGGGAAGCCTGCAATGAGCGACGAGGTTGTCAGTTTCCAATCGGCGGGCTTGCGCTTGCACGGCGTTGTGAGCGTGCCGCCGGGCGTCAAGCCAGGCGAGCGTCGCGCGGCATTCCTGGTGCTGCATGGCTTTGGCTCGAACAGTGATAGTCCAAACTGCATCACGCCTGCGCGCGTTCTCAATGAATACGGTTATGTCACGCTGCGCTTCGACATGCGCGGCTGCGGCAAGAGCGAGGGCGAGTTCGGCCGCGTCATCTGCCTCGAACAGGTCGAGGACACCGGCAATGCGCTGGAGTTTCTGGCGAAGCATCCGTCGGTCGATCCGGACCGTATTGGCGTCATTGGATCGAGTTTCGGCGGCGCGGTCGGCGTCTATGCCGGCGGCACCAATCCGCGCGTCGCCGCGGTGATCTCGAACGGCGGCTGGGGCGACGGCGAGCGAAAATTCCGCGGCCAGCACGCGACGCCCGAAGCGTGGGCCAAATTCACCAAGATGCTGGAGGAGGGCCGCGAGCACCGCAAACGTACCGGCAAGTCGCTGATGGTGCCGCGCTACGACATCGTGCCGATCCCGGCCCATGTGAAAGAAAATCTCGATAAACAAAAGGTTGGCATGCTGGCGCCCAATTCGGTCGAGATGTTTCCGGCGGAGACCGCGCAGAGCATGTACGACTTCCGCGCCGATGACGTGGTCGGCGACATGGCCCCGCGTCCGCTGCTGTTGATTCATTCAGCGAAGGATTCGGTGACGCCGACCGAGCAGTCGATCGAGATGTTCAAGCGTGCGGGGCAACCGACGGAATTGCATCTGTTCTCGGGTCTCGACCACTTCCTGTTCTCGGAGAACTCGGAGCGGGTATGGGGCATGATGAAGCCGTGGCTCGACAAGTATTTCCCGGCGGGCAAATGACCAGCAAAAGTATTGCGGTCAGTCACGAGGAACTCGGGCGCTTCATTCGCGAAGTGCTCATGACCACCGGCGCACGCGAGAAGGACGCCGCGATTGTCGCGGAGGGCCTGGTGTGGGCCAATCTGCGCGGCGGCGACGGCCACGGCGTGTCGCGGCTGCCGCGCTACCTGAAAATCATCGAGCACGGCGAGATCGACCGCAACGCCGAGCCGAAGCTGAGCCACGACCGCGCCGCGACGTTCGTGCTCGATTGCGGCCACGGTTTCGGGCCGGTGGCGGTCATGCAGGCCGCCGCGCTCGCCGTCGAGCGGGCGAAAAAGACCGGCGTCTGCTTTGGTCTCGTCCGCGAGACGACGCATACCGGCGCGATCGGGCGCTATGCGCAGTGGATCGCGCAGCACGACTGCGCCGCGATCATCATCGGCGCGGGACCTACGCTGATGGCCTATCACGGCGCTCGGGTCGCGAGCCTGTCGACCAGTCCGATCGCGATCGCGGTGCCGAGCGGCAACGGTCCGATCGTGCTCGATATGGCAACCAGCGCGGTTGCCAACGGCAAGATCCTGCAAGGGCGCGCCACCGGGAATCCGCTTCCGGAAAACACCGTTCTGACGGCCGAGGGCGAACCCACCACCGATCCGAACAAGGCGGAAATCCTGTTGCCGCTGGGCGGCCCGAAAGGGTCCGGCCTCGGCCTGATGTTCGAAATGCTGGCGAGCGTGCTTGCCGCGGCGCCGATCCAGGCGCGTGCGCTCGGTCCGGAAAAGCGTACGCGTCACACCGGCAATACTGCGATGCTCGTCATCGATATCGAAACGTTCCGGCCGCTCGCCGGCTTCACCGAAGACGCCGATGCGCTGGCGGCTATCATCAAAGCCTTGCCGCGTCAGGCGGGCTTCGACGAAATCACGTTGCCGGGCGAGCGCTCGCAGCGCACCGAGGCCAAGCGACGCAAGACCGGCATCCCGATCCCGGCAAAGCTCTGGGACGAGCTTGAGAAGATCGGCAAAGCACACAAGGTCAAAATGCCGACGCTGTTATCGGCGCCGGCCTAGCGCGACGCGCCCGCTCAAAGCTCGCTGTAGTGCACCGGCACATAGGTGTAGCCGGTGCCGGATTTGGTCGCATGGCCGACGCCGGGGAAGGGCAGGTGCGCACCGGCGAACAACAGCCGGTCGGTTGCCACCATGTCGAAAACCTTGCGGCGGTTGGCCAGCGCCAGCGCCGGGTCGGTATCAAACGCCACCGAGCGCTCCGGATGGGCAAATTGCAGCGCCGCGCAGTGCACGATGTCGCCCCAGATCAGGAAATCGTCCTTGCCCGAGGACACGCGCACCATGTTGTGGCCGACGGTGTGGCCGGGCGTGAACACCGAACGCACGCCGGGTGCGAATTCGGTGCCGTCCTTGCTCATTTGCAGCTTGCCGGCATCGGCATAAGGCTTCATCGCGCCCTTGGCCATGTCGAAGAAGCCGTGGAATTCTTCCGGCGCCTTGTTACGGATTTCTTCCGAGGTCCAGAACGCGTGATCCTCGCCGTTGACATAAAGCACTGCGTTCTTGAACAGCGCTTTGCCGTCGGCGGTGAGCAGTCCCGGCGCATGATCCGGATGCGGATGCGTCAGCACGACTGCGTCAACCTGGTCGGGGCTGACCCCCGACGCGGCAAGATTTTCCGGCATCCGGCCGAGCGTCGGCGCAAAATTCTTGCCGCCGCCGGTGTCGACCAGGATCAGCTTCTTCCCGGTATTGACCAGCCAGGTATTGACCGGCGTCGGGATGCCCATCTTGGGCAGGTGCGCGTCTTTGAGCAGCTTTTCGCCGCCGGCTTCATCGCCGGCAAATAGCGGCAGATCGAGCGTGAGGCCGCCATCGCTCAGCACCGTCACTTCATAATCGCCGACCTTGACCCGAAAGAAGCCGGGGGCCTGTTTGCCGGAAATCGGTGCAGCCATGTGAACCTCCATATTCTGAGAACGCTACGCGACGCCGTCAGTATCATAGGCTATTCGCAAAACAGATTCACGCGTCCGCGAGCTTCAGCCCGATATAGCGGTCGAGCGTGGCATGGTCGGTGAGCAGCGCTGCCGATGGCCCGCTATGCACGATGCGGCCGCGTTCCAGCAGGATGGCGTTTTGCGTCAGCGACAGCGCGATGTCGGCGTGCTGCTCGACCAGGATGAAGGCATTGGAGCCTTCGCTGGTCATGCGGCTGATGGCGGCGGCGAGTTCCTCGACCACGATCGGCGCCAGGCCTTCGAGCGGCTCGTCGAGCAACAGCAGTGCCGGATTGGTCATCAGCGCGCGTGCAATTGCCAGCATCTGCTGCTCGCCGCCTGAAAGCTGATTGCCGAAATTGCGCCGGCGCTCCGCCAGACGCGGAAACAGGTCGTAGACCGCAGCGAGGTTCCAGCGGCCGCCGCGCGCCGCCACGGTGAGATTTTCCTCAACCGTCAGCGTCGAGAAAATCTCGCGCTCCTGCGCCACCCAGCCGATGCCGGCTTGGGCGCGGCGGTGCGGTGCGCGCGCCGTGATATCCTCGCCGCGCCACTCGACCTTGCCGCGGGCGATTTGCGTATAGCCCATGATGGTGAGCAGCAACGTCGACTTGCCGACGCCGTTCCGCCCGAGTACCGCCAGACCACCACGTTCCGGCAAATCGAAAGAGATGCCGTCAAGCACTACGGCGGAGCCGTAGCCGGCGCGCACGTCACGGAGCGCAAGCAACGGCGCGCTCACGACACCGCCTCGTGGCGCGTCTTGCCGAGGTACACGGCGCGCACCCGCGGATCGGCGGCGATCTCGGTTGGCGTACCTTCGAGCAGGACGCGGCCACCAACCATCACGATCACGCGCGAGGCGAAGCGGAACACCAGGTCCATATCGTGCTCGATGAACAGCACCGTGATGTCTTTCGACAGGCCGGCGATCGCCGCGAACAGTTCGCGGCTTTCCTCGCGCGGCACGCCCGCTGCCGGCTCATCGAGCAGGAGCACTTTCGGCCGGGTTGCGAGCGCCAGTGCGATTTCCAAAAGACGCTGCTGGCCGTAGGCAAGCTCACGCGTGAGCCGGTGGCAGACTGGAGCCAGCGTCAACGCAGAAAGAATGTCATAGGCCTCGTCGATCTCGTCGCGGTAGGCCGTGAGCTGCCGCCACCAGTTTTGCGCCACCCGCCGCCGTTCGCACACCGCGAGCGTTACCGATTCGAGCGCAGTGAGATGCGCGAACAGTGAATTGATCTGGTAGGTGCGAACGAGGCCGCGCCGCACGCGTTGCTCCGGCGGCAGTGCGGTGATGTCTTCCTCGCCAAGTATGATGCGGCCCGCATCGGGCTCCAGCATGCCGGTGATGAGATTGATCAGCGTGGTCTTGCCGGCGCCGTTGGGGCCGATCAGCGCGTAACGCACGCCCGGCGGCAAGGTGAGTTCGATGTCGGCGGCAACGACCAGCGAGCCGAAACTCTTGTTCAGGCCGCGGGTGATCAGCGCAGTGTCGCTCACGGTGCGATCCTTGCGCGCCGCGCCAGCAGCGACAGGCCGCCGAGCAGGCCGTTCGGCAACAGCATCACGACGGCGATCAGCAACAGCCCAATCCAGAAATACCAGTATTGCGGGTTGAGCCCGGAGAACTGGTCGCGCGCCACCATATAGACCGCGGCGCCGATCAGGCCGCCATAGAGCCGGCCGGTGCCGCCGAGGATAAGCATCACCAGCACATCGGCCGAGCGCTGAAAGCCCAGTGCTTCCAGCGAAACTGTTTCGGTCGTCTGCGCCAGCACGGCGCCGGCAATGCCGGCGATGACGGCCGCGATCGTATAGATGGTCTGGATGTGCGCATGGATCGGCGCGCCGATCGCAGGCATGCGCGCACTGTTCTCGCGGATGCCGCGCAGCGCCAGTCCGAACGGGGAATGGATGATCCGCCGGGCGACAAGAAAAATGAGAAACAGCACGGCCAGGGAATAGCCGTATGCGGTGTAACCATAGAGATCGAAGCGGAACTTGCCGAAGACCGGCAGCGTGTGAATGCCCTGTAGGCCGTCAAAACCGCCGGTCAGCCAGCCGGCGCTGTTGGCGGCCTCTTGCACCACGAGGCCGATGCCGAGTGTGATCATGATCAGAGCGAGGTGGCGAAACCGCGCCACAACGAAGCTCGTGACATAGCCGAACAGCCCGGCAGCCAGTCCCCCGGCGACAAGACCAAAGAGTGGATCGCCCCAACCGCGTGTCGAGAGCAGCCCGGACGCATAGGCGCCGATGCCAAAATACGCGGCGTGGCCGAGAGAGACAATTCCGCAAAAGCCGAGGATCAGGTCGAGCGACAGGGCGAACAGCGCCGTGATCGCGATCTGGCTTGCCAGCACCAGGTAGCTTGGCGTGAGGACGAAAGGCAGCAGCGTCGCCAGCCAGAATGCGATCTCGCTCCAGCGCCAGCGGAACTGCGCCTGCAAATACTGCACCGGGCCGGCGACCGTTTGTACCGACACCCCTAACGTCTCCCGAAAATGCCGGTCGGGCGCCACATCAACAGCACGATCATCACCAGATAGATGAGGAAGGCGCCGATGGCCGGGACGTAATACTTGCCGGCGACGTCGCTGACCCCGAGCAGCATCGCGGCGGCGAACGAGCCCGAAATCGAACCGAGGCCGCCGACCGACACGACGATCAGCACATAAATGAGATAGGTCAGGGCGAACGACGGATCGAGCCCGACCAGTTCGATGGCCAGCGCGCCGCCGAGGCCGGCAAGCCCGCTGCCGAGGGCGAAGGTGATTGCGAATAATCCGTCGACGTTGATTCCGAGCCCGCGCGCCATCCGCTGGTTGTTGACGGCGGCACGCACCTGCGCTCCGAAGCGGGTCTTCTCGATGGTGAAGACCAGCAGGATCGTAATCAGGAGCGCGACGGCAACGAGGAACAGCCGGTAAATGGTGAAGTTCAGGCCCGCGTAGGTGATGGAGCTGCGCAGATAGGCCGGGAGCTGCACCGGCTGATTGATCGTGCCGAAGATATAGGCCGCCGACGCGATCGAGATGAAGACGATGCCGATGGTCAGCAGGCACTGTTCGAGTTCGGTCGCATTGTAGAACCGCCGGAAGAACAGCCGCTCGAGCACAACGCTTGCCAAAGCCGCGGCGATGAACGCAGCCGGCAGCGTGGCGAAGAACGGCCAGCCGAATACGTTCATCAGCGTGACGGTGACGTAGCCGCCCAGCATGGCAAAGCTGCAGTGCGCCAGGTTGACGAAATTCATCATCCCGAGCGTCACCGACAGCCCGACCGACAGCAGAAACAGCAGCATGCCGTAGGCTAAGCCGTCGAACAGCACGCCGAAGACAGGAGGCATTGCCGGCGACCTACGGCGTTGACACGCAGCTAATGCTTCATGCGTTCCTTGGCCGGATCTTTGACGTTCTTGACGTTGTCGAATTCGACATTTTCCAGCTTATCGCCGACCTTCTCGACCTTGCGGATATAGACGGTCTGGACGATATCGCGGGTTTCAGGATCGATGCTGATCGGTCCACGCGGACTTTCCCAGGACGCGCCCTTGGCCGCGGCGATCAGCAAATCGCCATCGGTCTTGCCGCCGCTCTTGGTCAGCGCCTCATAAATGAGATGGGCGCCGTCATAGCCACCGACCGAGAAGAAGTCGGGGTTGCGGTGGTATTCGTCGTTGAAGGCTTTGACGTATTCCTGATTCATCGCCGACTTGTGCGAATAGTCGTAGTCGGAGACGGTGATGAGGCCGAGCGATGCGTCGCCCATGCTCTTGAGTGCGGTCTCGTCGCCAAGCGCGTCCTGGCCCATGACTTTCGTTTTCGCGAGATCGATTCCGCGTTCGGCCAGCGCCTTGCCGACCGCCGCCGGCTGCGTGCCGCCGGGGATCCAGATATAGATTGCGTCCGCGTGTGAATCTTTGGCGGCCTGGATGAAGGCCGAGAAGTCCGGATTCGCCACCGGGAACCGCACCGAGCCGACAACCTGGCCGCCGCCTTCCTTGAAACCGGTCTGGAACCATGTTTCGGCGTCGATGCCGGGCCCGTAATCGGAAACCATCGTATAGACGGTCTTGACGCCGTTCTTGGCCGCCCAGGTGCCGAGCACGAAGTTCAATTGCGGTGTCGTCGACGAGGTGCGCGCAATATAGGGCGACTTGGTGGTGATGATCGCAGTCGCTGCGTTCATGACCACCATGAACTTCTTGGCTTCGGCGGAAACGTCGGCCGCCGCCAGCGCGTTCGGCGTCAGCGAGAAACCGCCGAAGATGTCGGCGTTGTCGCGCACGACCAGTTCCTGCGCCAGCCGCTTGGAGACGTCCGGCGCGATGCCGCCGGTGTCCTTGCGGATCACTTCGAGCTTCTTGCCGGCGACGGTGTCGCCGTGCTGCTTCATGTAGAGCTTCAGGCCATTGTCGATCATGTTGCCGGTGTCGGCGAATTGCCCGGAATATTCGTTGATCATCCCGATTTTCACGGTGTCTTGGGCACTTGCCGATCCCGCGCCAAGCAAGGCAACCGCCAAGCCGGCAACGCCAGTCAATACTTTCTGCATCGTTTCCTCCCAGATCGTGTCATTCGCACGCCCGTTTCAAAGCCTATCCTCGTTCAGGTCGCGCGCCGAGTGCAATGCGCGTTTCGTCCCGTACCCGGCGGTGGGCGACAGCCCCGGTTGCCCCTTGAATGAGATGGCCGGGCGTGGTCCAGAAGGGCGAAGGAACGCACCGCTGATGGACCGGCAGCCGACATCCGCACGCACCATCGACCAGGACGAAGTCGCGCGCTTTTCGCGGCTTGCCAGCCAATGGTGGGACGCTCGCGGACCGATGGCGGCGCTGCACAAATTCAACCCGGTCCGGCTTTCCTATATCCGCGATCGTGCCACCGACCATTTCGGCCGCGACCCCAAACGGCTCGACAGCCTTGCGGGCCTTCGCATCCTCGATATCGGCTGCGGCGGAGGCATTTTGTCGGAACCGCTGGCGCGGCTTGGCGCCGTCGTGGTCGGCGCTGATCCTTCCGACAGCAATATCGCGGTTGCGCGCGATCATGCGGCCCAATCGGGCCTCGCGATCGATTATCGTAACACCTCCGCCGAAGCGCTGTCGGAAGCCGGCGAAGCTTTCGACGTGGTGCTCGCCATGGAAGTCGTCGAGCACGTCGCGGATGTCGGCCTGTTCGTCGATCTGGCGGCCGCCATGGTCAAGCCGGGCGGCCTGATGTTCGTGGCGACGCTCAACCGCACCATGAAGAGCTTTGCGCTGGCGATCGTCGGCGCCGAATACATTTTGCGCTGGTTACCGCGCGGCACCCATCAATGGGATAAATTCGTTACCCCCAACGAGCTTGAGATTGCCATCGAGCAGGGCGGCCTACAGCTCACCGGCGAGACCGGCGTCGTCTACAATCTGCTCGCCGACCGCTGGCAGCTCTCGTCCGATATGGACGTGAATTACATGGTTGTTGCGGACAAGGCTGAGTGATGGTCGCGTCCTGGCTCTGGATCGTTTTCACCGTTATTGCCGCGTTCTTCCAGACCTTGCGCAATGCGATGCAGCGCGAGCTGACCACGAGCCTCGGTACGGTCGGCGCGACCCACGTGCGGTTTCTGTTCGGATTTCCGTTCGCGCTGCTGTCGCTGTTAGGCGTGCTGGCCTGGACCGGCGTGCCGCTGCCGCATCCGGGACTGCGCTTCTGGCCCTGGGTGCTCGATGGCGCCGGCGCCCAAATCGCCGCCACCGCGACGATGCTGATGGCCATGAACGAACGCTCGTTCGTCGTTACCATCGCCTACATCAAAACCGAGCCGATACAGGTGGCGATCTTCGGCCTGATCTTTCTCGGCGATGCGGTGTCATGGCCGATGATGTCGGCAATTTTGGTGGCGACGGCCGGCGTCATCGTCATGTCGATCAAGCCGGGCGGCATGGTCGGCGGGATTCGACCGACCGTTATTGGCTTGGTCTCCGGCGGCTTGTTCGCGCTGTCGGCGATCGGTTACCGCGGCGCAATCCTCAATCTCGGCCTGCCGAATTTCGTCATGGCCGCGACTTTCACCTTGGTGGTCGGCCTGGTGATGCAGGCGGTGACGCTTTCGCTCTATCTGATGCTGCGGCAGCCATCGGCGATGGTCGCAATCCTGCGCTCTTGGAAACCGTCGCTGTTCGCCGGATTGATGGGCGCGCTGGCATCGCAATTCTGGTTTCTGGCCTTCGCAATCGCCACCGCCGCCAGCGTGCGCACGCTGGCCCTGATCGAAGTTTTGTTCGCGCAGATGGTCACGCGCTTCATGTTCAAACAGCGCACGACGGCGCGTGAAGCTTTCGGCATGGCGCTGGTCGTCGCCGGCGTGCTGTTGCTGATCTTCGCCGAGGGCTGAAGCGGTCGAGTGAAGGGGCTCTGGTGACACCAGCAGGAGATCGCGAATGACTAAGCCCACTGCATCGAAAATCTCACTTGTCCTGGCCGACGTCGACGGCACCCTGGTTACTGCGGAGAAAGTGCTGACGTTACGTGCAAGGGCGGCCGTGGAGGCACTCCACACGGCAGGTGTCTCCTTTGCGATTACCAGCGGCCGGCCACCGCGCGGCATGGCGATGTTGATCGATCCGCTGGCTCTGCGTACCCCGCTTGCTGGATTCAACGGTGGGATCTTCGTCAAGCCCGACATGACCATCATGGAAGAGCATGTGCTCGCCGCCGATGTCGCAAGACGCGCGATTGAAGTCATGCTCCGCAACGACATGGACGTGTGGGTCTACAGCGGCAATGACTGGCTTGTTCGTAACCGCAATGCGCCCCATGTCGCCCGGGAGCAATGGACCGTCAAGTTTGCTCCAACCATCGTCGAGAATTTCAAAGGTGTACTCGACAGTGTAGTCAAGATCGTCGGCGTGAGCGACGATACCGATCTGGTGGCGCGTTGCGAAAAGCAAGTTCAGGACGCCCTCGGCGCAACAGCATCGGCTGCTCGTTCGCAACCCTATTATCTCGACGTCACCCATCCAGAGGCTAATAAAGGGGCCGTCGTCGCGAGGCTGTCAAAATTTCTCTCAGTTCCGGCCAGCGAGATCGCAACGATTGGCGATATGCCAAACGACGTGCTGATGTTCCACAAAAGTGGCCTCAGCATCGCGATGGGCAACGCCAGCCTCGAGGTGCAGAAGCAGGCCGATTTTGTAACCAACTCCTACGATGATGAGGGTTTCGCCAAGGCGGTCGAGCGTTTCATCTTGCCCCGCGCCAGCTCAGCCATTCGCAGTGACGCTTCGCCGTAGATCGAGCGGTGCTCGGTTTCGCCGTAATGAATTTTGCGCGCTTCTTCCGAGAAACGCGCACCGGCGGCTTGGATGCAGCTCATTTTTCCGATGAACCGGCGCTCGCCACAATATCGCGCCACTTTTCCAGATCGGCGCTAATGCGGCTGGCGAGCGCGTCCGGCGAGCAGGACTCGGCGACGAAGCTTTGCCGCAGCATTGCATCCTGCATGTCCGCGGTGTTCAGGAGAGCGACCAGTTCGCTGTTGAGCGTTGCGATAATTTTCGGTGGCGTGCCTGCCGGAGCGGCCATCCCGAGCCACAGTGCGACGTCGAATCCCGGAAATCCTGATTCCGCCAACGTCGGTACCTCGGGCAGCGTCGCAAACCGTTGCGCTCCGGTCGTTGCAATCGCACGCAGTTTTCCTGCCCGGATAAGGGGCACGGCTGGCGGCAGGGTACTGAATTGCATATCGACACGACCGGCCACAACATCGGTCACCGCTTGAGCGGAGGATCGATACGGTATCTGGTTTAGCGTGATGCCGGCCTGCCGTTCGAATAACTTGCTGCCCAGAAAACCGAGGCTCATCGTGCCGAAGGCGGCATTGCTCAATGGTTGCGGCTTCGCCTTGGCCAACGCCACCAGCTCGGCGACGGTCCTGGCCGGTATGCCGGGGTAGACCGCGAGCACGTAAGGCGAACTGCCGAGAAGAGAAATCAGTGCGAAATCTTTGATGCCATCATACGACAGACTCGGTGTGTACAGCTTCGCGACGACCTGGGTACTCGCTGATATCTGTCCAATCGTGTAGCCGTCTGGTGTCGCGCGCGCCAAATCCTGCATAGCAAGCGTGCCGACGGCGGCCGGCTGATTCACGATGACAAATTGCTGGCCGAATCTCTCGGCGAGTTTTGCCGCGATCAAACGGTCTACATCGTCGCCAGCGCTGCCGGCGGCCGCGGGAACGATGAAGCGGACCGGCCGCGCCGGCCATTCTGCGCTGTCCGCTTCGTTTGGAGGCTCCGCTTGAGCCTTGGCCTTGGCGAACAAGAGCGGGATCGAACTGACAAAAGCTCGGCGGCTGAAAATCATGGCCAATGGGCCCCCGCTATTGGCGCGACAAGTTCATGGAAGGCGAACGGAAACCAGCTGCGATGCAATCGCTGCCGCAGCGTGTATCCATTGCCGTGACCGCATGGGCCTTCAGAGCTGGACACTGTACCCGGCTTTGAGCCTGACGCGACTGCATGGCTGCCCATAGGATTCGATGACTCCCGCTCAGCGCCGTATTCTAGCGCGGGGGCCCGGCAGTGTATGGTGCCCGTTGCGCGGACGGCGCGGTCATCGGGAGAGATAGCGGCAATGATCATCGATTTTCATACTCATGTTTTACCGCCGGAAGATTTTGACACCTTCACGGGCACAGGTTTTCACAAGAACATCGGCGCCACCAAGGGCCGTCCGCCGGGGACCATCGAGAACGTGCTGGAAGCCGCCAAAATCGGCGGCGTCGACATTTCCGTGATTTCCAACCCGCTGCACAATATGCGCGACATGGATCGCGCCCAGCAGCTCGAGCGTTGTCAGCGACAAAACCGGTACGTCGCGGCACAGCAAAACAAATATCCGGGAAAAATCTACGGCATGGCGTCGATTGTGCCGTATGGCGGCGATCCGTTCCTGCGCGAATTTGAGCGCGCCGTGAAAGAGGACGGTCTCAAAGGCGCCTGGATCCTGTCGAGCCTGCAAGGCAGCTATCCGGACGACGACGACGCTTTTCCGTTCTTCCAGTTGGCGTGTGAACTTGACGTACCAGTGGTCATCCACCCGCCGTCGGTCGGCTTTGGCGAGGAGCGCATGCGCGATTACAGGCTCGCGTCGTCGGTCGGCCGCCCGATGGACGGCGCGCTGGCGGTGGCGCGGCTCATTGTCCGCGGCATGTTCGAAAAACTGCCAAAGCTGAAGGTGGTTGCGACGCACCTTGGCGGCGGTATCTGCGAGATGATCGGCCGCATGGACTACGCCTACCGGCTCCAGGACGAGTGTTTTTTCCTCGGCACTTACGAGCCGATGCTCATCAAGCATCAACCCAGCCACTACCTGAAAATGTTGTATCTGGAGTCTACATGCTACTGGCTCCCTGGCGCTCGATGCGCGTTCGAATCCGTAGGCGCCGATCATTTTGTCTTCGGTACGGATTCACCGCCGCTCTTCGTCCTCAAAAAAGAAGGCGTGGAGTTGATCAATCAGATGGGACTGTCGCCGGAAGACAAGAATAAAGTCTATTATGAGAATGCCCGTAAGCTGCTGAAGCTGTAAAAGACGAGCCATGGCTGGATCTTATTTCCGCCGTCGGAGGCATGGCGGCCGTTGTCCAGTCACTTCTCGCCGATCTTGATTTATGAATGGACGCTCTGGTTCTCGCGACCTCGTCCGGGCTGGTCAGCGTGTGATTTCAAGTCGCCGCGGAGGTGGACCATGATGAATCTTCTGTTCGTTGGTGTCGGATGGACCGACCTGGCGATGACCCTGAACCGGATCGCGGTTGGGGCGTTCTTTATGCTGTCGGGATATCACAAGCTGTTCAACGCCGAGCGCCACCGTACAGTCGTCGATGAACTCAAGGCGCTCGGCATTCATGCAGTGGGCTTCAATCAATGGTGGGTGCCGTTGGTCGAGTTCAGCGCCGGCGCCGCCGTCCTTGTCGGGCTCTTGGCGCCACTCGCCGCGCTCGGCCTGCTGGTCATCATCCTCGTCGCCATCGCCACGTCCGGGCGGCAGCGAATCAAACTCTACAAACCGATTGATGAAGCAGACCGTATCGACGATTGGCTCTATTTGCCCGAGGTCCTCTATGCCTTCATGCTGATCGTCGTTGTTTCGGGCGGCGCCGGACCTTACAGCCTCGATGCCCTGATACTGGGCCTGATGAACAAGAACGTCGCGTGACACGGGGCCTTCACCTGTTATCTTCTTGCGCCGCCATCAAGGGTGGTCCGCTGTGATTGTCACGACTTTTCCAAAAGCTGTGCGTGTCATCGAGCACACGTTGATACCGTTGCAAGACGGCACGATGCTGGCGGCCCGCATCTGGTTGCCGGAAGATGCCGAACAGAACCCGGTTCCTGCAATCCTGGAGTATCTCCCATACCGCAAGCGCGACGGTACGTACGAACGGGACGCGCTGACTCATCCCTATCTCGCGGGTCACGGCTACGCCGGCGTCCGGGTCGATATTCGCGGTAGCGGTGAATCGACGGGCTTGCTGTTCGACGAGTACGCCAAGCAGGAACAAGACGATGGCATAGAGCTGATCGCCTGGCTGGCAGCGCAGCCCTGGTGCAATGGCTCCGTTGGAATGATGGGAATTTCCTGGGGCGGCTTTAATGGACTTCAAATTGCGGCGCGCCGTCCTCCGGCACTCAAAGCGATCGTAACCATTTGCTCAACCGACGATCGGTACGCCGACGACGCGCACTACATGGGCGGCACGCTACTTACCACCGCTGCACTCGAGTGGGCCTTTTTCTTTTTCGGCTTGATGTGCCTGCCGCCCGATCCGGCGCTGGTCGGCGACAGCTGGCGCGCGATGTGGTTGGAGCGCTTGCAGAACATACCGCTGTTCCAGGAAAATTGGCTGCAACACCAAAGACGCGACGCGTATTGGAAGCACGGATCGGTATGCGAGGACTACGCAGCGATCCAATGCCCGGTCTATGCCGTCGGTGGTTGGACCGATGGTTATAAGAACGCGATTCCGCGCCTGCTCGAGCGGCTGAAGGTGCCCCGCAAGGGTCTCATCGGGCCATGGGCGCACGCCTATCCGCACTTTGCCTATCCCGGCCCGCAAATCGGCTTCCTCCAGGACATGCTGCGCTGGTGGGACCACTGGCTGAAGGGCATCGACACCGGCGTGATGGACGAACCTATGCTGCGGGCGTGGATGACGGACAGTGTGAAACCGGCGGCGCACCACGACACCTTGCCGGGCCGGTGGATTGCAGAACCTTCGTGGCCACCGCCAGGAAAAATGCCGCTGCGGCTGTTCTTGACCGATGCGGGGCTGCGAGAAGCCGCGGCAACTTTGACGGCTCGCGCCGTATGCTCGCCGCAGACGCTTGGTCAATGTTCAGGCGACTGGGTTCCGTTCGGTCGTGGGCGCGATCAGGCACGCGACCAGCAAGAAGATGACCTGCGTTCCCTGATTTTCGAAACGGCGCCACTCGATGAGCCGATCGAGATTCTTGGCGCTCCGATCGTGACGCTCGATGTCGCGTCCGACCGGCCGATTGCGAATCTGGTTGTTCGGTTGTGCGATGTGCATCCGTCCGGTGAATCGCTGCGTGTCAGCTATGGTGTCCTCAACCTCACTCATCGCGAGAGCCACGAACAGCCCGCCCTGCTGACGACAGGTGAGCGTTATCGCGTGCGCATCCAGCTCAATGATGCAGGCTCGGTATTTCCATCCGGTCACAAGGTGAGGCTTGCGATATCGACCGCTTACTGGCCGATGATCTGGCCCAGTCCTGAGACGGCAACTGTGCAGATCTTTGCCGGTACGCTCGATCTGCCGCAACGCTCGCCCAACGCCGCGGACGCCAGGCTCACGCCTTTTCCCGAAGCGGAGACGGCGGCTCCGGAGAAGCCAACCATCATTCATCGCGATGGTGTACGGATCGAGCGTATCGACCGCATTGGTCTGGAATTGGGCACGCAGTGGAAATCGCAGTATCACGTCGAGGACAATGATCCGCTGAGCGCGGTGGCCGAACTACAAAATACCCAGACGATCTCGCGCGGCGAATGGCAAATTCGGGTCGAGACGCAGATGCGGCTGACATCCACCGCCAGTTCTTTCCTGTTAAAGGGAAGTTTGCGCGCCTTCGAAGGCGCGAACGAAGTGTGTCGTCGCGACTGGGATCGCTCTATTCCTCGAGATTTCTTGTGATAGGATCGGCATCAACGATGAGCTCATTCTTGCGGCGCGTGTTCTTCTCGCTACGCTTTTTCTGATTTTCGGCTTGAGGAAGGTGAGGGACTATTCGGGCACCGTGGCTCAAATGGTGCAGCTTGGCGTTCCGACGCCAGTCCTCGCGACCGTCGTATCCATCGTCATGGAAGTTCCGGTCGCATTCGCGGTCGCTGTAGGCGCATTCACGCGCCCCTCGGCCGCACTCATGGCTTTATATACGCTCGGAACTGCTCTTATCGGGCATCGCTATTGGACAGTGAAAGGCACGGATTACGTCGACAGCCTGGAGGGTTTCTACAAAGACCTGAGCCTTATGGGAGGCTTCCTGCTGTTGTATACTACCGGCGCGGGAAAATATTCGATAGATGCATTGCTAGGCATCACCGCGCCGTAACCGCGAGCTGTTTAGCCGAGAGTGTAGCGTCATGATCGTCGATCATCCTACGCAGGCTACTTCGCTGGAGTCGACGTCCGCGACAACGACCTATCACCGCATGACGGTTGATGGCGTCGGAGTTTTCTATCGCGAAGCCGGTCCGAAGGGCGCGCCGACCATCGTGCTGCTGCACGGGTTCCCCTCTTCCTCGCGCGAGTTCGATACGCTCATCCCCTTGCTCGCAACACGCTATCATCTGATAGCACCGGATTTTCCAGGATTTGGTCAGAGTGACGCCCCGTCGCCACATTCGTATGTGTACACCTTCGACAATTTGGCCAGGACGATCGACGGTCTTCTCGAGCAACTCAAGATCAACAAATACACCTTCTTCCTTCATGACTATGGCGGGCCGGTCGGCTTTCGTATCATCTTGGCGCATCCGGAGCGGCTGCAGGCGCTCATCATCCAGAATGCCAATGTTTATAAGGAGGGGCTGGGCGCCAAGTGGGCCGGCATCGCGCAATATTGGGCCGATCCGAAAGCGCATCCCGAAGTGTTCGATGCGTTCGTGTCGCTCGCAGCAACCGAACAACGTCACACCCTCGGTACCTCGCATCCCGAACGTTATAACCCGGACACCTGGACTGACGAGTACGCCCACCTGTCGAGACCCGGCCAACGCGAGATCCAGGCCGATCTGCTGTACGACTACCGGACAAACGTCGCTTCGTATCCGGCGTGGCAAGCTTGGTTGCGCGAGCACAAGCCGCCGACTTTGGTGGTCTGGGGGCGGAACGATCCCTCGTTCATCGCTCCCGGGGCGAAGCGTTCAAGCGCGATCTGCCGGATGCCGAAATCCACCTGCTCGACGCCGGCCATTTCGCCCTGGACGAGAAGAACGACGAGATCGCGAGGCTCATTCTCGCGTTCTTGGCCGAACATTCCGTTTGACCGATCGGTAGATTATTTCATGCGCCTTGCAACTTGAAGTCCCCGAAGTCCCAACAGGAGTTGTCCATGAACGAAGTACAAGTCAGACAGAAAACCTATGAAATGCCGCCGAAGGAAGGGATTACCATCGCGCACTTTCTCACCGTCGCCGACGTCGAGCGATCGCTTCGATTTTACGAAACGGTCTTCGGCGGCCGCATTGACAGCAGAGGCGACAAGAGCGGCGCGCCGGGATACCTCCAGATCGCCAACACGTGGCTCATCGTCAACCCCGGGGGCGGCCCGACGCCCGACAAGCCAAAGACAACGCTCCGCGTCCCCCCCGATCCCGATCAAGTCAGCAGCTTTATGAATATCCGCGTTGCCGATATCCAGGCATGCTACAAATTATGGAAAAGTCGGGGCGCCGAGTTCATCACGGAGCCAAAGCCCAAATACGGCGAGACGCGCTGCTACATTCGCGATCCTGACGGCTATATTATAGAAGTCGGGCAGAGCAACCCGGGCGTCACTTACGGATAGACGGCACGACGCTTGAAAGCGTCGCTGGTGACCGCGCATACTCCGGCGACTGACCCGAAAAATCGGGAGTCCACCATGCCGAACTACGACGCGATCATCATTGGCACCGGACAGTCTGGGCCGGCCTTGGCGCGGCGATTGGTGGCTGCAGGCCGGAAGGTCGCGATCATCGAGCGCAAGCTGTTCGGCGGCACATGCGTCAACACAGGTTGTACTCCGACCAAGACGCTGGTCGCGAGCGCCTACGCCGCACATGTTGTGCGCCGCGCCGCCGATTACGGCGTCAGGATTGAAGGCTCGATCAATGTCGACATGAAAGCAGTCAAGGCGCGAAAGGATTCCGTCGTGGCCGCATTCCGTGATGGCGTCGAGCAATCACTGGAGACCTTGCAAGGATGCACGGTTTATAAGGGCCATGGCCGCTTTGTTGCGGAAAAGACAGTGGCAGTGAATGGTTCTGAGCTCGCGGCCGATCAGATCTTTATCAATGTGGGCGCGCGAGCCGCGATTCCGCCGATACCCGGCCTCGACAAGGTTCCGTACCTCACCAACAGTTTGATGATGGACATCGATTTCCTGCCTTCACATCTCGTCATCCTTGGCGGCAGCTATATCGGCCTTGAATTTGCTCAAATCTATCGCCGTTTCGGAAGCAAGGTGACCGTGATCGAATACGGACCGCGCTTGATCTCGCGGGAGGACGAGGACGTCTCACATGCAATTGCCGGCTTCCTCAACGAGGAGGGCATCGATGTGCGCGTCGACAGCAAGGTGGTCGGTGTGGAGCAGCAAGGAAACTTGATCGCAGCGAAAGTCGAATCGGCCGGGAAAATCTCGCAGATTGCCGGAACGCATTTGCTGGTTGCGACCGGTCGGCGACCAAACACTGACGACCTTGGCCTCGACAAGGCGGGTATAACCACGGACGCACACGGGTATATCCAGGTGGACGGCCAGTTGCGTACCAACATTCCCGGCATCTGGGCGATGGGTGACTGCAACGGTCGAGGCGCGTTCACGCACACGTCGTATAATGATTTCGAGATCGTGGCAGCAAATCTTCTCGACAATGATCAGAGACGAGTGAGCGACCGCATCATGGCTTACGCGCTCTATACCGACCCGCCGCTTGGCCGCGCCGGGATGACGGAAGCGGAAGTCCGCAAGTCCGGCAAGTCTGCGCTGATCTCGACCATGGCAATGAAGGACGTGATGCGCGCGTATGAGAGGGGCGAGACCAGGGGTTTCATGAAAATCCTCGTGGATCGGGATAACAAACAAATACTGGGCGCGTCCTTCCTGGGACTAGAAGGCGACGAGGTCATCCATTGCGTCCTCGATATCATGTACGCCAAGGCGCCCTACACCGTGATCCAACGCGCGATGCACATTCATCCCACAGTGTCGGAATTTATTCCAACTATGATGGACAAGCTTAAACCGTTGCAATGACTGGGCGGTGCCAAGCTGAGGCATGAGGAGGTCAGAGGAGCACATGAAGTCCGAGAGGGATGGTATCAACCCAGCAGTCAAGCCAAGCGGAACAGGCTGCGTCGAATGCATGGCTGGGGGCAAATGGTGGTTTCATCTTCGCAGGTGTGCCGAATGCGGTCACATCGGCTGCTGCGATAGCTCCCCAAGTCAGCATGCGTCGAAACACTTCGCCGCCACGGGTCACCCGATAATCACGAGCTTCGAGCCAGGCGAGCATTGGTTTTACGACTACCGTACTCAGAGAATCCTTCGCCGGACCGAAACTTCCCGCTCCACAATCGCATCCGTTGGATCAACCGGCGCCCGGCCCAGCCGGGGCGGTGCCTGTGAACTGGCAAACGCTCATTCACGAATAAGGGGGCGCTACGTTGCGGGGGGCGCGCTTCTCCCCCGAACCGAAGCTTCCGTAGCTGGTTTATTTTTTATCGGATGCTTGCAATGTCTTATCGGCATTGCGCGCGAGCCACTCTTCGTTGTCGGCAAGCGAATTAAAGCTGTCGCTCGAATCCTGATATTTGCGGATCTGGCCCGGCTCCACAGCTTCGCTGCTGAGTTCGCCACATACGTTCGCCTTTACACGATACTGCTTTGCCGTGACCATTTGAGGCTCCATTTCGCTAGCGCGCTGTGATTCAGCGATAGGTGTAATGGCGGTGGCCATAATTGTCGTAATAGTAATGCCGCCGTTGCAGACCCATCCCTTGAGCGATGTTCGGGCCCGCCGTGTATCCGATCACGCCGCCGACGGCCGCGCCGACCGGCCCGCCAACGACAAATCCGGAAGCGGCCCCCATCGCAGCGTCGGTACCGCGGTCCTGAGCCAGGGCGGAGATCGGCGCGAGGGTGAGGACGGTCGTGAAAGTGATAACGGCGACTGCCAGAAGAGTTTTCATCGTCAAATTCCTTTTGTCGGAAGCCTCATTGCCCCGAACTCAGCGTGCAATCGAAAGACTGTGTCCCTCGACGGCGCGGTCGGCGGAGGAATTTTCAGGCGTGAGCGTGAATTATCGCGACGATGGCAAGGATTGCTACTGCTTCTGCCATGTAAAGCCACAATGCCCATCGCGCGAATGTGGAAATGACATTGGTTCTGATCATGATTTTTCGCCGATAAAATATCTGCAAATGACCTGGGTTTATTCTCGACCAGTTACTCAGTGCTGTTTCGGTATGATGGATGCGACGTCAGAGGCGCCCAAGCAGCATAAGAATGACAACGATGATCAGGATTGTGCCGATGATGCCGACACCACCGTGCCCGTAGCCGTAACCGTAGCCGCCGAACCGGCCGCTGAAGCCACCAAACAGAAAAATAACGAGGACGATAACGAGAATGAGTCCAATGGACATGGTCTTGTCTCTCTTTGCATTTGCAGTGCGTGGCTCCGGCGCCCACGCGACGCCGGGTGGCCGTGTGCTCGGCCAGGCAGTACTGCGACTGTGGCCTATTAGAGTTTTGTCTTCAATACACTCGCCGTGTGCGCGCGCGTGAACACGCCGGCACAGGTGGGGCTGAGTTGCAGCTTGCTTCGCACAAGACAGGCAATGATGCGGCCTCGATCGGGAATATCCTGTTGGCAGAGCCGCATGACGTCAGGCGTACAGGCCGCCTGGTCTTCTTGTGATTGAGCGAATGCCGGACCTGCGGCACAGCCCACTACGGCCAGCTGCGGCAATGATAATTGCGATTTTTTTCACATATCCCCCTGATAAGCCAATAAATAAACACTCAACTTCCGCGATAGTTCCACTCGTGATGCGTTATTTTCAAAGAAAAGCCCTTTCCTGCTTTCCCGCTTTGGATCAGTGACGACGAGCTGAATACCTTCGACGCCGTTTGCAGGCGTGTCCGCGAGGAAATTGCCGTAAGGTGAGCAAGCAGCAGTTCGGTCGCTTGCGGAGCCAAGCGGGCATTTGGCCGGATTCCGAGTACCCGTTCTAGTTCTGCTCGTCCGGCAGCACAGGCAGCGGATGAAACGCGATGCCTTCCTCGTGCAGCGCCTTGGCTTCATCGGGAGACGCCTCGCCGTAGATCGAGCGGTGCTCGGTCTCGCCGTAGTGGATTTTGCGCGCTTCTTCCGAGAAGCGCGGGCCGACATAGCTGGCGTTCTTGGTGACGTGGTCGCGAAGCTCTTTCAGCTTCTGCCGCAGCTCGCGTTCGTGTGGCGACATGATCACAACCGGCGTCTTTGCTGATGTCTTGGCCGGCGCTGCTTGCGGCGATATTGCGGGAGGCGTCGGATCGACAATGTCGCTGCGCGCCAGCCGCGGCGCCATGATGGTCTTTTCGACCTTGGCCGTGCCGCAAGCCGGGCAGGTCACCAGGCCGCGCTTTCTCTGCTTGTCGTAGCCGGTGGAATTCGGAAACCAGCTTTCGAACTCGTGACCGCGCTCGCAACCGAGCGTGTAGCGGATCATGATGCGCCCCGCACGGCATGCAGATAGGTCGGCTCCGCCAAGGGCTCGACCAGCTCGAAGCGGCGGCCGTGGCGCAGCGAAGGCACTTTTCCACGTGCGGCTGCCACCGCGGCCGGATCGATCTCGGCGATGATCACGCCCGGCTCGGTGCCACCCTCGGCAACGATCTTGCCCCACGGATCGACGACCAGCGAATGGCCGAACGTGTCGCGCCCGTTCTCGTGCCTGCCGCCTTGTGCCGCGGCGAACACGTAGCAGCCGTTTTCGATGGCGCGGGCGCGCATCAGCACATGCCAATGCGCTTCGCCGGTCTGTTTGGTGAAGGCCGACGGGATCGCGAGGAACGAGGCGCCGGCCTCGGCGAGCGCGCGGTAGAGCGCCGGGAAACGCAAATCGTAACAGACCGTCATGCCAAGGAGGCCCCAAGGCAGATCGGCGACGACGGCGAGATCGCCGGCGCGGTAATTGTTCGATTCGCGATAGCTCTCGCCGCCGGCGAGATCGACGTCGAACATATGGATCTTGTCATAACGCGCGGCGATATTGCCGTTGCGATCGATAACGAAGGAACGGTTGGCCGCCTTGTCCGGCGAGACTTTGATCGCCAGCGAACCGACATGAATATAGATCGAGAGCTTTTGCGCCAGCTCGCGCAAGGCCGCGAGCGTCGGGTCGTGCTCCTCGGCGACGATGCTGGCGAACAGATGCTCCCGCTTGAGCGCCAGGATGTTGGTCATCTCGGGAGTCTGCACATAGTCGGCGCCGCCGCGCTTGGCTTCGTCGATGGACGACAGCAGCGCGGTCAGATTGGCATGCGGATCGAGTCCGGAGCGCATCTGGACCAGGCCGACCTTGAAGGTCGAAGGAGTTGCGGCGCTCATTGCGATTGTCCCTTGGCTTCGGCCAGCAGCGGATCGAGCTTGCCTGCCGCTTCGAGCGCATAAAGATCGTCGCAGCCGCCGACATGGGTTGGGCCGATGAAGATCTGCGGATAGGTACTGCCTCCGTTGGCGCGCTCGATCATCTGCTTGCGTATGTCCCGGTTTCCAGCAGCATCGATCTCATGGAAGCTGACACCTTTGCTGGACAGCAGCTCCTTTGCATCCGCGCAATAGGGGCAGTACGGAATGGTATAGATATCAATGGCCGCCATGATGATCCGCAAGCATTATCGAAACATTTATATGGACGTTCTGCCCGGATCGGCAACCCTGGCGAAAATCAGCACATCGACATTGGCGGCCCCGGCGCGCAGCAGCGCCCGCGCACAGCCTTCGACCGTGGCGCCAGACGTCAGCACGTCGTCGACCAGAACAAGGCGTCGGCCGGCAACTTCGGCCTTGCCCTCCTCCGGTACGCGGAATGCGCCCTGGATGTTGGCGGCGCGTTCGGATTGTGTCAGCCCAACCTGCTGCGCCGTCGCTTTGATGCGCTTGAGCGCGCCCGTGGCGATCTGCACGCCGCTGTCGCGCGAAATGGCGGCAGCCAGAGCCGCGGACTGGTTGAACCGCCGTGCCCATAGCCGCCGCCAGTGCAGCGGCACGGGTACCAGCGCATCGGCCTCCGCCAACAGTTCCCGACCGGCCTGGCTGATCCAGCGCCCCATCATCGGCGCAAGATCAAGCCGGTCGCCATATTTAAGCGCATGGACCAGCGCGCGCGATATTTCGTCGAAGCGCACCGCAGCGCGGGCGCGGTGATAGGCCGGCGGATCGGCAATCGCCTGCATGGACAGGATGCCCGGACCCGGGTCATACACAAAAGGAATGCCGAGCCGCTCGCAATAGGGCCGCGTGATGAAGGAGAGTTTCGACCAGCACTCCGGGCATAACCCCTTGCCTTCGACCGGTTCGCGGCAGGCGGCGCACAGCGGTGGCAAGGCGAGATCGAGCGCCGCGCGGACGAAATTTTGCGCTGCGCCGGCGGCGCGCCTGAGCCGCGCGGGAATTGCGATGTTTGCCATGTCCGACATGGTGCAACGGTACCGCGCCGTGCCGTGCTTGTCATCGCCGCAGTGGTGGAAAATCCAGGACTGATAGCCAGATGGCCGATAGCCCGGTGATTTTTGATCGTGCACTGCTCAGGTTGCGCCGCCGCCGCGCCATTGCGCTGGGCGCGGCGACGTTTCTGCTCGATCGCGTGGCGAGCGATATTGGCGACCGGCTCGCTGCGGTGCTGCGCCGCTTCGACGTCGCGGTCGATCTCGGCACGCCCGGTGGGGCGGTGCGTGCCGCGCTTGCCAAACTCGAGTCGGTAGGCACGATCATCACGGCCGATATGGACAGCGGCTCCGCGGTGGTCGCCGATGAAGAGGCGCTGCCGTTCGGCGACGCGACGCTCGACCTCGTCGTATCGGGGCTGGCGCTGCAATTCGTCAACGATCTGCCGGGCGTCCTGATCCAGATCCGCCGCGCGCTGAAGCCGGACGGGCTGTTTCTCGCGGCTCTGTTGGGTGGCGAGACGCTGACCGAGCTGCGCCAAAGCTTTGCCGAAGCCGAGAGCGACATCGAGGGCGGCGTCTCGCCGCGTGTCGCGCCGTTCGCCGACCTGCGCGACCTTGGTGCACTGTTGCAGCGTGCCGGTTTCGCGCTGCCGGTGACCGACACCGATCGCCTCGCCGTACGCTACGATTCAGCCTTCGGCCTGATGCGCGATCTGCGGCGCATGGGCGCCACCAATGTTCTGCTCGCGCGCCGCCGCAAGCCGCTCAGGCGCGCCACACTCATTCGCATGGCCGAGATCTACGGCAACCGTTTTGCCGACCCCGATGGCCGTATCCGCGCGACGTTCGAAGTGGTTTGGCTCTCGGGGTGGGCACCGCATCCGGATCAGCAGCAGCCGCTCAAGCCCGGATCGGCAAAAACGCGGCTGGCCGATGCGCTTGGGACGCGTGAAATACCTGCCGGTGAAAAGGCGGAACGGTAACAGTGAAATCTATTTCAGCGCGGACGAGACGCTGACGAACAGACCTTTGACGCCCGAGCCGAGGCTGACGACGGTGGCGGCGATCGCGACTCCGACGCCGGAAGCGATCATTGCGTATTCGATTGCGGTCGCGCCGCTCTCGTCGCGGGCGAAGCGCCAGACCGGCCGGGTTATCGTCGTGCTCGAAACTTTGTGCATAGTCGTCAGCCTTCTGGCTTTCGGATCATATGAGCGCCATGAGGTGCGAGATCAGCGGTTCATCGGCGGGCGGCATCGGGTAGTTTCTCAAATCATTCGGCCGCACCCATTTGAGCTTCTGCTGTTCTTGCGCCGCAATAATTCCTTCCCAGCGCCGACAGACATAGAGCGGCATGAGAAGGTGAAACTCGGGATAGAGATGGCTCGCGAAAGTCAGTGGCGCGAGACACTCCTCTTTGACGGTGATTCCCAGTTCCTCCTTCAACTCCCGGATCAGGCTTTGCTCCGGCCACTCGCCGGTCTCGACCTTGCCGCCGGGAAACTCCCATAAACCCGCCATCGACTTGCCCTGCGGCCGTTGTGCGATGAGCACGCGACCATCGGCGTCGATGAGGGCGCAGGCGGCAACCAGGACAAGTTTGACGCTCACCACCTGCCTCGATTTAAGCAGCGTAAGGTAAAGGCAATTGCAATCCGGTTCCGTAGTTAGCCGCATTCGGCCCGGTAGTTAATCAAACGTCAACGCAGCAGTTCGAGAACCGCGTCCACGACGGCCTTGGGCGCTTCCTGCGGGATATTATGGCCGATCCCCGGTAGTACGCGCCTCTGATAGGGCCCGGTGAAGAATGGGCTGTGGCTTTCCGAGCCCGCCGCGGGCTGGACGCCGCTGTCATCACCATGCAGCACGACGGCCGGCACCCCTATCTTGGGCTGGGTGGCGAGCCGTTGTTCGATCGGCTCCAGCGCCGGATCGCCCGGCGCATAGCCATAGCGGTGGCGGTAGGACTGGATCGTTACTGCGACGAAATCGCGATTGTCGAACGAGGTGGCGCTGCGCGCGAACGTCGCGTCGTCGAACCTCCAGCGCGGCGACCAGATTTCCCAGATGTAGCGGCACAGCGCGCGGCGGTTTTGTTCCAGTCCGGCGCGGCCGCGTTCGCTATGGAAATAATACTGGTACCAGAAGCGATGCTCCTGCGCCGGCGCCACCGGCTTCATCGACGTCGCGATATTCTGGATGTTGTAGCCGTTGCCGGTGACGAGGCCGCGCACGCGCTCCGGCCACAGCGCGGCGACCACGCAGGCGGCGCGGCCGCCCCAGTCGTAGCCGGCGAGCACGGCGCGCTCGATTTTCATCGCGTCCATCAGCTCGCGCAGGTCGTTGCCTAGCGCCGCCTGCTGGCCCGAGCGCGGCGTTTCGGCGGACAGAAATTGCGTTTCGCCGAAACCGCGCAGGTAAGGCACGATGATGCGGCAGCCAGCGGCAACGAGCGGCGGCACGACCTCGTCGTAGCAGCGCGGATCGTACGGCCAGCCATGCATGAGAAAGACCGGGCTACCGGCCGCGGCGCCGCTCTCCTCGTAGCCCAAGTCGAGGCTCGTTGTGCGGATGTGTTTGATCGCTGTGGTCATGTTTTCAGCGCACTGTACCAAAATGGAACGGCATGTGGATACTTTTACTCATGTTGGAATGCAAAGGAATGTTGACGGCTCGTCAACGCGAGCCGTGCGACCGTAACTAGCCGCCGACGTTTTGCGCGGGAACTTCTGGAACTCCCGCCGTTCGTCGTGCCTACGGCGACTGAGTTGTGTGCGTGAGATTGAGAAATGGATTCTTTTTTCAGTACCCAATTGGATTTCATCCTGTTCTTTTACGGGCTGGCGTTCATTCTGCTCGGTGCCACCTGCATCGCCATTGCAAGGATAAGCGGGCGAGAAGAATCCTGGACCGTACTCGGACTGTTTGGTGTGCTGCATGGGAGCAGCGAATGGCTTGATTTGACGGCACTCGTTATCGGCGACTCTCCGGCATTCGCCCTGGCGCGTATTATGCTGATGACGGCGTCGTTCGTTGTGTTGATGGAATTTGCCCGCCGGAAATCGATTTCACTTGGACTGAGGTTGCCGGGGCCTTGGCTCTATATTCCTTTGTTGTGTTTGGTCGCCCTCGGCGGATCGATTGGCGGCCTGAACACCGCCGGGGATTTTGCGCGCTACATTTTCGGATTTTGTGGCGCGATAGCCACCGGTTTGGTGTTCGCGCGTATGGCGCGGGAGTTTTCCGGGTTCACCAGACGTTTGGCGATGTGCGCGGCCGCGGGATTCGCCGCTTATGCCATCGCGGCGGGAATCGTGGTGCCCGCAGGCTCGGTCTGGCCGGCGACCATTATCAATCATGATTGGTTCGCTCGGAACACCGGGATTCCAATTCAGCTTGTGCGCGGAATGCTCGCCTGTTGGCTCTCCTTTTCGATCTGGGCGATTTGGGGACAGCACCTCGTTTCGGAGGTTTCCTCTCCGCGTTATACGCGTTTCCTGCGCCGACAATTCATCTGGACTTTGCTCGCGATGGCGACAATTCTTGTCGTCGGCTGGGTTCTGACCGAATTTCTCGGAGGAATCTACCAGCAGAATATTCAGCAGGATGCGCGTGGCGATATCGATCTGCTCGCGAGCCGCCTTGCCGTCGAAACCGCCACAATAGAAGGCATGGCGAAGGCGCTCGCCGGTTCACCCGCCGTCTTGCCATTGCTGACCGGCGGAAATACCGAGCAAGACAATCTCGCCAAATCGGTCCTCGACTTGGATGTCCGGGCATCGGACGCAGTAGCCGGCTATATTTTGGATGATACCGGGACCATCGTCGCGGCTTCCGGCCGTCGCGAACCCGCGCATCCGAATGCTTTGGACGTCTCGCAGGCTCGCGAATTTGACAAATCTGTTGCAGGAGAGGCCGGTTATCGCTTTGCTTTCAACGCAGGGAACGGCAAGCTCGATGTCTTCACCAGCTCTCCCATCCGCGGCAAAGGCGGCGAAATTGCCGGCGCTGCAATTCTTGAAAAGACGCTGGATGCTTTTTCTGCCGATCTGAGGTGGTTCGACCATCCATATTTTCTTATCGATCCTAACGGCGTCATTATGCTGACGAATCGGCCGGACATGCTGTTGCGTACGTTGTGGCCCTTATCGCTCGAGCAACGCTCGAAGCTGACGCGGCAAAATCCCGCGCTAATAGATCGGCCGGTGCTTCACAGCGAAGTCGCCAACTCAACATGGATCAATTTCAATGGCGAGCGCGATTACGCGCGCCGGCGTTATGTCGGCCACGGCCAATGGTCTTTGGTGATGTTGAAGCCGTTCCGCGAAGTCTATGCCAGCCGCGTTCTGGGCATCGTCATCACGCTGCTGGTGGCGGTTATGACGTTGATTTATCTGTTCGGCAGGGAACGGTGGTTCCATGACAGCATCCAGATGGAAAGGCGCCTGAAGTTGCAGGAACTGGCTCAGGATCTGCGCTTTCAAGCGAGTACCGATCCGCTCACTGGTCTGTTCAATCGGCTGAAATTTGATCAGGCGCTGTCAAACGAAATGTCGCGGGTCGTGCGATACGAATCCCCGCTTGCCTTGGTGCTATACGACGTCGACGGCTTCAAGGCGGTCAACGATACCTATGGCCATCAGGTTGGTGACAAGGTGCTGACGCAGTTGTCCCGCCTTGTGGCGAAAAATATCCGCGACTGCGACGTGCTTGCCCGTTGGGGCGGCGAGGAGTTTGTCATCATGCTTCCCGGCTGCGATGGGCCGATGGCGGTCCAGGCTGCCGAGAAATTACGGGCGGCCATCCGCCAAGTCGCATTTGACGTGGTCGGAAACATAACCTGCAGTTTTGGCGCCGCTGAGTATGTCGATGGGGATAGCGCCGAAACGCTGTTTTCACGATCCGACGATGCGCTTTACCGCGCCAAGGTCAACGGCCGCGACCGGGTCGAACTCGCGTCGTCTCGCGATGAAGCCGGCTCCCGGGTCGCCTCGGTCGCATAACCGACGGCACGCCATTCGTCTGGCGCGAAATTGTATCGCGCCGCCGCGGGGTCACTCCGGCTTGATGTTTGCGAACTTGATGACTTTGGCCCACTTTTCGGTTTCGGCCATGATGAACGTTTGGCATTCGGCCGGCGTCATGGGCATTGGTGCGATACCAAGGTCGGCAAACCGCGCTTTGAGTGCTGGCTCGGCCAGAACGGCGTTCACTGCCGTGTTGAGCGTCGCGACGATCGCCGGAGGCGTGGCTTTCGGAGCACCTAACCCCTGCCAGGCGCGCGCCTCGAATCCCGGGATGAATTCGCCCAACGTCGGCACGTTTGGCAGCGCATCCGAACGCGAGGGCGTCGTAACCGCCAGCGGCCGCAGCAATCCGTTCTTGATATATCCGATCGTGGATTGGATGGGCTCAAACACGACCTGGACCTGGCCGGCGAGCAGATCGGTCAACTCCGGGGCCGAGCCATGATAGGGGACGTGCACCATGTTGACGCCGGTCTGCATCTTGAAGAGTTCGCCGATGACATGTTGCGGCGTCCCGATGCCGGCCGACCCCATGTTGATCTTGCCCGGATTGGCCTTTGCGTAGGCGATGAACTCGGGAACCGTGGTGGCCGCTACCTTTGGGTTCACCTCCATGACGGCCGGCCCCTGGCCGAAGCCGGCAACAAGCGCAATGTCGCGGATAAAATCATAATTGAGATTATCGTAGAGCGACGCATTGATGCCGTTAACTGTGGCAAGCTCCATGACCGTGTAGCCGTCAGGCTCCGCCCTCGCCACCAATTCGGTCGCGACATTGCCCGCCGCTCCGGGCCGGTTCTCGACGGCGAACTGCTGGTGCAACCGCTCTGACAGAAATTGCGCCATGATGCGTGCTGTGATGTCGTTTGGGCCTCCAGGTGGGAAGCCGACGATCCAGCGCACCGGGCGCGACGGATAGGCTTGGGCTCTCACGCTGGATGGTACGGCCGAGAGTGCGGCAGTACTTCCGGCCAGTTGCAAAAATTTGCGACGCGGAAGTTTCATGGCGGCCCCTCTCTCAGACAACCGAAAGAGCCAGCGTAAAGATTGCGGTCACCCCGCGCTACATCTTAGTTTGCCCATCGTCGGCTAAGACCGGTAATCGCCGTTGATCGCACGTACTCTTTGGTCAGATCCACGACGGTGTACAAAGCGCCGCTAAAATAGTCCCGCACCCGTCATCATCCGCAAAAGCGGATGATCCAGTAATCACCGCATTGGACGGCGTGTGCTGGATGGTCCGCCTTCGCGGACCATGACAGCGGGCAGAATTGGGCGCCGGTGAAATCTGGGAATGAACTGCGAGGTTTGCCCCGGATTTCGTTTCACTCAATCCGGGCTACTTGCGGTCTCATCGCTCAATCCGGCCTTCGCAAACTCGCTAAATCTGATCGATCGATCAGACGTGGTAAAGATTATCGAAGCGCTGCTTTGTATGGTCGTCCGTCGAAACATCAAGCGGCCTCCAAGTAACGTGTGTTGCCTCCGGGCCGAGGCGGGGCGTAAACTGCCAGACAAGCCAGAGAGGAAACACGCGAGGGATTACAAGCCATGATGATTGACATGCACGCGCATTGGAAACCCTCCGAGGTCGCTGACGCGCTGCGTGCGCGAACACGGGAGCCGCGCATCGTTCGGGGAACAGAAGGGGCCGAGGTGCTAAAGGCACCACGAATGCCCGATACTCCGCTGGCCGAGGCGTTCAATGAAGCCATGGTGGAACTGGCGCGCATGGACCAGCAGGATGTTTCGGTAAGCGTCCTGTCGGTGCTGGGCTCGTTCTGCTGGATCGAGGCACAGCCGATCGACGAGGCGCTACCACTGTGCCGGAAAGTGAATGATGGGCTGGCGGCGATCTGTGCGAGGCATCCCGGCCGGTTCGCGGCGTTTGCGGCATTGCCGTTGACCGATATGGCGGCCGCTGCAGCGGAATTCGAGCGGGTGTTGGGGCTACCCGGGATGATCGGGGCACAGTTGCCTGGAAACTTGTTCTTGACGGGGGACAACGCCGAGGCGGCGCGGCCGCTGCTGGCGGTGGCCAATCGCCATAAGGCGGCAGTGTTCATTCATCACGGGCCGCGGCCGGGCGACGCGTTCCCGAAAGTCGCCGGTGGGACAGACAATGCTCGGCGACGCAACGGCACGCTGGATATGCAGGCAAGTCTGTCGTCGGTGATGGTGACGCTATGCCTGACTGATCTTCTGGCAGATTACCCCGATGCGATCGTCGTGGTGCATAATCTGGGCGGCAACATCCCCTACGAGGTCGAGCGGATGGATCATCGCTGCCTGCTCGACACGCCCGATGAAGAGCTGCCTTCCGCCCGGTTTCGCCGGGCCGCCGCGGTGTATGTCGACTGCAACTCCTTCGGGCCGCGGGCGATCGAGGCAGCGGTGCGGCTATACGGGGCCGAACGGATTGTGTGCGGCACGGACGGCAGTGCGTTCGGCGTGGACTGGACGCGCAACGCGCTGGAGGAGGCCGAGATCGGGGCAGAGGCGCGAGAGGCGATCCTCCACCGTAATGCGTCTGCGATCATAGGGCGGGTTGCGAAGGGCGCGGCTGGAGCGAAGATTGCCGCCTGACGGCGACGGCTAAGACCGGTAATCGCCATTGATCGCCACGTACTCTTTGGTCAGATCGCAGGTCAGCACACGGTCCGTGCCTTTGCCGAGGCCGAGGGCGACCTTGAGCGTGATTTCCGGCTTACGCATTACTGCGGCGACGGTGGCCTCGTCGTAATCCGGATCGCGCGCGCCCCTATGGGCGACGCGGATGCCGCCGAACCAGATCGATAGCCGGTCGCGGTCGGCCGGCTCGCCGGCCTTCCCCACCGCCATCACCACGCGGCCCCAGTTAGCATCCTCGCCGGCGATCGCGGTTTTGACCAAAGGCGAGTTCGCGATCGACATGGCGACACGGCGTGCCGATTGTTTCGAAACCGCGCCCTCGACAATGACCTCGAGCAACTTGCGGGCGCCTTCGCCGTCGCGCGCCACTTGTTCGGCGAGATTGGTGAGCACGGCGTTGAACGCCTTGCGGAACGGCAACAGCCGTGGGTCGTTGGCGCGCGCAATACGCGGCGCCGATTTCGCCGCACCCGTTGCGAACGCAAGCAGCGTGTCCGAGGTGGAGGTATCGCCGTCGATGGTGACGGCGTTGAATGTGTCGACGACGCCTTCGCGCAACAGGGTTTGCAGGACCGGCGCGGTAATCGGCGCGTCCGTGAAAATAAAAGACAGCATCGTGCCCATGTCGGGCGCGATCATTCCGGCGCCCTTTGCGAAGCCGTTAATGGTGACGGTCGTTCCGCCAAGCCGCGCACTCACGGTGGCGAGCTTCGGGAACGTGTCGGTGGTCATGATCGCCTTGGCGGCGTCGAAGTAACCTTCGTTGGTCGCCTCGAACTCCAGCGTTTCCATCACACCAGCGAACGCGCTCGCCTTCAGCGGCTCGCCGATCACGCCGGTCGAGGCCAGAAAGACCTCTCCGATCTTGCAGCCGACGGCGGCGGCGGCGAGCTTTGCAGTAAAGCCGCAGGCATCGCGCCCGTTTTTCCCCGTAAAGGCGTTGGCGTTGCCGGAATTAACCACTAACGCGCGGGCGCGGCCGTTCTTCACGCGGGCGCGGCACCACTCGACCGGCGCCGACGGGCACTTCGAGCGAGTGAACACGCCGGCGACGCTGGCGCCGTCGTCGAACACGGCCAGCATGACGTCGGTGCGGCCTTGGTAGCGGATGCCGGCCGCCGCGGTGGCGAGCCGCACGCCGGCGACCGGCGGCATGACTGGTGCGGACTTTGGAGCCAGCGGAGAGATGGTGTCTGACATGATCCCGTCATACGCGGGCAAAACCCGCGCATCCCATGCGAAGCTGCAATGTTCCGTTAGGTGCGTCGGATTGCCGGGTCAAGTGTTTGGGCAGTGTAATCGTAACCGGCCGATGTCCGCTTCACCCGCACCCGGGCGTGTACTCATCTGTGGAGGTCAGATGACCAACGACCGGCCAATCAGTCGCTTTCGAACCGAAGCGGACATGGACCGGCAGGCAAGACCGACTTAATCGGTCGAAAGTGACCCAACTCCGACATTCGCAAGCATGCATGTTGAGTAACGATGGGCCCAAATCGACGCCAATGACCAGGCCCAGAAATCGAGGTGCGGATTTCAGCCCTGTTTTGCCACGCGATGCGCTGGAGTGTCGGGTGGCAATGCGACCCAGGGGTGGCGTGACTCCTCCCACACCGCAATGGTCGGCGCTGGGAATTTTGGATCGGCGAAGTTACCGATGGCTACGGCGACGTATCCGGGAAAGCATTGGCCCTCCCAGTAGACGGTGGAGCCGCATGTCGAACAGAAATAAAAGGTCAGCGCGTTCCCGCTCTCGGCTTTCCGGCTCCACGCCGTAGCTTGACCGGCGAAGGTGACCTGCTCGCGGTGGAAGCGCGCTTGGTTGCTGATCACGGCACCAGTGCGGCGCTGACACTCTAGGCAGTGGCACATGGAGACGCGCGATGGTTCGCCCTCAATCTCAAGACGGAGCTGCCCGCAACTGCAGGCGGCACGTCGGGTCATCATCGCTTTGCTCCATTGCTATCGATAGGACGCAGTATACTCCGAATGTCGGGTCGCTTCTGACTCTAATGACACGGCTCAGCGGAGCCGTCGGACGAAGTGAAGATCGAGCCCAGACAAAGGCGCGCCGACCTGATGCATTGCGCCGCCCTTGGCAAGGGACCCGAGGTCAATAGCCACGAAGCCAATGCTATCGATCAGATCGATCACGGTTTTCTTAGCTTCCGTATCGTCTCCTGAGGTGAAGATCACGGTCTTTGGCTTATGCGATGAAAAGTCCTGTATCCAAGCCATCGGCATATTGCTGATTGACTTTACGAGTCTGGCGCCCACCGCCATTTCTGCGACCATCTCGCTCGAAGTGCGCCCCTTCAAAGCGGCGATCGATCTCTTCACTCCTTCAGCACTAATATCGGGATTGGCATCCATGTGGGCATTGGTCGCATCGATCAGGATCCGCCCATGCCAATCGATATTCTTTAGCGCCTCGGGCACGTTCACCCATCGTGTGGCGAGGATGACGACGTCGCTTTCAGCCGCTTGCCTCTTCGTACCAGCCGTTGCGCCTGGGCCGAGATCGGCGACGAGGCCTGTCAACGTCTCCGGCCCTCTCGAATTGGATACCACAATCGCATGACCGGCGTTGATGAGGTGACGCCCGAAAGTTTTGGTCAAAGTTCCGGCGCCTACGAAGCCTACTCGCATGATGGTGTTCCTCTCTGGACTGGCATTGGCCCGTGCTGTCATGAAGTCGGCGCCGGCACCTGTCAGGGCTTCCCGAACCGATAGGCGAAGCGATCGGTCTGGCCCTTGATCGACGGATCGAACACTTTGATCGAGTGCGGGTCGTCCTTGTTCGCGAGCATGGTGCTTTGCGCATCGAGCACGAAGCCGGCCGCCTTCACCTCCTCGCGCACGGACGCAGGGTCGATCCGATGCAACGACTGGGCGTCCCTCGTGCCCGCCCCGGCGGCGGCGGCGTGGTCGACGATGACGTAGGACCCACCGGGTTTCAGCCGCTCGTAGACAGCTCGATTGAAGAGGGCCGCCGTCGCGCCCCTGGCCTGGATCAGCGCGGTGTCGAGATCGTGGTAGAACAGATGCAGCCACAGGACATCCGCTGGCCGCGTGACCTCCGGCATCGCGACGAGGTCCGCCGAGACGGCTTCGACGTTCTCTCGGCCCGGCCCCTTCGCAAGCGTTCGCATGCGGCCGACCGGATCGTTCTTGAAGTGGGCGACCTCGGCCGGCACGAAGCTGTAGACCCGTCCTTTGGGTCCCACGACGTCGGAGAAGAGACGGGTCCAGTCGCCGTCGCCAGGGTAAACGTCAATGACAGTGGCGCCCGCGTCCACGCGTGCGAACCGGATCAACTCGGTTAGCTTGGATTGGTCGTACATCGGGATCTCCTTTGCGGTTGTGCATTCGACGAGCGGGCGGCGTGCGGGGCCGGCGATCCAGGGCTCATTCACCTTCGACACCGAACGGACGGCCGGAGTCTGCCGGCGCTACGCAGGCCCGGGCGCGTCGATCTTCGAGGCCCGGGCCAGTGCTTGCGTGTCGACGTATTCCCGGATGTTGGTCAGTCTGCCGTCCCGGACCGTGATGGCGAAGACCCAGTCGTCCTCGAACGTCTTGTTCGTGGCTTTGATCTTTCCCCTCGCGAAGCCGACGACCAGGACCCGGTCTCCTTGGGCTACGACCTCCCGGGCTTCCGTGGACGTTTCTATCGACGTGGATGCCGTCTCAAGCAAATCCGCCAGCCCTGCGTGCCCCCGGTGCGTGCCGGCCAGCGGCCAGTCCTCGCCCGGAATGATCCACTCGATGTCTTGGGCGACCAGCGCCAGCAGAGCCTCCCTGTCGCCGCGGCCGATCGCGGCGAAGAAGTCCTTCACGGTCTGGACGTTTTTCTCCGTGCTCATAGAAGCTCCTCCATTTTTTCCTCGGATCGGATCTTGTCCGATCTACTTCATGGTTAGGCCCAGCGACTGGCCTCTTCAAAAGTAAGGCGAGGATTGCGCGGAAACACAGAAGCTGGATCGCCGTAGCCAATGCTGCAGATGAAGTTCGACCGGATTCGCGTGCCTGAGAAAAAGGCTTTATCCACACCGGCGTTGTCGAAGCCCGACATGGGGCCGCAGTCCAGTCCCAACGCCCGGGCTGCGACGATGAGGTAAGCGCCTTGCAGCGTCCCGTTTCGCATTGCCGTCACCTCGGCCACGCCTGGTCCCGCAAAGTACTTCTGCATGACCTCGGCATTGTGAGGTAAAAGCTTTGGAAGCTGGCCGGCGAAATCCAAATCGTGGCCGATAATGACTGTGACAGGAGCCTGAAGAATTTTCGGCTTATTCTGTTCGGCCGCAAGTCCGGCGAGCGTTGCCTTTCCGTCGGCGCTACGCACCCAAACGAAACGCGCGGGGCTACAGTTCGCAGACGTCGGTCCCCATTTCATGAGATCGTAGATCTCGCGTACGTTTGCGTCCGCCACAGCACGATCGACCCAGCCGTTAAATGTGCGAGCGGAACGAAAGATTTGATCGAGCGAGGGGTCGGATAACGCGGCTGTCATGGATAGCTCCTGTTCAGATAGCGCTGTTGATCTGTTCGTCTGTGGAGACGTTGCTCCGCCGATTAGCCACTTTTCGGCGATCCGGCGCGAATTCAGATGGCCGAGAAGCCGCCGTCGACAGATAACTCCACGCCATTCACGAAGCTCGAATCGTCTGAAGCAAGAAACAGCGCGGCCGCCGCAATTTCCTCAGGACGACCCATCTTTCCCCGCGGGATCAGGGATTCGAACATCCGCTTCGCCTCCTCGGTGAGAACTTGGTCCTGCATCGGTGTGGCGATCGGTCCCGGGTGCAGTACGTTCACCCGGATGTTCCTGCCCTTGAGCTCGTTGAGCCACCCGCGTGCGAAAGCGTGCAGCGTCGCCTTGCTCGCCGCATACACGCTGTAACCAGGAAAACCTTTGATCGACGCAACTGACCCGGTCATGAAGATCGACCCGCCGTCGTTGAACAGCGGCAACGCCTTTTGGACGGTAAACAGCGTGCCGCGCGCATTCAGGCCGAAGGTCGCGTCGAAGTGCTGCTCGGTAATTTCGCCCAATGGGACGGCTTCGCCCGTGCCAGCGCTCGCATACAGGATGTCGATCTTGCCCTTTACCCGCTTGACCGTATCGTACAGGCGGTCGAGGTCATCGAGATTGGCTGCGTCGCCGCGAACGCCGGTTACGTTCCGGCCAATCGCTTTGACGGCCTCATCGAGCGCCTTCTGCCTCCGGCCCGTGATGAAGACATAAGCGCCTTCGTCAACGAACCGCGTGGCGCTCACCATCGCCATGCCGCTCGATCCACCCGTGATGACTGCAACCTTACCGTCGAGCTTTCCCATGACTTTTCCTTCCAGGCTTCCGCCTTTGGTACGGGGACGCCCCCGAGGACCTCCACATAGATCCGCCGGCGGCAGGGGGTGAGTGTGGAATCGCGCACATCGGTGGTGCGAAATCGATCCGGCTGGACGCCCCCGACGCTAGCCGCGACGATCGGTGTCCGCCGTTCGGAATTGGGCCGCGCTGGTCGAAAGAAGCCATGATAACTGCCCATACTGAGGTTCGATGTGTTAGATACGGGCTTTCGAATGCGGCACCGCGCGGTGCCGAAACGCACCATGATCGACTGGGATGACGTTCGCTATTTTCTTGCCGTCGCGCGCGAAGGCTCGGTGCGGGCTGCCGCCGAGCGCCTCGGAGTAAATCACTCGACCGTGCTGCGACGCATCGCCCAGCTCGAGGAACGCCTCGGGGCGCAGATGTTCGAAAAGCTGCCTTCGGGCTACCGCCTGACGGCTGCGGGCGAGGAGGTCCTCGAACTCGCGAACCAGATGGAAGCGTCATCGAACCGGCTGGAGACGCGCGTCTTCGGTCTCGACCAGAGCGTACGCGGGCTTCTGCGCGTGACGCTGGCACCGCCCCTCGCGACACACCTGCTCATGCCGGACTTCGCCGAATTCGCGCGTCTGCATCCGGACATCGAGATGGAAATCTTGTCGTCCGGCGAACTGGCAAATCTGACCAACCGAGAGGCTGACGTGGCGATCCGCGTCGTCTACGACCGCAAAACCCTGCCGCTCAATCTGCACGGCCTAAAGGGGCCGGAGCTGTTCGGTGGCGTCTACATGTCTCGCGATCGACTAGCCGCGTGGCGTGCGGGTGCGCCTGATCCCATCCGGTGGATCGTCATAAGCATTCATGGCATCCCGGACTGGGCCAGCGAAGGTGAGGTTCGCACCACGGGGGTTCCGTTCAGGACTACGGACGCCGAGGCGCAGATTGCAGCTGTACGGCAAGGGCTCGGGATCACGACACTGCCGTGCTTCATTGGCGATGCCGACCCCCTCCTGGTGAGGGTGCCGGGAGCCGACCTGCACATCTACGGAACGCTCTGGCTTCTCACACAGGGCGAGACACGCAAGACGAAGCGCGTGCGGCTCTTCACCGAGTTCGTATCCCGCAGGCTCGCCGGGTACGCTCCGCTTCTCGCGGGCTCTCCATATCGCGCGACTGACGCGCAGTAGGTCGCCGGCGGTCAAGCAGCCCCCTAAGTTTGGCCTCGTGATCAACCTCAAGATCGCAACGCGCTTGGCATACGAGCGCCGGATCATTTGTTCGCCATCGCAGACGATGTGATTGAACAATGGATCACTTTGCTGCGCTTGCTCACGTCCGTTGTTGATGTGGTGGACGGCGCCCGCTCCCGGCAGCGAGTTCGCCTAGGGTGATCGTTGCCAACAACTCACATCAGGGAGCGGACCCATGGAAGTTACAACGATTGGTTTGGATATAGCCAAGAACGTGTTCCAGGTTCACGGCATCGATGCCAGCGAGAAGGTTGTTGTTCGCAAGCAACTTCGGCGCGGCCAAATGCTGGCGTTTTTCGAGGCACTACCACCATGCCTCGTCGGCATGGAGGCGTGCGCCACCGCCCATTATTGGGCGCGTGAACTCACGAAGCTCGGCCACCAGGTGCGGCTGATGCCGGCGAGGGACGTGAAGGCCTACGTCAAGCGCAACAAGAACGATGCCGCCAATTCCGAGGCAATCTGCGAGGCAGTCCGGCGGCCGACCATGCGCTTTGTCCAGGTCAAGTCGGCCGAGCAGCAGAGCCAGTTGATGCTGCATCGGACGCGCGATCTTTTGATGCGGCAACGAACCCAGGTGATCAATGCGTTACGGGCCCACTTGGGTGAGCTCGGCATAACCGCGGCACAAGGCAAAGCAGGGCTCACGCAATTGCTGGCGATCATTGCAGGCAGTGCAAATGAGCGCTTGCCGACGGAGGCTCAGGCGAGCCTGATGGTGTTGGCAGCGGAACTCCAGGCCATGCGGACGCTGATCGCATCGATCGAGAAGCGGATTATTGCTCATCATCGCTTGGATGAGGCCAGCAAGCGGCTGCGGAGCATCCCTGGGATTGGCATAGTGGGCGCGACCGCCATTGTGGCCACGATCACAGACCCAAAGGCATTCCGATCGGGTCGTGATTTGGCGGCCTGGATCGGGCTAGTGCCGCGGCAGGATTCGACTGGCGGCAAGCAGAAGCTCGGGCCGATCTCGAAACAGGGCGATCGCTATTTGCGACGCATCCTCGTGGTCGGAGCTCATGCGGTGTTGAAGCTCGCGCGGCAAAAGCCGGAGAAGTATCCCTGGCTTACGCAGCTTCTCGCCCGCAAACCGTTCAAGGTTGTTGCGGTCGCGCTGGCCAACAAGATGGCGCGCATCGCCTGGGCGTTGCTGGTCAAGGGCGGTCCGTATCGGGCGCGCGCGCTGGTCGCGGCGGTCTAAAGGAACTGGCGATGGAAAGATGAGGTTGCGTATGTGCGTTCACGAACTGCAGGGGTGATGACGACGTTGATGCGAAACGGTCGAGACCGTCGATCGGAAAACCCGTCTGGGCCGACGCGATACTAGAGCGCGTGTTGTTGTCCGGGACCGATCAGCGGATCACATCAGGGCCAGCAGCCACTGCGGCTGCATCGCGAAGAGGTAATCCTCCAAGCGAAAACAGGCCGGATACATGGCTGCACCCGAACGCTTCGCAGAAAGTCAGATTCCTCTTGCACCGCGGGCGCCGTCCATACATGGCCCTTCGCGACATTTCGCGGCTATGCGGCGTTTCAGTCGCTCTCGGAGCGAAGCGGACATTGAGCCGGATTTATAAGCACACGCCCTAGCGCATTGGCTCTATCCATTGTGCACGCGATGGCCCCGGCTTGAACGCATCACCGAAGTATTGGGTTTCATGGGCCACTTGTCCGCCATGAAATTCCATGATGCTGACCACATACGACGGCTGGCCATCATACGTCAGCACCAATTCTGTGATCCAAAGATCATCTGTGCCCAAGATGCGTTTAACCTCGAACCGCTTTTTGTTCGGCTGAGCGGCCCTTGCAAGCTGAATTTGTCGTCTGCCCCGGATTCGTTCTCCTGACTGCGGATAATCGAGTATTGCATCGTCGCAATAAATATCATGCTCGGTTTCGAAATCGCTCGCATCGGATGCGGCCCAGTGACGTTCGAGAGCGGCGCGAATATCTGGACTTGTCATCAAATCACCTGGATCGCAAAAATCACCTGGATCGCATGTGCAGCTGTCAGAGGGTTCGATAATTTAGCCAGTTGCGCTGCGTACAGCTAACCATTCATGAGTATACTCACGAATTAGCGGGACCATGCGCTCGAAGACGGATCGTTTCCGTTGCGGCATGAAACGATAAGGGCAAGTCGGCCAATTGTTTCCCCAATTATTTCTTATGTTGCTGGGGGCCAATCCCAGCCGCTTAACATTCGTCGATCATCAATCCGCAAATCGGATTGTTTGATCGAAACCAATGTTAAATTCAGCGCAAAAAGTGCCTTTCCGGTAGAGGACTCCGCAATCGTTGCCCGTCTTACTCGGAGGATGGCCCGCCCGGCTCAATCGTGAAGGCATCAGACCGATCATGACATTTCAAATGCGCAAGGACGCGCGAAAGAACGTCGGTGCCGCCGCATGGGTCAACGCCCTGGATGGCTGCCGATTATTCAAATGTACGGTAGTCGACATTTCCGACAGCGGAGCGAAAATCGCATTTGGCGCAACGGATCGAATTCCAGAAGCATTTGTTCTGGCGCTATCCCGATCCGGCAATCCATCCTATCCGTGCCGCGTCGTCTGGCGGCGGTCAGATGCCATCGGCGTCAAGTTCGCATCAGACTAAGGCCGTTGGGTCTGTTCCGAATAAAACGGCGTCGCCGCGCGCAATGCTCGGAGCGGCGGAGGATACGCTTCTGAAGCAACAGACGCTTACTTTGTGTTTGATTCGTATCGGCCTTGTTATTCCAATTTGATGCATTCGACATAAAGCGGAAGCTTATAAGCCGCCCCGAAGGGCGGCTTATTCGAATAGGCCCTGCTAGTAGGCTCGACTAGTCGACAATCTGGACGATTGTGTGCGTTCGCGGGTCAACCAGCACCGTATGTCCGTTGACTATCGTGTATCGGTATTCTTGGGCACGCGCGTATTCAGGCGGTACTTCATAGTAGGTCACGCCCGCCTCCGGGAGCACGGCACCAACACGAAGGTCATCGCGATATTCGTAAGACGGGTAATGCCGCTCGGCAACATAGCTATGAAAGCGAGGACGATCGTCGATACCCAATACTCCATTTACGCCACCAATGACGCCACCAACGACGCCGCCAACGACCGCTCCCACAGGACCGGCATCGTGCTCACCGACGCGCGCGCCATGATCGGCGCCCTCTGGTACGCCCTGAGCGTGTGCTCCGGCCGACATGGCGAGCGCCATGGCGCTGACGAATATGATGTGTCGAATCATTTGTCTCTCTGATTTTTAGGGTGAGGGACTGCAATAACGCGCCAGAGCGGCGGACGTTCCCCACGGAGTCGGATAATTCGCATTATCAATAATTTGACCGAATAACGCGCGGCGCGCTGTTCTCTCTTCGCAACTACAAATTTTTCTTCGTATCTGTGCCATTTTGTCCTCGAGCGATAGCGAAGCAATCCAGCGATGCAAGCCGCCGCTGGATTGCTTCGGCCGTTTGGGCCTCGCAATGACTGGTCAAACTGTCAAAGCCGGCTTGTCGCGGGCACGACGAGAGGGTGCGAATCTTTTTTTGAGTGAAACGTGTTCGGCCGTTGTGGCGTGTGAATCATGTCCGCGTAACATCCCGGTTTGTTTGAACAATCGCGAACGGAAATGATTCGCTTTGACATTGCCGCGGCGATTTGAATAACGGCGAGTCAATCCCGTTCGCCGTGAAGGACGTCAGCCGGTGACCCTGGCTGATCGGAACGGGATGCGGTGCCCGCGGGCGGCGGCTCGTCACTGCCGCTCCCGGGCGTCTCGGGTATCAAGCCTGCCGGCACTATGACCGGCGCGCGAGGTGCTCGCTGGGAGTGCGGTGACGCGTCGGCGGCGAACCCGCCTCGTGGCGCTCTCCGCACGAAGCCTGGCCCGGGGTGAGCCTTTGGGACGATGACTCCCTTAGGTAAGAGCCGTGGTGGAACGCCGATGGGCGAGCGCGCCTTGCAAGGCGCGCGCCGCACCGGAAGGTGCGGTGGTTTTCGTGAACAGCGTTTGTCGGCGTTCCGCTTTCCTTTTTCTTCTTACGCTTACATGTCGTGGCTCAAAGCATTGATCGTGAGGGTGCCAGTGACCACCGCCGGCATGCTCTGACGAAGATCGGTGCGGCGAGCGAAACGCTTTCGTGGCTTCTCATTGCTGGCGTGACCACACTCGCGCGCGAAAGCGCGTTGCGAGAACGGGATTGCTCGTCATTGCGAGGAGCGCCAGCGACGAAGCAATCCAGGGGCCGCTTGCATTGAGCGCTGGATTGCTTCGCTACCGCTCGCAATGACGGCAAAAATTAACCGCCCCCGCAATCGCGGGGTGCGACGAAGAGCACGTCACGAGAATGCGCGACAGCAAAAAATCGAAATTATTACTTCTTCGCCGGTGCGGCGGGATTGAGCGCCGATGGGTCGACCGGCGCCAGCGCCGGCGCCTTGTCGAGGCGCTCGACAGTGGCGGTCTTGCGCAGGTTGTCGACCATCTCGGCCTGGGCGCGGTGCTCGACGTAGTTGGTGAGTTGGGCCTTGACCTGGTCGAAGGTCGGCGTCGGCTTGGTGCGCTTATCCTCGACCTTGATGACGTGCCAGCCGAATTGCGTGTGCACTGGATCCGAAATCTGCCCCTTGTCGAGCTTGAACGCGGCTGCGGAGAACTCCGGCACCATCTGGTCCTTGGTGAAATAGCCGAGGTCGCCGCCGTCGGCCGCGCCAGGATCCTTCGATTTCTCCTTCGCCAGCGCGGCGAAATCGGCGCCGTTCTTGAGTTCGGCCTCGATCGCCTTGGCCTCGTCTTCGGTCGGGACGAGAATATGGCGCGCGTGCACCTCCTCTTCGTTGCCCATTTGCTTGACCGCATCGTCGTAGACTTTGTGCATGGCGTCGTCGGTCAGGGCGGCTTTGCCGGCGTCCTGCAACATCGCTTCCATCAGCACCCGGTTATGATCGAAAGCCAGCCGGCTGCGGACGTCGTCGCGCTCGTCGATCTTCTGCTTCTCGGCGGCCTGCGACACGATAATGACGTCGGTGAGATACGTGATCAGATAATCGCGCTTCTGATCCGGCGGCATCTGCGGCATGTTGCTGCCGATTTCCTCCTCGGCGAAGGCAAGGTCGCTAAGGTGGATGTCGACGCCGTTGGCGCGGGCGACAACCGGATTGTCACCCTGCGCGCGGGCGGCGGCGAGCGGGGCGCAGACGAGCGCCGCGACGGCAAACGCAGCCAGCAAACGGCAGACGAGCGGACGATAGGTGGCCATGGAACTCGATCCTTCAGGCAAATGAAAAAAGCGCCCTGTCACTGGCGCGGTTTCGGCCGGACACTCGCCAAATCGTCCGCGCTTGGCAATGGCAGATTCCAGGCGCGGCCTAACAAGCCCGTGAAGATGCCACTCGCATTGACAACAAATCCACCCCCTCCTATCTCTCGACTAGAATCTGGGCTCATGCCGCCTCGCCGAAGCCGCAATAACTCAGCATTTTCCGCTGGTTGGACATGTCCCTAGGGGGAGGCTGCGGCCCGTGGCGCCCCCGGCGGTTAAAAGGATGATGCGATGATCGGCGCGGTCGCCCGCAAGCTGTTCGGTTCCTCCAACGATCGCCGTATCCGTACCTATCGGCCCCGCGTTGATGAGATCAATGCGCTGGAGCCCGAGCTCGCCGGGCTTTCCGACGAGGCGCTGCGGGCGCGAACCGATGCGTTCAAGAAGCAGCTCGCCGAAGGCGCAACTCTCGACGATATCCTGGCGCCGGCATTTGCCACCGTACGCGAGGCCGCCAAGCGCACGCTCGGCCAGCGGCATTTCGATGTCCAGCTCATCGGCGGCATGGTGCTGCATGAAGGCCGCATCGCCGAGATGAAGACCGGCGAAGGCAAGACGCTGGTCGCGACACTGCCGGTCTATCTCAACGCGCTCGCCGGCCGCGGCGTCCATGTCGTTACCGTCAACGACTATCTCGCCAGGCGCGATGCCGAATGGATGGGACAGATCTACAAGTTCCTCGGCTTGACCGTTGGCATCATCGTGCACGGCCTCGACGACGAGCAGCGCAAGAAGGAATACGACAGCGACGTCACCTACGGCACCAACAACGAGCTCGGGTTCGATTATCTGCGCGACAACATGAAGTACCGGCTCGAGGACATGGCGCAGCGCGGGCACATTTTCGCCATCGTCGATGAAGTCAACTCCATCCTGATCGACGAGGCGCGCACGCCGCTAATCATTTCCGGCCCGCTCGACGACCGCTCGGAATTCTACAACACCATCGATACTTTTATTCCGCGGCTCGACAAGACCGATTTCGAACTCGACGAAAAGCAGCGCTCGGTCAATCTCAGCAAATCCGGCATGACCAAGATGGAGCAAGTACTAAAGGATGCCAATCTGCTTAAATCCAACTCGCTGTACGACGTCGAAAACGTCTCGGTCGTACATCACATCAACCAGGCGCTGCGCGCTCACAAGCTGTTCCAGCGCGATAAAGACTACATCGTGCGCAACGGCGAGGTGGTCATCATCGACGAGTTTACCGGCCGCATGATGCCGGGCCGGCGCTATTCGGAGGGCCTGCATCAGGCACTCGAGGCCAAGGAACATCAGCCGATCCAGCCGGAGAACCAGACGCTGGCCTCGATCACGTTCCAGAACTATTTCCGCATGTACGAGAAGCTCGCCGGCATGACCGGCACGGCGGTGACCGAGGCCGATGAATTCCAGGACATCTATGATCTCGAAGTGCTGGAAATCCCGACCAACCGGGAGATGGTCCGCATCGACGACGATGACGAGGTCTACCGTACCGGCCTGGAGAAATACCGCGCGGTGATCACGCTGATCGAGGACTGCAAGACACGCGGCCAGCCGGTGCTGGTTGGCACGACCTCGATCGAGAAATCGGAGCAACTCGCCGAAATGCTGCGTCAGCAAGGCTGGGAGCAGCACGACTTCTCGGATCCGAACGCGTTCGCCGCGCTCTATTCAGGCGACGAGGGCGCCACCAAGGCCAAGGTGTTTGCCATCCTCAACGCCCGCTATCACGAGCAGGAAGCCTACATCATCTCTCAGGCCGGCGTGCCCGGCGCGATCACCATCGCCACCAACATGGCGGGCCGCGGTACCGACATTCAGCTTGGCGGCAGCGCCGACATGCGCATTCGGCAGGAAGTGACTGATATCGAGGATCCGCGCGAGCGCGAGAAAAGTCCGCGCGCCGACGAAATTCGCGCCCAGATCGCGCGCTTGAAGGAAAAGGCGCTCGCCGCCGGCGGCCTCTATGTGCTCGGCACCGAACGGCACGAAAGCCGGCGCATCGACAACCAGTTGCGCGGCCGTTCCGGGCGCCAGGGCGACCCCGGCCACTCGAAATTTTTCCTGTCGCTCGAAGACGACTTGATGCGCATCTTCGGCACCGACAAGCTCGATGGCATGCTGACCAAGCTCGGGCTGAAGGAGAATGAGGCGATCATCCATCCGTGGATCAACAAGGCGCTGGAAAAGGCGCAGCAGAAGGTCGAGGCGCGCAATTTCGACATCCGCAAGAACATCCTGAAGTACGACAACGTGATGAACGACCAGCGCAAGGTGATCTTCGATCAGCGGGTCGAATGGATGGACGACAAGGTGGTGGCGGAAATCGTCGCCGACATGCGTCACAATGTGCTCGACGATCTGGTCGCCAAACACGTGCCCGAAAACGCCTATCCGGAACAGTGGGATACGCCGGGCCTGAAGGAAGAGCTCAAGCGCGTCCTCAACCTTGACCTGCCGGTCGACGAATGGGCCAAGGAAGAAGGCATCGCCGACGAGGAGATTTTCAGCCGCGTCGAGCGGCGCGCCGATGAGCACATGGCGGGTAAGGTCGCGCAGTGGGGCGCCGACGTGCTGCGCTATGTCGAGAAGTCCATTCTGCTGCAGACGCTCGACCACCTCTGGCGGGAGCACCTGGTGATGCTCGATCATCTGCGCCAGGTGATCGGGCTGCGCGGCTACGGTCAGCGCGATCCGCTCAACGAGTACAAGGCCGAAGCCTTCAATCTCTTCGAAGCGATGAGCCAGAGCTTGCGCGAAGCCGTTACCGCCCAACTGATGCGCGTCGAGATCCAGGCGACGCCACCGCAACAGCCGGCGCCGTTGCCCGCGATGCAGGCGCACAAGGCCGATCCGACGACCGGTGAGGACGAGATGGCGTTGGCGATGGCGGGCGCCGAGACTTTGGCGCGCCACGGCATCGGTGCGGCGACCGGAATGGTTGCGGCGCGGGCGCCGCAAGCGCCGCCGCGTAATCCAAACGACCCGACAAGCTGGGGCAAGGTCGGCCGCAACGAATTGTGTCCGTGCGGCTCAGGCAAAAAATTCAAGCATTGCCATGGGCGTTACGCCTAAGGGATGGGCTTCGGTAACGAGGGGATCAGCGCGTTTCTGACACCTGATCCCTGATAGCCTGACTACTGGAATCCGCCCCAGCGGGTGTCGAACGATCCGCTCGGCACGACGGGCTGGGCGCCATTGAGCATGCCGCTATTGCTCGACGGCGCTGCGGCGATGTTGGCCTGCTTTTGCGGCGCGGTAGCCGGTGCAGGCGCGGGTGCCGTTTTCGACGCGTCGGCCTCGTCGCTTTCGCCCTTGTGGGTGTCGGCGTTCGGCTTCGGCCGCGCGGCAGGCTCGTTGCGGGCGATTGCCTTCGGCCTCGCCGGCGCGGCGACCGTGGTCGGCTGCTGCGAGTCGGAGGCACTGGCGTCTTCGGTGGCGTTATGCGACGGCGAGAACAGGTTGCCGAACAAGCCGCCGTGCGATTGTGCGGCAGAATCGGTCGACGCCACCTGGCTCGGCGCGGCGCTGGCTTTCGAGCCGAACAGGCTGCCAAAGAAGCCGCCGGCCGAGCTGTCGCCGCCACTTGACGCACTGGTTGCCACGGCGCTCGGCCCCGACGAAATCTGCGGCGGCAAGCGGCCCGGTTGCAATGGCGGCACGTGCAGATGGCCTGCGTCGTCGTAGGTGTAGGTCGGATTTTCCAGCTTGGCGGCGAATACGCAATTCATGCCGCCGTCGGTGTCGTTCGACAATGGTGCGGTCGGCACGTCGCGGCTGACCAATTGCGCGAGCTGATAATCGTCATTGCGCTGCTTTTCGTTTGCCGCGTCGGCGATCTGGGCATCGGTTTGGTAAACCGGGCAGCGTCCGGTCGGCGTAAAGGTCAACGGCTTCGTGGAATTCTCCGGCGATTGTGCGTCGAACACGTAGTGCTTTTCACAGACGTCGACCTTGGGCTCCTTATGTGAGACCAGGAAATGATCGTCGCCAACCTTGAGCATTTTCCAGAAGGCCATGTTCGGGCTGTTGCGATGGCGCGCCAGGTTCGCCGGCGTCATGCGGAACGGGTAGGCCTGGATCTGGAATTCCTTCTGGCCGCCGAGAAAGGATTCACGCGCCAACGAATAGATCTCGCCGATTTGCTCGTCGGTCATCGCGTAACAGCCGCGCGACGAGCAATCGCCGTGGATCATCAGGAAATTTCCGGAGTAGCCGTTCGCCTTGTCGAAGGCGTTGGGGAAACCAATATTGATCGCGAGATAATAGCTGGAATTTGGATTCATCAGGCCCGGCGTGATCGCGTAAAAGCCTTCCGGAGCCTGACGATCGCCTTCCTTGACCTTCGGCCCGAGATCGCCGGACCAGCGGCAGATCGGATAGACCTTGAGCAATTCGTAGAGGCCGGTGGTGTCCTCTTTCCAGACTTCGAGCTCGGACTCTTCCTTGAAGACGCGCACCAGGATTGGCAAATCCTTCGGCATGTTTTTCTGCTGGAGCTGCGTCAGCATCTCCGGCGACAATTCCTTCATCGCGCGGGTGGGGATTTGATAGCCATCTTCGCCGTAGCAGCCGGCGAGCGCCAACGCAGCGGCGAGAGCCGCCGGCGCCAAGAGCGCGCGGACGAGGCTGGCGCGGATCAATTCGATGACTCCCCGAACGATGGACGATCCCCGTGCCATCACGATGCAATCGATAGCCCTAAGAGGTGGCTTTCGCAAGGCAGCCAGACGCCAGCATAGCATGACCATGGCGGTGCTGAATGAATGGTAAATTTCGACGAATTTGGCGGTAATTCCAAGGCGCTAGCCGCCATAAAGGGGCGGTCTTTCCAGCGGCGGGAAAATCGCGGCGAGATTGTGGCAGTGATAGCGCGTTCCGGTCAGCCCAGCGTCCGCCCGATCGCCAAAAATTTCTCCCGCCGCAGCCGCGCGATGGTCGCGCGATCGAGGCCGCGCAACTCGCCGAACGCGTTACCGATCGCCTGGCCGGTCGCCGCAATCGCCGCGGCCGGATCGCGATGGGCGCCGCCGCTTGGCTCGGGCACGATGGCGTCGACGATGCCGAACCGTTCCAAGTCCTCCGCGGTGATCTTCATGCCCAACGCAGCCTCCTGCGCCTTCGCGGTATCGCGCCACAGGATCGATGCGGCGCCTTCCGGCGAGATCACGCTGTAGATCGCATGTTCCAGCATGATCACGCGGTTGGCGGTCGCGAGCGCGATGGCGCCGCCGGAACCGCCTTCACCGATAATCACGGCAACATTGGCGACACCCATTTCGAGGCATGCTGCGGTCGAGCGCGCGATAGCTTCGGCCTGCCCGCGTTCCTCGGCGCCGATGCCGGGATACGCGCCCGGAGTGTCGATCAGCACAAGCACCGGGACGCCGAAGTGATCGGCCATTCCCATCAGCCGGGCCGCCTTGCGATAGCCTTCGGGCCGCGCCATGCCGAAATTGTGCTTGAGCCGGCCCTCGGTATCGGAGCCTTTCTCCTGGCCGATGACGCAGATGCTATCGCCGCGGAACCGGCCGAAGCCGCCGACGATGGCTTCGTCCTCGCCATGCTTGCGGTCGCCGGCGAGCGGCACGAAATCGGAAATCAAGGCGCCGACGTAATCGAGGCAATGCGGGCGCTGCGGATGCCGCGCCACTTGCGTCTTCTGCCACGGCGTCAAATCGCCGTAGAGTTCCTTGAGCGCCTGCGCCGCCTTGACCTCGATGCGGCCGATTTCGTCGTTGATGGCGATGGCGTCACCGCCGCTTTGCATCGCGCGCAGTTCCTCCACCTTGGCCTCGAGCTCGGCCACGGGCTTCTCGAAATCGAGATATGAACGCATCACGCAACCAACATATTATTCCTGCCCAAGCGGGTGCAAATCGCGAACCAGGCTTTTCAGCCGCTCTTCAAGCACATGGGTATAGATTTGCGTCGTCGAAATGTCGGCATGGCCCAGCAGTGTCTGCACCACGCGCAAGTCGGCGCCATTGTGCAACAGATGGCTGGCGAAAGCATGGCGCAACACATGCGGACTGACTTGCGACGCGCGCAGTCCCGCTACAACCGCCAGTGATTTCAATTCGCGCGCCAGGTGCTGGCGCGTCAGATGACCGGTTTCACCGAATGACGGGAACAACCATTTCGATTTGGCCTCGGTTCCGGACTTCGCCAGCAGCGCGAGGTAGTTTGCAGTCGCGCGCTTGGCCGCATCGTTGAGCGGAACGAGACGTTCCTTGTTGCCTTTGCCGCGCACGACAATGACGCGGGCGTCTGCTCGCGCAGCCGACATCGGCAGGGCGACGAGCTCGGAGACACGCAAGCCCGTGGCGTAGAGCATTTCGACCAGGCAGGCGAGCCGCGCGGCCCGCAATTGCAGCGGCGCCGTTGCCGCCGGATTGTAAGCGGTGGCCGTGCGCAACAGACGATCGACCTCGGCGAGCGTCAGTATTTTCGGCAACGCGCGCGCCCGCTTAGGCCCTTCGAGCACCGCAGCGGGATCATCCTTGCGTTGCCCCTCCGCGTACAGAAAGCGGTAAAGCTGCCGGATCGCAGATAGCCGCCGCGCCACCGTCGCGGACGTCATGCCGCGCCGCGCCAAATCGCCGAGATAGGCGCGCACGTCTTCGGTTGCGGCGTTCGCAATGGTACGGCGCGCCGCCGACAGGAACGCGGAGAAATCGGCGAGGTCGCGGCCATAAGCGGCGAGCGTATTGGTCCCGGCGCCGCGCTCGGCGGCAAGCATGTCGAGATAGAGCGCGATCAGCCGCTCGCCGGAGCGTTGCGCCGAAGACGGCTTTGCTCGCGCTGTTCCGCGGATCATGCCGGTGCTCTCAGCGATTCTTGAAAAACTTGTCGGGCGGGATCGACACGCTGATCTCGCGCGGCTTGGGTTGCACGTAATGCGCCAGCGCATATAGACCGCCGTAGATGGCGGCAGCGACGATCGCGACGACGGTGAGCAGGCGGAGCAGGCTCGGCATTTCTGTTGCTCGCGCTCATCCCATTGGTGCGGCGAACCGGACCGAGTACGATCATGTTCGCTGAACGCTTGCAAGTCGCCCGGCGACCGACCACCGACGTGGGCTTAAATGACTGATTTTGCAACACAAATTTGTACAGTCGGGCAGGGCTCTGCCAGCGCGGTCCTGCCGTCATTGGGGCGGCGTTCGATCGTGCTGGTCGGCATGATGGGGGCCGGCAAGTCGTCGATCGGCCGCCGCCTTGCCACTCGCCTCGAAGTGCCGTTCGTCGATGCCGATACTGAAATCGAGAAGGCCGCCGGCATGAGCATCGCCGATATTTTCGCGCGTCACGGCGAGGCCGATTTCCGCAGCGGCGAGGCACGCGTCATCGCGCGATTGCTCGACGGCGGCCCGCAGGTGCTGGCGACCGGCGGCGGCGCGGTGATGAACGCGGAAACCCGCGCGGCGATCAAGGCCAAGGGCGTCTCCATTTGGCTTAGCGGCGAATTGGACGTGCTGATGCGGCGGATCAGCAAGCGTAAAAACGATCGGCCGATGCTGCAGACCGCGGATCCGGCGGCGCGGTTGCGCGAGCTTTTGGTCGAGCGCGAGCCGTTTTATGCGTTGTCCGATCTTACAGTGCAGTCGCGCGAGGTACCGCATGAGGCGATCGTCACCGAAATCATGAGTGCGCTCGGGAAGTTCCTGCCGTCATCCGCTGCGCCGCAAAGGAGCGGAGGATGACTGTGTCGGTCCGTACCGACCCGAAGACCGTTCGCGTCGCGCTCGATGCGCGCAGCTATGACATTGTCATCGGCCGAGGTTTGCTCGCTTCGTTGGGCGCCCGCATCGCTGCGCTCCGTCCCGGCGCCAGGGCGTATGTGATCACCGACGAGAACGTAGCGCGTCATTATATCGGAGCCGTCAAATCCTCGCTCGATCAAGCTAACGTGGCGATGAACGGCAGTATCGTGGCGCCCGGAGAAAGCTCCAAAAGCTATCGTGTCTTCGAGCAAGTCTGCGAAGCGGTCATCGCCGCCCGCATCGAGCGCGGCGATCTTATCGTCGCGCTCGGTGGCGGTGTGATCGGCGATCTCGCCGGTTTCGTCGCGTCGGTGCTTCGGCGCGGGCTCGATTACGTTCAGGTGCCGACCACGCTGCTCGCCGACGTGGATTCCTCGGTTGGCGGCAAGACCGCGATCGATTCCGCCCATGGCAAGAATCTCATCGGCGCCTTTCATCAGCCGATCCTGGTCCTCGCCGATACCGCGCTGCTCGATACGCTTCCGGAACGCGAATTCCGCTCAGGCTATGCCGAGCTCGTCAAATACGGTTTGCTCGGCGATGCCGGCTTTTTCGCGTGGCTCGAAACCAACTGGCGCGACGTCTTCGCCGGCGGCGATTCCTCCGGCAGTTCCGCGCGCGAGCACGCCATCGCCGTGAGCTGCCGCGCCAAAGCGGCGATCGTCGCCCGCGATGAGCGCGAAACCGGCGAGCGCGCGCTGCTCAATCTCGGCCACACGTTCGGCCACGCGTTGGAAGCAGCCTGCGGCTTTTCCGACCGGCTCCTTCACGGCGAAGCGATTGCCGCCGGCATGGCGCTGGCATTTGAGTTTTCAGCGCGGCGGCAAGGCTTGTTGTCGATGGCCGAAGCCAAGCGCGCCATCGCGCATCTGGCCGCCGTCGGCCTGCCGACCCGGCTGAAGGACATTCCGGGGCCGCAACTCTCCGTTGACCACCTCATGGACTTGATCGCGCAGGACAAGAAAGTGAAGCGCGGGATGCTTACATTCATCCTGGTGCGCGGCATCGGCCAGGCTTTTATCGAGACTGGCGTCGATGCGCGCGAAGTGCGTGTGTTCCTTAGTGAGAAGCTTGCGGAGCAATGACCGAAATCGATTGGCTGACCGTCGCGGCAATCGCTATTTGCCTGCTGCTGTCGGCTTTCTATTCTGCCAGTGAAACGGCGCTGACCGCCTCGTCGCGCGCCGCCATGCTGCGCCTGGAAAAGCAGGGCAAGCGTGACGCCGGAATTGTCAACCGCTTGATGGCGAAGCGCGAGCGGCTGCTAGGCGCGATCCTGTTCGGCAACAACGTCACCAATATCGCCGCCTCGACCCTGGCTACGGGAGTGTTGCTCGAAGTCTTCGGCAAACGCGGCATCATCTACGCCACGCTGGTGATGACTGTTCTCATTTTCGTGTTTGCCGAAGTACTGCCAAAAACGGCGGCCTTCAATGCGCCAGACCGTATGGCGCTTTTGGTTGCGAAGCCGGTCGAAAGCACGGTGCGCTTGTTCTCGCCGGTCCTGCGAGCCGTCGAGTGGTTGGTGCGTGTGATGTTGCGCGCGCTCGGTATGCCGGTCGGCAAAATCCAGTCGATCCTGTCGCCGCGCGAGGAACTGCGCGGCGCCGTCGATCTCATGCACCGTGCCGGCACGGTGGAAAAGAGCGACCGCGACATGATGGGCGGCTTGCTCGATTTGCGCGAACTGACGATTTCCGATGTGATGATCCATCGCACCAAGATGGTGATGCTCGATGCCGACGAGCCGCCGGGTGAATTGATCGATGCCGTGCTGGCCGCCGGCGTGACGCGATTGCCGCTGTGGCGCGGCTCGCCCGACAACGTCGTCGGCGTGCTCAACGCCAAGGAGGTTTGGCGCGCCCTGCATGACGCCGAAGGCGACGCCGCCAAGCTCGACATTAACGCGCTGGCGAAGCCGCCGTGGTTCGTGCCGGACACCACACCGCTCGCCGAACAGCTCAAAGCCTTTCGCCACCGCAAGACGCCGTTCGCGCTGGTGGTCGACGAATACGGCGAGCTCGAGGGCCTGGTGACACTGGAAGATATTGTCGAGGAGATCGTCGGCGACATCACCGACGAACACGACATCGCCGTGCCAGGCGTGCGGCCGTTACCGGACGGCTCGGTCAATGTAGACGGCGCTGTGCCGGTGCGCGACCTCAACCGGGCGATGGACTGGAACATCCCCGACGACGAGGCGACGACGATTGCCGGCGTGGTCATCCACGAGGCGCGCTCGATCCCGGAGCCGGGTCAAAGCTTCACCTTTCACGGTTTCCGCTTTCACGTCCTGCGCAAGACGAGAAACCGCATCACTGCATTGCGCGTCGCACCGCTGGCGCGCAAGGTTGCGGCGAGGGCAAGCTAGCGTTTCAATCAAACACCACCGAACGGGGAGGCACAAATCATGGCGAACGGCACATACGAAACTGTCAAGATCGAGCGCGATACTGGCGCGAATGCGGGCTTGACCTGGGTCATCCTCAATCGGCCGGAAAAGCGAAATGCCATGAGTCCGCAACTGCACTTCGACATGGCCGATGTGCTCAACGAACTTGAAGCCGACGCGGCGACCAAAGTTTTGGTGCTCACGGGCGCCGGCGAGGCCTGGTGCGCCGGGCAGGATCTAAAACTTTATTTCCGTGAGCTCGACAACAAGCCGGCCGAGCGTGCGCGCGCTTCGTGGGCCAGCCACTATTGGCGCTGGCAGAAGCTCTTTACCTACCCGAAGCCGACCATCGCCATGGTCAACGGCTTCTGCTTCGGCGGCGGCTTTACCCAGCTCATCGCCTGCGATTTCGCCATCGCCGCCGAGGACGCAAAATTCGGTCTGTCCGAAGTCAACTGGGGCATCCTGCCCGGCGGCTTTGTCAGCAAAGCGCTGACCGATTGCCTCGGCATGCGCGATGCAGTCTGGCTGGCGATGACCGGCGAGACTTTCGACGGCAAGCACGCCGAGAAAATCCGGCTCATCAACAAGGCGGTGCCGCGCGACAAATTGCGCGAGGAGACGATCGCGCTGGCGCAACGACTGATGAAGCTAAACCCCGAAGTGCTCAAGGCGACCAAGATCGCGGTAAAGAACGTGCGCGCGGTGCCCCACGAGCAGGCCGGCGATTATCTTCAGGCCAAGAGCCAGGAGATGCGCTTGCAGGACAAAGAAGGCGGCAGGTCCAAGGGCATGAGCCAGTTCCTCGACGACAAGAGCTACCGGCCGGGCTACGGGCCTTACTCTCGGTCATAGGAAGAGCGAGCGAGAAGGCAGCCGCGTCGTTCGATTTCGGCGCGGGGATCCCACATCGGCAGCTTATCGGCTCTCACCGGGTGCGGCAGCGTGAATGGCGAGCGCATGCACGCGCTCTTTGAGTTCGTTCGAAAGCGCCGCATTGATCATACGATGACGCTCGATCCGGCTCTTTCCGCGGAAGGCTTCCGACACGATATAGAGCCGATAGTGGCTTTCGCCGCCGGGTCGGTGGCCAGCATGGCCTGCATGTAAATGGGACTCATCTTCCACATGCAGGCTTTCGGGCGCGAAAGCCGCAGTCAACTTTGTCGTGATAATGTCCCGCATTGCCATGGTCGGCTGAATTAGCGAGCCTAACGTGTTGGCGTCAATGGCACCGCGCGCATTTGCAGTCTGTCAAGTCTTGAAGCTTTCATCGACCTAACCGCATAATCGTGAATATGAAAACGAATTCGCCGCTGTTTGATCGGATCAGGGTCAAGCCCGATCAAGACCGCCGCTTGCGCGCGGAACTGCCGCCTTGCGAATGGCCGCGCTGCAAATCGCCGGCTACTCATCGCGCGCCGAAGGGCCGGGATCGCGCCACTGAATATTGGCAGTTCTGTCTCAATCACGTTCGCGAATACAACAATTCGTACAATTTCTTCGCCGGCATGAGCGACGACGCGGTCGCGAAATATCAAAAGGACGATCTGACCGGCCACCGGCCGACCTGGAAACTGGGCTCGATCGGCGGCAAACCGGCAGCCAAGCGAAGGCGGAGGGGAATCCGCGGTACCGGATGGGAGGCCGAGGACCCGTTCTCGCTATTTGGCGAGGGCGGCGCCCCTGGTGCCGGTCATGCGCGCCCTGCGCCTGAGGCACGCAAGATTCTCAATGCGCAGCGTCGCGCGCTCGAGACGCTCGGGCTTGAGGTCGATGCCAAGCGGACCGATATTAAGGCCAAGTTCAAGGTCTTGGTGAAACGCCATCACCCCGACGCCAATGGCGGCGACCGCAGTTTCGAAGATCAGCTGCGGGAGATCATCCAAGCCTACAATTACCTGAAGTCGGCCGGATTCTGCTGACTTTCCCCTGCTTTATCCTCCCCGTTTGCGGGGCAGGATAAAGGAGGGGATGTGCCTTTCGCGGCCTTGCGCGTTTCTGCTAAACCTGTCGCTACATCCGACCGCCGGTGCCCGCCGAATCGCCTCGCGTTTCGGACATTTCCGGGGTCACGGAGGAGCAATGAGTACCGCAACTGCTACAGAATCCGGCTTGCCGGACATGAAAGTCTCGATCCGGCAATTGTTCGGAATCGACAGCGATTTGGAAGTTCCGGCCTATTCCGAGCCGGACGAGTACGTGCCGGAGGTCGATACCGACTATAGGTTCGACAAACCGACCACGCTCGCCATCCTGGCCGGCTTCGCCAGGAACCGCCGCGTCATCGTGACCGGCTATCACGGCACCGGCAAATCGACCCACATCGAGCAGGTGGCGGCAAGGCTCAATTGGCCCTGCGTGCGCGTCAATCTCGACAGCCACATCAGCCGCGTCGATCTGATCGGCAAGGATGCCATCGTGATCCGCGAGGGTATGCAGGTGACCGAGTTCCGCGACGGCATTCTGCCGTGGGCGCTACAAAACAACGTCGCGCTGTGCTTCGACGAGTACGATGCCGGTCGTCCCGACGTGATGTTCGTGATTCAACGCGTGCTTGAATCGTCCGGCCGGCTGACGCTGCTCGACCAGAACAAAGTGATCAAACCGCATCCGTCGTTCCGCCTGTTCGCCACCGCCAATACGGTGGGGCTCGGCGATACGTCCGGCCTCTATCACGGCACCCAGCAGATCAACCAGGGCCAGATGGACCGCTGGTCGATCGTCACCACGCTGAATTACCTGCCGCACGATAATGAGGTCGAAATCGTGCTCGCCAAGGCGAAGCACTACCGCAACGCCGAGGGCCGCGACATCGTCGGCAAAATGGTCCGCGTCGCCGACCTGACGCGCAATGCGTTCATGAACGGCGATATCTCCACCGTCATGAGTCCGCGTACCGTGATCACCTGGGCGGAGAACGCCGAAATCTTCGGCGACATCGGCTTCGCCTTCCGGCTGACCTTTATCAACAAATGCGACGAGCTGGAGCGTCCGCTGGTCGCCGAGTTCTATCAGCGCTGCTTCGGCCAGGAGCTGCCTGAATCGGCGGTCAATGTCGCGCTGAGCTGAAGGCTTGAGTCGCCGTGTCCTCGAACATCAAGCCGAAAAGCACCGCCAAAGAGGCGCCGACCGAGCCGTTCAAACGCGCGGTCGGCGTCTGCATGCGCGCGATTGCCGGCAAGGGCGACCTCGAAGTTTCGTTCGCTGCCGAACGGCCGGGCATTGCCGCCAACAAGGCGCGATTGCCGGAACCGCCGCGACGGCTGAACGAACGCGAAGCGGCCATCGTGCGCGGTCACGCCGATTCCATCGCGCTGCGGCTCGCCTGTCACGACCCTGCGGTGCATCGCAAGCTGGTGCCCGGCGGCACCCAGGCCCGCGCCGTGTTCGAGGCGGTCGAACAAGCGCGCGTCGAGGCCATCGGATCGCGGCGCATGGGCGGCGTCGCCAAGAATCTCGCTGCCATGCTCGACGATCGCTTCCACCGCGGCAAATTCGACGAGATCACCGACCGCGCTGACGCGCCGATCGAGGACGCACTGGCTATGCTGGTGCGCGAGCGGCTCACCGGCGAGGTTCCGCCGCCGACCGCACGCAAGATGGTCGAGCTGTGGCGTCCGCTGATCGAGGAGCGTGCCGGCAAGAATCTCGACCGGCTCGAGCGTCTGCTCAACGACCAGCGCCGCTTCGGCGACGTGGTGCACGATCTGCTCGACAGTCTCGACATGGGCGAGGATCGCTCCAGCGAGTCCGACGAGGATGAAGGCGAAGACGGCGACGAGGAGAACCAGAAGGACGAGCAGGGCCAGGACGGCGATGCATCCAACTCCGCCGACAGCGAACGCATGAGCGCGGAGGCCGAAGCCTCCGCCGACGAATTGCCGGATTCGTCTTCCGAAGCCGTCGACGCGCCTGCCGCCGAAATGGCCGACGACGCCGAGATGGGCGACAGCGAGACGGCGGCCGAGCCGTGGCGGCCGCGCAATCAGCGCAACGAACCGCGCGGGCCGGACTACAAGCCGTATACAAGCAAGTTCGACGAAGTGGTTGGCGCCGAGGACTTGTGCGAACCGGAAGAACTGGAACGGTTGCGCGGCTATCTCGACAAGCAGCTGTCGCACCTGCAAGGCGTGGTCGCTCGCCTGGCCAACAAACTCCAGCGGCTGTTGCTGGCGCAGCAGAACCGCGCCTGGGAGTTCGATCTCGAGGAAGGTTTGCTCGATCCGGCACGGCTGTCCCGCGTCATCGTCGATCCGATGCACTCGTTGTCGTTCAAGCGCGAAAAGGACACCAATTTCCGCGATACGGTGGTGACGCTGCTGTTGGACAATTCCGGCTCGATGCGCGGCCGTCCGATCACGGTGGCGGCGACCTGCGCCGACATTCTGGCGCGTACGCTGGAGCGCTGCGGCGTCAAGGTCGAGATTTTAGGCTTCACCACGCGGGCCTGGAAGGGCGGGCAATCGCGCGAGTCCTGGCTTGCCTCGGGCAAACCGGCCAATCCCGGGCGGCTCAACGATCTGCGCCACATCATCTACAAGTCGGCCGACGCGCCGTGGCGGCGCGCGCGCAAGAATCTCGGACTAATGATGCGCGAGGGTCTGCTCAAGGAGAATATCGACGGCGAGGCGCTCGATTGGGCGCACAAGCGCCTGCTCGCCCGCACTGAGACGCGGAAGATCCTGATGATGATCTCCGATGGCGCGCCAGTCGACAACTCGACGCTCTCGGTCAATCCCGGCAATTATCTTGAGCGTCACCTGCGCTGGATCATCGAGGATATCGAGACCCGCTCGCCGGTCGAGCTGATCGCAATCGGCATCGGCCACGACGTCACGCGCTACTACCGGCGCGCGGTGACTCTCGTGGACGCCGAGGAGCTTGGCGGCGTCATGACCGAAAAGCTCGCCGAATTGTTCGAGGAGCACGCGACGGAAGAGCGTGCGCCGCGTTCGGTGCGGCCGCGCCGCCGCTTGGACGCCTGACGTATAAGATCAGATAAGAAAAGATTACCGAAATAGGGGAGGTCGGCCCGATGAAGCACGTTCGGCATGGTTTGCGGCTTGTCACATTCGGCCTTACGGCGCTGGCGGCGGCCTCGGCTGCGCAGGCGCAGGCCGGGAATTATCCCGACAGGCCGGTGATGATCATCTCCGATGCGGGCGCCGGCTCCAGCCCCGATGTCGCCATGCGCATCGTCGCCGACGGGCTAGGCAAAATCTGGGGTCAGAACGCAGCGGTGGTCAATCATCCGGGCGCCAACGGCAGCATCGCCGCGCGCACGGCGAGCGAGGCCGGCAATGACGGCTATACGCTGTATTCGCCGGCGCTCTCGACCTTCCTGGCGTTGCCGACGGTGGCGCCCAACCTGCCAGTCAAGCTGCCGCGCGATTTTCTCGGCATCGGATTCATTGCCGACCAGCCGATGTTCATCTCTGTCGATCCGGCAAGCGGCATCACAAGCCTGCCGCAACTGATCGACCGCGCCAAAAAAGCGCCGGGAACGATTTCGATCGCTGTATCCGGCGTAGGCCGGATGACGCACTTGACCGGGCTCTTGCTGCAACAGAAGGCGAACATCAAGCTTGTTCCGGTGCCGTATACCGGCGGTCCGTCCGCCGCGCTCAGCGACGTCGCGGCAGGGCGTGTCACCATGATGATCGAGGGCTATCCGGGCATCATCGGGGCCGTGAACGCCGGACAGGTGAAGCTGATTGCGGTCGCGTCGCCGCAGCGCTTGCCCGAGTTTCCCGATCTGCCGACGGTTGCGGAAACGATTCCGGGTTTCGCCGCGTCCGGCTGGCTCATTCTTGCGGCGCCGTTAGGGACACCCGCGCCCTTCATCGCCAAAGTGAGCGCGGACACCGCCAAGGTCGTCAGCGATCCGGACGTCAAGAAGAAGCTCGCCGCGACCGGCAGCTACACGCATCCTATGACGCCGGATGAAACCCAAGCATTTGTCGCCCAGCAGCAGGAAACCTGGCTGCCGGTCGTGCAAACGATATCGACGAAATAGAGCGTTACGGCGCGGCCACTTCAAAGCCCTGCAGGGCGCCGTGTTCGATTGCCGCCCGAACCAAACCGGACGCTTTGGCTTCCAGTGAAAACTCGGTCGCATAGGCCAGCCAGCCGGCGCGGCCTTTGCGGACCGCCATCGCTACGCGGTTGACGCCGTAGTGGTCCGTGAGCACGCGTGAGCCAGGCAACTTCTCCGCAAAAATAAGAAGATGGTCGCGCGGAAAGGCCAGCAGATCGGCTTTGTCGTTCTTGATCAAATCGACGGCTTCGTCCGGCAGTTCGACGCCGACAAAATTCGCACGCGTCACGAGGCGCCGCAGCGCCAGCGCGGAGGCGTGGCTCTCAACCAGCCCGATGCGAATTCCCGGCCGATCTGCGTCCGTAATATGTTGTATCGCCGAGCCGGCCGGCACCAGATAGGTGTAATCGAACTGAAAAATCGGCGGCGCGAAATCCACCTCGACGGCGCGCGACGGCTCCATGCCCAGAAAGACCGTGTCGCAGGTGTCGCCTTGCAAGCCGGCGACGGCTGCCTTCGGCGACGGATATTCGATGGCACGGGCCGCGATGCCAAGGCGCGCCGCCACGATGCGCGTAAGCTCCAGCGCAATGAATCCCGTCCCTAATCCATGGAGTTCGCCGGATGCGGGATCGCGCGTGTATTGCGGCAGGAACAGGCCGACGCGGATCTCGCCAGCCTGTGCAAGCTCGACAGTCCGCGGGTCGGCTTGCCGCATTATGCGCTGTCTAGCGTTCGCCGGCTTCGGTGAAGAATTTCTCGCCATAGGCGAAGCGGTTGGGCTTGAGGAAAAAGCCGAGTAGCACAGCGCCGTTCGGCGCCACCGCTTCGTGCTGATTACCGGCTGGCCGCCACACGAATTGGCCGGGCCCGCACTTGCCCTCGTGGTCTTCGAGCGAACCCTCGATCACATAGGTTTGCTCGAGCGCGGTGTGCTCGTGCAGCGGCACGACGGCGCCCGGTTCGAGCTTGAAGAGTGCCGTGGTAATGCCATTGCCGTCGGTATAGAGCACCTTGATCCGGATGCCCGGAAACTTGGTTGCTTCCCACGGCATGTTCGGCGCATCGAGATAATGCGCGGCGCGCTCCGCCGCATTTTCGGGCTTGATGTCGGAATGAATGACTTTGCGAGCTGGCGCGGACATGGGCTCTCCTTGGCAGACGTCGACGACCGCATCAGCATATTGCGCGCAAGGCAGCGCCGCCAGCGCTCCAGATGGATCGCCGGCGAGCGGTATTCGAATTCGGAAATGCGGCGGCTTATGCCGCGGCGGCGCGCTTCTTGACGACCTCGCGCTTGAGCTCGAGCACGCGCGGCGATAGCTCGGTATCTTTGGCCTTAAGCAGGAAGGCATCGAAGCCGCCGCGATGATCGACGGTTTTGAGTGCATTGGCGGATATCCGAAGCCGGAACGAGCGGCCGAGCGCGTCCGAGAGCAGTGTGACGTTGAGCAGGTTAGGCAGAAACCGCCGCTTGGTCTTGCGGTTAGAGTGGCTCACCCGGTTGCCGATCTGGCGCGTTTTTCCGGTCAATTCGCAACGCCAAGCCATGGTTAAAGTCCTCGGTCTAAATTCTCAAAATGTCCCGCGTTTCCAGCGTCGATTGACGACGGGGTGGGAGATGGCGCCGGACCTATAGTAAGGGCCGTCTTGAGCGTCAAGCAGTCCTCGAATAGCAGCGTGAAACCACAGAAACGACGCATTCTCCGACAAGACAATATCCGGGATCCAGGCTGGTGCAGGCCTTGCGGGCGCTGCGGTGCCGCTTGTGCCATAAAAATTTCCGCCGATCTGGCGGCATTTGAAGGAAATCAGTCGCGGTGTCGCTGCTGCCGAATAGGTTTCCTTGCAATGCCGCCACCGCCACCTTCGCCGTGTCGGTTTACGTCATTGCAGCGTTTGCCGCCGACGCGACGGTTCATGGCGCGGCGGCGCAGGTGCGTCTCGAGGCCGAATATGACGCGTCCATCGCCGGCATACCGATCGGACGCGGCGGCTGGGTGATCGATATTTCCGAAAACCAATACACGGTGGCAGCCAGCGGCGGCACCACTGGCATTCTGAAGTTCTTCAGCTCGGCACGGGGCACCAGTGCCGCGCGGGGCAGCTTTAACGGCGGCCAGCCAGTGGCGACGAGCTACGTTGCCAGCATCGATTATAACCGCAGGCCAGATGACGTTCGCATGGTGCTGTCCGGCGGCAACGTGACCGACTACTCAGCCGAGCCGCCGCTGCCGCCGCATCCGGACCGCATCCCGGTGAGCGATGCTGATCGCCGCGGCGTGGTCGATCCGATGTCATCCACGCTCAACCCTGTCATCGGCAGCGGCGATCCGGTCTCGCCGGAAGCCTGCGGCCGCAAGGTCGCGGTATTCGATGGACGCGTGCGTTACGACTTGCGCAGTGAGTTCAAGCGTATCGAAATGGTCAAGGCGGAAAAAGGCTATCAGGGGCCGGCAGTCGTCTGCGCCGTGTACTTCGCGCCGATCTCCGGCTTCGTGCCGGATCGGCCGGTGATCAAATATCTTATCGAGTTGCGCGATGCCGAGGTCTGGCTGGCGCCGATCTCCGGCACGCGGGTTCTGGTGCCGTTCCGTTTCGCGATTCCGACCCCGGTCGGTAAAGGCGTCTTGCAGGCGACGGAATTTGTCTCGGCGCCGATGCCGCATCCGACCGTCACCGTGAAGACGCAGTGAGCGCAGCCGAAGTGCGAAAGGAGGTCTCCCCGTTATCCACAGTGAACCGGTGCTTGACTCCCCAGAGAATCGTGATCCGCTATCCCGTTAACCTTTGCGGCACGAAAGCGTCGCGAAAAGGCCATCCCACACACCCGATCTGGTGGTTACGGCTGGATGTTGTGCCATATATCGCAGTGAACGAAGTCGAACAGGGCGGGAGTCGCCAATTCGGCCGCAATTCGTTCCAAACTCGTTCCACATGTTAAGCACAGACCTTTCCAGCGTCGCATTGTGATACAGAACTATGTGCTAGCTGCACGAAGACAGCGTGAATGCCGGGCTATTGATGCCGATTTCCTTTTCGCCGCCTACCGATCGTAGCCTGCGTGCCCGTGGCACCGGTGTCACGGCCGTGCTGGGGCCTACAAATACGGGCAAAACCCATCTCGCCATCGAGCGGATGCTGGCGCATTCGTCGGGGGTGATCGGCCTGCCGCTGCGGCTCCTGGCGCGTGAAGTCTACAACCGCGCCATCGAGCGGGTCGGCGCCGAGGCCGTGGCGCTCGTCACCGGCGAAGAGAAGATCAAGCCGCCCAATCCGCGGTTTTGGGTGGCGACGGTCGAAGCGATGCCGCGCGATCTCGACGTGGCATTCCTTGCCGTCGATGAAATCCAGCTTGCCGCCGATTTCGAGCGCGGCCACGTCTTTACCGACCGCATGCTGCATCGGCGCGGCCGCGAGGAGACCCTGGTGCTGGGCGCGGCAACAATGAAGCCGATCGTCGAGCGGCTATTGCCGGGCGCCAGCATTGTCAGCCGGCCGCGGCTGTCCACGCTCACCAATGCGGGCGAGAAGAAATTGACGCGGCTGCCGCGCCGCACGGCAATCGTCGCGTTCTCCGCCGACGAGGTTTACGCCATCGCCGAATTGATCCGCCGCCAGCGCGGCGGCGCTGCCGTCGTGCTCGGCTCGCTGTCGCCGCGCACGCGCAATGCCCAAGTCGAACTCTACCAGTCGGGCGAGGTCGACTACCTGGTGGCGACCGACGCCATCGGCATGGGGCTCAATCTCGACGTCGATCACATTGCATTCGCCTCCGACCGGAAATTCGACGGCTACCAATTCCGTAAGCTCAGCCCGTCGGAACTGGCGCAGATTGCCGGCCGCGCCGGCCGCGCCACGCGCGACGGCACGTTCGGCACCACCGGGCGCTGCCCGCCATTCGACAACGAATTGATCCAGGCGCTGGAATCGCACGCCTTCGAGGCGGTGAAGATGGTTCAGTGGCGCAACAGCGACCTCGATTTCTCCTCGATCGGCTCGTTGCAAGCGACGCTGGCCGCGGCGCCGGCCGAGACTGCGCTGGCGCGTGCGCCGGTGGCCGAGGACATTTTGGTGCTCGACCATGCCTCGCACGAGGATGAGGTGCGCCAGGCGATCCGCACGCCTGGCGACGTCGAGCGGCTCTGGGACGTCTGCCAAATCCCGGACTATCGCAAGATCGCGCCGGCCAACCACGCCGAACTGGCGGTTACCGTCTTCGGCTATCTGATGCGCGACGGCAAAATCGATACCGACTGGTTCTCACAGCAAATCGCGCAGGCCGATCGCACCGACGGCGACATCGATACGCTGTCGACGCGCATCGCCCACATCCGGACCTGGACCTTTGCCGCCAACCGCCCCGATTGGCTGGCCGATCCGGAACACTGGCAGGGTGTGACGCGCGCGGTGGAAGATAAGCTGTCAGACGCGCTGCACGAGCGGCTCATCGAGCGTTTTGTCGATCGGCGCGCCAGCGTGCTGATGCGGCGGCTGCGTGAAAATGCGACCCTGGATCCGCAGATCAACAAGACCGGCGATGTCGTCGTCGAAGGTCATGTCATCGGCCGGCTCGATGGATTCGTATTCGTCGCCGAAGCCTCGGCGGGCGGCTCGGAAGCCAAAGCCCTGCACAATGCTGCGCAGAAAGCGCTCGCCGGCGAGATCGGCGCGCGAGCCATGCGGCTTGCCGAAGCGCCGGATGCGCAGTTCGCGCTGGCCTCCGACGGCACGATCCGCTGGATCGGCGCCGCTGTCGGCAAGCTGATCGCCGGTGAGCAGGTCTTGCGGCCGCGCCTGCGCGTGATTGCTGACGAGTATCTGACCGGCGCGCCGCGCGACTCGGTAGAGGCGCGGCTCGACACATTCGTCAAATCGCATCTGGAAAAATTGCTTGGTCCTTTGTTCGTGCTGTCGGCTGCGGAAGATATCACCGGCATCGCGCGCGGTGTCGCGTTCCAGCTTGTCGAAGCGCTCGGCGTCCTCGACAGGCACAAGGTAGCGGAAGACGTGAAGGGGCTTGAACAGCCGGCGCGCGCATCGTTGCGCAAATACGGCATTCGCTTCGGTGCTCATCACATCTACGTGCCGGCGTTGCTCAAGCCGGGGCCGCGCGCGCTTGCAGCGCAGCTTTTCGCGCTCGCCCATGAAGGTCAGCAGAGCAAAGGCCTCGACGAACTGTTGCCGCTCGCTGGCAGCGGCCGTACCTCGATTCCGTTCAATCGCGAGATCGATCCGGCGCTTTATCGCACCGCCGGCTATCGGGTGTCCGGCGAGCGCGCCGTACGCGTCGACATCGTCGAGCGGCTGGCCGATCTGATCCGGCCGGCGCTGGCCTGGCGTGAAGGTGCCACCGGAACCAAGCCGCCGGGCGCCGTCGCCGGCGGCGGCTTCACCGTGTTCAACGGCATGACGTCGCTGACCGGTGCATCGGGCGAAGATTTTGCCTCGATCCTGCGCTCGCTCGGCTATCGCATGGAGCGGCGGCCGAAGCCGCAAGAAATGCAACCACAGCCGCAAGCAGAGCCGGCGGCGACGGTGACTGTACTAGAAGCGACTGCACTAGAAGCGATCCCGGAGGCTGAGCCTTTGCCGATCGCCGAGGCAGACGCGGTGCTCGGCGTTGCCGATCACGAAGTGAGTCACGAGGCTACTCAGGCGCCGGTCGAAGTGGCGCTGCAGCCCCAAGCCGACATGGTGACGATGAGCGCCGTAGAGAGCGCGCTTGATGTCACGGCGGAGCAGGCTGGCGCAATCATGCTTCCGCAGCCGGTCACGGAACCCGAGATGGTCGAAGTCTGGCGGCCTGGCCGGACAGGTCGGTCGGAACGACAAGAGGGACGCCGCCGTCCGCGCTTTAAGCGTCGCGATGGCAGAAATGCCGTGGCACCGGATGCGCAGCAAACGACCGGCGATAGCGCCGCGCCGGCGACGGTTGCGGCGGTCGACAGTTTGCAGCCGAACGAACAGCCCAGAGCCGCATCGGAGCACAGACAGGAGCGCCATCAGCACCATCGCCGTCGGCAGCGACCGGATCAGCGATTCGAACGACCGCAGCGCGAGCGTGACCGCCCATCCAGCAAGCCGCCGCGGTTCGAGCGGCGCGAGCGCGAAAAAGTAGCGGACCCAAATTCACCCTTTGCCAAGCTCGCCGCATTGAAGGCCCAGCTCGAGGCCGACGCCAAGGAGCGCAGCTAGAGGACGTCAAGGAGCGCAGCCAGAGCATGATCCGGAAAAAGCATGTCCCGGCCTTGATCCGCGATGGAAGCCGGTTTGCCGAGAAAATCGTGCTCCACGAAAATTGTGTTGCCGCTGCCGACCGCCAGCGCATCGACCGTTGGCTCTGGCATGCTCGCGTCGTGCGCACCCGCGATGACGCAGCGGCGCTAGCCGGCGCCGGCTATGTCCGCGTCAATGGTGCGAAAATCGACGCGCCGGGCCGTTTCGTCCGGACCGGAGACGTGATCACTGTGGCGCTGGACCGCAGCGTGCGTGTTCTAAAGGTGCGAGGATTTGTCGAGCGGCGGGGTCCCGCCAGCACCGGCCAATCGCTATATGAGGAATTGAGTTGAGATCTGGCCGAGGGCGGCGATGACGGCGGGCCCGGAGCCTTGCGCGCTTTTGACCCATGCGATAGGAGCAAGGCTCGCAAAAAGCCGCTTTAGAGTGTGCAGATGACCTATATCGTCAACGACAATTGCATCAAATGTAAATACATGGACTGCGTCGAAGTTTGCCCCGTGGATTGCTTTTACGAGGGCGAGAATATGCTGGTCATCCATCCTGACGAATGCATCGATTGCGGCGTGTGCGAGCCGGAATGCCCGGTCGATGCGATCAAGCCCGACACCGAGCCGGGCGCCGAGAAGTGGCTGAAAGTCAACGCCGATTTCGCCAAAACCTGGCCGAATATCACGACCAAAAAGGAGCCGCCGGCCGACGCCAAGAGTTGGGAAGGTGTGGCCAACAAGTTTGAAGAGCATTTTTCGGCGAATCCGGGCGATGGCGACTAGAAACAACCGCGGATTGATAGCGTTAACCAGTGTTAAACAATTCGGATTGCGACGCTTTCGCATCGCCATAAGGCTTTGATTTTAGCCGAAAATGTGCTATAAGAGCGCCACATAATGAAAAACCGCCCCGATATGCCGCTCCCGTCGTCTTGGGGGCTTATTTTTTCGGGGTTTATCGAGGAACCGTCAAAAGGGGCGTGAGACCCACGCGAGAGCAGTGGCAGCTAGAACTCGTCATCGACAGAAGAAGAGTGCGGCCGGCATGAGCCGGAAGGCCAGAAAACCCTCCTCCCGCGCGAGCGGCAGGACATCACAGGCTACGCGACGAACGCCTCAAAGCAGGGTTCGCGTGGCGAAGCCCCCTCATCGGCCGAAGCCGGAGGCGGAAGGAGCAGCTTTGGGAATGAACGCGAAGAAGACGACGCAACGGCAAGGATTCAAGACCAACGAGTTTATCGTTTATCCGGCTCACGGCGTTGGCCAGATTCTTGCCATCGAGGAGCAGGAAGTCGCCGGCGCGCGGCTTGAGCTCTTCGTCATCAATTTCGTCAAGGACAAGATGACGTTGCGGGTGCCGACCTCGAAGGTCGCCTCTGTCGGCATGCGCAAGCTTGCCGAGACACCGATGGTCAAGCGCGCGCTTGAGACGCTTAAGGGCCGTGCGCGCATCAAGCGCACCATGTGGTCGCGCCGTGCGCAGGAATACGAGGCCAAGATCAACTCCGGCGACATCGTCGCCATCGCCGAAGTCGTACGCGATCTCTTCCGTTCCGAGACACAGCCGGAACAGTCGTATTCCGAGCGGCAGCTTTATGAAGCCGCTCTTGATCGGCTGTCGCGCGAAGTTTCCGCGGTGCAGCGCATCACCGAGACCGAGGCGATCAAGGAAATCGAGGCGGCGCTTGCCAAGGGGCCGCGTCGCGGTCCAAAGCCCGATGCGGAAGATGATTCCGTCGTCGAGGAAGAGGCGGCGTAACTTCCAGGTTCCGGCTCTATCGACATCAGGCCCGGCGGCAACGCCGGGCCTTTTTGCTGTTTGCACAGGCGGCCGCTTTGCCTCGGAACCGCAACCTGCCTTTCCGGATCTTGCCGCCTGTTTGCCATAAATTAAGCTTCATTTGAAAGGAGATAGGTGGCGGGATGGACAGTGTTGGGGAGAGCGCCGGGGATGCGGCGAAAGCAAGCGTTGTGGGGCGGTCGGGCCGTTTCAATTCTCATCGCTGGGTTTGTTGGCTACGTATTCGGTGGCTGGAATCCGCCGGCTTTGCGCACGACCGGCCTTTCCGCGGCGCAGATGGTGGCGCTGCGCTTTCCGCAAGAGCTGCGTGATGCTGCAACTGTGCCGTCGGTCACGCCGGCGGTCGATGTCGGCACAGCGACAGATGCCGCGCAGGCGGCGTTGCTGAATCCGGTGCCGATGGTGCCGCAAACTTTGTCAGCGCAGCCCATCATCAAACAAGCGTCGGTCACGCAGGTCGCAGTGCCGCAAACGACGGCTGCGGATATTTCAGGTCCACAAGCGCCGGTGCAGGTTGCCGCCGTCGAGTCGGCCGCGACGTCAAGCATAGTCGCGCCCGCACCGCCGCAACCGGCGCCGACAGCGGCGCGGACGCATGACGCAAAGCAGATTGCTGCCGCCATTCATCGCCACGTCGACGAGCGGCCCGGTTTCATTCTCAACGATGCACAGATCGCCAGCATCAAGGCACGGCTGCATATGACGCCGGATCAGGAAGATATGTGGCCTGCCGTCGAAGCCGCGTTACGCAATCTTGCCTATACGCGCGCTCGCGAAGTACGCCGGCATGGCGAGAGCGCGGAGGCGCAATTGGCTTCCGCCGATCCCAACAGCGCCGAAGTGCAGGGGCTGAAATCAGCCGCCATTCCGCTGCTCATGAGCTTCAACTCCGAGCAGAAGGATGAGGTGCGCAATCTCGCCCACGTCATGGGCCTGGATCAGCTCGCCTCGCAGTTTTAATTGCTTATCCGCGTCCGCGCCAAACCTTGGAATTTCCAGATAATTGCCGGAAATTACGTCCGCCCGTAGCGCGCTTTTGAGGCCGGCGCTTTTGCCGGTCGCAACAATTCGACGGTGCATTTCACCACCATCAGGGCCAAAACCGCAAAGCAAATCAGATCGCCGTATTCCATTGGATCGGCGACGCGCAAACTGTAAATCGGGTCGTAAAGAAAGAACGCGCCGCACATGATCGCCGCTGCGGCGAACAGCGTGGCCGGCCGACTGCCAAGCAGGATCGCGACCAAGGCGATCGGCAGCAAATAGAAAAATACCGGATGGTGCGGGCCGACGCCCGCGACCTTGAAATACAGCAAAATCGCTGTAACCGCGGTAACGACCGCAAGTGTCACCACGAAGGGAATAGCCCCCTTCACAAACCGCATCAGTTCCCCCCAGAACGCCGTTCGGCGCATCGTTGGGCCGGAACATAGCAAATCCGGCGACGATGGAACAGATCAAAGGGCTTCTTCGCGCCCCTATTCGACAACGATCTTAACCTCGCTGCCTGGCTTCAGCTTGGCGCCGGGCTCAAGCCCGTTGAGAACACGAAAGCGCTCCGCGGCGCGGTCAGGCACGGCCATCCGGGTTGCAAGCTTTTCCACCGTATCGCTCGGCCCCGCCGTTACAACCATAAGACGCAGCGGCTTTGCCTGCTCGATTTCGGCGAGGGTCATGCGGCGGAAGGTGCCAATCAATTCGCGGAATTCACGGTCGGTCTCTGGCGTGTGGTGCTTGGCGGCGAAGATGAAGCGGTAAACATCGCTGCCGAACCGTATAGCGTAGAGCCGGAAATCCCACTGATCCCCCTTGGCGGCTGCGGTGGCGCCGGGAAAACCGTTGACAACGATGTCGTCCACGGTTGCAGGGTCGATATTTTCGATCCAGCCGGAGGTGAGATAGGCGGCCAGCGTCTGCTCGGCGGGTACACGTACGACGTCGAGGCGGAGCGCCTGGCCGCCGCCGTGCTTGACCCCGAGCACCGCCTGCGCGGTGTTATCGAGCGTAAATCCTTCCGGCGCGGTGAAGGTGAAGGCGAGTTTTGGATGAAGGAACCGCCTGCCGCGCACGAAGCCTTCGCTCGGATCTTCGCCGAATACAATGCCGTCGATATCGGAGAAGTAGGTCGCCTTGGCATCGGCGAGCTGCTGCGGTGTGTCAGCGGCAGGGGCGCGGTACTGGCGGGCATTGGCGAGCGCATTGGTGATGCGTTCAGGCGTCGCCGGGTGCGACGACAGAAAGTCCGGCGCCGCCGGATTGATGGCGCCGGTCTGCTCGGCCTTGAGTTCGGAGTTGTGTTCCATCGAGGTCAGAAAACGCACCGCGCCATACGGATCGTAGCCGGCGCGCGCGGCGATGCCGATGCCGAGCGCGTCCGCTTCGAATTCCTGCGAACGCGAAAAGCTCGCCAGCTTGAGTTTCGATTTTGCCAAGGCCAGCGCGCCGACTTCCGGATCGCTGACCAGATCGGTAATGGTGCGGCTGGCGATGTCGGCGTTACGCGCTTCTTCTTCGCGCTGCTCGGCATGGCGCGCGATGACGTGACCCATCTCATGCGCGATCACCGACGCCAGCTCGAACTCGTCGTTGGCCAGCGCGATCAGGCCGCGGGTTACGTAGATCTGACCGGTCGGCAGCGCAAACGCATTGATCGATTGCGAGTTGAGCATCGTGACTTTGTAATGTTGGTCCGGCTTCTCAGATGCCGCGACCAGCCGCTCGACGGTCTGTTCCAGCGCCGCTTGCAGCTTCGGGTCGTTATAGACGCCGCCGTATGCGGCAAGGATGCGCTGGTGCTCGCGCAACACCGCGGGCGCCATGTCGGCCTCGGCCGGTTTGGTGGGCGCTGGCGTTGTGGCGGCCTGCGGTTCGATCTGGGGCTGCGAAGCGGTGCACGCCGTCAGCACGAGCGCCGCAATGACGGCGCCCGCATGCAGCAAGCGATAGCTTCCAGTCGCCAAGCGTCCCCGTCTCACCGTCACGTCACCATGTCACTTCGCGTCGGCCATCTCGATCTGCTCCGGATGCTCCGCCACAATCCCTGGGCTGCCCGCCGCGCCGCGCGCCTCGATCCAGCCGCGGACCCGGACGTGTCGCCCCGCCAGTCCCTTCAGATCGAGGCCCGCCACGGTAAAATTGCGCTCATTTCGTTTCAGGACCGTAACAGCAAATCCCTCGGACCAGCGCTGGCCGAAATTCACGTAGATCGTGGCCCCGCTTTCACGCACGGAAACCACCCGGCCCTCCACCAGCGCAAATCGGCCGCGCTGTGCCAGCACATCCGCGGGTTTTGCGGCGTCGAGCACCTGATAATACGAATTACCCCAGAGGCCAAGTTTGTCGCGCCGCGCGGCGCTTTCCCGACCGAGCAGATAGGTTGCGCAAGCGCGGCTGCCGACCCGGTCGCCGACCCTGGCGAAGCCCGACGCGAGCAATTCGCCTTGGGCGAAAATCTCCTCGCCGTCCCGCACCGCGTAGACATAGGCGAACAGCCGCCCGTAGCGGTCGGCGGCAAACTCGGCCTTGCGTAGCACGACCGCGTCGCCGCCGATCAGCGCGTCGAGTGTGGCCCGGGCCTCGGCGCCACCCGCCGCTGACGTGCCGGGCGGCGGCACCTCGACGGCGGCGAGCCGGACCTCGCGGCCGTCGTCGAGTGTAAAACTGCCGCCGTCGGTGACCCGAAACGCCGTGCCGCGGGCGACGTCCACGCCGCCGCATGGCGGCGCGGCCGGCTGTTGCGCGGCCGCCGGCGGGCAACCGCACGCCGTGGCCAAGCCGACCGTAAAAGCGGCCGCGAAAACCCCGTCCCGCCAACGCCTCATCGGCACCAAGCCAAGGGCCGGAATACGGCGGTACTGCGGCGTTGTGAGCCCGGAACGCTGTTTTCCCAGGCCGTTCGGCCGGCCGCCGGTGAGGCACCGTTTTGGGCGCGCATGAAATCGATGAATGCCCGCAAGGCGCCTGGCATTTGGCGACGGCTCGGATAGTAGAGGAACGGCCCCGTGGCCTGGCCGCACCAATCACCGAGCAGCCGCACCAAACGCCCATCGGCAATGGGCGGTGAAACAAGAAGATGCGGTAGGTAGCCGACGCCGATACCTTCGAGGACGGCATTCAGCACAAGATTCCAATCGTTGAGGACGAGCGACCCATTAACAGCAACGTCAAGCCGCCGGCTGGCATTCTCAAAGGGCCAAGACTGGATCATGCCATCCCAATCCGAGCGCAGCCGCACGCAATTGTGCGCGTGCAAATCCTCAGGCAGCGCCGGACGCGGGTGGCGCGCCAGATAGGCCGGCGAGGCGACGACCAAATAACGCTGGTCCTCCAGCAAACGCACGGCAATCATATCTTTTGCAATGCGTTCGCCGATGCGAATGCCGGCATCGAACCGGCTGCTCACGATATCGCTATGCGTATCGTCAGCGGCGATTTCGAGTTTTATGTCAGGAAACTTCGCCAGGAATTCGACGGCCGGGGACCGACAAGCAAGCTTGCGGCGAGCCGGTTCACATTCAGGCGTAACGCGCCGCTTGGCTTGTCGCGGAACGCGTTGACGTGCTCGATCGCCTGGTCGATGCCGTCGAGGACCGGCTGCGCATCGGTCAACAGCCGCTCGCCCGCTTCGGTCGGCGCCACGCTGCGGGTGGTACGATTGAGAAAGCGTACGCCAAGCCGATCTTCCAAAGAATGAATGGTCTGGCTCAGCGCCGGCCGCGAAATGCCCAGTTGGGCCGCCGCCTTGGTGAAGTTGCGGTTGCTCCGCGACCGCCACAAATGCGCTCAACTCGGCAAATTGAGTGCCTCGCATTCCGGCGTTCCTGAAGATGCTTTATCCGTCCTCAATTTATGCAGTAGCATTGCTCTACGCCATCTCCATCTCAGATGTCATGGCCGCCATGCCGACAAGCCGCGGGTAACGCAATCGCGCCACCCGCGGCACGACGGCAGCAATGAGATAGAAATAACGCTCCAGGATCGCAACTCTTATCCGCTTACGGCTGCTGTCCGTGTTCAGTCATGCAGGTCCCAAACTGCGCGAATTGCGTCGTCTGCCAGGCGGAGTTGCTGAACTTCGACGCCAGAGTGCTGCACTCATGAAGAGCTGCGGCCCGCGCCGGGTCGATGATGCTGGGTGAGTCGGGTGCATACATGAATATCGGCGGCGAGGATTGCAGCTGCTGCGCCGGGGATTGCATCGCCTGGTGATGGCGCGTTGCGGCGACCGCCGGGCTTGCAATTAGTGTTGCCAAAGCGATGACGGTTAAAATCTTCTTCATGGCATATCTCCCTATCGCCCCGGGATCGGGGCTCGAGTGGACCGCAACTCCCTGCTGCGGTTCCACAGATGGAGATGCGCATGGCAACGCCGCTCGACTATAAGTGCGATCGCAAATGCTCTGTTCAGATGCGGTGAATAATCAATACAATCCGAAATTCAGGTTTGGTGGTCTCCGAGCGCGGCCTTCTGAAAACTTTGCAGTAGAGGTTCAGGTAACCGGCAAATAGTCCATGATAGCAAATACTCCATGGTAGATGTTCGGCGCTATTTCCCGCTACATAGTTGATCCGCAGGGCATTTTTGTTCTGCTCCTACCCGATTATTCCGCCCTTCTGAACAGTCCGTTCAAAAATACCACGCTTTAAGACAGCGGGCGCCGGACATAACTCCCCAACAATGGGCGCCTACAGATTGCGCCTCGTGTTTCGATGCCGGGAGAACAACAATGGTCAACAAGTCAAAGCACGCGGTGTCGCTGTTGCTCGAAATGGCGCGGCGTTTTTACGACAGCCGGATGGAGAGGGCGCAGATGCGTTTTGCGCCCACAAGATGCCCTGACGTTCTGCCGTCCGGCCAGGTCTGGAGGAATTATCCTAACGGACTGAAGGGGCCATTGCTTTACAGCCCCATTATATTCTTCTCGCCTCGTGCCACCACCATTCACTAGTAAAGAGCCAAAAGGTCCCGTCATGAAAGAAGCATTGCTCTCCCTCCTTCAACTCAGCCTCCGCGCCGCAATCATTGCGGCGAAAAACCGAAGCGGAAGCCTCCAGGTCTCAATTCAGCTGATTGAAGCGGTCGGGCCCCGACAATGGCTTGCCGTGTTAGCGGCGCCGATCATTGCGTGGGCGCGCACGGTTGCGTCCTTGACTCGATCGACGCCTGCGATGGCACATCTGTGTACTAGCGGCAGTGACAGCACCAATATCTTCAAGCCGACGAAAGACGCGACGCTCGACTGCGAGATCTCGGACGAAGCGCTGGAGAGAGCTTCTGGCATATACTTCGGGGTGCCAACTCTTGTGGGCACCTACTGCTTCACGTGTCCGGTAGCTAACCCGCATGATGCTGACGCGCCCGCACGCTATGATGGCATGCTCGGGTCATCTTCGGCCTTAACTGCTGTCAGCTAGTAGAGCGGAAGAGCGACGGTCATCACCCGCGGAACAGCGACCACGCCCGGCCGACCTCGTGGCGCGCCGTGGAGCAGCAAATCGCCTCCGTCGGTGACGCGAATCGCCGGATCGCCCGCGACCTTCACATCGTCGCACGGCGTGGCTAAACCGGCCGCAAAAGCCGCCGCAACGGCCTCCGGGCTTGAATACAACGGCCTTGGGGCGTCGCAGGGTTTCGGCGGCAGTACATGTGCTATATCGGCATTTGTTCGGCGGCGACGCAGATTAGTGCCCAACCACGACCATTGCTGTCATAGTCACTGTGTGGTCAGCAGGAGTGAGAAAAATGCGACCTTTTTACGCCGTGCGTCGATTTTTCCACAACGCTGAACGATCAGCACAGGCGCTTGGCGAAATTGGCGATGGACTTCGCATCTTGAACCTTTCACTCCAGTCGCTGGAGCAGCGCTATGCACGCGGTACCAATTTCGAAGGTGGGCCAGCGCACTTACGGCGGGTGCTCGCATCTTCAGGCGAAAACCGGCCGGAAAATTTTCAATACGTTTTTGACAAATTACTCGCGTTAGCGCCGTCTGTTTACGATGTGCCAAGGCAAGGCTACTTCGTAGACGTTATGGGTATCTTGACTGACGCACGTACCCGCGACCACGACCCGAGCACGCTGCCTGCCGGCCCCCGCCGCGTTCCGGTCCCAACGCTACAGGCCGACGGTAATGAAAACAGCGAAGGATGGTTCGAGGTCGTGGACTGGTTTGTCGCCGCGCAGGAAGCGCGCAACCAGTTTGTGATGATCAGTCTTGGCGCGTGTTATGGAGGACAACTGGTCGGCGCCTATAAGGCATTGGAGCTGATCAATCCGCTGCCCGCGAAGCTTGTCGCCGTAGAAGCCGATCCTGAAGGTTATGGCTTGATCAGCGGCCACTTTAGAGACAATGGTATTAACCCGGATGATCATTGGATCGTGCAAGCGGCAGTCAGCGACACCAATGCTCCGGTGCTATTTCCGGTTGGCGCGGTCAAAAGCGGCGGCGGCAATTGCGTTAGTACGAATGAACCAAAAGCGCGGGAGAACTGGATCGAGCTCCTTCGGCGGGATGGCAATCCGGCGGCCACACTGGAAAATCTGATCCGCTCCGGCTCGACCGGCCTCATCCACGACATCGGCTATGGCTTTTCGGGGGAGGTCAAATTTGTTTCGGCGATCACGATTGCCGATCTGCTGGCCAATTTCGACTGCGTCGATCTTCTGGAAGTCGACATCCAGCAATCGGAGATAGTGGCAATTCCGCCGTTCCTCGATCATCTGCGGCGCAAGGTCAAACGGCTGCACATCGGCACCCACGGGGACGATGTACATCAGTCGCTTTACCAATTGTTCGCGAAGGCTGGTTGGGACATTGTATTTAACTATAAGCCGACCTCAATTCACGACACTGCGCTTGGCCGCTTCCGGACCAATGACGGCATCCTAACGGTGCGCAATCCAGATCTGTGATCGATCGAGGCGGGCTAGAGTCTCATTCATAAGGATTGAATCGATTTGGGATTTCCAATCTGGCGGGTCATGATCCAAGATACTGATTGGACAGTGCCGACACGTCAGAAAAAAGCTGAGCAATTTCAACCCGGTCCCGTAGCTCAGCAGGATAGAGCAGCGGTTTCCTAAACCGAAGGTCGGAAGTTCGAGTCTTCCCGGGACCGCCATTTTGCGAAGGGTGCCATTTTCATAAGGGTGAGAGCGTAATGGCAATCGGGAGAGCGCTGGAGCGCCTATTGGGAGCCGACAAAGACGTGGCGACCGGCAGAGATCGTGAATGAGGCTGGCAAGCGCGTGGAGCTGAAATTCACCGGCGCTGCTGCGGTGGACGATCCGTCAAAAGCGCTTTCGACGACGCGCGATGAGATGGGTCAATGGCGCGAAGTTCCGAAACCGCTAACTGCTAATGAGAGTATTCCAATATGAAGCGGTTTAGAAAACCGCCTCACTATGACCGCGGTCATGAGGCGTGGGGACGGATATTTTGGGGCTTCGTCGCTCTCGTTGTACTAAGCGTTGTAGTGACTTTTCTCCGGGCTCATTTCGGGTAAGGCGTTATTTGGCCCAAGCTTTTTCAAAAATCCCGCCGCCTCGTTGCGCGTTCACGGCGAAGAGTTGAACGGCAAACTTCGGAATATTCAGTTCGACTGGCCCCGGCACGTCCGGGGCCGTCTATTTTAAACCGGCGCTTCCTGCGGGCCGGCGTCACGGGGGCCTTCTTAAAGCGGAATGTACCGGCTAAAATCCTCGGGACTGTCCCCGCAACCAGCAACGCGTATCCCCAAAATGGCCAATGAGAAACTGGACGAAGCCGCACTTCTGCAAGCGGCCTATCAGCGCAATGAATTCCTCAATCTGCACGAGGTCGTCGCCAAGGCGCGGCAGAATCTCGATCAGAATTCCTGGGATTACATCGTCGGCGGTGTCGAAACCGAGACGACGCTGCGGCGAAACCGCATGGCGCTCGATACTATCGCGTTCCGGCCGCGCGTACTGCGCGATGTCAGCAAAGTCGACGTTTCGACGGAAGTACTCGGCCGCAAGCTGCGGCTGCCGGTCGTGCTCTGCCCGGTCGGCTCGCTGGAAAGTTTCCACCCCGAAGGCGCCGCTCCGGTGGTCAAGGCGGCGGGCGAATTCGGCGTGGCCCACATGCTCAGTTCGGTCTGCGATCCCGGCCTCGAAGGGGTCGCCGAGGCGGCGCCCGATGCGTTGCGCATGTTCCAGCTTTATGTGCGCGGCGACGCGGCCTGGGTGGACGATCATGTCGCGCGCGCTATCGCCAGCAAGTACAGCCTGTTCTGTCTCACCGTCGATACCGCCCATTACAGCCGGCGCGAGCGCGATATCGCCAAGCGTCACATCACCGGCGGCCGCCGCCGCGCCTCGGGGCGCGAATTCCAGGCGGCGCTCGACTGGAAAACGGTCGATCGCATCAAGAGCAAATACAAAATTCCGCTCGCCATCAAAGGCATCGCCACCGCGGAGGACGCCAAGCTCTGCCTCGATCACGGCGTCGACTTCGTCTACGTCTCGAATCACGGCGGACGGCAGCTCGATCACGGCCGCGGTTCGACCGACGTGCTGCCCGAAGTCGTCGAGGCGGTCGCCGGCCGCGCCAAGGTCATCATCGACGGCGGCTTCTATCGCGGCAGCGATATCGTCAAGGCGATCGCGCTCGGCGCGAGCCTTGTCGGCCTCGGCCGCATGCAGTGCTACGGGCTCGCCGCGGGCGGGCAGGCCGGTATCGTGCGCATGCTCGAAATCCTGGAGGATGAGGTCATCCGCTCGATGGGACTTCTTGGCGCCACCAGTTTCGGCAAGCTCGATGCCTCTGCGCTGCATGCCGCGGCGCCAGTCACCCACTCCACCGTGTTCAGCGCATTCCCGCACTTGGAGATCGCGCCATACCGCTATTGAGTAGCCGCTTTCAGTCTCTAGCGCGCCGCGCCGACCTGCTCGAGACCGGCGTTCTGCCACGCCTGCCGTTCGGCCGGATCGGCGAGCGACTTGATGAAGTCGGCAGCAGGCTCCGGCGCGAGATTGCCTTTCGGAATCGCCGCGTCGAACACGATGTAGTTTTGTAACTCGGCGGGCAGCGGACCGGCCAGCACCACGCCTTTGACCGGCATGATTTCGCTGATGTTGAAAATGCCGATCTCGACAGTGCCGTCGGCCACGAGGGCCACACCACCGCCGATGGCCGATTTGAGGTTGAGCTTCGGCCGCACGGTTTCGGTGAGGCCGAGTGTGTCGATCATGCGCGCGATGGCTAGTCCCGCGGAACCACCGCCGGTCTCGGCTGGATCGGGATAAACAATTGAGTGCGCACTGCGCAGCAATCGGCGGAAGGCGTCGACGTTGGAAATGTCGGGCAATGCTGCTCCGGCGCGCACCACGACGCCAATACCGACCCGCGCCACTTCGACGGCACTGCCGGCGGTCAGTACGCCGGTGCCAGTGAGCTTTGTCACGACCTGCGAAGGCAGAATGACGACGTCGGCCTTGTCGCCTGACGCGAGGTGGTTTTGGAGGACGGCTGGCTGGGCGACCAGGAAAGATAGATGATGGCCGGTCCGGCCGGCAAAATCCGCGGCAATCGCCTTGGCCGCGGTGGCCGGCGCACCGGATGAGAAGACGCGGATGTCCGCCGCGTTGGCACGACCGGCGCCAACGACGAATACGACCGCGGTTAGCGCGCGGATAGTCGAGGCTGCCGACATTAATCCCCCAGCGGTCATCCCGATGTTCGCATGTTCGCCGGTGCAATGGTACGACCGTCGCGTGCAGCATGGCAGTCCTGCATTGCACACGCGGTCGCCATGGTATCATCCGCCATCATCCAACCGGCGAGAACTCCATGAATCTGCAATTGAGCATCGGCATCACCAATAATCCGCGCACTTGGCCCATCCTCGACGGCACGGTGAAGCCGGAAGGCATCGACCTCATTCCGACCGTGCTGCACCCATCCGAGCTGTTCTGGCGGCAATTGCATTTTTCCGAATTCGCGGTTTCGGAAATGTCCTGTTCGTCGTTCATGATCGTAACCGGGCAGGGTGACCCGCGCTTCCTCGGTCTGCCGATTTTCACGACCCGGCGATTTTTTCACACCACGATTCTGGTCAGCCGCAAATCCGGCATCGAAAAACCCGCCGACCTGAAGGGCAAGCGTGTCGGCGTGCCGGAATACCAGCAGACCGCCGCCTTGTGGACCCGCGGCGTGCTGGAGCACGAATTCGGCGTGAGCCCCAAAGATATGGAATTCTGGATGGAGCGTACGCCGGAGAAGAGCCACGGTGGCGCTACCGGCTTCAGGCCGCCGCCCGGCGTCGTCGTCCACCAGGTGCCTGCCGACAAAAGTCTTGGCGCGATGATGCTGGCCGGCGAGCTCGACGCCACGGTGCACTATCTTGCCGGACGCAATCTGGTCGACCGTAGCCGGGTCGATCTCGCCAGCCATCCAGATTTCAAATTCCTGTTTCCCGATCCGACCGCCGAAGGCATCCGCTTCTACCGCAAGACCGGATTATTTCCGATCAATCACCAGGCGGTGGTGCGGCGCGACATCTATGAGAAGGAGCCGTGGGTGGCGCAGAACCTGCTCAAGGCGTTTATCAAGGCGAACGATATCGCCAATGCGCAGCGCCTCGAACATGTCGAGTATCACCTCGCCACCGGTCTGCTGTCCGGCGACGCCAAGACTGTCTTGCTGCACCACGGCGTCAAAGCCAATCGCAAGGTGATGGAGACCATCGCGCAATATTCACTGGAGCAGGGCCTGACTCCGCGCCTGATCAAGGTCGAGGAGCTTTACGCGCCAAGCGTGCTGGAGTCGTAGGTGCCTTGTCATCCTCCGCGAAGGTGGAGTAATCGTCAAAGTGAACGGTGAATACTGGATGCCCCGCCTTCGCGGGGCATGACAAGCCATCACTCCGCGGCTTGCGCTTTCGTTCTGCCGTCAAGGGCCGCACCCGAGGCGACGAGCGTTTCGATCTCGCGTTCCGATAATCCGGCTTCGCGCAGGACTTCAACGCTGTGCTCGCCGAGCCGCGGCTGTAGCCGCGCTGAGCTCGTCGGACCGTCGCTGAACCGCACCGGCAGGTCGGTGTAGAGGATTTCGCCTTCGGTCGGATGGGTCGCGCGCTTGAAGAAGCCGCTGGCCTCGAGTTGCGGATCGGTCATGACGTCGTCGAGGCTCGACATCCGCGCCGCCGGGATCTCGAGCTTGCGCAGCAGCACCAGCCATTCGTCCGTCGTCTTGTCCGCAATGCAGGCGCCGGCAAGCTCGTAAAGCGCAACGATATTGCGGGCGCGTGAGGCGATGCTGTCGAAGCGCGGATCGTTGTGCATCTCCGGCTTGCCGACCATCGGCCAGAATTTTCGCCAATGCTCCTGGGTGTAGGCCATCATGCAGAGATAGCCGTCCCTGGTCTTGTACGGACGGCGCCAGGAGGCGAGCACCCGCGTATAGCCGAGCGGCCCAAGCGGCGGCACGAAATTATGGCCGAACAGATGCTCGCCGAGCACGAACGATACCATTTGCTCGAACATCGGGATTTCGACGAATTGGCCGCGCCCGGTACGTTCGCGCGCGAACAAAGCCGCCGATACCGCGCCGGCGATGGCGAGCGCACAGGTCTTGTCCGCAATGATCATCGGCGCGTAGCGCGGCTCGCCGGCGATCTCCGACATCAGAGCAGCGATGCCGGATTGGCCCTGGATGACATCGTCATAGGCCGGCTGGCCGCTATAGGGACCGCCGTCGCGATAGCCATGCAGCGCCGCATAGACAATGCGCGGGTTCTTGCCGCAGACGTCCTTATGGCTGAAACCCAGCTTTCCGATTGCTTGCGGGCGCATCGAGTGCACGAACACGTCGGCGTCCGCGATCAGCCGCCACAGCGCGTCTTTCGCGCTGTCTTTCTTGAGGTCGAGCACCAGCGAACGCTTGGCGCGGTTGAGGCCCATGAACAGCGCCGCCATGTTCGGAGAGCGTGATGGCCCGGTGTGGCGGGGCGCGTCGCCTTCCGGGCTCTCGATCTTGATGACGTCGGCACCCATGTCGCCCAGCATCTGCGTCGCCAGCGGACCGGCGACGACCGAGGTGAGATCGAGAATGCGGATGCCCGCAAGAGGTCCAGCCATTTGACTTTCACCCAGCGCTTGTAAACATCTGGCTTGCAAAGATCTGACTTGAAAAGATCGCGCCCATAACGGCCAGGGACCACGTGCGATGCAACATATCGATGTGTTTTGTCATTTTTTTCCGCAGGGCATTTTCAAGAAGCTGTCGGAGACGACGGGTGGCACCAGGGACATCGGCAAGCGCATCCAGGGCGTGCGCACCATTTACGATCTGGATGCGCGATTTCGTATCATGGACGGCTTTGAGAATTATTCGCAAGTGCTATCGCTCGGCCTTCCGCCGATCGAAGGCATGGTCGGGCCGGATCAGGCGCCGGAGTTCGCCCGCGTCGCCAATGACGGGCTCGCCGAGCTTTGCGCCAAATATCCCGACCGGTTTTGTGGCTATATCGGCGGCCTGCCGATGAACGCGCCCGATGAGGCCGCCAAGGAAGCCGAGCGCATCCTCATTCAGCGGCAACGCCAACGGTCTCCAGCTCCACACCAACGTCAACGGCCTGTGTCTCGACGAGCCGCAGTTCTTTCCGATCTTCGAGATCGCGGCGAAAGCCAACAAGCCGATTTGCCTGCATCCGGCGCGCACCGCGGCCTTCCCCGATTTCGCCGCCGAGAAGAAATCGCGCTACGAGATCTGGACCATTTTCGGCTGGCCCTACGAAACCAGCGCCACCATGGCGCGGCTGATCTTCTCCGGTGTCATGACGCGCCTGCCCGGCCTGAAAGTCATGGCACATCACCTCGGTGCCATGATTCCATTCTTCGATCTGCGCATTGAGACCGGCTGGGCAACGCTCGGCAGCCGCACCTCGGACGAGGATTACAGCGGCGTGCTCAAAAGCCTTGGCAAGCCGCTGCTCGATTGCTTCAAGGATTTCTACGGCGATACTGCGCTGTGCGGCGGCCGCATCGGCCTCACCTGCGGCCTCGATTTCTACGGTCCCGATCACGTGCTGTTCGCCTCCGACGCGCCGTTCGGACCCGAGGAGGGTCGCGCCTATATCCGCGATTGCATGGCGGCGGTGGCGTTGCTCGACGTCCCGGCGGCGGTCAAGGAGAAGATTTTTTTCCGCAATGCGCAGAAAGTGTTCGGCGTGACGTAATTCCGTCCGCTCGTCCCCGCGAAGGCGGGGACCCAGACTGGATTCCCGCTTGCGCGGGAATGAGCGGAAAGAGGTGCGATTATGCGAACGCCGGCATTACTTCCCGGGCGAACAGGCGCATGGACTTCTGCGCCTCGGCGAAATCGAGCGTGCCGAAATTGATTTGCAGCGAGGCGTGCTCGAATTTACCGATGGTATTTTCCAGCCGGCGGATGATCGTCTTGATCTCGGCGGGGGTGCCGACCCAGGCGCCGCCGGCCTCGATCTGGGTATCCAGCGTGAAATTTTTCATCCGCGAAATTGATTCGGCGTAGCCGCGATAGTCCTTGGATGCCGTGCCTTGCGTCCATTCGCCGGCGGATTCGAACAGCGCCACGAAATAATCCTCGAACTGAGGTCGCGGAATGTCGCGGGCGAGCTTCGCATCTTCGTGGCAGAACATGTGAAACGCGATCATGACTTCGCCGTCGCCGGGATGGCCGGCCTTGCGCCAGGCATTGCGGTAGATCGGAATCAGGTCCTTGAGCGGCCCGATCGGGATCGACATCAGTCCGTGTCCCTGCTGGCCGGCAAATTCGAACGAGTTTGCGGTTCGTGTCGAGGCAATGAAGAATTTCGGCCGCGGCTTTTGCGTCGGTCTCGGCAGCGAGGTGACGTTGTCGAAGGCATGAAACTGCCCGTTATGGCTGACGTTCTCCTTGCGTCAGCAACAATTCCACCTGCTCCAGCCCTTCGCGGAAACGGGCCACGGATTCGTCGGGCGAAATGCGGAAGCGCCTGAATTCGTGGGGCAGAAAGGCGCGGGCGAAGCCGACGTCGAAGCGCCCGCCGGAGATGGCGTCGAGCATCGCGATCTCGCCGGCAAGCTTGAGCGGGTTATTGAAGGCCGGCACCACCGCGCCGGTGACCAGCCGAATGGTCTTGGTGCGCGCTGCGACCGCCGAGAGAAATGCGATCGGGTTCGGGCTGTAGCCGCCATAGCGTTCAAAATAATGCTCGATCGAACGGGCGTGACTATAGCCGAGCATTTCGGCTTCTTCGGCTATGGCGAGACTCTGCGCGAAATACTCCGCGGCGCTCTTATCCTTGGGCTGAAAATTGGGAAAGAATTGAACTCCGAATTTCATACGCTGTGGCTCCCGGCCGTCTCATGGGTGCGCGGTTTGCGCCCGATATAACGTGAAAGTTCCGCGAGGTTCTGCCGCAGCACTGCGGCGTCGACCACATGAGGATCGAAATCCGCCGCGTCGAATTCGAGCATGTCCTCGTGGTTGACGCTGTTCGGATCGGCGATGCTCTCCAGATAGGTCTCGTAGCCGACCGGGCCGCCGATATCGGCAGGCGGGCAACGGCCCTCGGCGTGCACAAGGTTCGGATAGCGAACGTTCGGCGCCGCATCCGCTCGCGATTTAAGCCGGACCGTATGTTCCCAATCCTCGCCGAGCACGTAGTCGTATTTGAACGTATCGCCGACGGCCAAAATATCCGCCAGCGTCGATTGTTCAGCCGGCGTGCGGTCGATCCCGGCATCCAGGTCCGACTGCCCCCACTTTTTATCACCTGCGCGGAACTCGAATGGATGACCGTTCTGCCAGCCGATGGCGATTTGCAGCACGAAATGCAGATCGTCGAGGCGAATGTCGGCGGGCACTTCGACGACGCGCAGGACGCGCGGTGTCACGTCGTCGATCTCCACGCTCAAGCGCGCAATCCCGTTCATGGCTGCCGGCGACGGGCCGTTATTCCGCGGCCTGCTGGAACGTCAGCATCTCGTCGCGCGGAGCGAGATCGACGATCTTGCCGTCCTTGATCACGCAAGCGAGGTTCTTGGCGTCCTGCAGGATCGCGATGTCGGCGATCGGGTCTTTGTCCCACACTGTGACGTCGGCCAGCTGTCCCGCCGCAATCTGGCCGACCTGGCCATCGAGGCCGACCGTCATGGCATTGTCGCGGGTCGCCGCGACGATTGCTTCCATCGGCGTATAGCCGCCATGCTTGACAAAGATTTCCAGCTCCTTGGCGTGCAACTCGCCGTGACGGGTGAACGAATTGTTGCCGGTGTCGGTGCCGACCAGAAGCCGGATGCCGAGCTTGCGCGCCTTGTGCATCAGCTCGCCAAGCAGGTCGTAGTGCCGCTGCATGCGGCCGAAATCGAGCTGCACCTGCTCGGCGCCGACCTTCTGCTGCTTGCCGAGCTCGACGACAACGGCGAGGAAGGTCGCGGTCGGCAGGATCGGCATGCCGGCCTTGGCGACGGCATCGAGATCACGGTCGGTGGCGAGATCGGCGTGCACGATCCAGTCGACGCCGGCTTCGGCGGCGGCGCGAGTTGATCCGGCGCCACGCGAATGGATCGCGACTTTCAGATTGCGGCGATGCGCTTCACCGACCACGGCCGAGATTTCATCCTTGGCCAACATCTGCGATTCGCCGGAGCGGCTGTCCGCCATCTTGATGAAATTGACGGCATGCTTGCCCTGGCGGCGTACCTCGGTGACCATTTCGTCTGCGGTGTTGCAGAGCTTGCCGATCGAATGATCGGGCGTGCCTTCCCATGACGGCTCGTCGTCCTCGATGCAGCCGTAAGTCACGATCATGCGGCCGGCGACGAACATGCGCGGGCCTTCCATCAGGCCGAGACGGATCGCGTCGCGTACGCCGACGTCGGTGAACCAGGTGCCACCAGGCACCGAAATGCTGGTGACGCCGGAGCGCAGCACTTTCTGCGCGCTGCGGGCCGATTTCAGCGTCGAGAATTCCGGCCGCGTCGTGCCTTTGCCTTTGCCCTCGCCCTTGATCAGCGGATAGCCGTAGGACATGTGGCAATGGGCGTCGATCAGGCCGGGCATGATCCATTTGCCGGCGGCATCGACCACGTCGACGGTCTTGCGATCCTCGAGATGAATGTCGCCCGGCAGAGCGCCGACGCTCTTGATGCGGTTGCCCTCGATCACGACGGTGTCGCTGCGCGCCGATGGTTTTCCGGAACCGTCGATCAGCGTGCCGTTGCGGATCACAAGGGTCTTTTTGGCGGTGCTCATGGCCCTCTCCGGCGATTTTGTCTCGTTGGTCAGACTATACAGTAACGCGGGACTTAGCGGTATTGCGGTTGGCGCATGCGAACCTTCCCTCGCCGGGGGGGCAGAGCTCAGAAAAGTCCGGTAAGGCCGTGAGCCGCAACGATATCACCGACCTGATCGCTGCGGGCGATGTGGGCGTGAACCACCGCGCCGATATCGCGGGTGAGCTCAGCAGGCGTCCGCTCGGACCTCGGCTTGAGCTGAGCGCTCAGATAGGCGCCTTCCTCGCGATTGACCTCGACCAGGGCCTTGCCGAACGGCAACTGCATGCGCTCGTAACGCTGCAATCCCGCGGCAAGGTCTTCGCCGGCGTCGCGGACGCTATCGGCGAGGCAGGCGGCATCCAGCGCCGCCTTGGTGGTGCCGGCGCCGGCATGGGGACGCGCCACGAATGCCGCGTCGCCGGCCAGCGCGACGCGGCCGAATACCAGCCGCGGCGATGCAAGGTCGTAGATCGGCTGAAAGAACGGCGTCGTGCGCGAGAAGATTTCCGCCACCTGCGGCGCGATCGTTGAACGGGCATCGGCCTTGATGCGGGCGATCACATCGGGCCTGATCAGCGGCGGCGGAATGCCGTTGGGGTGGTGCCGGCCAGCGCTGTCGGTGCAGATGTCGGCCAACGTCTCGGAATCGACCGGCCGGTACCAGATGATGTTGTAGGCGCGGCGGCCGACCGCGGTGTCGTTGTCTTTGCCCGGCACCGCGTAGCTGATCAGTTGCTCGCCCTCGGGCAGACAGAACGCATAGAGCTCGACCATTTCGCGCCAGAGCGCGGGCGGGACATCGGCTTCGTCGAGAGTCGCGCGCCAGGCGACATAGCCCGCATAGATCGGCTGCACCTCCGGCAGAAATTGTGTGCGCACGGCGGAGCGAATGCCGTCGGCGCCGACCACGAGATCACCACGTTCGCTGCCGCCGTCAGCGAAGAACGCCGTGGCACCGTCGGCGTCCTGCGCGACGCGCGTCAGTCTTTTGCAAAGTCGGTAGTTTTGTGCCGGCAGCGAGTTCGAGCAAAGCGCGGTAGAGCCTCGACCAGCCGCTGAGCGCGCGCGTCATCGGCTTCTCGACCACAATCTTGCCGCTGCGGTCGAGGCAGACCGCACGCGGCGGCGTGATGCCCATCGACTCGTCGAAGTCGACGCCGGCGCGCTTGAGGATGGCGATGAGCTGCGGATGCGTCCCGAGCCCGACGCCGCGGCTCGCCAGCTCCTCGTCGTTGCGCTCGAAGACCGTTGCGTCCCAACCTGTCGAGCGCAACAGATGCGCCGCGATCAGTCCGCCGAGCGAGCCGCCGATGACTAAAGCGCGGCGGTCGCTCATGCGCTGCGTCTGTCATCATCCGCGAAGGCGGATGATCCAGTAGTCACAAACGCCGGCGATTGAATTGTGACCATTGCGATTACTGGATGCCCCGCCTTCGCGGGGCATGACAGCGACGCTTGCAAGGAGGGCGTGCTCTCACGATAGCGCCCAGGACATACTGTCATGTCCGGGCTTGTAATCCATGTTGGTGGCCGCCGGATTGCGGTTGATCAGCGGCCGGCCGTACATCGGGTTGGTCGAACTGCGCGTCTCGTGCTCGACTGTGAACAGAACTTCCTTGGTGTCGAGATCAATCACGTCCTTGAAGCGGTACTGGTAGTCATTGTCTTCGATGGTGATGAGGCCGAGATCGAGCAGCTTCCGATACGGCCCGGAAAAGTTGGTGAGATAGATTTGCACGTGGTGCCGGTCGTACGGCGCTTCCGGCGCGTCAGTCTCGCGGAATATAAAATACTGGTTTTCGCCGACCTGGACTTTGGCTTCGGGCCCGGCGCCGTTCTTTTTGACCTCCGCCGGTGCGTCCACCACCTCGCGGTAGAAGCGGGCGATACGCTCGACGGTGCCGGGGCGGACATCGAAGCGCACATAGGGCATGCCGAGCTGGACTCGCCCGAACCGCGCCGGGTCCGGTTCGTGCACGGTGATGCGATTGCCCCATGGGCAGACGGCTTCGACGCCATCGTTGCTTTCGCGAAACGAAAACCTGGTGCCGTCGAGCGACTTCTTGACTCGCGTCAGGCGCTCGAGCAGCGCCTTGCGATCCGGCATCACCAGCCCGGTCACGCCGCGCAGTACGTCGGGTTTGCCCATCGGTAGGTGAAATTGGCTCATGCCGACATTGACCCACATATTGCCGGCGCCGGTGTTGAGAAACGGGTCGCGCGTATAGCCGAGCCCGGTAATGTAGAATTGCGTCGCCTTGTGCTGATCGTCGATGCAAACATTGACGTGGCCGATACCGACGGCATTGCCGATATCCTGGGCGGAGCGATCGTATTGCGGTTGTGGCATGGGGCGGTTTCCTTCCTGCCCGCAATATTAGGCGCGGCGGGGGAGGCGCTCAACTGCCATTAAGGCGTGAGAGGGTCGCCGTTTTCCAGGCGCTATTTAACACGCTATCATGCTTCGTCCCGAAGTCAGGTTCTGCATGAAGCGACGAGAGTTTGTTACGCTGCTCGGCGGCGCGGCCGCGATTGCGATCAGCAAGCCTGCAGAGGCGCAGGAATGGCCGGCGCGATCGATTCTTGTGGTGAGCCCGTTTGCGACCGGTACGACCTACGACCTCGTTGCGCATCTTGTGCTCGATCAAGTCGCGCGTCAGATCGGCCAGCCTTTCGTCGTGGATAACCGGCCCGGCGGCGACGGCTCAGTCGGCGTTACCTCGGTGGTGAAAGCGGTGCCCGACGGCTACACATTCCTGCTGAGCACGTCGTCAATGAGCGCTGCGGTCATCCTGCACCAATCATTGCCATACGACGCCGTGCACGATCTTGCCCCGGTGGCATTGTTCGGTGGCGAGCCGAGCCTGCTGCTGGCGGCGCCGGGAAAGAACTTTTCCTCCGTGGACGACCTTGTGGCGGCAGCCAAGGCCAATCCCGGAAAGCTCAAATTCGCCTCTGTCGGCATTGGCTCAGCCTCGTATTTTGCCGGCGAGCGCTTTCGCCTGGTGGCGGAAATCGATGTCCAGCACATTGCCTATGGCGGGCCTGTCGAGGCGCTCAACGACCTGACGGCGGGGCGCATCGATTTCTATTTTGTGCCGATCCCGCCGGCGATCGCATTAGCCGCGCAAGGCAAGGCGGTGCCGCTCGCCGTCAGCACGACCCTGCGTTGGCCGCCGTTACCCGACCTGCCGACGCTTGCCGAAATGGGCTATCCCATTTCCACCTTTCTCACGTGGTGCGGGCTTTCGGCACCGGCGAAGACACCACGCGCAATTATCGACCAGCTGAACGACGCAATTGGCAGCGTCCTCGATCTCCCTGCGATTAAATTCAGAATGCAGCGCATGGGGTTTAAGCCGGAGCAGATGGACCCGGACCAATTCGGAAAATTTTTTGCCGACGACGTCGCCACGACGATTGAGCTCGGCAAGGAAGTACACATTCAACCGGCGCATTAAGGAACCTGGGCCGCGATTTCCTTGCGGCGTGCCGCGCGCGGAAACTTTAGCTGTCAGACTGTAAATCTTCTTCTGGTACGACGGCCGCGGGCGCAGGCTTGTCGGCGAAGACCGTGCTGTTCGTGGCTGCGGCCCGGAGGCGCGCCGTAAACATGCCGCCCTTCGCGGCGCGCCGCGGTGCGAAACGCATGAGGCCGAATGGCTTTGGAATGTCATCGAAGACGGCTTCCACACCGCCGTGCATGAAGTAGGTCTCGTGCCAGAAGCCGGTGCCGCCGGAATTGCGGAGAAACGCCTTCCACCACTCGCGATGGGGCGCCGAGCGTGACCAAGACTTCCAAAGCGGCGAAGTCACGCCAGTATTGCCGAATGCCGGCATGCGGTGGAAACAGAGACCACAAGAAGGTCTCATGAGATAGAAGACCGTCGGGCGAATCCTGCGCCACCTTGGCGATCTGGGGCCCGAATCCGAGAAGAGTTTTCACACCGGCGGCGGTGTTCACCCGCATGCCCAGCAGGATCATGACGAGGTCCGGATACGCTGACAGGTCCACCGTGGTGCGGTCTACTGACATCGGTTTCTTCTCCTGACGCCGTTTCCTAAAGATATGAGTTATAGCTGCAGCTCGAGAGGCGACCGAAGGCGGGTCACGCCGGACTCGCCGGTTGTACGGGCTACTTGCCGCCTCAGCCGCTGCCAAGCCCCACTAGCACTGCCTGCTCGCAATGCCTACGTGATCTTTGTCGTGGCGAGGTGGAAGCAAATACAAACGCTTGCGATCGTCTCTTTTGGAAATCGACGACAACGGCAGCGCTGGGGTTGGCCGCGACTAATCAGCCGCTTCTGAGCAAAATTGCAGACGCCAACAAGGAATATCGATTTGGATGACGCGGCGGGCGAGATAGCCGGTGTTGAAGGGCGACCGATCACGGCGGAGGCCGGTCGGAAGCCAATAGCCAACATCGATCCGCAGTATTTGCTGAGGACCGAGGTCGTAGAGCGGCCGCCCGCCGAGCGTCCGACGCATGACACCGTCGATGGGGTCATCGACTGGCTCATCATGTCCACACGGCATAATCCCACTCTGGTTGCCGGGTTCGATGAATTTGCATGGCACATGCTGGCCGCGGGCTTTCCGCTGTTGCGTATGACTCTTCATGTTCGAACGCTACACCCGCAATATCTCGGCGCCAGCTTCGTCTGGTGGCGCACCACGGGTCAGACCGTGCAGATTCTCGTCGCCCATGAAGTGGAGGATATGATCGAACATGAGAATAATCCGGTCTGGAGAGTAGCCAAGTGTGGAGAAACGCTGCGGCGCCGCATCGATGTCGCCGACAGCGAGCTGGAATTTCCGGTTCTCCACGATCTCAAGGCGGAAGGCGCAACCGACTATTTCGCGTTGCCGGTCAAAAATTCGCTCGGTACCAATTACATGGTGACCTATGTGACGGACCGCAGCGGTGGATTCACTGCGCAAGAAATTTCCGATCTGAGCCGCGTATCGCATCGGCTGCCGTTGCTTGCGGACGTGTACATGCACCGGCGCATCGCCAGAAACATTCTCGATGCTTATCTCGGCCCCACCACCGGCCTGAAAGTTCTGGAGGGCCAGATCCGGCGTGGTACCGGCGAGGAAATTACAGCGGTCCTTTGGTCGTCGGATTTGCGGGGCTTCACCGAGCGTTCCGACAGGCTCACCGGAATCCGGATGATCGCGATCCTCAATGCGCTGTTCGATGCACAAGCCAAGGCCGTCGCCAGTCACGGCGGCGAAATACTGAAATTCATCGGCGACGGCTTGCTTGCGATTTTTCCGATCGAGAATGCCGGTATGGCCGCCAATGCGGCGCGCTGTGCACTCGACGCAGCGATGCAGGCGGTCGAGGCCGTGCGCGGGCTTGAGAGCGATCCATCGCTTGCAAACGAGCCGCCGCTTGAGATCGTCATAGCCCTTCACATCGGCACGGCGATCTACGGCAATATCGGCGCCGCCGACCGGCTCGATTTCACCGTGATCGGGCCCGCCGTCAATCTGGTCAGCCGAATCGAATCCGTAGCCAAGGCGCTGAACCAGCCGATCGTCGTGAGCGACGATTTTGCGCGCGCCTACGGTGGTTCGCTGCATCCGCTCGGCCGTCACGAACTGCGCGGGCTCGCAACGCCCCACGATCTGTTTGCGCCAGTTCCGCCCTCAATATTGGCTTGATGGCGGTCCATCCATAGTCGGTGAGTTCCATGGTCGGTGAGTTCGCGCCGCATGATTAGCGCTCTCGGCTTGGGAACTTGAAATCGCGACCCCCAACCGACTTCACGCGGGCGCTATGTGCGATGTGTCGGTACGGAATCGTACCAGTAAACGGCGGTGGACAATTAGATGCCACATTGTCAAAGTTCGTTGCTTGCTGCGACCTAATGGAAACAGCCGTGATGACCGACAGAATACTCGAAGATAACAATGATTTTGCCAGCCTTGGGATCATATTCTGTCGCACGCAGCCCCGCGCGACCACGTCGTGCAGCTTTATCAAGATCAGGATTTTCTCAATCGCGCCGTTTGTCGTTTCGCCGGTGCGGCGCTGGCAAACGGCGAAGGATGATACTGGTGCCGACCGTGGCGCACTGGAATGCCTTCCGCCCGCGTCTGGAGGCCGAGGGAGTGGACGTGAACGCCGCGCAGGCTCGCGGACAGCTGACAGTCGTCGATGCGGACGAAACACTGCCGCGCTTCATGGGCAAGGCTTTGCCGGACACCCCAGTGTTCCTTGGGCTTGCCGGAGAAATAATCAGGCAAACCCGCGCAGCGGGGAATTACCCCAAGGTGCGGTGGTGGGGAGAGATGGTCAACGTCCTCTGGGAACGAGGGGATGTCGCCGCCAGCATGAATCTCGAAGATCTGTTCGATCGAGTGGCGCAGGAGCAGGACATCGCGATATTCTGCTCTTTCGTAATGGACAACTTCGACGGCGAAATTCACACCCACATGCTGCCGAGGCTCGGGGAGAACCACTCCCACCTGATTCCGGTCGAAGACTATGCGCGCCTTGAACGCGCGGTGGCAGATGCACTGCGCGAGACCGTGGGCCCGGACGAGGCCAGGGTGCTTGAAAGTCAGTTGCTGTCGCAGTACCAGGCACCGTTCAACATGCCGCGCTCGCAAGCGTTGCTGCTGGCGTTGCGGCAGGTCCTGCCGATGGTTGCTGCCCCCGTCCTGCAGCGCAGCCGCGACCTGTACTCAGTTTCGGCACCGGCGAAATGACGGACCTGCCGGCTGCCGACACTGGCGGTTGGACCGAATTCCGCCAGGTTCCCGATGGTAACGCCAGTATAGATGCGGCCCCAACGGACCTCATCAAAATCCTCGATGCGATCGGTGTTCCGATCGTGGTACTTGGGCGCGACTTAAGCATCGCGTGCTTTAATCGAGCGGCTGCCGATGTACTGAGCCTCGCGCCATCGGACGTCGGCCGTGCGCCGCGCGCTATTTCCAGCCTCAGTGGGCTGCAGAATCTTGATAGGTGGTGCGGAGAGGTCATCAGCACCGATGTGCCAACGCAACACGACATTCGTCTTGCGGATAAATCCTTCATTATTCGGATAGCCCCATGCACAAATGGTCAGATCAGCGGGACCATTCTGACATTCACCAATGTGACCGCCTTCCGGGCCAGTATCGATCAGGCAATCTACGAACGTGAATATGCCAAGACCATCCTCAACGCCGTAGCCGACCCTCTCGTCGTTCTCGGCGCGGACCTGCGCGTACAGACCGCCAATCGAGCCTTCTATGGAATGTTTCAAATCTCGCGTGAAGCTATCCAGGGGGTTCCGCTCAACGAACTGAAAAACGGAACTCTTAAATCTTGCGCACTTATTGACGCAACTGAAGCAAATGCTCGCCGACGATCTCGCCTTCCAGCCCGTGGAAATTGATTACGACTGGCCAGAGGCAGGGCGCCGAACCTTGTCATTATATGCTTGCCCATTTGCTTTGCCGGGCCAATCGGCACGCATGGCCCTGCTGAGTTTTCACGACATTACGGCGCGCAAAAAGACGGAAGCAGCCACTTCCAGACTAGCTGCCATCGTCGAGTCCTCAGACGATGCTATTGTGACCAAGGATATTGACGGCATCATCACCAGTTGGAACAGCGGCGCCGAAAGAATCTTCGGTTATGCGAAAGAAGAGGTCATCGGCAAGCCGATCACACTCCTCATTCCAGCAGATCGGCAGCACGAAGAAGTCAGTATTCTTGAACGTATCAGACGCGGAGAGCGCGTCGAGCCCTACGATACGGTGCGACAGCGTAAACACGGAAGCCTGATTGATATTTCCGTAACCGTCTCATCGGTCAGGGACGCCGCCGGCAAAATCATTGGGGCCTCCAAAATCGGGCGGGACATTACGGCGCGGAAACGATCTGAGGAAGCTATGCAACTTCTTGCGCATGAGGTGGACCACAGGTCGAAGAATCTGTTAGCACTTGTACAGGCGACGGTACATTTCTCTGCAGCCGACTCTCCCAGCGCAATGAAGGCGGCAATCGAGGGGCGCATTCAGGCGCTCTCGAATGTCCATGCGCTGCTCGCACAATCACGTTGGGCCGGGGCCGATTTGCGCAGTCTGATTGAGGACGAGCTCCACCCCTACCTCCTGCCGGGAACGCCACGCTCCGATCTCGATGGTCCCGATCTAATTTTGAAACCGCAATCAGCGCAGTTGATTGCGATGGTGCTGCACGAATTGACGACTAACGCAGTCAAGTACGGCGCTCTGTCGGTACCGTCGGGTCGCCTTCGAATTAACTGGTTGCACACCGGAACTGGAAAGCTTGTTCTTCGCTGGGTTGAGATAGACGGGCCGCCAGTCAACCCGCCCACACGTCAAGGCTTTGGCACTCGCGTGCTCGATCGGGCCGTCCATGCTCAATTGAATGGAAAGTTGCGCTTCGATTGGCGCGCGGAAGGAGTCGTGTGCGATATCGAAGTAGAAATATAAATCGTTAATCCGCGCTGACTCCATATCTTCCGATCAGCAGAAGGAGAGGCAGTATGAACCGTTCACTTTCCAGCTACGCGATCGGCGTCATTGCCGCCCTTGCTGTCATGCTTATTTGACTTGGTTTGTCGCCGGAGAAGCGCGCTTCAAACTCGCACTTGTCTTTGCGCTCGGGTTTTTGGCCGGGATGCTCTCCATGTACATCAAGGGCCGGTTGGATCGGTGCGTTCTAGGGGGCCATACGCGCGCGGGCCTTGTTGCGACTGGTGCGGGTATCACCTGCGCGATTACAGATACGCGATTACTGAGCCGAAATTGTGAGTACGCGCCTGGTTTCGCCTGCGATGCGAAGATTTCCGATCAGCCGAAAAGGGCCGAAAATGCAGGCCCCGGTTCCCGGGGGCCTGCATTTTTGATGCGTTCGTAAACGAGCGCTTTTTTTTATTTCGATGATGTCGTGTGATGTTTTCTCTTGGCCGTCGTCGACATATTGTAGAGACGGTGGCTTTTTTTCATCTGCCCGGTCTGATCTGGACTCTCCGGGCTGGCCGCAGTTGCGCCTGGTGTGTTGGTTTGCGGAGGAAGGTTAGCGCCGTTGGGCGCGATTCCTGCTCCCTGCGCAAATGCAAGGGACGTCGAACCGATAAGGGCTGCGGCTATCGCCAGCGTTTTAAGACTTGTCATTTTCAACTCCTCTTTTGGGAACTCCCGTCGGGCACTTCCCCGTACTTAGGCCGAATTTCTGAGCGCCGGATTTGTTCCCTGTGTCCACTCAAAACACAAAGCTCCGGGTGAACAGGTGTTAATCGCGCCAAGGCAATCGCCGACCGGGCTTCGTTCTATGCGGGCTTCTTGCTAAATCATCCTGACAATCAGCAACGTCACAGCCAACGCCGTTGCGATGATCGCGGGCCTCCATGAGGCGTTTTTGATCCTTGGTGGATTTACCGTCTTGTCCACGGCCCTCTTCAGCAAATTGCAAAGCGGGGACGGCGAAAACGAGATCCATCAAAAGGGCATTGGCTTCGGATGAAGATCACCGGAGCTACTTGCTGGCGTCGAGCCAAATGTTCGGGATGGCCGGCACAAGTCCGTCCATGACATGGAAAGAAGACTCGCTTCGTTCGCTGCGCTCCAGAATGGATCACCGGGTCAAGCCTGGTGATGACGAAAGATAAGGTGACAGCGCAGGATGAAAAACAAACAATGTCACTCCGGCTGGATGCCGGCGGCTTTGATGACTTTGCCCCACTTGGCGCTTTGCTCGGTGATGAAGGCGCCGAACTGTTCCGGCGTGTCCCATTGCGCGACGATGCCGAGCGCGTCGAAGCGTTTCGCGGTTTCCGGCAGTTTGAGGTCGGCGACCAAAGCGGCGTTGAGTTTGTCCACGATCGGTTTCGGCGTGCCGGAATGAGCAAAGAAACCTTGCCAGCTTTTGGCATCATAGCCCGGTACGGTTTCGGAAAGCGACGGAACATCCGGCATGTCGGGATCGCGGGTGTTCGATAGCACGGCGAGAAGCTTCAGCTTGCCGGCCTGGATCAACGGCAGCGCGGGCGTGAGATCGACGAATTCCATCGAGACGTTGCCGCTGGCAATGTCGGTCAGTCCCGGAACCGATCCCTTGTACGGAATGTGACGCATCGTGACGCCCGTCGCCATCTTGAATTGTTCGGCGAAGATCTGATGCGGTGTGCCATTGCCGGCCGATGCATAGGTCAACGTATCCGGCTGCGCCTTGGCGAGCGCGATCAAATCCTTCACGGAATTTACCGGCAGCGTCGGCGAGACGACCAAAGCAAATTTGGTGAGCCCGACAAGGGTGACGGGCTGGAAGTCGCGGGCCAGATCGTAGGAGATGGTTTTCATTACATAAGGCAGCAGCGTTATCACCGATGGCGCATGCAGCAGCGTATAGCCGTCCGGGTCTGCCTTCGCGGCGTAAGAGATGCCGATGTCGCCGCCGGCGCCGGGCTTGTTCTCGACGACGAAAGTGCCGTGCAGCGCGCGTTGCAGGACGTCGGCTTCATAGCGGGCCAACAGATCGTTCGATGCGCCCGGCGGGAACGGCACGACGATGGTCACAGGCCGGTTCGGATAATCGTCGGCGGTGAGCGCCGGCGCCAGAGACATGGTGGTGAATGCACATGCGGCTGCGACAGCGAAGGCAAGTCTCCGGCTCGTCGTTGTCATTATCGTCTCCCTGGACCGAGCAGAGTTTATACCAAAACGACGTGCGCGTGGGGACGCGAGGGTGATAGACAGAGACGGAAATCATCGGGCTGGCGCGGGCGAAGTGTCGACTTTCTTCTCACGTATTTTCTTGGTTTCTCCCACCGGGCTCGATGCCGGCGGTCGCTCAAGCGACATCGATTATCGCTTGCTGGCGCCGCTGTTGATGACGTCAGTGACGATCCAGGCCGTCACCGCACTGGTGCGGGTGACCACCTCCTACCGGGCGATCGAATTGCATCTGCCGGTCGTACTGATTGGCGTCATTTCGGCGGTGTTCGCTATCCTGCCGATCTTTCTGGCGGTTTGGGTCGGCCGCTATATGGATCGCGGCAACGACGCAAAAGCAGCCTGGATCGGTTCCGGCCTGCTCGTGCTGGCTTGCGCCGGTTTCCGGCTTTTCGCCAGTTCCGTGACGGCACTCTTGGTGCTTACCGCGTTGTTCGGTATCGCGCACCTGTTCATGATGGCAAGCCAGCAGATGCTCTGCATCCGTTGCTCGGGGCCGCGCGGGCGAGATTCGGTGTTCGGCAATTACCTGGTCGCCAGCGCTATCGGACAGGGACTTGGTCCCTACCTCATCTCCTGGTCGGCCGGTTCGGCGATGCTGCCTCCGACCGACATCCTGTTCGATTTTGCGCTCGCAATCTCGGTGCTGTCGCTCTTGAGCTCATTCGCGATGCGCCCGGCGCCGAAACTCGCGCCGCACGAGGCGAGCAAGCAGGTGGTGCCGGTGCGCACCCTGATGCGCCAGAGCGGATTGATGGCGGTATTGATCGCCAGCGTCATCACCATCACGTCGCAGGATCTGCTGACCATCTACCTGCCGCTGCTCGGCGCGGCCAACAACATCAATGCCGGCGATATCGGTGTGTTGCTCACGGTGCGCTCGGTGTTGGCGCTGATTTCGCGCATGGGCTACGTCAAGGTCATCCGCATCGTCGGGCGCGGGCCGCTGACGCTCGCCAGCATGCTCGGATCGGGTCTTGGCTTCGCCTGTCTGGCGCTGCCGATCCCGCTGTCCGCGATGTACGCAGCGATGGCGCTGATGGGCTTTTCGCTCGGCATCGCCACGACGCTCAGCCTCACCAATGTTGTCGATCTCGCGTCCGCCGAGGCGATGGGCACCGTGATGTCGCTGCGCATTACCGGCAACCGCATCGGTCAGGTGGCGGTGCCGTTCATTGCGAGTTTGATCGCCGCCGCAGCTGGCGTCGGCGGTATCTTCGTTATTATAGCGTTGAGTCTCGCGGTCTCAGGCGCGGTGGTTCATTTCACCCGCGACGAACCGTAACCGGCGGGTTTCTGCTACCAGTGCCGGCGATAGTAGCCGCCGCGCCAGTATGGGCCCGGGCGGTAATATCCATAGGGGCCATAATAAGGACCGTAACCGTAATAGCCCCCGTAATACGGCGGAGGCGGGCCGTAGCCCGGAGGTGGCCCGCCCGGACCGGCGTACACAGGTCCACCCGCGCCGGCGCCCGGCGGCGGGCCGCCTGGTCCGCCAGGAGGGGCGAGGGCGGTGGCAATGATGTAGCCGCTCTGGCCCTGGAATGCGACTTGGCACCAGCCGGCATTGCAGCCGCTAACATTGACCGGCGCGCCCGCGGGAATGAGCGTAATGACAGTGTAGCTCGTGCCCGGACCCTGCCGCAGATTGACGTTGGTGCCGATGACGGCTGGCGGCGGGGCCCCCGTCGCGCCGGCCGGACCTGGCGGTGGCGGCGGGTTGTCCTGCGCCACTGCGGCGATTGGCAAAATCGCCAAAAGCGTGCCGCAAAGCATTGCCGAGTACACTGCAATTTTCCCGGAACTCATCGTCAACCTCTTGGGGTTCAAAAGAGTATTGCGGAGCGGATTAGACGCGAAGATATCCGCGACTTTCAACTTAATTCGCGGCAGGATTTTGTCGCGTCAATAACGAGGCAGTTTCTCCAGTTCGGGAAACGGTGCGTAAGTAGCGCCGGCGCAAAGCTCCTGCTCCTCTTTCGGGTTGTCGATGAACTGGTCGAACCGGCCGGCGAGAAACACCGCCGCCACGTCCTTCATGCCGGCATAGACCGTGGCGCTCCGCTTGGCGTTGAAGCGCAAGCAGGCCACGTAGCGTTCCGGCATGGACGAGGTCGCCGGCTTGAGGACTGGCTCCGAAATTGCGGCGTCGCGGATGTCGGTCGGATCGTTGAGATAGGCGCGCATGGCGGCTTCGATGTCGGATTTGTAGTTCGCCGGAGTGGCATTGATGCCGGCTTCGTCGCCATAGGCCGCTTCAGAGTGATGATGGGCGCAGGCGCCGAGGAGAAGTGTCATGACAATGAGCAGGCCGACCTGCCAGGCGCGCCTGCCGCGATTGCAATCGTTGAGGCTCAAATCGGCACCGCCATCGCGTCGAAGGCGCTGTCGCAATTGATCAGATCGACGCGCTTCTGGACGATGCGAAAACCATCGCCGTGGCGGCGTAGCCGATGACGCTGGCGGCCGGCAAAGACGCGCTGTGCATCGTCGCGGTACTCGACCATGATCACCGTCGAGCCGACCACATATTCGTCCTTGGCCGCATCGCTTTCCTCAATGACAACGTTGCCGACCAGGTGCGCGGTGCGCGACGGCGGCGTCTGTACATGGATGCGCGGATGTTCGAGCCGATCGATCCGGGTCTTCATCAAGTCGCGGTCGTCGTAGAACAGCGAAGCCTGGTCGAGCGGGCTTTGCTGATCGGGCACCGCCGGCACCCAATAGGTGCCGTCCTCGGCAAACAAGCCCATCCAGTCACGGAACCGCCGCGCATCAAGCAGGCTCGCCTCGCGGATAATAAAGTCCTCGACAGCCGCCCGGCCGTTGCCGCCGGCCGCCATCACGCGCCCTCGCCCATATACCCGAGCCAGGCTTTATACTGCGCGCGTACGACCATCTCGTGGGTTGCGAGCTCGCGCGTGGCGTTGCGCTCGCGGTCGGGCTCTTCGTCGCCGAGGCCGCGCGAAATATCGACCCAGTCGGTCATCGTGCTTTTCAGACCCTTCTGCGCGCGGACGAACGATTCGAGATCGTCGGTTTGCACGAACGATGATGCCGAATGAGTGACGTTGAGCAGCCGGATATTGCCGAAATTCATCGCCGCCGGCGCGCCGACCAGCCGGATCGGATACACCGTCACTTCGGTCCGATCGACTGCGATCGGCTTGATGACTCGAATATGGATGTTGAGCCCCATGATCGACATGTTCGGATAGACCAGCGAATTGTGCAGCCGTGGCGTGAGGATTTCTTGCGCGCGTTCGGCGCCAGCTTTTTCGGCCAGCACCTTCTTGTATTCATCGAACGCCGGACTCGAACGCTTGCCATCGTCGAGCGCGGTGTTGCTGGTCCAGCCGTGGCCGTTGCCGGCAATGAAACTCTTGCGGTCCTTCCAGGACGCCGCGGTCTGCTTCTTGTCGGTCTCGACGACGGCCGCGCCTTTCTGGTCACCTTCGCGCCGGGCGAACTGCACGCCGTCCTTGTTGACGGTCGAGGCGTGGCCGAACGGCACATGATAGGAATCGAGCACATTCTCGACCTGGAGCTTCCAATTGCCGTTGAAGGCGTAGCGGTGCATGCCAGCATCGAGCGCCAGCATGCCGTCGGGTGCGCGATCGACCAGATCGTCGATGTTGCCCTTCACCGGGCCGATGTGATCCTCGAAGCTCAGGCCCTTCGCGGCGAGGCTCGCGAACACAAAGCCGCGGTATTCGCCGACCCGAGGGGCGCTCGCGAGGCCGAATGCGTCCTTGTTGAAGTCTGCCGCGCAGCCTTCCGGCACCGGCACTGTCACCAGGCGGCCGTCGGTGTCGAACGACCAGCCGTGATAGCAGCAGGTCAGCCGCTGAGCGTGGCCGCGGCGCTCGTTGACCACTTTGGCGCCGCGATGGGTGCAGCGGTTGAGCAGCACGTGCACCGAGCTGTCGCGGTGCCGCACCATGATGATGGGCTGGCGGCCGAGGTCGGTGGTGATGAAATCGCCCGGATTTGGCACCTGACTGGTATGGCCGACGAACAGCCAAGCGCGGCCGAAGATGCGCTCCATCTCCAGTTCGAATAGATCCGGATCGGTATAGACGCGGCGATGCACGCGGCCGGGCTCGATCAGCTTGGCGATCTCGTCGGCATGGCCATTCCGCATCGGGCGCTATTCCGCCGCCTGGTGCGCGTGCTCCTGCACCTTGGTGTTGACGAGCTGTAGTGGGGATGCGGTTTCTTCCAGCATGCCCCAGCTCTTGAGCCAGTCGTAGGTGCGCTGCATCTCGTCAGCGGGGATTGGCGCCGGATCGACGACGACGAGGCGGCCCTCACGCAAATCCTCGACCTTCAGCGCGGCGACTTCAGGATCCTTCTTGGCGTAGTAGTCGATGAAGTAATGCATGTAGGCTTTTTTGTCGGCGTTGATGCGGCGCACCGCCTCACGCACCGCGCGATTGAACGCCGCATAGGTCTCGGCGTCGACCCTGTTGGAAGCGACTTCGGTGCCGTGGAAGAAGGCGGAACAGATGGTTCGGCAACCCTTCTTCTCGGCGAGCGTAATATGCGGCTCGGTCAGCGTGGTCGCGTCGATCTCGCCTTTCATCAGCGCGTCGAGACGATAGCGCGAGCCGTTCGGCGCGCGGCACAGCTTGATCATTTCGCGCGGCAGGAAGCCTTCGAGCATATGCAGAGCGATGTAGTGGGTGCCGAAATAGAACGGTACACCGATCGTCTTATTGGCGAGCTGCTGTGGTGTGTAGACCGGCGAATCCGGCCGCACCATGATGGCCGAATAGGCGATGATGGCGCGGCGGCCAAGCTGGCGGCTGTTCTGGCCGGTATCCTGGACGCGGCAATAGTTGCCCCATTCGCAGGCGTTGTACATGTCGGCTTTGCCTTGTTCGAGCAGCTTGCCGTGGCTGGCGAACGGGTCGACGCCCTTCGGCGTCGTCACATGAGTCTCGACCTTCTTTTCGACGCCGGCTTCGCGGTCGGCCCATTCGATCTCGATGCCTTCCTTGGCGAACAGGCCCTCATCGTAGGCGACCAGTTCAGGCAAGCCCTGGAATGGCGCGGTGGTCTCCAATACGAGCTTCGTCATGGTCTGCTCCGAGGCTGATTGTGCGGCAAATCGGTTGTCGGACCTTAGACTTGCACGCAGGTCGAATCAACGACCGGTAGCTCCGGCATATGCCCCCTGATCGTCGCGCATGCGTGCCCGGCTAAGGCGAAACTTCCTCGAGCACGCGGCGGCGGGTCTCGATCATGAAGGTCGCGGCGATGCAGCCGATGATGGCAAAGATCGAGAAGGTCAGGAATACGCCGCTGATGCCGTAGCGCGGCAAGGCAAAGCCGACGATCAGCGGTCCGACTGTCGCCGCTGCGCGCAGCCAAAAGCTCGCCCAGCTGACGCCGAGCGCGCGCATGCGCGTCGGATAGATCTCGGCAGTGTAGAGGAAGATGGTCATGTTCATCGAGCCGAGCCACATCGAACAGAACATAAAGCCCACCAACATGCCCAGCGCGGTGGCGGCGCCGAACGCCCACAGCCAGATCAGTCCCGCAGCGGCGAGGAAGAACGCCGCAGTGAACCAATAGCGCCGGCCGGTGCGATCAATCATGAAAGCGCAAATCAGCGAGCCGGCGACGCTGCCCACCGGGCTGAAAATCGCGTAGTTGAGCGCTTGTTGCAGCGGCAGATGATAGACCTCGCGATACAGGGTCGGAATCCAGCCCTGCAAGCCGTAAGCGATGATGTAGCACGACGCCCACAGGACCCAGACTAAGAACGTGCGCGAACGGTAGCGGCCCTGAAATAGCTCCTGCCAGCGCGTCTCGCCACCGAGTGGTTGAACCTTCAGGTCGGTAATGTGCGGCAACGGCACCTTGCCGTCTCGCGACACGATGCGCTCGATCTCGGTGACGATCGTATCGGCCTCGGCGAGTCGGCCTTTCGAAGCGAGCCAGCGCGGTGATTCCGGACAAAAACGCGGGACTATGAGGGCGACGAGGGCCGGCAATGACCCGATGACGAACATCCATTGCCAGCCGAAACGCGGCACCACCGACGCGCCGGCGACGCCAGCCATCAACAACCCGACCGGAAAGATGATCTGGTAAGTCAGGAAGCGGCCGCCGCGCCGGTCGGCGCGCAGGATTTCGCTGATATAGGTCGACGCGACCGGAATTTCGGCGCCGAGGCCAATGCCTTCAAAGAAACGGCAAACGAACAATTGCTCGTAGTTCTGTGTGAACGCGCAAGCCAAACTCATCACGCCGAACAACGCGACGGCGATGCGGATCGTCTTCACCCTGCCGATGCGTTCGGCGACCCAGCCGAAGGTCAAGGCGCCGAGTGCCTGACCGAAATTCGCAATGCTGATGAGGCCGCCGATGCTTCCTGGCGGAATGTGCCAGTCGCGGATCAGCACCGGCAACACGTAGGCGATGGCGAGCGAATCGAACGAATCGAAAAAAATCGCCACGCCGAGGACGACGGTGATGGTGACATGCCAGTTCGAATAGGGCAGCCGCTCGAGACGCGCGGCGATAGACTGCTCTGATAGCGGCAGTAGGTCGCTCATGGTCCTCCCGGCAGCCCGTCGTGTTCTAGTGTCGCGGACGCAGGCGCTGAATTTGCATTTGCGCAAGGAATGGGACGAGTGGATGCGCGCCCATTTTGACGATTGACGGCAGGTCGAGCTTGACCAGAGCCTCGCGCTGATCCGGCGGCAGCTGGAAACGATCGGCGAAGGCGCCGGCGTCGGCGATGTATTGCGCCCGCATCTCGGCGTCATGAGCGAGGCCGTGCAGCGCCGAGGTCAGCTCCACCAGTTCGGGCTTGATCGAGGGATAGTGCGCTTCGTGCTGCGTTTCGCCATTGCCGCCGATCCAGGCCAGCGAGGCGTAATTGTGATGCCAGCTCGGATCCATCGAAACCACGTCGGGCTTGCGCTCGCCGAGCGCGCCTGCGGCACAGGCCCAGCAGCGCAATTCAATATTGCCGGTCTCGTCCAGTTCGGCCTCGTCGTAGCCGATCAGTGATTTCAGATTTCCGGCCGCGAGCTTCTGCAGCACACGTTGGTCCCAGGCCAATTCCGGATTGGAATAGCGGTCGGTGCCGGGAAAATGCGACATACCGCCGCTCGACAGAATTACCGTCTTCAATCCCAGCGCGGTGACCGTGCGCGCGACGGCCTGGCCGAACTGATAGCAGCGCTCCATGGTCGGCTGCGGCGGCAGATAGGCGTTGACGTAGATCGGCAGCACCGGGCCAGTGTGGCCGATATGTGTGAGCGGAATGCCGATGGCGTAATCGATCTTGGCGGTCGAGGTGAAAGCCGGATCGAAATTCTGCCGGTAAAGCTGGCGCACCAGCTCGAACCCGATTTCGCTCGGAATTTTCCAGTGGAATTTCCGGCCGGCGAAATCGCCGGTCGCTTCGCCGCCGACATGCACAGTAAAGGGCGGTGCGGTGGTGTGGAAGAACTGCTCGGCGTGATCGTTGGAGAAGATGATCCAGAGGTCGGGGTTGAGAGCGCGCAGTCGTTTGCCGACATCGGCCGCGACCTCGCGGACTTTCGCAACCAGCGCCTTGTCCTCGGTATCGGGCATGGTGAAGAACTGGGGCGCATGGGGCAGCATGGCGCCGCCGACCACCGTCGACATCATGGTTGTTCTCCTTCGCCGCGAAGCTATCGCGGGCAGGGACGAACAACAAGCGTGCGGGAACTGCCGCGACAGCTATGCGCACGTGCGCTTCACAGGTCAGGGAGAAGCCGTTAGTTTCGCGGCCGCGCTAATAAGGAGGCCCAATGGTCGAGGTGCCGATAACGCTCGCCTGCGGCAATTATGACCGCACGCAAGCGATCCGAGACGGCCGGGTGAAAATCGAGGGTTGCGCAGTTACGTACCTGCCGCTCTATCCGGAGGAGATCTTCCACCGCGTCTTCAAATTCCACGAATTCGACATCTCGGAAATGTCGTTCTCGAGCTACATCCGCACCGTGGCGGCGGGAACGTCGGCCTATATCGCCATCCCGGCTTTCGTGTCGCGGATTTTCCGCCATTCCGGCATCTATATCCGCAAGGGTGCCGGCATCGAGAAACCCGAAGACCTGCGCGGCAAGCGCATCGGCGTGCCGGAATATCAGATCACGGCGGTGGTCTGGATGCGCGGCATGATGCAGCACCAATACGGCGTGAATCCATCAGAGATCCATTGGCGCAGCGGCGGCCAGGAAGAGGCAGGCCGCCACGAGCGCACACCGCTCAAGCCGATCCCCGGCCTCGATCTGCAGCCGATCGGCGACGACAAAACGCTGGTCGGTATGCTGCGCGACGGCGAGCTCGACGCATTGTTCACGGCGCGCGCGCCGTCTTCGTTCATGAAAGGCGAGCCGCATATCGAATTATTGTTCCCCGATACGCGCGCCGCCGAGCAGGCCTACTACAAGAAGACCGGATTTTTTCCGATCATGCATCTCGTCGGTATCCGCAAGACGCTCGCCGAGAAACATCCGTGGCTGGCGACCAGCGCCTACAAGGCCTTCTGCGAAGCCAAGGCGCTGGCGATGATCGATCTGCGCGACGTCAATGCGCTGATGGTGACGCTGCCGTGGCTCGTCGCCGAGACCAAGGAAACCGCCGCGATCATGGGCGACGATTTCTGGAAATACGGCGCCGCCGAGAACAAGCCGGAGATCGAAGCCTTGACTCAATACGTCTTTGAGCAGGGCCTGACCGACCGCAAGGTCAAGTTCGAGGAATTGTTTCATCCCTCGACCTATGACATCTCGAAAGTATGAGTCCGGGCATGTCGGCAAGCGACAATCGCGTGATCATTTCAGGCTGCGGGCCGGTCGGCGCGGTGATGACGCTCGCTTTGGTCAAAAAGGGCATTCCGGTGACGCTGATCGAGCAGTTGCCCGACGCCGCGGAGGATCAGCGCGCCGCCACGATCCATGCGCCGACCGTCGAAATGCTGGTCGCGCTCGGCCTGGAAAAGGAAATGTTTGCGGAAGACGCGTCGGGCGGCATGGCGGCGCCGCTGTTTCATTTCCGCGATCGCGCCAGCGGCGAATTGATCGCCGTGTTCGATATCAACCTGCTCAAGGGCGAGGTGCCCTATCCTTACGTGTTGCAGTGGGAGCAGTACAAGCTGGTGCATGCCGCGCTGCCCCATATCAAGGCGAGCGGGATCGGCGAGGTGCGCTTTTCGACCAAGCTCACCGGCCTGGCGCAGACCGCCGATTACGTCGAGGCCACCGTCACCAATGCCGCAGGAGAGAGCGAAAAGCTGCGCGGCAAATATTTGATCGGCGCCGACGGCGGCAGCAGCACCGTGCGCCGTCTCGCCGAAATCGCGTTCGAGGGTTTTACCTGGCCGGAACGCTTTATCAAGATCGGCACCAGCTTCGACTTCGGCGCGACCGGGCAGGGCTATTGCACGCGCAATTATTTCTCCGATCCCGACGAGTGGATCAACCTGTTCAAGGTCAAAGGCTACGGCCCGCCCGGCATCTGGCGCGGCGTATTTCCCGTGCCGGAGAAGGAATCCGATGAGGAAGCGCTCAGCATGGCGGGCATCCAACGCCGCCTGCAGGGCATCCATCAGAAAATCGGCGACTACGAGATTCCCTATTACGCGCTCTATGCGGTGCATCAGCGCGTCGCCGCGACCTTCAACAAGGGCCGCGTGCTGCTCGCCGGCGACTGCGCCCACGTCAACAATCCGATCGGCGGCATGGGCATGAACGGCGGCATCCACGACGCCATCAATCTTGCCGAAAAACTGGCCGACGTCTGGTTCGGCCGCGCCGGCGCGGCCGTTTTCGACCGTTACACCCGCCAGCGCCGCAAGGCGCAGGTCGATTACGTGCAGGCGCAGACCATCCAGAACAAGAAGGCGCTCGAGGAGAAAGACCCGGTGATCCGCCGCGGCCATCTGGAAGAATTGCGGCGCACGTCCGAGGACACGGCGCTGCACAAGAAATTTCTGTACCGCTCCTCGCTGATCGATAGCCTCAATTCGGCGAACGCGGTGGAGTGAACGCTACGCGAGTGCGTCCGCCGGCGTTCAAACGCGGGCGACGAGGTAGCGGAATTTGTTGTTTAGTCGGTATTCTCCCGATGGCTTGGCATAGGGTGCAATCGAAGCCGTCACGGCTTCGCGCGCGCGCTCCACGCTAGTGTTGCGAATGGCGCGTTCGGCGGGCCCGGAGGACAGCATGCCGCGCAGCGCGGTTTCGAGGTTGGGGAAAGTCCAAGGGCAAGCCACATCGATCACCGCAATCGGGTTCAGGTCCGCTTCGGCGACCAGCGCTTTGAGCCTGGACTTCGCCTGACAGGGCAAATGGACCTGGCGCACCAGGTGGCGGCGGCGGCATCAAACCGCCGAGTGCCTTAAGATGCCCGGCGGCGTCGCAGTCCTCAGGCAGTCCCCAGGTGGCAACGACGATGATGCCACCCGGCTTGGTGACACGGCGAGCTTGGCCGATCGCGTGACGCGGCGACGCAGCATACTGAAAAGCGTTGAAACCGGTCACCACGTCGAAGCTGGCGTCGGCGAAAGGCAACGTCTCCATGTCACCGACACGGAAATCCCGGCCCGGCAACCGCTCGCGCGCGATCTCGACGAAAGCGGCGGTCGCATCGATGCCAGAAACAGCGGCGATCTTCTGGGTGAAAACCTTTGCCGCCAGTCCCGGACCGCAGCCGATATCGAGACATGAGCTTGCGTTCGCGAGCTCCGGCCGGCTGAGGGCGCTCTCGTACAGGGGACGGAAAAAACCTTCCATCACTTCGGCATAGTCGCGGGCGCGGGCGTTCCACAACGTCCCTTGCATCTGGGCTGAGCCGGTACGCGGGGCGGTGGCAAGATCGTTCATGGCTTCCTCCTTGAGCGCGACAGCGCGTTGGACATGGCCGCGACCATGCCGGGTGGCAGAAGGAGAAGCTTCCAGACCAGCTTAATTCTGCGTCAAGGCGACCTTGATTTTAGGTATTGTCCGCCGGCGCGGACCGCTATGGTAACTCGGTGTTCGTGCCGCAAAGAGGACCGGCTTGCATTATCACTTCGAGAATTATGTTCTCGATACCGACCGGCGCGAACTGCGGCGCGGCGACGATTTGGTCGCGGTCGAGCCGCAAGTGTTCGATCTTCTGGAATATCTGATCCGTTGTCGCGAGCGCGTCATCACCAAGGACGACCTGATGGCGGCAATCTGGCATGGGCGGGTCGTTTCGGAATCGGCGCTCACCACCCGGATCAATTCGGTTCGCACCGCGATCGGCGATAATGGTGATAGCCAACACCTGATCAAGACATTGCGAGGCAAGGGCCTGCGCTTCGTCGGGGCGGTGCGCGAGGCGATGCCGTCGGCCACAAAGCAATCCGAGCTTGCCGCGGCTTCGCTGTCACCACGGTCGCTTTCCGATCAGCCGTCGATCGCGGTGCTGCCATTCGTAAATCTGAGCGGCGATCCTGAGCAGGAATATTTCGCCGACGGCATGACCGAAGAGATCATCACCGCGCTGGCGCGGTTCAAAAGCCTATTCGTGATCGCTCGCAACTCGAGCTTCACCTATCGGGGTCGCTCAGTCGACATCAAGCAAATCGCGCGTGAGCTCGGCGTTCGCTACATACTCGAAGGTAGCGTCCGGAAGGCCAACGATAGGGTGCGCATTACCGGCCAGCTCATCGTGGCTGAATCCGGAACTCACATTTGGGCGGAGCGCTTCGAGCGCCGGCTGGCGGATATTTTCGACCTGCAAGACGAGATATCGGAGAATATCGTCGGGGCGGTCGAGCCTGAAATCCTGTCCGCAGAGATGCGTCGCGCGCGGGGGAAGCGGCCGGACAACCTCGCCGCCTATGATTGCGTCTTGCGCGCCTATCAGCACCTGTGGATTCTGACTCTTGAGGACAACGACAAGGCGCTGGATTTCCTGCGCCAGGCAATCCGGCTCGCTCCGGATTACGCGCTCGCCTACGCCTACGCGAGCTGGGCCGATCTTTTCCGAGTTCAGCTTACGCAAGGCGGCTCGCTACGCCCGCTGCTCACCGAAGCTTTGACGTTGGCGCAGCGCGCGGTGGAATTGGATCCTTCGGATCCGCTGATCCAGACTATCCGCGCCGCGTGGCAACTGATGATCGAGCGCGATTTCGAGGGCGGCGTCGCCCGTCACGAGGAGGCGTTCCAGAAAAATCCCAACTCGGTGTGGATTTGCGGTGGAACGGGCTTTGCCCATTGTCTGTGCCGGCAGCCGGATCGTGCGCTTGAACGGATCGAGCGCGCGCGGCGTCTCAGCCCGCACGATTCCAGCATGTTCCTCTGGCTGCCGGGCGGCGCAATCGCACATCTTCTCGCTGGACGGCCGCAAGAAGCAATCCGCTGGACTGAGGACGCGCTTCAGCTCAATCCGCGGCATTTGATCTCGTTGTTGCTACGCGCCGCAGCCGAGGTGGCGGCGCAGCGAGAGACTGTCGCCCGCGAGTTTGTCGAACGCATGCGCGCCATCAATCCAAGGCTGGATCTGAAGTTCGCCAGCAGGATGCTGCCGTTCAAATATGCCGAGGACAAAGAGCGTATTCTATCCGACTTGCGAAGTGCCGGCTTGCCGGACTGACGCTCAACCGTTGTCCGGTCTTTGCAATAATTTTTCCCACTTCTCCTCGATCTCTCGCGCCTCGTTCGCCGTGAGTGCCGATGGCAAGGGGAATTTGTCGATCCAGGCAAACGGCCGGCAGGCATCGATGATCGCTTTGGAATGCGAGGTGACGCCGCGCTCCTTGTCGTCGGGCGGGATGCGCGGATCGAGCGCCGAACTCCAGGCGTTGCGTATGATGTCGATGCCTTCGGACGGTTCGCAGCGCGTCGCCACCGCCCACATCACGTCGGCAAGGTTCGATGGATCGATATCCTCATCGACGACGACAACGAGACGCGCCATGTAGCTGTGCGCCGCGGCGACCAGTGCCGCACGTTTGGCGTGGCCATCGTAGCGCTGGCGCAGTGCCACCACCGTCATCAGTTGCGATACGTGCTGCCAGGCGCCGACTACGTCGGTGACGCCGCCGGCTTCAAGATTGCTCCAGATGGTCGCGGCGCGGAACGGCAGCCCGAAATGGAATCGCGGCGGCTTCATCGGCGGCGAGCCGAGCAGGATCGGATCGTTGCGATGATGGATGGCGGTGACCTCCATGACCGGACCGGGACGTGCGGCGGCGGCGTAATAGCCGGTGAATTCGCCGAACGGTCCTTCCGGCAGCGTCGCTTCGTTCATCGGCAAAAGCCGGCCTTCAAAAATGATTTCCGCGTGCGCCGGTATCGGCAATCCGGTCTGCGGTCCATCGCAAACTTCGATCGGCGCGCCTTTGATCGAGCCGGCGAACTCGTATTCTGATCGGCCGTCGGGCAAATATTCAAATCCGGCGATGAACAGGGCCGGATCTTCGCCGTGGACGATCGCGACCGGACAGCTCTCGCCGCGGTCCCAATATTTCCTGGCGATAATAGCACCGTGCCTGCCGCCATGATCGAATTGTACCGTGACCCTATTCGGCCCATGCACCTGCACGCGATAGATCGACGCATTGATCCAGCCGGTGTCGGGATCGCGCATGATGGCCAGCGAGCCCGAACCAATGAACGGCCCGCCGTCCTGTCGGTGCCAGATTGGCGCCGGAAAGCGGCCGACATCCACATCGCGGCCTGTCGCGGAGTTTTCCTGCCACGCCGCCGTTTTGACGGTGACCGGCGGGAACGGGCGCAAATCCTTGCGCTTCTCCATCCACGCTTTGAGCGCGTCGAGTGGCCGCAGCGCGGGATCGAGCCCGAGCGCGAGGCTGGCGCGTTGCACATTGGTGGTGGCGTTGGTGAAGATGCGCGAACCGCGCGGAAAGCCTTTGATGCCGTCGAACAGCAGCGCCGGACAGTCAGGCAGGCCAGCCGCAACTTCGGTGATGCCGCCAATCTCGAAGCGCGTGTCGGCGCCTTCGATCCGGCGCAATGCCCCGAGCTTATCGACGAGGCCGATGAATTCGCGTAGATCTTTGTACATATGGCCACACCCGCACCTTCGGCAAACCCAGCCACGCCTGCGCGCGACAAAGGCTGAGAGTCAAGGAGTACCTTTTCTCCGCGAACGAGTATAAAGCTGAGTGCCCGGGTAACCCTATTTCATGCCATCCATTGACCATCTCATCCATGTTTATGGCCTTCTCGTCGTTGCCGGCGTCGTCGGCCTGGAAAGCCTCGGTATTCCGTTGCCAGGCGAAACGGCACTGATTGTCGCGGGTGCTATCGCGGGACATAGCCATAGCGTCAGTCTCAATATCGTCGCGGTTATTCTGACTGCCGCCGGCGCCTCCGCGGTCGGCCGCACGTTCGGCTATTTCATTGGTCGTGAGTTTGGCTACTGGCTGCTGCTGCGTTACGGTTCATATCTCCGCATGAATGCAAGCAGGATCAAACTCGGCCAGTATCTGTTCCTGCGCCATGGCGGCAAAATCATCGTGGTCGCGCAGTTCCTGCCGGTGCTGCGAACGATTGCGGGCATCCTTGCTGGAGCCAATCGGATGCCGTGGCGACATTTCATGGTGACCAATGTCGTCGGAGCGGCCCTTTGGGCGACCTCTTTTGGCTTAGCCGCCTATGTATTGGGGCGGCAAATCGAAACGGTGGCTGGGCCGATGGTGGTTGGGCTAGGTGTCATCGCGGCCATCGCCATATTCGCGATCGCCACGTTCATACGCGGGCACGAAGTGCAGCTTGAGGCAGAGGCCGAACGCGCATTACCGGGACCCCTTGATTTGCCTTGACGCCGCCGCCTCGCCGATAATGTCAGCCGTGAAAATTTCGTGGGGAATGAAACTGTGACCTCGTCCTGGTCGACGATCGATTGCGACGTGCACGTCAATGTGCCGAGCCTGCAGGCGCTGCTGCCGTATCTCGACGAATATTGGCGCGACAGCGTGGTCGACCGGGGATTGAATTCGCTGGAGTCGATCAGCTATCCGCCCAATGCGCCGCTGACGTCGCGGCCGGATTGGCGCGGCAAAGCGGGAGAACCGGCGAACACGCTCGATGCACTGCGCACCCACGCGCTCGATCGTTGGAACATCGATATCGCTATTTGCAATTGTCTGTACGGCGTCCAGCTCCTGTTCAGCGAGGACATGGCGGCGGCGTTCGCCAAAGCGGTGAATGACTATGTCGCCAGGGAATGGCTCGATCGCGATCCGCGGCTGCGCGCCTCGATCGTGGTGCCGATGCAGAATACCGAATACGCGGTCGCCGAGATCGAGCGCTGCGCCGCCGACAAGCGCTTCGTACAGGTGCTGGTGCTGGCGATGGGCGAGGCGCCGCTCGGCCGGCGGCAATATTGGCCGATCTATGCCGCGGCAGAACGGCTCGGCCTGCCGCTCGGCATCCACGCCGGATCGAGCTATCGCCATCCGGTGACGTCGCTCGGCTGGCCGTCCCATTACGTCGAGGATTACACCGCACAATCGCAGGGCTTCCAGGCGCAGGTCGCAAGCCTCGTCTGCGAGGGCGTATTCGTCAAATATCCGAAGTTGAAAGTCGTGCTGCTGGAATCCGGCGTGAGCTGGCTGCCGGCCTTTGTCTGGCGATTGTCGAAGTTCTGGCGCGGCGTGCGCCTCGAAGTGCCATGGATCGACCGCTCGCCCGCCGAGATCGTGCGCGAGCATTTCCGCCTGACCATCCAGCCGTTCGACGGGCCGGACGATCCGGCCGCCGTCGCAAAACTGATCGAGCATCTGCAATCCGACGACATGCTGCTGTTCTCTTCGGACTTTCCGCATTGGCAGTTCGACGGCGACGACATCATGCCGGCCGGAATTCCGGAAAAGCTGCATAGCCGCATCCGGCGCGACAACGCGCTCGCGACCTATAGCCGGCTCGCCGAGCAGGTAGTGTAAGGCCGTTCCCATGGCGAAACACGTGATCGCTGCGCTGCGCGAGTTTCCGGCCGGCACCCGCAAGCTGGTCGACATCAAGGGCCGCCAGATTGCGGTGTTCAACATCAAGGGCGAGTTCTTCGCGCTGGGAAACCGCTGCCCGCATCAGGGCGGCAGCTTGTGCGAGGGCCGTCTGACCGGGCTCATCGAAGCGAGCGAGCCCGGCAAATACCGATACTCGCGTCGCGGCGAAATCATCCGCTGTCCGTGGCATGGCTGGGAATTCGACGTGCGCACCGGAAAATCGTGGTGCGATCCCACGCGCATCCGGGCGCGGCAGTTCGCGGTCTCGGTGGCGCCGGGTGCGGCGCTGGTCGAAGGGCCCTATGTCGCGGAAACTTTTGCCGTCAGCGTCGAAGACGAATACGTCGTGCTGGAGGCGTGAGAGGGAGCATGGCGCAAGGACGATTGAGACTGGCAGCGGACATCGGCGGCACGTTCACCGATATCGCCGTGTTTGACGAGAAGACCGGCAAACTGACTTTCGGCAAGGCGCTGTCGACGCCGACGCATCTGGTCGAGGGCATCAGTGCCGGCGTCGCCAAGGCCGGCAGCGATTACCGCTCGGCCGGGCTGTTCCTGCACGGCTCGACCGTCGCCATCAACACCATCCTCGAGCGCACCGGCGCTCATACGGCGCTGCTCATCACCGAAGGCTTCCGCGACATCTACGAGATCGGCCGCATCAATCGGCCCGATGCTTACAATCTGTTCTTTCAGAAGCACGTGCCGCTGATCGAGCGCGCGCTGCGCTTCGAAGTGAAGGAACGCATGCTCGCCGACGGCGAGATCGACAAGCCGCTCGACGATGCCGAGATCGTGGCGCTTGGCAAAGAGCTCGAGCAGCTTGGTGTCGAGGCCACGGCGATTTTGTTTCTGAATTGCTACGCCAACGCCGACCACGAACGGCGGGCTAAAGCTATCCTGGAGAAGAATCACCCGAACATGTTCGTCTCTGCTTCGCACGAATTATCGCAGGAATATCGCGAGTTCGAGCGCTGCGCGACCGTGGCGGCAAACGCCTATATTGGCCCGAAGGTGCGGCGCTATATCGGCGAGATCGACGCGCATATGCGCAAGGCCGGCTTTGCCGGTTCGTTCCTTGTGGTGCAGTCGACCGGCGGACTGTACGAGTCCGACCAGGCGCAGAACCAATGCGTGCGCATGCTGGAATCCGGACCGGCCGCAGGCGTCATTGGCACCCAGGCGCTATGCCGCGCGCTCAAGATCGACAATGCCATCGCCTTCGACATGGGCGGAACGACCGCGAAGGCCGGCGTCATCTATCGCGGCGAGCCGTTGACCACCGGCGCGGCGCTGATCGGCGGTTACGAGAAAGCGCTGCCGGTGCAGATCGCGATGATGGATATTTTCGAGGTCAGCGCCGGCGGTGGCTCGATCGCGCGGGTCGAGGACGGCTCGCTCCGGCTCGGCCCGCAAAGCGCCGGCGCTTCGCCAGGGCCGGCCTGTTACGGCCTCGGCGGCACCGAGCCGACCGTGACCGACGCCAATCTCGTGCTCGGCCGGCTTGGCGCCGAACGCTTCCTGGGCGGTGAAATGAAACTCGATGTTGCGGCGGCCGAGCGCGCGCTCAAGAGCAGGATCGGCGATCCGCTCGGCATGAGCGCGGTCGAAGCAGCCGACGGCATCCTGCGCATCGCCGCGACAACGATGTCCTACGCGGTCAAGGGCGTCACCACCGAACGCGGCCTCGATGCCGGCGATTTCGTGCTGTTCGCCTACGGCGGCGCCGGCCCTTTGCACGCGGTCGAAGTGGCGCGCGAAATTGGATTGCGCAAGATTATCGTGCCGTTCGCGCCCGGCGTATTTTCGGCGTTCGGCATGCTGTTCTCCGATCTGCGCTACGATTACGTACGCACCTGGTTCACGCCGCTCGAAGACGCGAATTTCGACGAGATCGAAAAGGTCTATCGCGCACAGGAGCGGCAGGGCCACGAAGCGATTGCCGGCTCCTCGGTCAAGCCGCAGAAGATCGCCATCAAGCGTGCCGCCGACATGCGCTATGTCGGACAGGAACACGCGGTGACGGTCGATCTGCCGATGGCGGTGTTCAAGCGCAAGGACCGCAATGCGATCAAGCGGCATTTCGACGAGATGCATGAGCAGCGCTACGGCACCTCGGCGCCGGCCGAGCGTGCCGAGATCGTCAGCCTGCGTTCCACCGTGACCGGACTGATGCGCAAGCCGCCGCAGCGCAAGATCGCGCGCGGCCGCTCCGCGCCGGTCGCGGCCGCATTCGGCGGCAAGCGCCCGGTCCATTACGGCGGCCGCTTCCACGCGACGCCGACCTACCGGCGCGATGCGTTGCTCGCCGGCAACCGCATCAAAGGTCCGGCGCTGATCGAGGAATATGCCTCGACCACGGTGCTGATGCCGGGCGACGTGGTGGACGTCGATGCGTTGGGAAATCTGGTGATTTCAGTGGGGGGAAGGCGATGAAATTTAACCGGCGCAAATTTCTGATGACGTCGGCGTGCGCGGCCGTGCTTCCGGCGTTGCCGCGCGTCGCGTTCGCAATCGATTATCCGACGCGCCCGGTGCGCGTCATCGTCGGATTTCCGGCCGGTATTGGCCCGGACATCTCCGGGCGCCTCATGAGCCAATGGCTGTCCGAGCGGCTTGGTCAGCAATTCATCGTTGATAATCGGCCCGGCGCTTCCAGCAATATCGCAACAGGGGACGTCGCGAAGGCGGCCCCGGACGGTTACACGCTGCTCGTCGCCGTCTCGACCAATGCGATCAACGCGACGTTCTACAAAAATCTCAATTTCGATTTTGTCAGGGACATCGTCCCGGTCGGCTTCATCGGCTCCACGCCGTTTGTGATGGTGGTGACGCCATCGTTCCCGGCGAAATCCGTTCCCGAGTTCCTGGCCTATGCCAAGGCCAATCCCGGCAAGGTCAACATGGCTTCGCAGGGCGTCGGCACTTCGCCGCACGTCACCGGCGAGATGCTCGTCATGATGACCGGCATCGACCTCGTGCACGTGCCTTATCGCGGCAATGTGGTGCCGGATCTGCTGTCCGGCCAGGTGCAGCTGTATTTCAGTCCCTTGCCGCAGGTCATCGAATTCGTTCGCGATGGCCGGCTGCGGGCGCTCGCTGTGACCTCAGCGACTCGCGCGGATGCGTTGCCGGATGTGCCGACGCTGGCGGAATTTGTGCCCGGCTTCGAGGCGAGCGGCTGGTACAGCCTCTGCGCTCCTAAAGGCACGCCGGACGAGATCGTCGACAAGCTCAATAAGGAAATGAATGCCGGGCTTGCCGATCCGGGCCTACGCGCAAAGCTTCTTGCGGTCGGTATCGGGCCGAAACCGATGACGCGCGCTGAATTTGCAAAATTTGTCGGCGACGAAATCCAGAAATGGTCGAAGGTGATCGATTTTGCAAATATCAAGGCGGAATAGACCGACAATGAGGACCACCGCCGTGAAACTCTCCCGCCGGCGACTGCTCAGGTTCGCGGCAAGTGCAGCAGCGCTTCCCGCCGCCTCTCGCCTCGCCATGGCCGACGATTATCCGACGCGCCCGGTGCGCCTCATCGTCGATCTGCCCGCGGGGCTCGCGCCCGACGTCATCGCGCGGCTTGTGAGCGATCCGCTTGCGCAGCGGTTGGGCCAGCCGGTCGTCGTTGAGAACCGGCCCGGCGCTGCCGGAAATATCGGAACCGAGTATGTCGTGCGAGCGGCCCCTGACGGCTACACGCTTCTGGCGGCGATCTCGGGCAATGCTGTCAATGCCAGCCTGTATCAGGACCTCAGCTTCAACTTCGTCCGCGATACCGTACCGGTCGGTTTTATAGCCTTCACGCCGTTCGTGCTCACGGTCCCGCCGTCGTTTCCGGCCAAAACAATCCCCGAGTTCATTGCTTACGCCAAAGCAAATCCGGGCAAAATCAACCTCGCGACATCAGGCGTCGGCACCGGGCCGCACATGTCCGGTGAATTGTTCAAGATGATGACCGGTACCGACATTGTTGAGGTGCCGTACCGGTCCAATTTCATGCCGGATGTGTTGAGTGGGCAGGTGCAAGGCACATTTGCCGCGGTGGCTCCGGGTCTGGGCTTCGTAAAGTCAGGCAAGCTGCGGGCTCTCGGTGTGACCAGTGCAGCGCGCATGACGGAGGTGCTGCCCGATGTGCCGGCCATCGCCGAATTCGTCCCGGGCTATGAAGGCAGCGGCTGGGTCGGAATTTGCGCGCCGAAGGGCACGCCGGCCGAGATCGTCGACAAGCTGAACAAGGCCGTCAACGCGGTCATTGCCGATCCGGCGATCAAGGCTCGCCTCGCCGACCTGGGCGCCGAGGCAGCGCCGATGACGCCCGGGCAGTACGGAACACTGATCGCCGATGCTGCCGACAAATGGGCCAAGGTGATCAAGTTCGCCAACATCAAGCCGGAATAAGCATATGGCACGTCAGTCCAGGACGAAACGCGCACGCGAGGCCAAAGCCGATCCGGAGACGGCGTTATGAAACTTCATCGCAGACAGTTTCTTTATCTTGCAGGCGCAGCAACTGCACCAGCGGCGCTAGCGCGCGGCGCGCGCGCCGAGGCTTATCCCGCGCGTGCGGTGCGTATCATTGTGCCGGTTGCACCGGGAGGTGCGCTCGACATCATCGCCCGCGTGATCGGTCAATGGCTCTCGCAGCGGCTCGGCCAGCCGTTTGTCATCGAGAACCGGCCCGGCGCGGGAACGAATGTCGGGGTCGAAGCCGGGGTGCGTGCGCCGGCGGACGGCTATACGCTTCTCCTGATCCCGCAGTCGGTCACCACCAACGCCACGCTGTACAAGGATCTCAACTTCAATTTCATTCGCGATATCGTTCCCATCGCGATGATCAGCACCCTTCCCCTGGTGATGGAGATCAATCCGGCGATACCGGCAAAAACGGTTGCCGAATTCATCACTTATGCCAAGGCCAATCCGGGCAAGATCAGCATGGCCTCGGGTGGCAGCGGCAGCGCGTCCCATGTCGGCGGCGAGCTATTCAAGATGATGACCGGCATCGACATGGTTCACGTGCCGTATCGCGGCGGCGCGCCGGCACTCGCCGACCTGATTGCCGGGCAAGTGCAGGTCATGTTCAGCCCATTGCCGGAGTCGATCGGCGCCATCAAGGCGGGCACGGTGCGCGCGTTGGCCGTCACCAGCACGGCGCGCTCGCGAGACTGCCGGATGTGCCGACCGTGGCGGAAACCGTTCCGGGCTTCGAGGCCAGCACTTGGCAGGGCATCGGCGCCCCCAAAGATATTTCTGCCGACATCGTCGACAAATTGAATAAAGAGATCAACGCGGCTCTCGCCAATCCTCAGGTCAATGCGCGTCTCGTCGATTTCGGCGGCGTTCCGGAGCCGATGTCGTCGGCCGATTTCGAAAAGCTCGTCGTCGCCGAAACGGAAAAATGGGCCAAGGTGATCCAATCGGCCAACATCACGCTGCAGGGACAATGAGCGGCGCATCGCACCTGTCGAGGACATGACCATGGCGAAGACCACGAAAAAGCGCCCGCGCAAAGCCAAAACCGATCCGGTCATTACCGAGATCGTGCGCAACGGCGTTATTGCGGTGACCGAGGAAATGAAGACCAACCTCATGCGCACCGCCTACAACATCATCATCTACGAGGCGCTCGATTTCACCACCGGACTGTTCACGCCTGACGGCGAAACAGTATCCATCGGCATCGGCCTGCCGATGTTTATCCGTGGCATGGCGGAGACGGTGAAGGCGAAGATCAAGCACTTCGGCCGCAAGACCATGCGGCCGGGCGACATCTACGTCACCAACAATTCCTATCTCACCGGCAGCCACCTCAATCACGTCACGCTAACGCTGCCGATCTTTCACAAGGGTGTGCTGGTCGGCTTTTCCTGCTGCATGGCGCACTGGCTCGATATCGGCGGCACCTTGGGGGGCATCACGACCGACATTTTTTCGGAAGGCCTGCAAATCCCGATTCTGAAACTGCACGATCGCGGCCGGCCGAACGAGAGTTTGATCGAGCTGATCAAGCAGAACGTGCGCTTGCCAAGCCGCGCCATGGGCGATTTGCGCGCGCAAATCACGGCGGTGAAAACCGGCGAGCGGCGTTTCCTCGAACTGGTCGAGCGTTACGGACGTGAGGCGGTCCAAGGCGCGATCAAGGCCATCATGGATCACTCCGAGGCGATGGCGCGCGCCCGCACGCGCTCAATTCCGGACGGCGTCTATGAAGCGGAGTCCTATATGGACGACGATGGCATCGAGATCGGCAAGACAGTGCCGATCAAGGTCCGTGTCACGGTCAAGGGCGACGAAATGACCGTCGATCTCACCGATGTCTCGCGCCAGGTGCGGGGCTCATTCAATTCGGGCATCACCACCGGCTATGCTTGCTCTCAAGTCGCCTATAAGTGCCTGACGTCGCCGACCGATTATCCGATCAACGATGGCTCTTTCCGCAGCCTCAAGGCCATCGTGCCGCCGGGACGCATCGTCAGCGCGGTGCGGCCGGCGCCGATGCGCTGGTGGATGACCTATCCGATGACCATCGTCGACACGGTGTTCAAGGCGCTGGCTCCGGTCATTCCCGACCGCGTCATCGCCGGCCATCACGCCGACCTCGTCATTGCCGCCACCCACGGCATCAACCCGCACACGTCGGAATTCTTTCTCGCGAATTTCGGGCCGCTCGGCGGCGGCTGGGGCGCCAAACGCAGTGAGGACGGCGTCTCGGCGACTGTGTGTATTAACGACGGTGACACCCACAATTCGCCGTGCGAGCAAAGCGAGGTCAAATTTCCGCTGGTGGTCGAGCGTTACGCTCTAATTCCGAATTCGGGCGGCGCCGGGCGTCACCGCGGCGGCCTTGGGCTCGAGCGCGTCGTGCGGGCCCGCGTGCCAATGACGTTCAACAGCCACGTCGAGCGCTTCCACTGTAAGCCGTGGGGGCTCGAAGGCGGCGGCGATGCGACCGGCAATGAAGTCGCGGTGCGCATCGGCGGCAAGTGGAAAGAGGACTTCCCAAACGCCAAAGTTCTGGTGGCGCATTTGAAAGCCGGCGACGCATTCCGCATGCGCTCCGGCGGGGGCGGTGGTCACGGCTCGCCGCTTGAGCGGCCGCCGGCCGACGTCGCGGCGGACGCCAAGCAAGGCTATGTCTCGCTCGCCGCGGTGAAAGACCACTACGGCGTTGTGCTCGATCCCGAGAGCTTTGAAGTCGATGTTGCCGCCACGGAAAGACTGCGTGCCACGATGCGGCAGGCGGCGGCGTGAAACCTGAGCCGATGTCGCTTTTGGCGTAATGAGGAGGTTCCTATGGCGCAGCGGAAGGACCTTCGGCGGATAGGGATGCTCCTCCCATCCTCAAGCTCGGTACAGGAGATGGATATCGGCAGAGCACTGCCGGAAGACATCACGCTGCACGTCGCGCGAATGCGGCTGAACAACGTGGATGCAGAGTCGACCCTGCGGATTGTCCAGGAAATCGAAAGCGAGAGTCAAAAACTGGCCGATGTCGACGTTGACGTGATCATCTTTCCAGCGACTGCCCCCTCGTCGCGTAACGGCCCCGGATACGACCAGGAACTGATCAAACGAATAAGCGCGGCAAGCGGGAAGCCGGCCACCACGGCCTCAACCGCGCTGCTTGAGGCGTTGCGTGTGCTTTCTGTCAAACAAATCGCGCTCGGCGCGCCATGGAGCGCTTCGGTTAACCAAACCGTCGCAGCGTTTCTGGAAGCCAATGGAATCAAGGTCCTCGCACAAGAGGCCCTCGGGCTGGTCCGCAATCTCGAGATCGGACTCCTCAATTCGCAAACCGCCCTCGATGTTGGCCGCCGCGTGAACAGGCCGGACGCCGACGCGGTCATGCTGGCCTGTGGTAACTGGAGTACGTTTGGCATCATCGACCAACTGGAGCGCGATCTGGGAAAGCCCGTGCTGACGACGAACCAGGTTAGTCTGTGGCATGCCCTCAAGATCATGGGCACGAGACCTCTCGCCGGGCTTGGTGTTTTGCTGCAGCAGCATCTGGGCGGCGAAACCGCGCGATAGACTGTTCGCTCAGACACCGGACGCGGCCTACTGTACCCGCGTCATGCGCACCGGCAGCTGGCTGACCGCGCGCAATGTATTGTGGATGAGGCGCTGGGGCTCGCCCGCGAGCTCGATTGAAGCGACGCGCTCGATCATCGCCGTCATCAGCGCCTCGATTTCCATGCGGGCGATCATCTGGCCGACGCAGGCATGGATGCCGGTGCCGAAACCGACATGGCCGGCAACCTTGCGGCTGATATTGAACCGCGCCGGTTCATCCCAGCGGCGCGGATCGCGATTGGCGGCGGCGATCGACACGTAGATTTTCTCGCCGGCGTCGATCTGCATGCCGGCGATTTCCACCGGGCGGGTCGTGGTGCGGAAATAGCACTGGAACGGCGTCTCGAAGCGCATGACCTCGTCGAACGCAATACGCGCCTTTGACGGATCCCGCCGCAGTTTTTGCCATTCGCCGGGATTCGCGGCGAAGCAGAGCAGCGCGTTGCCCACGGCGTGGACCGTGGTGTCAATGCCGGCGGAGAGAAATGAGCGCACCAGGAGGGCTGCTTCCTGCTCAGTGACTTCGCCGGTGTCAGTGTATTTGTAAACTTCCGCGCCGAGGCTGCCGGGCCGCAGCGCATCGCGCGCGCAGCGTTGCATCACCCACGGCAGGATCTTGTCCACCGGCTCAAGCGCCGCATGATAGAGGTCGTTCTTCGGCCCCATGGTGTTGAACACCATGTTGCCGTAGGGCAGCAGCATCTCGCGCCCTTCGGCGGCAATGCCGACCGCGTCGGGAAATACCTTCAGGGGATACGGGATCGATAGCTCGGCAACGACGTCAAATGTGCCGAGCTCGAGGACTTTGTCGATCAGCCGGACGGCTTCCTGATAGAAACCGTCGCGCAGTTCGCGTAACAGCTTCGGTGCCACCGCGCGATTCATCACGGTACGGGCGCGTGTGTGGGTGGGAGGATCGGTTTCAAGGAGCAGGCTTGGCGGGCGCCAATTACCCTCTTTGTGGAAATTGGCGAGGCCGACACCGCCGCCGGAGCCGAAGGTTTCCCAGTTGTTGAGGATGGCGCTGACTTGTTCGTATCGCGTCGCGGCCCAGACGTCGTAGTGCGGTAACCGTACGAGCGGCCCCAATTCTCTGAGTCGTTCGTGATAAGGGTACGGATCGGCGAGAAATTCACGCGAAAATGGATCGATGGCGGATGTTACAACCGTTCCGTCCGTTTGCGGCATCGACGGCATGGCGAAATCTCCGCCATTATCCTCGATAGATCCAGAACTGACGTCAACCCGAATGAGGCCCGCAGCGTGGAACATTCGTTCCTCCAATTGCTTGTCGTTATCGGCGCGTAAAGCAGCCGCAAACACCTTTGGAGAGAAAAATGGATAAGAAAATTGCCGGACTTTTGGGAGCCGCGGCCGCATTCGCGGCCGTGGGCGGCGCAAATGCCGCAAATGCCACTGAGGCGCCGGGAAATCCCGGCAATCCGGCGGCGAATTATCGGGAACTGCTCAATCCTGTTCCGAATGCGTTAGCGGCACTGAAAGCCGACGACGCGCGCCGGGCCAATGAATCAGCGCCTGGCGCCAAAGTTGCGCAAATCTCGGTTGGTGTCGACGTTGGACATCATCACCATCATCATCACGTCATGGTGCATCACCACCATCACCACCATGTAATGGTGATCCGGCATCCCCACCATCACCACCACCACACCGTCATCATCAGCCACTAACCGCGAGGTCAGCATTCGGCCGCGTCAATCCTTGTCGCGGCCTTTTGCTGCCCTGAGTAAATAGCGATACGTGCCGTCGAAGACGGTGTTGGTTTTTGACGTCCAAGTCGAGTCGGCTGCCAAGCCGGGCCGGCTGGCGTGGATTTTCCGTCCACGCATCTCGCGCTCCGCGGCTTCTTCTTCGTTCATCGGAAGGAGATTGATGTCGCAACTCAACGGCAGCACCAGGATTTGCAGCATCGGCTCGTCCGGCCTGAAGATGTGAATTTGTCCCTCGCCGGGGGCCTTGAAAACGATGAATGACATCATCGGCCACCACTCGGTGCGTAACAATGCCGGGACGGCAATCGGTACCGTGCCGGTGGTATCGGTATAAAATCGCGGGTGCGGTTCTGTCCGGATCGCCCATTCCGGGCCGACCTTCAGGTCGAGCAGGAGTTGGTACGTAAAGTAGTCTGCGCCAAAACTCCGGAATGGCGGCCACTGCAAGTCGTCGTCGGGTGACGGACCAAAATCGCCATCGAAATGAAGCGCGCCGTTCTTTCTCGAAACATGCAGTTCGTTGGCGTGCGGATAGAAGATTTCTATGCCGTACTGCGCGCCTTCGGTGAAGGGAGCGCAATGCCAGGCATATTCGTGCGATCCGTCGGTCCTCGGCTCCGGCTTGCCAGCCCAGCCTGGCATTTCCATTTTCGTCCTGCGCGGCCGCAGGCCCGGATTGACGAGCCTAAATTTGATTTCATGCATTTGCGTGCCCCCAACCAACGCTTGGCGCTCATCGTGCCACTAAAGCTAGCAAATGGACCGGGGGCAAAGAGTTCCCATCGTCGCAGCCGGCGCAAAGTGATGGAAAACCACGAAGTTAACGGCTTTAGACGCTCCTTGAACCCCTTGTTCCGCCACGCCATATTAACGGGAACCGCCGGGAAAAGCGTTGCCGGGCGGCCAATTTGGGGTGCCATAAAGGGCCCCGCCAAAGTCGCTTAAAAAGGGCTTTGAAACCATGTCCAGGGTTTCGTCGCTATCGAGTCCCTTCCTGCTTGGCTTCGATGAGATCGAGCGCGTGCTCGACCGCGTTGGAAAAGCAGCGGATGGCTATCCTCCGTACAATATCGAGCGAATTCCACGCGAAGGGAACGCACCCGAAAGGCTGCGCATTACCTTAGCGGTCGCCGGCTTCACCCGCGACCAGCTCGACGTGACCATAGAGGAGAGCCAACTCGTTATCCGCGGCCGCCAACAGGACGACAAGAGCCGGCAGTATATCCATCGCGGCATCGCCGCGCGCCAATTCCAGCGCACCTTTGTGCTGGCGGACGGCATGGAGGTATCCGGTGCGGACTTGAAGAACGGATTGCTGTCGATTGATCTCGTGCGCCCGCAGCCGGAACGCATCGTTAAATCGATCTCAATCAAGGAATGCGATTAAGAAACCAGTAGGACTCGACCAACAGAAAAGGAGTCGAGGGCCATGTTGCCAGAAATGAACGATACTGCAAAGCCGATCCAGATCACGCCGGAAGCGCTCGCCCATCTCGGCGACGGACGCATCGCTTACGTCAAGGCGATCCGCTCCGAGGACATCGCAGCGATGTTTCCGCAGATGCAGGTGCCGAAAATAGCGCCAGGTGTGATGCTTTTCGCATTGCACGCTGCGGACGGCACGCCGATCATGCTCACCGACAGCCGCGAAGCCGCGATTGCCAACGCCTGGAGCCAGGAACTCGAGACGGTGAGCTTGCACTGAACCGAAGTCATAGGTCAGACAAGGCTAATCAGAAGAGACGGCTAATCAGAAACGGGCTGGCGACGTTCGCCGGCCCGTTCCATTTTCCGATTACCGACTACTAGAATTTTTGTTGGCGCATGATCTTTCCGAAAACCGGTAAGCACTTTTTCGGTATCATGCTCTAAGCGGCTGATGCCGAGGGCATCGCCAAAACGGCGTAAAGCAACTCGGCGTCTTTTGAGGCGCGTAATTTGTGCATGACGGCTGGGTCGCGCATCAGGCGCGCGGCACGAGCGAGCGCTTTCAAGTGATCGGCGCCGGCGCCCTCGGGCGCAAGCAGCAGAAAGATCAGATCGACCGGTTGGCCGTCGAGCGCCTCGAAATCGATGGGCCGATCGAGCCGTGCGAACATGCCGAACAGCCGGTTCAGATTGGCCATTTTGCCGTGCGGGATGGCGATGCCGTTGCCGATTGCCGTCGAGCCCAGCTTTTCGCGCTGCATCAAAATTTCGAAAATCTGGCGTTCGTTCTGGCCGCTGAGCGTGGCAGCGCGCGCCGCCAGCTCATGCAACGCCTGCTTCTTATTGTTGACCTTAAGCGCCGGCAGAACCGCGTTCGGTGCTACGAGATCGTCAAGCGGCATGGAATTGACCTGGAATGAGGCCGCAGCCTCAAAACTGGAGCGTAACCAGCTCCAATGGACCGCACCCTAACTTTATAAAGGCTCAATCGTTCCGAAATTCGCCGCCCTTTTTTCCCCAGATCAGGCTTTTCGAACGGCGGCGGACCATAGGGAGACGCCGAACCCTCGTCAATGGGCCCGGTGATCCTTGAGTCTCCGGTGATAGCGGCGCAACCGCTTCTCGATCCGAGTCGTCGCCTGGTCGGCGCTCGCATAAGCGTCAGCGGTGATGGCTTCGGCGTGCAGCGTCACCTTGGAGTCGAGATGGATTGCACATTCGCTGCGGAAACCGAAGCCGTCGCGTGCCAGCGTCAGATGGCCGGAATAGCCGCCGTCAAAGTACTTATTCATGGCTTCGGCGACCCGATCACTGATGCGGTCGCGCAAGGCGGCGCCAACATCGAGATTCTTGCCCGAAATACGAAAAGACATAGCAGCCTCCGATACGGCACGATTCCGAAGTTAGAAAGATCGTGCTCAACCCAAAAGCGTTCTATCTCCCGATTGATTCGACGTATGTATTGGCCGGCGTGGTGTCAATGTGTGGCAGCGGCGGGTCAATTCGCGACTGCGCTCTGCTTCTCGCGCCGCCGCTGCACCGAGGAAGGGATCCGCATTGCCTCGCGGTATTTCGCAATGGTCCGGCGTGCAATATCGATACCAGCCTCGCGCAGCTTCTCAACGATCGTATCGTCTGACAGCACGCTGGCTGCGGTCTCGGACTCGATCAATTGCTTAATGCGGTGCCGTACTGCCTCGGCCGAGTGTGCTTCGCCGCCATGGGAGGCTGCGATTGACGAGGTGAAAAAGTATTTGAGCTCGAAAATGCCGCGGCTGGTCGCCATGTACTTGTTCGCGGTGACGCGCGACACCGTCAATTCGTGCATGCCAATGGCCTCGGCGACGGTCTTGAGATTGAGCGGGCGCAAATGCTCGACGCCACGAGCTAGAAACGCGTCCTGCTGGCGAACGATTTCGTTCGAAACCTTGAGAATGGTGCGGGCGCGCTGATCGAGCGCCCGAACCAGCCAGGTGGCGCTTTGCAGACATTCGTTGAGATAAGTTTTCTCGTTGTCTCGCCGCGTCGTCGCCGATACCTCGGCATAGTAGGTTTGGTTGACCAGCACCTTCGGCAGTGTGTCGGAATTGAGTTCGACGATCCAGGAGCCACTTGGCCCTGAGCGCACAAACACATCGGGTACGATCGGCTGGACGATAGCCGAACCGAAGGCGAGGCCGGGTTTTGGATTGAGGCGTCGGATTTCAGCGATCATCTCGACGAGGTCATCGTCGCCGACGCCGCAGACCTTCTTTAGGCTGGCGAAATCGCGCCGCGCCAAAAGATCGAGCCGTGCGATCAAGGCCTGCATCGCGGGGTCGTAGCGGTTCTGCTCCTTGAGCTGAATCGTCAGACATTCGGCGAGATCGCGGGCGCCAACTCCCGGGGGGTCGAAGGTTTGCACGATGCCCAGCACGGCTTCGACCTCGGCGATACTGGTGCCGAGCTTTTCCGCGGTCGTCGCCGAAATCGCTGGTCAGATATCCGGCCTCATCGATGAGATCGATCAGATATTGCCCGACCATACGCCGCATGGGATCGGCAATCGCCAGGGTGAGTTGCTCGCGGAGCCAGTCGGCCAACGTGGTCTCGGCGGAAACGAACGCTTCGAGATTATAGTCTTCGCCGTCGCGGCCGCCCGAGCCGACGCCGGCCCATTCCGAATAGCCGGGCGGAGTATCGGTGCGGCTACGCCCGGGCGCGCTGTCATCGGGCGAGGTATCGTCCAGGCTCTTGTCGGCCCGTTCTTTTTCGATCGCGCTTGGCGGTTCGCCCTCGGCGGCTTCCCAAGCCACACCATTCTCGACCGGCTTATCGGACGATTGCGCGCCGGGAGAAATGCCGGGCGGCGCCTCGCCATCCGGATTGGTTCGGTCGAGCAGGGGGTTGCGCTCCAGTTCGGCCTCGACATAGGCGACGAGGTCGAGATTGGAGAGCTGCAGCAGCTTGATGGCCTGCATCAGCTGCGGCGTCATCACCAAGGCTTGGCTCTGCCGAAGCTGGAGTTTTGGGTTAAGGCCATGGATAGCGCTAAATTGGTCCAATTCTTGCTTGTCTGGACCGTGTATAGCAGGCCGACGCCACTGTCGCTAGCCGATTTCACTCAAGGCTAAGGCTTTTCATTGAGCATAGTCCTCTCGGAAAACCGGTTTTCCACTTTTCCGGACCATGCTTTAAAGTCTGAATTCCTCGCCCAGATAGAGTCGGCGGACGTCGGGATTGTTGACGATGTCGTCGGCGCGGCCCTCCATCAGCACTTCGCCTGAATAGATGATGTAGGCGCGATCGGTCAGGCCGAGTGTCTCGCGCACATTGTGGTCGGTGATCAGCACGCCGATGCCGCGATTGGTCAGGTGGCGCACCAGCGCCTGGATGTCGCCGACGGCGATGGGATCGATGCCGGCAAACGGTTCGTCCAGCAGCATGTAACTCGGCCGGGTTGCCAGCGCGCGCGCGATTTCGACGCGCCGGCGCTCGCCGCCGGACAGCGCGATCGACGGCGTCTTGCGCAACCGCGCGATGTTGAATTCCTCAAGCAGCGCGTTGAGGTCCTGCTCGCGCCGCTTGGCATCGGGCTCGATGACCTCGAGCACGGCGCGGATGTTCTGCTCGACAGTCAGGCCGCGGAAGATCGAAGCCTCCTGCGGCAGATAGCCGATGCCAAGCCGCGCGCGCTGGTACATTGGTAGCTTGGTCACATCGCAGCCATCGAGCTCGATGCGTCCTTTATCGGCCTTGACGAGGCCGGTCATCATGTAGAACACGGTCGTCTTTCCAGCGCCGTTTGGCCCGAGCAAGCCCACGGCTTCACCCTGGCGCAGGTACAGGCTTACGCCCTTGACCACCATGCGGCCGACGAAGCTCTTTTCAACGCCGTGGACCGAAAGCACCCCCTTGTGCTCGGCAGCGATTGCGCCGTTGCCCTCGTTGCGGTGGCGTGACCGTGGCGCCAGGCGGCCGGAAAGCTGCGGTGTGGTCGGTCGATCAGGCGGGCGTTCGGCTTGGGGGTCTGGCAGGCGATCTATCGGGCGATCGACTTTACGTTTGGCTTGACGCTCCGGCTGCTTCGGCATCCGCGCCTTGCTGTGCACCTTGGGTGCAGGCGACGACACGCTAGCGATGTCGAGATAGGTGCCGTTGATTTCGCCGCCGATCGTTTCGAGATTGATGGCTTCGTCTTCAGCGGCCGGCGTGCGGCGCGCCGGCGTCTTGAGGCGGCGAAGATATGAGAGCAAATCCAGCACGCCGATCCCGTGAAGCTCGTCAAATCGCTAAGAAAGCTGTTTCAATCCGGCAACTTTAGCCGATTTCCACCGCCGATTGTGAGCGGTGCTTCATCAATTCGGCCGTCCAGGACCGATCGTCATCATGTTTCCCGCACTGCCATTTTGACCTTTCGGCAAAATCAGCGCGCGCACGCGCCCGGGAACAGTTCCGCCGCCTTCGCTGCTTTCGACGCGCGCGTTTCCGGTCACGGTATTGACCACCACGCGTTCGCCGTGGATGACATTCTGCCCTTGGCTGACCACGACATTGCCGGTCAGCGTGATCGTTTTCGATGGCGGGTCGTAGACGCCAACA
>CAWFBB010000002.1:0-33448 GCA_963813825.1 uncultured Alphaproteobacteria bacterium
TGCCGAGAATCTATCCTCGGTGCTGTCGCTGGTGACTTCGACCGGCGGCGTCACTCTGCTGCCGCTTTACGTCAGGCTGATGCTGCCGTCGTCGGTCGTGGTCCGGCCGCTGCAGGGCGAGCCGCCGACGATCGATCTGGTGATGGGTTACAGCCGGTCCAATACCTCGGCGCTGCTCAAGCGCTTTGTGTCGCGCGCCGACGAATTGGTCGCGGGCGTCGTGCAAAAGAGCGGTCCGGATGGACTCGCGATGCCATGACGGTGCGATTTCGCCGCGGCGGCGAAGCCGGTGGATCGGCTGTGATCGCCGGTGTATCTGGAGAACGGCAGAGCATCGCCGAGACATAACGGGGAAGAAACACGATGCCGGAATGTCCCATTCGCGGCCTGCGCAGTATCGAGATGGTCGTCACCAATCTCGAGGAAGCTGCGCGCTTCTATGAGACCGTGTGGAATCTCACGCCCGTCGAGCGGCGCAACGATGCGGCGTATTTCCGCGGCACCGCCGGCTACCATCACATCATCGGGTTGCATCACGGCGCGCAGCCGGCGGTGGTGCGCATCGTGTTCGATGTCGCCGGCCGGCAGGCGGTCGACGCTTTATACAAGGCGGTGACGGCGGCGGGATGCAAAGCGAGCTCCCGGCAGCACTGACGCTTCCCGGTGGCGGCTACGGCTTCGGCTGCAAGGACCCGGACGGCCGCAACCTTGCCTTCGTCTGCGGCTGCGCCGATCACGGCGATAACCAGGATCGCCCCGACAAGCCGCGCAAGATCGTCCACGCCAATCTCAATATGAACGACCACGACGCGACGTTGGCTTTCTTCACCGGAGTGCTCGGCTTCACCATCAACGACGAGAATGCGCCGCTCACCTTCCTGCATTGCGCGAACAGCGACCATTGCTCGATCGTGATGTGCAAGATGGGTCTGCCGACGCTCAATCACATCGCCTTCGACGTGCCGGACATCGATTCGGTGATGCGCGGCATGGGGCGGATGAAGGACAATGGCTATCCGATCGAATGGGGCCCCGGCCGTCATGGACCGGGGAATAATGTGTTCGCCTATTTCTGCGGTCCCGACGAGGTGCCGCTGGAATACGCCGCCGAGGTCCTTCAGGTCGACGACAGCTACCAGCCGCACGATTCAAACTACTGGAAATACACCGTCGGCCGGTCCGAGCTTTGGGGCCTCACCGCGCCACGCTCGGCGCGCTATTACCGGGTGCAGCGGCTGTTCGGCTATACGGCGGATGGCGACCGGCTCGCATGACTTGTCATGCCCGCGAAGGCGGGCATCCAGTAATCGGGGCGATAGTGCTCAATCTCTGGCACCGGGCTTACTGGATCGTCCGCCTCCGCGGACGATGACAGCAGCACGGCCCTGTGGATAACGGGACGAACTGGCGCTTCGGTCGCCGTCGCGGCTGCCGCCCTATATTCCTTCTGGTTTGGCGCTACCCTTCACGGTTCAGGCAAATCACCATGCGCTTCACGCCGCAATTTCTGGATGAGCTGCGGGCGCGGCTTCCGGTTTCGGAAGTCGTCGGCCGGCGCGTGAAGCTGCGCAAGGCCGGCCGCGAATGGAAGGGCCTGTCGCCGTTCAACAAGGAAAAGACGCCGTCGTTCTTCGTCAATGACGGCAAGGCGATGTGGTTCGACTTCTCCTCGGGCAAGAACGGCAACATTTTCGACTTCCTCATGCTCACCGAGGGCGTGAGCTTCCCCGAAGCGGTCGAGCGGCTGGCGCAGCAGGCCGGCGTCCCGATGCCGGCCTATTCGCCGGAGGCCGAAGCGCGCGAGGAACACAGGAAGACGCTGCACGACATCGTCGAAATGGCGGCAAAGTTTTTCGAGAGCACGCTGGCGTCGCGCAACGGCGCGCGCGGCCGCGGTTACCTGGCCGACCGCGGGCTCACTTCGGCGACGCAGCTCAAATTCCGGCTCGGCTATGCGACTGCCGATCAATACGCGCTGAAGGAACATCTCGGCTCAGCCAAGAATTCCGGTCGAGGACATGATCGAGGCCGGCCTGATCGTTGGCGGCGAAGACATCCCGGTTCCGTATGACCGCTTCCGCGACCGGGTCATGTTCCCGATCAGCGACTGGCGCGGCCGGGTCATCGCCTTCGGCGGCCGCGCGCTCGAGAAAGAGGTCTCGGCGAAATACCTCAATTCGCCGGAGACGCCGCTGTTTCATAAAGGCGCGACACTCTACAACATCGCCGCCGCGCGCACGGCAGCGCACAACGCCGGCAAGTCGACGCAGTCCGCGCAGGAAGATTTTTCCGCCCGCGTCATCGCCGTCGAAGGTTATGTCGACGTCATCGCCATGGTCACCGCCGGCTTCGAGGCGACCGTCGCGCCGCTCGGCACCGCGCTCACTGCCGATCAGCTCGCCCTGATGTGGCGGCTCAACGACGAGCCGATCCTGTGCTTCGACGGCGACGGTGCCGGCCGGCGGGCGGCCTACCGCGCCATCGATATCGCGCTGCCGCTGATCAAACCCGGCAAGAGCCTGAAATTCGCCAGCCTGCCCGACGGCCAGGATCCCGACGATCTGGCCCGCTCCGGTGGCCGCGACGCCATCGCGGACGTGCTCGGCGCCGCGCGCCCGCTGGCGCACATGCTGTGGCAGCGCGAGAGCGAGCAGGGCGCGTTCGACACGCCGGAGCGGCGCGCCGCGCTCGAAGCGCGGTTGAACGAAATCACCGGCACTATCGGCGACGAGACCGTGCGCCGCTATTACCGGCAGGATTTCTCGGCGCGGCTGCGCCAGCAATTCGCGCCGGCGCATTTTTCGTCGCGCGACGGCGCGCCGCGCCGGCAGAATTTCGGCGGCAATCCGTTTGGCTCAAACCCGTTCGGCGGCGCTCCGCGGTTCGGCGGCGGCAAGGGTCAGCCGCTGTCGCCCAAGGCCGCGTTCCGCGCCAACGAAGCCTATGTGGCGGCGAGCCCGCACCTCGCTTCGAGCCCGGTGCATCGCGGCCACCGCACCGCGATCCCGCGCGGCGAGGCGCTGATCCTGCTCGCCGCCATCAATCACCCCTGGATCCTCCACGACCACATGGAGGAACTGGCCGAGTCCGAGTTCAGCCATGCCGATACGCAAAAGCTCAAAGGCGCGCTGATCGACGTATTCGCCCACCATTCCGCCGGCGATTTCAGCCACGAGGGCGAGGCGGATCGGGCGGCACTGTTGGCGGAACTGGAACGGGCCGGTTTCGCCCAGCTCTTGACTCGCATCGAACGCTCGATCACCACGCCCTCGGTCTGGGGCGCGCGGGCGGACGCCGGCGCGAGCGATGTATTAGAGACGTGGAAGCAGCTTGTTGCCTTGCATCGGCAATGGCATTCCCTAACTAGGGAGCTTAGGGACGCAGAACTGGCCCTCGGGCAGGATAACTCCGAGGCGAACTACACCCGGCTCCTCGATGTAAAGGCCCGGCTGTCCACGCTCGACGGCACCGAGGCCCTGATCGAGGGCTTTGGCGTATCGTCGGGCCGGCCGGCCAGACCGATGTGACAAAGCTGGTGCAGCACCGCCGGCGTAGTCCGTAAGCTACTGAGGCGTCAAGATTTTACCTCCCTTGCCGGGGGAGGATTGCGGCGGCAGGGGAAACGGAGGTCGCCCCGGCCATCGTGGTTAGTCGGAGCTTAACGCGGCCCTGACACAGTCTGGGACCTCGATTCGGGTGGTGCGGCATGGGTCAATCCCGTGGTGCACCCTTTTTAGTCATCGCCGCCCACCGAGACTCACCGCATAGGGTAGGGGGCGACGTTTCAAGTTCCCCCTCCCGCGGCAGCCGGGGTCGGGGCAGAGGCGCAGGCCTAAGAAGGGCGTTGGAGATACATGAGCATGGCAACCCAGAAGAGCGCGGCCACCAAGACAGTAGCGAAACCGGCCAAGGCCGCCCCGCAGAATGGCGCCGAAACGCCCGAGAAAGAGGGCGCCGAAAGCCCGGATGCACCGCTGCCGCTGCTCGACCTGTCCGACGCCGCCGTCAAGAAGATGATCAAGGGCGCCAAGAAGCGCGGCTACGTCACCTATGAACAGCTCAACGCCGTGATGCCGTCCGAGGAGGTCACCTCCGAGAAAATCGAAGACATCCTGGCGATGATGAACGAGATGGGCATCAACGTCGTCGAGAACGAGGAAGCCGAGGCCGACGGCGAAGAGGAAAAGGAAGAGGCCGAGGAAGAGGAGAGCGAGGGCGGCGAGCTGGTCGAGGTCACGCCGAAGCCGATCGCCAAGTCCGAGGCCAAGGAACCGTCCGAGCGCACCGACGATCCGGTGCGCATGTATCTGCGCGAAATGGGCTCGGTGGAGCTGTTGTCGCGCGAGGGCGAAATCGCCATCGCCAAGCGCATCGAGGCCGGCCGCGAGGCGATGATCGCGGGCCTGTGCGAAAACCCGCTCACCTTCCAGGCCGTCATCATCTGGCGCGACGAGCTCAACGAAGGAAAAGTTTTCCTCCGCGACATTATCGATCTGGAAGCGACCTATGCGGGCCCCGACGCCAAGCAGGTCGCGCCGCCGATTCTCGGCCCCGATGGCCAGCCGATCCACCCGGGCGGCATCGCGCCCGGCCCCGGCGCGCCCGGCTACGTGCCGCCGCAACCGGTTGCGCCGCCGTCGGCGCCGCCCGGCGCGACGCCGTTCAAGGCGATGGGCGCCAACGGCGAGGAAGGTTCGGAAGAAACCCCGATCAGCGATTCCGATCTCGACGAGGACGAACTCGAGAATTCGATGTCGCTCGCCGCCATCGAGGCCGAGCTCAAGCCGAAAGTGCTGGAGACCTTCGACAACATCGCCGACGCCTTCAAGCGGCTGCGCCGCCTGCAGGAACTCGACATCCAGGGCAAGCTGCACAGCGAGACGCTGTCGCCGGCGCAGGAGCGCAAGTCGCGCAAGCTCAAGGAAGACATCATCGCCGAGGTGAAGTCGCTGCGGCTTAATCAGGCGCGCATCGATGCGCTGGTCGAGCAGCTCTACGACATCAACAAGCGGCTGGTGAGCCACGAAGGCCGGCTGATGCGGCTGTCGGAAAGCCACGGCGTCAGCCGCGAGGATTTCCTGCGCAACTATCAGGGCACCGAGCTCGATCCGCGCTGGCTCAACCGCGTCTCGAAACTCTCCGCCAAGGGCTGGAAGAATTTCGTCGCCCGCGACAAGGACCGCATCAAGGAACTGCGCACCAACATCCACACGCTGGCGAGCGAAACCGGCCTCGAGATCGGCGAGTTCCGCAAGATCGTCCACATGGTGCAGAAGGGCGAGCGCGAAGCGCGCCAGGCCAAGAAGGAAATGGTCGAAGCGAACCTGCGCCTCGTCATCTCCATCGCCAAGAAATACACCAACCGCGGCCTGCAATTCCTCGACCTGATCCAGGAAGGCAATATCGGCCTGATGAAGGCGGTCGATAAATTCGAATACCGCCGCGGCTACAAGTTCTCGACCTATGCGACGTGGTGGATCCGCCAGGCGATCACCCGCTCGATCGCCGATCAGGCGCGCACCATCCGCATCCCGGTGCACATGATCGAGACCATCAACAAGATCGTGCGCACCTCGCGCCAGATGCTCAACGAGATCGGCCGCGAGCCGACGCCCGAAGAGCTCGCCGAAAAGCTCGGCATGCCGCTCGAGAAGGTGCGCAAGGTTCTCAAGATCGCCAAGGAGCCGCTGTCGCTCGAAACGCCGATCGGCGACGAGGAAGATTCGCACCTCGGCGATTTCATCGAGGACAAGAACGCCATCCTGCCGATCGACGCCGCGATCCAGTCGAACCTGCGCGAGACGACGACGCGGGTGCTGGCCTCGCTCACGCCGCGCGAAGAGCGCGTGCTGCGCATGCGCTTCGGCATCGGCATGAACACCGACCACACGCTGGAAGAAGTCGGCCAGCAGTTCTCGGTGACGCGCGAGCGCATCCGCCAGATCGAAGCCAAGGCGCTGCGCAAGCTGAAGCATCCGAGCCGGTCGCGGAAACTCCGATCGTTCTTGGACAACTAATGTTCACCGTCATCCTGAGGTGCCCGCGCGGAGCGCGGGCCTCGAAGGACGACGGCCCGGACCGCTCCGATGCCGACAATCGCGATCTTCAACGGCATCATCATCCAGATGTTCTTTGAAGATCACGGTCCGCCGCACATCCATGCGATTTATGCTGGCGCGAAGGCCCTCATCAGGATCAGCGACGGCGCCATCATCCGCGGTCAGCTTCCCAGGAAGCAGGCAAATTTGGTAAGAGATTGGGTGAAACTGCGGAATGCCGAGTTGATGGAGAACTGGCACCATGCGCAAACCGACGGCCGCTGCTTCCGGATCGCAGGCCCCAATGATTGACGTCATCTCCGTGAAGCCGATGGGAGGCTTCACGCTGCGGGTTGCGTTTTCCGATGGTTCGGTTGGCGTGCGTGATTTTTCGTCGACAGTCGCGCGGGACGGAGAGATGGTGCAGCCGCTAAAGGACCCTGCGTTCTTCAGACGAGTCTTCGTGGAGCTCGGCGCGCTGACTTGGCCGAACGGCTTCGACCTCGATCCGATCGCGCTCCACGACCGCATGGCAGCGGCCGGCGAGCTGAGCCGCGAAGCAGCGGAATAGCGAACGCTAGCCCTCTCACCGTCATCCTGAGGTGCCCGAGCGCCGTGGCCGCTCATCCTTCGAGGCTCGCTGGCGCTCGCACCTCAGGATGACGGATTGCAGCTGCCGTCATAGCTGGACGTGTTCCCGCCATCCCCGTCGTGGAACCGTGGCCAAAACCCCGCCGTGTTTTTCCGGAACGCTATGCGCCCGGGCTCGTTTTCCCTTCTGAACACACAGAAACGGAGAACCACTATGCCAGGACAACTGGACGGCAAGCGCATCCTCATTCTCGCCACCAACGGCTTCGAGCAGGCGGAACTCGAAGTTCCGCGCGACAAGCTGAAAGCGGCGGGCGCGGCGGTGGATGTCGTGTCGCCCGAGCAGGGCGAGATCAAGGGCTGGGACAAGAAGGACTGGGGCCGGCCGGTGAAGGTCGACAAGCCGCTCGCCGGCGCCTCGGCCGCCGATTACGACGCCATCGTGCTGCCCGGCGGCCAGATCAATCCCGATCTGCTGCGCGTCAATCCGGATGCGCTCAAGCTCATCAAGGCGTTCTACGATGCCGGCAAGACGGTGGCGGCGGTGTGCCACGCGCCGTGGCTCCTGATCGAGACCGGCCTCGTCAGAAAAGCGGACGGATCGGGCCGCAAGATGACCTCCTACAAGTCGATCAAGACCGACGTCATCAACGCCGGCGGCAAGTGGGAGGATTCCGAAGTCGTCACCGACAACGGCGTCATCACCTCGCGCAACCCGGGCGACCTCGATGCGTTTGTCGGCAAGATCATCGAGGAAGTGAAAGAAGGGAAGCACCAGCGCCGGGCGGCGTAGCGGCGCTTCGTTTTTTACGGACTGTCATGCGAGGGCTGGATATCCCCAAGCGTCATGGCCGGACTTGTTCCGGCCATCCACGTCTTCCTTCGTGAAACAAGAAGCCCCGGCTTCGGCCGGGGATTTTTGTTTGATTCGTCATTGGCTATGGCCTGGGCATGCAGCAGTTGACGTCGTTGCAGTGCTCGTCTCAGCGACTTCGCTGTGGGGTCCAATTGCAGGAGAAAACGCATGGCGGCATTTATCTGGAATGCAAATCCGGGCCTTTGGGAAATTGTGCCGCCAGCAAAAGACGGCTGGACTGCATTGAGAGATTATATTTTGGACCCGTCAAACTATGTCTACTGGTCAACGCCGGTTCGCCAAAAAGACATTCAAGCCGGTGACAAAGCTATTATTTGGCGGACTAGATTTATCGATCGATCCAGCGGAATAATTGCCGTTGGAGAGGTAGTTGAAAAGCCCCGGCAACTTACTGCGACAAACCTTCCAAATTTTACTCGTCCCGAAAGAATTAAAGCTGCTGGTTGGAGCAAATCCGAAGACTGAGAAAGGGAACGAGCCTAGAAGATCGTCCTCGCTATACACCGACCACGACATTTGAGACATTTCCATTTCCCGAAAGGCTAACGCCCAATATCCCGGAAAAAGAGTATGCCGATGATGCGCGCGCCCAGGCAATTGCAGCGGCGGCGAAGAGACTGGACGATCTCCGCAACAATTGGCTCAATCCAAAGGACCTGATCGACACCGCGCCCGAAGTTGTGCCCGGCTATCCCGACCGTATCCTACCGAAAACCGAGCCAGCGGCAGTCGAATTGAAGAAACGCACGCTGACCAATCTCTACAATGCGCGTCCGCAATGGCTCGCCGACGCGCACCGCGACCTCGATGCCGCGGTCGCTGCCGCATACGGCTGGCCGGCCGACATTTCGGAGGAGGACGCGCTAGCGAAGCTGTTGGAGCTCAATCTCAGCCGCGCAGCGATAGAAATAGCTTCTGATCGAGAAGATGAGCTCGAAATCGATTATTAGCTGCGGTGTTGATCAAAAAGAACTCGCGCCTTGATTTCCTGAGAGTCCGTGTGGGCACTAGGTCAGGCCCGTGGCTGCGCGTTCGGAAGCGATTTGCTGCGAATGGCCGAATGCTCAGTCGAGGTCCTCGTCCACGCGCTTTAAAAAATCCTCAATATCCATTTGAGCGACGTCTGATAGTTCGCTCCTCCCGGAAACCTTTCTGTACGCTCTAATCATGAGCGACGTCGCTTCGGGATGATCGGTCGCGTGTATCATGTGATACATAACGCGGCCTCGGCGCTTCTCGCTATGAATAGGATAGACTGTGGCTTTGCCGTACTTCAGTTCTTCCTCGAACCTTTTCGCGACCAATAATGCCCGTTGCGTGCTATCCATTTTGCGAAGGCTCATGTAGTCAATTCGACCCCACCAACGCGCCACGCGCTCTATAGTTGCTGGCGCGCTAATCGCTGCCAGAGAACGATCAATCCAACCGGTCGGGAAAAAATAGAACAATTCGATCTTCGTACTTTTCTTGTGAGCGCTGAGAGCAACTAGAGTGCTCCAATGGCATTCAAAGGTGCGTTGATCCAAGAGAGCAAAGGTCGCGGTGGTTTCTTTGATTGTTCCTGAACTCCAATATCTCGTTCATTTTGATATTAAAGTCGCCGTGCAGAACTTCAATTCTTCGTTTTGAGGAATGATGCGACAGCGCAAGCGCACGAAGTTTATCGACCCCGGTGTCGTCAATGTCGCAAAGCCAAAATTCGCGAAACCACTTTGGCTCCGTCTCTAAAACAAGCTTCGCAGCCCATGCGTCAGGATGCGTGTGGTACTGAGGTGCAGCGAATCCGTCGATGTATGTTCCGTGATGCGTAATGAATTCAAAAAGCCGAAGGTACTCTTGAATAAGTCTCGCCTTATTCTCAGTCCAAAGGGGAAATCTCAGAGATTTAAAATCCTTCTGGGGTAACTTTGGCTCTGACGACGGAATTTCGTCGGCCGGAAATAGCAACGGCTGCCCTTCCCCTTCGTTGTTACTTAGGCCGCTTTTTTCTTTGGGAGTCCGTCCCATGTTGCCCCGTCTAACATGCGGCCGGCGGCTTTTTTGCCGAGGCGGCACATTGCCGTTCCGTCTGGTGCGGCCGCCATACGCGCCGCGGCGAGATTGATTCCATCTCCTGGAGCCCAGTCGCCCCATTGTTTGAAATGGAACGGGACGTCCGCCTCCATACACTGGAGCAGTAGACTGCGAAACCAGGACGGGCTTGAAGGCCGTGCGTGGGGACCGCTTTCTCCACCAGTGATCACCCAATGCAGGCTCAATTCAGCCATTCAGAAATTTTGATTTCGCTTAGAAGTGGCTCCGCTGAAATAAAACGAACATGAGCAGGAACATCTGCCAAATAAGGAAGCCTTTTTTCGGCGCTTTCCTGATCCTCTACGGTAGTGCCGATCCAAATGTTTGTGGGCCAATTCGTTTTCCACGGCACCATCTTCACTATGTTTTCTGGGCGTTTCGTGAGAAGAAGCCAGTCGAGGTTTTGCGTTTGCTCGATGAGCGGCCAAATTCGCTTTCTCTGGAAATCCAATTCTGAGCGCCTCTCGAAAACGTCGGCCATCGACGCGCAGAAAACACGCGCACGTTCTCCTTGTGCGCCTGCTTCCTTGTTCCACTTGACGGGTGATGCCCAATGCGAATCGCCAAAAAACCTGCGAGGAGACTTTGGCCCCCAGAGCTTTTGACCGACACGCTTCGCCCAAGATTCGGCGTAGCAATGTTTGCAGGCTGCGGAGACACGAGTGCACCCCCACCATGGGTTGAACGTGTGGTGCGTCCATTCAATTTTTGAGTTTTTTCCCATCGCATAAAGTCCAGTGGTCAAGCTACTCAAAACAAAGACATATTGCCGTTACCAAACACTTAAGTTCATGATATGTTCTCACTGGCCGAAAAGCAACCTCTGTGCAGGATAGTCCGGACGCGCGACGTGGTCGCGGAAATTATCGCAGCCTTGCCGAATGCGTCGTTCTGCCTGCAACGGAACAGTCCCTATCTCCGGCCGCTTCCGCCCTGAACACACACTCAAGACGAAGACCCAACAATGCCAAGACGAATGGCAAGCGCATCTCCTCGCTAACAATGGCTTCGAGCGGGCGGTACGTGAGGTTCCGCGCGACAAGCTGAAAGCGGTCAGCGCGAAGGTGAACGACTAACGAATCCCCTCTTCCGCAATCGTCTCCACCGTGACGTGAGCCGCTTCCCTGTCCTCCTCCGTCAGGCGGGTGTTTTTCCAGCCGCCCTCCGCGAACCAGCACGCCGACACGATGGCAGCGGCGACGTTGGCGATCGGGAACGACCACCACAGGCCCAACGCCGCAAGGCCGGTGTGTTTCGCCAGGACGTAGGCCAGCGGGAACTGGAACATGAATTGCGAAACCAGCGCGATCACCATGGCGATCAGCATGTTGCCCGACGCGCGGAACGCCGAGACGATGCAGAGCTGCACGCCGATGCCGCCCCAGGCGAGACACATGATGCGGATGAAGCGCGCGCCCTCGGCGATGACGTCGGCGTCGCCCGGCACGAAGAACGTGACGATGGCCGGCGCAAAAGCATAAGCGGCTATTCCTGCCAGCGTCAGGATGACAAAGCCGGCAACGGCGCCGAGCACCGTCACCCGGGCGGCGCGCTGGATGTTGCCCGCGCCGATGTTCTGGCTCACCAGCGTCGCCGCGGCCATGCGACAATCCCATCGCCGGGATGGTGACGAACTGCAGGATATTCGAGCCGACGCCATAGGCCGCCAGCGTCACCGTGCCGAAGCCCGCCACCAGAAACGACATCAGCAACGGCCCAAGCCCGCGCGTCGCAAGCTCGATGGAGCCCGGCAAGCCCAGGAAGAACGCGCGCTTGATGTAGGCCGGATCGGGCCGGAAGCCGCGCCACGACAACTGGATGCCGTGGCGGCCGCGCAGGAAGATGACGATGCCGAGCGCGGCGGCGAGCGCCTGCGTCGCCAGCGTCGCCAGCGCGGCGCCCATCACGCCCTGCGGCGGCAGCGGCCCGAAGCCGAAGATGAACAGCGGATCGAGCACGAAATTCAACAGCACCGTGCCGAGCACGATCAAGAGCGGCATTCGGGTTTCGCCGACGCCGCGCATCAGCGCCTGGAACATGGCGTAGAGGAAGACGAAGATGATGCCGATGAAGGAGACGCGCATGAAGCCGAGCGCGCCGTGATAGACGTCGGGCGCGACTCCCAAGAGTTCGAGCAGGTAAGGCGCCAGCACATAGCCGGCCGCGCCCAGAACGACCGAGGTGATGGCGACCATCAGCATGGTCTGCGCCGCGACGTGATTGACCATGTCCTGGCGGCCGGCGCCCATGTACTGGGCCGACAGCGTAGCGCCCGCGATGGCGAGGCCGGCGCCCAGCGCGATCACCAGGAAGGTGACCGGAAAACTGACCGATACCGCCGCCACCGCCGCCGCGCCCAGGCGGCCGACCCAGAACGCGTCGGTCAACTGGTAGCCGGTCTGCAACAGGTTGCCGAGCATGATCGGAATCGCAAGCCGGGTCAGCGCCGTGCCGATCGGTCCTTCGAGAAACAGCTTCTGGCGGGCGTTCGGCATGGTTTTTGGGTTCCGGCGTCCGGGGTCGCGCAGCGTCGCTTCGGGCGAACGTTTAATGCCCCTTCGTGTCAGGATTGAATCCGAAAGCGGGAGGAGGGGCCCCTTTGTCGCCTGTTCACCTGTTCACCGTCATCCTGAGGTGCGAGCGTAAGCGAGCCTCGAAGGATGCACGGCCGAGGCGTTGGGGCCGTCGTCCTTCGAGGCACCGTCATCCTGAGGTGCGAGCGTAGCGAGCCTCGAAGGGTGCCGGCCGAGGTGCCGGGGCCGTCGTCCTTCGAGGCCCGCGCTTCGCGCGGGCACCTCAGGATGACGGAATCTGGTTTCCGCTCGCCCTCCAACACTCGCGACAAGCCTGCTCCCGCCGTGTAAGACCTCGCGGGACGACAAAGAGGTGAGGGTGATGGCGTCCCGTTTTTTGCTGGTCCGTTTCGCTGCCGTTCTTGCGCTTGCAGCTGCCATGCTGACGCTCGCCGCGCCGGCGTTCGCGGCCAAGTGCGGCGGCAGCAGTTATGACGACTTCCTCGCCCAGATGCGGACCGATGCGCTGGCGGCGGGCGTAAGCCAGCAGACCATCAACACCGCCTTCGCCGGGCTTTCGGCCGACCAGAGCGTGCTCGCGTTCGATCGCCGCCAGCACGGCATGTTCCACTCCAAGAGTTTCGAGGACTATGCGCGCACGCGCGTCATCCCGGCGCGGATCAATCGCGCCAAGCAGCTTATGGCGCGCTATGCCGACCTGCTCTCGCGCATCGAGAAGCAGTATGGCGTGCCGCGCGAACTGATCATGGCGATCTGGACCATGGAAACCGACAACGGCACCGGCGACATGGGCAAGCTGCCGGTGATCCGCACGCTCTCGACCTTGGCCTGGGATTGCCGCCGTACCGATCTGTTCCAGGGCGAATTGATCGCGGCGCTCAAGATTTTGCAGCGCGGCGATCTGCCGTTGCGCGACCTGATCGGCGCCTATGCGGGCGAGATCGGCCAGACCCAGTTCCTGCCGTCGTCATACATAAAGTACGGCGTCGATTACGACGGCGACGGCCGGGTCGATCTGCGCCACTCGGTGCCGGACGTGCTGGCCTCGACGGCGAACCTTTTGAAGACCAACGGCTGGCAGGCCGGGCAGCCGTATCACGAAGGCACCGCGAATTTCGACGCGATGCACGAGTGGAATCACTCGGAGATCTATCGCAAGACGCTGGTGCTGTTCGCCGAACAACTCGGCGGGCGGACGTAAGGCGTTTGTTGGCCGAAGCGCGTCGTCGCCGGACTTGTTCCGGCGATCCCGATAATGGTGGCACGGCCTTGCCAAGTGAATTGAGATGCCGGAACAAGTCGGCCATAGGCTTCGGACGGGCATGCGGTCGTCCGCCATACGGCGACTTGCTCTTGACATTCGTCACCGAATCATTTACACAGCAATCAATCCCGTTCGCCGTGAAGGACGTCAGCCGGTGACCCTGGTTGATCGGAACGGGATGCGGTGCCCGCGGGCGGCGGCTCGTCACTGCTACTCCCGGGCGGCTTCGGGCATCATGCTCGCCGGCATTACGACCGGTGCGTGAGGTGCTGCCACTGGACTGGGACAGGAGACAACGGATAACGCCCGTTGAAACCACGTCCCAGGAAGCCTGGCCTGAAGCTGAGCCTTTGGGACTGGCGTCCCTCTGGCAAGAGCCGTGGTGGAACGCCGATGGGCGAGCGCGCCTTGCAGGGCGCGCGCCGCACCGCAAGGTGCGGTGGTTTTCGTGAACAGCGTTCGTCGGCGTTCCGCTTTCCTTTTTCTTCTTACGCTTACATTTCGTGGCTCCAAGCATTGATCGTGAGGATGCCAGTGACCACCGCCGGCATGCTCTGACGAAGATCGGTGCGGAGAGCGAAAGCGCTTCGTGGCTTCTCATTGCTGGCGTGACCACACTCGCGCGCGAAAGCGCGTTGCGAGAACGAGATTGCTCGTCATTGCGGGGAGTTCTTACGACGAAGCAATCCAGGGGCGGCTTGCATTGAGCGCTGGATTGCTTCGCTACCGCTCGCAATGACGTCAGCCGTGGGGCGGCCGGGTCACGACAGCAATGCGTCGGGCAGGCGGTCGGGCGTGTAATCGCGCGGCGCATTGGCGAGCGCCTTGCGGCCGAGCCGCCAGCCCAGATAACCGCCGAGAAGGATGAGGCCGAGCCCATGCAAATCGCGGGTCATGAGATATTCGACGAGCCCGAAGACGACGCACACCACCGTGACCGCGGTGGTGAGCGCAAGCGTCGCCAGGTAGCGCCCGCGCGGCACGCCGGCGCTGAAGCGGATCCCGCTGTAGGCGCTGCCGGCGAGCTTGACGTGCAGTTCGCGCACAAAATCGCGATAGGCCGCGGCGCGCTCGCTGTCGGAATAGCCGCCGGCGCCGGAATTGACGATGGTGAGAACATTGTTGTCGGCAAACGTGATGGCGCATTGCTCGACGATGACGCGCGAGCCCGTGGATTTCAGATTGATCGCAACGATAAAGCCGAATGCCATTTCGGTGCGGCTGCCGTCCGCTGTCCAGGCGATGGCGTCGTTGTCGAGCGTGACGCCGTGCTCGAGCTTGCGCAGAAAGGGCCGGCCGTTGACGTAAAAGCAGACGTCATAAGCCTGCGGAATTTTCGGCGGCAAAGCAGGCATGGCGCGGCTCCGCGAAGCCCGGATGGGCAAAGTCCGGAGGGAAATGTATCGCGTAAAACGATTTACATTTCGTGTCGCGGCTTATGGGATTGCAGAGGCAAGTCTTCATGCACCGGTCATTCGCGTTTTCGCGGGACGACCAGTTTTAAAGCCCCTTCACCCGCCACACGCGGGAAGAGCGGGCGCGTTGTTCCGCCGTCACGACTTGGCCTTCCGTGCAGCACCAAATGGTCGAAGCAAGGCCGGATTCGATCCCGACAACGGCGGCGGGGTGAAGGGCGAAAATGGAGTCACGTAATGCGTTATCTGTTGTTTGCGGCCGCCATTGCCGTTTCAGGAATCCCCGCGTCGTCCGGTCAGGCTTTGGCGCGGGCGCATGCGCATGCGCATTCGTACCGCGTCGCCGTCTACCGGCATCATCGCGGGCCGCGTCCCCTGATGATGACGCGCACCGAAGAGGCCGCGCCACGGCTTTATAATTTCGCGCCGGTTGACCCCGTGATGCAAAACAGCTTTGGCCAAGATCGCTTTGCGCATCGCGATTTCGACCAAAGCGGTGCGGCGCAATACGCCGCGCTCGACGGCATGGCGGCGCAAGCGGCAGGCGGCGCCGGCGTGCCGGCCTCGCTGGTCGCGCGCGTCATCCGGCGCGAGAGCGGCGGCAATCCGCGCGCGGTCAGCCGCGGTAATTACGGGCTGATGCAGATCCGCCTCGGCACCGCGCGCGCCATGGGTTATTCCGGTTCGGCCGCGGGCCTGCTCGATCCGCAAACCAATATGACCTACGCGGTGCGTTATCTCGCCGGCGCCTATCGCGCCGCCGGCGGCAATGAAAACCGCGCCGTCGCGCTCTACGCACGCGGTTATCACGACGTCGCGAAGACGCAAGGCTATTCGTCTTACGCCGCCGAGGCGTCGTCCGGCTTCGCCGCCGCGCCGCAGCAATTCGCCTATCAGATGGAGCAACCGTACGGCGGCGATGCGCCGGTCTTTCGCCGGCACCATCGCCACCACCGCGCTGTGTGATGCCGCTGCTCCCTCTTCCACATGGGAGAGGGAGCTACCTTACAACGCCGCGACGGCGTTGCCTTCGATGAGGAATTACTCCTGCACCAGGCGGTCGATCATCAACAGCGTGTTGGGCGGATAGGCGCCGTTGGTTGCTTGATGATGACGCAAGCTTGGCGCAAATGCATGCCGTCATCGCACCTTCGTCTCCTTGCACTTCCAGCGGCGCTTCCCATCTCTGCGGAGAACACGAACGCCCGAGGCAGCAATGGCCTTTTCACGCGCCGGCTTTGCCGGCTTCCGCTACGCCGCCAGCGCCGGCCCCTACGACGCCGTGTCGCGCCGTGCGGCGCTCGACCGGCTCGACATGCTGGCAACTGCGTTCGATACCGCCTTCATCGTGCCCGGAACCAACGTCCGCTTCGGCGTCGAATCGCTGATGCGCCTCGTCCCCGGCATCGGCGATGTCGCCGCGTCGGCACTGTCGTTCTATTTGTTGTACGAGGCGTCGCGGCTTGGCGTGCCGAAGCTTCTGCTCGCGCGCATGGCGGCCAATGTGCTGCTCGAGGGCGCCGTCGGCATGGTGCCCGTTGCGGGCGACGCGTTCGACGTGATGTTCCGCGCCAACCGCCGCAATGTCGCGCTGCTGCGCGCGCATTTTGCGCGCACTGGATATCGCTGACTTGAGATCAGCTTCGGATCAGCCGGCGCGTTTCCAGGAGGTGTCGTCGCTCTTTCGCTTGGCGCCGGCGCGCGAAATGCTCGCGATCTTGGCCGGCGGATTGCCGGACTTTTCGGCGATCTCGCGGTCCTGCTCGATCAGGAAGCCGTGCGCCGGCTTGTCGCCGTCGAGGCCGCCGGTGAGTTCGCGCGGCACCTTGCGATTCGAACGCTGCGTGCCGTCTTCGTAGATGACGTCGAACATGACGAATTCGGAATTTTTCCCGGGCTTCCTCGGCATGGCGATCTCCTGGGCTCTCTTGCGGCGGCTTATAGACTTGCGGCGGCTTATAGAAGCTAAAACGCCGGCGCAACTATGACGCCGGCTGCTCATCGTGTTGGCCGCTTATATAGAAATGCCGGGGCGATTTTGCAATTGTGGCGGGAACCGTAGCGATGAAATCGTTAATCCAGTCCCTCGACGATGCGAATGTCGCGCACCGCGCCATTGTCGAGCGCTTTGAGCGCGTCCTGGTAGGCCGGGCACTGGTAGGCGGCGATGGCTTTTTCGACGCTCGGGAATTCCGACATCACGATGCGCTCCTTCTGGCCGGCCTCGAAGGCGGCGGCGGCGGTGCCGCGCGCCAGATAGCGGCCGCCGAACGGCGCGATCGCGAGCGGCGCGAGTTTGGCGTAAGCGGCGAGTTTTTGCGGGTCGGAAATCGAGCGATAGACGGTGACCCAATAACCCTTCGGCATGATGCACTCCTTGGACGAAACGGTGCGCTCTTGTAGCATTTGGGCCGGGGAACTGCATCACGAACGGACAACGCAACGGATTGTGGGAGGGCGGCGATGTCGTTTTGGAGCGCATTGTTCGGCGGCGGCACGAAGACCGCGAAGGTCTCGGATCCGGTCGAATACAACGGTTATGTCATTGTCGCCGCGCCTTACAAGAACAACGGCCACTACCAGACCGCGGGCTCGATCGCGCGCGACATCGGCGGCGTGCGCAAGGAGCACCGCTTCATCCGCGCCGACGCCTACGCCTCCTACGACGATGCGGTGAATTTCACGCTCAGCAAAGCGCGGCAGATCGTCGATCTGCAGGGCGACAGGATGTTTGATCAGTAGCCGTCACTTCTTGGCGAAGTCGATCGTGACGGTGCTCAGGTTCGGCGATGGCTTCGGCATGAGATCGCGCGGATCGGGCGCGGCGGGCAGCGGCACGCTGGTGCCGACCGTGACGAATTTCACCTTGCCGAGCTTTTCCTTCACGGCCAGCCATTGCGAGATGGCCAGCGCGCATTGCGCGGCAAGCTTTTGTGCGACCGCAGGCGTGCCGCGGTCGGTGCGGCATTCGATCCGCACCGGGCCCGCGGCGAGTTCGAAAATAAGGTTGGCGGCCTGTTGCAAATAGTCCGCCGCATTGCGGCGCACCTGGGTGCTGTCGAAATCGTATAGCGCGGCCGATGCAATCTCGATGCGGATCGCGGTGGCGAGATCGCGGTAGGGCAGGCGGCGGTAATGATCGGGCGCGGTGTCGATCGGCCGCATTTGAATGACCGGGAACGGATTGGCCTCCGTGCCCGGAACCGTGTTCGGCGCCGACGAAATCTGCGCCGCAGCGCCGGTGCCCAGCGCGGCCAAGGCAATGAGAGAGATCAGGCCCGCGCGCATACGCATTGCCCTCCGGCCGGCGCTGTCGCGATCGGGCTTAAAGCCCCTCGACGATGCGGATGTCGCGTTGCGCGCCGCTGCCGAGCACTTTCAGGGCGGCCTGATAGCCGGGGCCGTCATGGGCGGCGGCGGCCTTCTCGACGCTGTCGAATTCGATGATGACGACGCGCTGCATGACGCCTTTCTCGTAGGCTTTGGCGGCATTGCCGCGGGCGATGAATTTGCCGCCGCCGGCGGCGATCGCAGGCCCAGCGAGCTTGGCGTATTCGGCCAAGGCGTTCGGATCGGAAACGGAAAAATATGTCGATACCCAATAGGCCTTGGCCATGGCTGTCTCCCTATGACGGTTGCGCTTTTGGCGCTCGATCAAGGTCGTGCCACGCCGCGCCGGGCGGCGCAATCGGGTCGGCGCTAGCGCAAAACGGACGACGCACGAACCTGGCCGGGCAGGTAGCCTGCGGCGGATTCATCGTCGTCATGATGGGGCGGCTGCTGGCTCTTGAGACGCTTGAGCATCCGGCGCAGCAGGATGATCTGGGATTCCAGTTCGGCGACGCGCTTCATCAGTTCTTTGGCCTCCGGCAGGTCGGCCTCGGGCGCATCTTCGGCGATGAAGCCGAGCCCGATCTCGTCGCCGCGGCGCCACGTCACCTTCGCCCGCAAGGTCTGGTCTTTCTGCGGCAGGTACAGATTGACGATGTTGGGGATGGTGACACTCTCCGAGAAGATGATGCGCGCGCCGGTCTCGTTGAAGTCGCGGATGATGCAGCTCAACGCGCCGCGCTTTTTGTCGAAACAGACAAAGCCGCGCAGGAAACTTTTCAGCCGTCTGTTACCGCGGCGTTCGTTCATTGGTATTTGCCCCATAAGCCCAACGCGATCAGGGCGGCACAATACCGCGGCCGAGGTTAAGGTCCTGTTACGAAGGCTTAACCAATATGAATGCAGCGGATTTAACGTCGGAAAAATGCCGGCCGGATGCGCTACCAGTCGGACAACAAGCGCACGATATCGAACCCGATGGCGCCGATGGCGCAGACCAGAACCCCGACGCCGACCAATCCGAATACGATGGCCGAATTCACGCGCGCCAGCGTGGCGCGATCCAGATGATGAGCCTTGTCGGCGAGATGGGCCATGGTCGCCCTCCTTGGCAGTCCTGAGCTGCCCCGCTTCGACGCTTCCCCCTCAAGTCATCTAACGCTCGACTCGAATGTCCGTCATGGTGCGCCCCGGCAACGCAGCTTTGCAAGCGCCGCGTGGCTTTCCGCGTAACCGGCGCGTAAACAGGCCGTCGCAAATGCAACCGGTTTCCGCTAAAGAGTCTTCTCAGCTCAGGATTTTGCGGCAAAAGAAAACCGGCCAAAAGCAACCGACGAGGACATCCATGCACGTTTTCAATGTCACGCATGAAGCCAGGTTCGATCCGAAACGCCACGTCGAGAAAATCCTCGGCACCGTCGAGGATGGCGATGTCACGGTGGCGTGCTGGGAGCCCGGCCAGATCAGCCCCAACCATTGCCACCCGCACGCCACCGAAATCTACTTCTGCTTCGAAGGCGGCGGCACCATGCGCACGCCGGACCGCACGATCGCGGTGACGCCCGGCGCCTTCGTGGTGCATCCGCCGGGCGAAGTGCACGAATATGAAAACGGCGCGGTGCGCACGCTGTTGTTCCGGGTGCGCTACGGCTCCGACATGGCCTCGCGCCATGTTGAATGGCGCGGCCATGCCGGTTTCACGCAAAGCGCCGAGGATGCGGCCTATTACCAGCAGCATCCGGTCCGCGCCTGAATCTTTCCCGTCATCCTGAGGTGGCTCGCACCTCAGGATGACGGAGCCAAGAGAAAGCTCGCTTAGTGATCTTGCGGCGCGCTGTTCGGGATGCAGGAGTCGGTGTTGCTGTGCTTCGACGCCATGCATTGCGCCATCGTATCGTATGCGCATTCCTGGTCCGACGATCCAGTCTTCAGGCAGAAGTTGTGATGAACATAACTGCCCTGCGCAAACGCGCTCGATCCGGCCAAAGACGCCGCCAACAGGGTTCCCAAAGCGATTGCACGTATCATGGTGTCGTCTCCGAATGGCCCACTCACGCCAACACAATTCGGCGCGGGTGCGAATGTTCCTTGGGCGGTCGTCATGGCCGGATTTGTTCCGGCCATCGTGAGCAAAACTGCTCGTCGTATCGGAGGGTCCGGATCAGTCCGGGGCGCATGACGATGGCGGAACAATGACGCCGATAGACCCGGGTGATGACTCATTACGCCCGCCTTGCTACCAACCGCCGTTAACAAAGTCGGGAAGGGAAAGCACAAATGTTCACGAAACCGCATTGTCCGGTCATCGCCATCGAGGAGCATTTCTGGGACGAAGAGCTCGCCAAGACCTACACCGGCAGTGAATCCGGCCGGCCCGGCGAGCAGCAGAAGCGGCTCTATGACTTCGACACCATCCGCATTGCCGAGATGGATGCCGCCGGCATCGACATGCAGGTGCTGTCGCTTGGCGCGCCGTCGACGCAGAAGCTGCCGGCCGACACCGCCGTCGCGCTGACGAGGCGCGTCAACGATCGCCTCGCCGCGCAGGTGAAAAAGAATCCGAAGCGGTTTGCGGCGTTCGCCGCGCTGCCGACCGCGGTGCCGGACGCCGCCGCCGACGAGCTCGAGCGCTGCGTCAAGGAGCACGGCTTCAAGGGCGCGATGATGCACGGCCTCGCCAACGGCGAATTCCTCGATCGGCCGAAATTCTGGCCGATCTATGCCCGCGCCGAAGCGCTCGACGTGCCGGTCTATTTCCATCCGTCGCTGCCGCAGGCCGACGTGTCGCGGGTCTATTACGACGACTACGTCAAGGATTTCCCGACCGTGGCGCGCCCGGCCTGGGGCTATACGGTGGAGACCGCGACCACCGGGATCCGGCTCGCGATCTCCGGCGTGTTCGAGAAGCATCCGAAGCTGAAAGTCATCCTCGGCCACCTCGGCGAGACCTTGCCGTTCCTGGTCTGGCGCATCGATCAGGCGCTCAAGCGCCCGGGCCAGAAATCGATGAGCTTCCGCGACATCTTCTGCGGCAACTATTACATCACGACGAGCGGCAACTTCTCCAATCCGGCGCTGCTGTGCTGCGTCATGGAAATGGGCGTCGACCACATCCTGTTCGCGGTCGACTGGCCGTTCGTGATGAACCCGCCCGGCGTCGACTGGATGCAAACAGTGCTGCTGTCCGACGAGGACAAAGCCAAGATCCTCTCCGGCAACGCCAAGCGGCTGTTGCGGATATAAAAAATCCTCCCCCGCACCGCGAGGGAGGATCACGCACAGCAATCCGTCAGCGGCGCGCGACGCGCTGCCGGTCGCGATCAGCGGCCCGATGTTATCAACGGCCCGATGTTATCAACGACCAACGTTGCCGATCGCGCTGGAAACGCTTCCGCTCGCGGGGTTGGCATAGGTCGTGTAGTTGCCCTCGGGCACGGTTGAATCGTAATAGCCCGAATAGGACGACGTGAGCTGGGCGTTGGTCTTGGCGTGATGCGCTTTGGCTTGCGTCGCGAACGATGGGGCGGTCATCGCCGCAATCAGCGCGGCACCGAGTGCGAATACAGTCGCTTGACGTTTCATGTGTTTGTCTCCGGCGTTGCTTAAAATTGCACCTCTTCAACGGGCTGCCTAAAACAACGGCTGTTGTTTCTCGCTGAGCCCGCCGAAGTCGAACGTTCAATCTGGTGCGCAACGCGCCGGTGGCTAGGGGTACAAGGGCGGCGCCCCGTAACGCTTCCGTGATCGAGACTCTTTCTCGCGAATCTTTCTCCGATCTCGGACCGCGACGACAAATTCACATGGTTGTTTGCAATAAGAACAAGCAAAGTGAGTTCTTTCACATCAAAAAGCACATAGGCATATTCAAAAAGCACATGGGCATATTTTGCTTCGCGCATGTCGCGTCGGCGCCCAGCGCTGGAGTCCCGCTTCCGCGGGAATGAGCGGAAAGAAAGCGGCGCCCGCCGCGTCATTGCGAGCCAACGGGCCCGCGCGAAGTCGCGCGGCGATGACGGGCTCCGCGACACCGTTCTTCGAACGGCTGCGCCTCCCGTTAGTCCCCTTTGTGCACTTGGCCTCCCATCTATCCGCGCAATATGATAATAGTGTCGTTGGCCGTTGTGCCCTCAGGGCAGGATCGCCCATGGAGCAAACATGTCGAAACCAGTGATCTTCACCATTTCCGCCGCGTGGGATGACGAGGCATCGGTGTGGAGCGGGCACTGCGACGACATTCCGGCTGCCGCCGATGCACCGACGCTCGACGAACTCTTGGCGAAGATTTCGGCGATGGCGCTCGACTTGCTGCCGGACAATCATCCGGAAATCGATCCGGGCGAGTTGTTCCTGCAAATTACCGCGCTGCGCGAAGCCGAACCAGCCATAGCCTGAATGGCGCCGCAGTTCGACCGGCCGTTGCGCGATCTGCTGCGCGCCGCGGGTTGTACGCTCGTCCGGCAAGGCAAAGGCAGCCACGAAATCTGGCATAGCCCGCTCACCAAGCGAAACTTTGCGGTGCCGATCGGCATACCGAGCCGCCACACCGCCAATGCGATCCTGCGTCAGGCTGGCTTGCCAAAGGCATTTTGAATCGGCGTGGTTCTGAGCATCGTTCACGCGTCGACCTCTTTGTTGGCAATGACCAAATAAAGTTTTGCTCGCGTACCCACCTCGCACTCCCTCTCCCGCGTGCGGGGGAGGCTGGGGTTGGGGCATGCGGCTCAAAGCTATCGCAAGCTTCTCGCTGCGCAATCTTCCCTCACCCGCACAATCCCCCCGGCATCGCCTGTCGCGCCAGCCGCTCCGGTGCGCCGATATTCGCCGGCGTCGTTTCGAGCAGCCGCTGCCGCGCCGCGAACTGTTTGTCCCGCGACACAGAGGCTTCATTGCGCTTCAAACAGGCGAGCGCATCGCCGGCGCAGGCGCGTGCCTTGCGGCATGGCTTGGAGCCGCAACTTTTCCAGAACGCAAACAGCGTGCAGTAATGCCGCCGCAGCGTTTTCGCTTCGGCGCGATACCGCGCCTCGTAGTCCCGCGCCGTCATCGTCTTCGGCAGCCGGACCTCGAACGTCACGCCGCCGGCGTTCAAGACGAATGGTTTCGGCGGCACTGTTTTCCCTGACGCGGCTCTCGACGTCATCGCTTCTCCGTTTTGTCTCGCGATCTCTCGTCCCGTCATCCTGAGGTGCGAGCGCAGCGAGCCTCGAAGGATTCACGGCCCGGGCCGTCGTCCTTCGAGGGCCGTTTCACGGCCACCTCAGGATGACGGGAATGGACACACGTCTTCCCCGTTCTCGCGCCGTGGTGTGCGTGCGAGTGGCGGTACGAAAGCTTTGAAATCTCTCCCGATACGCGGAGAGCAAGACGGCTTCCCTCTGTTTTCGCTGCACTGTCAAAAGCGAAGAAAGGGAAGCAGAACGCCGACAGGCGCTGTGTACGACACCTCCGCGCCGTTTTACCGGCCCGGGACGCGCCCTTGTCTCTTTCGCCTCGCCCGCTTGCGCGGGAGAGGTTGCGAGGGGGCGCGCCTCGCCTATCGGCGTTCCACCGCGGCTCTCGCCAGAGGGACGCCAGTCCCAGAGGCTCAGGTCCAGGCCAGGCTTCCTGGGACTTGGTTTCCGCGGGCGTTACCCGCGGTCGCCTGTCCCAGTCCAGTGGCAGCACCCCACGCACCGGTCGTAATGCCGGCGAGCATGATGCCCGGACCCGCCCGGGAGCGGAGTGTATGGCTCCGCGCGCGAGCACCGCACCCGCTCCACCTTCGAGAATACCTTCGCGAAAGGCGTCCGTAAGTGAGCGGGATTTGGCGCTGGTAATTAAACTGGAGGCGATATGTCAATAGATCGGCGATAATGCAGGCGGCAAAAGGACTTGAGGGATGCTCAGTCATGTCACGAGAAGCGCAAGCCGTTCGGAAAAGATTCGTGCCGCGTTAGATGCTTGCCGTCTGTTTCTTGCTCGGCAAGATATTCCGGCTATCGTAGGCAATATAATCGATGCTTCTAATGTTCGCTCGAGGCCATGAGCAAAGTCATTTTCACAACCAAAATATCATCGAGCTACGATGATCGCCCAGAGGAATACTACCACTTCCCGCGCACCTATCTTGCTCAAGCTCAGAGTGCAGTTGGAGATCACGTAATTTACTATGAGCCGCGGCGGCTAAGTCTGGAAGATTCAAGCCGCGGAGGAAAACAAGCATATTTTGCTACTGCGAAAGTCGAGGAGATTATCGAGGATTCTGCTCGGCCGGATCATTTCTACGCAAAGATATCCGGATACCTGAGTTTTGATCAGCCGGTGCCGTTTGTAGAAGGTGCAACCTACTACGAGAGTGCGCATCGTAAATCTGACGGCTCTACAAATAGAGGAGCTTTCGGACGCGCCGTCCGGGTTATGTGCAGGCTGCACACATCAAAGCGGTTTCTGAAGACGGCCCAGACTCAATTCGGAACGGGCTTGCGCTCTCTGGGACGTTTCACTGGCTATTTGACCGGGGCCTCTTATCCGTAGATGACGACCACAGAATCTTGGTGGCTAAAACCAACGTTCCAGAACAGATTTGCGGTCTCCTGAATGCGGATGGGAAGATATTGGCACCTGATGATCAGCGTTATTGGCCCCACCCTTACTATTTAAGATATCACCGAGAGAATCGGTTCAAGGGATAGTCACCACCAACCATCAATTCCAGCGGTCGTACTTTAAGCCAAACCACTCAACGAAGTCTTTTGGCGTTTCGCCAGCGCTCCAGTGATTTCTCAGCCACCCATCATCCAGACCCGCATCATCGGTATTGATGCCGTAGATATCCGACATAACTGCGTCGGCTGCCTTCCTCCATTTTGGAAAGCTTCCGTAAATTGGTGGCATCGTTTGACGGCTCCCACAGACGATTCCGAGACCGGAAAAATTATATACCCTCAAGCCCCGGCATCTTTTCCAGACCGCTTCCCGTCCCCATATTTCTTTTCGGCAGACCGCCTTCGGGGGTCCGCCACGGGTGTCGGAAATCCTTGATTTACATCATAATACCGGCACTTAAACGCCATTAGAAACCCAGTGACGATGGTCCGGTCGCGCCTTCGGGGCTTCTGGATTAGGCCGAGGGAGTGTTGCCTATGAATTTCGAGAAATATACCGACCGCAGCCGCGGTTTCGTGCAGTCTGCGCAGTCGCTCGCCCAGCGCGAGGGACACCAGCAATTTTCGACCGAACACCTGCTCAAGGTTCTGCTCGACGACCCGGAAGGGCTCGCCGCGGGCCTGATCGACCGCGCCGGCGGCAATTCGCGCGCGGCGCTTTCCGCCGTCGAGGCGGCGCTGGCCAAGCGCACCAAAGTGTCGGGCGGCGGGGCAGGGCAAGTCTATCTCGATCCGGCTTTGGGCCGGGTGTTCGATGCCGCCGAGAAGGCGGGCGAGAAGGCCGGCGACAGCTTTGTCACGGTGGAGCGGCTTCTGCTTGCGCTCGCGCTGGAGCGATCGAGCGACGCCGGAAAAATCCTCGCCCAGGCCGGCGTCACGCCGCAAAATCTCAATGCCGCCATCGAGGCGCTGCGCAAGGGACGTACTGCGGATAGCGCGTCGGCGGAAAACGCCTATGACGCGCTGAAGAAATATGCCCGCGACCTGACGCAGGCGGCGCGCGACGGCAAGCTCGATCCGGTCATCGGCCGCGACGAGGAAATCCGCCGTACGATTCAGGTGCTGTCGCGCCGGACCAAGAACAATCCGGTGCTGATCGGCGAGCCCGGCGTCGGCAAGACCGCGATCGTCGAGGGCCTGGCGCTGCGCATCATCAACGGCGACGTGCCGGAAAGCCTGCTCGACAAGAAGCTGTTGGCGCTCGATCTCGGCGCCATGGTGGCCGGCGCGAAATATCGCGGCGAGTTCGAGGAGCGGCTCAAGGCGGTGCTGACCGAGGTGACGGCGGCGGCCGGCGCCTACATTCTTTTCATCGACGAGATGCATACCATCGTCGGCGCCGGCAAGGCCGACGGCGCGATGGATGCCTCGAACCTGCTCAAGCCGGCGCTGGCGCGCGGCGAGCTGCATTGCATCGGCGCCACCACGCTCGACGAATTCCGCAAATATATCGAGAAGGACGCGGCGCTGGCGCGGCGCTTCCAGCCGGTGTTTGTCGATGAGCCTTCGGTCGAGGACACGATCTCGATCCTGCGCGGCCTGAAGGACAAATACGAAGCCCACCACAAGGTGAAGATCACCGACGCCGCGCTGGTCGCCGCTGCCACGCTGTCGCAGCGCTACATCGCCGACCGCTTCCTGCCCGACAAGGCCATCGATCTCGTCGACGAGGCGGCGGCGCGGCTGCGCATGCAGGTCGATTCCAAGCCGGAAGAGCTCGACAATCTCGACCGCGAGATCGTGCGGCTCAAGATCGAGCAGCAGGCGCTGATGAAGGAGCGCGATGCAGCGTCCAAGGACCGGCTCAAGCGGCTGGAAAAAGACCTGGCGCAGCTCCAGGAGAAGGCCGACGCGCTGACGGCGAAGTGGAAGTCGGAGAAGGACAAGCTCAATTCCGCAGCCGACCTGCAGAAGAAGCTCGACCAGGCGAAGACCGAACTGGCCGACGCCGTGCGCCGCGGCGATTATCAGAAGGCCGGCGAGTTGCAGTACGGCACGGTGCCGGAGCTTGAGCGCAAGCTGAAAGAAGCGAGCGATACCAGCGGTTCCGGCGGCGCGTTCGCCGAGGAAGCGGTCACCGCCAACCAGGTGGCGGGGGTGGTGTCGCGCTGGACCGGCATTCCGGTCGACCGCATGATGGAAGGCGAGCGCGACAAGCTTCTCAAAATGGAGGAGCAGATCGGCAAGCGCGTGGTCGGCCAGTCCGAAGCGGTGAAATCGGTTTCGACCGCGGTGCGGCGCGCCCGCGCCGGCTTGCAGGATCCGAACCGGCCGATTGGTTCGTTCATGTTCCTCGGGCCGACGGGTGTCGGCAAGACCGAGCTGACCAAGGCGCTGGCGGCCTACATGTTCGACGACGAGCATGCGCTCCTCCGCATCGACATGTCGGAATACATGGAGAAGCATTCGGTGGCGCGCCTGATCGGCGCTCCGCCCGGCTATGTCGGCTACGACGAAGGTGGCGCGCTCACCGAAGCGGTGCGGCGGCGGCCCTATCAGGTCGTGCTGTTCGACGAGATCGAGAAGGCGCATCCGGACGTGTTCAACGTGCTGCTGCAAGTGCTCGACGACGGCCGGCTGACCGACGGCCAAGGCCGCACGGTGGATTTCCGCAATACCTTGATCATCATGACCTCGAACCTCGGCGCCGAATATCTGGTCAACCAGGCCGATGGCGAAGACACCGACAAGGTGCGCGATCAGGTGATGGCGGAGGTGCGCGCGCACTTCCGGCCGGAGTTCTTGAACCGAGTCGACGAGATTATTCTGTTCCACAGGCTCAAGCGCGAGCACATGGGCCGCATCGTCGACATCCAGCTCGACCGGCTGCACAAGCTGCTGGAGGATCGCAAGATCGCCATCACGCTCGAGCCGAAAGCGCGCGAATGGCTCGCCGACAAGGGCTACGATCCGGCCTACGGCGCGCGGCCATTGAAGCGCGTGATCCAGAAATCGGTGCAGGACCCGCTCGCCGAGCTCATCCTCTCCGGCAAGATCCGCGACGGCGAGAAAGTCAAAATATCCGCCGGCCGCGACGGCCTCACCTTCAACGGCGCGGCGGTGGCGCAGGCGGCGTGATGCACATTGTCATCATCCGCGCAGGCGGATGATCCAGTAATCACCGCGTCTCGGGCGTTTACTGGATGCTCCGCCTTCGCGGAGCATGACAAGATCGAATTATTGCCTCGGCGGCGGCGCCGCACCCGCGGACTGGTTGATCCACTCGCGCACGTGCTCGACGAAATAGAGCGCTTGCGATTTCCGCAAGCCGCCGACGCGTAGCGGATTGAGGCCGCCCGAGCTTTCGACACTGATCGCGTCCCAGAAGAAGCCGCGGACGTGGATCACTTCGGCGATGTGCGACAGCGGCAGGTGCTCGTCGGTGCGCCGCCACGGTGTCAGCCAGAACAGCACGATATTGGTCGAGACGCCGATGTGGTCGGCGATCATGCGCGCTGGAAACAACAGCCGCGTGAAGCCGATATGGAACAGCGCCCAGTATCGGCTCGAATGCACTTCAAGGCGGTCGGCGGTTGGCGAGAGTTGAGTCACAAAAAGCTCCGGCTTTTTCCCTCCCCCTTGTGGGGAGGGGTAGGGGTGGGGGTCGTGAGGCAAGTGTAGCCGTCAACGCTCGTCGTTACCTCCCGACCCCCACCCCGCCCTCCCCACAAGGGGGAGGGAGAAGAAGATTAGTGCGCCTGGGCGACGTGGCCGCCGGCGATGGAGCCGGGTCCGTGCGACAGCACGGCGTCAAGGGATTCACGATCCTTTTCGAAGGCCGCCAGCGTCGTGCCGTCGAGGACGCGGCCGCGCGGCAGCTTGACCTTCATCGGGTCGACAAAACGGTCGTTGATGAGAATTTCGAAATGCACGTGCGAGCCGGTCGACATGCCGGTCGAGCCGACGAAGCCGATGACCTGGCCCTGCCGTACTTTCGAGCCGACGTCGAGGCCCTTGGCGAAAGCGGTCATGTGGCCGTAGGCGGTCTCGTAGCCGTTCGGGTGTTTGACGCGGACATATTTGCCGTAGCCGCCTTTGAGTCCGATTTCCTCGATCATGCCGGTGCCGGCAGCGAAGATCGGTGTGCCGAACGGCGCAGCCCAATCGACGCCGGTGTGCAGCTCGCTGACGTGCAGCATCGGATGGGTGCGCCAGCCGAACGGCGATGTCACCATGCCGACGGCGACGGGCTTGCGCACCAGGAATTTCTTCGCGCTCTTTCCGTCCTCGTCGTAATAGTCGTAAACGCCGTCGTCGGCGGTCTGGAAACGATAGTACTTCTTCTCCTCGCCGCCGACCGACAGCGAGGCGTAGCGGACTTCGTTGTGGCCCTCGCCGGTTTCGTCGTCTGCATACAGCACTTCGAAGTTGTCGCCCGGCTGCACTTTGCGCTGGAAGTCGACGTCGTACGAATAGATCCGCACCAGGTCTTCGATCACGGAGTTCGGTACGTTGTTGCGCAACGCGGTTTCGTAAAGCGATTGATAAAGCCGCGTGCCGCTGGAATCGTCGTCGCTGTTTCCTTCGGCGGGCGCATCGGCGACGTTCGTATCGACATTGCGGATGTCGACGGCAACGTAGCTTCCGGTATCCGACAGCGCAGCCGCGGCCTGGATGGCGCTGTCGCCCATTATAATGACGCGTAGCGGCTGCACGTGTCCGATGCCGGCCGGCGCCATCAAGACGCGCAAGCGCTGGCCATCCTTGAGCGGGCTCGCGGCGGCCGGTCCAAACACGGCGAGGATCGACTTGATCTCGTCGGGCATGGCGCCGAGCTCGCGCAAAATCGAGCCGACGGTTTCGCCGTGCTTGGCGGTGATGAGACGCTCGCTCCAGTCGGTGCCGCCGCCGGTCTGGCCGGCGTTCTTGGCGCGCAGCGTGACGTTCTCAGGCACCACGCGGGCTTCGAAACCGAAATCGGCGGTCGGATCGCCTTCGGCCGCGTAATTCATCTTCAGCGCGCTGCCGGCATCGGCGGTGGCGAGAAACGGTGTGTTGGCCGCCGCCGCATTGGCGACGTCGCGCACGCGGGTGAGCACGTCATCGAGTGACAACAAAGTCGCCGGCTTGATCCTGGGCAGCAGTGAATTGATGTCGCAAGTCGCAGGCGTCACTTTGGCGCGCGCAGCATTTGCGGTGGCGACGAGATCGCACGTCACGAATGACACTTCGGCGTCGGGCTCCGCCGCTGGCGTCTGGTCGTCGCCCGCCACCGCGTCGGTGAGAAGTTTTTGCGGATTGAAAGGCGGGATATTGGCCGAGAGGTCGGAGAGCGTCAGCGAAAGATTGCCGGAGACGCGGATGAAGGCGCGGGTGCGCACAAGCTCGCGGTCGCGCACGCGCGTCGATGTCGGTACGCGGAGCGTCTGGCGGGTCACGCTCGGCTCGCTGATCGCCGGCAGCCGGTCGGCTTTGCGGAAGGTGCTGAGCCGGTCGCCAAGGCCGGAGATCGCGCCGCGCAGCGCCATCTCGACGCGCTCCGGCGCAGTGGCGAAATTGGTCTCGCCGTCAAGCGACGCAAAAACGGCGCCGCCCATCAATGCAGCGCCGCACAGCCCGGTCAAAATCGTGCCGCTGAACCATTGCACCGAGAGCCGGCGCCGATCGATCAGGCCGCCGCTGCCGCCATCCACCAGCAACGGCGGTTCATTGCCGAGCTCGATGGCCTCGGCATCAAACCTCCGGCGGTGGAAATCTCTGGCGCCGCGCAGCCTGCCTTGGTCCAAGCGCTCCGTCCCCCTGCACTCGCGATCGCAGTCCAAGTCTGTCGGCCCGCAGCGCCAAAACCCGGCGCTGCGTTCGCTCAATACTCCGGCGTGCGGAATCAGGCCGGAAAATCGAGCGATAACACGATGCATTGGCGGTTCCGGTCCGTCAACGACCGGTCAACCAAGGCATAAAAGCTCAACTGACGGTGTCGCATCCCCACATGGCGACGTCCCCGAGATATTATGTAAAGAACGGCGGAGGAATGTGGCCCAAGTGGGGCATCAAATGGGGCAGCAAGCGCGGCACCAAATGCGGGCGAGGTGATAAGGTAACGGTGCGGCATCCACGCCGCGAAAAGCGGCAGCAGGTCGGCGCTGTAGAACTTCTAGGCATTTCGCCGGGGGCAATAATTGCCGAATAAACCGCAGTCCACAGCGGTTTTTCACGTGTTCCGGGCGTTGACAAGGCCGGTAGGCGAAGACTATATAGGCCCTCTTGGACGCGACGCCGCCCTGTGCGACGACGCGTCTGCGAAGCCCCTCACTGTTCACGCGGTGAACGCTCATCCGGCCATGAGTTCATGGTCATGTCGGATGTGTGGGTTTCGGCTCCGGTTTCGCCGGAGCATTATAGTGACGACGGAGCCGCGAGGTTCCGGGCTGTTTGACAAGTGAATTGGAAGAAAGAGAAACGTGGACGGCGGGGTCCTTGCGGGCCGCTCTCTCGCGAGAAAGCAATTTCTCAAAAGAGACGGTCATGGAAGAGACTTCGGCGGTCGACGTTTTAGGTATCACTATTGGATTTCGTGGAGCGCAAGCTTTGCGGAAGACAAGAGTGGGACCTCGTCAAACGTGTGATCAGCCGAGATCATATCTCTCTCCAACTTGAGAGTTTGATCCTGGCTCAGAGCGAACGCTGGCGGCAGGCTTAACACATGCAAGTCGAGCGCCCCGCAAGGGGAGCGGCAGACGGGAGAGTAACACGTGGGAACGTACCCTTTGGTTCGGAACAACACAGGGAAACTTGTGCTAATACCGGATAAGTCCGTAAGGAGAAAGATTTATCGCCAAAGGATCGGCCCGCGTCTGATTAGCTTGTTGGTGAGGTAACGGCTCACCAAGGCTACGATCAGTAGCTGGTCTGAGAGGATGATCAGCCTCATTGGGACTGAGACACGGCCCAAACTCCTACGGGAGGCAGCAGTGGGGAATATTGGACAATGGGCGCAAGCCTGATCCAGCCATGCCGCGTGGATGATGAAGGCCTTAGGGTTGTAAAATCCTTTCGGCGGGGAAGATAATGACGGTACCCGCAGAAGAAGCCCCGGCTAACTTCGTGCCAGCAGCCGCGGTAATACGAAGGGGGCTAGCGTTGCTCGGAATCACTGGGCGTAAAGCGCACGTAGGCGGCTTTTTAAGTCAGGGGTGAAATCCTGGAGCTCAACTCCAGAACTGCCTTTGATACTGAGGAGCTCGAGTCCGGGAGAGGTGAGTGGAACTGCGAGTGTAGAGGTGAAATTCGTAGATATTCGCAAGAACACCAGTGGCGAAGGCGGCTCACTGGCCCGGTACTGACGCTGAGGTGCGAAAGCGTGGGGAGCAAACAGGATTAGATACCCTGGTAGTCCACGCCGTAAACGATGGATGCTAGCCGTTGTCGGGTTTACTCGTCAGTGGCGCAGCTAACGCATTAAGCATCCCGCCTGGGGAGTACGGTCGCAAGATTAAAACTCAAAGGAATTGACGGGGGCCCGCACAAGCGGTGGAGCATGTGGTTCAATTCGACGCAACGCGAAGAACCTTACCAACCTTTGACATGTCCAGTATGGTCGTCAGAGATGACTTCCTTCCCGCAAGGGGCTGGAACACAGGTGCTGCATGGCTGTCGTCAGCTCGTGTCGTGAGATGTTGGGTTAAGTCCCGCAACGAGCGCAACCCTCGCCCTTAGTTGCCATCATTTAGTTGGGCACTCTAAGGGGACTGCCGGTGATAAGCCGCGAGGAAGGTGGGGATGACGTCAAGTCCTCATGGCCCTTACAGGTTGGGCTACACACGTGCTACAATGGCGGTGACAGTGGGACGCAATGGAGCAATCCTGCGCAAATCTCAAAAAGCCGTCTCAGTTCGGATTGTGCTCTGCAACTCGAGCACATGAAGTTGGAATTGCTAGTAATCGCAGATCAGCACGCTGCGGTGAATACGTTCCCGGGCCTTGTACACACCGCCCGTCACACCATGGGAGTTGGATTTACCTTAAGACGGTGCGCCAACCGCAAGGGGGCAGCCGGCCACGGTAGGTTCAGCGACTGGGGTGAAGTCGTAACAAGGTAGCCGTAGGGGAACCTGCGGCTGGATCACCTCCTTTCTAAGGATGATCCTTCAGAGACACATCACGTGTCTTTATCGGATCTCTTGGAAACATCAGGGCAGCCGGTTTTCGGATCGGTTTGCCTCTATGCGGGACGCCGCCGTCTTCATTTCTCTTTCTTCACGAACGAGCCCAGACCAGGGATCGGTTATCAGGAATTCAGGTATTGGAGATCGGACGCGGCGCGTCCGTGCCGGTTGCTGATTCCTGATCGCTGATCCCTGGATGGCGGGCTTGTAGCTCAGTTGGTTAGAGCGCGCGCTTGATAAGCGTGAGGTCGGAAGTTCAAATCTTCCCAGGCCCACCAATCTTTGCTGCTCCGCAGCTTCGGTTGGCCAGCCAACCAACAAGCACGGTCTTTAGTGACTGGTGCGGGGCCATAGCTCAGTTGGGAGAGCGCCTGCTTTGCAAGCAGGAGGTCGTCGGTTCGATCCCGTCTGGCTCCACCAGACGGCGCCAAAGAATTCTCGTTCGTGAAAATATCAATTCGCTCATCTCCGGCTTCGGCCGGACTGCGCGTGTTGTCTGACATCGTGAAGAGGAGATTGATCCAAGCGCACCGCGTGACGTGAGTTCACGGGCAGCGCGCTATCTCCAATTGTTTCC
>CAWFBB010000003.1:0-27268 GCA_963813825.1 uncultured Alphaproteobacteria bacterium
TTGGCGATGGCGATGTAGTACGGCGCCTGCGCCAGCGCCCTGACCAATTGGACCCGACAGTCTGCGGCTCGGCACACGCTGCGGGAACGAGCAGTCCGAGAAGCATCATTGTCGGCGCAACGCTTGAGCATGGCCTGTCCTTCCTCGTCCGTCATTCGGGCGTAATGCCGGCGGCGCGGATGACGGCCGACCATTTGGTCTCTTCACGGTCGATGACGGCGGCGTGTTCCTCGGGCGTCGTCGGCGCAGGTTCGCCGCCTTCCAGGATTATACGCTTTTTCACGTCGTCACCGGCCAGCGCCGCCCGCAATTCCTTGTTCAGACGGTCGACGATCGGCCTCGGCGTACCGGCAGGCGCGAGCAGCCCGTAACTCAACGTCGCGTCGAAGCCGGGCAAGACCCGATTGGCGAGCGTGGGCAATTGCGGCATCAGGGTGGAGTGCTGCTGCGATGTCACGGCAAGCGCCCGGATTAGCCGCCGTTGAGCGCCGCACGCGAGACCGGTATCGGATTGAAGCCGACCTTGACGAATCCACCCATCATATCGGTGATCAGCGGATTCGAGCCCTTTTCGGGGATTTGCTCGACCTTGACGCCGGCCTGTTGGGCAAACAGCACCGACGCAAGGTAATTGACGGTGCCGATACCCGGCGTTCCGACTTGATACGGCTCCTTTGATTGTTTCATCAAAGCGATCAATTCCCCGACGCTGTGTGCAGGCACGTCCTTGTGCACCAGCAACAGCGCCGGCGCGGATGCAATCAAACCAAGCGGCGCAAAATCCTTGCGTGGATCGTAGCCGACATTTTTGTAAAGATTAGGACCCGTGGCCAGCGTCGAAGTATAGCCAAGAATAATCGTGTAGCCGTCCGGCGCAGCGTGCGCGACCTCGCGCGTGCCGACCGTGCCGCTGCCGCCGGCGTTGCGGTTCTCGATCACGATCCGCTGGCCGAGCGCGGCACTGATCTTGTCGGAAACCGCCCGGGCCATGATGTCGTTGGTTCCGCCAGGCGGCAACGGAATGACAAGAACAATCGGCCGGTTCGGGGAGTCGTCCGCCGCGGCGGCTCGGCAAAGCATAAGCACCGCACCGCCCGCCACGCACATCACAAAGACCGCAAAGAACGATTTCAGCCTCGTCAAGCCGACCTCCCCTTTCAATTGGCCCTCCGCTTTTTTTGCGCAGTGCCAGTGGCCGCAGGCCGGTATATTTAGCCTACCTTCTCGCCTGACACGTGGTCATGCTCCGTGGCACGCTGCCGCATCAACGCTGGTTCGAATGCAATAACGTGATCTGACACATTCCTCGGCGTACTGGACAACGACGTCCGGCTCATCAGGTCCGTGCCGGATAACGTGCAGACCCCGATGATCAAGGGCGTCACCGCTGACAACTATTTCTTTCTGTCTGTCGACGCGACGCGCGAGGACGAAGCGGATCGGCACCGTGACGGGGGCGTATATGGCGGTTCTGCGCGGGGCGATGATGCAGGCATCGGGCTTTGCTCTCCTCGCCGATTCGCTCGCTTCCCTTGTATCTCTTTCATATGACTTCTATTCGCCCCAGATTTCAGTAAAATGCCGCGATTCAAGTTCCGAGGCGATTTGGAATCGCATGGTAGTTCAGATTCTAGAGACGAGACGGCCGGCGGGGAGCGAGCGCGTCCTGTAACTTTCTCGCGTGGTGCGTCGGGAAAGGATTTAGTCACAGCGGCTCAGATATAGCGGTTACATCCTTGTCCTGCGGCCGGAGGAGACCGATGGCAAATCCGACGAACGCAATCAGCAACGAACTGCAATGAGGCACCTGTCGACGCAACCCGTACCTCCTGCCGTTTTGCAGGATGAAGCGCTCGCCGCGCCACAAGGTCCGCTAGAAGCCCTGACGGCCCCGGCCGATTTAGCCGGCCCACCGCCCGAAACCCATGAACTAGATGCCGCCGGTCGTCAGATAGCGTCCATCGACATTTTTGGAACCGCGCTTGCCGAAGACGATGGTACCGGGCAGGCCGCATCGCCTGCTCTCGATGCATTCGCTTCCGCGACCGCCACAGCGATCCAGGCTATGCTCGCGAAGCCGATGGCAGACTCCTTCGGATCGTTCGTTACCGAAGTGAGTGTTTTCGCGCCCGACATCCAGTCGTCCATTATCGACGTGAGTTATTATGACGAGCCGTTCTTTCAGGAAGGCGTGGTTGCGCAAGCGATCCAAACGGTCGAGGCGGAAGGCGTCACTTACGTCACTGCTGCTGGCACGGCCTAACGGCTATCAGGCCTCTTGGATGCCCGTCTCGGGCTCATTCTCACTTGACGGAAAAACAGAAAATCTCACCGATGCAGAAAAGTTCGGCAGTAGTCCCTTCCAAACACTTACAATCAACACCGAAGGAACCGGCGACGACGTTCCTTTACTGCTGGAATGGAATCAGGCGTATGGCACTGTCAGCTCATCGACCGCGGATCTTGAGATATTCGTTTACAACTCGAGCGAGAAGCTCGTCGGCACCGCGACAAACGCATCAAGCGGCGAGTCGACCAATCCGTGGGTGGAATACGATTTCACCAAAAGCGGGACCTACTACATTGCCGTTGAAAACCTGGACACCGGCACCAATCCCGGCCTGATCAAGGAGATCACCGAAGGCGACGGCCTCCTGGCGACAATCAGCGGTTCGAGCACCGGCACGGTCTTCGGCCACGCCATGACTCCCGGCGCCATCTCGACCGGCGCCGTTAGCGTCGCCGATACGCCGGCCTACGGCGTCAACCCAGCGGTGGGTGAAAGTTTCTCGTCGTCGGGAGCCGGGACGGAGCTCCTGTTCGCCAACAATGGCACAGCACTGTCATCGCCAGACGACCTAAGCCCGGTTGCCGTCTCGGGCCTAGACGACATCACCACGACCGTGCCAGGCGGCCTCAGCGATTTTTACGGTACCTCGGCTGCATCGGCGAGCTTGGCCGGCGCTGCCGCTCTCATATTGTCAGCCGATCCCAATCTCACTCCCGCGGCGGTAGAGCAGCGGATGGAGGAGACTGCCCTGCCGACGGCTAATGCCGCGGTGAGCGGAGCTGGCCTCGTCCAAATTGATCCAGCCGTCGCAGATGCTCTAGCGGAATTGGTTCCCGCGCCGGTCGTGTCGGCGACCAATCAAACTGTCGCCGATAACCAATCTGTGCCTTTAAGCAGCATCTTCTCCGTCAGCGGCAGCGGCATCACTGAATACCAAGTCTGGTTCAGCTGGCCCGAAGGCGGCGATCCGGCGTTTGGCTCGGTGACGGACAACGGCGCTCAATCAGTGGGTGACGGTTTCGAGCCTCAGCGGTCTTGATTTCATCGGCTCGGGCACTCCGGGCACCGACGACATCTGGCTCAGGGCCTATAACGGTGTCTGGAGTGCCGATCCCCAGGCCACCATTACCGATGAAGGCATTCCCGCGCCGGACGTGTCGGCGACAAATCAAACCGTCGCCGATAACCAATCGGTGCCCTTAAGCAGCATCTTCTCCGTCAGCGGCAGCGGTATCACTGAATTCAAGTCTGGTTCAGCTGGCCCGAAGGCGGCGATCCGGCGTTTGGTTCGGTGACGGACAACGGCACGCCGATCGCGCTCGATCAGTGGGTGACGGTTTCGAGCCTCAGCGGTCTTGATTTCATCGGCTCGGCCACTCCAGGCACCGACGATATCTGGCTCAGGGCCTATAACGGGTCCTGGAGCCCTGTGGCGCAAGCCACCATCACCGATGAGGGTTTGCCTGCCCCGGTCGTGACGTCAACCAACCAGACCGTGGCCGACGCCCAGTCCATTCCGATAACGGACCTGTTCGCGGTCAGCGGCAGCGGGATCACGGAATATCAGGTCTGGTTCAGCTGGCCCGAAGGCGGCGACCCGTCGTTTGGCTCGGTGACGGACAACGGCACGCCGATCGCGCTCGATCAGTGGGTGACGGTTTCGAGCCTCAGCGGTCTTGATTTCATCGGCTCGGGCACTCCGGGCACCGACGACATCTGGCTCAGGGCCTATAACGGTGTCTAGAGTGCCGATCCCCAGGCCACCATTACCGATGAAGGCATTCCCGCGCCGGACGTGTCGGCGACAAATCAAACCGTCGCCGATAACCAATCGGTGCCCTTAAGCAGCATCTTCTCCGTCAGCGGCAGCGGTATCACTGAATTCAAGTCTGGTTCAGCTGGCCCGAAGGCGGCGATCCGGCGTTTGGTTCGGTGACGGACAACGGCACGCCGATCGCGCTCGATCAGTGGGTGACGGTTTCGAGCCTCAGCGGTCTTGATTTCATCGGCTCGGCCACTCCAGGCACCGACGATATCTGGCTCAGGGCCTATAACGGGTCCTGGAGCCCTGTGGCGCAAGCCACCATCACCGATGAAGGAATCCAGACGAAAGAATTGCAATACTACGGCTTTGATTATGTCGCCTTTTTCAATGGTACCTATGAGGATTCCAACTCACTGCCGACCCTCGTGCAGACACACGCCAATTCGATCGAAGCGACCCTCGACTACGGCATCGACGCCCAAACATCACAGGTCGTGGCGGATTCAAATTATACCGACAGCCTCACCGCGCTGGGCAATACGATCGCGCAAGCCGAAAGTCTCGGCCTTTCCGTCATGGTGAGGCCGCTGATCGATTTCCTCAACCCGGCGGAGAGCGCACCATATAGCGTCGGCGAGTGGCGTCAGGACTATCAGCCGACCAACGTCGCTGCCTTCTTCGCCAGTTACCAGCAGATGATCGTTCAGGAGGCGGAGGTTGCCCAGGCGAATGGCGCGCAAATGCTGTCGATCGGTGCGGAGCTCGACCAACTCACCGGTGCACAATACTTGCCGTACTGGACCGACATCATTAATGCAGTGCACGCCGTGTTCAGCGGCGCGCTGACCTACTCGGCATCGTGGAACACTGCGAACGAAGTCAGCTTCTGGAGCCAACTCAACTACGAAGGTATCGACTGCTACGTTCCGCTGTCGAACGCGCAGAACCCGACGTTGCAGCAGCTGGTCAATGGCTGGCTCGATCCGGCGACCCCGTCCAGCAATCCTGGCGCTTATGCGGTGATCGGCAATCAGTCGCCAATCCAGTATTTCGAAAATCTCTCGGCGCAATCGGGCAAACCGCTCATCTTCACCGAGCTCGGCTATGCCAACGACAGCGGCGCTGCAGCGGATCCAGCTGCATCGGGCAACAGCCCGGACCCGACGCTGCAGTCCGAGCTCTATCAGGCCTTCTTCCAAGCCTGGGGCCAGACTAGCGGTTCCGCTTTGAACGGCGTCTATTTCTGGGAATGGGACCCGAACGGCAGCACGTCGAATGTGGGCCCGAATATCGACAGCTTCAGCCCGCAGAACAGCCCGGCTCAGGCCGCGGCAACGGCCGGCTTTGAAGCCGTAAGCACGGCCAACAGTGCCGGCGCCGCGGCGCTCGATGGATCGGTCACGATCGGGACTAGCGCGACAGTCGAACTCGCTGCCGACAATTCCCAATCGGTAACGTTCAATGGCGCCACGGGCATGTTGAAACTCGACCAGTCTTCGACGTTCAGCGGCGAAATCTTCAACTTCACCGGTAACGGCAATCTCGCCACCTCCGATCAAATCGATCTCAAAGACATTCTGTTTGGGCCGGGAACGACGGCTTCGTATAGCGGCAATGTCAGTGGCGGCACTCTGACGGTCAGCGACGCCCAACATGACACCACCAACATCGCGCTCGCCGGCAACTACACGGATTCGACGCTCTCACTCTTCAGCGACGGCAATGGCGGCACATTGGTTGTTGATCCGCCCATCGCGCAAAATTCCGCCGGCGCGGGCGCCGCCGCTGCAAACGCTCAGCCGAATGGTACGAACGGGGCAGCGATCTGGTCGACCTGGGTGACCGGCGGAGAACCGGGGCGTGATTCCTTTGTATTCAAGCCGGGCTTCGACAACAGCGTCGTGGCAAATGCCGCAGTTGCCATCGGCAATGAGCTGCTCCCGCATTTGCATGAGCAAATTCAGCCGCTATGGCAAGCGGCGAACGCCGGTCACGACATTGTCTTCGACCCCGGTCATCACGACGGCGTTATGCTGCCGAATCTCCACGCCGCCGACCCGCATGCAGGCAGCTTCATTACGCACTAGCTGCTAGCGACCGGAAAAATGCTTCTCCAGACCCTGCCAGCCTTCGAAGTAGTCGTTCTGCAACTCCGAAACTCGGTAGCGTAACGCGTGAGCCGCATCGCGTAACGGCTCTCAAACATGAATGCCATCGTGTCTTCGATCTTGTGCGGCGTGAGTTGTGCGTTTGTCGCACGCTCCCAAGTTTCGGCATCGGGACCATGCGCGGTCATGCAATTGTGCAGGCTGGCGCCGCCGGGGAGAAAGCCCTCCGCCTTGGCGTCATAGGCACCGTACACCAATCCCATGAATTCGGTCATGACGTTGCGATGGAACCACGGTGGACGGAACGTATCCTCACCAACCAGCCAGCGCGGCGGGAAGATCACGAAGTCGATGGTGGCGGTGCCGGGCACGTCCGATGGTGCGGTCAACACACTATAGATCGACGGATCGGGATGATCGAAGCTCACCGTTCCAATCACCATGAAGCGCGCCAGGTCGTATTTGTAAGGCGCGAAATTGCCGTGCCAGGCGACGACGTTGAGGGGCGAATGATCCATCTCCGCCGCCCAGAGGTTGCCTTGGAATTTGGCAACCATGCCGCATGGCGCCTTGGTATCCTCATAGGCGGCAACGGGACTGAGGAAATCGCGCGTATTGGCAAGACCGTTCGAGCCGAGTGGGCCGAGTTCCGGCAGCCGCAGCGCGACGCCGTAATTCTCGCAGATGTAGCCGCGTGATGGTCCGTCGGGCAATTCGACACGGAAGCGAAGGCCGCGCGGAATGACGACGATTTCGCCGGGTCGGGCTTCGATGACACCCAGTTCCGTGACAAAGCGCGTGCGGCCCAGTTGCGGCACGATCAGCATTTCGCCGTCGGCATTGTAAAAAAACCGATCCGTCATCGAGCGATTGGCGGCATACAGGTGCACGCACATGCCGACCTGGGTCGCCACGTCCCCGTTGCCACCGAACGTGACGATACCCTCGACGAAGTCGGTCGGTTTCCGCGGAATCGGGATCGGGCTCCAGCGCAATTGCGTCGGCGTTGCATCGACGTCGTTGAAAGGGGCGCTGCGGATCAGTCCGTTATCGATCCGCGCATAGGGCCGGTGCACCACCGACGGCTGGATGCGATAGGTCCAGGTGCGGCGATTTTCGGCGCGCGCGGTGGTGAACGAGGTGCCCGAAATCAGTTCGGCGTAGAGGCCGTGCGGCGGATGCTGCGGCGAGTTACGGCCGATCGGCAGCGCTCCGGATACAGCCTCCGAGACGAAATGGTTGCCGAAGCCGGGCTGGTATTGCAGCGACACCTCGGCACGGGATGTCCGGCTTTCCGCTTTGCGAGTCTTAGTGTCTTGCGTCATGGGACCTCTCAGGAACGGGCGCGCTCCAAGCGTACACAAGTAATTGGTCGCGCCCGTAACTAATATCCCCTTTCGAGCGGACGTTCGCAAGTCTGATTGGAACAATTCCAAGCTCAATGTTCCCGAGATGCGATTGCCGCCGCAATTCGCGTTGTATACCGCACAATCAATTCAATAAGCCGCCCGGTTGGCCGGGTATGAGCGGATCTTCTTCGAGGGACATCTCTCATTCGAACCGTAATGCGCGGCGCCGACGCCGCCGCGCATTTTCGCAAGGCGCATAGGATGCGACCCTATCTTGCCGCGGCATTTGTCTTACTCGGGTTTGGCAGCACGCCGCCCCAGCCGGAATCTGCTTGGCGCATAGGCAGCTACCTTCATGCGGAAGCCGGCGGAGGACCGCCGTCGCTGTTTGAAATCGAGTCTGCCACACGCCGGTCGGATCGGGCGGCTGGCGCGATTTTTCCGGCCAGCCCCTCGATGCAGGAGATGCCGCACCTGGACGCCATTGATCTGCCGATCGAGCCCATAAGTCTCACCACCGGTTCCGGACAACAGGCCTCGCTCGCGGATCTTTGCAACGCGCTCTTCACCGCGGCGCAGGACAACGGATTGCCTGTTCCATTTTTTGCCAATCTGATCTGGCAAGAAAGCCGGCTACGCGACGACGCCGTGAGCCCAGTCGGCGCGCTCGGCATCGCGCAATTCATGCCCGAGGTCGCGCATGAAACCGGCCTCGACGACCCGTTCGATCCGCAGCAGGCGATTCCCGCATCGGCACGGTTTCTTCGCGAGCTTCGCACGCAATTCGGCAATCTCGGTTTCGTCGCCGCGGCATACAATGCGGGCGCCCATCGCGTCAGCGAGTGGCTCGCGCACGATCGAGCCCTCCCGCGCGAGACGCTGAATTACGTGCTTCGCGTGACCGGGCGCTCCGCTGAACAATGGCGCACGACGCCGCCGACCGATTCGGCATTGGCCTTTGCGGATGAACTGCCATGCCGGGCTTTGCCGGCCTTTGCCGATATCGAACAGGCGCAAACGCCACAGGCGCAAGTCGAGCAACCGGCAGTGCAGGCAAAACCGCCCGGCGACGCGAAAACTGCGCCGGTAGCCGCAAAGGCCGGCGGCAGCATCGGGCATCACAGCGCGGACCAGAAGGTTTCGCTCGCTAAGGCTTGGGCGAAAGCACTTGGCGTCGCCGACGCGGATGGTGCCGGCGGACGTCGCACCAGGCGTCAGCGTCAGGCCTCGCGCGAAAGGTCCAAGGACGCCCGCGAGGCACGCCTGAGCGGAAAGCGGGTAGCCGCGCATCATGCTGCGACGCATCGCGTCTGATTGTGTGACTATCAGCCGGCCGCGACAGAGCCGAGGCCGCGCCGCTTTATCCCCAGTGTCAGAATACGCTGCAAAAGATCGGGATACTTGATGCCGTCGTGCTTGGCGGCCGCAGCAAATTCCTGGCTCTCGGCGATTTCGGGGTTCGGATTGGCTTCGAGGAAATACGGCGTGCCGTCGGCCGCCAACCGGAAATCGATGCGCGCATAGCCGTCAAGCGCCAGCGTGCGATAGATCCGTTTTGCCATGCGTTGAATGCGAGCGATCAGTTCCGGCGCGAGATTTTTTGCCGGTCCGTGCAGTATTTGCCGCCGCTCCTGATAGTCGGGATCGTGCTTGACCTTCTCGGTGGCGATCGGCCAGTCGCCCTCGGCCATGTTGCCGAACGTCAGCTCCCAAACCGGCAGCACGCGCAGCCGATCGTTACCGAGTATGCCAACATAGATTTCGCGGCCTTCGATATATTGCTCGACGATCGCAGGCGTGCCGATGCGGTCATGGATGAAACCGACGCGTTCGACGAGTTTGTCATCGGTATCGACGACGGAGGCTTGCGAAATCCCGTAGGAGCCGTCCTCATTCAGGCTCTTGACGATCAACGGCAACGCCAGCCGCGCCGGCCGCCGCGCCTTACGGCCGATCGGGAAGACGGTGAAGGCCGGCACCGGAATACGGTGGTAGTGCACCAGTGTCTTGGCCAGATCCTTGCCGCGCGCCAGCATGAGACCGCGCGGATTGCAGCCGGTATACGGAATGCGCATCAGTTCGAGGAAACTCGTAACGTTCTGATCGTAGATCGCTTCGCCTTGAAATTCCTCGAGCAGCGTCACGACAACGTTTGGCTTCCAGTTTTCGATCTCGTCGCGGATCGGCTTTAGCTCATCAGCCACGCCGAGCGGCTTCACGTCGTGCCCAGCGCCACGCAATGTTTTCACGACGTCGTATTCGGTTTTCCAGACACTGATTTGCTGTTCGGTGTACCCCTTGGACGAATCCGGAGGCATGAGATCCGGGTGCAGCAGCACAAGGACGCGAAGCCGTTTCATAGCGCGATCCACTTTCGCCGCGACGGTCCAAACAGTGCATGCATGGTTTTGGCGGTCAACAAAATCGTGAATTCCATGACGAGAGCGCGCTCGGCTCCGACGGCGCGCAGTTTGAGCTTGCGGCAACGGGCGATCATGTCATCGAGCACCGCATCGAAGGTGAGCTGATATTCGCCCGTCCATTTCGAGACCAGCTCGCGCACGCGCGCGCGATTGCGCCTGATGAAGGAAGCCGCCGTTTCGGAGTGGCGGTGTTTCGGATCCGCGGAAAATAACCGCCGCAGATCGCGGTCGTAGGTCTTCGGCGGGTCGACCAGATAGGTCTCCCGCTTCTTTCGGTAGTATTCCCCCAGCGTCTCCCTGAACTTGCTGAGCGGATCGACCATTTCCCGATGGCGGAGCAGAGGACGCTTTCCGGCGATCTCGGCCATCAGTCCGTCGACATATCTGAGCTTCTTGAGTGCCGGCCAGCCGATGTAACGTGTGCGCCAGTTCGAACGCGGCCTCAGCCACACCGCGAATGTTTCGGCAAAATCCTCGTCGGGATGACTTTGCGCGTACCACAGCCGCAAATGCTGGACGTAATTCCGGCTGGCGGGGTTGGGCTGATAATAGCGCGGATAACGCCGTGACGTCGGGCCGAACAGTTGCTGCCAGTGGCGGCGGCGGTAGAGCTGATAGGCGTGCTGCACCACATGACCGGCTTCGTGCCGAAGAATCTCCATGCATGAATTCCAGGTGCCGCCCTCGACATCGATGATCATCTTCTTTTCCAGCCGCATTAGCCGCGGATGGGCGAGAAAGAACGGCATGGCGATACCCGGCGTGTTTTCCGGGCTGAACCACTCGTTGGAGATCCAGGCATGGGGCCGCACGGTGATACCGCGCTCGGCGAGCTCGTCATGGAGCGTAAGCAGACAGTCCTCAAGCCAGGTACCCTCGACCTTTACATGGAGGTCTTTGAGGCGGACTTTCAGCAGTTGCTCGTCGGGCAGCAACGCCCAGGAAAATTTTCTGCTCATGGACCCGTCTGGTTGGCCGTAAACGCTCGGCACCGTCGGCGCAAATGGAGGCTATTATCTGGCAGAAACGACCCCGTTTCCTGCAGTCAGAGAGTGCCGTGTGAACACCCACGATAGCTTATAACGTAGCACAGTATCTTTTGCTATTTCCGGCGCCGGCTAAGATTCCGGTTGGCAGTCCGCTATTCGACTGGCGGAGCACTGGCACGGCTAAGAATGCGATGGATGGAGAGCAGGTACGCCCCATATTCGCTGTTCTCAAATTTTTGCGCGTTCTTGAGCAGGCCATCGAGCGGGATAAAGCCCAGTCGAGCCGCGATTTCTTCCGGGCAGCAAATATTCAGCCCTTGCCGGTGCTGCAGAGTACGGACAAAAGCCGATGCCTCCACCAACGATTTACAGGTCCCAGTATCGAGCCATGCAACGCCACGCCCCAATAGTTCGACATAAAGTTCGCCGCGCCGAAGATAGGCATTGTTGACGTCGGTGATCTCCAATTCGCCGCGCGGCGACGGTTTCACCTCGCGAGCGATGTCGAGCACCTGGTTGTCGTAAAAGTACAATCCCGTGATTGCTTGCTTCGATTTCGGATTCTTCGGCTTTTCGTGGATGGCAATAGCGCGGCCGGAGCGATCGTATTCGACGACGCCATATCGCTCCGGGTCGGCAACTACATAGGCAAAGACAGTCGCACCGCTTTTGCGATTTGCCGCCCGCATGAGCAGCGTGCGCATGCCCTGTCCGTAAAAGATATTGTCGCCCAGAATGAGCGCTACGCTGTCACGCCCTGTGAAGTCACGGCCAATGATAAATGCATCGGCGAGGCCACGTGGAGTTTTCTGGACGGCATAGGAAACGTTGATGCCGAACTGTGCGCCGTCTCCCAGCAGCCGATGATAGGCGTCCGTATCGTTCGGCGTCGTGATCACGAGTATGTCACGAATTCCCGCCAGCATGAGCGTAGAGAGCGGATAGTAAATCATTGGCTTGTCGTAAATCGGGATAAGCTGTTTCGAAACTCCGAGCGTAGCCGGATAAAGGCGAGTGCCGGACCCGCCTGCTAAAATGATGCCTTTCATCTCGAGGTACTCCCGGTCCCGCCCGCGTCCGAAAGCGCGTCGGTTGGCAATTGACCAAGACGTTGACCGCCGTAGTCGTTGGTCAACGGCTGCCACCAGTCGCGCCGCTCAAGGTACCAGCTCACGGTGCGGCGCAAACCGCTTTCAAAGTTTTCCCGCGGCGACCAATTCAGCTCGCGTTGCAGCCGGGAGCTGTCGAGAGCATAACGCAGATCGTGACCGGGGCGATCGGCAACAAGCGAAATCAGCCGCTCGCGGCCGCCGGTTACGTCGGGCTTGAGTTCGTCCATATACCTGCAGATCAGCCGCGCAACGTCTATGTTTCGCTGTTCCGCATTAGCGCCGACCAGATAGGTCTCGCCGAGCCTTCCCTTGGTGGCGATCGTCCATAACGCGCGGACGTGATCCTCCACGTACAGCCAGTCGCGGATATTCTCGCCTGCGCCATAAACCGGCATTGGCTCTCCGGCGAGCGCCTTCAAGACCATCATTGGAATGAACTTCTCGGGGAACTGAAACGGGCCGTAATTGTTGCCGCAATTGCTCAAAACCAGCGGCATTTGGTACGTCCGATGCCAGGCGCGCACGATGTGGTCGGCCGCCGCCTTGCTCGCCGAATAGGGAGAACTCGGGTCATAGCGGCTGGCTTCATTCGCGCGGTCCGATCCCGGCAACGAGCCAAACACTTCGTCGGTCGACACGTGGTGAAAGCGAAAGCGCCGGCCCTGATCCCGGGCAAGGCCGCGCCAGTAATCATACGCTTCCTGCAATAGCACGACGGTACCGACGACATTGGTGTCGATAAACCGCCGCGGATCGTCGATCGAGCGATCGACATGGGTTTCAGCGGCGAGGTGTATCACGATATCCGGCCGGAATTCATGCAGCGCGGCGCGTATGGCCGCGCCGTCGGCAATATCGGCCTTGATGAAATGATAAAGGTTGCTGCCGGCGACTTCGGTCAGCGACGACAGGGTTCCGGCGTAGGTCAGCTTGTCGATATTGAGGGTGACGGCGCCGATTTCGCGCACCAGATATTTCACCAGCGTCGAGCCGATGAAGCCAGCCCCGCCGGTTACCATGACGCGATAGGTCACGCTTCGCCCCTAATCATCGTATTTACAGCAATACCACCGCCCAAGTCGGGTCAACAGATGTCCCGCGACGAGCCGATTCGTCCCCGGTCACCTTCCAATCCGCGTCATGACGGTGTGGCCGGTGTCATGACGTAGCAGCCGCAATAAGCGTTGCCGCGATGTACTTCACCTGATCCGGTTGAAGATCCCGATAAATAGGCAGACCAATCGACGATCTTGCCAAACGCTCGGTGACCGGCAAACTCGCGCGCGGAAATTCGGCAGTTGCCGGTTGGCTGTGCGCGCCGGCCCCCCACCACAAGCGCGTCTCGATTCCAACAGCCGCCAAGGTCTGCAGCGCTTTAAGTTGGACATGTTCATCGACAGATACGATGCAAGTCGAGCTCACCCAGGTCTCGCCAAACCCGGGCTGCAGGCTGATGCTATTCGATTTTGCCATTGCCTGCCGGTACGCGCTCGCTACCGACATCCATTCGACGCGGGTTTCACTCCATGTGTCGAGCGACGCCAGACCGACGGCGGCATGATATTCGCTGAGCTTGGCGTTGACACCCGCGGTCACGGCATCTCGACCGCCGTGAAATCCGAAATTGCTGCGCCGACGGATCGCGCCGATGATCAAGGGATCGCGACTGGCGACAAAACCGCCCTCGCCGACGCCGAGGATCTTGGTGGCGTGCAAGCTCACGACCGTGGGAGTTTCACCCACCTGCAATGAATCAAAAGCTGCCGCAGCGTCGATGACAACCGGTAAGCCGGTGCGGAGCCTGAACCCGTCCCACGCCGCGTAGTCGATCGGTTGACCGAACGGCGCGACCACCATGACAGCGCCGACCGCCGCCGGCGCCCGCGCAATTTCGGTTTCGATCGCCGACGGATCGAGAGCCCAGGTCGATGGATTCACGTCTACAAAATAAGGTACAAGACCAGCGAGAACGGCGGCATGAGCGGACGCCACGAATGTCCATCCGGGCATGAGGCAGAGAGTACCGGCTGGCGCACGTTGCGCGGCAAGAGCCAGCGTCAGCCCAAGCGTAGCGTTGGCAATGGTTGTTGTGGTTCCATTCTCTAAGCCAAAATGCGAACAGAGTCGTTCCTCAAATTTGCGCGCGCAAGGACCGAAATTGGAATACCACCGTGCGTCATCGATTGCTGCCAAGTACGGCACGAGCCGATCAACTGGCGGCAGCTTGGGGCGTAGAATCGAAATCATTTCAACCATTTGTCGCGGTGCCCAGCAACTTAGAATGAGCTAGCATTGGCCGCTTTCGCCGGCAAGGAAGCAGTACCGATTGGCGAAAGAGTACCCGAAATTGGCCCATGAGCCAGATAGGAGACTAAATGGAACAGACAGAGGAAGAAGTCCGGTCGCTCTACGAAAAGCATGCCCGCACCTGTGACCCCAAAGATTTCCAAAGCCAGGTGATGCGGACACCGCATGGCAAGCCGGTGGGTCAGGATCAAGTCACGCTAATTATCGAAGGAATCGCGCGCGGACTAGCCATCGAGCCGGATGATGTTGTGCTCGATCTCTGTTGCGGTAATGGCGTTATCACCAACCCAATATTCGAGCGTTGTCGAGGCGGAGTTGGAGTCGATTTTACGCCCTATCTCATCGAGGTGGCCAAGGCTAATTTCGAGAAGATCCCAGATCGTCTTTTTTGGCTCTCGGACGTCTGCGAATATGTTGAAACGACCGATGACACTGCGCGCATCACCAAGGTGATGTGCTATGGCGCGTTTCAGTGCCTTTTGGAACGGAAATCGGCAGGAGTTCTGATCGCGCTGCGCAAACGCTTTCCGAGCGTCCAGCGTGTGTTGTTGGGGAACCTGCCGGATCTCGACCGCGCGGGAATTTTTTGGCGCCAAGATGTAGGCTCGGAGCCGTGGCCACTCCAAGATCTCAAACGCCATGATACGCCTTTCGGCATTTGGCGCACCGAGCACGAAATGACAAAACTTGCCGCCGAAGGTGGATGGCGCGCTGAAATTACGCGCATGCCATCTGAGTCTTTTGTGGCCGAATACCGTTTTGATGCATCGCTCACTCCACTTTGGTAGGCGTTCGGTAACGGAATCGCAGTCGCGTGGGTTAGCACGGGTGGAGAAAGTTGAAGCTTTGGACGATAGTGCCTTATCCCCTGTCGACTTAATCCACTATGAGATAACTGAAAGTACTTTTTGCGCGACACTTTGCATCGTATTTTCGTCATATCGGTGGTCGCAGGGCAATGTAATGACTTGCCTATTCAATTCATGCTCGACCGCGAATTGTTCAGCCGGACTGGGTAATGATGGATAATGTACTGCGGCGAAGATGCAATTGCTGTGCAGGGCACGTAATATCTCTGGCCGTTGGCCGATAGGAACTTTCATAAGATACCCGAACGGTGCGGCGTCGGGATTTCCTTCCCATGCGAGCCAACGGCCCAAGTGGCTTCGGAGGACCCGCCAGTTCCGGCGGCGCCGATCGGCTAACGGTTCGAGTGAGGTGCGGGACAGAATCCACTTCTTCCAGCGCGTCATTTCACTACGATCAGCTTTCAGTCGCGATTTCACCAACTGATTAGCCTGGTGCCAAGTCTGATTGTCTGCCTCGGTCCAGTCCTCGTAGCGTAGAAGTGGTGCCGTCCATAAGGCGATTGCGTCTGGCCTTTCCATTGGCTGTGGTACTTCGCCTCCAGAACTTTCGGCAACCAGGATTCCGCCATCGGCAACGCCGAGAAGCTTTCGTGGACTGTAAAGTGTCCAGTCCGCCCAAGGCTCCACTCCTGGGTCCAAAGCGTGAGCTCAATTCTCGACATACAACAGATCGCGCCGCCGTCGAACAAACTGCATCAAACCTGGACCCGGAGGAAAGCCAAAGAAATCGACAGCTAAAACCATATCACCGGGAACAACGTCCCGCTCAAGGCTAGCGACGTCCGGCTCGAAACCCTCACGCAATCGATAGTACCGCGCACGTTCTTGCCACGACGCTGCGATCAGGCTACCGCAGGTGTATGCGGGTAGCCACACGGCGCGGGGTGAAATTTTATCGACAAGAGCAGCAAATGCGGAGCGCGCGAGGCTAAATGCAGTAAATGCGCGTCCATTAGTCCATCGAAAAAGTATGCTTTCCTTCGGCAATCCACAATCTGGCTCATGGAGAGCGAAGAACCCACCGACCTTTTTGGGAAGTAAAATCATGAATGAGAAATTGCGCTCCCAAGAATAAGCTCATAGTCAATTCAACGATACTGAAGCTGACAGAAATAATCGCTTGGTTGCGAAATCGTCAACGACCTCAGTGAGGAACACCATACTACCTCACGAGAAATCAGAAGACGAGAAGATATAAGGCTCTCATTATGAACAGATTGAAATTGCTAAATTAGTAATTTAGCTTCTTGACTTGAGCCCCTTCATTCATCCGGTTGGAAGTAGAGCCCGAACGTCATTTGAGCCTTGCTGTTTTTCCCTGTTAGCAGGGAATTTAGCGCAGAGACCAGTTTAGCGACGGACTACGTTGTCAGCCAACGTCTAAGATATCCCGGTTTGCCGGGGGATCGAGCGACCAATTGTCCGCCGTCAGAACCTCGACCCATGCGCCGAGCTTGGGCGAGGGCTGGATGCCACGCTCGTACTTGAACGTGTGGTGGCCCCGCACCACCTCGCGCACCGTCGCCCGCGATACCGACAGCGTCCGCACGATCTCCTTGATTTTGCGATGTTGCTCAAAATAAGCGCGTCGGATCCCGCCAATCTTCTCCACGCCAATCATTCCCCAAAGCCCTTCCCGGCCTAGCAGGGCCAAGGGAAGGACGCTGACACAACACGTCAGAAGGGGTCGGAATTGGATGCGAAAAACTCCCTCAGGGGGTCACTATTGTCCGCGATTTTGCACAATCTTTGCCGTGTCGACGAACTCAGCTTGCCGTAACGCGCCCACCCATGACCTTGCGCGCGCGATCGCCAGGACAAGTGCTCGGTCGATCCGACGCGGCTGCGTTCCGGAATTACCCGGTACGAATATTTTCTTGCGCTCGCGAGGACGAGGAGGGGGTAGTGGAAGTCTCAGGCTATTTTGACTCTCGCTTTTCTCGTCCTCTTCGATGGATGCCGCGACGCAACCCGCTCCTTTAACCTGAACGTGACTTCGATCTCGTCGCGAAGGATCACGAACTCGATCAACTGTGGTGAGGATCAGTTCGCGTGTCTCCGCGCTCCAAACGCCGATAGCTATGTTGGCGACCAGATCATCCCGTTTCTCCTGTCGGCACAATTGCTCGACAATAAGATGCTCCGCATCATCAGCGCTGACACGCGCTCGAGAGCCTTCGCGTTTCCCGTGCAATAACGCCTGATTAATATAATACCGGTAGCGGTTTCCCCGACGCGCGGTATTCCACTGGCTATCCACCATGGCGGTTCTCCCGCTCCTTGTCATTCACCTCACGCATGCCAAAAAAGTGCCATTCCATTTCGTGCCGGTGATCGCATAGGCGATGCCCGACAGGCTGCGATAGGTGCGGCGGCCAAAGGCCGCGACGGATGTTTGTCAGTTTGCGTCGCTCGAGTAAGGAAATGAATTTGACCTGTAGGGTAACCCGCCTGCTTTTCAGAGTCGCTGGTCCATCGGACGCTTGGGGCACACAGTCGCCTGTGCGATATGTTTCGCGTCCGCGTCGGTGTCATCTTCGAAATTCGACTGCTTTGGCGGCGATCGCCTCCACCTCCACCCTGAACTCTGGCCTGGTGAAGCCTGACACGATCATCAACGTGGAGGCCGGCGGGGGCTGCGCCACGTAGCGGTCGCGGACCGCCATGTAGCCGCTCATGTGGGCGCGATCGGTGACGTATGCGTTGATCCGGACGATATCGGCGAACGACATGCCGGCCTTGGCGAGACAAGCGCCGATAGCGTCAAAGCACAGAACCGCCTGGGCCTCGGCATCGTCTGGAATTTTGTCATCCGTGGTTATGCCGAGTTGTCCGGAACACAGCAGCCATCGCGCCCCGGGCGGGACCTCCACGGCGTGGCTGTAGCGGGCAAAAGGCGTGCGAATCAGCGTAGGCACCAGATGGCGGAGAAAACTCATCGGACGGATTCGCCGGCAGTCATGGCGCGGCGCAACGCCGTCGATGCCAGCCGGCAGAACTCACTGTAAAGCGGCGACAAGCGAAATTCTTCCGTTCGCGGGTAGGGTACTTCGATCGGCAGATCGGTCGTTACTCGGCCCGGCCTATGTCCTATCACCACGATGCGGCTCGACAGATAAACCAACTCGTAGACGCTGTGCGTGACGAAGATGACCGTCAATTTCTGACGCGCGAACAGTTGCAAAAGCTCATCGTTGAGTTTTGTCCGCGTGATTTCGTCAAGTGCGGCGAACGGTTCATCCATCAGCAAAATCTTGGGCCTGGTCACCAACGCGCGCGCAATCGATACCCGCATCTTCATGCCGCCGGACAGTTGCCGCGGATGCGAGTTACCAAACCCCGATAGCCCGACCAGCGCCAAAGCCTCGTCAACGCGCGCGCGCGCTTCCCGTTTATTCACGTTGGCAAGCAAGAGCGGAAGGCAAACGTTGTCGGCCGCGGTTCGCCACGGTAACAGCGTCGGTTCCTGGAAGACAAAGCCAAGTGACGGTTCCGGCGCGCCTGCGGCGCTGTAGGTCGATTGCGGCCAGTCGATCGTGCCTGACGATGGTGCCGCCAGCCCGGCTATCACCTTAAGTAATGTCGATTTTCCGCAGCCCGACGGGCCGAGCAGACTGACGAACTCACCGGGAAGAATAGTCAGATCGACACCGGCAAGCGCCATCGTGCCGTTGCTAAAGATCTTGGAAATGTCGTCGAGGCGAAGAAGCGGCCGTGCCGTCGGACCGGACGCCGCCGTCCGGATCGTGGCCGGCTCTGCCATGGCGATGATGGGAACGACTGTGGCCATGTTTCGGCTCAATGCGGCTGCGGCACGAAACTTCGCATCTTACCCGGATTGAGCAAGCCCATCGGATCGACTTCGTGCTTGAAACCCAATTGGTCGGCGTCGACGCGCTTGTAGCGGCTGCCGTCTTCCAACGTCACGACGTGAGGATTGGCGATCATCACACCTGCGGCCTCGAACGCCGCCATGACCTCGTAGAGCCGCTCCGGCGAGCGATAACAAACGACCGGGATGCCGCTCGCCGTCATATAGCCGTTGACCCGGATGAACTCGAGATGCTGACGAACTTCGTCGCCGAATTTCTCGTCAATCTGTGCCGCTGCATCGGTAATCCGGTCACGCGGATACAGGCATTGCAGGTAGGTGACGCCGCGATCGTTCTTGAGCATCTGCAACGTGGTGTGGTTCCAGGTGTGCTCGTAGAGCGGCGTTTTGCCAAGGACGTCCTCGCTGGGCTCCTTGTAGGTGATCTCGCCGCCTGTCGCCGCGAGCAGTGTCTCGAAGCTTTCGAGCGACATCTCGCCGATCATGCCAAGCAGCAAGCTTTTGCCATCGGGACAGTAGGAGCGGAACGCCGCGAAGTGCTGTGGCAGCGGCCATTGGATCGGCGACAAGAGTTTTTTCACGATGCCGTCGGCCATCGCGATGGTCTGCCCGAACCGCACCGCGCCGGCGAGATCGTCGAAGGCAACAATCACGTCGAACCAGGATTGCGCCGGAGCAAGCGGCATTTCGAGAATGGTGATGATACCAGTAGTGCCGTAGGCACGGCTGATCTTCTGCGCCGCGTCGCCGCGCAACTCGATGACCCGCGGGGTGTGCTCAAGCGTCACGATCCGCGCCGCCACGATGTTGCCGGGCTCGCGCATGCCGCCGAAGGTGACGCTGCCCACGCCGCCGCTGCCGCCGGCGACGAAGCCGCCGATTTGCGCGGATCGCTTGGTCGATGGATGCATGCGCAACTCGAAACCATTAGGCCGGGTCGCCGCGTCGATGTCGAACAGCTTGGCGCCGGCCTGAACCCTGACGAGCCCCGGTTTCTGCCATTCAATGCGGTTGAGGAGCGCCATGTCGAGCACGACGCCGCCTTCGAGGGGCACGCATTGTCCGTAATTGCCGGTGGCGCCGCCGCGAACCGTCAGGGGAATGCCGTACTTGGCGCAGGCCGCGGCGACGCCCACGACCTCGGCTTCTTCCCGGGGCGTGACCACCACGTCGGCAACCTTGTCTTTGAGCGCCTCGTAGAGGATGGGGCTGTACCAGAAGTAATCGCGCGAGCGCCGCCGGCGATCGATGAGATCGGTAGTTGTGTTTATTCCGGAAATGTCGGTGAGGAATTCGTCCAGCCGGTAGCGGCCGTTCTGCTCCGCGCTGGCCAAGGCGGCCGCTTGAGACATGATGCTTGCTCCCCGATCACTCGGCCGCTACAGCGGCAACCGGCGTGCCGGTATTGCGTGGCGCAAAAGCTTCGGCCTCGCCGTGGTCTTCGAGAAGTTTCTTCAGCCGCCGCCGCATCATCATTCCAGGGCGGTCGGACGGCATGTGCGCTTCGACGCGCCGCGCCATATCGATCGGCGTGTCAGGATCGGTCAATTCGATAATGTCCTTGTCCTCGCGCGTGATCTGATAGTCCCAGTCAATGAGTTCTTTGGCCGAGCAATCCGCTTCGGTGTCGTTGCGATACAGCCACTGCACCACCTGAATGTGATCATCGTCGATCGGCGTCGCCGAGTTGAAGATGATGTGGCGAAGGCCTGACGGATATTCGATATCGAGCTTACGGCAGAACGGCATATACCACTTATTGCGCATATGGCGCTTGGTCGTGGTCTCAGTAGACCCCGAGATACGATACTGAACCGGCGGATTGGAAATCGTGATGATCGTCTCGGCTTCGAAACCGTAATCGGTTTCCTGGATTTGGTATTTCTCAGGCAAAGGCTGACTGAGCTGGCCGAAAGTGCCTTTGTGCACGAAAGCAAAGTGTGCGTTGTCGAACGAGTTCTCCATCAGCCGCAGCGCCGAGGTATTCCAGACCTCGTAGAATTGCGGTATGCGCCGATAGGCTGGATCAGTCTCCTCGCTGGCGTCGAGGATCGGTGCCAGCGGTTCGTCGAGCGCTACCCAGGCGTAGCCATAGCGCGCCTCGCAGTAATAGGCAGGGGTCGCATAGCTGGCGAGCTCAGGCTGGACCGGGAGCTGCGGCACCTCGACCACCTTGCCGGTGTGGTCGTAAGTCCAGCCATGATAGCCGCAAACAAGACGTCCATCCTTGCACCAGCCCTTGGAAAGTTTGGCGGTGCGATGACAGCAGCGGTCCTGCAATGCTGCGGGTTTGCCGTCGGCGCCGAGGAACAGCACGACTTCCTCGCCGAGCAGGCGAAACGGCTTCGGACCGCTAGCGAGGTCTTCGAGCGGCATCACCGCGTACCAAAATCGGCGCAAAACCTTTTGTTTCGATGTCAGCATGTTATCCTCCGACTTGCCGCCCGCCTTCTCAGTGTTCTCTCTCGATCGCACTATCGTGCCAGGACCCCAGCACAAGTCTCGACACTCCGACCACGACCATGAAAAGGGCTACGCCGGCAAGCGTGATCAGGAACAACGCCGCAAACATGCGCGGAATATCCAACTGAAAGCCGGACTGAAGTATCTGATAAGCGAGACCGGTATTGCGGCCGCCGGTGCCGGCGACGAATTCCGCGACCACTGCGCCGATCAAAGCCAGGCCGCTGGATATTCTCAAGCCTGCAAAAAAATACGGCAACGCGCTCGGAATCCGTAGATACACAAGGCTCTGTAGCCGCGAGGCGCGATTGATTGCAAACAGGTCCTGATGTCCGGCATCGATGCTGCGCAGCCCGACAGTGGTATTCGAGATCACTGGAAAAATAGCGATGATCGTGGCGCAGATGATCAAAGCAGTCTGGGTGTTCTTCACCAGGATAATGATCAGCGGTGCGATGGCGACGATCGGCGTGACCTGAAGAATGACCGCATAGGGAAAGAAGCTGCGCTCCACGATGGGGCTTTGTACGAACATGAACGCGATCGCCGTGCCGATGACGATCGAAAGCGCTAGTGCAATAAACGTCACACGCAGCGTAATCCAAAGCGAGTGCAATAACGCCGGCGCGTTGAGGACGAATGTCTTGGCAATCAGACTTGGCGCCGGGACGAGATAGGACGGAACATGGAAGGCCCAGCAGCACGCCTCCCACCCGGCCAGAAACAGAACGCCGACAACAAGCGGCGGAAGAATATCAGCAATCCTTTTGCCGCTTGCCGAAAGGGTCATTGGGCTGGCCGTGCTGTCCGGTTGTCAGCTACTAACGCGAGGCTGCGAGTTGCAACCGCGTTGTCACCACATGACCTTGAGGTCCTTCACGAATTGCGTTGTGAAGGCTTTGGTCCAATCGGTGTCCTTCGGCAACAGGCCGTTATCGACCATTAGATCGTAGTCCGCTTTCCAGCGTGCTTCGGTCATGATGCCGATGCCCATCGTCTTGGCGTCGCCGCCGTCGACGATGTGCAGCTCGTTCATGCGTTTGATGCCGAACGCGATCTGGGCATCGGTCATGTTGGGATTATCAGCCTTGATCAGTTCGTTGGCGGCGGAGGGGTCGCCCTTGAGGTAATTCTTCCAGCCTTCGAGTGACGCTTTGACGAAACGGCGCGCGACATCGGGATGCTCGCTGACGAATTTCGTCGTGGTGACCATCGTGGTGCCATAGGGCGGATAGCCGTAGTCTGCGAACAGATAGAAGTTCACCGGGACGTTCTTCTGCAAAGCCTGGAACGGCTCCGACGACGGATACGATTGCTGCGCGATATTGTCATCAGCAAAGAATGGTTGCAGGTTGAATGTGTAAGCTTGCGTCTGATCGTCGGTGTAGCTAAATTTGTTCTTCAGCCATGGCCACCACGCTGTACGCCCTGACGTGGCGATGAGAATGGTCTTGCCCTTTAGGTCACCCAAATCTTTGACGTCGGCATGGGTCATCATGCCCTGGAGATCCTTCTGGAATGACGTGGCAATGGTGGTCACCGGCAGACCCTTCGAAACGCCGTTGAGGACCTGAAAATCATATCCCATGATCACGTCGGCTTCGCCGCCGAGCAGAAGCTGCATGCCGTTGACCTGCGGACCGCCCATCTTGATCGTGACATCTAGGTTTTCCTTGTCGTAGAGCCCGGTGGCTTTGGCCTGATAGAAGCCGCCGTGTTCCGCTTGCGCGTACCAGCTCGTGAGAAACGTAACTTTGTCGGCGGCATTCGCGGGTCCGGCCGCCAACAAGGCGGCCGTGGCGGCGGTCAGGCAAGCAATGCGGAATCGCAACATTGCGGATGAAAACATGGCGTGTCCTATCGGTGCTTTGTGACGGCCGCGCGCATTAACCGGCGCGGGCGTGCAGGTCCTCTTGACAGTAATGTGCGCGAATTGAATGATAATAAAAGCATCAAATTTCGTTCTGAGCGATGCCTTTAAGGCACCACTGGCGAAGCTTTATGCAGGCCGATTAAGACGCAGGCAGGCGCCACCAATGCTCCATTCGCGGCTTCTCAGGTATCTCGACGAGGTCTCCCGATTGGGATCGATCCGCAAGGCGGCGGGCCGGCTCAACGTTGCCTCGTCGGCGATCAACCGCCAAATTCTCGCGTTGGAAAATGAGCTCGGCGCGCCGATTTTCGAGCGCATGCCGCGGCGCATGCGATTGACTGCGACAGGTGAGGTTTTGATCTCCCACGTGCGCGACACTTTGAAGGGGCATCAGCGGGTCGAGGCGCAGATCGAGGCGCTGAAGGGTCTCGCCCGCGGTGAAGTCACCATAGCCACCATGAACGGGCTTGCCGCAGGTCCGTTGCCGCGTTTTTTAAGCAGCATCCTGAACCAGCATCCGCGCGTCCATCTGCGCGTGAGAGTGCTTCCGTTCGACCAGATGACCAACGCTGTTCTGACCGGCGAAGCCGATTTGGCGCTGACCTATAACCCGCCGAACAGCCCGGGCCTGCGCATCGTGGCGAGCCACGACCTTGCCATTGGTGCCGTGGTGTCGGCGAAGCATCCGCTCAATAAGCGCAATTCGCTGCGGCTGGCCGACTGCGCCGAATTTCCCTTGGCGGTCGCCGACGCTACGATGACAATTCGCCCGGCCGTCGATCTCGCCTTTACCCATGCTAACATCCCACTGCATCCGACCATTGAAACGAATTCGATCGAATTCATGAAACGGATTGCCCGAAGCGGCCAGGCGATCACATTCCTTAACGCGGTCGACGTCGCGGAAGACGTTGAAGCCGGCGATATCCGATATCTGCCGCTGGACGAACTCGCCAGCCATCCGATCGCGCTGAAATTACTGGTTCGCGCCCGCGGCGGCCTCGACACGTTCCCGAGCCTGGTGGTCGAGGAATTGCGCAAAGCGATGCCGAAGTTGGAGCCGATCGAATAGCGTGGCTTGGCACGACGCTTGCGTGGAATCCTAGCAATGGAGCCGAGCGTGCCGGGACGAGCGTTTTTCTGGGCTGAACTTCGCAGCAACGATTTCCGGGATCTGGATCCGGAGAAGACGATTGCGATTTTGCCGGTTGCTGCCACCGAGCAGCACGGCCCGCATTTGCCGGTCATGACCGACACCGCAATCGCTGACGGCATGATCGCGCTCTTGAAGGATAGCCTGCCGGCCGAACTCAGCGTGCTCGTGTTGCCGGTCCAGGCCGTCGGAAAATCAAACGAGCACCTGTTGTCACCGGGCACGTTAAGCCTTTCGGCCGAGACGCTTCAGCATGTATTGGTCGAGATCGGGGAGGGGGTGTACCGCGCCGGTTTGCGTAAGATTGTCTTGGCCAATTCGCACGGCGGCAACGCATCGGTGCTGACGACGGTCGCGCGCGAATTGCGGGTCCGCTTCGGCATGCTCGCCGTCGCGACGCATTGGCGCTGGTTCGGGCTTCCCGACAAAATGTACGATGCCGTGGAGGCGCGGCACGGCATCCACGCCGGCGACATCGAGACTTCGCTAATGCTGTCGTTTCGCCGCGATCTCGTGCACATGGACGAAGTTAAGAATTTTGTCTCGACGGCGATCGCCATGGAGAACGAATTCAAACATCTCGGTCCGACCGGGAGCCACGCGTTCGGCTGGATCGCGCAAGATCTGAACACAGATGGCGCGGTCGGCGACGCCGGCAAGGCCACCGCGGAGAAGGGCAGCAAAACCGCCGAACATCAGATCGAAGGCTTCATCGCGTTGTTGCGCGACATGACCGCTTTTTCCCTAAACCGTCTTTACATCCCCAATGCCGATCCGATTTGCTGACATTGCCTGGCCCAGCACGCGCCGGTTTTGGCTCGCCAATGCGCGCGTGCCCGCTTGCGTGATGATTGGCGCGGCAATGTTGCCAACACCAGCTGACGCCGAAGGCATCATCAACGCGGATTTGCTGATCGATGACGGCAAGCTTGCGCGCGTCGCGCGGCCTGAGAGCGCGCGTAATGACGGAATTGCCCGTGTCGATATCGGTGGCCGGCAAGTCTGGCCGACCATGATCGATATCCATACCCATCTCGACAAGGGCCATACCGTTGAGCGCAGTCCGAATGTCGACGGCACCTTTCTCAATGCGCGTCTGGCCGCAGCCGCCGATCGCCCGAACTGGACCGCAGTGGATTTGCGCCGGCGCATGGATTTCGGCTTGCGCTGCGCCTATGCGCATGGCGTTTCCGCCATTCGCAGCCATATCGATACCTATCACGAGTTCGCCGAACGAAGCTGGCAGGTCGTGCGTGAGATGCACGAGGAGTGGCAGGACAGGGTCGATCTTCAGGCCGTGGCTCTTTGTCCGATCGATTTGCTGACTGACGAGTTCGGCGATCGTGTCGCCGCCATCGTTGCAAAGTCGGGCGGTCTCCTCGGCGGCGTGACGCGGGCGTCAATCGGCAATCATGGTGCACCGCTCGACAATATTGATGTGCTGTTGGATCGCGTCTTTGCGCTGGCAACGCGTCACGACCTCGACATTGATCTGCATGTCGACGAGACCCACGATCCGTTGGCGGCGACGCTGCCCTACGTTGCCCGCGCGGCGATGCGGTATGGCTACAAGGGCCGCGTGGTGTGCGGGCACTGTTGCAGTTTGGCCAACCAGTCGGAAAGCGAAGTGGACCGCACGCTCGATCTTGTCGCGGAAGCCGAAATTGCGATCGTGACGCTGCCGACCGTCAATATGTACCTGCAAGACCGCAAAGAAAAACGGACGCCGCGGTGGCGCGGCGTTACGGTCGTCCACGAAATGCACAAGCGCGGGATTAGCGGCGGCGGTGGCGGGCGACAATTGCCGCGACAGTTTCTATGCCTACGGCGATCACGATGTGCTCGATCCCTATCGCCAGGCGGTGCGCATCCTGCATCTCGATCATCCGCTGACCGGGACACCCGCGGTTGTAAGCACCGTGCCGGCGTCGATCGGGAGATTTTCAGGCCACGGCCGGCTCGCCATTGATGCGCCGGCCAGGCTCATCGTATTTAACGCGCGCACCATCAATGAGATCGTCAGTAGGCCGCAATCGGATCGGGTCATCATTGACCGCGGTGCGCGGCTCCGCGCAACGGCGCCCGACTATTCCGAGCTTTGGCAGGACGACGACTCCATCGCGTTCGCCAAGAATATTTGAGCTAGGCGCTCCTGGAGCAGAATTCCTCAACATGGGTCGAGGCGGCGGCGATGCGCATACTCTATATCTACTGCCATCCACTGCCGGAAAGTTTTCACGCCGCCATACGAGCGCGAGCCTTGGCTGCTTTGGCCGCGGCCGGACATCACGTCGATCTGCTCGATCTCTATGGAAAATTCGACCCGGTGCTCTGGAAGATGGCCGCCGCCATTATCACGATCTGTCGCGCAATCGCGTCGGGCTTGAGGATTACGTGGCACGGCTGATGGCGGCCGAGACATCATTCTGCAATTTCCGACTTGGTGTTTCGGCTTGCCGGCGATGCTCAAGGGGTTCTTCGACCGCATGATCATGCCCGGCGTTGCATTCGATTTGAGCGATCCGGCGCACGTCAAACCGATGCTGCTGAACATCAAACGTATCGTGGGCATCGTCACCTATGGTCGCCCACGTTACATGGCACTATGGATGAACGATCCACCGCGTAAGATCGTCAAGCGCTATGTGCGCTGGTTTACCGGCGGCAAGGCACGCGTCGACTATATCCGCTTTATCACTTGAATATTGCCACTGAGGCGCAGCGCAAAGCATTCA
>CAWFBB010000004.1:0-45011 GCA_963813825.1 uncultured Alphaproteobacteria bacterium
AGTAACGGCGATCGAGTTCGCCCTCTCAGAGTTCCAGCAGTCGCTGCGCGACGGCGATCGAGAAGATTTGCGCGCGCTTCGGCGATGACTATTGGCTCGAGCGCGACCGCGACGGCAGATTTCCGCGAAGAGTTCCATCACGCGCTGGCGGCGGACGGCTGGCTCGGCGTGTGTATTCCCGAAGCATTACGGCGGATCGGGGCTGGGCATTACCGAAGCCGCGGTGATGATGCACACGATCGCGGCGTCCGGCGCCGGCTTCTCGGGTGCATCCGCCGTTCACATGAATATCTTCGGCCTCAATCCGGTCGTGGCGCACGGCACCGATGAACAAAAGCGCCGCATGCTGCCGCCTGTCGTTTCCGGCAGCGAGAAAGCCTGCTTCGCGGTGACGGAGCCCAACGCCGGGCTCGAGACGGCGAAGCTGCAAACCCGCGCCGAGCGCCGCGGCGACCGTTATGTCATCAACGGCGCGAAGATCTGGATCAGCACGGCGCAGGTCGCCGACAAAATGCTGATCCTCACGCGCACGACGCCGGCCGAAAAGGTGCGCAAGCCGACCGACGGCCTGTCGCTGTTCTTCACCGCACTCGACCGCCGCTTTGTCGAAGTGCGAGAGATCGAGAAAATGGGACGTAAAGCAGTCGACTCGAACCAGATGTTCATCGACAGCCTTGAGGTGCCGATTGAAGACCGCATCGGCGAAGAGGGCCGCGGCTTCGAATACATCCTCGATGGCTTCAATCCGGAACGCATTCTGGTAGCCGTCGAGGCAATCGGACTCGGCCGCGCCGCGCTCAAGCGGGCCAGTCAGTACGCCAAGGAACGCATCGTGTTCGGCCATCCGATCGGCCAAAACCAAGCCATTCAGCACCCGTTGGCGCAGTGCTGGATGGAACTCGAAGCGGCCGAGCTCATGGCCTTCAAAGCGGCCTGGCAATACGACAGCGGCATGCCGTGCGGACCGGCCGCCAATGCGGCGAAATATCTTGCTGCCGAGGCTGGGTTCAAGGCGTGCGAAACCGCGGTCATGACCCATGGCGGCTACGGCTACGCCAAGGAATTCCATGTCGAGCGCTATTTCCGCGAAAGCATGATTGCGCGGATTGCGCCTGTCACGCCGCATCTCATTCTCTGCTTTATTGCCGAGAAGGTGCTCGGCCTGCCAAAATCGTACTAAGCGAGTCCCACCTTCCCTGTTTGCTCCGGACTATTGGCACAAGCGCCGGCCATCACCGGCCGCGCCGCGAGCCACACCATCAGTGCAACTGCGGCAATCGCGCCGAGCGTCAGAAAAGCCGCGGGATAGCCGAAGCGCTGCGCGACGATGCCGCCGAGTGTGGGACTCAGCGCGGCGCCGACACCCTGCAGCGTCATCACCGCACCAAGTCCCGCATTGACGCGCCCGGTTCCTGCAAGAATCCGCGCGACGAGGCCGGGCACCGCGACCCCCAGAATGCCGGCGCCGAAACCGTCGAGGATCTGCACCGGCCACACACCCCAAAGTCCAATGGCCATTGATGCAGTGACGCCACGCACCGGCAGCGCGATCAGCGCCAACAGAAACACCATCCAATATCCCCGCGTCTCGGCAAGCCTTGCCGCAACGAGCGCCACCGGGACCATCGTCATCTGCGCGATGACGATAGTCGCGCCGGTAAAGACGCTCGGATTGCCGGCGCCTTGTGCAATCACGGCTTGGCCGAGCAGCGGCAGCATCGCGGCATTACCGAGATGAAACAGCGTGAGCGTTAAACCGAGGATGACGAGCGGCGTCGATTGCAACAATACTGAAAATCCGGCGACGCCGTCACCGTCGTGCTCCGACGCGCCGCGCGCCGCGCGGTGATCGATCTCGCGCGCATCGATTCGCAGCGTCGCCGCGATGGAAAACCCGGCCATGATTGCGAGCACGACAAAGACAGCGCCAAGACCGAACACATATCCGGCACCGCCAGCCAGCGCCGCCGCCACGACATTGCCGGAATGATTGCAGGCTTCGTTGCGGCCGAGCTGATGGGGAAAGCCACTTTGGCGGACCAAGCCGAGCGTGATCGCCGCAATGGCAGGCGCGACGGCGGCGCCGGCTATTCCAGTAATCACCTGAGCGGCACTGACAACAAAAAAATCCGGCCGCAGCAGGATGGCGATGGAAGCCGTCGCGATAGCGATCGCGGTCACAACAACAATCGCACGCTTGGCGCGCGTGCGATCGACCAAGGCGCCGAGCGGCGTGGTGACCGCCATCCCGGATATGCCGCCGATGGTCATGACCACGCCGATCTCGGCCGGCGACCAGTGCCGCGCTTGCAGGAACACGCCGAGGAACGGGCCGAGCCCGGCTTGCACGTCGGCCATGAAGAAATTCAGAGCGTTGAGCGCGGTGAGCGAACGTCGCATCGGACGGCCGGCGTCACAGCGGCGCGCGAAAGACAAAAAATGCGCCGCCAGCAATGAGCGCGAATCCAATCATCTGATTCCAGGTAATCGCCTGGTGCAAATAGACGACCGAAAATACGGCGAAGACCGTCAGCGTGACCACTTCCTGGATCGTCTTGAGCTGCGCGGCGCTGTAGACAGCGCTGCCGTAGCGGTTGGCCGGCACCGCCATGCAATATTCGAAGAAGGCCAGACCCCAACTGATCAGGATGACTTGCCAGAGCGGCACGTCCTTGAATCGGAGGTGCCAGTACCAGGCGGTCGTCATGAAGGCGTTGGAGCCGATCAGGAGCAGAATAGGAAACAGGTAAGGTGAACCGAACAGAGCTGGCATGATGACCTACCGGGATGATGTCGGAGTAAGAAAATACACGTCGAGGCGGCGCCGCCTCCACCCAACTGTCCAGAGCTTTCGGCGTTCCCGCAACGCGGCATGGCCCCGGTCAGGATGCGCTGGCTTGGCGGGCAGCGGGATTCGCCTAAGCTGCCTGCCGCAGCTCGGTCGCATTTTGCAGTTATTCCGGCCGCCATTGCGTGGAGCACTTTGCGCCGACATTGAACCCGGGAGTTTTACGATGCGCCGTTCCCTGATCGCCTCTGTCGTGGCCCTGACTGCACTGGCCGCGTTCTCATCCGTTGCCGAATACACCGTCGCGCAGGCTCAACAACCGCAATTATTGCCGTTGAAGCCGCCGCCACCGCCGCCGATCAAGCCGTACCCGGCAGTTGCGGTGACACCGCCGCAGCCCAACAGCGACCCGGCCTTCCAGAACTTCCATAAGCAGTTGCTCGACGTGGCCGCGCACAAGGATCGCGCGGGCCTCGCCAAGTTGACCGTCGCGCAGGGCTTTTTCTGGATCCAGGACAAGGATCTCGCCGACAAGAGCAAGTCCGGCATCGACAATCTCGCCAAGGCGATCGGCCTCGACGCCAAGGACGGTTCCGGCTGGGATGTGGTGACGGGCTTCGCCAACGATCCGACCGCTACCGACTTGCCCGACCACAAAGGTGTCATCTGCTCGCCGGCTGATCCGAATATCGACGCGAAAGCATTCGAGGCCCTTGGCGAGGCGACACAGACCGACCCTTCGGAATGGGGCTATCCGCTCAAGGACGGCACTGAAGTACGCTCCGCCCCGCAACCGAATGCGCCGGTGATCGAAAAGCTCGGCCTCAACCTGGTGCATGTCCTTCCCGACACCGCGCCGCCGAGCGATGCCAGCCAGCCGGCGTTCCTGCATGTCGCAACGCCATCGGGCAAATCAGGCTTCATTGCCATGGATGCGATTGCGCCCCTCGGCGGTGACGAGATGTGCTATACGAAGGATGCGGGTGGCTGGAAAATCGCTGGCTATTTTGGCGGTGTCGCCCAATAGCGCGTGGCCAGATCCTGCCGATCAATAAGGAGCGGTCTGCCATGACCCTTTGGGTCTTGAACCGCCGAAGCGTCGAGAGGACAATGCCGTTATGAAGGGGCTGCGAACGATGGCGATCTTTAGCAGACTAGGCCCGTTGCTCGGCGCGGCGGTGCTCTGCATGGTTTCAGCACAAGCGCCGGCCCAACAGCTATTTCAATACCCGGTGACGGCCCAAGACGTCGATCCTGGCGTCGATCACGGCAATAACGCGAACCTGCCGGAAGATTTTCAGAAGCAAATGGTGTTCTACCGTTCGCAACAGCCGCCCGGTACGATCATTATCGACACTCTGGAGCGCCATCTCTACCTGATCAAAGATGAGACGCACGCGCTCCGCTATGGCATCGGCGTCGGCCGCGACGGCTTCACCTGGCAGGGCCTGTTGCAGATCAGCCGCAAGGCCGAGTGGCCGGATTGGCATCCGCCGCCGGAGATGATCGAGCGCCAGCCCTACCTGCCGCGCTTCATGGCCGGCGGACCCGGCAATCCGCTCGGCGCGCGTGCGATGTATCTCGGCAATACCGTCTATCGCATCCACGGCACCAATGCGCCGGAGACGATCGGCACCGCCGTCTCGTCCGGCTGCTTCCGCCTGGTCAATGACGACGTGATCGATCTCTATGCCCAGGTGCCCGTCGGCACGCACGTCATCGTGCGGCAAGACTGAGTGCGGGAAGACTGAGTGCGGGAAGACTGAAATCCGGTTTCGTTTTGCCGCTCCGTGCCAACGCATGGAGCGGCTGAGTTTCGCGACGCTTCTTATTGCCGGTTCGCCATGCCGGCGACTGACTGCGCGGTCTGGCCGAACAGGATCGCGCGTTCCTCCGCCGTGCGAATGCCGCCCTGACCGGGATTGATCTTCGGCGTCCATTCATAGGCCTTCACCACCGCAGGCCGCGACTTGATCGCTTCGAACCAACGCTGCAGGTGCGGGAAGTCGGAGAGCTTCTGGCCTTGCCGCTCCCACGGCACGATCCACGGATAGCACGCCATGTCGGCGATCGAATATTCGCCGCCGAGAAATTGCCGGTCGGCCAGCCGCCTGTTCATGACGCCGTAAAGACGGTTCACCTCGTTGCGATAGCGATCCATCGCGTAGGGAATTTTCTCCTGCGCGTAATTGCTGAAGTGATTGTTCTGTCCGGCCATCGGGCCGAGACCGCCCATCTGCCAGAACAGCCATTGCACGGCTTCGTTGCGGCTGCGCACGTCCTTGCCGATGAACTTGCCGGTCTTGTCGGCGAGATACATCAGGATGGCGCCGGACTCGAACACCGAGATTGGCTTGCCGCCGTCAGCCGGCGCATGGTCGATGATGGCGGGGATGCGGTTGTTCGGCGAAGAGGCCAGAAAATCCGCCTTGAATTGTTCGCCCTTGCCGATGTTGATCGGCGTGATCTTGTACTGCAGCCCAGCTTCTTCCAGAAAAATCGTGATCTTGTGACCATTCGGCGTGGTCCAGTAAAGCACTTCAATCATGACAAGCCCTTGGGTGAGATTGCGAGAGCCAGCGCAGTTTAGCGCATCGCCGGCTTACTCTTTAACCCCTCGCGCGCGCATTTCTGGCCCTCGTATACGGCACTGGCAGCTATCGTCCCTTGCCCCTACGGGCGTGCTAGGCTTACGCCCTCACCGCAGGAACGCACCGACCATGATCACCGAAATCGCACAGATCGACGTCAAGCCCGGCATGGAAGCGGAGTTCGAAACCGGTGTGAAAAATGCGGCGCCAGTATTCAAGCGCGCCAAGGGCTGCCATGGGCTCGACGTCGAGCGTTCGATCGAAAAACCGGGCCGCTACCGCCTGTTTATCAAATGGGAGACGGTCGAGAACCACACTGTCGACTTCCGCGGCTCGGCCGACTTCCAGGAGTGGCGCAAACACGTCGCGCACTGCTTCGCCTCGCCGCCGGAAGTCGAGCATGTCGCTCACGTGCTCAAGGGATTTTAGTTATCCGTCGTCCTGAGGTGGCCGCGACGCGGCCCTCGAAGGATGCACGGCCCGGGCCGTCGCCCTTCGAGGCTCGCTTTCGCTCGCACCTCAGGGTGACGGAAAAACTAAGCCCTCGCCCGCTGCTCCACATTGCCGATCCGCTCCGGCACGCCGAACTCGCGGCGGCAGACTTCGGCAAGCGCGGCGACGCCGGCGCGGATCTGCTCGTGCGTCGGGCTGGCGAAACAGAGCCGTGTGCGGCATTTGCCGTAGGCCTTGTCGGTGGTCCATTCCGGCCCCGGATTGATGGCGACCCCCGCGGCGAGCGCGGACTGGTAGAGCTTCATCGTGTCGACCTGATCCGGCAGCTTGACCCATAGGAAGATGCCGCCTTTTGGTTCGTCGAATTCTGCCGTGGTGCCGAAATGCTCGTTGAGCGCGTCCATCATGGTCTCGAGCTTTTTGCGCAAGCCTTGCGTCAGTTCCGGCACATGGGTGTCGAAGTGCGCCGGGCAATATTCGCCGAGCACCATCTGCTCAAGCGCACCTGAGCCGGCATCGCTCTTGATCGAGAGCATTCGCGACAGCACCGGCCATTCTGCGACAATGTATCCGACGCGTAGCGCCGGCGCGATCGATTTGGAAAACGAACCGATATGGATGACGCCGCCATGCTTGCTCAGCGCGTGTAGCGCCGGCGGACGCGTGCCGTTCCAGATCAGATCGGCGTAGCAGTCGTCCTCGAAAATCGGCACGCCATGCTGCTCCGCGAGCTTGAGCATTTCGGCGCGCCGGGGTTCGCTCAGAATCGTTCCGGTCGGATTCTGCACCGTCGGCACCGTATAAATGTATTTGGCGCGGACATTGCGGCGCTTGAGATCGTCGAGTGCAGCGGCGAGCGCGTCGATCCGCATGCCGTCGCCATCGAGCGGAATACCGATCGCGTTGACCCCGAGCCGGGTCCAGCGATTGAGCGAGCCTTGATAGGTTTCGGCCTCCGTGATGATGGTATCGCCGCGTGCCAGCAGCACGCCATTGACCAGATCGAGCGCCTGCAACGAACCCGACGTGATCAGGATGTCGTCTGCGGTGCAGACAATGCCGGCAGTGCGCTTGAGCTTCTTGGCAAGGAATTCGCGCAGCGGCCGGTAGCCTTGCGGTCCGCTGGCGAGGCCGTAGGTCGCGAGGTCCCTGCCCTCGCGCGACAGCACGTCGTTCATGGCCTTGATAAGCGCGTCGATCGGAACCTGCTCGGCGTCGTTGTTGCCGCCGACAAAACTGTATTCGGCGAGGCCTTTGAACTTGGCGGCCGGCGTCGGCAGTCCCGGGGCCAATAGCGGCGCGAAATCCAACGCTGTCATGGACGTTTCCTTTGGGCGTTTTTCCCTTGCCACACAGTAGAACAGGCGCACTTTCCTCGCCACCGGACTCGACCCATATTGTGACCATGGCGAAGCGCCCCGAACGCGATCCGGCAAAGCATTCGAAGAAAGACCCGGCCAAGCCGACTCGCGCCAAGGCAGCGCGGCCGGATGTGCCGGCGCTCGACCCGGCGCTGGCGGAACTGCTCAATCCCGGCATCGGCCAAGGTACCGCCGGGCTTGGCTCGCAGACCGGCTTAAAGCCGCCGCCGGACAATTCTTGGGATCGCCGCGCGGATTTCGCCAATGCGCACAAGGCGCGCAAATCGACTCAAGGCAAAACCGTCGAGCAAGGCTTCGGCGAGCGGCCGCAGACCGGTTATGTCGCCAAAGGCCCTACCGGCATCGACCCGGAACTTGCCGATGCACTGGGTTATGGGGACAGCGATCCGACCCGGCCGCTGACCGGCGAGCCGCCGCCCGAGCGTGACGAGCTTGCCGATATTTTTCAGTCACAGCGCGAGAAACGCCACCGCCCGTTGCCGCAGCCGATGACGCTCGGCGTCGGCGCCTCGATGCAGGCGCTGGAAAGTCTGTTGCGCGAAGGCCGCGAGGAGTTCCGCAGTCAGCAGCTGTGGACGCCGCACCGCCCGCCCCGGCCGGAAAAATCCGAAGGTGGCCGCCGTCTGGTCATCAAGTCCGAATTCGATCCGAAGGGCGACCAGCCGACGGCGATCGCCGATCTGGTCGAAGGCGTGCGCCGCCACGACCGCACCCAGGTGCTGCTTGGTGTCACCGGCTCCGGCAAGACCTTCACCATGGCGAAGGTGATCGAGGCGACGCAGCGGCCGGCGCTGATCCTGGCGCCGAACAAGACGCTGGCGGCGCAGCTCTACGGCGAATTCAGGAGTTTCTTTCCCGACAACGCCGTCGAATATTTCGTGTCGTATTACGACTATTACCAGCCGGAAGCCTATATCCCGCGCACCGACACCTATATCGAGAAAGATTCCTCAATCAACGAGCAGATCGACCGCATGCGCCACTCGGCGACGCGCGCGCTGCTCGAACGCGACGACGTCGTCATCGTCGCCTCGGTGTCGTGCATCTACGGCATCGGCTCGGTCGAGACCTATTCGGCAATGACGTTCGCCATCAAGCGCGGCGAAAAACTCAATCAGCGCCAGCTTCTCGCCGACCTGGTCGCGCTGCAATACAAGCGCACCGCCGGCGACTTCTATCGCGGCTCGTTCCGTGTGCGCGGCGACGCCATCGAGATTTTTCCGGCGCACTATGAAGATCGCGCCTGGCGGGTGTCGCTGTTCGGCGACGAGGTGGAATCGATCCACGAATTCGATCCGCTGACCGGGCAAAAGACCGACGAGCTCGAATTCGTCAAAATCTACGCCAATTCGCATTACGTGACGCCGCGGCCAACGCTGTTGCAGGCGATCTCGGGTATCAAGTTCGAACTGAAGCAACGGCTCGAACAGCTCAATGCCGCAGGCCGCCTGCTCGAGGCGCAGCGGCTCGAACAGCGCACCATCTACGACCTCGAAATGATGGAAGCGACCGGAGCGTGCGCCGGCATCGAGAACTATTCGCGCTACCTCACCGGGCGGAAACCCGGCGAGCCGCCGCCGACCTTGTTCGAGTATGTGCCGGACAATGCGCTGGTCTTCGTCGACGAGAGCCACGTCACCATTCCGCAGCTCGGCGGCATGTATCGCGGCGATTTTCGGCGCAAGGCGACGCTCGCCGAGTACGGCTTCCGCTTGCCGTCGTGCATGGACAACCGGCCGTTGCGTTTCGAGGAATGGGATGCGATGCGGCCGCAGACCACCGCCGTCTCGGCCACGCCGAGCGCATGGGAGCTCAACGAATCCGGCGGCGTGTTCACCGAGCAGGTGATCCGCCCGACCGGCCTGATCGATCCGCCGGTCGACGTGCGCCCGGCGCGCACCCAGGTCGACGATCTGGTCGGCGAAGTGCGACAGGTCGCGCAAAAGGGCTATCGCGCCCTGGTCACGGTCTTGACCAAGCGGATGGCCGAAGACCTCACCGAATACCTGCATGAGCAGGGCATCCGCGTGCGCTACATGCACTCCGACATCGACACCATTGAGCGGATAGAAATCATTCGAGACCTCCGCTTGGGCGCCTTCGATGCGCTGGTCGGCATCAACCTACTGCGCGAGGGTCTCGATATTCCGGAATGTGCGCTGGTCGCCATCCTCGATGCCGACAAGGAAGGATTTCTACGCAGCGAAACCAGCCTCGTTCAAACCATCGGCCGCGCCGCGCGTAACATCGACGGCCGCGTCATTCTTTATGCCGACCGCATCACCGGCTCGATGGAACGCGCCATGGCCGAGACCTCGCGCCGCCGCGAGAAGCAGGAGGCCTACAACACCGAAAATGGCATTACGCCGGAAAGCATCCGCAAGGGCATCGGCGACATCCTCGACAGCGTTTACGAGCGCGACCACGTGCTGATCGGCACCGGCGCCGGAACCGAAGGCGAGTTCGAGGAGGCCGCCACCATCGGCCATAATTTCGGGGCGGTCATCGCCGATCTCGAAGCCCGCATGCGCGCCGCCGCCGCCGATCTCAATTTCGAGGAGGCCGCCCGGCTGCGCGACGAGCTCAAGCGCCTGCGCACCACTGAGCTCGCCGTGACCGACGACCCGACCGCGAAACGCTTGCCCTCACCTGCTGCGGGCCGCCGCAGCGCGCGCGATGCGGGTCAAGCGCGGAGCAAAATCCACAAGCCCGCGCTCGACGAGATGGGTATCGCGCTGTCCCACGAAGTCGCGCCGCACCGGCCCGGGAAACGCGCCACGCCGCGCAGACCGAACCTCGACGAAATGGGTCCGGGCGTGGAGTCCATTCCGGGGAAACGGGATCGCCCAGAGGCGGGGAGCGCCCCCGGCTCGGTGGCCGGGGCAGGCTCCGGCGCGACAGGGACGCAAAATAATCCGCGAAGCGGCCCGCGCTCGACGATGGGCCGCCCCGGCATGCACGGCGGTTTTAAGCCGCGACGCTCTTAATCACCGCTTGAACGGACGCGGACGAAACGAAGTCCATTGGCGCTCGGCCATGCAAATAAGCTAAGTTACGTCTCGCCGACGAATCAATCGGCGACAACCCCGGAGAAGCGCCATGGCCAAGGGTCAAATGCGAAGCAACAAGGAAAAGAAGAAGCCGAAGCAGGACAAGAAAAAGTAAAAGGGCGCGCGCCCCCGGCGACTTGGGACGCTCTGAATCAGCCGCTGATGATCTTGGCGATCATCATGTCGTGCGGGTTGATGATTAAAAGCTTGCCCGGAACTTTGGCGTAATCGTACGGCCGCAGCGCCGGAATATCCGAGGCGATCTGCGGCGGTATGGTGCTGACCCTGATTGTGCTTGGAATTGCCGACGAGGTGGCGGGCTCAAAGGTCGACGGCGGCTGCGAGGCCGGCGACTTGCTCAGGTCATTCCACGCCGTGTCTTGATCCTTGCTCGAAAGCGCCACGCTGTCGCCCGCAGCCGGCGGCGGCGCGAACAAAGCCGCCGATGCCGCCGAGCCTGCCGCAGCTCCCAACAGCAGCACCACCCCCGCAGCCAACCCGGTGAGCGGGCCGCTTGCGATTCTTGACCGGTTCATCATTGGATCGTCCTTCAGCGATTTTTTTGCGAAACATGGCTGGCGCTCGGCGCCTTTCAGACCCGTTATGCCAGCGTGCGGCTCGATAACCGGCGCCGTGGCAGAACCACGACGCCGGGACCGTTCACGACCCGTCATGCCGGACAAGTCCGGGAACGACGTATGATTCGACTAGCCACTGATCACCTCGGCGACTTTCTTGTCGGACGGGTTCACGATCAGCAGCTTGCCTTGCACCATTGCGAAGTCATACGGCCGCAGCGACGGCACGTCGCGGGCCGCCTTGCTCGGCACCGCGCTGATTTTCAGCGTGGTCGGGACCACCGCGCCGGGCGTGGCATTGAAATCCGCCGGCGCATTCTGATTCGACGCCTGCTTGTTGATGTCGTTCCAGGCGGTCTTCTGCTGCGTGGCGTTGAGGCTCAGCGTGTCGCTAGCCTTCACCGCCATGCCGGAATGCGACGACGGGATGTCGGCAGCCGACGCCGCCGTAACGCCGGACAACAGCGCCGCTGCTGCCATTGCAATGGCCGTTTGTGCTTTCATGAAGATTCTCCGTGTTTTTCTTGTTTGGAGCAATCGCCCTCACAGGAAAAACGCGGAACGCTGAAGCGCTGTTTCGTTACAATGCGTTCATGTGGCGCGGCGGGGTGTCGCGGGCATAAGGAAATCCTGGAGGTTGCCAGCAAAAAACAGATGCGACAGCATCGCTTCTTTGGCGCGCTTCTCCGCACGCTCGCTGGGCTTGCTACGAGTGGCCCGGGGAAGGTGAGCTGTGGAAAATGATCCCGTGGGCTGATGAAGAGCAAGCGGGCGAATGTTCACGCCGCCTTAGCATTCAGTGGAACTCGACGCTCGGCAGCATGATCTTTGAGACTGCCACTAATTCTAAATAGGATTTCCCAGCCTTCGTCTTGCTGATTGCAGGGCATCGTGGAAATCATCGGCAGCCAAACTCAGGCTTTCAGGAGCCAGTGCTTGCTTCACTGCCTCAGAATTCAAATCCTTATTCGTTTGCTTTGCTAAGGGGTAGACAAAGCGCGCCCCACTAGAAGCATAAGCGTTTGTTCTGCGAGCTGCAGTGCGATTTAACGCATCTGATCGACGGCAGACGCATCCGCGTATTCACGCTCAAGCTGTTCCTTCATCAATTGGATTGAAGGATAAAGCATATTTACGAACAGTTGGCCGTTATCGTAGTAGCGGGCAGCACGCTCCTTAATTTGTTTTTCGTCGATTTCCTCTTCCTTTCGGAGTGGGATAATTACTGGAGCCCTGTCGCGGATTTTCCATATGCACGTCATGAGGGCGCATACCGGAATTACGCAAAAGTCAAGATGATCTTCTCGTTGTTTGGTACCAGTGCTTGAGACATCGGCTCTTCGAACGTTTCCGAAGGTTTGGCCCTCCCGTGGGTAGATATCAATCCTAATGTTTTCAACTTGTCGCGGACTTGAACGTTGAACGCGCAACTCGTCGAGAAGCTTTTGGGGTTCTTTTCTAATATCTTCTTGCGCGGGACTGTCTGGCGCAAATTTTCTAATCAGATCGATAAGCCACTGCGGACGATTCTTCACAGCGATACGAGCAAAGTCTGCGGCGTAAACCTGCTGCTGCTCGCCGGTCGTATATCGAAAAAATTGTCGATACCCTTCAGGCCTAACGGAGGCGCCACCAGGTAGTTCTATATGCACAGAAAAATGCCTGGCACCAAAGGCGATACCGAAAATGGGGGCGTCGAGAGTCCAAGGTCGGCCCTTGCGCACATCATACATCTCCCCCTTGTAGACTACAGCGCAAGTGCTGACCGACGATTGAAGGGCCCCGCTGTGGGATTTATTTTGGCTTGGATATTTGTCGTACGGCCCGTCAAAAATATAATGCAACTTTATTCCGGATTTATCGTCTACGACTGTTTCCGTCTTATCGAATGCCCCCGCCTGTATTCGATCTGGAATTGTGAAAAACGTTCTACCGTTTTCGAGACGGTGAGTTCCCTGAGTGCAAAAATACCTTTACTCCGTCCGGAAGACGATAGAACCGATGATATAGGTAAGTGGCCAGCCATTGTGAATCGCACTTGGGATCGCCGTTATATGGATCATATACTGTGTTCTGCTTTGATTCATTTCCAAGCAGAGTTACTTCTGTCCACTCGGGGGAAGTGTCTTGACGCATTTGACGTACTAATTCGGTTACGTCGACAACCTCAGAATATGTTCCATCCTCATACTTACGACGGAGTCTGCCGTACACGCCATTGCGCTCGCACAGGATGACCTCATGCACTCGGCCATTCCTGCAGGAACGGTATCGCATGCCGAACCGATTAGATGGTAATGACGCGACTTTGGCTCCCATGCCGAAATTTTCATCCAAACTTTTTTGTTTTCCAATGGATGAGGCTAGGTCGCATATGTCATGTAGCTGTTGGCCATCCATCCCCGGGCCCGTGTTCCAGATTGCGAGCTTAGGAACATGGTCAACTTGTTTTGCACTTACTTCGACACGTCTTTGCCCTTTAGGAGCCAGCGCAGCGGCTTCGAAAGCATTCATCATTAGCTCCCGAAGCATCATCACTTTTGGACAGCGCTCGATCGTGCTCGCGATCAAGAACGCTTTGTCGCTTATCTCAATTGGCGTAACTTCTTTGGAAGCTGAAATTTCGGACCTGAGAGTTCCGCGCGCAAAAAACAACCTTGGGGCCATCCAGTTGATGGTCCACAACTGAACTCATATTTCTCGTTTTAGAAGTTAAATACAACAGGATGTACGTGAACTAATCGAGAACGGCCGCAATGTTTCTATCTGGTAATTATGCCTGTCCCGGAATGATGGGCATAGGTCTTCCACGTTGGTCGATAATCCTCGTCAGCCTGATTGCCCCAGCTCGCCCACCCGCCCTGCGTGCCGCGCGCGAATAGCTCCAAGAAAGGCCCGGAACTGCAGGCTTCAATTATCTCGTATTGCTCATCGGGTTTCCGTGAGTGCTCGCGCTTGCGAGTTGCGAGAAAATTCACCTGCCTTCGTCAGGCGCGAGCGTACGCGCGTTCTTGCCACGAACACCAAACAAAATTAGTTCAGTGACATTACGGAAATAGAATCCAACTCCCCGCCCGTCAGAGTCCCCCGTCTTTTCGAATTTTGTGCCAGACGATGTTGGATTTGTAGTTGAATCCCCACGCCTTCATAACCGCGAGTCCCTCAGGGAGCATCGCGTTTGGGCACCAAAGATAAAGGTGTCCTGGCGTCGTTGATACCTCGCCAACCGGCAACGCCATGATCTCGTCGAGCTTCATCGTGCCGTAGCGGGAGAGGCGGCGGTGGTCGGGCGCGACCTTTCCCGTCTTATTTGTAAATTGCCATGGCGGATCGGCGAGGATTGTTGCGAAACGACGTCCTTGCGCGTGAAGCGAAGCAGATCAAATACAGCGATCCTGGCTGGGCAAAGGCGATTGCGGACTTCTATGATCTAGTTTTCGACATAGGCGGCCCCGCTGATGCCGAAAACAACAACTGGGCATCCTCCTCCGCCGCCACCTTCAAGCCGCGGAAGTAGTTTCGCCATGTGGGTGGTCGAGTTACCAAAGCTGGCTCCCCTGCCAAGCTTGTTGAAGATCTGCTGCAATTCGGTGCACTGGGTAACGATCATGGCCGGGTCGATCGCGCGCAGATCGAATAGCAAGCGAAAATTGTTGAGATCGCGATCGTAGAACGGATCCTGGTTGTTGCATTCCTTCGAGCGCCACCCGGTGCTTGTAGCAGTCCACATTGTGGGGCGGGGCAATATGTTCGGCGGTGATGACTAAATTTTGGTGTCGAAGGTCATTTCGACGGAACCGAGCGGCGTGAAATGCGAATCAGCTTGCTCGAGATCAATCCCTTGGAACGATACGGGCTTCAGGACATTTGCGGACTACAGCAGCTTGAAGCTACGTAACACGTCGACAATATTGCCCCATTCCTCCGAATGCGCAGCAGCTAGAATGGCAAGACCATTGCGCCATTCGTGCACCTCGTAACGCGCCGCTATGTCAGCCGGGACATTCGATTGATTCGCCATGGCGCCATTGGCCCTGAAGCTTTTTGGCACCTGCAGAGTTCCACCTTTATTATCATGTTCCTGTTATGTTCTCAATGGCGATCACCCTGTTTGGGAAATTCTCAGCTCGGGGTTTAGCGCTATCTTTTTCAATTCGCCGTCAACGAAAACCCGGCGGCCTGTCACACGAGCGGCTTCCTGTATCGCCCGGTGGCGACGAATAGGAATGCGAATCTTTGTTTTCAAAATCCGCACTGCGCCACATGCCGATGTGCGCACCACGCTCTCCGTAACTCATTGTTATTTGAACTTGAATTGTCGTAGGAAATAAATCCTTTGACATCGTGCGTGCCTTCCAAATAATGGCGCTCATCCCGCTCATCGCGAGGGACGTCAACCGGAAGACGCCGACTGACGGAGCGGGTGCGGTTCTTGCGGGCGGAGTTCGTCACTTTTTGCTCGCAGGCGGCCTGGGCATCGTACCGTCCGGTAGCTTGACCGGACTGTGAGGTGCTCACTGCACTGGCGCCGGAGAGGGTCCTCCCGTTTGGATCCGGTGATTCCAGGAAGCGCGGCCCAAGCCGAGTTGGGGATGGAGAGTCCCCGGCGCATGACCGCGGTGGAGCGCCGGAAGGCGAGCGGTCCTCTTACAGGATCGCGGCCACGTCAGGGGCTTGGTTTTCCGGACGCGGCTACCTTGGACTTTGGTGCGCCGTTCGGCGCTCCGCTTCCCTCTTCGGGGAGCAAACAAATCGCCTCCCGTCCGTTGGAGGCAGCTTTCTTAAGCGTGAAGAATAACTCGGACGCAAAAGCGCGTCGCGGGAATGAGCAAGCTTGCCTGTTCACCGTCATCCTGAGGTGGCCGCCAACGGGTCCGGCCCGAAGTGGCCGGCCCGATGATAAACTCCGCGGCCCTCGAAGGACACGGCCGAGGCGCTGGGGCCGTCGTCCTTCGAGGCTCGCTCCGCTCGCACCTCAGGATGACGGAAAACAGATTACCCGACTTTCTCCCGCGGAGCGGGCTGGGATGAAGTACGCGTCGCTGTTTGACAAGTGAATCGGAACTGGTTTTGCGAGCCGCTCTTTGGCGGTCCGCGCCGGCGCTATCGCTTCAACTTCGCCGTGAACGAAAAGCCGCCGGCGCCGCAGCATGGGCAACTCATGCCGATCAGGATGCTTTGCTTCTGCTCCTCGCTGAGGTCGGCGCGGTCGAACATGGAGCTTGTCTGCTGCTGGAACAGTTCGTGCAGCGTCAGATTAGAGGACATGATGCGCGCTTCTTCCGCCACCGCGCTGCTTTCGGCGGTCGGCTTGGCGGCCTTTCGGGCCGGCGTCCTGACAATGGCTTTGGGTGTTTTCTTCGCGGTCACTTCGCCACCTTCTTCATGTAGCCGGTGATGAAATCCCGCATCTGCGGCGAGATGGTCAGCCGGTCGTGCACCACCCGGTCGAGGTCCGCCGAAACATCGTAATGCGGCACGAACTGCATCGCCGTCATGGCGTCCACGGCATAGTCCTTGTCCTCATTGAGCGCGAGCAGCGCCTTGCGCAGCGCCGCGATCGCGGCCGGCGGCGAATCCGGCGGCATGGCGACGAGCCGCAGCATGGAAGCGTCGACCAGGAGATTGGTCTTGTAGGCCTCCCACAACTGGCCCGACGGCTCGACGCCCTTCACCGACTTGTAGAACTCGGGGAAGGTGGCGATGTCTTTTTGCGCCATCGAATCGATCGGCATCAGGCGCTGGCCGTCGTTGGTCGGGTCATACCAGAGCGGCATCACCTTGCCGGTCTTCACCAGGCTCGGCTCGACAACGCCCAGATAGCCCGGCGTCGATTCCGAATGCACGTTGATCTCGCCATTCTGCAAGGCGAGCCGCGCGGTGTTACTGCTGCGATAGCCGGTGACGTAGCGGTATTGCAGACCGAGCATGTCGAAGGTCAGGCGCTCGAGCAAATCCTTCGAGGAATCCGCACCCAGTCCGCCGACGACGAGGCCCTGCGCTTTCATCAAGTCGGCCGGCGCCTTCATTCCGGGCGGCGTGTCGGCGCGCATGTAATAGACGGCGTTGCCCGGCTGCGCGCCGATGAAGTCGTAACTGCGGAAATCGACCCGGAAAGCGCCGGGGTCGATGACATAGGCCCACGACGTGCCGGTGAGATAGCCAAAGATGCTGCCGTCCTTGGCGCCGACCTCGCCCAGATAGGCCGAACCGACCATGCCGCTGGCGCCGTCCTTGTTCTGCACGACGATCAACGGATCGCCGTCGATATGCTTGGCGATGTGCTTGGCAAGAAGGCGGCCCTCGACGTCGGTCGGGCCGCCGGGCGCGAAGTTGATCAGAAGCGTCAACCGCTTGCCGGCATAGAACGGTTCGTCGGCCCGCGCCGCGCCTGCTCCGAGCGCGCCGCAGCCGACGACGGCGAGAAACAGCATCGTGCGCAACATGATCGATGCCCTACTGGTTCGCGGCCTTTATGTAGTCGTTGATAAACGTTCGCGCTTCGGGCGGCACCGACAGCGCCTTTTGCACGATCGTGTCGATCTGCGGGCCGGCTTGCCATTCGGGAACGAAGCCGATCGTATTCATGGCTTCGGTCTTGTAATCCTGGTCGGCATTGAGCGCGATGATCGCGTCGGTCAATGCCGCGGCCGCGGCCGGCGGCGTGCCTGGCGGAAAGCAGATTGTGCGCAGCACGGTGCCGTCCGAGGCGGTGATCGCCAGATAATTGTCCCAGAGCTGGCCGGACGGCAGCACGCCTCTGATCTTCCGGAACAACTCGTGGAACGGCAGGATATCGAGGCCGGCCATGTACGACGGCGTGTGGAATTCGCCGCCGTCGAAATAGGCGTCGTACCACAGCGGGATCGCCTGCTTGGTGTCGATCAGGTCCGGCACCACGATGCTGCGATAACTCGGCGGCAACTCGGAGAACATGTTGATCTCGCCCTTCTGGAACGCCAGCCGCGCCGCCGGGCTCGAGCGATAGCCGGTGACGTATTTGTGCGGAACGCCGAGCATATCGAGGCCGAGCCGCATGCGGATATCCTTCGAGGTTTGCGCCGACAGGCCGCCGCCGACGATGCCTTGGGCTTTGGCGATGTCGGTGGCGTTCTTCATGCCGGGTGGTACGTCGGTGCGTACATAATGAATGGTGGTGCCGCCCTGAATGGCGACGAAGCCGTAAGTCCGGAAATCGGCGCGAAAGCGCGACGGATCGAGCGCGTAGATGAAACCCGTGCCGGTGAAATAGCCGACGTAGGTGCCGTCCTTCGGCGCCACTTCGCCAAGATATTTGGCGCCGACGACGCCGCCGGCACCGTCCATGTTCTGCACCAGAATGTTCGGCTCGCCGGCGATGTGGCGCGCGATGTATTTGGCGAACAGGCGGCCTTCGATGTCGGTGGGACCGCCGACCGCGAAGTTGATGAGAATGTTCAGCCGCTTGCCGGCATAAAAAGGCTCTTCGGCACGGGCCGCAACGCCGAAGCTCAATCCGCCGATGAGGCAAATGGCGGCCGTAAGCCTCCCGAGCAGCGACGCCATCCGGCCCTCCTGAGTTTCTTTCGGCGCCGGCGTCACAACGGACGATAACGGCGCTATCATCGGCTTGCGGCAATGATGACACGGAGCGGGCGTTGGACGCCATTGCAATCGAAAGTGCGAGCAGCGACGTATTTTATGCCAGCGTGCCGGTGTTTCGCGATTTCCGGAAATTGATGGACGCTGGCGTATACACGCCGCTGCCGGACGGCTGGATGGTCGGCGTGGCCGACGTCGTGCAATCGACCAAGGCCATCGCGGAAAAACGCTACAAGGCGGTCAACATGGCTGGCGCCGCCGTTATCGCCGCGGTCACCAACGCGCTCGGCGGCCGCGAGTTTCCCTTCGTATTCGGCGGCGATGGTGCGAGCTTTGCGGTGGCGCCAGGCGACTGCGAGAGCGCGCGCGGCGCGCTGGCCGCGACAGCGGCCTGGACCGACAGCGAGCTTGGCCTCACGCTGCGGGTCGCGCTGATACCGGTCGCGCAAATCCGCACGGAAGGTTTCGACGTCCGCGTGGCGCGTTACGCACCGTCGCCGAATCTCTCCTACGCCATGTTTTCCGGCGGCGGACTGGCCTGGGCGGACGCGGCCGTGAAACGCGGCGCCTTCGCGATCACGCCGGCGCCGCCCGGCACCTGGCCCGATCTCACCGGACTGTCGTGCCGGTTTCAGGAATTCCGCGCCACGCGCGGCATCATTCTCTCGGTGCTGATCCAGCCGGCCGCGGGCTCCGATCCCGAGGCATTTCGCGCGTTGATCGAAAGCATCGTGGCCCTGATCGAATTGAGCCCGAAGGCAGGCCGGCCGGTGCCTGACGGCGGACCGCAAATGCGCTGGCCGCCGCAAGGGGTCGAGTTCGAGGCGAGATCGGCGGCAGGCAGCCGGCCAGTGCGGCGGGTCGCGGTGCTCGGGAAGACGCTCCTTTATTTCCTGATTATGCGGGCCGGCATCCGCATCGGCAGCTTCGTGCCAAAAACCTATCTGCTCGAGGTCGCGGAGAATTCCGACTTCCGCAAATACGACGACGGGCTGCGCATGATTCTCGATTGCACGCCCGAGCTCGCCGATACACTCGAACGCAACCTCGCTGCCGCCGCCGGCATCGCGGTCTATGGCCTGCATCGTCAGGACGCCGCCATGATGACGTGCTTTGCGCCATCGCCGACCCGGAGCGACCACGTGCATTTCATCGACGGTGCGCAGGGCGGCTATGCTGCCGCGTCGTCCGCACTGAAGACAGCGATCAGCGCAGGATTAACGCGTTAGCGCGTCGGCGCCGGCCTTGGCGATCTGCTCATCCTGCGAGGACAGCGCGCCGGACACGCCGATCGCGCCGATAATCTTGCCGTCGACAATGACCGGCAGCCCGCCTTCGATCGGCGTGATGTTCTTCAGCGCCAGAAGCCGCATGCCAGCGCCGCCGCCGGCAATGGCGTCGTCGAGCGCCTTGCTTGGCCGCTTGAAGTCGAGCGCGGTGCGGGCCTTGCCTTCGGACACGGTGGTTGCGGATAATTGTGCATTATCGAAGCGGTGGAACATCACCCAGTTGCCGCCGCTGTCCAGAATGGTGATGGCGACCTGCAAGGAATTCTTGGCAGCCTCGAGCTCGGCGGCTGCCATGGCGCGCTTGGCCTGATCGAGCGTGATCGGCGGTCCGTAGGGCAATGTCGCCGTTGGCGCGGACGGCGGGGGCGTCGCCGGCTGCTGGGCCAAAGCCGATCCGGCCGAGAGCGCGACCGCGCAGGCAAGCGCAAACATTCGAACCATCTGGAAAACCTCCTTAATCGCGCACCGCCGCGACACGCGGGCGGCACAATAAAGTGCAAATGTAATGGGTGGAAGCCGGTCGTACCGGACAGGTCAGGCCTCAAAAATCAGGCTATCCCATGGCTATCCCGTCCAGCCTGTCGAATATCCTATTGTCGCTTCCCGAAACGTGATCTCGCCGCCCCGTGCGTCGACGGCCGCACTCGGACTATATTTGGCCGGCACCCACAAGACGCCGCCAGGAGACGCTGCCATGTTTTCATTTCGCAAGAAGGTTGAAATGCCGGCCGCCAATGAAGCGCTGCCAGGACGTTCGGCGGCGATCCCCACCGCTAAGCAGCATTTCGTCAACGGTCATGCGCTGAAGGGGCCCTACCCCGAAGGCTCGGCCATGGCGATGTTTGGATTCGGCTGCTTCTGGGGCGCAGAGCGTAAATTCTGGGAACTTGGCAACGGCATTTATGTGACGGCGGTTGGCTATACCGGCGGCCTGACACCCAACCCCACCTACGAGGAAGTTTGCAGCGGGCGCACCGGTCATAACGAAGTCGTGCTGGTGGTCTATGACCCAAAGAAGATTTCCTACGACCGCCTGCTCAAGACGTTTTGGGAAAGTCACGATCCGACGCAAGGCATGCGTCAGGGCAACGACGTCGGCACGCAGTATCGCTCCGGCATCTACACGTTTTCTCCGGAGCAGCACGCCGCCGCCGAGGCATCGAAGGCTGCCTATGAGAAGGCGCTCGGCGCCGAACGGATGGGGCCGATCACGACGGAAATTCGCGAGGCTCCGCCGTTCTATTTCGCCGAGGACTATCACCAGCAATATCTGGCAAAGAACCCGCACGGCTATTGCGGTCTCGGCGGCACCGGCGTGAGTTGCCCGATCGGTACGGGAGTGGCTGCCTAAATTCGCGAATAGTGAGTGGCGAATGGCGAATTAGGGCGAGCATAGAATTCGCCCTTCGCTCTTCGCCATTATCATGCGTCGGCAACGAGCAGCATCAGCGGGGGACTTCATGGCGTGGCCAGACGGACGCTACATTCAAGCCGCGGTTTTTTTCAGCCGCTGGCTGTTGGCGCCGTTCCTTCTCGGGCTGCTGATTTGTTTACTGCTGCTGATCTACCGCTTCTTCGGCGATCTGTACGCGCTCGTCATTCAATCGCCGGGCATGAGCTGGCACGATGTCGTCACCGGGGTGCTTAATCTGGTGGACCTCACATTGACTGCCAATCTGATTCTGATCGTCATCTTCTCCAGCTACGAAAACTTCATCCGGCAAATCAATGCCGCCGATCATCCCGACTGGCCGGAGGGTTTGACTCAGGTCGATTTCGGCGCGCTCAAGCAAAAGTTGCTCGGCTCGATCGTCGGCATCGCCTCGGTCGATGCGCTGGCGTGGTATTTCGATCTTGAAAAATATTCCGACACATCGCGGCTGCTCTGGGCGCTGGCGTTTCCGCTGACATTCGTCGTTGTCATGCTCGGATTGGCCCTTGCCGACCGACTTGGGCGAGCGCCGAACAAGCATACGGACTAGGCAAATCGGTCCTAGTCCGCGGCCCCTGCGCGGTAATTTTCGCGAACCATTACAGTCAGTTATGGTTTGTTAACCATACCGGGCGTTAATCGGCCTCGAGGATCGCTCGAACGGGGTTCGATTGCGCGTATGCGGGTAGCCGGCTCTTTCGTCCTGGTGTTAGCCGCAAGTCTCCTTGCGGCAGGATGCACGTCACAGCCAGCTTACGTGCAGATGGCGCCGTATGGCATCGACAATGTGACCTACGGCACGCCGCAGGCGACTTATGGCTATGCCCAGCCGGCTTATCCTCAACCGGTCCAACAAGCGTACGCTCAGCCGGCTTACGTTCAACCGACTTATGCTCAGCCGACATACGCTGCGCCACAAGCCGCCTACGGTTACGCCCAGCCAATCTCACCAAATGTCTATGCCTACGCCGGCGGCCCAAGACCAGGTTACGGCTATGCCGCAACAACGCAGGGGCCTTACCAACTCAATTCCGGAGACCGGCTGCGAATTGTCGTGTTCGGCCAGGACGGACTGACCAACTCCTATGCGGTCGACGCCAGCGGTCACATCGCCATGCCGCTCATCGGGTCGGTTTCTGCGCGCGGGCTGACGACTGACCAGCTCGGCCATGCCATCGCCGACAAGCTCCGCGACGGCTATATCCGCGAGCCCCATGTCGCGGTCGAGGTCGAATCCTATCGGCCATTTTTCATCCTGGGCGAGGTCACACAGCCCGGACAATATCCGTACGTCGCCAACATGACGGCGGAGACGGCGGTCGCGATCGCCGGCGGCTTCGGACCACGCGCATCCCGCCAATCCGTGGTCCTGATCCGCAGCTACAACGGCCAGCAGCTGCGCATGGCTGTTCCGCTGAGCTATCAGCTGCGTCCCGGCGACACCATCAACGTGCAAGAGCGCTGGTTCTAATCAGGCTCGGGCTCGCGCCGGTGCGGGCAACTCGGCACCGTCAAAATAGCGGCTGCGGTAGGTGTGCTCCTCCACGCCGCCGGCAAGCGCCCAGTTCGCCAGCTCGTCGTGGCGCGCAAACCAGACGTCCGGCGACTTGCCGATATATTTCAAGATCTCCTGGAGCATCGCGGTCATCAGCGGCCGGCCGCCGAACTGGGCGTGAATGACCAGCACCAGAAGCGACATCGGCTCATTCTCGCTCAGATAGTCGAACGTGCCCTTGTGGGCGTCGAAAAGGTCGCGGGGACTCGCCCGCATGACGCGATTATCCGAGAAGTCGGTCGTCGGCACGCCGGCGATCGTGCCGTGAGGCGTGCGAATGAGAATCGGCAGATCGGCATAGGTCACGTCGCAGGTCCATTTCAGACCGGCCTTCGCCAGGAAGCCGCTGGTCTCCGGCGTGAACGCGATGACGGGACTGCCCCAGCCGGTGATTTTTTTACCGCCACAGGACTCCAGGAGGTCGATGCTCTTGCGAATCGTTTTTTCCTGATCCTCAAGCGACATGTAGGCCAGCAATTGGTCTTGCGCGTAGGAATGTGCGGCGAGGTCGTGCCCTGACTTCACGACTTGCTTGACGGCGTCGGGATATTCTTCGGTGCAGCGGCCGCTGGTGAAAAACGTCCCGGGAATCTGCAGGCGGTCGAGCATACGGATGATCCGCCATACGCCGACGCGGCCGCCATAGGTTGACCAAGCCTTGCTGGCATGATCGACGGTGCCGGATTTGAGATGCGTGGTCTGCACCGAGTAATTCGGCGCGGCGCCTTCCGTCCAGGTCTCGAACATCACGGTCACCGAGACTGCGATTTTCTTGCCGTTCGGCCAGGTTTGTTTACTCGCCATAGTGCGTCGCTCCTTCACTCGATCTGAGGAATACCCAGTACCGGAATAAGCTTTTGCCATTTCTTCAAGTCATCGGCGATGAAAGCGGCGAAGTCGGAGTGAGATTTATAGGCCGGTGCGCAGCCGATCTTGGACAGACCGTCGCGGAAGTCTTGCTCCTGTTCGATCGCGGCGGTAGCGCGATCAAGCCGCTCCACGATCGCCGCCGGCGTATGAGGCGGCGCGACCAGGCTGAACCAGGTGTCCATGCGCACATCGGGCAGGCCGTATTCCGCGGTGGTGGGCACATCGGGATAGAGCGGATGCCGCACCGGGCCGGTCTGCGCCAACAGCCGCAATTTGCCGCCTGCAGCGACGCGACCGCTCGCCAGCCCCATCGACGCCATCTCGATATGGCCCGCCATGGCGTCGGTCGCTTCCTGCTCGCCGCCGCGATACGGCACGTGGATCATGTCGATGCCGGTCTTGAGCTTGAGCAGTTCGACAGCGATGTGCAGAGCGCCGCCGACGCCGCCGCTACCGTAACGCAGCTTTCCCGGACGCGCCTTGGCGTAATCGATGAACTCCGGCAGGGTTTGCACGGGCAGGCCGGGATAGATGGCGAACAAGGTCCACGATGTCGTCACCAGCGACACCGGCGTGATGTCCCGCATCGGATTGAAAGGGTAGTCTTTTTTCAGGAACGGCAACATCACCAGTTCGGAAGTGCCCAGCATCAGCGTGTAGCCGTCCGGATCGGCATGCACGAGCACGTCGGTGGCAAGCTGCGTCATCGCTCCCGGCCGGTTGTCGACGACGACCGGCTGACCGAGTTTTTCGCTCAGATGCTCGGCGTAAAGGCGGCCAATCACATCGACCAGCGCGCCAGCCGGCGAGGTGATGAGGAGATGAACTGGCCGAGTCGGATAATCGTCGGCGCGGGCGCTGAGCGGAGCGCACACCATCAGCGCGGCCAAGCAAAGGCATCCGATGCCTGAGCGGCGCGACATCATGCGCTCCACCAGCAGCAGCGCTATTTCAGATGCTTGGCGATAAAGTCGGAGGCGCGCTGCCGCGCGAGCTTGGCGGCCGCTTCATTGTAGCTGCCGCGCTCTTCGCAATTAAAGCCATGCTGCGCATCGGGATAGACGTAGATTTCGCAATCGCCGCCGCGCTTCTGTTTGATCATCTCGACGTCGCTCATCGGGATCGAGGCATCTTTTTCGCCGAAATGCATCTGAGTCGGCACCTTTGGCTTTTCGTCGGCATTTTTGGCAATGTTGCCGCCGTAGAACGCCACGGCACATGACAGGCCATTGAGCTTGCAAGCCGCCATGAAGGCGACGCTGCCGCCCATGCAGAAGCCCGCGATGGCAACCGGCCCTTCTTTCTTGAGTTCATCGATCGAGGCCTGCACGTCACGCATCATCGCACCCCAATCCGGATTGGCGACGAATTTGCGCGCATTGGCGATTTCGTCAGGCGTATAGCCGGACTCGAAGTTCGGCTGCTGGCGGTCGAACACCGCGGGCGCCACCGCGGTATAGCCTTGCGCCGCGAGCCGGTCGCACACCGCGCGGATATGATGATTGACGCCGAAAATCTCCTGAATGACGACGATGCCGCCCTTCGCTTTACCGGCAGGATCGGCGCGGTACGCGCCAAGCTTGAAACTATCCGACGACGTAAGTGTAAACTGCTTACCCAAGGCGAACCTCCTGTTACTTAAAGCGACATACCCGTTCGCCGGCCATTGTCCTGGCGGCGGTACCGCACAGTATAGCGTCAGAGGCCGCTGTTGAAGCGGCACAATTGCGCAGTTGCCGGTGGGTTGTTCCACCACCCTTTAAGTGGGTAGGTCAGTGGGTCAGGTCAGCGGGACACGACGATGAAATCGGTACCCTCGCCAGTCTCCTCGCCAAGACCCTGATCGGAGACGATCAGTGAGGAACCCGGGACCATCAATTCGGAAATCCGGGCAACGATATCCTGGGGAATATCGATGCGCGCCAGCGCATCGGCGGGCGTTTGCGACGTCGGCAAATCGCCCGCTGGTTTTTCGGCGTGGGCTTCTTCGCGCTTACCTTTACCGTGTCGCTCGGCCCCGGTGTCTCCCGCTTCGCTCCGTTTTTGTTTTGGCGACACACCGGGAAGCGACACGACATCCCAACGGAAGGTCGAGCCGTCGTCCAGATATGCCAGAGCCGTGAAGACGTGGGTACCGAGCGGCTGTTCGGGATGAACGACCGTAATGGCCGCGTCAAACAACGGCTCGAAGTTTTGCCGCACATAAATCCTGTTCGTCTTGCGGCTGACGAATATCGAGATGGGGGTCTTGCGGTCGGCTGCGGACTGTATCGCCTCCGCCGGTTTGGTAAGCGGAACCGGTATAGCGTCCGCCACGGCTTCGACCGTTAGTGTTGGATTAGCATCGGTCCCTCTGAGGTAATCCGCCGCCAATGGCGTGACTGCGGCCATTTTGATGACCGGGGATGTTTGTGTGACCGAGGACTTCGGCGGATCAACCGTCACGGCCGGCGCGTCAGGCTTCGCCTCGACGGCATCCGTCGTTTTTGCGCCTTCGCTGGACTGCGCGGTCTTCACGGATTCGGGCGCCACTTCGGCCTGAGCCGGCGCGCCGGCGTCGGCTGAGATCGGCGCGTCAAGCTTTGCTTCGACGGCATCCGTCGTTTTGGCGTCGTCGGTGGCCTGCGCGGTCTGCACTGGCGGAGCCCCCGCTGCAACCGGAGCCGGTGGCGCGGGTGGTAAAACCTTGTGAACGAATAGATGTGGATCGGCGAACGCCGATGGTTTCAGTTCGCCGTCGGCGACGATGACGCGTGCGCCGAGCTTGGTGAATTGATACAGGCGCATCGCAAAATCACGCGGCATGCGGATGCAGCCGTGGGACGCACGATGGCCGATGTTTTCTCCTTCGTGCAAAGCGACTCCCGACCAGGTGATGCGCTGCATGAACGGCATCGGCGCACCACTATAGATATTCGAGCGATGGAAAACTTGCTTCTGGATGACGCTGAATACGCCCAAGGGCGTGGGAAGTGACGGCACGCCGGTCGCAACGGATGTGTCTGCAACGTGCATACCGTCGCTATAGAGGTGGAGCTTCTGCTGATCGATCGAGACAAAAATCTCGATTGGGCCCTTCGGAATATCGCCGAAAGGTTCCTTGCTGACGTGCTGGGCTTCCTTCTGCGCGGGCTTGTGCTTTTCTTTGGCCAGGGCAGGCACCGGCGATAGTGCGAGCACGGTGGCGAGACTGAACAGGCAAACGCAGGCGAGCAACGCGCGCCTCCTTTGCGAGCAGAGAACAAAAACGTGACGCGGTTGATTACTAGTCAAGGTCTTGCCCCAGCCAAAGGGATTGGACGAATCGCGCGGCGAATATTACTTGACACCCTTGCCTCCGGCCACAATTCGACAGCGTAAAGGAACAGAATTTGCGCTTATGGTTCATGGATGACGCAACCGTAGCCGCACCGCCCCAGTTCCAGAAGTATCTGGCGAAATCCGCGCGCTACTGGTTCACACCTTCGGCATGAGCGCGAAGGCTTTCGCCAAGAGCTCGTACGATCGCCGCCGCGCGGAATGATCGTACACCATAGTTGTTACCATTAATTCGTCGGCCCGTGTCGCATCGATGAGGGTATGCAACCGGCTTTTGACCCTCTCGATGCCGCCGATGACCAGGCGCGTACGTTGCCGGGCCATGCGCTCGCGATCGACCGGCGTATAGGGATAGGCTTGGGCTTCTTCCGGCGACGCGAGCGGCAGATATTCGCCTTTGGCACGGCGCACGTAATGCAACTCGGCGCTGGCCGCGATACGCTCGGCTTCGGCGTCGGTCTCAGCTGCGATTACCGCGGTGCCAAGGATGGCGTAGGGCTGCGCCAGCGTTGCCGACGGCTTGAAGTGCTCGCGGTAGCTGAGCATCGCGCTCGCCGCGTCGTAATCGGCAAAATGGTGGGCGAACGAAAAGCCCATGCCGGCGGCAGCGGCGAGTTCTGCGCTGTAGCCGCTCGACCCCAGCAACCAGATCGGCGGCAGCGCGACATCGACCGGCACCGCGCGCACGTTGCGGAAGGGATGCCCCTCCGGAAAACCGCCGCGCTCGAACAGCAGCAGTTCCTGGAACCGCTCGAGAAAGTCGTCGCCCTGCCGCGGATCCTGGCGGGCGCGCAGCGCGTAGGAGGTGACCGGATCGGTGCCGGGCGCGCGCCCGAGGCCAAGATCGATGCGTCCGGGAAATAACGCCTCCAGGACTTTGAAACGTTCGGCGACCATAAGCGGGGCGTGGTTCGGCAGCATCACGCCGCCCGAACCGACGCGGATGTGCGACGTGATCGCCGCAATCTGCCCGATCATGATCTCGGGCGCGGAGCTGGCAATGTTCGCAAGATTGTGATGCTCGGCGACCCAATAACGCATGTAGCCGAGTTGGTCTGCAAGCCGCGCCAAGTCGAGCGAATTGCGCAATGCCGCCGATCCCGGCGTAGCCGTGGTGATTGGCGACAAGTCGAGGACTGAAAGCGGGACCACTCGGTAAATGCCGTTTCAAATGCGGAGCTGAACTCAGCGATCTTAGCAGCCCTTGGCCGCAACGTCCGTCAGTTCTGGCCGCGCTTGGCGGTTGGCGGGCTGACGAAGGGACCGCCAACGGCTTGCGGCGCAGACTGGAAGCCTGGCTGCGGAGAGGCGTTATTCGGGCCGGCCGATTGGGCCACAGCCGTCGCACGCGTTCTGCGGACGCGTCGCACCGCGGCGAGCCGTTTGCGGGCGGCGACTTTGCGGGTGTCCTGTTGTTCAACCGCAGCGGCCGGCGCAGCTGCGGTGGGTGCAGCGGTTTCTGGCGGTGCTGCGGTCGTCGCAGTCTGAGTTGGCTGCGCCTGATCGTCCGGCGCTCCCGTCACTGCTATTCCCGGCGGCGCCGCTTCAGTTTCTGTTTGAGCCGACGGCAGCTGATCGACCGACATTCCGGTCGCGACTGTTTCCGGCGGCGGCGCTTCGGTTGCGGCCTCGGCAGGTCGCGGCTGATCTTCGGGAGTTCCGGCTGCGAGCGTTTCTGGCGGCGCCACTTCAGTTGTGGCCGAAGCCTGCGTTGGCTGATCGATTGGCGTTCCGGTTGCGACAGGCGGCTGTGTTGCAGCGACAGATTGTGCCACCGCGTCGATGCCGGCCGCCGGATCAACAACGGCACCGGACGGACCAGCGGCATCGGCCTGATTGGCGCCCCTCAAGAGAAACGCCGGCGTCGCGCCCGCGAGAAGCGCTTCGCTGACCTCAAAGCGCGACCCGAACGATTGGTCTGCACCGTCGGCCCAGGCCGGTAGTGTCGCATCGTAGGCCGCTAGCCGTAGCGGCAAAGTCGCGGCCGCGAGACGCGCCGGCTCGTGGTTGACGCGAAATTCAGCGAAAACACCGAAACCGCCACCCAGCGCCACCACTGCGAGCAATATGGCGGCGATCATCGAACGGATGCTCGGAATCATTCGAACTCCCAGTGCGCCTCTGAGCAATCCCACAAACACGCGTCACGATTGGATTTGGAACATCGCGCGGCAGCAGTCGCCGCATTCACGCCTGCTCGCGATATGGCGTGGAGAGGCGACACTAACTGAGTTGCGAAGAAACCAGCGCAAAAAAATCCGGCTGGCTCATGAGCCAGCCGGCGGTCCCATTACTCAGCCGCGAACGAAGCCGACGCTATTGTGTCAGCGTGGTCGGCGTCGCAGACGATACCGGTGTTGAGGCGCCCGGCAGCACCACCACGCGCGTGCCAACGCCCACCCTGCTGTACAGGTCCGACACGTCGTCGTTGGTGAGCCTGATGCAGCCCGAGGAAACGAATGTACCAATGGTCGATGGCTGGTTGGTGCCATGGATGCGATACAGAGTGCTGCCGAGATACATTGCGCGTGCACCGAGCGGATTGGTGTCGCCGCCGGCCATGAACCGTGGCAGATAGGGCTGACGCACGATCATTTCTTTCGGCGGAAACCAGTCCGGCCACTCCTTCATGCGGCTGATGCGTTCGGTGCCGGTCCAGGTAAAGCCTTCGCGGCCGACGCCGATGCCGTAGCGCATTGCCTGGCCGTTACCCTGCACCAGGTACAGGTAGGTGTGGGGCGTATCGATGATGATCGTGCCGGCCGGCTCGATGGTGGAGTAGCTGACGACCTGACGGCGGAACTGCGGCGGCAGTGCCTTGACCGGTCCGGTCTCGGGTTGATCCTCGGGCGGCAGCGCGGCGACGGCTGAGCGGTTCACGGCCGACGCGGGCTCTGCATCGGCCGGCACGCGCACTGAGCCAGTAACGTCGGGCGCGGATGCATCACCAATGTCCGCCGGGGGTCGCAACGAGCCACTGCCGTGGCCGGGCATGGGCTGCGGCGCCATATCGTCATTCGCGCCGACCAACCCCCGGTTCGAAGGTGGATACGGTTCATACGGTCCGCCCATAGCAGGCGCCTGCCCGCCATCGCAGGGATCGCAGGGCGGCGCACTGTTCGCGTCACGATAAACCGGCGCCGGCTGACCATAGGGCGCGGCGGTTGAGCCTGCACCAAGTGCGGGCAGCGGCGCGCTAGAATAGGTCGAGGCCGCGTCTGGAGCGGGTTGTGGCGGAAAATACTGCGCCGCTGCCGGGCCTACGAAGCCGGCGAAGGCAAACGCAAATACGAAAAATCGAGTGCTGGCGCGCAAAGCATATCCCCCAATGACCGCCGCAGTTTGCCGCGGATGTGCGAACAAGATTAGGCGGGAAAGCGGCAACAAAGCAGCAGACATGGCGGCTGACCCTGTGCGGCGCCCTCTTGTGCCGGACGAGGTAAATAATTCGCTACTTTTGGGCCTCTACGCCGCGCCGGTAACATGGTATTGATATGCGGGGAACCAGGGGTCCATTACCGGGACGACAGGAGACGCGACGTGAAGCGCATCGTGTGCTGTGCGATCGCACTTTGCTTGAATCCATTTAGTCCAGCTTTCGCGCAGGGCCCGACCGTCGACGAGGTCAAAGGCAAGATTTTGGACGCTAAAACGTTGAAGCAGACCTTCGCCGGCGGACTGAAATACTGCAGCGACTTGAACGGCAGCAATTTCTATTTCGCACAGCGCGATCGTGTCCTGAACCTGGACGACTATCGCCGTTCGCTGGAGAGTCTTGCCAAGCAGCAGGTCTTCAATTCCGAGACGCGGCGGCCGTGGAATGACAAGGACGCCGCCGATCGCTGGGCGGTGGTGCAGCAGCAGGCAACCAGCGACATAAAGAACTGCGAGCTCGTGGCAAGCCTGCCCGAACTCGAAAAGCAGCTCGACGGCATCGAAAAAAATGCCGCCGCCACATCCACGGCCGACACGAAGCACTAACCCGCCCGTTCTCGCTTAGCGAGCCTCGATGCACCGTGTTAGATCGTTCGGCTGGATTGGCGCGGAACTAGCTTTCAGGAGCACGATAATGGACTGGACCGAGCGGCGGGAGCGGCTGCGCTCCATCCTCGCTGGCGGACGCTGCATCTATCCGGGATCGGTTTTTGATCCGATCTCGGCGCGCATCGCCGAAGATGTCGGCTTCGAGGCGATGATGTTTGCGGGTTCGATCGCCTCGTTTTCGGTGCTTGGTGCACCCGACGTCGTCACCCTCACCTTGACTGAGTTCACGCAGCAGGCGCTGCGCATCAACCGCGCCGGCAAACTTCCGCTTCTGGTCGATGCCGATCACGGCTATGGCAACGCGCTCAGCGTCAAGCGCACGGTGGAAGAGCTGGAGACCGCCGGCGTGGCCGGCCTCACGATCGAAGACACGCTGCTGCCGACCGCCTACGGCAGCACCAAGCCGAGCCTCATCCCGGTCGCGGAAGGAGTCGGCAAGATGAAAGCCGCGCTCGCCGGCAGGCAGGACAGGCGGCTCGCGATCGTCGCCCGCACCAGCGCCATGTCGATCACCGGTGTCGAAGATACTATCGCACGTCTGAAGGCCTATGAGTCGGTCGGCGTCGATATGCTATTCATGGCTGGCGTAAAGACGCGGGCGCAACTCGATGCCGTTGCGTCGGCTGTCAAGCTGCCGTTGTTTCTCGGCAGCGTCACGCCGGAGCTTCACGACCTGGACTATCTCAGCGCGCGCAATGTGCGGGTCTGCTTGCAGGGTCACCTGCCGTTCTTGGCGGCGGTGAACGCGACCTATGAGACGCTCAGGGCCCTGCGCAACGGAATACCACCAGGGGATATCAAGACCATCGCCACGCCCGATCTGATGAAGAAGGTCACGCGCCAGGCCGACTATGTGAAGTGGTCGAAGGACTTTCTCGATGGCGGCCTCGGCGGCGGCTGAGCAAATCGGCCGCGGCATATTATATGCACTGCAAGGAAGCCTGGATTTTGCCGACGCTCCTTATCGGCTACAACTAGGCGATCTCGGCGGGGCGCCGCGAGCAAAGGAAAAGTCTGATGCCATCCGTAAGCGACTGGAAGGTGCCGACCTCCGCGCAACCAAAGCCGGAAGACTATGGTTACGACCTCGAGCAGGCCTTCACGTCGGTGGTCGGCGTGCGGGCAGTCATTCCATCTGACGCCTACACCGCGGAAACGCTTGGCACCGAACGGGCCGGCAACGGTGTCTTCATTCGCGGCAATGGCTTGGTGCTGACAATCGGCTATCTGATCACCGAGGCAGAAACGATTTGGCTCAATCTGAACGACGGCCGCGCGGTGCCGGGTCACGTCCTCGGCTACGACCAGGAAACCGGATTTGGTCTGGTGCAGGCACTCGCCAAGCTCGATATGCCCGGACTTGAGATCGGCCAATCGGCTGCGGCCTCGATCGGCGAGCGCGTCGTCGTAGCCGGCGCTGGCGGTCGCCCTCACTCGGTCGCAGCACGGATCGTCGCCAAGCAGGAATTCGCCGGTTATTGGGAATATGTTTTGGATGAAGCGATCTTCACGGCGCCGGCACACCCGAACTGGGGTGGCACTGCGCTGATCGGACCAGCGGGCGATCTCATCGGCATCGGCTCCCTGCAATTGCAGCACGCGGCGGAGAAGGGTCGGGCCGAAAACATCAACATGATCGTGCCGATCGACCTGTTGAAGCCGATCCTAGACGATCTCCTGAAATTCGGCAGGCGCAACGCGCAACCGCGACCATGGCTCGGACTGTACGCGACCGAGGTCGAGAACCGGCTTGTCGTCGTCGGTCTGGCTGACAAGGGACCGGCCAAAAAGGCTGATATCCGCATGGGAGACGTCGTGCTCTCCGTCGCCGGCAAGGAGGTTCGCGATCTGGCGGGTTTCTTCCGGCGCGTTTGGGCGCAAGGAGAGGCCGGTGCCGACGTGCCGATCTCGATCTACCGCGACGGCGACACCATCGACGTTCGCGTGAAGTCGAGCGAGCGCAATCGCTTCCTCAAGGGTCCGAGCATTCATTGATTGTCGTCATTGCGAGGAGCCAATGGGTCCGGCTCGAAGTGGCCGGCCCGATGACGGGCTCGGCGACGAGGCACTCCAAATTGGAACCGCACAACTGGATTGCTTCGCTCCGCTCGCAGTGACGGTGTTCATTTCTCCGCAAACACTGCTTTCAAGCCCTCGCGATAAGTCGGATAGAGCAAGCTGACGCCCAGTTCGTTCTTCAGCTTGTTGTTGCGCACGCGGCGACATTCCTGCCAGAAGCTCAACGCCATCGGCGACATGTTTTGCGCCGCCGCCTCGAACGGAAGCTCCGGCGGCGGAGGGACGCCCAAAAGTTGCGCGGCGAACGCGATCGGATCGCCGGGCGGCGTCGGTTCGTCGTCGGTGACGTTGAAAATGCCGGATACCTGGCGCGCGAGTGCGGCATCGATCGCTTGCGCGATGTCGCCGACGTGAATGCGGTTGAAGATCTGTCCGGGTTTGACGATGCGGCGAGCGCGGCCGCTTGCGACCTGCATCAGTGTGTTCTGGCCCGGCCCATAGATGCCGGCAAGCCGCAGAACAGCGACCGCGATGCCACGGCGCGCGCCGAGTTCTTGCCAGGCCTGTTCGGCCGCGAGTCGTTCCCGGCTCCGCGCCGACCCTGGCTTGGCCGGCGTTGCCTCGTCGACCCAGGCGCCGCCGCAATCGCCATAGACGCCAATCGTCGAAAGATAGACGACCGACCGCAAGTTCGCGGCACGACCGAGTTCGCCGGCCAATACCCGCAGCACCGGATCGCCATCCTCTCCTGGCGGCACCGAGACGAGCACCGCGCCCGCATTGCGCACCGCGCTAAGCAGTTCAGGCGACGCCACATTGCCATCGAAAATGACCGCCCTCAGCCGCCCGCTGGTGCGCGCGTTAAGGATTGCGGCCCGCTCTGCGCCACGAACCGTGCCGACGACACAGTCGAATTTCTCGCCAAACATTTGAACGAAATGTTCCGCCGAGTAGCCAAAACCGAAACAGACCAGCGTGGACTTTGTTTCATTATCGCTCACACGCCACCGCCCACTCTTCGATCACGTCCGGATCGGTTTCAGTGGCGCGATGCCGCGCGGCGGTATGAGCGAGCCGTGCCGGGTCGAGACGGCCGAGCGCCCAGATCGCCGCGCCACGCACCAGCGGCGAAGCGTCGTCCAGCAATTGCTCAGCGCAGACAGCAAGATTCCCATCCGCGGAATTGCCGATCGCGATCAGCACATTGCGAACGAAACGATCTCGCCCGATGCGTTTCACCGCGCTCTTCGAAAACAGCGCGCGAAACGCCACGTCGTCGAGTTGCGACAGTTCCGACAGCAACGGCTCGCGCAAGGTTTCGCGCGCAAAAAACTTCATCTCGCGAGCGTCCTCGGCGAACTTGTTCCACGGGCAAACCGCAAGGCAATCATCGCAGCCATAGATGCGGTTTCCCATGAGCGGGCGCAGTTCGCGCGGGATCGCGCCCTTGTGCTCGATGGTCAGATAGGAAATGCAGCGTCGCGCATCGAGCCGATACGGCGCGGGGAAAGCGTTCGTCGGGCAGGCGTCGAGGCAGGCGTGGCAGGTGCCGCAGTGGTCCTGCACCGGCGCATCGGGCGGCAGTTCGAGCGTTGTGAAGATCGCCCCGAGGAACAGCCAGGAGCCCAATTCCAGCGAGACGAGGTTGGTGTGCTTGCCCTGCCAGCCTAGTCCGGCTGCCGCGGCCAGGGGTTTCTCCATCACGGCCGCGGTATCGACAAAGACCTTGATGTCGCCGCCACCGGCCTCGAGCAGCCAACGTCCGAGCTGCTTCAGCCGCGGCTTGATCACATCGTGGTAATCGTCGCCGCGCGCATAGACCGAAATGCCGCCGCGCGCGCGATCCCTAAGCACCGCCAACGGATCGTCATGCGGACCATAATTGACACCGAGCATGATGATCGAACGCACCTCAGGCCACATCGCACGCGGATCGCCACGACGGGAGGCATTGGCGGCCATCCAGTCCATGTCGCCGTGGGCGCCTGTGGCCAAAAACTCGCGTAGCTGCTCGCCGATCTGCGGAACCGAATCCGGGTGCGCCACGCCGATGACGTCAAAGCCTTGCGCGCGGGCAACTTCGGCGAGCGCGATTTTGAGCGCAGCAGGTGTCAGAAATCGAGATCGGCGTAGCTCGGCGACGGCGGCAGGCCGGCCAACGTCTCCGTTAGCAGCGTGCGGAACGACGGACGCGATTTGATCCTCGCGTACCAGTTCTTCGCGGTCTCGTCTGCGTCCCACGGCACATCGCCCAGATAATCGACGGCGGACAAATGCGCCGCCGCAGCCAGATCGGCAAAGGTCAGGCTATCGCCCGCGAGCCAGTCGCGGGTGCGAACAAGCCAGCCGATATAGGCCAGATGGTACCGGATATTGCTGCGCGCAGCACGCATCGCGTCGGTATCGGGCGGACCGCCGCCGCGGCCGGCCGGAATATAGCGCTTGTAGATGCGCTCCATAACCAGCGGTCCGCTCGCCTCCTCGAAGAACTTGTCGTTGAACCATTGCGTCAAGCGGCGGATTTCGATGCGGGCTCCCGGCTCGCGCGGCATCAGCCGAAGCTCGGCGAGCTTGTCGCCGCGCGTTTCACAAAGATATTCGCCGATAATGGCCGCGCCGGGAACCGGAGGCGCGCCCTCTTCCACCAGCACCGGCGTCGTGCCGGCTGGATTGAGCTTGAGGAATTCCTGACGGCGCTCCCACGTCCGTTCCTCGACCAGCCGCGGTGCGAGCGCGAGCTCTTCGAGCAGCAACCGCACAAAACGAGAGTGCGGGCATAACGGATGATGAAACAGCGTCAACATTCCATCCATCGCGAACACGTCAACCCGACCATGCGGGCTTGTCTTGTGAGTGAGGAACGGGACGGGTATAGGAGCGGACAGTCGGGCAGCGAATCCAAACGATCACCCTTATAGGCAAGGCCGCGCCGCAAGCAACCTGCACTGCGCCACAACTCTGACGTATCGATCTTAGTAATCCTTTACCGATTCGGTCGCGTAACGCGCCGGTCCTGCAGCGGAGCTCCCCATGACGCTGGACGTGATCAAGGCCATATTTCTCGGCATCGTCGAGGGCCTTACCGAGTTTATCCCGGTCTCCTCGACCGGCCATCTGCTGCTGGTCGGCCACTTTTTCGGCTTCGACGACGAGTCTTTCGGCAAGTCATTCGATGTCCTGATCCAGCTCGGCGCCATCCTGGCTTTGCTCTCGATCTATTTCTCACGGCTGTGGAAGCTACTCCTCGGCATGTTCAACGATCCGGAGGCGCAGCGCTTCATCATCGGCGTTCTGATCGCGTTCTTCCCCGCAATGGTGCTCGGCGCATTGTTGTACGGCTTCATCAAGAGCGTACTGTTCAACGTCTGGATCGTCTGCACCATGCTGGTACTCGGCGGCTTCGTGTTGCTATGGATCGACCGGCTCGACCTCAAGCCGCGATACCATGATGCGACAAAATTCTCGCTGCCGATGTATTTCGGCATTGGCGTCGTGCAATGCCTTTCCATGATACCTGGCGTGTCGCGTGCGGGAGCATCGATCGTCGCCGCAATGCTGTTCGGCGCCGACAAGCGGGCCGCGACGGAATTTTCCTTTTGGTTAGCGATGCCGACAATGGTCGGCGCATTCGCTTTCGAAGCTTTCAAGAACAGGCACGAACTCGCTGGCAGCAATTTGCTGATTATCGCTATCGGCTTTGCGGTGTCGTTCGTCTGCGGCTGGTTCGTGGTCAAAACGCTGCTTGGGTACGTCTCGCGGCACGGCTTTGTGCTGTTCGCCTGGTGGCGGATCGGCGTCGGCGCCCTCGGCTTGATCCTGTTGGCCATGGGTCTGTGAGATGGGTCAGTGAGATGGGTCTGTAATTCGATCCTCGGTCTGAGCTAACATGACGTCGCGTGCCGGCAATGATCGCGCGCGCTCATTTCAGAACCGAGGAGCGATTCAATGGCTAAGAAATCCACAGATAGCGTTTACCGCGTCATCGACGTCGTCGGCGTCAGCGAAAAATCATGGGAAGAAGCCGGCCGGCTTGCGGTTGCGACAGCCGCCGGATCACTGCGCGATCTGCGCGTTGCCGAAGTCACCAAGATGGACATGAGGGTCGAGGACGGAAAGGTCACCGCCTTCCGCACCCGCGTCGCGCTGTCGTTCAAATACGAGGCCTGACCCGGCTTTACGCGGGACGCGCGTCGAACTGCCCGGTTTTCCGGAACCGCCAGAGATAAGACGGCACGATCGCATCGGCCAACTCAGGGACGATGCCGAGCGCTTCGAGCGTGCGGCCGTCGCGCTTTGCCTCGGCGGCAACGACGTTGTCGTGCCTGAGCAATTCAACCTGATCGGGCGTGATCGGCGGCTTCGGCGCAAACTGCAGGATCATGGCTTGCAGCTTCAACAACGCGAACGGCACCGGCACCAGCAGGCGGCGGCGCCGGATGGTTGCCAGCGTCAATTCCATCAGTTCCTTGAAGGTGCGCACGTCCGGTCCGCCAAGCTCGTAGATTGTGCCGGGTTTGGTATCGCCATCGACCGCTTTGGCAACCGCTTCGCCAACGTCGCCGGCGAACACCGGCTGGAAGCGGGTATGGCCGCCGCCGGGAAGCGGCAATGCCGCCGCCATGCGCGCCAGTGCGGCGAAGCGGTTGAAGAAGTCGTCCTCGGGACCGAACATGATCGACGGCCGCATGATGGTCGACGCGGGCGCCGCTGCAAGCACCAGCTTTTCGGCTTCCGCCTTCGATCGTGCATAGTGCGAAGGTGAATTCTCATTGGCACCGATCGCCGATATGTGGACAAGCGCGGCGCCAACGGCCTTGGCGGCAAGCGCGACCGTTTCGGCGCCTTCACTCTGCACGGCATCGAAGCGCTGGCGGCCGCGCTCGTACAGAATACCGACCAAGTTGACGACAATGTCGGCGTCGCGCACTGCCGCGGCAACCAACTCCGGATAGCGCAGATTGGCCTGCACAGCGTGGATCTGCCCGACCCGGCCCATCGGCCGCAGATGACCGCACAAATCCGGCCGGCGCACTGCGACGCGGATGCGGTATTGCCGCTGCGCCAGCGCGCGCACCACATGGCGGCCAAGAAAGCCGGAGCCGCCGAACACGGTGACCAGCGTCTCGGATTTGCTTTGCGGGCTCATCTATTGCGGAAATACAGGATCGCTTGTGGACTGTATAGAGGAACAAGCCGTTCGATTGACAAGCTTAAGACCGCTCCGTACCTAGTCCCGGCATTGCCCAAATGGGCGCCCAGGTGGCGGAATTGGTAGACGCACTAGTTTCAGGTACTAGCGCCGCAAGGCGTGGAGGTTCGAGTCCTCTCCTGGGCACCAACATCATTCTGTAATTGTTCGATACTCGGCGAAATGCCGGGACTGCGCGCCTCGGCTAACCCCAGCCGTGCTCGGAGACATCAAACACGATGCCGTTGATGTCCTTGAATTTCTTTTCCGCATCGACGCCGGGATAATTCGGCAGCTTCATGAAAAATTCGCCGCCGTGTCGCTTGATCGACTGCTCGGTCGCGTCCTCGCTTTCGACGATGAAACCAAAGTGATGCAATCCCGCCCAATCCGGGCCGCCCTTGCCGCCCTTCGTTCCTTCCGGGAATTGCAGCAGCGTCAGGTTCATGACCCCGTCAGACAGCGAGATGGCGTTCCCGATTGGCGCTTCCACCTTCTTCAGGCGCGTGAGACCAAAGACGCCTTCATAGAAGGCCGCTGCCTTTTCGAGATCCGGAACCTGAATTGCAATATGCCTTAGCTTGGCCATGGTGCTCTCCGAGAGATTGCAGCGCGATAATGCAAATGATTTCAAAACAAGAGTAAGCCAAAAGCAGATTGCTGCCTAGGTCAACGACTTGACCACCCCATATGGCTCGCGCGTTCGGACCAGCATGGCCCGGACAAGCTGCTTTTTGACGCGCCATAGCGACTGAGATATTCAGGGCACGGCATGACGACTCGAATGCACCGCGGCGATCTCCCTGATACCACACGCTACAAAGGCGCGGTGGCGATCGACACCGAGACCATGGGGCTTGATCTGGTCCGCGACCGGCTCTGCGTGGTACAGCTTTCGCCGGGCGACGGCTCCGCGGACGTCGTACAGATTGCGGCGCCGCCGAGCGACGCGCCGAACTTGAAGCGGCTGCTCGCCGACAAGAGCCTGCTCAAGATTTTCCACTTCGCGCGGTTTGATCTCGGCATGCTGTACAAGACGTTCGGTGTGATGCCGGAGCCGGTCTATTGCACCAAGATCGCATCACGCCTGGCGCGGACCTATACCGACAAGCACGGTCTCAAGGACCTGGTGCGCGAAGTCCTGGGTCAGGATATTTCAAAGCAGCAGCAAAGCTCCGATTGGGGCGCGCCCGCCTTGACCGACGCGCAAGTCTCCTACGCCGCCGCCGATGTCACTCACTTGCATGCGCTCAAAGACAGGCTCGACGCGATGCTTGCGCGCGAAGGCCGCGCCGAGCTTGCCACGGCCTGTTTCCGCTTCCTGCCGGAGCGGGTGCGGCTCGATCTGGCGGGATTTGCCGCCGAGGACATTTTCGCCCATTCCTGAGTACGAGACTGCCTGAGTGCGACGCCGCCCGTCAGGGCAGCGGCAATCGACCGGCTGGGGCGGCAAAGATTTGCAAATGCTGGCAAATGCCGGCCCCGCCCGGGCCACATTCGCCAGCAACTCTTGGCGCCTCGGAACCGCTAAAGTAAGCCGGCCTTCTGAGCCGAATCGGGGCAACCGCCTTCTAGGAGACAATGACTTGGCTACTGCCTACCCCGCTGTCGCTGCGCGTGACGCCGCATTCCCGGCGGGCAAGCGTAGTGACATCGAATTGATCTATCGCGGCGCGCTGCGGCACAGCCGGCATGTGCGCTGGCTGCGCGCGGCCGTGCTGACCTCCATCGCGGCGCTTCTGCTCGGCGTCACGGCCGCGAATTACCTGCCTTCGCTCGGCGAGATTCGGCTGCCGGGCGAGCTTGGCAAACTGGTGATCAAGGGAACCAAGATCACGATGCAGGCACCCAAGATCACCGGGTATACCAACGATGCCCGGCCGTACGAGTTCATAGCGAAGGCCGCGGCGCAAGACATCTTCAAACCTGACCTCGTCGAACTCGATCAAATCCACGCCAAGATGGGCATGGAGGACAAGAGCACGGTGGAATTGACGGCGCCGTCAGGCACCTACGATATGAAGGGCAATACGCTCACGCTCAATGACGACATCGCAGTGGCGTCATCCACCGGCTACGCGGCGCGCCTGACCGAAGCTTTGGTGGATATGAAGAGCGGTGACGTCGTCTCGAATAAGCCGGTGAAGGTGAAACTGCTCAATGGTTGGCTCAACGGCAAGCGAATGGAAATTACCGATAAGGGCGACGTGATCCGCTTCGAAGGCGGCGTCACCATGACGCTTCTCCAGGCCAAGAACCCCGATAAGGCCGGCAAGCAGTGATGCGCAGATTTCCGTTCTGGCTGGCCGCCGCAGCGGCGCTCGCGCCCGGCTTTGCCGCAGCGCAAGGACCGTCGCAGGGCTTGCTGCAAGGCCAGAATCAGGATCAGCCGATCCAGATCGAAGCTGATTCTCTTGTGGTGCACGACAAGATCAAGACCGCGACGTTTTCCGGCAATGTGCAGGTCGTGCAGGGAGACACGACGATGAAATGTCAGACGCTCGTCGTGTTCTACGGTCACGAAGTCGGTATCGCGCAAAACGCCGCTCCAGCGACCGAAGCCAAAACAGCCGGAGGGGCGCCGCAAGGTGCGCAGGATATCCGCCGGATCGAGGCCCGTGGTGGCGTGACTGTCGTCACCAAGGACCAGAACGCGAGCGGTGATGTTGGCGTCTACGACCCGCCATCGAAAACGATCACGCTGACCGGCAATGTCGTGGTCAGCCAGGGGCAGAATGTCATCCACGGCGAACGCGTGGTGGTCAATACCGTGACCGGAAACGCGCGCGTCGAAAGCAGCGAAGGCGGCGGAACTGTTCCCGGGCGCGTGCGCGCGCTGATTCTGCCGAAAGGTCAAAATGGCAGTGCGGGAAACATGATGACGATCGGTCCTGGACGGCCGAATTGATGAAGCACCGCTCACAATCGGCGGTGGAAATCGGCTAAAGTCGCCGGATTGAAACAGCTTTCTTAGCGATTCGACGAGCTTCACGGGATCGGCGTGCTGGATTTGCTCTCATATCTTCGCCGCCTCAAGACGCCGGCGCGCCGCACGCCGGCCGCTGAAGACGAAGCCATCAATCTCGAAACGATCGGCGGCGAAATCAACGGCACCTATCTCGACATCGCTAGCGTGTCGTCGCCTGCACCCAAGGTGCACAGCAAGGCGCGGATGCCGAAGCAGCCGGAGCGTCAAGCCAAACGTAAAGTCGATCGCCCGATAGATCGCCTGCCAGACCCCCAAGCCGAACGCCCGCCTGATCGACCGACCACACCGCAGCTTTCCGGCCGCCTGGCGCCACGGTCACGCCACCGCAACGAGGGCAACGGCGCAATCGCTGCCGAGCACAAGGGGGTGCTTTCGGTCCACGGCGTTGAAAAGAGCTTCGTCGGCCGCATGGTGGTCAAGGGCGTAAGCCTGTACCTGCGCCAGGGTGAAGCCGTGGGCTTGCTCGGGCCAAACGGCGCTGGAAAGACGACCGTGTTCTACATGATGACCGGCCTCGTCAAGGCCGATAAAGGACGCATCGAGCTCGATGGCTGCGATGTGACCAAGCTACCAATGTACCAGCGCGCGCGGCTTGGCATCGGCTATCTGCCGCAGGAGGCTTCGATCTTCCGCGGCCTGACTGTCGAGCAGAACATCCGCGCCGTGCTCGAGGTCATCGAGCCCGATGCCAAGCGGCGCGAGCAGGACCTCAACGCGCTGCTTGAGGAATTCAACATCGCGCGGTTGCGCAAGACACCGTCGATCGCGCTGTCCGGCGGCGAGCGCCGGCGCGTCGAAATCGCGCGCGCGCTGGCAACCCGGCCGAGTTACATGCTGCTGGACGAACCGTTTGCCGGCATCGATCCCATCGCCGTCGGCGACATCCAGGCGCTGGTGCGCCACCTGACCAATCGCGGCATCGGCGTGCTGATCACCGACCACAATGTGCGCGAGACACTCGGCCTGACCGATCGCGCCTACATCATCTATTCAGGCGAAGTGCTGATGGAGGGCCGCGCCGACGACATCGTCAACAATCCCGACGTCCGCCGACTCTATCTGGGCGAGGAATTCAGACTTTAGAGCATGGTCCCGGAAAAGTGGAAAACCGATTTTCCGAGAAGACTATGCTCAATGAAAAGCCTTAGCCTTGAGTGAAATCGGCTAGCGACAGTGGCGTCGGCCTGCTATACACGGTCCAGACAAGCAAGAATCGGACCAATTTAGCGCTATCCATGGCCTTAACCCAAAGACTCCAGCTTCGGCAGAGCCAAGCCTTGGTGATGACGCCGCAGCTGATGCAGGCCATCAAGCTGCTGCAGCTCTCCAATCTCGACCTCGTCGCCTATGTCGAGGCCGAACTGGAGCGCAACCCCCTGCTCGACCGAACCAATCCGGATGGCGAGGCGCCGCCCGGCATTTCTCCCGGCGCGCAATCGTCCGATAAGCCGGTCGAGAATGGTGTGGCTTGGGAAGCCGCCGAGGGCGAACCGCCGAGCGCGATCGAAAAAGAACGGGCCGACAAGAGCCTGGACGATACCTCGCCCGATGACAGCGCGCCCGGGCGTAGCCGCACCGATACTCCGCCCGGCTATTCGGAATGGGCCGGCGTCGGCTCGGGCGGCCGCGACGGCGAAGACTATAATCTCGAAGCGTTCGTTTCCGCCGAGACCACGTTGGCCGACTGGCTCCGCGAGCAACTCACCCTGGCGATTGCCGATCCCATGCGGCGTATGGTCGGGCAATATCTGATCGATCTCATCGATGAGGCCGGATATCTGACCAGCGATTCGGCGACGACCGCGGAAAAGCTCGGCACCAGTATCGCCGAGGTCGAAGCCGTGCTGGGCATCGTGCAAACCTTCGACCCCCCGGGAGTTGGCGCCCGCGATCTCGCCGAATGTCTGACAATTCAGCTCAAGGAGCAGAACCGCTACGACCCCGCGATGCAGGCCTTGATCGCAAGGCTCGATCTTTTGGCGCGGCGCGATTTCGCCAGCCTAAAGAAGGTCTGCGGCGTCGGCGACGATGACCTCGTCGAGATGATCGCTGAAATCCGACGCCTCAATCCAAAACCCGGCCTCGCCTTCGGTTCGGCTATCGTCCAGCCGATCGTACCCGATGTGTTTGTGCGCTCAGGGCCAAGTGGCTCCTGGATCGTCGAACTCAATTCCGACACACTGCCGAAGGTGCTGGTCAATCAAACCTACTATGCCGAGGTATCGGCGACGACGCGGCGAGACAACGAGAAAACTTATCTCAACGAATGTCTGCAAAGCGCCACCTGGCTGGTTCGGGCGCTCGATCAGCGCGCCCGCACCATTCTCAAGGTTTCGAACGAAATCGTTCGCCAGCAGGACGCGTTTCTAGCTCGTGGCGTCGAGCATTTGCGCCCGCTCAATCTCAAGACCGTCGCCGAGGCCATTGGCATGCACGAATCGACGGTGTCGCGCGTCACCGCGAACAAGTACATGGCGACCAGCCGCGGCATTTTCGAGCTCAAATACTTTTTCACCTCGTCAATCGCAGCCTCCCATGGCGGCGAAGCACACTCGGCCGAGGCAGTACGGCACCGCATTAAGCAATTGATCGAGTCCGAGACCGCAGCCAGCGTGCTGTCAGACGATACGATCGTTGAGAAGCTGCGCGAGGCTGGTATCGATATTGCACGCCGGACCATTGCGAAATACCGCGAGGCAATGCGGATCCCTTCCTCGGTGCAGCGGCGGCGCGAGAAGCAGAGCGCAGTCGCGAATTGACCCGCCGCTGCCACACATTGACACCACGCCGGCCAATACATACGTCGAATCAATCGGGAGATAGAACGCTTTTGGGTTGAGCACGATCTTTCTAACTTCGGAATCGTGCCGTATCGGAGGCTGCTATGTCTTTTCGTATTTCGGGCAAGAATCTCGATGTTGGCGCCGCCTTGCGCGACCGCATCAGTGATCGGGTCGCCGAAGCCATGAATAAGTACTTTGACGGCGGCTATTCCGGCCATCTGACGCTGGCACGCGACGGCTTCGGTTTCCGCAGCGAATGTGCAATCCATCTCAACTCCAAGGTGACGCTGCACGCCGAAGCCATCACCGCTGACGCTTATGCGAGCGCCGACCAAGCGACGACTCGGATCGAGAAGCGGTTGCGCCGCTATCACCGGAGACTCAAGGATCACCGGGCCCATTGACGAGGGTTCGGCGTCTCCCTATGGTCCGCCGCCGTTCGAAAAGCCTGATCTGGGGAAATAAAGGGCGGCGAATTTCGGAACGATTGAGCCTTTATAAAGTTAGGGTGCGGTCCATTGGAGCTGGTTACGCTCCAGTTTTGAGGCTGCGGCCTCATTCCAGGTCAATTCCATGCCGCTTGACGATCTCGTAGCACCGAACGCGGTTCTGCCGGCGCTTAAGGTCAACAATAAGAAGCAGGCGTTGCATGAGCTGGCGGCGCGCGCTGCCACGCTCAGCGGCCAGAACGAACGCCAGATTTTCGAGATTTTGATGCAGCGCGAAAAGCTGGGCTCGACGGCAATCGGCAACGGCATCGCCATCCCGCACGGCAAAATGGCCAATCTGAACCGGCTGTTCGGCATGTTCGCACGGCTCGATCGGCCCATCGATTTCGAGGCGCTCGACGGCCAACCGGTCGATCTGATCTTTCTGCTGCTTGCGCCCGAGGGCGCCGGCGCCGATCACTTGAAAGCGCTCGCTCGTGCCGCGCGCCTGATGCGCGACCCAGCCGTCATGCACAAATTACGCGCCTCAAAAGACGCCGAGTCGCTTTACGCCGTTTTGGCGATGCCCTCGGCATCAGCCGCTTAGAGCATGATACCGAAAAAGTGCTTACCGGTTTTCGGAAAGATCATGCGCCAACAAAAATTCTAGTAG
>CAWFBB010000005.1:0-199195 GCA_963813825.1 uncultured Alphaproteobacteria bacterium
AAGTATCGGCGAAACCGGCGTAGCGAAGAAAGAAACCGAGGCCCCACCCCTCGGTTTCCATTTCCTCCCCGGCCTTCGCGCTTCACGTGACCGTCATCAGAAACTCGGGCGCAAAGGCGCGCCGCGAGAACGGGAGAGCCTGGTCATGGATCGGCGGCGGCTGGACGGTCACATTCGCCTACCGGCACCCGCCCCTGCCCGCATCGACACCAACGTGCGATATTGAGTCCGTCATTCCGGAGCCGAGCCAACGTGTCGACCCGAAGTGGCCGGCCCGATGACAGGCTCAGCGAGGAGCCTGGAATGACAGATAGGAAACGCATGACTGGCAGCTTCACATATCACTCCGACCCAATCCGCATCGTGTTCGGAGCCGGCGCCGTCGCGGTGCTGGGCGAGGAAGCCGACTTTCACAAAATGTCGCGGCTGATCGTGCTGTGCTCGAAGTCGCGCCTGGATTTCGCCCGCCGCGCCACTGCCGCAATCGCCGACCGCTGCGTCGATTTTTGCGATGCGTCGGCGCCGAATATGCCGCGCGAGGCATTCGAGCGCGTTCTCGCCGATCTCAAGCGGCACAAGGCCGACGGCTTTGTCGTGGTCGGTGGCGGCTCGCCGATCGGACTTGCCAAGGCCGCCGCGGCGACGACCAAATTACCGTACATCGCCGTCGTCACCACCTATTCCGGCTCGGAAATGGCCGCGCGCTGGCGCATCGGCATTGCCGCCGACGCCGTCAGTGGCGAAGGCCCGACGGCGCTGCCAGCGAGCGCGATCTACGATCCCGAACTGACGCTCGATCTGCCGCCGCGCACATCGGCGGCGAGCGGCATGAACGCGGTGGCACACGCCGTCGAAAGTCTTTACGGCGTCGATACCAATCCGGTCGTGCAGACCATGGCCGAGGAAGCAATCCGGCTGCTCGGCGCGAGCCTGCCTCGCGTCATGCAGAATCCGCGCGATCTTGCAGCGCGCAGCGACGTTCTCTACGGGGCGTGGCTCGCGGCAAATTTTCGCAGCGAAGTCGGACTGGAACACGCCATCGCGCAGCGGGTGCGGCAGTGGTTCAATCTCGACCATGCCCACACCCACGCCATCGCCACCCCCTACGCCATCGGCTTCAATGCCGCGGCAGCGCCGCACGCCATGACGCGCATCAAGCGCGCACTCGGCGTGGATAACGCCGCGCGCGGGCTTTACGATCTCAACGTCAAGCTCGGCCTGCCGACCGGATTGAAGGGCCTAGGCATGCGCGAGGAGGACATCGACAAGGCGATCGAGGTGGTGAGCGCGGTCAAGATCGCGCATCCGCGGCCGGTTACGAAAGCCGATCTCACGGACGTCATCCGCCAGGCATTCTTTGGCGAGCCGCCGCGGTTCTGACATGTGAGGCATCGGGTTCTGGAGGTATTTTTTAGCATCCGAAAATGAGAGAGTGCGTCATGAGTGTTGTCAGTTCGATCAGCCGGCGGGCCATGGTTGGAGCCGCCGCGTCGCTTGTGGCCGCGCCCGCGCTCGCCGAAGAGTGTCACATTGGACCCGCGCCCCATGAGCAGGGCCCATCGGTCTTTCTCGATTACGATCAGGTTGAACTCGACGCCGCATACGATCAAAGTTTCTACGCGCCACTCGGGCGGCAGATCCGCGCGCGTTACACCAGCAACAGCGCCGCCGTGCGCTATCGCCTGGGGCAGCCGCTGCGTAAATCCTACGGTCCGACCGAGGTCGAGAAGCTCGACATTTATAAAACCACCCGTGCCAATGCGCCGATTTTCGTTTTCATCCATGGCGGCGCCTGGCTCGGCGGATCGGCCAGCGATTACGGCTTCGCGGCCGAGCTATTCGTCAACGCCGGCGTCCACTACGTCGTGCTCGATTTCATCGCCATCAAAGCGGCGAACGGCGATCTGCGCGTAATGGCCGACCAGGTGCGCCGCGCCGTCGCCTGGGTGTACCGGAATGCGGCGAGCTTCGGCGGCGATCCGAACCGGCTTTACGTCGGCGGCCATTCCTCGGGCGGTCATCTATGCGGCGTCACGCTGGTGACCGATTGGAACAAGGACTTCAGCCTGCCCGCCGACATCATCAAGGGCGGTCTTTGCATGAGCGGCATGTACGACATGAAGCCGGTCCGCCTGTCGAAACGAGGCTCCTACGTCCATTTCGACGATGATATGGAAGACAAGATGAGTTCGTTGCGCCACCTCGATCAATTGCACGCGCCGATCATCGTCACCTATGGCGGCAATGAAACTCCCGAATTCCAGCGCCAGAACCGCGACTTCGCCGCCGCGGTCAAGGCCACCGGCAAGCCGGTGGAGCTGGTCGAAGCGCCGAATTACAACCACTTCGAAATGAACGAAACGCTCGCCAATCCGTACGGGCCCAATGGTCGCGCGGCGCTCGCGCTCACGAAGCTTTCGGCATGACGATGGCGTCCGCGCAAAAAATACTCCACTGCATCCAACCGGCCTGACCGGCAGCAAGCGATGACCGCTGCAACTGCCGGCTCCGGAATGAAATGGGTCGGCCGCGCGATCAGGCGGCTGGAAGACCCGGCGCTGGTGACCGGGCGCGGCCGCTTCACCGCGGATCTCACCGCCGCTTATTGGCTGCGCTTTGTCCGCAGCCCCGTCGCCTCAGGCCGCATCGTCGCGATCACTGCGCCGGAAGCCGCGCGCATCATTCGCGCCACCGATCTCAAGGGCGTGCTGCCGATCCGTCCGATGCTGCACAAGTTCAATTATCAGCCGGTCGAGCAGCCCATCCTGGCGACGGATGTCGTGCGCTTTGTCGGCGAGCCGGTCGCAGCCGTCGTCGCGGCGACCAACGCCGCGGCCGAGGACATCGCCGATGCTGTGCAGATCGAGATCGATGAATTGCCGGCAGTGGTCGACGGCCGCGATGCGCTTAAATCCGGCGCGCCGCTCGTCCACACAAAGATACCGTCTAATATCGTGGTCGAAGGCCGGTTCAAGACGCCCGATTTCGACGCAGCTTTCGCGGGGGCGCACCGGTGTATGCGCGTCGAGATCCGTTCGCGGCGGCAGAATGCGACGCCGCTCGAGGCGCGCGCGGCGCACGCGGCCTTCGATGCAGCATCGGGCCGCGTGACGCTGACTTGCACGACACAGATGCCGCATCTGCTGCGCACCGCGATCGCCGATATCTTGCAGTTTCCGGAATCCGATCTGCGCGTCGTGGCGCCCGATGTCGGCGGCGGGTTCGGACAGAAAATGTCGCTGCCGGCGGAATACGTGCTGCTGGTATGGCTGGCGCGGCAGTTGCGCGGCACAGTGGCGTGGACGGAAGACCGGCGAGAAAATCTGATCGGCGGATTTCACAGCCGCGATCAGCATGTCGAGCTTGAGGGCGCGTTCGACGAACACGGCAAGCTGATTGCGCTTGCGGCCGACGTCGCCGCCAATGTCGGCGCCTATTCCTGTTTTCCGACCACCTGCGGCGTCGAGCCGCTGATGGCCATGGCCGAATTGCCAGGACCTTATGACGTTCGCGCCTATTCATGCTTGGCGCGCGGCGTCGCGACGCATACTTGCACGATGGCGCCCTATCGCGGCGTATCGCGCCCGGTCATCACGCTTGCGATAGAACGGCTGATGGACAAGGCGGCGGCGGCATTTGCCATCGGCCCCGACGAGATACGCCGGCGCAATCTGATCAAAAGATTTCCCTACACGTCGGTGACCGGGCTGGTGTTCGACGAAGGAAGTTATGTCGAGACGCTGGACAAGGCCCTCGCTCATGTGAACGTCGCGGCGTTTCGCGCCCGGCAGCGCGACGCGCGACAGCGCGGTTGTTATCTCGGCATCGGCTTCGCGACTTTTTCCGAGCGCACCGGCTACGGCAGCCCGGCTTTTGCCGCGCGCGGCATGGAGATCACGCCGGGATGGGAGACCGTCGAGGTCACGATGAATCCATCCGGCCTGGTCGAAGCGCGCATCGGCGCAAGCCCGCATGGCCAGGGCCTGCGCACTACGCTTGCCCAAATCATCGCCGATCAGCTTGGCGTCGCGCCCGCAGATGTGCGGATCGTGCATGGCGACACCGACCGCACGCCTTATGGCTGGGGCACCTTTGCCAGCCGCTCTCTGGTCATCTCCGGCGGAGCCTCGCTGTTGGCGGCACAGAAAATCCGCAAAAAACTCCTCACCATCGCCAGCCATGTCCTGGAGGCGGCGCCCGACGACATTGTCCTCGATGACGGCAAAGCGAAAGTCTCGGGGACCGATCGCGAGGTAGCGATCGCTACGCTGGCGCGCGCCGCCTATCACCAGACCCATCAGTTCAAGGGCGAGATCAGCCCGGGCCTGAATGAGAGCGCCGATTACGATCCGCCGGGCACGTTCTCCAATGCCTGTCACGTCGCCATCGTCGAAGTCGACATCGAGACCGGCCGCATTGCGCTCGAGCAATTCCTTGCAGTGGAGGATGCCGGACGCATCATCAATCCGCTGATCGCCGACGGCCAGGTGCATGGCGGCATCGCGCAAGGCATCGGCAACGCGCTGCTGGAGGAAATCGTCTACGACACGCTCGGCAATATGCAGACCGCAACGCTCGCCGACTATATGCCGCCGACCGCCCGCGATGTTCCACCGATCGCGCTACATCACATCGAAACCCCGGCGGCGTCCTCCATCACCGGCGCCAAGGGTCTTGGCGAAGGCGGCGCCATCGGCGCGCCGGCTGCGGTACTCAACGCCGTCAACGACGCGCTATCACCGTTCGGCGTGTCGATCGACGAGATCCCGGCCACGCCGCAGCGCATCCGCGCGGCGTTACGCGCCGCCGGCATATCCAATGATCTTCTCGGAAAACCGGCTTCCAATTTTCCGGATCGTGTTCAGGTCACGCCGGCCTCTCGCGCGCCGACATGATTGCAAGCCAGAGATAGACGGCAAGCAGCGCCATTTCGGCGGAGACGATCAAAATGCTGCCGCCGAAGACATTGCGGAAAAACAGCACTACCACCGCCATCGACACCACGGAGCCGAGCCACACCACGGCGCCCCACGCCGCCGCGAGCCACAGCCCGACCGCAGCGACCAGATCGAGCACCGCAAAAAACACCGTTGCCGCCTGCCAGGCCACGGTATGCGACTCGAAGCCGTCTCCTGGACGCGCGTCGATGCCGCAGACCTGCGCCCAATGGTACAGGCCTTTGACCAATGAAACGGTCGCCATCAGACGCAGAAACAGCACGAGATATTCGGTCCAAGTACCTGAACCACTGAGTGTTTTGCTCAACCGCACCGGCTCAAGCAAGTCACTCGGCCGCGTCGGCTGTTTTGACGGAGAATCACTCATCCCGGCTGGACCGATAAAGACGCCCCAACGGCGCGTCAACGTTCGCCCGTAACGGCTGATAAACGCTGCCAAAACGGCCTCAGCGTGGCCAGTGGCGGCGTCGTATTGAACGGAGTAAAAGAATTCCGCACCGGAGCACCTCGATGGCGATCAAATTCGGCCGGCCGCTCGAACGCAACCGGCTAACGCCGGTGGAGGCCGCAAAACCGTTAGAGCGGCTCGATCTCACCATCCGCCCGCGCCGTACCCGCCGCGCCGAATGGACGCGACGCATGGTGCGCGAAAATGTGCTCACCGCCGACGACCTGATCTGGCCGCTGTTCCTCGTCGATGGGACGGGAGTCCGTGCGCCGGTCGACTCCATGCCCGGCGTCGATCGCCTCTCGATCGATCAGGCCGTGCGGGCAGCCGAACACGCGGCCAGGCTTTCGATCCCATGCCTCGCGCTGTTTCCCTATACCGAGCCCGGTCGGCGCGACGACGACGGCTCCGAAGCGCTCAACCCGGACAATCTCGTCTGCCGCGCCATCCGCGCCATCAAAAAAGCGGTGCCGGAGATCGGCGTGATGTGCGATGTCGCGCTCGACCCCTATACCAGCCACGGCCATGATGGCCTGTTGCGCGACGGCATCATCCTCAATGACGAGACCGTCGGCGTCCTGGTGCGGCAGGCGCTGGTGGAGGCGGAATCCGGCTGCGACATCATCGCGCCGTCGGACATGATGGATGGCCGCGTCGGCGCTATCCGATCGGGCCTCGATGCGGCGGGCTTCGGCGATGTCCAGATCATGGCCTATGCCGCTAAATACGCCTCCGCTTTCTACGGCCCGTTCCGCGATGCCGTCGGCTCCAGCGCGACGCTGATCGGCGACAAGCGGACGTACCAGATGGATCCGGCGAATTCGGACGAAGCCTTGCGCGAAGTGGAACTGGATATCGCCGAGGGCGCCGACTTTGTGATGGTCAAGCCCGGCCTGCCCTATCTCGACATCGTGCAGCGGGTCAAAGCCACCTTCGGGGTGCCCACATTCGCCTACCAAGTCTCGGGCGAATATGCGATGATCATGGCTGCCGTTGGCAACGGCTGGCTCGATGGGGAAAAGGCAATTACCGAGAGCCTGATCGCGTTCAAGCGCGCCGGCGCCGATGGTGTGTTGACCTACTTCGCGGCACAGATTGCGGAGAAGCTTAAGAAAGGCGGCCTGTAGCGAGCCGTCTCCGCCAGGGTGGTGGGTAGTGAGGCGGGTGTCATGCGTCTAGACGACGAAAATTCTCGTTCCTACGCGCCGCTGTTGCGCAGGATTTTCATTTTGGTGGTCGTCATTACCGCAGTGCCGGTGATGCTGTGGACCATCACCGCGTTTATGCGCACTTATGTGGCGCAGCCGGTGATCGCATCGGCCCGGCCGCTGGTACCAGCCACGCTCGGCTCCGACACAGCAAGCGGCCCTTCCGCCGCGCCAGCAGCGGCTGACGCAACTCCCGTCCAACCGCCGGCCATCGTCGAAGCCCGCGCTACCGCCACTGACGCCCGCAATTCCGATACCGACAGCAAAGGCAATCGCGCGAACGACACCACCGCTTCGGTCACCACGGCCAAGGTCGCCGCATTAGCGACAGCGGACGCGCCGCCTTCACAACCCATCATGCCCGCAGCGCCGGTGGCGGCCGACACCTTTGCATCACAGCCTGCCGCCAGCTCGCCTTGGCCTGCTGTCGCGCCAGCACCAGACGTGGGCGCGGACCCGATAGCACAAGCCGATACCTCCGCAGCCGATGCCTTGCCGCCAGCGGCGCCTCTGACCGGCCCGATTCCTCTGCCGCCGCGCCGGCCGACCGTATTCGCGCTGGCTGAGACCGGCGGCGTGCCGCTGCCGAGGGCCCGTCCAGCAATTGCTCCCGAGCCGACGCCGCCGCCGAGCGACACGTTCCCCGGATACAACCCGAGTCTCGGATCGGACAACCGCTAGGCGCCCGCGCGCCAGTTGCTTCGATACTCACTCCAGAGCCGCGCCGCCTTCGATGCGCACGGGGCGATAACCGTCGGCTTTCAGCGCGTGAAAAATATCCTCGGCGTGCCGGCTGTCCCTCGTCTCCATCGTGACGTCGAGCTTGGCTCCTTTCGCCGGCACGTCGAGAAACAGCCGGTGATGATCGACGCCGAGAATGTTGGCGCCAAGTTCACCCAGCCGGCTCGCGATCTGCCCGAGAATTCCCGGACGGTCGGGAATGGTGAGGCGGAACGACACGATCCGATCCGCCCGCTCGAGCTCGCGCACCATCACTGACGCGAGAATCCGCGGATCGATATTACCGCCGCACAGGATTAGACCGACCTTGCGGCGGGCAAAGCGTTCCGGCGCCTCCAGCATCGCGGCAAGGCCGGCAGCTCCCGCCCCTTCCGCCATCGCCTTTTGCAACGTGACGAACGCATTAACCGCCCGCTCGATCATCGGCTCCTCGACCAGGATGATGTCGCTCACCAACTCCCGCACCACCGGCAACGTGAGCGTGCCGACATTCTTCACCGCAATGCCTTCGGCCAATGTCGCGCCACCGCACGGCAGGTCGCCGCCATGAATGGCGTTCCACATGGCCGGATAAAGCGCACATTCGACGCCGACGATTTCGATCGAAGGTTTCTTGGCGCGCGCGGCAATGGCGTTCCCCGCGATCAGCCCGCCGCCGCCGATCGGGACGACGAGGACGTCGAGGTCCGGGACATCCTCCAGCATTTCGAGCGCGATGGTGCCCTGGCCGGCGATGATATGCGGATCGTCGTAAGGGTGGACCCAGACCAGGTTGTGCCCGGCCGAGATGGTCTCGGCACGCGCTTGCGCCTCGACAAGAGTTTCGCCGTCGAGCACGACGTTGGCGCCAAGCTCCTGCGTCGCTTTGACCTTCACGAACGGCGTCGTCACCGGCATGACGATGGTGGCGGGAATGGCAAGGCGGCGGGCGTGATAAGCCACCGCCTGGGCATGGTTGCCGGCCGACATTGCGATCACGCCGCGGCGGCGCTCGTCCGCGGTCAGTGCCGCGAGCTTGACGCAGGCGCCGCGCTCCTTGAACGAATTGGTGACCTGCAAATTCTCATATTTGACGAAGACTTCGGCGCCGGTGAGCGCCGAAAGCGGCGGCGCCGGCAACAGCGGAGTACGCAGCACATGGCCTTCGATCGTGCGGCGGGCCGCCTCGATATCGGCAAGTGTCACCATCGTCCGCGCCTCTTGCATAGACGGCTATGTTTCCCCATTTGCGCTGGCGTCGCAAATTGAGGCCGACCATGACCGATTCTGGCCATCCGCAGATCGGCATCTCGCTGGATGCCAAGCCGCACGCCTACGACCCCGCCGCCAATCCCGAGCTGTTCGAGGGTGTCCTGACGCGGCGCGTGGTTGCGTTCGCCATCGACCTCATCATCATCGTCATGCCTCTGGTCCTAGCGTCGATGTTCATCTTGGTGTTCGGACTGGTGACATTCGGGCTGGGCTGGGCGCTGTTCTGGCTGTTGTCGCCGGCTTCCGTAATCTGGGCGCTTTTCTACTACGGACTGACACTGGGAAGCACCGCATCCGCGACCATCGGAATGCGCGCCATGGAAATCGAAATGCGCACCTGGTACGGCGCGCCGCTCTATTTCGTGCTTGGCGCCGTGCACGCCGTCGTTTTCTGGGTCAGCGTCAGCGTCCTGACACCATTCATTCTCATTATCGGCCTGTTCAACAGCCGCAGGCGGCTGTTACATGACATGCTGGTGGGCACGGTCGTGGTGAACAATCCGGCCCGCGCGGCGGCCCTGCGGCCGCGCGCCGGCCGCAGATTTGGGCTTTGACGAACGCGCAGTCTCGGGCAATCTATGTGACGGTCGGAGTCGGGAGCCGGCCGCGTCGCAACGCCAGAAAGACCGTGACCCAGCATTCTCGCGACACGCCGCAATTCTACCTGACTGCTCCCTCGCCCTGCCCCTATCTTGCCGGGCAGGAGGAGCGGAAGGTCTTTACGCATCTGGTCGGCGAGCGCGCGCCGGAACTCAATAACATCCTCACCCATGGCGGATTTCGCCGCAGCCAGTCGATCGCCTACCGGCCGGCCTGCGAAGGCTGCCGCGCCTGCGTGTCGGTGCGTGTTGCCGTCGACGACTTTCGCCCGACCCGCGGCATGCGCCGGATCGCCAAGCGCAACGCCGATATCGCCGGGGAGATGCGGGTCGCGGTGCCGACCTCCGAGCAATATTCGATCTTCCGCGCCTATCTCGATTCCCGTCACCGTGACGGCGGCATGGCCGATATGACCGTGCTCGACTACGCCATGATGGTCGAAGACAGCCACATCGAAACGCGCATCATCGAATATCGGCGGAAAGAATCGGGAGGCACTGGGGTCAAGCGCAGCGCCGGTGACCTTGTCGCCGTCGCGCTCACCGACGTGCTCGGCGACGGGCTATCGATGGTCTACTCGTTTTTCGAGCCCGACGAAGCTGCGCGATCGCTCGGCACTTTGATGGTGCTCGATCATATCGCGCGCGCCCAGCGCATGGGGCTCGCTTACGTCTATCTGGGTTACTGGGTGAGTGGCTCGCGCAAGATGGATTACAAGAGCCGCTTCCGGCCGCAGGAGCGTCTGATGCCGGACGGCTGGGTGCGCGTCGAGTAGAGCATGATCCCGAAAAGCGGATGCCGATTTTCGGAAAAGATCACGCTCAATCAAATTGCTCTCGATTATGCCGCCGCGATCTTTGCTGCAGAATACTTGCGCAGCACCTTCGGCAATTCGGCGGCCGGGACCGGCGGACTGTAGAAAAAGCCCTGCACGTCCGTGCACCCCAGCCTGCGCACGAGATCCAGTTGTTCGCTGGTCTCCACACCCTCGGCCGTAGTCGTCATCTTCAGACTGTCGGCCAACCCGGTAACGGCTTGTACGATCGCGTCGGATTCGGAATTGGCGCCGAGACCGCTGATGAAGCAGCGATCGATCTTGAGCTTGTCAAACGGAAAGCTGCGCAGATAGCTCAGCGAAGAGTAGCCGGTGCCGAAATCATCCATCGAGATGCGGATGCCGAGAGCGCGCAGTTGATGGAGCGTGCGCAATGTCACCTCACTGTTTTGCATCAGCACAGCTTCGGTGATTTCCAGCTCCAGCCGGCTGGCCGGAAGTCCCGATGACGCCAGCGCGTTGAGGACCGCCGGCAGCAAACCCTTGCTGCCCAATTGCGTCGGCGAAAGGTTGACCGCGACACAGATATTCGCAGACCACGTGGCTGCCTCCATGCAAGCCTGCCTTATGACCCATTCGCCAAGCGCAACGATCAGCCCGATCTCCTCGGCGACCGGAATAAACTCGGCGGGCGACACCATGCCGCGCTCGGGATGGTGCCAGCGCAGCAGCGCTTCACAGCAGCCCACTTCACCCTTGTCCAGGTTCAGAACCGGCTGATAGAAAAGCTCGAACTCGCCATTATCAAAGGCCTGGCGCAATGCCAGTTCGAGGATGCGCCGGTCCTTCATGCGCGCATCCATGGTGGGCTCGAAGAACCTATAAACGCCGCGCCCATCCGCCTTGGCGCCGTACAGCGCCATGTCGGCATTCTTGAGCAGCTCGTTGGCGTCGGTGCCGTCGTTCGGCGCCAACGCGATGCCGACGCTGGCATCCACCACGACCAGATGACCGTGGATCTCGCAGGGCGCTTTGATGGCGTCGGCGATGGTGCGGGCCAATCGTTCGGCGTCCGTCGCGCCGTCGATATCCCTTTGAATGATGCAAAATTCATCACCCCCGACGCGTGAGATCGTATCCGCATCGCCGAGGCATTTACGCAGCCGCGCGGCGACAACGCGCAAAAGCTCATCGCCGGTCGGGTGTCCGAGCGAGTCGTTGACGTTCTTGAATTGATCGAGATCGAGGTAATGAACGGCAAGACGCTGGCCGCGCTCGACATGCGCCAGCGCTTCGCTCAAGCGCTCGAGCAACAGCACACGGTTCGGCAGGTCGGTCAGTGCATCATGTCGCGCCATATGGGCGATTTTCATCTCCGCCCGCCGCCGCTCGGTGACATCCTCGTGCGTCGCGACCCAGCCGCCGTCCGGCATGTCCCGTCTAGCAATCGAGATCGTACGACCATCGTTCAGCTCGACGAATTGAGTCTTCGCCTGTCCGACTTTTATCATTGTCCGGAGATTGTCGACATACTCGTCCGGATCTCCGAAGTAAGTCCCGTTTGCCACCCGGAGCTTAAACAACTCGCGGAGGGGCAGTCCGGGTTTGATATCGGCCGGATCCAAACGATACATCGAAATAAAGCGTTGATTGCAAATGACGAGCCGCGCATCGCTATCGTACATCGCAAGGCCCTGGGACATGTTCGAAAGGGCCGTGTCGAAGCGCATGTTCTGCGCCTCCAATTCCGCTTCCCGGGCACGCAGCTCCTTGGTGCGTTCAACGACAGTCTGCTCGAGGTTGCGTTGAACCTCGTCGATTTCCTCGATCATCAACGACATCGAACGGTCGGTCCGCCGCCGATCGCGGTCAAGTTCCTCGTAGGCGGCGCTAACGAGCTGGGAAAGCTTCTGCACATCGACCGCGCCGCTTGCGTCAGCCGCCTTGGCGACTTGTTGGGCAAAGAGCTTGTGCACGATCAACGTCTCGCCAACAATTTCAGACCAAGCCACATTGCGTCAGGCCACTTCGGCCAAAGTCGTCACTGTCATCGTCTGATTATGAAGCTCGCAGTGGCCGGACTTGGCGTGAGGTGAAATCTCGCCATAGGAGTAAAAACCGAGACGCGCTGTCTCGGGACCGAGCTCCACGCCGGCTGCCTCGACCTCTTCGATTGTTCGCTGGCCCATCAGCAACCGCCTGCCGATGCAGCTCACCAGGATGGACAAGCGCTGCTCTCCATCAGAGACTTTGAGGCTGGATCGGGCCTGCCGCGCCGCATCTGCCGCGCCGGCCGCAAGACGATCCAGGTTTCCGCGCATCAATTGCGCCGTCCAGCCTTGCGGAATATCGCCGGCGAAGGTCATTGAACGGCTGCTGCGATCGATCGCAAGCACCGTGCGCACGACTGCAGAATCGGGCTTGTTCAGATCGTAGACCTGGATCGGAAACAGTAATGCGGAGCTGGGTAGACCTTTCGATTCGTCTGGACCGAGGTAGCGCTCGTAAAGATCGAGCGCCGGCTCGCCATCGAGTTCGAAGAGAACATTGCCGGCCGATTTCGTGACATGCCGGCGCGGCCCAAACAGATCCCATCCGCCGGCGCTACCGTGGCCGACGCGGATGGCGGTGCCGTAAAATCCGAGAGCCGCGATGGTGCGGGCGCGCGGCGCGCAATCGGCGCCGACCAGGGTTTCCTTGAAGTTGGCGCCATCGCCTGCCAGCCCGCCGGTCAGCGGAATATCGCCGCCGATGACCTTGCTGATCCCGGCCACCAGTTCGCTACCGTTGACGTTCAAGCCGTCCGAAAGCACAAACACACCGGCGAGATCGGCGGAATGCAGTTCGCGTCCAAGCGCCTCGCCATAGGCCCTCGATCCTTGCGGATCGCCGATGTCCTGTCGGCACAGCTTCAGACGCGTGGCGTCGAAACTGATCGCGGCGGCGACAATCTCGTCGTCATTGACGTCGTTGTTGTTGATCTGCCCACCGGTGCTGCAACCCATGATGTGGGCAGCCGGAAACATGCCGCGTAATTCGGCGTATCGCGCGCCGAGATTCAGCGCTTCGCGGATGCCGAAGTAGAGCACAAGCGAAACGTCGCCGGCATTGGCTCCGGGAGCAGACCAACCCGAACGGCTGTTCCAAGTCAGCTGCTGAATGCGCATAAGAAATCCGCCGCTCCGCCTGAATCCGGTGGCGGCAATCTACATTTTGGCAACGCAATATTCGGTTACGTAACTGCCCTCTCCCTTCAAGGGGGCGGCGATTCCATTAAACAAGATTGATGCCTTGCTAAGATTTCTTGGAAACTTGACCGGGACTTCGCGGCGGCGCCCAATTACACTAAGATGCGGGCGCATCCGGCGTCTTTCCGCTCGCCGACGCCCGGCCCGTCGTATCGTCGAACTTGTTATTTTTCGGAAAACCCTTTGGTGCCAGACGGCCGGCATCGGCGCGGTTACCGCGCCAATCGGCGAGTTCCTTGATCGAGAGATTGAAAACCCGGCCAGCGGAATCGATCCAGCTTAAGCCCTTCTCGACCTCGAACACCTTGAGGTCGGACAATCCGCCGTCCTTGTGGCGTTGCAGCCGCACGCCGCGGCCGCGTGTCATTTCCGGTACTTGGTCGAGCGCAAAGACGACCATCTTGCGGTTCTCGCCGATCGCGGCGACCAGATCGCCCTCGACCGGCGTCATGGCTCGCGCCTCATCGGGCGGTTTGACGTTGAGCACCTGCTTGCCTTTGCGCGTATTGCCGAGGCATTCGTCCTCGGGCACGACAAATCCCCTGCCCGATTTGCTGGCGACCATGAATTTGCGGCCGCCCTGATAGCGGAACACCGAGACAATGTTCGCGTCCTGTTCGAGATCGGCGAACAGCCGGATCGGCTCGCCGTGACCGCGGCCGCCCGGCAGCTTCGACGCGTCGATGGTGTAGAAGCGCCCGTTGGTGGCAAACACCAGAAGCTTCGACGTCGTCTCGGCAAAAAACGCGAGCTTGAAGCCGTCGTCGGTCTTGAAGGCGAGACTGGATAGATCGGCGACCTGGCCGCGTAGCGCGCGGATCCAGCCCTTCTCGGAAACCACGACGGTGATCGGCTCGCGTTCGACCAACGCTTCCTCGATTGCGGCCTCGTCATGTTCGGGTGCCTCGGCGAACGACGTCCGGCGCTTGCCGAGCGGCGTCTTCGGGCCGAATGTCTCGCGCACGTCACGGATTTGCCCGGCGATTTTCTGCCATTGCTGCTTCTCCGAACGCAGCAGTTCTTCGAGCGATTTTTTCTCGGCGCGGAGGTCCTTATCCTCCTGACGGATTTCCATTTCTTCGAGCCGGCGCAAGTTGCGCAGCCGCATATTGAGGATAGCGTCGGCCTGGACTTCCGAAAGCTTGAACGACTTCATCAAAACCGGCCGCGGCTCGTCCTCCTTGCGGATGATCTTGATGACTTTGTCGAGGTTGAGATAAGCGACAAGATAGCCGCCGAGCACTTCGATCCGGTGTTCGATTTGCGCCAGGCGGTGGCGCGAGCGGCGCAGCAGCACATCGCGTCGGTGCGCCAGCCACTCGGTCAGCACCTCGGCCAGGCCGACGACCTTCGGCACGCGGCCGTGCAGCAGCACGTTCATGTTGAGCGGCACGCGGCTCTCGAGCTCGGTGAGCTTGAACAGGCTCTCCATCAGCAGCGCCGGATCGACCGCGCGCGAGCGCGGTTCGAACACCAGGCGCACATCCTCGGCCAATTCATCGCGCATGTCGGCGAGAAGCGGCAGTTTCTTTTCGTTCATCAGCTCGGCGATGCGCTCGACCAGCCGCATTTTCTGGACTTGCCACGGGATTTCCGTGACCACAATCAGATAGGTGCCGCGCCCGGCGTCTTCGGTCTTCCAGCGCGCGCGCACGCGAAAAGAACCGCGGCCCGTCGCGTAGGCTTCCGCAATCACGTCCGGCGGATCGACGACTACGCCGCCGGTCGGGAAATCCGGACCTTGCACGTATTTGAGTAGCGTCTTCGATCGCGCATTCGGCTGCTCGATCAGATAGAGCGCGGCGTCGCAAAGTTCCGAAATATTGTGTGGCGGAATCGACGTCGCCATGCCCACCGCGATGCCCTGCGAACCGTTAGCGAGCAGATTGGGAAAAGCCGCCGGCAGGACGACGGGCTCCTGCGACAGGCCATCGTAGTTCGGACGAAAATCGACGGCGTCTTCGTCGATGCCGTCGAGCAGAAGCCGCGCCGCTTCGGTCAGCCGGGCTTCGGTGTAGCGATAGGCAGCGGCATTGTCGCCGTCGATATTGCCGAAGTTGCCCTGGCCGTCGACCAGCGGATAACGCGAGGAGAAATCCTGCGCCAGCCGCACCAGTGCGTCATAGATCGCCTGATCGCCATGGGGGTGAAAATTGCCCATCACGTCGCCGACGATTTTCGCTGACTTCTTGAACGTCGTGCCGGGATCGAGGCGAAGGAGCCGCATACCGTAGAGGATACGGCGATGCACGGGTTTCAGCCCGTCGCGCGCGTCGGGCAGCGCGCGGTGCATGATAGTGGACAGCGCATAGGCGAGATAGCGCTCCTCCAGCGCCTCGCGCAGTGCGATTTCCTGCATCCCCTCAGGATTCGGGGGAATCACTTTCTTGTTCATGACGGCAAAGGGCTAACGCGGTTGTGAGGTGCGAACAAGGGAGGACTAGCACTGACGGACAAGGAGTTTTCGCACCTATGCGGCACCGAACGTGGACGGCGCGCGTCGTTGGGTTAGAATAGGCCGAGCGCATATATCCGCGCGCTTGCGCGCGCCGATGGCATTTTCCGGGAGGCTTGCATGCGTAAGATTCTTCTCGCGGGTTTGGCAATCGCAGCCATTCTTGCCGCGGCGCCGCCGATCAATCGGGCCCAGGCGATGACGCCGGCCGCACCGTCGCAACTCGGCGTCGCGAACACCGCTGTTGGCTTTGAGAAAACCGCGTGGGGTTGTGGGTGGCACGGCTGCGTGCCGGGATGGCACCGTTATTACCGAAGCTATCCATATCGATATCCGTTCCGGTATTTCGTCCTGCCGCGGGTGCCGATCTGGATCGGGCCGGGACCATGGCTGCGGCCTTGGCGTGGCCCGTGGTACGGACCGCGGTGGGGCTGGCGTCATCGCTATTGGCGGCACTGGTAATCGGCGCGCCGCGGCGCCGGAAGGGACGATGATGCGCAAGCTTTTGGCGGTATCGCTCGCTGTTCTGGCGATAAATTTCCTGGCGACGCCGCTATGGGCGGCGACTGGCGGCATGTTACCCCGCACCAAGCCGCTGGCGACACTGGTGCAGGATAATTACTACGGGAATTATGGCTACGGTTTCGGCCTCGGCACCGGCTACAACTACATTCCCGCCTGCCCGACCAATTATCACTATACCTGCTGGTACGACCCCTACGGCTACCGGCATTGCGGCTGCGTGCTCAACCGTTGGTGACCGGCGCGGCAATGCCGAACACGCGGTTGATCGCCGCGACGAAATGCGCGCGCGCTTCTGGCAATGCAAGGCCGCGCGGCGCAAACGCATGCCGATCGAGGAAGAACCCGGTCAGCGCGAAGGCGTCGGCAAGCGCCGTAGCGGACGCCGGGTCTGCCTCATCGTGCAGGAAGGCGGGCAATGCCAGGAGCTTTTCGCGATAGGCTTCCCCAGCCGCGCGTGACACAGCGCGGCCTGAGCGCGGTGACACATAGATGAGATCGGCTGTCGTCCCCGTTGCGGCGCAGGAGGACAGATCTAGACCGAAGCCAAGCTCGGCAAGAAAGTCTAATTCGAAGCGCGCGATGAGCGGCGCGACGGCGAGCGGCTCATCGAGCGTATCGAGAATTCTTGCAAGCTCGCCGTAGATCGCCGCGTGCGGCTCACGCTCGGCGAGCAATCGGCACAACGCGGCAAGATGTGTCACACCGTGGACGGCGTGGGCCGCCGTAAGAAACCTTGCAGCGCGCGCGCTTGTGCCTTCGACCATATAGAGGCCAAGATGCTCATCGAGCCGCGCACCCCAGGTTGCGCGGAGAGAATTGCCCGGCTGTAGTACGCCGCGAAGCCGCTTTCCGGCTCCGCCGCGAACCAACCCGAGATGCCGCCCGTGCTCGGACGTCATTAATTCGAGAATGACGCTCGTTTCGCCATGCCGCTTGACGCCGAGCACTATGCCATCATCGGTCCATTGCATTTTTCGTCATTCCGGGGCGCCGCGAAGCGGCGAACCTGGAATCCATAATCACGAACGTTTCGGGACTCGCATTGATTGTACTCCGCAGCGATGGTGGCCAGGTTCCAGGTCCTCGCTGCGCTCGGCCTAGGAATGACGCCTACTCCTTCGGGAAGTTTAATCCCATTTGCCGGTAGCGCTCCGGATCGTCGCCCCAGCCTTCCCGCACTTTGACGAACAGGAACAGATGCACCGGCTGCTCGATGGCGGCGGCAATCTCCTTGCGCGCAGCGGCCCCGATCGCCTTGATGGACTGACCGCCCTTGCCGAGCACGATTTTGCGCTGGCTGTCGCGCTCCACATAGATCGTCTGCTCGATACGCACCGCGCCGTCCTTGAGCTCCTTCCAGACCTCGGTTTCGACCGTCGACTGATACGGCAACTCCTGATGCAGCCGCAGATACAGCTTCTCGCGCGTAATCTCGGCGGCAAGTTGGCGCACAGGCGCATCCGATATCTGGTCCTCGGGATAGAGCCACGGGCCGGCCGGCACGTGTGCGGCGAACCACTGCTTGAGCTCGGCGATGCCGTCGCCGGAGCGCGCCGAGACCATGAATGTCGCGGCGAAGGGCATGCGTTCATTGAGTGTTTGCGTCAGCGTCAATAGCGCCGGCTTGTCGGCTATATCGACCTTGTTGAGCACCAGCACCTTATCCGGGCGGACGTCAGCGAGCGAATTCACGATCGCCTCGTCATCCTCGCCCACACCTTTGCGGGAATCGATCAGGAGTGCAACGATATCGGCGTCTTGCGCACTGCTCCAGGCGGTGCCGACCATGGCGCGGTCGAGCCGACGCCGCGGCGAGAATATCCCGGGCGTATCGACGAAGATGAGCTGCGCCGCGCCCTCAATGGCAATGCCGCGCATTAGCGCGCGGGTAGTCTGCACTTTCGGGGTGACGATCGAGACCTTTGTGCCGACCAGCGCATTGGTCAGTGTCGATTTACCGACATTGGGCGCACCGATCAGCGCCACGAAGCCGCAGCGTTGCTCGCCCGCCTCAACCATTGCGGCGATCGCGCTTTACGCGCTCGCGCGTCATCAGGGCGGCGGCCGCGGCCTGTTCCGCCGCGCGTTTGGAACGCGCGGTGCCTTCCGCCGGCGCAAAATTCGGAAGCTGCACTGCCACGCGAAAAACCGGATCGTGATCTGGCCCGGTGCGCGCGACTTCCGTATAGACTGGCGTCGGCAAGCCGCGCGCTTGCGCCCATTCCTGCAACACCGTCTTGGGATCGCGCAGCGGCGGCGCGGTCGCCTGCATGCGCACCTGCCAAAGCTTTTCCACCAGCGCCTCCGCTGCCGGATAGCCACCGTCGAGATAAACGGCGCCGATCAGCAATTCGCAGACGTCGGCGAGAATCGCCGGCCGCTTGCGGCCGCCGGCATTGGCTTCCGACGAACCGAGATGAATGGCGGCGCCAAGCTCGATCGAGCGGGCAATCTCGGCGCAGGTCTCCTTGCGCACCAGATCGGCAAGTCGGCGCGACAACTCGCCCTCGTCGGCTTTCGGAAAGCTGCGATAGAGCACGTCCGAAATCACCAGACCGAGCACATGATCCCCAAGAAACTCGAGGCGCTGATACGAGGCGCCGCGATTGCGCGACCCTTTAAGCGCCGAAATGTGCGTGAGAGCGCTGTCACGCAGCGCCAAATCCTTGAATCGATAATCGACGCGCTCCTCGAGTGCGCTGCCGCGGCGGCGGCGACGGGGCTCCTTACCGTCGGCGGACAGTGCGGGAGACGGATCGGGGGCTTGGGCGGCGGCAGAAGGAGCGGCAGGTGCAGCGACTGGCTGTCCGGCAGGTGGTGGTTCTAGGCGCTTCGCGGCGCCCCCCTTGCCGCGTCGCGTCATCTGACCAGCGTGAACAACCGGCTCCAGCGCACATCCCACGGCCAACGCCAGATTTCCCAGGCGTGCGTGCCGTCCTTGATTGAGAAGAAGATTATCTGCGCCCTGCCGATAATATTCTCATAAGGAACGTAGCCGACCTGGCTGAGCACCCGGCTGTCGGTCGAGTTGTCGCGGTTGTCGCCCATCATGAAATAGTGGTCCGGCGGCACGGTGTAGACAGGCGTATTGTCGTAGAAACCGTTCTCGGTGAGGTCGAGCGTGTTGTAGCTCGCGCCGTTCGGCATCGTTTCACGGTATTGCTTGACCCGTTGCACGACCCCCTCATCGTCGCTGATGAAGTCGTCAACGCGCTCGCGCTTGACCGGCGCGCCGTTGATATTGAGTACGCCGTCGATCATCTGAATCTTGTCGCCGGGAAGCCCAACGACGCGTTTGATATAGTCGATCGTGTCATCCTTCGGCAGGCGAAAGACGACGACATCGCCGCGATGCAAATTCGAGCCGAACATGCGGCCGGAAAATATCGGCGGCGAGAAAGGGAAAGAGTAGTGCGTGTAGCCGTAGGAATATTTCGACACGAACAGATAATCGCCGACGAGCAGCGTCGGAATCATGGAGCCTGAAGGGATATTGAAGGGTTGAAACAGGAAGGTGCGAATGACGAGCGCGATGATGAGCGCATGGAACACAACGCGGACCGTCTCGGCAAAGCCTCCCTCTTTTTTTTTGGTTCCGGTCTGCACGCTCATTGGCCTCGTCCTGCGGTGCCCCGTCCGCCCTGCGAACTTGTAGCCTCTGACATTCCTACAAGCAATTGCGCGCGGGGATTAGCCGCGGACCAGCGCACGAAGGTTTTACGTAAAGATTACAATAGCTTGTCGTCGGTGCCGGCGAACATGACGAATTTTTCATCGCAGCTACCCAGCGCCATCAGCCGCCGCTGATGGCGGCCGCCGAGATGATCACGAGGGCATGTGCCATCGATCCCTCATCGGTGATGGTGAGGTCAATTCGCGCCTCGTAACCGGCCGGCGTGATCTTCTGCAGGCGGCGCTTGGCGCCGCCGGTAAGTTCGAATGTCGGCCGCCCGGACGGCAGATTGACCACACCCATGTCGCGCCACCACACGCCGGCACGCAGGCCGGTTCCTAGCGCCTTGGCGCAGGCCTCCTTGGCGGCAAATCGCTTGGCGTAGGTTTCGATCCGGTTACGCCTGCGGTCAGCCAGTGCCCGCTCGATCGGAGTGAAAATTCGGTTTGTAAAACGTTCGCCGTGACGCTCGATCACCTTGGCGATCCGGCGGGCATCGCAAATGTCGGAACCGATGCCGAGGATCATAACGCTACGCCGTGACGGCGGCCGTGATCCATCGCCGCGCGCATCTTCCGGACGACGACGTCGAGCCCGTCGAAGATGGCTTCTCCGATCAGAAAGTGGCCGATATTGAGTTCGGCAATTTGGAACAAAGAGGCGATTTTTTCCGCGGTGACAAAATCGAGGCCATGACCGGCATGGACTTCAAGGCCCACGCGGGTGGCGAGCGCGGCGCCGCGGACGATGCGCTGAAATTGGTCCTCCGCCGCCCCGGCATTGCCGGTCGTCAGTGCATCGCACCAGGCGCCGGTGTGAATTTCGATGACCGGAGCGCCGAGCGCGGCGGCAGCCTCGATCTGCGCCGACTCGGCGGCAATGAACAGTGAGACGCGAATGCCGGCCTGCGTCAGTTCGCCGACGACGGCGCGCAGGCTTTCGCGCTGACCGGCGGCATCGAGGCCGCCTTCGGTCGTACGCTCCTGCCGTTTCTCCGGGACAATGCAGGCCGCGCGCGGACGCACCTTGCGCGCGATCGCCACCATTTCGGCGGTCGCCGCCATTTCAAGATTGAGCGGTTTTGTTATGCGCTCCTTCAACCGCGCGATGTCGTCATCGACGATGTGCCTGCGGTCTTCGCGCAGATGCGCTGTGATGCCGTCGGCGCCGGCCGCAATCGCGATCTCGGCGGCCTTGACTGGATCGGGATGACGGCCGCCGCGTGCGTTGCGCACGGTGGCAACGTGGTCAATGTTGACGCCAAGACGGATGGGTGGGTTCGCAACCATGACAGTGTTCGCCCGCGGCCTAGCCGTTCACGCGCTCGGCGTTGGCGACAACCTTCTTCGCCCGCAATTGCGAGATGATCGAAGTCAGGTGCTTGAGATTGTAGACTGAAAGATCGATCGTCAAATCGGTGAAATCGGGCGATTGCCGCAGCATTCGGATATTGTCGATGTTGCCGTCGTGCTCGGCGATTACGTGAGTAATCTGTGCCAACGTGCCAGGCTCGTTGACGGACTGCACTGTAAGCTGTGCGGGAAACCGTTGCGGCACTTTGTCGTCGATATCCCAGCGCACGTCGAGCCAGCGCTCCGGTTCATCCTCGAACTGCTTCAACGCCTGCGACTGGATCGGATAGATCGTGATGCCTTCGCCTGGCGTCATGATGCCGACGATGCGGTCACCGGGAACCGCGCCGCCATTGGGCGCGAACTGCACCGGCAGGTCGGTATTAATGCCGCGGATCGGGATGGCGGCGCCATTTTCGCCGCCACCGGGCAGCTTGAACTTGACGGCCTTGGCCCATTTCAGGCCGAACCAGCCGCTCTCTTCCTTCGGCGCAACCGGCGTAACGCGCTCATCCTTGTAATCGGGATACATCGCCCGAACCACGTCGGAAGCCCGCATCTCGCTGCGGCCGACCGCCGAAAACACATCGTCGATCGAGGCGCGGGCCAGCCGCGGCAGCGCGCCTTCGAGCTGCTCATCGGAGTATTCGATCTTGGCACGCTGACACAGACGCTCGACGATGCGCCGGCCGAACGCCGAATATTGGCTCCGCACCGCGTCGCGTGTGGCGCGGCGGATGGCGGCGCGGGCTTTGCCGGTCACCACGATCAATTCCCACGCCGCCGGCGGCGCCGTCTGCGCCTTCGATGTCAGGATCTGCACCTCATCGCCATTTTGCAGCGGCGAACTGAGCGGACCGATCTTGCCGTTGATCTTGGCGCCGATCGCCATATTGCCGACGCCGGTATGCACCGCATAGGCGAAGTCGATCGGCGTCGCGCCGCGCGGCAGCGCGATCAGCTTGCCCTTCGGCGTGAAGCAGAACACCTGGTCGTGAAACAATTCGAGCTTGGTGTGCTCCAAAAATTCTTCCGGATTGGAGCCTTCGGCAAGAAGTTCAATGGTGCGCCGTAGCCATGCATAGGCACTAAACTCCCGCGACAGCATTTCGGTCGGCGAGCCGACGCCGTCCTTGTAGAGCGCATGTGCGGCGATGCCGTATTCAGCGATCTGTTGCATCTCGCGGGTGCGGATTTGCAGTTCGACGCGCTGCTTGCCCGGCCCGATTACCGTGGTGTGGATGGAGCGGTAATCGTTCTGCTTCGGCGTCGAGATGTAGTCTTTGAAGCGGCCGGGCACCACCGGCCAGGCGACATGGACGATGCCGAGTGCCTGGTAGCACTCGGCAACGTTTTTCACCACGACGCGAAAGCCGAAGATATCCGAGAGCTGCTCGAAGCCGACGGCCTTGCGTTCCATCTTGCGCCAGATCGAATAAGCGGCTTTGCGCCGGCCAAAAACCTTTGCGGCAATACCGCGATCGACGAGCTTCTTTGTGAGCTGCTCCTCAATCGCACCGATCCAGCTGCTCGAGCGCGCCGCTAGCGTCTCGAGGCGCTCGGTGATGACCTTGTGGGCCTCGGGATTGAGCTCCTGGAAAGCCAGATCCTCGAGCTCCTCGCGCATTTCGTGCATGCCCATGCGGGCCGCGAGCGGAGCGTAGATGTCGAGGGTTTCCTCCGCCGTCCGCCGCCGCGCCTCGGGCGGACGATGTGCCAGCGTGCGCATGTTATGCAACCGGTCGGCGAACTTGATGAGCAACACGCGCACATCGTCGGCGATCGCCAGCAAAAGCTTGCGCAGGTTCTCGGCCTGCTTGGCCTCCCTTGAGACCAGCTCGAGTCTGTTCAGTTTGGTCAGGCCCTCGACCAGCCGCCCGATGTCGTGGCCGAAAACGCGGTCGATCTCGGCGCGGGTGGCGTCGGTATCCTCGATGGTATCGTGCAACAGCGCCGCCGCGATGGTGGCGTCGTCGAGCTTGAGATCGGTGAGGATCGCGGCGACTTCCAGCGGGTGTGAGAAATAGGGATCGCCGGAGTCGCGCTGCTGCTCGCCATGCGCCTTCATGGCATAGACGTAGGCGCGATTGAGCAGATCCTCGTTGGCGGCGGGATTGTACTGCTTGACCCGGTCGATCAGCTCATACTGCCGCATCATCCGCAGCTTGCGCTGCTTCGGCATAGCCGCCTCGTTGCCATTCGGAACAAGATTAGGGCCGCGCGCCAACGGCACCCGGGAGCGAGGCTGATTCTGCATCCGCGGCAGGTCGATCGGCGAGCGCGCCATCGGCTGGTCTCTTGGCGATCCTTAATGATCGATGCGCCGACAAGCGCCGGCGAACGCTGGTCACAAGGATATCATGGTGCTTCGCCCGCGCCACAAGCGCTCAAAACGCCAATCCCCGCAAAACGGCAGGTTTTGCAGGGCATAGCGTCGCCGTCCAAAGCAAAATTTCGGTTAAAGGCCGCAGACCCGTGCGGCGGAAAGCTTATTCTTCCTCGTCGGCGGAGTCCGGCTCGGGCTGAGCTTCGGGAGGCGTCAGCCCCTCCAGGCCCTTGAGCAGCTCTTCCTCGGTCATGCGGTCAGTTGTGACATCGGTGTCGTCGGCATCAACGCCAGTGCCCGGCGCCCCAATCAGCGGCACAGCCTCGGGTTCAGGCTCGTCTACTTCGACGTATTTTTGCAGCGAATGGACCAGCTCTTCCTTGAGGTCCTCGGGAGAAACCGCCAGCTCCGCAATCTCGCGCAGCGCGACGACCGGGTTCTTGTCGTTGTCCCGCTCCACGGTGATCTGGCTGCCGGACGAGATGGTGCGGGCGCGGTGGCTTGCCAGGAGGACGAGGTCAAACCTGTTTTCGACCTTGTCGATGCAGTCTTCGACGGTGACGCGGGCCATAATGAGGTTCCTGAGAGGTTCCGGACCGGTTCCCTGCAACGGGCACTTTGTCCATGAAAATCTGGCGATTACGTACAGTTTCCGACCGGCAAGCGCAAGCACAAATTGTGGCCGGTTATATTTAACTTGGCCTGCCCGCCACGCTCTGTTACCCAAAATTCCGGGAGCGATTTTGCGGAGTTCCGGATTTTATTTTTCGGTTTTACCGCGACGGCGTGCCGCAGTATTCTTGCCACGGTCTGAGCGCAGCTTTGCGCTACCAATATTGCCCGTGCGATCGTACTTCGCCCGTCGAATACTCCCACTGGCGACAAACTGATTTAAAAACCGCCGGAACGTCGAACGTATTGCGGCTGATCCGGTTTCATCACGAGACACAGTCACGAGAGATATCATGTCCGCACAAAACGAAAAAATCGCGCTCTTCATCGACGGCGCCAATCTTTACGCCACCGCCAAGTCACTCGGCTTCGATATCGACTACAAGCGCCTGCTCCGCGAATTCCAGTCGCGGGGCTATCTGGTGCGGGCGTTCTATTACACCGCGGTGATCGAGGACCAGGAATATTCGTCGATCCGGCCGTTGATCGATTGGCTCGACTATAACGGCTACACCGTCGTCACCAAGGCGACCAAGGAATTCGTCGATCAGACCGGCCGGCGCAAAGTCAAAGGCAACATGGATATCGAGCTCGCGGTCGACGCCATGGAGCTGGCCCCGCATATCGACCAGATGGTGCTGTTCTCCGGCGACGGCGACTTCCGCTCGCTGGTCGAGGCGGTGCAGCGCCGCGGTGTCCGCGTTATCGTCGTGTCGACAATCTCGACGCAACCGCCGATGGTCGCCGACGAGTTGCGGCGCCAGGCCGACCAGTTCGTCGATATTGTCGAACTGCAGTCCAAGGTCGGCCGCGACCCGTCCGAACGGCCGATGCGCGAGCCGAGAGAACCGAGGGAGCCGCGCGAGGGTCGCGAACCGCGGCTACATACCCCGCAATTCCTGCAGCGCAGTCCCGCCGCTGCCGCCTCTCGTGTTGAAGTCGAAGAGGACGAGTTCGAGGACGATTGATCGCCCGAGGATTTGCCGCGATGGCGCGCTCCGCCGGCAAGCCCGGCCGCGATTGCCCGCGCTGCCCTCGCCTCGTCGCCTTTCGCAAAACCTGGCGCGAAAAGGAGCCGGAGTGGTTCAACGCTCCGGTCGCTTCTTCGGCCCAATCGATGCGCGCTTGCTCATCGTCGGCCTGGCGCCGGGGCTGCGCGGCGCCAACCGTACCGGCCGGCCATTCACCGGCGATTATGCCGGTGACCTGCTCTACGCAACGCTTTCCGAGTTCGGCTTTGCTCGCGGCCACTACCAGGCGCGGCCCGATGACGGCCTCGAACTGATCGATTGCCGCATCACCAATGCGGTGCGCTGCGTGCCGCCGGAGAACAAGCCGACGCCGCTCGAGATCAAGACCTGCCGAGATTTTCTGACCGTCAACGATCGAGGAAATGCCGCGGCTAAACACGGTGCTCGCGCTGGGCCGCATCGCGCACGAGACGTTTCTCGGCGCGCAGGCCGCGCGGCGCTCGGCCTACCCTTTCGGCCACGGCCACGGCCACGACATCGGCGTGCTAAAGCTGTTCGATAGCTACCACTGCTCGCGCTACAACACGAATACCGGGGTGCTGACGCCACTGATGTTCCGCGATGTGTTTGGGCTGATACGCAAACACATCGATGCCAAGGCCTAGGCGCCGGTCGTCAGATCAGTGGAAAATCGAGGTTTCGTAGTTGCCGGAACCCATCTCGCTGCGCGGGAAGATGCCGTGCTGCTCGATCCATTCGAACGATTCGTCGAACGTCTGCTTTGAATATGGCTCGAACACCAGCCGCTCGCCGGGACCCCAGCGCCGCGTATCCATCTGGCCATGGAAGCGGACCGGGAATTCCCGCTTGTAGTAGTGCGTGAAAAGCTCGGGCCGCAGGTCGATGTCGCGTTGCGCGCGGCGTAGCGCGCGGAAGTATTTGCGGACGTCTTCTGGATCTGGCGTCCCGGTGACCATCGACGCCATCATGAAGGTGGTGTCGATGACTTTGCGGAAGCCGAGCTGCTCGAGAAAATAATACGGCCCGCTGAACAACGACGCCGCCGGCACCTTGCGGTCGATCAATAGTTCCATACGGCTGAGCAGCAGGCCGTCCTTGAACGAGAGATTGATCTGATCGGGCTTGAGGTACTGCTCAAGGCCCTGAATGGTCGCGTAGTGGCTGCCGGACTGATAGCCGACCGAAATCGGGACGCCAGCGAGATCGCCGGGAGTCTTCACCGGCAAGTCAGCCGGCACGAATATGCCGCAGGGTGAAACCGAATAGGCGTCGGCGTAGAGCTTGCCGTGACCGTTAGAGGCGGCGACATTCATTGTCCAATGGCAAGCGCCGCTGACATTGCAGGCGCGGCCGGCTTCGAGCGTTTGATACGCACCCACCTTGTTGCCGATCTGATGACCGCTGCCACTGCTTAAATCCATGGTCTCGCGAAATTCATAGTCGAGGCCTTCGGCGGCGAAATAGCCCTTCTCCTCTGCGACCCACTCGTGCAGCCGAAAGTGCGGCGCGACGACGAATTGCGACATGGGTTTCTCCTTTGATGAGCTTCGACCACGGCGGACACATCACCAGTAGCGGGGAAAATCCGATTGATAATCTGGTTTGGCCGAAATAGATTGTCCACGAATAGTTGACAATGCTTCGGTTGGTTCATGGATCGCTTTGAAAACGCTCGTGTTTTTACGGCCGTCATCGAGGCCGGCGGGTTCACCGCAGCGGCAGAGCGGCTAGGCCTGTCGCGCGCGGCGACCAGCAAACATGTGCAACAGCTCGAGGAGCGCCTCGGCGCGCGCCTTCTCAATCGCACCACGCGGCGCGTCAACGTCACCGATGCCGGCCGAAGATTCTACGAGCAATGCCGGCGCATCCTTGTCGAACTTGACGAGGCCGAACGCGCAGCCGGCGAGTTGCACAACGAACCGCGCGGCGAATTGCGCGTCATCGCACCGACCAATTTCGGCCTCACCGACATCGGAACGGCGATCACCGATCTCATCGCCGAATTTCCGCGCCTGCGCATTACTTTGACGATGAATGATCATGTCACCGACCCGATCGAGGCCGGCTACGATATCGCGATCAGTGTCGGCATGCCGCGTGGCACGTCGTCGAGCTTGGTCGTTCGCAAACTCAATACCGCGCGCCGCGTCCTCTGCGCCGCGCCGGACTATTTGAAGCGGCGCGGAACGCCGCAATCACCCGAAGACCTCGCCGCGCACGATTGCCTCAGTTACAGCTACATCGCTGTCCCTGAAGAATGGCACCTCATTGGCGCCGACGGCGAGCGCGTGGTGAAGGTGAGCGGACCTATCGTCACCAGTCACCGCCATGTTCTGCGAACAGCGGCGGTGCGCGGCTTTGGTATTGCCTATGGTCCGATCGATTTTTTCCGCGACGATCTCGATGCCGGAAGGCTGCGGCCGGTACTGCCCGGCTATCAATTGCCGGAGGCGACCATCTACGCAGTCTATCCAGCGAGCCAGCAGCTCTCCGCCAAGGTCAAGGTCTTCAACGAATTCATGGCGCGCCACTTTGCCGCCAGCGCAATATTTCGTTGAGACTCAGTTCTTGCTGCGCAGCCAGGCAATTACCTCTTCGGCGTTCTTGTCCGGAGGGAACACGGGATAGAACACTTTCTGGATTGTGCCGTCAGCGATGACCAGCGCCATGCGCGCGAGCAAAGTCATCCCCGATGTCATGAACATCGGCAGGTGCAAGGCAGTGGCAAAATCGAGTTCCACATCGGACAGGATCGGAAACGGCAAATGCAAGCGCTCCGCCGCCTCGCGCTGATAGTTACTGTCCTGGGTCGAAAGACCAAAGACGTGCGAGATGCCCAGCGCCTTGAGCTCGGCAAAATGGTCACGGAAACCGCACGATTGCGGCGTGCAGCCGCGCGCGCCGGGAATGTCGTCCCAGCCAGGCGGCGCGTCGACGCCGGGAACTCCGGTGCGCGGATAGACGTAAAGGACGGTGCGGCCCGGCAGCTTCGCCAGGTTCACCCGGCCGCCGCTGGTCGCCGGCAGTTCGACACTGGGTAACTTGTGGCCGGCTAGATGCCGCGCCCGGCCATCGTCCTTGGGGACTGGAATATCGGGCGGCAAGAAGCTTGGATCGTGCGTGCCAGGGGCCTCGGCCATTATTGACCTCCATGTTCATTCTTTCGCATGACCTTGATCCGAAAACCGGACCCACTTTTCGGGGTCATGCACTGTAGGACATGAACTCCATTAACGAGCCGTCGGGATCGCGGAAATACACGCTAGTGCCGGAACCTTTCGCGCCGAAGCGCTGCATAGGCCCGGCTTCGATTGGCACCGCGCAGCGTTTGAGATGCGCGACGGCGTCGGCAATCGGCCCGGTCCACTCGAAGCAAAGGTCGCTGTTGCCCGGCGCGACTGGAAGGCGCGCGACTTCGGCCGGCTTCACGCCGGGGCCGTGCACGTTGAGTTGCTTGTCGCCGAAGCGGTAGGCGTAACCCGTAGGCCGGGCCACCAGTTCAGCGCCCATCACCTGGGTATAGAACGCATTTGAGTGCTCCCAATCGGTGACATGAATGACGCAGTGATCAAGTTTCGTCGGCAGCATATCTCGCCTCTTAGCCCTTTTGCCGTAATAGACGACCGCGTTCGCGCTCCCATGACCGCTTCTTGTCGGTCTCGCGCTTGTCGTAGAGCTTCTTGCCGCGCGCAAGCGCCAGCTCGACCTTGGCGCGGCCCTTTTCGTTGAAATAAAGTTTCAGCGGGACGAGAGTCATGCCATCGCGCTCGACGGCCCCGATCAGCCTGCTGACCTGCCGCTTGTGCAGCAACAGCTTGCGGGGACGTTTTGGCGTGTGATTGAATCGATTAGCCTGCAAATATTCCGGGATATTCGAGTTGATCAGCCAAATCTCGCCCGCACGCGCGTCAGCGTACGATTCCCCTATCGTGGCTTTACCCAAGCGAAGTGATTTGACCTCCGTACCTGTCAGTACGACGCCCGCCTCGAATGTCTCGTCGATGAAATAATGGAAGCGCGCCTTGCGGTTGTCGGCGACGACCTTGTGTTTCCTTTCAGCCTGCGCCGCCATGCCGCGTCCCGTGCTCAGCGGCTCTTGAGCAGGTCGCGGATCTCAGTCAACAACTGCACTTCCTTGGAAGGAGTTGCCGGCGCCGGCGCCGGCGCCTCCGTCTTCAACCGGCTGATCCCCTTGATGCACAGAAACAATACCCAGGCGACGATCAAAAAGTTGATAACAAGAGTGAGAAAATTACCCCACGCGAGCACCGCGCCCTGCTTCTTCGCGTCAGCTAGCGATGTCGCCGTAACTTTCGCCGATAGCGGTGTGAAATAGTTGGAAAAGTCGAGCCCGCCGGTAATCGAGCCGATAATCGGCATGATGATGTCGGCGACCAGTGAATTGACGATAGCGCCGAAAGCCGCACCGATGATCACAGCGACGGCGAGATCGACGACGTTGCCGCGAATCGCAAACTTCTTGAATTCATCGAGCATTTTTCCCTCCCTGGCATAAGCGATGGTACCGACACGTCATGGTACAGGCAGTGAAATAAGTCGGCCCGCCGGAAGCGGCCGTTTCAGTTGATCAGCCCGGCATGCACCATGGCCTCGCGCACTGCCGCCTGGGCCTTTTCGGTCGCCTGCACCATGGGCAGACGCAGCGTATTGGCGCACTTGCCGATGAGCGAAAGCGCATATTTGATCGGCGCCGGACTGGTTTCGACAAAGAGATTGATGTGCAGCGGCGCGAGCTTGTCCTGAAGCTTCAACGCCGCCGCATAATTTCCTTTCAGGCAGGCCGCCTGGAATTCGGCGCACAGCCGCGGCGCCACGTTCGAGGTCACCGAGATGCAGCCGTGTCCGCCGTGCGCCATGAATCCCAGCGCGGTGACATCCTCGCCGGAAAGCTGATTGAAGTCCTCGCCCATCGCCGCGCGTTGCTGCGATACGCGCGCCATATTGGCGGTAGCATCCTTGATGCCCGCGATGTTCTTCAATTCATAAAGCCGCTTTATGGTATCGACCGACATGTCGACTATCGACCGTGCCGGAATGTTGTAGATGAGGATCGGAATGCCGATGGCGTCGTTAAGCGCCTTGTAGTGCTGATAGAGGCCTTCCTGCGTCGGTTTGTTGTAATAAGGCGTGACGACGAGCACGGCATCGGCGCCGGCCTTCTCGGCATGCAGGGCGAGATCGACCGCCTCCTTGGTGGAGTTCGAGCCCGCGCCGGCTACGACCGGCACCCGGCCACGCGCCTGATCGACGCACCATTCAACCACGAGCTTGTGCTCTTGGTGCGACAGCGTAGGGCTTTCGCCGGTGGTGCCGACCGGAACCAGCCCATTGGTGCCCTCGGCGATCTGCCAGTCGACCAGGGCGCGGAAGGCTTTCTCATCGACGGACCCGTTGCTGAATGGGGTTACGAGCGCAGTGAATGAGCCTCGGAAATTTGTCTTGGCAGTCATGATACGATCCCTGGCGCGAATCTCCCCGGCAGGCAGAGCGCCTGCGACAACGGACCCGGCCGTGGCGCATAGATATCGGGTCGCGATGTGCCTTGAAAGGCCTTTAGCCGCAAAATGCCCCGGTTTTGCCGCGAAACTCGGAAAATGTGGCCCGGCGCGCCGGAGCTTAGGATTTCGTCAATCTTGCCAGCCGAAGAGGTTCTTCGGGACCGGTGGTGGTGGGTACCGCGACAGGGAAGATCGAAGCTGGTGAAGGCCATTCGCCTCATAATCGCATTGCCGGTGCTCGCCCTTACGGTCGGCCAGCTTCACGCGGCGCAGGCTACCGATCCGGTGCCCCTGCCTGCAGCAAAACCTGCAGCGCTCAAACCGGCTACATCCAAGACAGCGCCGCCCAAGACGGCCCAACCCAAAACTGTCGAGTCCAAAGCGGCCCGGTCTAAGCCCGCCGAGAAAAACGCCCAGGCCCACAAGGCTGCTGGGGCGCCGATGTCGCTGAATTCCGCAGCGATGCAGGGTCCGTCGGCTGCGGCCAATCCTACTGTGCCAATTCGCGTGAATGCCGCTCCCGGACTGTTGCCAGGGCGGCCGGTGCCACCGTCATTGCGTTACGCGCCCGCATTCGCGATGGCGGCAAGTTCGACGACATCGCCTTTGGATATTGCCGCGGTCAAGCAAGCTTTCGATTTGGCGCATAAGGGCCGGACCGACGACGCGACCAATATCGAAGGCACGATTTCCGATCCGGTGGCGCGCAAACTGGTCGAATGGCTGATCCTGCGCGGCGACGACACCGACGCCGATATTTCCCGCTACGCCGCGTTCATCGCCGCCAATCCGAGCTGGCCGGGTGTTCTCTCGCTGCGCCGCAAAGCGGAGTCCGTGATGTGGCAGGATCGCACCGATCCAGCGACCGTCGTCGCTTTCTTCCGTAGCGAGCCGCCGCGCACCGCCAAGGGCAAGTTCGCCTTGGCGCGCGCCAAACTCGCGCAGGCCGATACGACCGGCGCGCAGCAACTCGTCAGCGAATCCTGGCGCGACGATGCCTTCTCGTCAGAAATCGAAGCAGCGGCCCGCGATGCCTTCTCCGGCCTAATCACACCGACCGACGACAAGATCCGCATGGACGCAAGGCTCTACGCCGAGGATGACGATTCCGGCCTAAGCGCCGCCCGTCACCTCGACGCCATGCAACTGGCTATCGCCAAAGCACGCGCCGCTGTTTTCAACAAAGAGAGCAACGCCAAGGCGCTGCTCGAAGCTGTGCCGGAAGCCGGCCAGCGCGATGCCGGTCTCATCTTCAGCCGCATTCAGTGGCTGCGCCGCAGCGACAAAATTGACGAGGCCGGTCGCCTGATGGCAACCGCACCGCGCGATGCCGCGGAGCTGCGCGACGTCGATCAATGGTGGATCGAGCGGCGGCTCATCGCGCGCAAACTGCTCGACCTCGGCGATTTTAAACTGGCTTATGAGTTGGCCAGCGAGGCGGCGACGCCAAACAACGACAACTATCGCGCCGAGCAGCAATTTACCGCCGGATGGATTGCGCTACGCTTCCTGCGCGAGCCCGCCGTCTCGCTCGCCCATTTCGCCCGAATTGCCGACGGCGAATCCAACCCGATCACGCTGGCGCGGTCGTTCTATTGGCAGGGCCGCGCCGCCGAGAGCACCGGGCACCAGCAGGATGCGCGTACATATTACGAAACCGCAGCGCGCTATCCGACCGCCTATTACGGCCAACTGGCGCGGGCACGCTTGGGAATCGACGAAGTCGCATTACAGCCATCACCGCAACCGCAGCAGGATCTTCGAGGCCTGGAGATAGCTCGCGTGTTCGAAATTCTCTACGCCGTCGATGCGCGCGACGTCATTGCCTCCATGGCAGCGGATATTGCCGACAAGGCCGACGATACCGCCGCGCTGGCGACGCTGGCGGAGATCGCGACACGCCACAACGATGCCCGCACGACGCTCCTGATCGGCAAGATTGCGCTCGGGCGCGGCTTGCCGCTTGCGCAATATGCTTTTCCGGATTTTGGCGTGCCGGAATTCCAGCAGATCGGTCCGCAGGTCGAGCGCTGCGTCATCTATTCGATCGTGCGCCAGGAAAGCGCCTTCAATCCCAAGGTCGTGTCCAGCGCCAACGCACTCGGTTTGATGCAAGTCACGCCGGCTGCCGGCCGCGATACCGCCAAGCGGTTCAATGTTACCTTCGATCAGCAACGCCTGATGTCCGACGTCGCCTACAATGCCCAACTCGGCGCCGCCGAACTCGGCCGCGACATCGCAAGCTGGCGCGGTTCCTATATCCTTGCGTTCGTCGCCTACAATGCCGGTCCGCGGCGGGCGAAAGAGTGGATCGATCAATACGGCGATCCACGGGACGAAAAGGTGGATCCTGTCGACTGGGTCGAGCGCATCCCGCTTTCCGAGACCCGAAATTACGTTCAGCGCATACTCGAGAACATGCAAGTCTATCGCGCCCGGCTCGACAACAATCCGCGACTGTCGATTGAAGCCGACATGCGTCGCGGCGGCTAAACCGCAGCGTCCTGGCAATAATCGATCCACATTTTCCGATATGCCGCCTCGACTGACCTGGTGTACTTCACGCTGTTGCCGGCCGTGGAGTCCGCAAGCCGCACCGGAAGCTCGCGCCGCAGGTCAGCGAGATACTCCGGCTTGGCGGCGAATTTCGTGGCGATGGCAAAGTATTCGTCTGCAGAGGTCCCCACCCACTCGGCCAATCCGACCGCGCTTAGGATGGCCCCGCCAAGCCGGCTGGCAATGCCGTTGCCCAATTTGGCAATGACCGGCACGCCAATCTGCAACGGCTCCCAAGTGCTTATGCCACCGGTGTGCGGGAATGGATCGAGTGCAATATCGATCTCATTGAATGCGGCAAGGTGGTCGTGTCTGGGCGTCGCGCCGCGGAAGGCAATGCGCTCGGCTGCAATACCATGCATAGCGAACCGCTCTGTGAGCCGCGATTGTGTCGATGGCGCATCGAAGCCGCCATGCTTGAGCAGAAGCCGCGATTCCGGCAACGCCCGCAAGATGCGAGCCCACAATTCCACGGCCTCGTCGGACACCTTGCTGGGACGATTGAAGACCCCGAATGTGACGTATCCGTTCGACAGCACGGGCGGAGCTGCCGGACGAACGTGATCGGGCAAAGGATCGATTGAAATCAGGCACGGCAGGTCGAAAATCTTCTCGGCGAACAAGCCACGGACCTCGGGCGGGCATGCCACCGGGTCGGAGAACAGATAATCGATCGTAGGCAGGCCGGTGCCGGTGGCATGACCCCACGCCGTAACCTGGACGGGTGCGGGCTTGCGGGCAAACACGCCAAGGCGAGTTCCTGCCGAATGGCCCGACAGATCGACCAGGATATCTATTTGATCGGCCTGGATTTGCGCGCACAGCGCGTCGTCGGACATCCTGGTAACGTCCCGCCAGCGATCAGCAACGCACTGAAACTCCCCGGTCACTCCATCTGTAATCCGTGTTGAGGAATAGCAGGTGATGTCGAATTGAGTCCTGTCGTGATTGAACAGTACCGGCCTAAACGACAATGCGGCCGAGTGGTTTCGAAAGTCGGCGGAAACATATCCGATCCTGATACGCCGATCGGGATCATGCGTATTGGCGCGATCAATCCGGCAGCCCTCGGAAATAGCGGCGCCTACCTCCTGCCACCAGACCGCCCGCGCTTTTTGCTGTTCGTCAAATCCGACACCGTTCGCAAAATCGAGAGCAAAGATTCGACCGGAAATGGCTTCTGAAAAATGCGCTTTGAATGCAAGCGCCTTGTCGAAGGCTGCCAAGGCTTCGTTCAATCGATTGGTCTCAAGCAGCGCAAGGCCGCGAATTTGCCATGCTTCAGCGAAGTCCGGCTTGAGCGCAATTGCTCTGTCGAGCGCCTTTAGCGCCTCATCATATTGCGCGAGCCTGCGCAAGACATCAGATTTGCCAAGCCACGCATCCGCAAAGTCGGGTCGAAGAGCAATCGTCCGGTCAAACGCCGCTAGAGCCTCGTCGTATTGCGCAAACTCATGCAACACGTCGCCCCGGCCAAGCCAAGCCTCCGCAAAATCGGGCCTTAAATCGAGCGCTTTTGTATACGCGCTTTGCGCATCGGCGTGCCGATCGAGCTGAGATAAGGCCTTGCCACGCCCAAGCCACGCGTCGGCCAGATCGGGCGCCAGGCCGATGGCCCTGTCATAGGCCGAGAGCGCATCATCGAACCGCTTGAGATCGCGCAAAAGATTGCCGCGGCCAAACCACGCTGCGGCGAAATCCGGCCGGAGCGCCAGCGCCTTATCGTAGGCCGCCAGCGCCTCGTCGCTGCTCTGGAGTTTGCCGAATACGTTGCCGCGGCCGAGCCATGCGTCGGCGAGATCGGGATTTCGCGCCAGCGCTTGATCGTAAGCCGCGGAAGCATCTTCAAACCGCGATAGTTCATAAAACGTGTCACCACGGCAAAGCCAGGCCAGAGCCAGATCCGGCCTTAACGCCAGAACCCTGTCATAGGCCGCCAATGCCGCGCCGTATTCATTGAGTCCGACGAGCGCGATGCCACGCCCGAGCAATGCGCCAACGAGGTCGGATTTCAGTGTTAGCGCCTTATCGAAAGCGGCGAGCGCCTCGGAGTATTGCCCTAGCCCGCAGAGCACATTGCCTGCGCAAATCCGGGCTTCGGTCAGCGACGGATTGAGAGCCAGCGCTTTTCCAAAGGCGGCTAGTGCTTCACTTGCTCGATTTTGCTCGCCAAAGATAATCCCGCGACCAAGCCATGCTTTGGCAGCCAATGCAGCCTGGAATGTTTTCTCTTTGGAATTCATGGCGCGGTAGAGGGAATGCGGCTGTAGGGGCTCTAGTCTGGTGCTAGCCCCAAGCTCGGGAACGCGATTGCTACAGGAATTGCGTTACATTATTGCGCCGTGGAATCATTCCGGTGCTGCGCAACATGCCCGCATATAACGCTTGCCTAAAGACCAGTCCAGCCGAAGTCGGATATCATGCCGCCTGCATTGAGAGTCGTGGTCAGCGGCGCTGCTGGATTTATCGGAGCAAATCATTGCAAGCGCTTGCTGCAGGACAGCCACGATATCCTGTGTGCCGAAAATTTCTAATCGGGCAGCGGCACGACGTGCGCCATCTGCATTCGAAATCACGCTTCGAGCTGATGAGCCACGAGCCGTGGGAGTTTTGCGCTCCGATGAACGGCGGTATGTGGTCTTTTGTGGAACACACCCAACATGCCTGATAACCCCGCACAGAGATCCTGGCAGGACCGGTACGTGGCCGCGAGCGACGGCCTCCGTCTGCACGCGCGCCAATACGGCTTGCACACCGCGCCCGGCATTCCCGTTGTCTGCCTGCCCGGACTGTCGCGCACAATCGCCGACTTCGACGCACTCGCACCGGCTTTAGCGACGGGTTCCGGACTGTTTCGCCGCGTCATAGCGATCGATTCACGCGGACGTGGTCTGTCCGACTACGACAGCAATCCCAAAAACTATAATCTTGCCGTCGAACTCGCCGACATCGTAACCGTTCTGACGGCGCTTGAAGTCGATCCGGCGATTTTTATCGGCAGCTCGCGCGGTGGAATTCTGACAATGCTGATGGGGATGGCACATCCGGGCGCACTCGCCGGTGTCGTGCTGCATGACATTGGCCCCGTGATCGAGCCGATGGGTCTTGCCCGCATCAAGAGTTATCTCGGGAAAATACCGCAGCCACGCACATTCGCGGAAGGCGCCGAAATCCTCGAGCGCCTGTTCGCCGCGCAATTTCCCAAGTTCACGGCGGAGCAATGGCGCACTGCGGCACACCGAGCCTGGCGGCTGCGGCGCGGCGAAATCGAGCCGACTTACGATATCCGGCTTGCCGATACCCTTGCGGATTTCGACGTCGAGCGGCCGCTGCCTCCGCTTTGGAACGAGTTCGATTCGCTTTCGCAATTGCCGATGCTGGTTATCCGCGGCGCTAATTCCGACATTCTGTCAAAAACGACGCTCGGTGCCATGGTTGCACGTCATCCCGGTATGCAGTCCATCGAGGTGCCGAATGAGGGGCATGTTCCGAGCCTAGAGGGCAATGTGGTTACCGGAATATCGCAGTTTGTCGCAGCTCGCGACACTTGACCATGATGCTTCCGAAAACCGTCATCCGCCTTCAGATCAAGTCCGAGGGTAGGCTTTTCCGAATCATGCTCTAGGCCCAGAGCACAATCGCTAGCGTAAGCGGCAAAGAAAAATCCCCGGCGGAGGCCCGCCGGGGATTTCCGATTTCAGGCCTTGATCAGAGCGATCAGGGCACGAAGTCTCTGTGGATACGAGCGGTAAAGCTCCAGTCGTGCTGGCTTGCGGTGGAGATGGGCGTCGTACCAGCAAGAACAAGGGCCGGGGTCATTAACCCGTTAAACGTCTGCGCGGTTTGCAGGTCGGAATACAACGCTTCCACGCCCAGATAGAGGGTCTTGGTCACGTCCCACTGAAGACGCGAGCCAACTGTCCAGGTCGAGTAGTTGTTGTTGCATCCCGCAGTGGCTACGGCAGCCGTACCGACGCCTGCCCCGTTGCCGCCGCCTTCCAGCGAACACAACATCGCGTTGGCGCTGGTATCGTACCTCGTCTGCATGTAGGCGCCGTAGAACAACTCATGCCATTGCGGAGTCCAGTAGTGCTCGTAGCTGGCGCCGGCACTCCAAGCCGTCGTCAACTGGCAGCCTGTACCGGTGGTTCCAGCAGCACCGCCGAACACGCAGTCGCTCCAAATGCCATACCCCTGGCTACCGCCGTTCACGACATCGGAGGTGCTATTGTTGCCCTGCCAAGCGTATCTGACCGCACCTTCGGTATAGTTCACCTGCGACGAGAAGTAGTCTCCCTGCGCAATCATCGGGAAATTCAACTTCAAGCCGGCACCCACGGCAAAGCCCCACTGGTCGCTAGGATGACCGGCGCCAGGAAGAATTGTCGCAGTTGTCGCGCCGCCGTAGTAAAGCGCGTTGACCTCGTGAGCGGCGCCCATGATCTGAGCGCCACCCCAAGCTTGGTCGACGCGCAGGTTGCCGATGACATCAGGCGCTTGCCAGCCACCGTAGCCATTGAGGGCAGTGGTGGCAGCATTGAGCGTACCCGCACCGATCAGTACACCTGTGCTTCCCTGCTCAATGATCTGCGACGAACGGCGTGCTTCAGCCGACAGAGTCGCCGAGAAACCATTCCCGAGCTGCGCAGTGTAGCCCCACACCCACCAGCCGGAGTCGCCGGTATCCGACGCCATCAGTTCGCCAGCGCGATAGGCAATGGCAGCCGTGCTCCAGAAGTCATAGAACGACTGGGCAATACCGGCAGTGATGCCCGCCCACTGGATGAAGGCACGGTTCGAGTAGGTCGCGACAGGGGCCGGGCTGTTTCCGAAGTCGGTGGTGCTCAGACCGACCGCGATGTAGCTGCGGACCGTGCCATATTCCGTCTGGTTACGCGCATCCGCGGTGATGTAACCGCGTGCCCGCTCCGTCAGGTTGTTGGTCGCCCGCGACTGAGCGTTGGCAGAGAGATTACCGCCGGTCAGGTTGCCGTTGGTAGGGTCGGTGATTTCAGCGCGCACCCAGCCACCGATCTTCAAGCAGATGTCGGTACCCGGCATATAGTAAAATCCTGCCCCATACAGGCTGCAGACCTTCACGTATTCTACTGGTTGGAGCCAAACAGATTGGTCAAGTTAGCTTGTCGACGCTGCTTAGCCCTTCCTGACAGATGCACTGGTGCCCATCTGTGAAAGCCCTGAAAGGGTATAGACTGGGATCGTGTTATCAATTGGCACCAATGCTTTGCGGCTTTGCGATGGGAATTGTCACATCATCTGCGCCAAATTTCGGGGTAGGTGCTGGGTGATCTCTGTCTTCATGAATGGCCGCTTGCTCATCGATGGTACGATGCCAGGGGAAACGGAGCCACCGATCGTCATGCCACGATGATTGGCTGCGCGAAAACCAGCGGAAAATCGTGCGCAGAACCAACCGTCTATCTATTGAGATCGCCATCATTGACGGCCTCTTTTTGCGCGGGCCCTAACGGCCATATCTGCTTTTGGGCCATGTGTGGACGGCTCCGAGTTGGCAAGGAGAAGCTTCGCGTCGCAGAGTTGGTCGGAGCTAGGCCGCATCTTCGAACGTCTTGAGCCGAATTAGTGCCATCACCGCGCTAGCTATTGTCCGTCCGAGCGCCTAAATTGGTTTCAACACCCGCTGCGGACCTTCCGGGCGCGGGCGTTTGAGAGACCCTGACGTGCTCTTGCCCCAATAAGAGGGAAAAGAGCCATGGCTCCCATAGCATCTGTCCGCGACTCGCCGCCCGGCAATCGTCTCCTGGCAGCAATGTCATCCGCCGATCTTGCGTTGCTGCAACCGCACTTGCGGCCCATGGCGTTAGAACTTCGACACGACATGGAGCGGCCCGGCAAGCGGATCGATGACGTGTACTTCATGGACGCTGGCATAGCATCCGTTGTCGCCGTGCAATCGAAACAGGTACGGGTTGAAGTTGGTCTCATAGGCTATGAAGGCGTGACCGGCATAGCCGTCCTGCTCGGCGGCGATCAATCACCACACTCCACTTACATTCAGGTAGCCGGGAAAGGCCAGCGCATCCCCGCAAAGGAATTGCGCAAGGCAATCGATGCGAGCAAATCGTTGCGCACCGGCCTACTTAAATTTGCTCAAGCCTTCATGGTACAGACGACACACACCGCCGTTGCGAACGCGCTTGCCCGTATCGATCAACGTCTGGCACGTTGGATTCTGATGGCCCATGATCGAACGCGCAATGACAAGCTACCGCTAACTCATGAATTCCTGTCTTTGATGTTGGGAGTAAGGCGGCCGGGCGTCACTGAGGCGCTGCAGCGGCTCAAGCGGCAGAACCTTATAACCAACGGTCGAAATCAAATCGTCGTCCTTAATCGCGCCGGCATCGTGAAGGTAGCGACGAATTTCTATGGCGTGCCCGAAATGGAATATCAGCGGCTCTTGGGCTAGGATTTGATCGGCTCCAATGGATACGCAATCGCGTCCGCCAATCTTTGCCGTTCCGCCGTCATTCGCGCAGAACTTCCCGATCCCTCCCGATGGCTTTTTGTACCACCTTCCGAGATTATCTCGCTGCTGCAAAAGCAGTTCGCCGAAATTGTGCGCTTGCCTGATGTTAAAGCCAATTTCGACAAGCTGAGCTTCCGGGCCGCGGCTACCACGCCGGACGCATTCGCGGCCGGATCAGACAACATATCGCGGTCTTGAGGAAAGGTGATGAAGGATGCCCACATCCCGGTCAATTAAGCGAGGACTGGCAGTTACCTGAACGAGACTATGGCGCGACCGATCTATCGCCGCGCGTGTCGACGATCGTGGTCCGGCGCATTTCGCGTTTGTAATCGTTGGATTCGAACGGCGAGGCGCGGTGCATGGTGCAGCGGTTGTCCCCTATCACGAGAACGCCGATACGCCATTTGTGGCCGTAGACGAAACGCGGCTGCGTCGCAAAGGCGAGCAACTTGTCCAGCAGTGCTCTTCCCTCTTCGAACGGCTAGCCGATGATATGTGACGCGTGAAATGTCCATGACGCGTTTCTCTCGGCGAGTGGCCAGAGCTTTCGTTATTATCTATTCTGGTTTGGCGGCGCGAGAAAATCGACATGACGGCGCAAAATAAACACCGCATTGACGCCCTCCGTCACCACCACTACCCCCTACCCGCAATGGGCCGCCGATGAACATCAAGGAAAGGGTCGCGCTCGGCTCGATCGCCGCGTCGGCTGGACTGACGGCGGCCAAGGCTGCCGTCGGCCTACTCACGGGTTCGCTCGCCATCCTCTCGGAGGCCGGTCATTCGCTGATCGACCTGTCCGCAACGGTGCTGACCTATTTCGCGGTCCGGCTTTCGGGCAAACCCGCCGACCGGGAGCATCAGTACGGCCACGGCAAGATCGAGAGCGTCACCGCCCTCGCCGAAACGGCGCTGTTGTTCCTGCTTACTGCCGTCGTGATCTGGGAAGCTGCGCAAAGGCTCATTGGCGCGCAGACCCATGCCGTCGAAGCGACCGCAGCGGCGTTCGCCATTATTGCCGGTTCGATCGTGGTCGACTTCTTTCGCGCGCGCACGCTACATCGTGTCGCCAAAGAGACGTCAAGCGAGGCGCTCGAAGCCGATGCACTGCATTTCGGCTCCGACATGTGGTCGTCGGTGGCCGTACTGGCCGGTCTCGGCGGGGTCGCGCTTGGCTATTCGTGGGCGGATGCCACAGCGGCAATTGTCGTTGCGGTTTTCATCGCCGTCGCCGCCTTTCGGCTCGGCCGCCGAACCATCGGCACGCTTACCGATACCGCGCCGGAAGGCGTCAGTGAAAGGGTTACGGCTATCGCGCGTCAAGTGCCCGGCGTGGTCGCCGTCGAGCGGGTACGGGCTAGACCGGCGGGCGCCGTGTTGTTCGTCGAGCTTGGCGTCGCGGTGAGCCGTACGTTGCCGCTCGACCGCGTTTCCGCCATCAAGGAGCGGCTGACGCGCGATGTGCGCGCCGACATGCCGAATGCCGAAGTCACCATCACCACGGAGCCGCGCGCACTCGACGACGAGACCGTGCGCGAGCGCGTGATGGTGATCGCGCGCGATCTCGGCCTCGCCATCCATCACGTCGCGGTTCAATCGATATCGGGTCAGCTTTCGGTGTCCGCCGATCTTGAGGTTGACGGTGCCATGGCGCTGAACGCCGCGCACGATGTGGCAAGCCGGCTCGAAGAGGCGGTGCGCAACGAGCTTGGCCCGGACGTCGAAGTCGAGACCCATATCGAGCCGCTGCCCGTCGATGTCCTGGCCGGCCACGATGCCGCGCCCGGGCGCATCGCCGAGGTGCGTGAGGGCCTTGTGGCGCTGGCATATGGCGTTCCCGCGCTCGGCGAAATTCACGACGTGCGGGTGCGCGAGACCCCCGACGGCGAGATCGTCAATTTCCATTGTCATGTCGACCCGGCGCAGTCGGTCAGTACCGTGCACGACGCCGTGGATGCGCTCGAGCGCGGGCTGCGACGAAAATATCCCGGTATCCAGCGCGTCATCGGCCACGCCGAGCCGAAGCAGTAGCGCCGCTGTCAATTCCGCCCCAAAACTCCTACATCTGAGCCATCATGCGCACCGAAGAACACCGCCCCATCCGCCTCCAGGATTATCGTCCGCCCGACTGGCTGATCGAAACCGTGCATCTGGACGTATCGCTTGATCCGTTCGCGACCACGGTCCGCGCCCGGCTCAAGCTCAGGCCCAACAGCAGCGGCACGCCGGCACCGCTGGTGCTCGATGGCGAGGAGTTGAAGCTTCGTTCGCTCAAGCTGGACGGCAAGCCGCTGCCGGCGGAGAATTTTATCGCGACCCCCGACAAGCTCACAATCCCGCAGCCGCCAAATGCGCAATTCGAGCTCGAGATCGAAACGTGCGTCGATCCCACCAACAATACCCAGCTCATGGGGCTTTACCGCGCCGGTGCCACCTATTGCACGCAATGCGAAGCGGAAGGCTTTCGCCGCATCACTTATTTCCTCGACCGGCCCGACGTGATGGCGGTCTACACCACGCGCATCGAAGCCGAAAAGAGCGAGGCGCCGGTATTGTTGTCGAATGGCAATCTCACCGCGCATGGCGACGTGCCGGGGACTTCGCGGCATTTTGCGTTGTGGCACGATCCATTCCCGAAGCCATCCTATCTGTTCGCTCTCGTCGGCGGCCAGCTTGCCTGCGTGAGCGATAGCTTCACCACGATGTCCGGTCGCAATGTCGCGCTGCACATTTATGTCGAGCCCGGCAAGGAGGATCGTTGCGCCTATGCCATGGACAGCCTCAAGCGCGCGATGCGCTGGGATGAGGAGGCGTTCGGCCGCGAATACGATCTTGATATTTTCATGATCGTCGCCGTTTCGGCATTCAACATGGGCGCGATGGAGAACAAAGGCCTCAACGTTTTCAACGACAAATACGTGCTGGCCTCATCCGCGAGCGCAACCGACACCGACTACGCCCAGATCGAAGCGGTGATCGCCCACGAATATTTCCACAACTGGACTGGCGACCGCATCACCTGCCGCGACTGGTTCCAGCTTTGCCTCAAGGAAGGCCTCACGGTGTTCCGAGACCAGGAGTTTTCCGCCGACCAGCGCTCGCGCGCCGTCGAACGCATCAGCGATGTGCGTGGCTTGCGGGCGCACCAGTTCGTTGAGGATGCCGGTCCCCTCGCCCATCCGGTCCGGCCTGAACTCTATCGTGAGATCAATAACTTCTATACCAGCACGGTTTACGATAAGGGCGCCGAAGTGGTGCGTATGATCAAGGCGCTGCTCGGTTCCGACCTGTTCCGCAAGGGCATGGACCTTTATTTCACGCGCCATGACGGCGAAGCCGCCACTGTCGAGCAGTTCGTGCAGTGTTTCGCCGATGTGAGCGACCGCGACATGACGCAATTCATGCGCTGGTATTCGCAAGCGGGTACGCCGGAGCTCAAAGTCGCACCGCATTACGACGCGCGCGGCAAGACCTATCGGCTCGACATCACGCAGGCGACGCCGCCGACGCCCAACCAGCCGAGCAAACAGCCGATGGTGATCCCTCTCTCCTTCGGCCTCGTCGGCAAGGAGGGCGCCGATCTGCCGCTCACGCTCGATAGCCGCCGGCTCGATCGTGGCGTGCTGGAATTGACGCAGCCGACCCAATCGTTCGTCTTCACTGGCGTCAATGAACGGCCAATTCCCTCGCTCAACCGCGGTTTTTCCGCGCCGATCAAATTATCGCTGCCGATTGAAGCGAACGATCTTCGCTTCCTGGCTGCCCACGACTCCGATCCGTTCAACCGCTGGCAGGCGGTGCAGTCACTGGCGATGTCGCAGCTCATCGCCAATGTCGCGGCGCTGCGCAAAGGCGTCTCTGCGCAGATCGACGACGGCCTGATGGCGGCGCTGGGCACGATGCTTGCCGACGACAGGCACGAACCCGCCTTCATCGCGCTGACGCTGGCGCCGCCAAGCGAAGCCGATATCGCGCGCGAGATCGGCCACGATGTCGATCCCGACGCCGTCTGCGCTGCGCGCCGCGCTTTGCGCGTCGCCATTGGCGAGAAGCATGGCGCGGCGCTGACGCGCAGCTATGAAAGAATGATCATCGCGGGTCCTTACAGCCCGGATGCACAGAGCGCCGGGCGCCGGGCGTTCAAGAACGTCTGCCTCGATCTGATGGCGGTGACTGGAGCCGGCGACGCGATCGCCAGGGCTCGCGCGCAATATGCCGGCGCCGACAACATGACGGACCGCATGGCTGCGCTGGAAACCCTGGCACTGCACGACCGCACCGGCCGCGCCGCGGCGCTCGACGATTTCTACAAGCGCTATTCCAACGATCCCTTGATCATCGACAAGTGGCTTGCGCTCCAGGCGGCGATCCCAGAGCAGGAGACGCTTGAGCGGGTGCGTGCGTTGACTGCGCATCCGGCGTTCTCCATGGCCAATCCCAACCGCGTGCGTTCGCTCATCGGTGCGTTTGCACAAGCCAATCACACCCAGTTCAACCGTATCGACGGCGCTGGCTACGATTTTGTCGCCGACATTGTGCTGCAGCTCGATCCCAAGAACCCGCAGGTAGCAGCCCGCATCATGGGCGCGTTCCGCTCCTGGCGCGCTCTGGAAGTGCAACGGCGCCAACGCGCACAAGCGACCTTGCGCCGCGTCGCCGATACGGCGGCGCTATCACGCGACGTCAACGACATCGTGGCGCGCACGCTCGCGGAGAGCTGATCCCCTCGACTTGGGTCGCGGCTGCATACAAGCAATTCTACGCAAAGAATTTTTCGCCGCGCGTCATTCCGTGCGCTGTACCAATCGACCCAATAAAGCTTTGGATCGTTAATAAAAAAATATTAACTCCAAACTCCGGGGATTCTCGACAAATCGATTCGCATCAATTCTTATCGGGTTGATTCGGAAGGGATGCGGCAACGTACTTCCGGATGCGGGTCTAGGGGATCGTCCGAAACGGAGGCAGGCATGGCGCGCGCCGAAACGGCGAGTGCGTCTTTACGTTCGGATTCGATCAAAGGGTTGGCGCAGTCGATCGCCAACCCCGCGTATCGACGCCTGCTCACGGCAGAGCCTGTGCTACGCCGCGCCGTTCCCGTTCTCATCGTCGCCTTCATGTTGACGATCTGCATCGGCGCCGCGGTACAGGTGCTCGAACACCGACGCCAAGTCATTCTCGATTCAGTGCGCACCGGCGAGGCGCTGGCCGATCACCTCGCTGCGGCGCTGGAACGCACGTCGCGCGATGGCAAACCTGCGCTACCCCGCACCTCCGAAGCGCTGGCGCGTGCACTGCCGACGTGGGCTGCGGGCGCGGGCCGTTCCGTCCTGATCGCCGACGCCGACGGCGCGATCATCGCCAGCGCGCCGAGCCAACCCTACCTTCAGGGGCGGCATATCCTCGACGTGCTCGGGCCGTCACAACCGTTGCCGACAACGGCTTCCGGCGCCACGGACACGATTGAAAACGTCATGCCGGACGGCGACGACGCCTTCGCCACAGTGCGGGCATTGCGGAGCCCAATCGGCTTTCTCGCCGTCGTCCAGCCGCGCAGCGATGCGCTTGCCAACTGGCGCTCGACCACCGCGCTGACCGTCACGCTGTCGGCCACTACCGGTTTCGTCGTGCTCATCCTCGGTTTTGCGTTCCACTGGCAGGCTTCGCGGGCGCGTGAGGCCGATCAAATCCATGATACCGTACGCTGCCGCATCGATACCGCGCTCAATCGCGGCCGTTGCGGGCTGTGGGACTGGGATCTCGCGCGCGGCCGCGTGTTCTGGTCGCATTCGATGTTCGACATCCTGGGCCTCGAGCCGAAGGACGACCTCCTCAGCTTCGGGGAGGTCAACGCTCTGGTGCACCGGGACGATATCAATCTCTATGAGCTCGCCACCCAGGTCGCCGACGCCAAAGTACAGTCGATCGATCATGCGTTCCGCATGCGCCACGCCGACGGCCGCTGGATCTGGCTGCGCGCGCGCTGCGAACTGGCGCGGCAATACGGCGAAGGCGGCCTGCATCTGATCGGCATCGCTGTCGACATCACCGAGCAGAAGGCTCTGGCCGAGCGCACCATGGCGGCAGACGTTCGATTGCGCGATGCCATCGAAACCATACCGGAAGCATTTGTGCTTTGGGACGCCGACAATCGCCTGGTTTTGTGCAACTCGAAGTTTCAGGAATTGAACCACCTGCCCGACGCGGCCGTCGCGCCCGGCACACCATACGAGCGCGTCGTCGCCGCAGGTAAAAAGCCAATCCTGCGTACCACCATCGCCAATGACGACGCCCAACGCCCCGGCGCACGCACCTTTGAAGCCGAACTCGACGATAGGCGCTGGATGCATATCAGCGAGCGCCGCACCAAGGACGGCGGCTACGTCTCGGTAGGCACCGACATCACGAAAATTAAATTGCACGAGCAAAAGCTGATCGACGGCGAGAAGCGGCAGAAGGCCACGATCGCCGACCTGCGGAATTCCGAAGAAGCGCTGAAATTGCACACGGAGCAGCTTGCCGATCTCGCTGAAAAATACGCTGAGGAAAAGACCCGCGCCGAGGATGCCAATGCGGCGAAGTCGAAATTCCTCGCCAACATGAGCCACGAATTGCGCACCCCGCTCAACGCCATCATCGGCTTCTCCGAAATCATGGAGGCGGCCATGTTCGGACCGCTCGGTGCCGAGAAATACAATGAGTATTCACGCGACATCCGCGAGAGCGGTCAGTATCTGCTCGAAGTTATCAATGACATTCTCGACATGTCGAAGATCGAGGCCGGTGGCATTCGCCTTGCGCCAGAGGAAATCGCCCTCGATCCGGTTCTGGCTGACAGCTTGCGCGTGGTGTCGCAGCGCGCTAGCGAAAAACAGCTTCATCTGACCTCGCATATCGACGCCGCGATTCATTTGCGGGCCGACCGCCGTGCACTCAAGCAGATCGCGCTCAATCTGTTGTCCAATGCCGTGAAGTTCACGCCCGACGGCGGCGCGGTGACGGTGCGAGGCCGCGAGCGCGGCGGCATGGTCACTATCGCCATCGAAGATAACGGCATTGGCATACCGAAAGCCGCCCTGCACAAGCTCGGACGCCCTTTCGAGCAGGTCGAGAGCCAGTTGACCAAGCGGCACCAAGGCTCGGGCCTGGGCCTCGCAATCGCCAAATCGCTCGCCGAAATGCATGGCGGCGCCATGCACATCCGCTCCACGCTCGGCAAAGGCACAATGGTCGTGGTTCGCCTGCCGCTGGAGGCAAAGCGAGCGATGCGTGAAGAGCGCTCCGTGGCTTCCCCTGCCCTTGCGGACGACCACGCGACACTGGTCTAGTATTGCCACAAGTGACGATCTGGGGAACCTCATGCCGCAAAAAATCACCAACGGATTTCGCGCGCTGGTCGACAACGCTGAACGCGAGATCGAGACACTTACGGTCGAAGACGCCATCGCTCGTTACGGCCGCGACGATACGGTCTTTGTCGATCTTCGCGATATTCGCGAACTCGAGCGTGAAGGCCGCATGCCCGGTGCCATTCACTGTCCGCGCGGTATGCTGGAATTCTGGATCGATCCCGAAAGCCCCTATCACAAGCCGATTTTCGCCGAAGACAAGCGATTTATCTTTTTCTGCGCCGGCGGCTGGCGTTCGGCGCTGGCCGGGCAAACCGCGCACCGGATGGGGCTGCGCCCCGTCGCCCATATCAAAGGCGGCTTCAGCGCCTGGCGCAAAGCAAACGGTCCGACCGAAGCGCATCAGGCCAAGCCGAAGTCCGGCTAGGGTGCGCTGCCCAAAATTCGCACGAAGCAGACCCGCACCTGACGCTGCGTTTCTCCGACGTGGGCCTGAAGCGCAGGAAAATCCGGCAGGTCGGCGGCGCGGGCGAGAAGCGCAAGCACGTCGGCGCTCGCCTTTTTTGGATCAAAGGTGCCTGGCAGGCAGAGCCGCAGCACTTGGGCAAGATCGTGGAACAGCCGGATGGCAGGTCGCAGCATCTCGGCGTCATCACGCGCGAGGAAACTGAGGCGCGCAGCCTTCTCGAGCGTGCGGGCCGTCGTGGTGTCCAAGATTTCCGGCGCCGTTGCGGCGTGCACAAGCTGCAGATACTGCGCAATGAATTCGATATCGATAAGGCCGCCGGCAGCGTATTTGAGATCCCAGCGGTTGGCGTCGCCCTTTTCTTTGGCGATCGCGCGACGCATCTCGACCGCGTCGGCGGCGATTGTGCGGGCGTCGCGCTTGCGGCACTGCACGGCGCGAATGATCCCTTCTATGCGCGCGGAAAATCCCGCCGGGCCTGAGACCACCCGCGCACGCGTCAGTGCCATGTGCTCCCAAGTCCAGGCCTCACGCTCCTGATAGTTCTCGAATCCATCGATCTGCGTCGCGAGCGGCCCGGAACGGCCTGACGGCCGCAACCGCATATCGACCTGATATAGCACTCCGTAATTGGTCTGGACCGTGAGCGCTCCGATCAGGCGCTGCGTCAGCCGCGCGAAATATTGCGCACCGTAGAGAGGCTGCTTGCCGTCGGAATTCGGGTGCTTCGCATCGAAGTCGTAAATCACGATCAGGTCGAGATCGGAATTGGCCGTCATTTCCCGGGCGCCGAGCCGGCCGAGCGCAAGGATCGCCGTTTCCTGACCGCGCAAACGGCCATGCTTCCTTGCAAAGTCCTCCTCCACCTTGCGATGCACGGCGCGGATCAGTACATCGGCGAGCCGCGCGAAAACCTCGCCGGCGGCCTCGGCCGATACCGACCCCGAAAGAATCCGCGCGCCGATCAGGAACATATGATCCTGGCCGAACAGCCGGATCGCATCGAGCACATCCTCATAGCCGTGCGTCTCGCTTAGTGTGCGGGCAAGATCGACTTCCAGCTTTGCCTCGTCCGGCAGCGAACCGAAGAAAGTCGGATCGATCAGCGGATCGATCAGGTGTGGATTTTGCGCAAGGATGTCGGCAAGCCGCGGCGCGACGCCGAGGATCAAGGCGACGAAACGGATAAGCTCCGGATTTTGCCGCAACAGCGACAGGAAACGTCCACCAGCGCGTAATCCGGCGAGGAATTTATCGAAAGCGGCAAAAGCTGCATCCGGATGCTCAGTGCGCGAGAATTGCTCGATAATAAGTGGAATGAGCTCAAGGAGAAAAACCCGCGCCTGCTCGCCGCGTAGCGCCCGGTATTGACCCGCCTGCCAGCGGCGCACGGCGGCCACAACCTCCTGCGGTTGCCTAAATCCCATTAGCGCCAAACGATCGAGCGTCTCGCGCTCCTTCTCCGGTGAGTCGAACGACAGATGCTGCTGCTGCGCCAGCAGAGCCTGCGCGGTCTCGAACAGCTTCACATAATGCTGCTCGACCATGTGCAAATGCGCCAGAAGCTGTCGGGCGAAATCGTCGCGATCCTTGCAGCCGAGAAATTTTGCGAAGCGGCTCAGTGCTTGCGGGTCGGCCGGCAGTGTATGGGTCTGCTCATCGGCTATCATCTGCAAGCGGTGCTCGACCCGGCGCAGGAAATAATACGCGGCGGTCAGCGCATCGCACGCGTCGGGATCGATCCAACCGCCGGCGGTGAGCGCGGCAAGCGTCGCGACCGTTTCGCGGGCGCGCAATTCGGGATGACGGCCACCGGCAATAAGCTGTTGGGTCTGCGCGAAAAACTCGATCTCGCGGATGCCGCCGCGGCCGAGCTTTATGTTATGGCCTTCGACCGCGACCTCGCCATGGCCGCGATAGGCATGAAGCTGCTGCTTCATCGCGTGGACGTCGGCGACAGTCGCGTAATCGAGATATTTGCGCCAGACGAACGGCGACAGATCGCGGAGCAACTTTTCGCCGGCGGCAAGGTCGCCTGCGCACGGACGCGCCTTGATCAGCGCGGCGCGTTCCCAATTTTGGCCGCGGCCTTCATAGTAGTCGAGCGCCGCCTCCGTGGAAATGGCGACCTGGGTCGAGGACGGATCGGGCCGCAGCCGCAGATCGACGCGGAAAACGTAGCCCTCAGGCGTGCGCTTCTGGAGCAGTTTCATCAGATCGCGCGTCAGCCGCACATAAAATTCTTGCGGCTCAATCCCTTCCGCGAGCTTCGCCGCGGCCGGATCGAAGAACACCATAAGATCGATATCGCTTGAGTAGTTGAGCTCACCGCCACCCATCTTGCCCATCGCCAGCACGATGTAGCCAGAGCTTTGCTCAGGGTCGCGTTTGTCATCGGGCTTGAGCTGGCGACGCCGAATGGAATCGCGCAGAAGATAATGCACAGCCGCGTGCAGCGCCGTTTCAGCCACATCGGTCAGCGCGCGGGTAACGCGCGGTACCGGCCAAACTCCACCGATATCGGCAAGTGCGATGAGAAGCGCGGCGTCGGCTTTCATGCGGCGCAAGTCGCGCATCACACTTTCCTGCGTCCGGTCCGCACCGGCAGAGCGTTGCGCTTTCGCCAGCACCGCAGCCAGCTCGCGTTCGGGCTGGCAAGTCAGCAGGCGCAGGAACCGCACCGCATCGGCGCGGATCAGATCCCATAAATACGGTGCAGCATCGGCAATGCCATCGAGAAGGCGGGAAAATGCCGGATGTTTGGTGCGAAGCGATACGAGCGACTTGCCAGAGGCACTTTTCTTGATGCTGGCGAGCCATTCCGTGACGGCCGAGTGCGCTGCCGGAGACGATACCGGAAGCGCGCCATCAAGCCGCGCGATCAGCGCCGATTCATCACCGTGCTTCCCTGCCCGCTTCCCAATCGCGGGCCCAGTCATCCCGCACCCGCCGGACCAGCGCGCGGCAGCGCAATCGTGCTCCGCAGCCCTGGATGATTATCCTCGAGTTTCAATTCACCGCCATGCAGCCGCGCCACGGCGGAGGCGAGACTCAAGCCAAGACCCGAGCCCGGCTTCGAGCGGCTTTGCTCGAGACGCACGAAACGTTCGACGACCCGGCCCCGGTCGGCTTCGGGTATGCCGGGCCCGCGGTCGGCGACGCTGAGCATGATGCGCTCGCCGTCGTTGTCAGCGCGCACGATAATTTCCGTGGGCTCGCCATTGGCCTTGCCGTTCGGCTCGGCATATTTGATGGCGTTATCGACCAGGTTCGCCAGCGCCTGTCCGACGAGTTCGCGATTGCCGCGAACCGGAGCGGCGGCCGGAGCATCGACCGTGAGCGCGAGCCCCTTCTCGTCGGCCAACGGCTCGTACAATTCGGTAACGTCGCGGGCGATCTCCGCGGCGTCGAATTCAGTCATGTTATCGCGCGCCTGCCCGGATTCGGCACGCGCGATCATCAACAAAGCATCGAAGGTGCGGATCAGTTCATCGGATTCCCCGATTGTGGCTTCGAGCACAGCACGATATTCAGCGGTCGTCGTGGCCCCGCGCAACGCCTCTTCGCAGCGATTACGCAGCCGCGTCAACGGCGTCTTGAGATCGTGCGCAATATTGTCGGAAACTTCCTTCAACCCACGCATCAGCGCTTCAATGCGCTCGAGCATAGCGTTGAGGTGATCGGCAAGCCGGTCGAGCTCATCGCCGGTGCCGGCAATCGGCAGCCGGCCGGAAAGATCGCCCGCCATAATCACCTGCGCCTTTTCGGTCATGGCGTCGATGCGGCTGAGGACGCGTCGACTGACGAAGAAACCGCCGGCCAGCCCGAGCACGATGACCAGCGCCAACGACCATTGCCCGGCATTGGCAATGATGCCGAACAGCCGCTCGCGCTCCTCCAGATCTCGGCCGACAAGGAGACGGAAGCCGCCGGGAAGCTGCACAACCTGTACCAGCGCGCGGTGCTCGCTGCCCTCCGGCGCTTCCAGCCGGCGATAGTTGGTTTCGAGCCATCCAGGATGGTCGAGGACGCCAGGCTCGAGCGAGCCAACGTTACCGGCGAGGCCTTCCCCGGTCGCCGTCGTAACTAGATAAAGACTCGAACCCGGACGCCGCGAGCGCAAGTCGACGACGATGACTAACCGCCTGATGCCGCCCTGAGTATATTGCTCGCTCAAGCCGCTGATTTCGGAATTGACCGTTGCGGTGATCTGCTCGGTAATCAGGCGGCGCGTATTGAGCGCAAAGTAGCCCAGCAGCGTTGCCGCGAACATAATGAAAATCAGCAGATAGACGAGCGTCAACCGGAACGCCGTCGTGCGAAGTAGTTTACCGAGCGCAGCCACGGATCCTTATCTTTCAGCTCTTGCTCGAGCTCTTGCGCCGATCTCACTCTCCGAGAAATCGTCCTCCCAGAATTCGAGTGACGCGCGTTTGCCGCCGCCCCGCTGGTTTAGCGCTTCCGCACGTCGCAATTCCACCCGCCTGATCTTACCGGAGATCGTCTTCGGCAGGTCGGCGAACTCAAGTCGACGGACCCTCTTGAACGGCGCCAGCGCCTCGCGGCAGTGCTGGAAAATCGACAGCGCGGTGGCGCGGTCGGCGGCGTGGCCGGGAGCGAGCGCCAGAAACGCTTTCGGCACCGCAAGCCGCATCGCATCGGGCGACGGAACCACCGCCGCCTCGGCCACCGCGGGATGCTCGATCAGTACGCTTTCAAGCTCGAAAGGACTGATCCGGTAGTCCGAGGATTTGAACACATCGTCGGCACGGCCGACGTAAGTCAGGTAACCGTCGTTATCGATCGAAGCGACGTCGCCCGTGCGGTAGACTGCATCGGCGATCGCGCGCACGCCGTCATCTTCGGCCTGATAGCCTTGCATCAAGCCGATCGGCCGCGGCTCGAGCGTCAGGCATATCTCGCCCTCCTGCTGCGGCTTGTCGTTGGCATCGAACAGCGCAACGCGATAGCCCGGAAGCGGCCTGCCCATCGAGCCGGGCTTGACCTTCTGGCCGGGTGTATTGCCAACAAGCGCGGTCGTTTCGGTCTGGCCATAGCCGTCGCGAATGGTAAGGCCCCACGCCGACTTTACGCGTTCGATGACTTCCGGATTAAGCGGCTCACCAGCACCGATCAGCTCCCGCATGTGTACTTTCCAGTCGCCGAGATTCTCCTGAATCAGCATGCGCCACACCGTCGGCGGCGCGCAGAATGTTGTGACACCGCAGCGAACGACGGTGTCGAGCAGACCGTGCGCATTGAAGCGCTTTTGGTTGGCGATGAAGATCGCGGCCTGCGCGTTCCATGGCGCGAAGAAGCAGCTCCAGGCGTGCTTGGCCCAGCCCGGAGATGAAATATTCATGTGCACGTCGCCGGGGCAGACGCCGAGCCAGTACATCGTCGAAAGATGCCCGACGGGATAGCTCTGATGGCTATGCAGCACGAGCTTAGGCGTCGCAGTTGTGCCGGAGGTGAAATAGAGCAACATCGGGTCGTCGGCGTGCGTCTCGCCGTCCGGCGTGAATGCCGCGGGCTCCGCACGGGCGTCGTCGAGAGGCAGCCAGTCCGCGAATGGCTTGCCGACGACGATCCGCAAATAATCCCCCGGCAGGTCGGCGAACTTGGCCGCGGCATCGGCGCCGGCAATGACGTGTCGGACGCGTCCGCGCGCGAAGCGGTCTAGAAGATCATTCCTGTTGAGCAATGTGGTCGCCGGTATGATCACTGCGCCGAGCTTCATCGCCGCCAGCATGCACTCCCACAGCGCAACGACATTGCCGAGCATGAGCAAAATGCGGTCACCACGGCGGACTCCAATTTTACGGAAATAATTGGCGACGCGGTTCGATCGCTCGCTCAATTCAGCGAAGGAGAGCCTAGTGTCGCCGACATCGTCCTCGGCGAGCCACAGCGCCGTTTGCATGTTGCCGCGCGCCATCTCGTCAAAATAATCAAGCGCCCAGTTGAAACGATCAAGTTTCGGCCAGGTGAAGTCACGGTACGCGGCGGCGTAGTCTTCGCGGTGACGCAGCAAAAAGTCGCGAGCGGCGATAAAGGGCGCCGCATTGCTCGATGTCATGGCGAACTCCCGGTTGAGCCGCAACGGGCGCACTCATGAAATAGGCTTTTGCTGTTTTCAACAAGATGGGCACAATCGGCAAAGGCGCCTCCTTGATGGGACGGACGCCGATCGGGGTGCAGGGAATGGGGCCGCTCGCGGGCGTGCGCATCGTCGAGTTTGCCGGCATCGGGCCGGGGCCAATGGCGGCGATGCTGTTCGCCGACCTTGGCGCCAGCGTGATCCGGCTCGACCGAACACAGCCAAGCGGGCTCGGCATCGACAAATCGCCACGCTTCGACTTGACCTTGCGCTCGCGTCCGTCGGTCTCTGTCGACCTGAAGCATCCGGAGGGAATTGCACTGGCGTTCGATCTGCTTGCCGGTGCCGACGCGCTGATCGAGGGCTACCGCCCCGGCACGATGGAACGTCTTGGGCTCGGACCGGAGCCGGTGCTGCAACGAAGCCCGCAATTGGTCTATGGTCGAATCACCGGATGGGGCCAAACCGGCCCGCTGGCACAAGCTGCGGGTCATGATCTCAACTACATCGCCCTGACCGGCGCGCTCGCGGCAATAGGCCGCGACGGCACCAAGCCGACGCCGCCGCTCAACCTCATCGGCGACTATGGCGGCGGCGCACTCTATCTCGCGTTCGGCATGGCCTGCGCCATGATCGAGTCGCGGCGATCCGGCACCGGCCAAGTGGTTGACGCCGCGATGATAGACGGCGCCTCTTCGCTGATGACCGCGATGTACGGCCTCCATGGCGCCGGCATGCACACGCTCGAGCGGGGAACAAATCGTCTCGATTCCGGGTCGCCAACTTACGACGTCTACGAATGCGCCGACGGTAAATATGTCTCGATCGCACCGATCGAACTGAAATTCCGCAAGCTGCTGTTCGAACGGATCGGCCTGCCCTTTACCGCCGATGACAGTGCGGAGTTGCGCGGTAAGCTCGAAGGGCTTTTCAAGTCGCGCACCCGGGACGAATGGTGCGCGCTCCTTGAAGGTAGCGACGTCTGCTTCGCGCCGGTCCTGACCATGGCCGAAGCCCCGACGCATCCGCACAACGCGGCGCGGGGTTCTTTCATGGAACTGGACGGGGTGGTGCAGCCCGCTCCCGCGCCGCGGTTCAGCCGCACCCCGGCCGGACCACCGACGTCGGTACAGTCGCTCGGCGAAGGAACACGATCCGCGCTCACGGACTGGGGAGTGGCGGCGCAAAGGATCGAAGCGTTGTTCGCCTGCGGCGCAATCGGCGGACCGCAAATGCCGACCTAGGCGTGCCACGACATTACCGCGCACCGTCGCGGATCATATAGCCCGCGCCGCGTACGGTGTGCAGAAGCGGCTGCGCGAACCCCTTGTCGATCTTGGACCGCAGCCGCGAAATATGAACGTCGATCACATTGGTTTGCGGATCGAAATGATAGTCCCAGACGTTTTCCAAAAGCATGGTGCGGGTAACGACCTGGCCGGCATGCCGCATCAGATATTCGAGCAAGCGGAATTCGCGCGGCTGCAATTGCAGCTCCTGGCCAGCACGGCTGACCTCGTGCGACAGCCGGTTCAGTTCGAGATCGCCGACGCGATAAACGGTCTCCTCGCCGCGCTTTCCCGGCCTGCGCGCAAGCGCCTCGACGCGCGCTAGTAGCTCTGAGAACGCGTAGGGCTTCGCCAGATAATCGTCACCGCCGGTTCGCAGGCCTTTAACGCGATCGTCGACTTGGCCCAGCGCGGAGAGGATAAGCACCGGCGTTTCCACCGATTTGCTGCGCAACGTACTGATGACCGACAGGCCGTCACGCTTCGGCAGCATGCGGTCGATGATCAGCACGTCGTATTGGCCGTCGAGCGCGAGCGCCTGCCCTTCCTCGCCGTCAGTGGCCTGATCGGCGATATGGCCGACTTCGCGAAACGCCTTAACCAGATAATCGGCGGCGTCACGGTCGTCCTCGATGATGAGAAGGCGCATGGTCTGCCGTGGTTGGGGAACCCGCAAGCGGCGTTCCACTTCGAAGCATATGGCTCGCAAGCCGCATTCGGCAATATCGGCCGCCGACCCGGCAGCTACGTTTTAATGTAAAGAGTACGCCATCGAATGCGGGAAAAAATAGTGAGGGGGCGGCGAGCTACTGCCCACCGCCCCCTCTACCTACTCCACCCCAGCGGGGGCGACGGATGCCGGGATGGAGCTGGTATTTGGCGGGGACGGGCCTTACGGCCCGTCCCCCAGGGTACGCCCGCCAGCGGGGGCGACGGATGCCAGCGGATGCCCCATTACTCAGGCGTTGCCGAGCGGCAGCGCGACGAACTTCGTGCCTTGGCTCGATTTCACCCGGAATAACACAGCGTGTTTGCCCTCCTTACGGGCATCGGTGAGACTTTTGCGGATGTCTGCCGGTGTCGTCACCGACTTACCGCCCACGTCGAGAATAATGTCGCCAACCTGGAAGCCATGCTCCGCGGCAACGCCGCCGTCCGCAACGCCGGTGACGACAACGCCACTGCCATCGCTGCCGGGCGCCTTGCTCGCTGGCGCCAGCGTCAAGCCCAGCTTCGGCATGTCACTGTCGGGAACCTCGCGCTGGCTCGGACCGGTGTTGGAAGCCTGCTTCTCGTTCGGCAGCTTGCCCAAGGTCAGCGACAGGGTCTTCTGCTCGCCCTGATGAATCACGCCCAGCTTGACGGTAGTATCTGGCGCCATCGTGCTGATGCGACGGGCAAGTTCGTGCGCATCGTGAATATCCGTGCCGTCAACCGACGTAATGACATCCCCGCTCTGGATACCGGCCTTGGCTGCAGGACTGTCGGGCTGCGGCTCCGCAACCAGCGCGCCGGTTGCCTGTTTCAAGCCCATGCTGTCGGCGATTTCGGGAGTGATCGACTGAATCTGTACGCCGATCCATCCGCGAGTGACGCTGCCCGAGTCACGAAGCTGCGCGACCACGCTTTTGACGGTGTCGGCAGGAATTGCAAATGCAATGCCGACTGAACCGCCGGATGGCGAGAAAATCGCGGTATTCACGCCGATGACATTGCCGTCGACATCGAACGTCGGGCCACCGGAATTGCCCTTATTCACCGGCGCGTCAATCTGAATGAAATCATCATAGGGGCCAGCGCCGATATCGCGGCCACGCGCCGACACGATGCCGGCGGTCACAGTGCCGCCAAGTCCGAACGGATTGCCGACCGCAATCACCCAATCGCCGACGCGCGGCGCGGCATCGGCAAGTTTCACATAGGGAAACGAATTGCCGTCGATCTTGATCAACGCGAGATCGGAGCGCGAGTCGGTACCGATCACCTTGGCGGTATAGGTTTTGCCGTCGTCGGTAGTAACGGTGACTTGCTCGGCGTTCTGAACCACATGGTTGTTGGTCACCGCATAGCCGTCAGCCGAAATGAAGAAGCCCGAACCTTGGCCGGTGATAACCTCTTTGCCGTTCGGCATGTTGGGCGTGCCGAAATGCTTGAAGAACCGTTCGAACGGGGAACCGGGCGGAAATGGAAGCTCTTGATCGTTTGAATCCTGGTCCGCCGAACGCTCCATCTTGACGCGCACCGACATGACCGAAGGTTTCACCTTCTCGACAATGTCGGCGAACCCGACCGGACGCTGCGGCAACTGCTGCACCTTATCGGTCAGGTTCTGCGCATGCGCCGCTGTTCCAAACAAGTTGCGCTGCGGCGCGACGGCAGGCGCCACGAAAACCGCTGCTACGGCAAACCCGGCTATTGTTGTCGCCATCAGTGCTAGGCGCCGCGCCGATAGGGTTCGACGCGAACGCAAACGATTGCCGTCCATAAACACATCTCCAAGTTCGGTTCACCGCCATATGGCGGAAGGTGCCCCGAAGCCCCACACGTTAAAGAGGAACATGGGACGGCCAGCCTTACGGCCAACTGTCGGCGGGATTAAAACTTGGTAATGTTGTAGTTTTAAATATTATAATGCAATTTCAATATCTTAAGTGGCCGAGCCCCCATCCGATTGATCGGCTGATCTCGCATATGGCTGAACGCCCGTGTTACGGGGCCGAACTATCTCGCAATAACTCGGCTAGCCGTGCTTCCTCGGCCGCGCTGAGGTTCGCTTCTTCGGCTGGCTGTCCCACCCTCCGCCGGCGCAGATCGGCAATAATGACCAGCGCGCCGATGAGGAGCGCCGCAGGGGGCAACCCCCAAAGCGCGACGGTGTGCCAGGACAGTGGCGGTTTGAGCAGCACGAATTCGCCGTAGCGCGCAACCAGGAAATCGAGCACCTGCTGGTCGCTATCGCCGGCTTTGATCCGTTCGCGCACCAGGACGCGCAGGTCGTGCGCCAACGGCGCCTCGGAATCGTCGATCAATTCGTTCTGGCAAACCATGCAACGCAAATTCTTGGAGAGTGCGCGGGCACGTGCTTCCAACACCGGATTCGCCAGCATCTCGTCGGGTTGCACGGCCCACGACAGCCGAAGGTGCGAGAAGCAATATCGCAAGCGCGGCGGCATGCAGAATTTTCATTACGATCACTCGGCAGGCACAAGCGCGGTCTTTGCCTTGGCCGGCCGCGGTGCGCCGATGCGCAGCCGCCGATCCGACAGCGAAAGTCCTCCGCCAAGGAACATGATGAAGGCACCACCCCAGATCAGAAGCACGTTGGGCTTGAAATAAAGCCGCACCGGCACCGCGCCATTGGCATCAGGATCGCCAAGCGAAACATAGAGCTGGCTCACACCGCGCGTCATCAATGCGGCCTCGGTCGTCGCCATGTTGCGGGCCGGGAAGGTACGGCGGCTCGGCTCCATGACCCCGATTAAGTCTCCATTCGCTCGCCGCACCGTGAAATGACCGACAACGTCGCGATAATTCGGGCCGGCGCGGTCGAAGGTGCCGTCAAAGGTGAGCCGGTAATGGGAGACGTCGATGATCTCGCCCGGCTTGACGGCGGCGATGTGTTCGCTGCCCCAGGCCGTAACGCTGACGATCCCGAGCAGCGAAGCGCCAATACCGAAATGGGCAAAAGAAGTGCCCCACACGGATCGCGGCAGCCCGATCGCCCGGCGCAGCGCAACGTTGAACGGCACGCGCAGGAGCATCGTACGCTCGACAATGTCGGTTACGGCGCCGACCATGACGAAAATGGCAATGCCGACGCCGAACGGCGCCAATACTGGCCCGCCATGTTCGAGCGCGAATGCAGCCGCAATCGCGACCACCGATAGCACGGCTGCTGCGAGCAGGCGCTGTGCCGCACTGAGGATATCGCCACGTTTCCATCCCATCAGCGGCCCGAACGGCATCACCAGCATTAATGGAATAAACAGCGGGCCGAACGTCGAATTAAAGAACGGCGGCCCGACCGAAATCTTGTCGCCGGTCAAGGCTTCGAGCGCGAGCGGGTAGAGCGTGCCGACAAAAACGGTGGCACATGCGGAGGTTAGAAACAGATTGTTGAACACAAGTGCGCCTTCGCGCGAGATCGGCGCGAACAAGCCGCCTTGCTTTGAGCAGCGGCGCGCGCCATGCATAAAGCGCCAGCGCGCCGCCGATGAAGACTACGAGTATGGCGAGAATGAAAATGCCGCGCGTCGGATCGACCGCAAAGGCATGAACCGAGGTGAGCACGCCCGAACGCACCAGGAAGGTTCCGATCAGGGACAGCGAGAACGCGAGAATCGCGAGCAGGATGGTCCAGACTTTCAGCGCCGCGCGCTTTTCCATCACCACGGCGGAATGCAGCAGCGCAGTGCCGGCGAGCCAAGGCATCAGCGAGGCGTTCTCGACCGGATCCCAGAACCAGAAGCCGCCCCAGCCGAGTTCGTAATAGGCCCAATACGAGCCGCCAGCGATGCCGAGCGTCAGGCACATCCAGGCCCCGAGCACCCAGGGCCGCACCCACCGCGCCCACGCCGCATCGATGCGTCCTTCGAGCAGGGCGGCGATGGCAAAGGAAAATGCGATCGAGAAGCCGACATAGCCGAGATAGAGCATCGGCGGATGAAAGGCGAGGCCAGGGTCTTGCAGGATTGGGTTGAGATCGCGGCCCTCGAACGGTGCGTCGGGAATTCGCAGGAACGGATTCGACGTCGTCAGGATGAAAAGGTGAAACGCAGCCGCGATCCAGGCCTGCACCGCCAGCGCATTTGCTTTGAGCACCAGTGGCAGATTGGTGCCGAAAATCGCGACCAGCGCTCCGAAGAAGGCGAGGATCGACACCCACAACATCATCGAGCCTTCGTGATTGCCCCAGACGCTGGTGAGCCGGTAGATCAGTGGCATCGCCGAATTGGAATTCTCGTAGACGTTGAGCACCGAGAAATCGGATACGACGTAGCATTCGGCAAGCGCGCCGAACGCGATCGCAACGAAAATGAATTGCGCGACCGCCACTGGCGCGGCGATGTTCATCAGCACCGCATCGTTGGTGCTCGTGCCGACGATCGGCATGGTAGCCTGAATGAGCGAAAGCCCGAGCGCGAGCATCAAGGCATATTGGCCGAGTTCCGGAATCACTTGGTTGCTCCGCCAACGGGAAGCGCCGCGCGCTGCGCATAATCGTCTTTCCAGTGTCCGGACTTCTTCAACGCATCGGCGACCTCCTTGGGCATATAGGTCTCGTCGTGCTTGGCGAGGATCGTGTCAGCATCGAATACGCCGGTGCTGTCGAGCGTGCCCTCGGCGATGACACCCTGCCCTTCCCGGAACAGGTCGGGCAGCACGCCCTGATAGGCTACCGGGATTTCAGTCTTGCCGTCGGTCACGGCAAAGTGGACGCGCAGATCGCTGCTGCGGATGATGCTGCCGTCCTTCACCAGTCCGCCAAGCCGGATACGCGTGCTGGGCTCGACGTGCTTTTCGGCAATATCGCTCGGCGAATTGAAGAATACGATGGAATCGCGAAATGCATTGAGCATCAGAGCAACCGCAACCGCCAGTACGCCTAAGCCGGCGCCGACCAGAACCAAGCGTCGTTGCTTTCGTGTCATCTAAACGTATCCTCGCGGCATCATCTGTTTGTCAGCCCTCGAGTCCTAAACCCTTGGCGAGATCGTCGATCCGCTTGACGTCGTCTGGGCGGGTCGAAAGTGCGTGCCGCGCATCATCGGCAGCGCCTTTCGCCTTATCGCGGTCGCCGAGAACGACATAGGCACGGACAAGCCGCAGCCAGCCATCGACGTCATCTCCATTAGCATGTAACCGATCGGCCAGCCGCGCGACCATACCGCGTATCATGTCGGCGCGCTGTTCGTCATTCATGCCGTTTGCGGCCGCGACGTCAGCATCGCTCGGGTCCGCCGCCGGCGGAACCGGCTCGCCGGTCACGCGGCCGAGCGCCGAGCGAACAAACCCGACCCACGGCGCGCCGGCCGGCGCGTCTTGCAGCATGGCGCGCCAGCGCGCGGCGGCGCTTTCGCGATTGCCATCTTGCTCATCGGCGAGACCGAGAAAATATCGCGCCTTGGACTCGCTCGGATCGTGCGCCACGGCGCTGGTGAAGGCTTGCTTGGCGTCGTCGGTAACGATGCCGTTAGCGGCAGCGGTCAGGGCCTCGCCGAGATCGGCGAAGCGTGCGCCACTCTCGCCGTTGAGCGCCAGTGATTTGCGCCGCGCCATGACGGCATCATCGAACCGACCGAGCCGCAGATAGACGGGGGCGATCACCTCCCAGCCGGCGCCGTCATCAGGATTATTCGCCAGGTGTGCTTCTACCTGGCCGACAAGACTTTCGATTGACTGACCGTTCTGTGGCGTGCTGATGCGGGCAAAGGCTGGCTGGCCGGGAACATTGGGGGAACCAAGGACGAGATATAGCCCGAGCGGTAAAATCAGCACGACGACCAGCGCCGCCATCGCGGCCATCCGGCGTCGCCGCAGCGACTGCACCGGACTTTGCGCGGGCGTGTCCGCCACAGTCTGTGCATCGGCCGCCGCCAGAAGACGGCGCGACACCTCGACACGCGCGGCCTCTGCTTCCGCCTGGCCGATCAGGCCGGCGCCGCGGTCGCGGCCGATTTCATCGAGTTGATCCTGATAGACCAGAAGATCGTTGCCGCCGGCCGGCGCACGGGTCGCCTTCCGCCCAAGCGGCCACAGCACGGCGAGCATCGCCGCTGCGGTCATGGACGCGAAAATGATCCATAGTGCCATTTGCAATCGCTGGCGGTTCTATAGCGCCTTCACCTTAAGCTGCGCCGTTACATCACGGCGGGATTGCGGCTGCAATGGGAACGCCAGCGCGGCAATTGCGCGCTCTCTAAGCGCGCAACGACTGTTTTTTCTCGGCGATCGCGGCTTGTGCGGCAACGTCGGCGGCTTTGGCCAGCGTTCCGGCATAATCGTTGCCGAAAATCATCCGGCATAAGCGAATTGCGGCGTCGACCTGGGACTGCCGGAACAGGCGGTCGGTATCACCGGCGTGGCGCACGAACTCAAGCAGGATGTTGGCGCCGGTCTCGAGATATTGCGTCAGTTCCGTATGGGCTCGCAGGGTGACCTCGCTGAGCGCGAGTTCGCCTGCATAAATGCGGCATGCATTAACGAATTCGACCCGCGCCTCTACTTCATCGACATCGGCGGAATCCACCGTGGATCTCGGCGCGATATCCTTGGCCGGTGGCGGGCGCAGGAGCCGCCTGACGTGGCCGGATGTGGCGTCAATCTCGGGCTTGAGAAGACTGGATACGTCGCCGCGGATCGCCGCGAGCTGGCGAACTCCAGACTGAGTCGGTGGAGAGATCGATTTCGGTGCGCATTCCTCGTGCCGCGTCGTGCAATTCCTTGAGGATCGAGGTCACCGGCCGGCCGGCTTTGAATTCTTTCCTCAGGTCGCTGACGGTGGCTTCAAGTTCGCCGAGCACGAGAGTGACCGCGGTTGCGAAAGGCGTTTCGAAGATGCGCGCCGTATCGTCGCTTCCCGCTGCGCGCGTGGCGATCCGGATGAGTTGCCACGGCGACGTCATTCGGTTCATCAGCATGATGAGACCGTAACGGATGAGGTCGTTTTTGCGCGCGGAGTCTGCACCCAGTGATTTCGCGGCCGACGCGGTGTCGAGATGCATCTTAGCCTGATCGACTACTTCGCGCTCGAACATGCGAATATTTACGGGCAGACGCTTGGCGAGATCGGCCAATACATCGCGGATTTCGAGAACGTGCAGCAGCGTCGCAATGTCATCGATCGCGCGTGGCGTGCCAACCTGGATGGCGAGCCTGCGCTGCGCGCGCTCGTCTTTGCCGGCGGCAGCGAGCGTGTCGCGCAGACGTAACATGGCGCGATCATGGAGTGCGCGAACCACCTGTTCGGCCCGGCTTTTGTCGCCGGCAAGCAACGCACGATTGATGTCGTCGCCCAACGCCTTGGCTTCGGCCGGAATAAGGTCGCGGCCGATCCACTGCCATACCGGATCAAGCGAGACGCGCGCGATGCGCCCAATACGCTTATGGTCGGCGGGGCCATCGAATAGAAACGGTTCGAAAGGCATGAAAAACATGCGGGCTGCATCGCCGATACGCGGCACCCGATGCGCCTCGGCGCGGATCGTGCGGCGCAATTCCCTGAGCACGAATTGGTTGTCCGGAGTGTCGTCACCGCGCAACAGCCCGCGCTCGAGCTCCTGCACGAGCATCGAGCGCGCTTCCGGTTTTAGAGTCCGGAGATATTCGTCCAGCCGTTCGACGGATTGCCCGTCGCTCGTCATCGCTCACAGCCTCGTCCAGAGCCTGATCCGGAAAGTGAAAGCCGGTTTTCCGAGAAAATCACGCTCTACCAAACTCCCTGGCGTCCATCGCTGGAAGCGGCTGGACACCGACTATTCCGTTAATGTTCTAGTAGCGAGGCGCTTAAGAAGGCGTTACGCAAAACCACGGATATTCAAGGCGATAAACCCTGATTGCCTCAGTTTATCGCGGTCCAGGTACCGTCTGGATTGCGGCACGCGGTGCCACGCTCGGTCTGCGGCATACCATCGATATAAATTGTGTCGGTGAATTGCCGGCAGGCGGCGCCATTTACCTGGTAGGCCGGGCCCGGCACGACGTTCCCGTAACGGCCGGAATCCGGGTTACGCCAGGCCACCGGCGCACCCGATGGGCCGGTTTCGAGCGCCTGCATTTGGGCGGCATAGGCGCGCCGCTTGTCTTCGTCGTCGAGCGCCGCCCCAATTCGATTGCCAATCAGCCCGCCGACCGCCGCGCCGATCACGCTACCGGCGAGCCGGTTTCCGGCACTCCCGCCGATCGCGTTGCCGATCAAGCCGCCGGCGGCAGCGCCAGCAATGGTGCCCCCGGCCTCTTTGGGACCGGAATTCGCCGCGCACGCTGCGAGGCTGATGGCGAAAAGCAGCAATGTGAGAATGCGAGCAGCCGGCATCGCGCGTTTCGCCCCCTTCCCTGACCCACTGCTCCAACCAAAGAGCTTCAATAGGGCAAAACTCTGTTCACACAGCCAGGGCGGGTACGTGTAACGGCGTCGCAAGCATCGCCGCCCCGGCTCTCGCGCACTGGCGGCTGCGACGCGGTTTGGCTAAGTTCTGCCGCGATCCCACCAAAACGTCCAAGAGCAAGATGATGATGACGAAAAAGCGCGCCACCCTGTTCTGGCGCTTAGGCTGGATATTGCCCGCAATCGCACTCATCACGGCGGTCGCCCCTTCGGCGCGCGCGCAAAACTATCCGGCTCGTGCAGTGAAAATCGTGGTGCCGTTTCCCGCCGGGGGTACCGCCGATGTCATGCCCCGCATCATCGCCGACTGGCTCTCGCGCAAGTGGGGACAAGCGGTGATCATCGAGAACCGCACCGGTGCCGGCGGCAATGTCGGCGCCGAGGTCGCCGCCAAGTCCGATCCCGATGGTTACACGCTGCTGGCGACACCGCCAGGCCCCGTGGCGATCAATCAGAACCTCTACGCCCACCTCGACTTCGATCCGCTTGCCTTTGTACCGATCGGGGTCATGGGCCGCGTGCCCAACGCGCTCGTGGTCAATCCAGACAAGATCAAAGCCAACACAGTAAAAGAATTCATCGACTACGCAAAGTCCAATGACGGAAAACTCAGCAACGCCACACAAGGCAACGGCACCACGTCTCATCTCACCTCGGAGATGTTTCAGATGGCCGCACACGTCAAATTGCAGAACGTGCCCTATCGCGGCTCGGCGCCAGCGCTCAACGACCTCGTCGCCGGCAGCGTCGATTGCATGTTCGATAATCTCGGCGTGTCGATGCAACTCGTCAAAGCCGGCAAACTGAAATATATCGGCGTGGCGTCGCCCGAGCGCGCGGCAAGCGTGCCCGATGTACCCGCAATCGCCGAGACGCTGCCAGGTTTTTCATCCGTGACGTGGTACGCTCTGGTTGCTCCGCCGAATACGCCGGCCGCCATTATTGATAAGGTCAATGCAGGATTGAATGAAGCCCTGCGCGATCCCGACGTGCAAAAGCGCTTCGCCGATCTTTCCGCCGAGCCCGTCGGCGGTACGCCGCAAGATACCGCGAAATATTTTCACGAAGAGGCAGAGCGGTGGAAGAACGTCATCACCGCGGCCCACGTCACATTGGATTGAGCGGACATGAAGCACAGCACCGATCGGATTCTCACCACGCACGCCGGCAGCCTGCCGAGGCCGCCTGATCTGCTCGCACTGGTCGAGCGCGACGGCCCGAAGGCGTTTGACACGCCGGCGGCCGCAAAGCAGTTGACCGAAGCGATCGCCGGGATCGTGCAGAAACAGACCGAGCTCGGCATCGACGTGATCGACGACGGCGAATACGGCAAGCCGAGCTTTGTCAGCTACATCAACGAACGCCTCGGCGGATACGAGGTCGATACCAAAGCCAGCCCGCGCAATCAGTGGGCCACCTCGCGCGAAGGCCTGTCGTTTCCCGAGTTCTATTCCCAAACCCACGCCGCATCGACGCACACCCATATGATCTGCACCGGGCCGATCACCTATAAGGGCCACGCCCGGCTCAAACGCGACATCGACAATTTCAAAGCAGCGCTCAACGGCGCTAAGGTCGAAGAAGCCTTCATGCCGGCGATCTCGCCGTCGAACATCGAGGACTGGCAGAAGAACGCCTATTACAAATCGACCGAGGAATACATTTTCGCGATCGCCGACGCGATGGCCGTTGAATACAACGCGATCGTCGACGCCGGATTTCTGGTGCAGATCGACGATCCGCGGCTCGTCACCTATTACATCATCCATCCCGAGGCGAGCATCGCCGATTGCCGCAAATGGGCTGAAGTCCGCGTCGCAGCTCTCAATCACGCGCTGCGCGACATTCCGCCGGAAAAAATCCGCTTCCACACCTGTTACGGCATCAATATGGGTCCGCGCATTCATGATATGGAGCTGAAAGACATCGTCGACATTATTCTGAAAATCCGGGCCGGCGCCTATTCGTTCGAAGCCGCCAATCCGCGCCACGAGCACGAGTGGAAGGTGTGGAAGAATGTCAAATTGCCGGACGGCAAGGTTTTGATCCCGGGCGTCATTTCCCACTCAACTATCTTGGTTGAACATCCCGAGCTCGTCGCCGAACGCATCGTCAAATACGCCAGCGTCGTCGGCCGCGAGAACGTTATCGCCGGCTCGGATTGCGGATTTGCGACTTTCGCCGGCTCGAAGGAAATCCACCCAAGCATCGTTTGGGCGAAATTCAAGGCCCTCAGCGACGGCGCGCAGCTCGCCTCGAGGGAGCTTTGGCGTTAGCGTAGCTTAGGAAGGGCGATGGCAAGCCAGTACGGGATCGGTGCCAGGCTGCCACGGCTCGAGGATGCGCGTTTTCTCGAAGGCCGCGGGCAGTTTTGTGCCGATATAGTTCTACCGGGAATGCTGCACGCGGCCTTCGCGCGCAGTCCCCATGCCCATGCCCGCATCGTCGCTGCGCGCAAGCCGCACGGCTTTGAGGACCGAGTTTATCTCGCCCAGGATCTCGCCGGCGTCGGCAGAATGCGCTCGACGGCTAAACTTCCCGGCTTCAAGCCTTCAGACTGGCCAATTCTCGCCGCAACCAAAGTGCGCCATGTAGGCGAACCGATCGCGATGGCGATCGGCGCGACACGCGCGGAGGCGGAAGACATCGCCGCGCTGATCGATGTCGATTTCGAAACGCTCCCGCCCATCGTAACGATGGCCGACGCGCTCAAAAAAGTGGCTCCCTTCGTCCACGACGAATGGGGCGACAACGTTCTCGTCGATCTGACGATCGCGGGCGGGGACTTGAACGCGGCGAAGGTTGCGGCTGCTCATGTGGTTGAGCGCAAGTTTCGCATGAACCGCATGCACCCGTTGCCGCTCGAAGGCAGGGCATGCCTGGCGTCCTACGACAGCCGACTCGACGAACTGGTGGTCTATGTCGGACATCAACTGCCGGTGCCGCTTCAGATCGGGCTGGCACAAGTTCTCGGGTTGAGCCAGCGCAGGCTCCGCGTGGTCGTTCCGGACGTTGGCGCCTCGTTCGGTTTGAAGACTTACGTCGAAAGCGAAACCGTATGTGTTGCCTGGGCGGCGATGAAGCTTCGCCGTCCGGTGCGATGGATTCAGGATCGCTACGAGTCACTTGTTTGCGATGCCACCTGCCGCGATTACGAGTGCAGGGTGGTCGCCTATGCTGATGCAAACGGGCGCATCCTCGGTCTCGAATGTGACGTGACTGTAGACTCGGGCGCCTATTCGCCGTGGCCATGGCCCGCCGGAATCGAAGGCGGGCTCGCCATCGGCAATATGCAAGGCTGCTATGACATTCGCGCCTTTCGCGGCCGCGCCATCAACACCGTCAGCAACAAGCCGGCGGGACAGCCGTTCCGCGGCGTTGCGCGACCCCTTTCATGCATAGGCCACGAGATCGTCATGGACGGCATCGCACATGCGGCAGGGATCGATCCGGTCGAAGTCCGCCTGCGTAATTTCGTCAAGCCGTCGCAGATGCCCTATGTGTCTATCACCAAGAAAACCCTCGACAGCGGCGATTATGCTGCGGCACTCAAGCGCGCTGCCGCGCTGATCGATCTTCCGGCTGTGCGTCTGCGACAAAAGAAGGGCGAGCCTGACGGCAGATTGATCGGCGTAGGCTTCGCGTGCTTCTACGAACAGACGGCCTACGGCACCGGCCCATTTGGCTATTCGGCTTGGGGTATCGAGCTCGTGCCCGGAATGGAGCCCGCAGTCGCGCGCCTCACCGGCGACGGTGAGCTCGTGCTCGAAGTCGGCTCACACTCCCACGGCCAAGGACACGAGACGGTGTTCGCGCAAGTCGCCAATGAGGTCATGGGCATCGATCCGCGCAAAGTCTCGGTGCGATTTGGCGACACTTCCGCAGCACCGGTCGGCACCGGCACCTATACATCGCGTTCGATGGTCACGACCGGAGGGGCGATCGCGGAGGCATGCCGGCATCTGATGCAACCGGTCGCCAAGATTGGCGCCCATCTGATGCAATGCAAAGCCGAGGACGTCGAGATTCGTAATGGCCGCGTTCACGGCCCGCAAGGGAGCGTGGAATTCGGCGAGATCGGTCGCGCCTGGTACCACCACCCTGAGGATCTCCCGGCCGACATGGATGCCGGCGGCCTGACCGCTACGGCGGGACACAAAGCACACGATCCCGGCGTGTTTTCCTATTCCACCCATGCGGCCGTGGTTGCCGTCGATCCTGAAATCGGCGAGGTCGAAGTGATTGATTACGCCATCGTCGCCGACTGCGGCACGCAGGTAAATCCATTGCTAGTCGAGGGCCAGGTCGTCGGCGGCTTCTCCAATGGCCTCGGCAATGCGCTCTACGAAGAGAGCAGCTACGATGCATCCGGCCAGCCGACCGCCACGACACTCGCCGATTACACCGCGCCGAACGCGCTATCGATGCCATATGTCAAACTGGATTTTATCGAGACGCCGTCGCCGTTCTCGATGTTCGGCATAAAAGGCATTGGCGAAAACGGTGCGATCGGGCCACCGGCGGCGATTGTCAACGCGGTCAACGATGCGCTGCGCCCGCTTGGCGCAGCGGTGTTCGAGACGCCGGTCACGGCGCGGCGCGTACGCGAGGCAATTGTGCGGGCGCGGCGAGCCTAGACTTTGAGCTTCAAAAGCTTGTCGGCGTTGCCGTGGACGAATTTGGCGAGATCGTCACCGGATAGCGGTACATTATTCAAGAACGCACGGCCGTCGGCGTTGCTGGCATAGGGATAGTCCACGGAGAACATCAGACGGTCGATGCCGAATGTTTCGAGCGCTGCCACGAATGGCGGATTGGTGAAAAATCCGGCCGACGTAACGTAGACTTGGTCGGTAATGGTCTTGGCCAGCGGCCGCGACAAGAATGAAAGATCGTTGCGGAATTGATGTTCGCAACGCGCCAGCATCGCCGGCAATCCCTCGCCCATATGGCCGATGATGAAATTGAGCCGCGGATGTTTGTCCATGGTGCCGGACACCGCGAGCCGCATGACATGCAGCGCGACCTCGTAGTGCCAGCCCCAGGCAAAGGTGGCGAGACCGAAACTGATATTTTTCGGAAATCCCTCGTAATACGCCTTGCGCACCTCGGCCGGCGGCATGCCGGGGTGAATATAGATCGGCACGTCGAGCTTTTCGGCGCGCGCCAGCAGCGGCTCGAACTTTGGATCGTCGAGGAATGCGCCGCGGATGGTCCCGCTGATCAGCGCCCCCTTGAAACCGAATTCGGTAACGGTGCGCTCCAATTCGTCCGCGGCGGCCTCCGGAACACTCGCCGCCAGATGCGCGAAGGCAGCGAAGCGATCGGGCCGCTCGGCGATCCTTTGCGCAAAGCCGTCGTTGAATGCCCGCGAAAACGCGACCGCCTCGTTACCATCGAACTGGTCCGCGCTGGGGCTGATATGGATTCCAGCTTTTGACAATACCTGCACGGTTATGCCGTTGCGATCCATGTCGGCGATCCGGCCGGCACCAATGTCAGTCATCTTGTCGGCCGCATTCGCAACGACGCTGGACGTGTTGGCCGCCGCGGGATTTGGCGTCGGCGCAACGGCGCTCTGGCCGCCGGGCGGCGGCAAAGTGAAATGTTCCTCGAGCGTGACAATGCGCATCTTGTCTCCCTGCCGCCGTTGGCGTTTTGTGGGACCATGGTATGACACACGCGCCGGCGCTGTCAGGAGGTATCGATGAAACATCTCGCACTCGCCGTGGCATGCGCGGCGTTCGGGACTTTGGCGGTGAGCGCGCATGCGCAGGAGCGGTTTCCAGCGCGCCCGGTGCAAGTCATCGTGCCGGCAACGGCCGGCGGCCCGGTCGATACCGCGGTACGGATGATCGAGCCGGCACTGTCTTCGGCGCTCGGCCAGCCGGTCGTTCTGCTCAATAAGCCGGGCGCAAGCGGAACGCTCGGCATGCACGACGTCGCGACTGCCGTGCCCGACGGCTACACCATCGGCCAAGGCGTCAATTCGATTTTCACCATCACCCGGATTTCCGGAACCAATGTGCCATTTACGCTCGACGACTTCAGCCTGCTGGGCAATTACGCAACCGACGTCAGCGTGCTGGCGGTAAGCGCCGACGCACCATGGCAGACGCTCGAAGACATCATCGCCTACATCAACGGCAACCCGGGCAAGCTCAACTATGCGTCGGCCGGCGTGGGCACGGTGTCGTCATTGAGCATGCAGGCGCTGGCGCATCGCTTTAAGCTGAACATGGTCGCCGTGCCGTTTCCGGGCGGCGCGCAGCTCACCACGGCCATCCTCGGACGGCAGGTCGATATCGGCATGGTGCCCTACACGACCGGCGCGGCCATGTTCGAATCCAAGAAGCTGCGCGCGCTGGCAACGACGGCGCCCAACCGCCTGCCGAAACTCCCCGAGGTTCCGACCTTTGCGGAGAAAGGCGTCGCCGTGAACGGGTTGAACCTGATCATGGGCCTCTACGCGCCGCACGCATTACCAGATGGCGTCCGCGCCACTCTGGTCGCGAGCGTTGCGACAGCGGCAAAGGACCCGGCGTTCATATCCAAAATCGAAGCAATCGGACTATTCGGTCAATACGAGAATCCAGCCAAGGCGCGCGCTCGTCTCGCATCCGAATACACCGACATCGCCGCACTTAATCGCGAATTACAGAATTGACCGTAAGTTCCGCAATCCGCTCGCCGGAACGGAATGGAGGGCCGTTTGGTTGACCCTGACAGGAGCAATGCTATGGCGCCAAATATCGATAAGAAAGAACGGCCGACCGAGGACGATATCGCGCAGGCAAAACTGGGACCGCGCGGCATACCCGGAGTGGAAAACCCCACGAAAATGACGCCGCAACAGGAAAAGAATATGCCGAAGGCCGGCGACTTTGACGGCCATACCGCCTGACGATTTGCGTCCTACCCGCCAGGCAGCGCCAATTCGGTGCGTAACCCACCGATCGGCGCGGTGCCAAGCGTGAGAACGCCGCCGTAGAGCCCTGCTAGCTCGACGACAATGGAAAGGCCCAAACCCGAGCCAGGCTTGGTCTCGTCGAGCCGCTCGCCCCGGGTCGCCACTTGTTCGCGCTCGACCGGCGACAACCCCGGTCCGTCGTCATCGACGATAATGCGCACCCGAGACTTCTCGCCGCTATCGCCATTGAAGATTTTGTCACCTACCGCGGTGGGATGCTCGGCCACGACTTCGATGGCGACGCGCGATTGGGCCCACTTACACGCGTTATCGACTAGATTGCCGACCATCTCTTCGAGGTCCTGTTGCTCGCCGCGAAACCTAGCGTGGTCCGGCACGTCCACCGCAATGGCGATGTCGCGCGCGCGATGCAGTTTCTCCATCGTACGGGCAAGCGCGGTGACGACAGGCGGCACATCGATCAGCGTGCTGACCACCGTCGAACGGGCCGCGAGCCGCGCCCGCTCGAGCTGGCGCGCCACCTGGTCGCGCATGATGTCGGTCTGCTCCAGGACCTTGTGGGCAAGCGGATCGTTGCCGCGAGTTGTCGCCTCATTGACGATGACCGAGAGCGGCGTCTTCAGCGCATGCGCCAGATTGCCGACATGAGTGCGGGCGCGCTCGACGATCTCGCGATTAGCGTCGATCAGCGCGTTGGTTTCTCGTGCGAGAGGCGCAATTTCGTCGGGGAAATCCCCTTCCAACCGCTCAGCGCGGCCGGAGCGGATGGCAGCGAGGCTCGCCGAAATGCGCTTGAGCGGCGACAGGCCGAAGCGAACCTGCAAGGCCGTGGTCAAGAGCAGCGCCAAGGTGAGGATCGCAAACGTCGCGCCGATGGCGCGGTCGAAGCTGCGCGTCTCATCATCGATCTCGGACGCATCGCCGGCGACCGAAATCAGATAACGGCCGTCATCGCCGAGATCGATATTGCGTTCGACGATGCGCAGGTTTTGCTGCTCTGGCCCTTCGGCATACCCTTCCCGCGCTTCGGCGAGCGCGGCGGCGCCGCTGTTGGGCAGCCGCGGCAAGCCGGCATCCCATAGCGAGCGTGACGAATGCACTTCGGGCTTTTTGGTATCGAGCCGCGTCACCTGCCAGTACCAGCCCGACAGCGGCAATTCGAACAACGGCTCTCCGATCGATTGCGGAAACTTGTCGCTGCCCTCCTCCGGCGAAGCGACGTCGGCGACCAAGGTGCGCAAGTAAACGTCGAGACGCCGGTCGAATGCCCGCTCGACGGCGTGGCGATAAAGCGTCGACAGCGCAATGCCGGTAATGATGAGGATCACGACCGTGCAGCCGGTCGCCCACAGGAACAAGCGTAGCGCGAGTGAATTAGCGCGCATCAGGTGGCGTGAGCAGATAACCGAGACCGCGCACCGTTTGAATCACGTCGACGCCGAGTTTCTTGCGGATGCGGCCAACGAATACTTCGATCGTGTTGGAGTCGCGATCGAAATCCTGATCGTAAAGGTGCTCGACCAGCTCGGTGCGGGACACAACGCGCCCAGTATGGTGCATCAGGTAGGACAATAGCCGGTATTCGTGGGACGTGAGCTTGACGGGATTACCGTCAACGGCAACGCGCCCGGTGCGGGTATCGAGCCGCACCGGCCCGCAGGTAAATTCGCTTTTGGCGTGGCCCGCCGAGCGGCGCAAAAGCGCGCGTACCCGCGCCAGCACTTCCTCAAGATGGAACGGCTTGGCGACATAATCGTCGGCGCCGGCGTCGAAGCCTTGCACCTTGTCGCTCCAGCGGTCGCGCGCGGTGAGGATAAGTACCGGCATGGCTCGGCCGGCGCGGCGCCACGATTTCAGCACCGAGATACCGTCCATCTTCGGCAGGCCGATATCGAGGATGACGGCGTCGTAGGGCTCGCTCTCGCCAAGATAATGGCCCTCCTCGCCATCGAAGGCACGATCGACGACGTAGCCCGCGTCAGTCAGCGCGGTGGCGAGCTGCCGGTTAAGGTCTGGATCGTCCTCGACAACGAGAAGGCGCAATCTGCAACTCCGCTCAAAGTCCGCCGAGCAATGTGCCCCTTATGGCGTCTATAGTCAGACGCGCCACTTTGCCATCGTGCGCAAGCACTGTCAGCACGAAGACGAGCCCATCGCTGCTGCGGCATAGCCGCGCTCGCACCACTGTGCCAGGCATCCGGCTCCGGGCGACGCGCATGGCGGCACCAAGGCGGACCAGATGTCCGGTCTCCTCCTCTGTCCGGCGCTCTTTCTGATCGAGACAATGCACGGTCTCCGCGCTAGCCGCCGCCGGACGCGAAGCCTCCTCGGCGCGCGCCTGAGACAGCGCAAAGACCGCAATTCCGGCAAGGGCGAATCGGAGGGGCGAGCACATGCAATAACTCTAAGCGGCACGCACTGAACTCCGCGTGAACGGCTGATTTAGGGCAGATTGGGCTAAAACCCGTCGAATGTCGCAAAAGAGTCCAGCGGCTCGCGGGGTGACCGCCAGGAATTGATAGGCGCAGTTGTATCCGCATTGCCGAGCGCCATGCCGCAGAACAGCATCATCTCGTCGGGCAGTTCCAGGAAAGCGCGCATGGTGCGCTGCCAGGAAATCCAGGCCTCCTGCGGGCAGCTATGCAGCCCGTAGCCGCGGGCAAGCACCATCACGGTCTGGACATAACCGCCGAGGTCGGCCCACTGGGCCGGAAGCATGGACTTGTCGATGGCAAAGAACAGACCGACCGGCGCGCCGAAAAATTGAAAGTTTTTGGCATATTGGCGGTAACGGCCGGCGCGATCCTCCCGCGCCACTCCAATGGCGCGGTAAAGCAGTTCACCGACGCCGAAGCGGCGGCTGCGGTAGGGCTCCTTCAAATTGGTCGGAAAGATCTGATATTCGCCCCCCTCGCCCTTGGGCAGTTCGCCCATACGCGGTTCAAGCAGCGCCCTGAGCGCTTCAACGCGTGGGCCGGAAATGGCGTGGATGCGCCAGGCCTGCAAATTGCCACCTGACGGCGCGCGCGCCGCGCGCTCAAGGATCTCGCGCACTGTTGCTTCGGGCACCGGCGTGGGTAAAAAAGCACGGCACGAATAACGGCTGGCAACGGCATCGCGCACGTCCATGAAAATGTCCTCCGCATTGGTTCCGCATGAAATAGCAAAATGCCGATGACTCACCTACGAGCGCTTATCCTGTGGGTCGCCGCCGCGCTCTCGGCGGCATCGGCGCGGGCGATGGTTGGCGGCGCGCCACCGGCGGCCGACGGCGCGGGCCGTTCGGTAGTGATGATCCTCGGCTCCGGCGGCACGGCTTGCACGGCAACCGCGATTGCGCGCGACATCCTGCTCACGGCGGCGCACTGCGTGCTGCCGGGCTCCGATTACAAGCTTGTCGGCAGCGCGCCGGGCCAAGCGCCGGTGCTCAAGGACATCACGCGCATCGAGCACGATCCGCAATTCGATCTCAAACGACTTTTCGGCCATCTCGCTACCGCCGATGTCGCGCTCATCAAGCTCGCTGAGGCGCTGCCGGCAAAAATCCCAGCCGTCCCGCTCGGCGCCGAAGAAGAACCGGTCGCAGTCGGTGACGCTTTCGTGGTTGCGGGTTATGGCGTCACCGTGCGCGGCGATGGCCGCACTGGAGGCACAGTTCGCGCGGCGACACTAATGGCCACCGGCCAGCCCGGCGGTTTGCAGATCAGGCTGTTTGACCCGAAGACGAGAGGCGACAGCCCCGGGCTCGGCGCCTGCGCCGGCGATTCCGGCGCGCCGGTGTTCCGCGATAAGGACGGCCGGACCGTTATTATCGGCGTCGTGAGCTGGTCAACCGGCCCTAAACTCGAAGCCGGCTGCGGCGGGCTCACCGGCGTCACGCCGCTTGCGCGCTATCGCGCCTGGATCATCGACACAGCACGGCAGCTTGGTTCGCCGCTGCACGCCGTGAGGAGGTCAGAAGCTGATCATGTCGAGCTTGGTCAGCGTCGTCTGATTGCTGATGCGCGCGGCCGTCGATAGGTGCCACGCCGTGTAAAGCTCGGGAAACAAATCGTCCGACGACATGGCGTCGACCGGCACGACGACTTTGAAACCGCGCAACGCCGCTTCACCGCCGGTATGCAGTACCGAGGTCTGGGCCTGCGTGCCCATGGCCACGACGGTCTTGATGCCCTTGTCCTTCAGCGTCTTTTCCAGATCGCTGTTGATGAATTTGTCGGGACCGAGCGGCGGCAGCACCTGCTCGCCCGCCGCGGGTGTCAGCTCCTTGAGGACATCGGTTGCCAACGAGCCCGGCACCGCCACACTGTAGATGATCAGCGCACCTTTGGCGCGCGCGTCTTCGACAAACTTCTTCACCTTCGGCACGGAGTCGGCGCAACGCTTTCGTTTCTCGGGCGTGCAGGTCTGCACGGTGAAGTCCATCACCAGCAACGCGGTTTCCTTCGGCACCAGGGTGACTGGCTTGAGCGCCGGCGGCGCTGGCAGTTTCGCCTGACTCCATTCGTCGACGATAGTCTGCGCGTGCGCTGCAAAAGTTTCAGCGCCAACGAGGCATCCGGCCGCAATAAGCATCGAGACGAACAATCGTCGCATAGTCTCCTCCCGGTTGATTTGTCGCCACCTTACGTGGCGGCCGCTCGGTGGAAAAGGCCGCGTCGTCAAGCACTTTCGCCGTAGCGGCCAAGCCGCTAGGCTCGACGTTAACGACAACAACACGATCGAGGGGAGACGCTATGCGTAATCTCGCGATGTCGGCGGCGTTATGCCTCGTGGCGTTGGCCGGCGCGGCGCAGGCGCAACAGTCAACCAACAAATCGGTGATGCGGATTGATCCCGCGCTCGATGCGCTTATCCCGCCTGACGCCAATCTCGAACTGGTGAAAGGCGGCTTCGGCTTCACCGAAGGCGCGTTATGGGTGCCGGAGCGCAAGGGCGGCTACCTGCTGTTCAGCGACATCCCCGCCAACGTCATCTATAAATTGAATCCGGCCGACGACAAAGTCTCGGTCTGGCTCGACCACAGCGGTTATACCGGCCAGGACATCTGGCGTGTCGGCTTCATGCAGACCAACGGCAAGGACAAGAGCGACCCGAAATTCGAGGAATTTCCGATGATCGGCTCGAACGGCCTGACGCTCGACCACGAGGGCCGCGTGGTCATCGCCACCTGGGCCGGCCGCTCCATCGACCGCATCGAAAAGAACGGCAATCGAACCGTGCTCGCCGACCGCTACGATGGCAAACGCTTTGGCGGCACCAACGACCTCGTAGTCGCCAAGGATGACTCTATTTACTTCACTGATGGCTTCGGAGGCCTCCGCCACACCACCGACGACCCGCGCAAGGAGCTCGATTTCAACGGCGTCTACCGGGTCAAGGACGGCACGGTGACGCTGGTGATCAGGGATATTTCCAACACCAACGGTCTTGCTTTCTCGCCGGACCAAAAAATCCTCTACGCCAACGGCAGCCGCGACCGCTACATCAAACGCTACGATGTCTCGCCTGACGGCACCCTGACCAACGGCCGGATGCTAATCGACATGAACAGCGATCCGGCGCGCGGCATCACCGACGGGCTTCGCGTCGACGTCAAAGGTAATCTCTGGGAGACCGGCCCCGGCGGAGTATGGGTCATCACGCCCGATGGCAAGCATCTCGGCACCATCGCGCTGCCCGAGCTTGGCGCCAATGTCGAGTTCGGTGATGCCGACCGGAAGACGCTCTACATTGCTGCGCGAACGTCAATCTACAAGATCCGCACCAATGTGGCCGGTCTGCCGTGACCAGTGAGGAGGACAGTCCCATGGCGAGCGATGGCACAGATGCAATTGATCGCAGAATCTTCCTCGGCGCCGGAACAGCAAGCGTGCTCCTGCCCTCGCTAGCGATCGCCCAGCAGCAATCGGGTCCCGCCGCACAGCCGGCGCCGACGAATCCGCGCAAACCCTTGGGCGAGATCATTGCCGCTTTCGTCACCGGTTTTGCGTTCAAGGATGTGCCGCAGGGCGTCGTCCAACGCGCCCGCACCGCGTTCGTCGACACCGTCGGCGTAATGCTGGCCGGCAGTCAGTTGCCGCCGGCCGACATCGTCTGCGACGTCATCAAGCTTGAAGGATCGACGCCCAGCGCTACCATCGTCGGGCGCTCGTTGCGGGCTGCGCCGCGCATGGCCGCACTTGCCAATGGCGTCGCTGACCACGCCATGGATTTCGACCTTACCTTTCTCGCCGGCCAGTCGGTGGCAGGCGTCATTCCAGCGATCCTGCCGGTCGCCGAGACGAGCGGCGCGACGGCAGCAGACATGCTCGCCGCCTTCATCATCGCCGCAGAAGTCTCCGGACGCCTTTATCGCGCCGCGCCGAAGGCCTGGCGCAGCACGCCGTGGCATTCGACCGGCGTCTCCGGCTCGATCGCGGCCGCGCTCGCTTGCGCGTACTTGATGAAGCTTCCGGCCGACAAGGTCGCCGACGTGGTCGGCATCACGGCCTCGCTCGCCAGCGGGATCACCGCCAATTTCGGTACCATGACCAAACCGCTACATTCCGGCCACGCCGCGCAGAACGGCGTCCTTGCGGCAACGCTCGCGGCACGCGGCTTTACCGGGAACCACGCGGCGCTCGAAAGCGGCACCGGCTATTTCGCGAGCTTCCTGCATGGTTTCGAATGGTCGCCGGCGCCGTTCGATGATCTCGGCACGCGCTTCGATCTCGAGCAGATCGGCTACAGCATCAAGCCCTATCCGAGCGGCGGCCTCGGCCACACTGCCATCGACGCCGCGCTCGAACTGCGCGAAACGGTCAAGTTCGACGACATCGCTCATGTCGAGGTCGCCATCACCAAATTTGCCGCACGCCGCTACAGCGACAAGTATCCGCAATCGGCGGAGAACGCGAAGTTCAGCGGCCCCTATCTTGCCGCCTATACGTTCGTCCACGGCGCGCCGATGCTCGACGCTTTCCACGAAGACGCGTTGCACGACGAGGCGGTCCGCGCCTTTGCCGCCAAGGTCTCGCTGGTAATCTATGAAGAATACGCCGACGTACTCGAGGACTCGCCGGCCAAGGTAACGGTAACGCTCAACGATGGGCGCAAGATCGAGCGCGCCAAATATTACCCGACCGGATCACAGCAAAATCCAATGTCAGCGGCGCAGATCAAAGCGAAGTTCGACGTCTGCGCCGCACAGGCCGTCAACAGGGCGACGTCCGAGAGAATTTACGCCACGCTGAGCGCGTTGGGCGACCAGCCGTCGCTGGACGACTTTTGGCCGCTCTTACGCAAGGCCTGAAGGCGCGGCTCGGCCGCGCTACTCCGCAGCTTCAGCCGGCGGCTCGCGCACGGCCGGCGTAGCAAGAACGGTGGTACGCAATGGCCGCTCTTCCATGATGACAAGCGCCGCGAGGCCAACGACCAGGAACACCACCGCAACCGCAAAAATATGACTGAAAGCCCGGCCGAGATCGTCGATTGACGCGCTTGACGCACTGGCGACGAATGCGGACGACGACGCCCCACCCCGCTGTGGCGAAGCGCCGAGATCGGCGAGCATTATCGCCCCCATCACTGCAACGACGAAGGCGCTCGCGAGTGCACGGAAGAAATTCATCGCGCCCATGGCAATGCCGATCTGCCGATGTTCGACCGCGTTCTGAATCGAGACGGTGACGGTCGGATACGAGCTGCCGGTGCCGATACCGACCAGGCCGGTAATCAGCGCCACCGCCCACACCGGCATCAACGGGTGGACGACCAGCAGCCCGACCGCCGCCGTAGCGATGCTGAGCATCACGATCGGCGCCCATTTGTAGTGATCCATATACAGCATGGCGCGGCCTGACAAATACGAGCCTGGCGTCGTCATCATCACGATCGGAATGAGTGCGAGGCCGGAATCGCTTGCCGAAAGTCCATGCACCATCTCGTAATACAGCGGCACGAAGATCGTCAGCCCGATCGACACGCCTTGAGTACAGGCAGTGGTCACGCATCCGGCGCGCATCACCCGATTGCCGAGCACCGCAACCGGAAGAAACGGTTCCGGCGCCCGCAGCACCCACCAAATAAACACTGATGTCAGTGCAGCCGCGGCAATAAGTAAAACAAAGATTTGCTGAGACAGCCACGCATAGCGCGTGCCACCCCATGTCAGCGCCAGTAGCAATGTGACCGCGGAAGCCATCATCAGCGCCGCGCCGGTAACATCAATCTTGTGCGCGCGCTCGTGAACGGGCACGAGCTTGAGTTGCCGGCTAGACAACATCGCGGCGGCGAGGCCGAGCGGCACATTGAGCCAGAAGATCATCGACCAATGCAGGTGCTCGGCAATAACGCCCCCGAGGATCGGTCCGGCGGCGCCTGCGACGATCCAGACCGAGCCGGTATAGGCCTGGTAATACCCGCGCTCGCGCGGCGGTACGGCGTCGGCGATAATCGACTGGGTGAGCGGTACGATGCCGCCGCCGCCGATGCCTTGCAGCCCACGACCAAGGATCAGCATAAGCATGCTGGGTGCAGCCGCGCTCGCGGCGGAGCCGGCCACGAACACACCCAACGCCACCAGCATCATGCCTCGGCGGCCGTAAATATCGCTGAGCTTGCCGTAAAGTGGCGCAACCACGGTTGAGGTCAGGAGATAAGCGATGACAACCCAGGAAAGATTCTCGAAATCGCCGAACGAGCGACCGATGGTGGGCAGCGCCGTCGCCACGATGGTCTGATTAAGCGCGCCGAGGAACATCGCCAGCGCGAGGCCGCCAATGATGGCGACAACCTCGCGCCGTCCGAGCTTGCGCTCGGCTGCCGGCTGCGTCAGTTGTTTCGCGACCATCCTACCCGCCGCCCTGGAATCCAGTCCTGCAACACATTTGCGCCCGGCCGGCGCGAGTGCAAGACGGGTCGAGCGGATCAGCCATGCCAAGCTGGCTGTTCAGCCGGTCGCTTCAGCCGCGCGATGCGGACCGTGCAGTGGGTGCTCTTCAACAAAAGCGAGGCAGAGCAAGGAAATGCCGAGGCACACCGCAGCGGCGATGAACACCCAGTGGAACGCCGGCGCGAGATCGCCATGCCCCGTCGCGAGCTTGTCGATGGTCATGACCTGCGAACTGTCGCCGATACCGCCCAGCACAATGGCGCCAAACACCGCCACGACGATGGCGCCTCCGAGAGTACGGAAGAAATTCAACGTTCCGGTCGCGGTGCCAAGCTGGTGCGGTTGCACCACGTTCTGCATGACAATGGTCGAAACAGGATACATCGGGCCTAATCCGAGCCCGAGTACGAACAGCAGCGCCACAACTTCACCGAGCGTGTGACCAGCCGGATTAGCGGCGAGGATTGCCAGTGCGATGATAGCGACGACAAGACCCGCCATCGGCACGCGCATATAGCGCTTGATGCGCACGATGACGCGGGTCGAGACCAGCGAGCCAAGCGTCGCGCCACCCATATAAGCGATCAGCGCGAGCCCCGACAGGCTTGCCGAGACGCCCAACACCGCCTGGCAATAAAGCGGCGTGTAAATGGTCACGCCGATCACGGTGCCAATGCTGAAGAACGCCGCAATGGTGATCGTGGTGGTGACACCGCCGTGCAGAATAGCAATCGGAATGAACGGCTCGCGCGCGGTGAGCAGCCGCATTGCAAATAGCACCCATAACACGGCGGATCCGCCAAAGAGTGCAATGATCCGCCACGACATCCAGGCATAGTGATTACCGCCCCAGGCCAGCGCCATCATCAGCGACAGCGCCGCGCCGACCATCAGCGCCGCACCGACCACATCGAGCTGGTGCGGCCGGTGATTGAGCGGCAGCCGGCGCAGAGCACGTTCGGTCATCACCAGCGCCACTGCCCCGAGCGGCAGGTTGATCCAGAAAATAAACGACCAGTGCAGATTGTCGGTGAAAAGCCCGCCGAGCACCGGCCCGAGGATGCTGGCGCTCATGAACATGATCGAGGTGCGGCCCTGCACTACAGGCCGCTCGCGCGGCGAGAGCAAGTCGGCAATGATGGTCTGCGCGATCGGTAGCAACCCGCCGCCGCCAATGCCTTGCAGCCCGCGCGCAGCCACTAAAAGCCAGATGGTCGGCGCGACCGCGCAGGCGACCGAGCCGGCAATGAAGAATCCTATCGCCACGAGCAGGAGCGTGCGGCGGCCGTAGATGTCGGACAGTTTGCCGAACAGCGGCGTCGACGCAGTCGCGGCCAGCAGATACGCGGTTACAATCCAGGACAAGTCATCGACATTGCCGAGACTCTTGCCAATCGCGGGCAGCGCCGGTGCGACGATGGTTTGCTCGAGTGCGGACAAGAACATCGCCAGCATGATGCCGGCGACGATGGCGCGGATGGTTGCATGATCGAGCGGCGCGGCCGGCGCATGGGCGTACGCCGCGGCAGCCGCAGAACCGGATTCAACGGCGCGCGGACGCGCGGGCGATCGCTTATCGGCGACGACGTCGGGGGCAATACTGTGCGCTTCGTCGGGGGCTATCTGGCGGGTCATAGATCGCACCACTTGGCCCGCGCGGCCAGGGATTGCAACCGCCGTCTTCGCAGGGCTGACGCGCGATGCTTTACCGCCGTTTCCGGGCCGCCTTGGTCAATTTCAGCGGCCAACCCACGATGTAATTTTCGAGGTCGGCATCGGGCACATTGACTTCGCTGTCTCTGACGCGGCCGCGAACCGAAACCCCGGCGGCATGAACGGTCTCTGGATCGCCCGACACCAAAGGGTGCCACCAGTAAAGATCCTTGCCCTTGTCGAGCAGCACGTAGGCGCAGGACGGTGGCAGCCAAGTGATGGTTTTCAGCGTCTCCGGCGTGAGGCGAACGCAGTCGTCAACCAGTTCCTGCCGGTGCTGGTAATCGTGGCAGTGGCAGCTTTGGCCGTCGAGCAGCCGGCAGCCGACGTCGGTGTAGTAAGTGCGGTCGGTCTCTTCTTCCTCGAGCTTGTTAAGGCAGCATTTGCCACAGCCGTCGCAAAGGCTTTCCCATTCCAAATCTGTCATTTCCGCCAGTGACTTACGTCGCCAGAATGGAATTTCCATATCGTCTCGGTTTTGGCCATCATCGGCTGCCATGTTGCACTCCAGACCATCCGCCGGCTGTCACCGCCCTGTCCGGCACCCGAGCAAAGTTCGCACGCTGGCCAGATTGTTCAGGCGTCATCATGCATAAGCCCAATTTACCGCCGATTTCCATTCACTCTGTGGCGCTTGCGGCATTGGCTGCCGCGCCAGCCTCGGTTAAACCTTGCCCGGGCAAAAGGGCAAGAATTGCGGGCGGAACCAGCCCCCGGAGAGTTTAAACTTGACGGATATGTATCCCGATCCGGGCAATGGTTGGTTGCCGAAATTTAAGCAGCTGCTGCTCGACCTCAATTCGCGCATCGACTTTACCGTGTTCCTGCTCGGCAAGTGGATGCGCGAGCTTTACGAGCGCTTTACCGCGACCATGGACCGCTGTCACGTCGCCGGATGGCGCCGTTGGATCCTGGTCGAGCCGCTTTCGGAAATGGCCAGCCTCGGCACCGGTGGCCTGCTCTTGATGCTTGCGCTTGGCCTCCCGTCGATGCGCCAGACTTCGGACGACGACTGGCTGAAGAAATCCGATCTCGCGGTCACGTTCCTCGACCGCTACGGCAATGAAGTCGGCAGCCGCGGCATCAAGCACAATGATTCCGTGCCGCTCGACGAAATGCCGGATTCGCTGGTCAAGGCGACGCTGGCAACCGAGGACCGCCGCTTCTACGACCATTTCGGTATCGACTTCATGGGCACGATTCGTGCGCTGGTCACCAATGCGCAAGCGGGCGGCGTGGTGCAAGGCGGCTCAACGATTACGCAACAGCTCGCCAAGAATTTGTTCCTGAGTAACGAGCGCACGTACGAACGCAAGATCAACGAAGCATTTCTCGCGCTTTGGCTCGAAGCGCATCTGAGCAAGAACGAAATCCTCAAACTCTATCTCGACCGCGCCTATCTCGGCGGGGGTGCATTCGGTGTCGATGCAGCCGCGCAGTACTATTTCGGCAAATCGGTGCGTGACGTAACGCTGCCGGAAGCGGCCATGCTCGCCGGCTTGTTCAAGGCACCGACCAAATTTTCGCCGCTGGTCAATCTACCGGCAGCTCGCGCGCGGGCCAACGTCGTGCTCGACAACCTCGTCGACAACGGCTTTATGACCGAAGGGCAGGTCTACGGCGCCCGCCGCAACCCGGCGACGCCGGTCGATCGCCGCGACGACGGCGCGCCGAATTATTATCTCGACTACGCTTTCGACGAGATGCGAAAGCTGGTCGACACGTTTCCGAAATCCGTCCCCGATCGTTTTTTTGTTGTGCGGACCGCGCTCGACAGTAATCTTCAGCACTACGCCGAGCACGAAATCGAGAACGAGCTGCGGCAGTACGGCCACGACTACGGTGCAAGCCAGTCCGCCGCCGTGATTGCCGATCTCGACGGCGGTATCCGCGCCATGGTCGGCGGCCGCGATTACGGCGCCAGCCAGTTCAACCGTGCAACCGATGCGCTGCGCCAGCCTGGCTCCTCGTTCAAGCCATACGTCTATGCCACCGCCCTTGCGAACGGTTTCAAGCCGACCTCGGTGCTGGTCAATTCACCGGTGTGCATCGGAAATTGGTGTCCGCACAACTATTCCGGCGGCTATTCCGGCTCGGTGACGCTGATCGAAGCCATCACGCATTCGATCAATGTGATCCCCGTAAAGCTTTCGATCGAGCTTGGTCACGGCAATCCGAAACTAGGCCGCGCCATGATCGTGCAGACCGCACGTAACTTCGGCATTCAGTCGCCACTTCCGGACACGCCGTCGCTGCCGATCGGCGCCGACGAAGTGTATGTCTATCAGCACGCGGTGGCCTATGCGACGTTTCCCAACCTCGGCAAAGCGGTCGTGCCGCACGCCGCGCTCGAAGTGCGCACCGGCACCGGTCAGTTGGTTTGGCGCTTTGATCGCGATGGCCAGAAGCCGCAACAGGTGATCGCCCCCTCGGTTGCGCTTGACATGATCAAGATGATGAATTCGGTGGTCGAGAACGGCACCGGTCAGCGCGCCAAACTCGACGGCATCCCGGTTGCAGGCAAGACCGGAACCACCAATGCCTGGCGCGACGCCTGGTTCGTCGGTTACACCGGCAACTTCGTCGGCGCGGTCTGGATGGGCAACGACGACTATACGTCGACGAAGCGCATGACCGGCGGCACATTGCCGGCGATGACCTGGCACAACATCATGACCTATGCGCATCAGGGTATCGAATTGCGGCCCCTGCCCGGCCTGTCGGTGCCGCTCCATGCGCCGCCAATGCCTGAAGCTACGTTCAAGGGCGTCGACGATCCGCATCCGGCTCTGCTGACGCGCAAGGGAACCGACATTCTGGTCCAGATCGAGCGTCTGCTCGACGACGCCAACCACGCCCTGGCGGCACAGTCCACGTCGCCCGGTTCGCTCGGCGCGCTCGACGTCAACAAAGCGGCACCGGGCACTGTCGCAGCGGCCGATCGCGACGCCGCCGGCGGGCCGCACGGCGACTAGCGCATGATCCCGAATATGAGCTACCGAATCCTCGGATAACGATCTGACTATTGAATTGGAGTGAAAGTGCGCCTCCTGTTCGGCTCATGCTTTACGTTGTTGCTCGCCGCCGCGATCGGACTCGGTGCAACATGGATGACGATCACACGTGGCATCGCGTTCGGCTCGCTCAGTATTGGCGCCTGGACCGCATGGCCAAAGAGCGGTTCGGTGGACATCGATCCTTATGCGCGCGCTACCATCGCCCGCACTGGTGAACTTCCGATCGGAGTCGGCGACGGCGTGGCATTCTACGCGCGCACCGACGACGCCGGCGATAATTTCGACGGCCGCTGCACGTTCATGGTCAGCGGCCTGACGCCGGCCGCGCGCTACTGGACGCTCACGCTGTACAACCTGGACGGCGGTCTTGTCGCCAACGCGCTCGATCGTCACGGCTTCACCAGCGAGGAAGTCGTGCGCGACGCCGAAGGCCGCTTCATAATCACCGTCGCGCCGCGCGCGCGGCCCGGCAATTGGCTCCCGACAGGTGGTATCGAGCGCTACGTCCTGGCGTGGCGGCTCTACGACACGCCGGTTGGCGTCGCCACGCGCACTACCAAGGAAGGCCCGATGCCGGCGATCACGCGAAAGGCGTGCTCATGATCCGCGTGCTGCTGTGGGTCCTCGGCGCAGTTCTGCTCGGCGGCATCGTGCATCTTGCGACTGTACTGGCGCTGCCGAAGGCGGCGAACCAGGACGCCTATTCGCGGCTCGTGCCGCTGACCAAAGTGAATGCCGTGGTGCCACTGCCATCGCCCACGGCGGAGGCGTCCATCATGCCGTTCATGGATCCTGCGTTCACGGCAGCGGTTTGCCGCTACGACCTTTCCAGCGGCGTGATCAAGCTCAATGTGCCGCTCAGTCAAGCCTACACTTCGGTCACCTTTTATACGCGCAACAGCGTCGCCTATTACGCGATCGACGATCGCGCAGCCGGCCGGCGCGCCATCGAACTCGATCTCATGACGCCGGAACAACATGCCCAAGTGCCGGATGAAGAGGACGTGACCGCCGCCGACCGCCTGATCATCGAGTCGCCGACCACAACTGGCTTGATCGTCTTGCGGGCGCTGGCGCCTGAGCCAGGGCTGATGCCGATGGCGCGGCGCGCTCTCGCCAACGCGCAATGCCGTCTTGGTCCGGTGCAGTAGCTATTTCGCGGCCACCTGCGCTGCCCCCGCTTCAGCGAAGTGCGGCGCGGCGCCGACCTGGTTCGCGGCGATCTGCTGTTGCAGTTGGGTGAGGACACGTTCGGCTTCGGCCGCAACTGGCGCGGGCTCGGCGACCGTCAGATGCTCCAGTGCATAGCGGTACCCGGCGCAGCGCTCGGTCAGCGAGTGATGAACCCAGACGACGGTCAGACTGTTTTCGCCGACGCGCGCAAGCGCGCTGATACGCTCCGGTGGGGTTAGATCGACGTATTGCATACTTTTTTCGCGCCGCTGGTCGACGTCGACTACGCGGCGCGCGGTCTGGAAGAACGGTTCGATGCGCACGATGTCGTTGCGCATGTCGTCGATCAACTGGTTGTAACGCGCGATGCTCGAGCGATGGAACTCGCCCATCAGATGGGCGTAATAGGCCACGGTGTCGAACGCCCATAAATCGCGACGGAATGCGCGTTTTTGGCCGTATTCGTACACCACCGCATCCCAGCGCACACGGTCATAGGGCGGCTCGATCAGCGGGAAGGCAAGATCGCGCAGGGTGCGCTCGTCATCGGTCAGGTTGTTGACGGAAACCGGCGTGCCGGCATGCGCTGCCGCCTCTTGGCCGACCCAGGCGTGGATATCGTCTGTGACCAAAGGTGATTGCAGCCGGCCAAAGTCGCCGATGCTGGTGCAGCCGGAGACAAGCAGCATGGCCAGAACGGCAAATGGCGGTCTTGTTCCAGGGGTAAATCGTACTCGCGGCGACATTGACGTGCCGGCTTTCAGCGGCGCCTCATGCGGCGGCGGCCGCCTCGGGTGTCCGCGGGTGGCGGTGTCTGCGGACCGGCATTCTCGGCGACCGTCTCATCGTACCTCTCGATGCGGATGACCGGCAGGATGATGACTGTAGCGGACTCGTCCTGCGCCTCGGCGCGGCCGAATCTCACGATACGCCCCTCGTCGGGGAATTTAACAATATCGCCCACCAGCCACTTCCTCAGACTGCCGCTGCGGAGCTGCCCGATCCGCGATAATCGGCGTCGTCATGATTAAGCGGCATGCAAGGTTAACGCTCCGCTAACGCGCACAAATTAGGCTCTCCGTCGAGCCTGCCTTGTCTTTTCCCTGTTGCAATCGAGTCACGTGCGATGGAAATACCAAGCTTGTTTGAGGGCCTGACCGAAATCGGATTACGCGGCGGCATCGATATGCGTCCGACGCTCATTCGCGTCCTCACCGATCTCTTCGTGCAAAAGCTGAAGCACACGCCCGACGAGGAGCGGCATTACACCGAGCTCGCGCTGAGGCTGTTGGATGCGGTGGACGCGTCAACGCGGGCAGCAATCGCGGCGAAGTTGGCCCGGCACCTAGCTCCGCCGCTGCGGGTGGTGCAATATCTTGTTAATGATCTGCCGGAGATTGCCGCACCATTGCGCGGACATGCGGTACTCCGCCAGCCCGTTCGGGTCGAGCCGACGCCAAGTCCGGTTGTCGAGCCGACGGTTAATGCCGAAATTCCAGCTCCTCCGGAGCACGAAGAACCGATCGTTGCGGAGGAGCCGATTGACGATAACCAGGGTGTGGACACTCCGAGCCGGAGTGAGGACACATCGTATGCCGTCGAACTCGATGACGGCCGGCGAACTCAACGAAATGTTCTTCAACGCCTCCGAAGACGAGCGACGCCTCATCCTGCTTAACCTGCATGTGGTGGCGCCGCTTTCGGCTGGCCACGTTGCGATTAGCCGGGACCCGGCGGTCGGCCAGCGCCTCGAAGCGGCGGCGCTGGGAAACTACCGCGAAGACCTCGCAAAGCAATTTGCGTTCGCTCTGCAAATTCCGCACGCGCAGGCACGCCGCATTACCCGTGACGATTTCGGCGAGCCCATGGTGGTGGCGGTCAAGGCCCTCGGCATTGCACGCGACGTATTCCATCGCATCTTGATGTTCGCCAATCCTGCTGTTGGTCACTCGGTGGAGCGCGTCCAGGCGCTGGCCGCGCTGTTTGACGAGATGACCCAACCGGCAGCGGAGGGCATGATCGCAATCTGGCAGGCACTCCCGAAGAGCGAGAGGATCGCGTCGATGCATCAGCCGCTACATTGGAACGATGAGCAGTCGCGGGCACGGCCAGCGGTGGCGATGCCGCGACGCCAACAGATCACCCCGCGATCGTCGGAGCGCCGCAACGCCTCTTGAGCGTTAATGGCCGACGACGAGATTGAGGAAATTCCGTCCAGCGCGATCCTCGACTTCGACGATCCAGACGTCGGGATCGAATTTCATCTCGCGCGCCAGATAGGCCTCGACCGTGGCATCGGTTGCCGGCCGCTCTTTGAGGCACAGGCTGAAGGCCCGATCGGAATCGCGTACCGCGTCGAATTCGCTTTGTGGCGCAGGACCAAACAGTTCCGAGGTGCCGTCGAGCCGATCGATGCGAATGAATATAGCCCCGGCGTCCTCGGCGCCGCGCCGGCGCACCACCGCGGCAAGACCTTCGACCTGGCAGCGACGAAGATAGGCGGCAACCCAGAGAGCCGTTTTCAGACGCATGGACCGAGATATGACTCGATCCAGGAAGCGCCGCAAACCTTGCTATTCGAGGGGATGTCCGGTCATGGCGACAAGCTCGCTGACGAGCTTGTCCGAAACCCTGCCGCTGAGCGCCAGCTTGTGGTCACGCTCGAATTTCTCGATAGCCGCACTGGTCGCTGTATCCAGCGTACCGGAGGACTTGATTTGGCCGTAGCCATATTCGGCCAGAACGCGCTGCACGGCTGCTATGCGAGCCGACGGACCGATGAGATCGGCGATAGGGTCATTGCGCCGTGCAGGTGGCGGAACTGGCAACGGCACCGATGCGACCTGATGCTGTGCCGAAGCCATATGCGCCGGCGCTAGATCGGCAGGCTTGAGCGTGCCCTGAATTACCGGCTTGGCCTGGGCATCCGCAGCCACGGCTGGCTGCACCGGCGCAGCAAGGAAAGGTGCCGGCTGCGCGCCGCCTTGCAGGAAGACGGCGTTGACAATGATCACCAGCGTCGCTGCGGCTGCACCGAGAATTGCGAACGAGTCGACCGGTCGTTGCGCGACGCGCAGCCACAGTCGCGACGCAAGAGGGGCGGCCGGCGCTGCGCCGCGCGGCCGGACGCGACGATTCTCGCTGCCGCGGTCACGCACTTTTCTTCACCGCCCTGCTGTCGCGCGCCGCGTGATCGCGCAGTCCTGCGTGATTGCCGCGCTGGGCGGCTGCTTTGCTTGTAATTTGGTCCGCTGCGGCATTCAGCGCTCTCACCGTCGCCTGTGCCGGATGCTGCTTCACAGGCCGCGCCTGCTCGCAATCGAGCGGCAAACAAACGGAGATTCGCGTACCTTCGCCGACCCGGCTACGAACGGCCATCTCACCACCGTGCAGCCGCACCAGGCCCTTGACGATGGAAAGCCCCAATCCCGTGCCGCCATGGCGGCGATCGTAGGATGTGGCTGCCTGAAAGTATGGTTCGCCGACCCGCGCCAAGTCGTGAGCGCTGATGCCGACGCCGTTATCCTCGACTACGAAGGAAATATCCGCCGCTCCGGCATGGGCGCTGACCGTGACGCGGCCGCCGCGGTCGGTGAAGCGTATCGCATTGGACAAGAGATTGAGCAGGATCTGGTTAAGCGCGCGCTTGTCGGCGACGATCTCCGGAAGATCGTCGCCGACGATTTTCTCCAGCGCAACGCCCGCCTCGCACGCGCGCAAAGCCAGCATGTCGCAACAGCCGGTCACCACCTGCGCCGGCTTGAATGGCTCAGCCGTAATCTCGAAGTTGCCGGTCTCGATTTTCGACATATCGAGAATGCCGTTGACCACCGCGAGCAAATGATTGCCGGAATCGTTGATCACCCCGGCATATTCGTTGCGGCGTGCGGCGTCGATCCTCAATGATTCTTCCTTTTTCAGCATTTCGGAAAAGCCGATAATGGCATTGAGCGGCGTGCGCAGCTCGTGACTCATGGTGGCGAGAAAGCGGCTCTTGGCGGCGTTGGCGCGCTCGGCTTCCGCCCGCGCGTCTTCAAGCGCCTGCTGCTGCAATTTGCGGCTGGTGATATCGCGCGACACGGCGACGACTTCGCGATTACCGTGAGCGCCGATATCGGCGGTGGCGCGATCGAGCGGCCGGCAGCGCATCTCGATCCAGACGAATTCCGTGGTCGGGGCGCCGTTTGCGTCGGTACCGTCGCGCCGCACACGGAACTCAACCGAGGGACTTTCCCCCAACGCCGCGGCCTCGCCAAGCGCCATCAGGTAGGCGGGACGATCGGCCACATGGATGCGGTCGAAAAGACCGTGGTCCTGTAAATCGTCGATGCGCGCGCCGAACAGCGATTCACCGGCCGGCGACATGAACAATACGGCGCCGTTGCGACCGTGCCTCGTGATTGTATCGGTCATGTTTCGCGCCAACAGGCGGTAGCGGTCTTCCTCGGCGTAAAGCAGCCAAAAGCTGGTACGCGCCAGTGCTTCCGCGCCAAGCGCGAGCCCTGCCGCATAAAGTGCTGCCGATACGATGCCGAGCGCCGCGAGCGACGCATGTGGAATCAGGCTCTGTGCCGGCAAGAGCTGTTCGGCATCGAGAAACACCAGAAGTCCGGCCGCTCCGAGCGCCAGCGTCGATGCAGTCGCGACGACCCGGCGCGAGGCCGACAACGACGCCTCGAGCGGCACGACAACGAGCCAGATTGCGGCGAATGAGGAAATGCCGCCCGTCGAAGCGGCCACCGCCGTCACCAGCCCGGTCAGGGCAAGTGACGACAGCACGTGAGCGCTTTCGTAACGACCGGTGCGGGACAGGAAGTACGCGGTGAAAATCGGCACGACCAACCAGGCAAACACCATCAGCTCGACGGCATTCGGCACCCCGCGAGCCAGAAGATAAATTGGAAGCGCGGCCAGCGCGACGATGCTTCCCAACAGCCGCGGCGCGATAAAGGATCGATGGCGCGCCGCCGTCAGCGCGTCTTGCCGCACCGAAGGGTGCACCAGCGATCCGACGTATTCGCGTATTGGCGCGAAGAGACCCACGTTCCCGCGCACGTCCGGCTTTTGCCGACGCGCTCCCCGTTTTCTTTGCCGGATCGTGTCAGACGGCGCTTAAGCGAACGCTAAAGCACAAGATGCAATGGCGCGCTGGGGATGCCTCGTAGTGCCGCCCATTCGGCCGTCATAGTGAATCGTCCGTTGCCGCGAAAGGTTGCTATTTGTTTGACGCTCCCGGAATTGCCGAATCTCTCCGTAAATCGCTGCTCTTTTGCGCTCCGGCAAGATAGCGCACGTAGCGGCCGCGTGCGTTCGCTCAAATTTTAGGTAAATTATATTTTGTCCAATTGATCGAAAATTTGCGGCGAATTCTATTCGATTATGCGCAAAAACGTGCCCGTCCCGCGAACCCGGCTTTCAATGCTGCCTGCTAGTTTGCGCGTACGTGCGGCGGCGCTTGCCGCAGGGGATACGGGTCTGATGTTCTTTTTGTTGCGAATAGCGTTTTGGCTCGGCGTCGTGCTGATCCTGTTGCCGAGCGGCTCGACACAAAACGTGCAGCCGCCGAGCAATGTCGACGCTTCCGAAGCCATCTCCGCGGCTTCCGCCACGGTGGCGGACATGCGTGGCTTTTGCACACGGCAACCCGACGCGTGTTCGGTCGGCTCGCAAGTCGCCATTTCGCTGGGTTACCGGGCGCAAGCAGGCGCCAAGATGCTTTACGGTTTCTTGACCGAGAAACTCGCCCGGCACGACGTCGGCTCAGTCGTACATACCGGAAGCATCACCAAAACGGCGCAGGACAAATCCACGCACGACCGCGCTTCGCAGAATACACTCATCCCGGCCGATCTGACGACGCCGTGGCGTGGACCACAGACGCGCAAAGACCCGAAACCCTCAGCTTAACTCCGGGTTCCGATGAGACGGTCGATCTGCCTGCCGCGGCGCTCTATATATAGAGGCGACGTGGGACAAAGGCAGTATGGCTGACATCACCGAAATCATCGACAATTTTTCGACCCTCGACGAATGGGACGATCGCTATCGCTACCTGATTGAACTGGGGCGGGATCTGCCGCCGCTGCCGGCTGCCGCGCACAGCGACGTCAACAAGGTGCAGGGCTGCGCCAGCCAAGTCTGGCTCGAAACCACCGTGCGTCCCGATGGCACGGGTGGTCCGGTGCTGTTATTCGAGGGCGATAGCGATGCACATATCGTTCGCGGGCTGGTTGCGATTTTGTTCGCGACGTATTCGGGAAAGGCGGCACGAGATATCCTCGGCACCGATGCCATCGCCTTATTCGAGAAGCTCGGGTTGAAAGAGCATCTCACGCCACAGCGCTCTAACGGATTCCGCTCGATGGTGGAGCGTATCCACTCGGATGCACGTGCGGCGCTTGCGACGGTAGCGTGAAACGATGGGCTGCCCCCTCACGTTGTAGCCGTACCTTCAATCGTGTTGTAAGTCTGCCTTAGGCGGGAGGAATTCCCGGTAGGCGGCACGTTGAAAGAGTCCCAATTTAGCCTGCGCGCTGGACTGACGGACGTGTTCGCCGGCACCGTCTGCAGTGTCTTGTCGATTGCCTACTGCCTGTCCTATGCGGCACTGATTTTCACCGGTCCGCTCGATCGTTATTTGTCCTACGGCATCGCCGTCACATTCCTGTCCGCGGCGATCGGTGGATCGATAGTGGCGTTGCGCAGCTCGCTGCCGTTCGCAGTCGCCGGGCCGGATAGTTCCATCTCCGTCGTCATAGCCGCACTTGTTGCCACGGTCATGCAGCAGCTGGTCGCCGCGGGCAGCACTGACGTGCTCGCTCCGGCGCTGATCGCGATGTCGCTGGCAACCGCCTTGACGGGGCTCCTGCTCTGCGTTCTCGGCTTTACCCATGCGGCGCGCGCGATCCGTTTCATGCCCTATCCGGTGATCGGCGGCTTCCTCGGCGCAACCGGTTGGCTGATGGTCATGGGTGCGATCCAGGTGGTCGCCGACCAGCGCGCGACGTTTGCCAATCTCGGCGCGTTCGCCGATACGGCAATTGCCGCAAAGCTTGGCGCGGGAGCCGCGGTAGCGCTGGCGCTGCACGTGCTGCGGCGCCAATCCAAGAGCCCATTCGTCCTGCCCGGCGTGCTGCTGACGGCATTCGCGGTGACCCACATTTCGGTCGTTTTGAGTGGATCGACACTTAGCGCGGCGCAAGCCAGCGGTTGGATGTTCAATCCGCAGCCCGCGGCCGGGCTGACCCTGCCGTGGAAGCCGACGGCGCTCCACAATTTCCCCTGGGCCTCACTGCCTTCGCTCGCCGGCGATGCCCTTGCCGTGATGTTCGTCACCATCAGCACGCTGCTGCTCAATACAACCGGGATCGAGATCGCGACCCACAGCGAAGCCAATATCGAACGCGACCTTAAAGTTCTCGGCATCGCCAACGTGCTGACGGCCGCACTCGGCGGTTATGTGAGTTGCACGTCGTTCAGCCGATCCATCCTTGTACGCACGGCAGGGGCGACGAGCCGGCTGTCGGGGCTCACGGTGGCGGCAATCTCGGCAGCTGTTCTCGTCGCCGATCCTTCATTCGTAGGCTACGTGCCAAAATACATCCTCGCTGGACTGCTGTTCTATCTGGGTTCCGACCTCGTCTATCAATGGCTGCTGCATTCGTCGCGGCGTCTCTTGCCGATGGAATACCTGTCCCTGATAGCGATCGCGGTACTCATTATCTATTCCGGCTTCATCGCTGGAGTCCTGATCGGCATCGTGATCGGCTGCGCGACCTTTGCTCTCAGCGCGAGCCGCGTAAACGCCATCAAATTTGCATTTGACGGCTCGGAATATCGTTCCTCGCTCGATCGTGGCACGCGCGAATTGCTCTTGCTGGCCGAGCACGGCCGACAGATCCAGGGCATAGCACTGCAAAGCTATTTGTTCTTTGGCTCGGCCAACCGTCTCTACCAGTATGTCAAAACGCTACTCGCGCGACAGCTGGATTGTCGCTTCATCATTTTCGACTTCCGGCTTGTTACCGGTATCGATTCCTCTGCGACGCACAGCTTTGCGCAAATCAAGCAAGCCATGGCGGCACAGGGTGCACAAATCGTACTCGTCAATCTCTCCCCTGAACTCGAACGGGCCTTCAGCACGGCAAGATTTATTGGCGATGACGTGACCGTTGCGTCCGATCTCGACCGTGCGCTCGAGTCCTGCGAACAGCAGGTCATCGAATCGCATCGCGCCGAGGTCGGCGACGGACCGTCCCTGCACTCATGGTTGGCCGAGGCCCTGGACAGTACGGAAAATGCCGACCGGCTGGCCGCTTATTGTCAGCGGCTGGAATTCGAGCCCGGCGGCATCATCGCGCGGCAGGGCGAGCCCGCTACGTCCATGCATTTCATTCTTCAAGGCCGCGTCGGGATTATTGTCGATCTGGACGATGGCCGCACCATGCGCGTGCGCAGCCTCGGCGAGCATACGACGATCGGCGAAATGGGCTTGATCACGCATCGCCCGCGCAGCGCGACGATTCGGGCCGAAGCGCCCAGCGTGCTCTATGAATTGACGGCCGAAGCATACGAGAAAATCAAGCAGGAATATCCAGATCTCAGCCAGGCCTTGCTGGGTTACGTGGTCGCGGTGATGGCTGAACGACTCAGCTTCGCCAACCGTGTTGTCGGCGTATTGCAACGCTGAGGCGCCGTTATCTCAAGCGCGCTCGCGGCGCCGGCGGCGCTGCTGGCCAAGTCCCATCTGCTTGGCGAGCTGAGAACGGGCAGCGGCATAGTTGGGCGCCACCATGGAATAATCCGACGGCAGGCTCCACTTCTCGCGATACTGATCGGGTGTCATGTTATAGCGGGTGCGAAGGTGACGTTTAAGCGACTTGAATTTCAGCCCGTCTTCCAGGCAGACGATGTAGTCGGGATGGACCGACCGCTTGACGGGAACGGCCGGCTTGGGTGGCTCCGCCGGCGCCGCCGCCTGACCGCCCGACACCCGCTTGAGTGCAGAATGAATCTGGCCGATCAGCGCCGGAATTTCCGCAGTCGGCACCGGATTATTGCTGACGTAAGCTGATACGATGTTCGCGGTCAGCTCGATGAAACTTCGCTCGCTTGTATTGTCCGCCATCGGTCTGGTCTCTCGGGTGTTTCAATCCCGCCGTTAGCTTGGCTGAGCCGCTCATTCCTCATGCGGCGCACTTTCGGGATACTGGGATAATCAAGCATTCATTCGCGACGTACTGCACCATCACGACACTGAAACTTGTTCAGATACCATTTTGTATTATGTTAAACTGTCAAACGCAATAAAATACTCTCCTCCCGCAGTGTCTCGGGAAAAAGTACTGGTATTCTCGATAGTGTAGAAGGATCGGCGCGCTTCCCGCCATTGAACAAGACTGTAAATGAGGAAGTGTTGAGCGCTGAAAGAATGCCGGGCTGTTGCCGTCGCGGCTATGCGCTTTGCTCGATGTGATTGCGCAATTCGGTGATTGAACCGAAACGCAATGTGCCCTGCGGCAGTTGGGCCTCAATCGAGCCATCCGAGTAAAGCGTGTAGGCCATGCCGTCAACCACGCCAGATTTGAGGATCGACACCGGCTGGGCGACCTCGGGCGCCACAACCGGGAGCGCCACGACGGATGCCGGTTCAGCGGCCGGCGCTGGCATGGCGGATTCCACCGCGGCCGCTGATACGCTTTGCCCCGGCCGCCTGCGCCTCGGCCAGAACGCATCTAAATTAGTCACGCGCTCGGGCCGGCTGGAGGTCCGCGCGGCCGTGGCGATCCGTGGCAAATTGGCTGCAGGCGTTGAAGGGGGCGCTTGGCGCCCAACTCGCACGTTGCCGGTTTCCGCGACCTCTTCATCGGCACGCACCGGCGGTTTTGGCAACAGCGAAACATCGGCTTCGTCGACCACCGGAGGATTTTCGAGGCGCAGCAGGCTCGGGAATTTTTCCCTCAAGCGTTCGGCTTCGTGTGCAGCCGCGGTCATCGGCGCCTGAGCGATTCCCGGTAGCTCGGGCGCCGCGGGAGTTTCAGTCGGTTCGGCCGCCGGTTTAGCAGGAAATAAAATTGTCGGTGCAGTCGGCAGATCATTAGCACTCGGCTGCTCTTTCGGCGTGACGCCGGCAACTATCGCGTTCGGTTGCGCGGTGCTGGCCGTAGGCCGCGCCGCGAGCGTCCTTTCGATGCGTGCGAGTTGACGAATTGCGACCCCAACCCCGATCAGCAGGAGGCCGCCGACGATCGCGACCATACCTGGCGTGATGACGGTGGGGTCGAATGTATGTGTTTGAACCGACACGCCTGAGCCGACGAGAGCAATTCCCGCGGCGGCAACGATCACGCCAAAGATCAACAATAACGCGAACATAAGACTTGTCCCCCGTCCAACATACGGGGCCCCAAACAGGTAACTATTTTGGCCGCACCGTGGGCATGGCGCAAGGATTAATCACCGCACAAGAGGCGGTGCGACCTGAAGAATCACCGGGGGGCACCGCTAATCCATTGCAGGACCCGCGGAATTTGCGTGGTAACCATATTCCCGAGCGGTCACGGTCTGCCGCGGGGACCTATGGGCCGCCCCCACAGGCGTTGCTCAACTCCCGGCTTTGCGCCAATCTAGCGGAACCATTCCCTTCGCCTGGCGGTTTCACCGTGTTACCGCCCCGTTGCATTCACATTGAGGAGTAGACCTTATGGCATTCACCTTGCCCGACCTTCCTTATTCCTACGATGCGCTGGCCCCGCATATGTCGCGTGAGACGCTGGAGTTTCATCACGATAAGCACCATCAAGCCTACGTCACGAACGGCAACAACCTGGCCAAGGGCACGGAGTGGGAAAACAAGCCGGTCGAAGAGGTCGTCAAAGGCACTTTCGGCAAGAATCCGGGGCTCTTCAATAATGCCGCGCAACACTACAACCACATCCATTTCTGGAAATGGATGAAAAAGGGCGGCGGCGGCGAGAAACTACCTGGCAAACTGGAGAAGCAGATCGCCTCGGACATCGGCCCGATGGCCAAGCTGAAGGAGGATTTCACTCAGGCGGGCGTCACGCAATTCGGCTCCGGTTGGTGCTGGCTAGCGGTCAAGGACGGCAAGATCGCCGTTATGAAGTCGCCGAATGGCGAGAACCCACTGGTGCACGGCGCAAAGCCCATCCTCGGCTGCGATGTCTGGGAGCATTCCTACTACATCGACTATCGCAATCGCCGGCCGGATTACCTCAAGGCGTTCTTTGAAAGTCTCATCAACTGGGACTACGTGGCCGAGATGTACGAAGCCGCAATGAAATAAGCACTGGCGTCGAACCGGTTGCAAGCGGGGCCATTCGGCCCCGCTTTTTGCGTCCAATGCTGTCGGCAAGACGCTGTTTTGACGCATTGCTCTCGACACAAATGCGGCATGATGTGCCGAGATTCGCGGTACTGCGCGTCTAGACCCGGGACAAACGTGCACCAGCCTGCGGCGAAGCCGTTTTCGCTATCCACGGATGCGATCGCAAACTCGCGCCTGCTGGATGGGCTTGCCATTACGGTGCTGATATTGACCGGTGTGGTCGCGGCAGCGACCTTTCGCGATTACGGCCTGGGCTGGGACGACTACACCCATTCGCAATACGGCAGTCTCCTGGTGTCGCTATATTCCTCCGGCTTCGCCGACAAGCGGGCGTTGTCGTTCGTAAATCTCTACATGTACGGCGGCGGCTTCGATCTTCTCTCCGCGCTCATGGCAAAGGTCTTGCCGCTTGGCCTGTTCGAGACACGGCGGCTCGTCGGCGCTGCGGTCGGCTTGATCGGTTTGTTCGTCACATGGCGTCTCGGCCGGCGTCTCGGCGGCCCGTTTTCCGGCCTGGTCGCTCTCATCCTGCTCGCCGCCTGCCCGCTCTATTACGGGCACATGTTCATCAACGCCAAAGACGGGCCATTCGCAGTCACGAGCACGATCGCGCTGCTCGGCATCGTGCGAGCTTTCCAGGAATATCCGCGAGCGACGCCTGCGACGATCACGCTCTGCGGCATTGGGGTTGGCCTCGCTATCGGCTCGCGAGTTCATGGGCGGCTTCGCGGTGATCGACGCAGTGCTGCCGCTGCTGCTTGTTCTTGCGCTCCGAACCCGCGTAAGCGGGCTGAAACCGGCTTTCAGCGAGTGTGGACAGTTTCTTTACGCTCTTATTCCGGGCGTGATCCTCGCCTATCTGGTGATGGGGCTGGTTTGGCCTTGGAGCGTCGTCGCGCCATTCAATCTGTTTCATGCCGTCGATTATTTTTCGAATTTTTTCGAGAAGCCGTGGCGCGAGTTGTTTGACGGGCAGCTAGTCCTGGTGCCGGATATGCCGCGCAGCTATGTGCCGACACTGATGGCGCTGCAACTGCCCGAACTGCTGCTTGCCCTCGGGATCGGCGGAACGATTGGCGCGAGCTTTGTCATCGCCGGGATCGGCAAACGAGACGGAGGCATCAGGCGGCGCGCGGCGCTGCTAGCCATCGTACTCGCCGCGACGCTTCCCATTCTGGTCACCGTCATGGCACGGCCAGCCATGTACAATGGCATCCGTCACTTCGTGTTTACACTGCCGCCGATTGCCGTTATTGGCGGACTGGCGGCAAGCTGGATCGCGCAGGTGCTCAAGCAGCGCATCGCAGCAATGACCGTTGCAGCACTGATCGGCGTCGTTGGCGTGGCATCACCAGTCATCGAGATGGTGCGTCTGCACCCGTATCAGTACACCTACTACAATCACCTCATCGGCGGGGTCGCGGGAGCGCGACCGTATTACATGATCGACTATTGGGGACTGTCGATGACCCAGGCCTCACGGCAATTACGCACGCTGCTTGCGCAGCGTGGCGAGAAACGGCCCGACGGCAAGAATTGGACAGTCGCAGTCTGCGGCCCGCATCCGGCCGTCGTTGTCGGATTGGGCGACGGATACGACGCTATCTGGAATCCCGAAGGCGCTGATTATGCTATGATGCTAAACGAATTCTATTGCGCCGACCTTGACGCACCGGTCGTGCTAGAGGTCGTGCGCGAAGGCGTCGTTTATGCCCGCGTGTACGACATTCGCGGCCGGTCCTTTTCGACGCTGTTGCGATATCCGACTGCCAACAAACAGTGAGCATGAACCAAACCAAACCGCCGGTCTTTGTGTTCGACGCCTATGGCACGTTGTTTGACGTGCATGCTGCGATCGCGCGCTATCGCGCAATGGCCGGCCCCGATGCGGACCGCTTTTCTGAAATCTGGCGAACAAAGCAGCTTGAATATGCCTGGATCCATACACTTGCCGGCGGTTACGCCGATTTTTGGACGCTGACCGAACGCGCACTGGATTACGCATTCGCCCGCGTGACGAGCGTCAGCCCGGAACTGCAGCAGAAACTACTCGATGCTTACATGACGCTCGATGCCTATGCCGACGCGCGGGCCACGCTTACGCAGCTCAAATCCCGGAACACGGGTGTCGCCATCCTCTCCAACGGCTCGCCGACCATGCTCGCCGCCGCGGTGCAGTCGGCAGGCATTGCGCCACTATGCGATGCCGTACTTTCGGTCGACGCCGTGCGTATGTATAAGCCGAGGCCGGAAGTCTATGCGCTTGTCACCACACGCTTCGGCGTCAAGCCGCGAGATATCGTGTTCGTGTCGTCAAACAGATGGGACGTCATGGGAGCGGCTTCGTTCGGATTCCGCACGGTCTGGGTCAATCGTTCGGGGATGCCGGACGAGTATCCGGACCATCCGCCGGCGCACGTCGTAGCCGATCTGTTGCAACTCGCGTCTTTAAAGTTCTGAGTTCCACGCTAGGCGTTGACTCCAATCGGCTCTGGCGCAACCGGCGGAAGCAATTTCGGCGCGACATCGGGGCAGCAACGGTACCCGTCTCGCTATCGAAACCGACAATAAAGCCCACCGTCACAAACATGGCAGCGTGGTTGTGGACGCTGTTTCAAATCACAAGGCTTATGCCGCGTGATTCCGGTCGCCGCTGTCGGGGCTATTCAGCTCCGTTCTAATTTGCTGCTTGGTCAGGCTGGTCCCGTCATCGCCCTCGACCAGCAAGGCCACGCGGCCACTGTCATTGAGGTGCCGTGCCCAGCTCATCGCCTCGTCGAGCACGTTGAACTCCTTGTAAAGATGACGATCCTTCTCCAAGGGAGAGAAGGATTGCGAGCCGCGCGGACCGGAGTAAACGCGATAGGTCATCGCCGGAGCCTCCTTTATTCGACGGAATACCTTCGCCCAAATTAAATATCGCGCCGGAATATGCCACCCAAGTGTAGGATGAAAATGCGCGGCGCGTTGACGCGGGGGAAAGCGTCGTTACCATCTCCGCAAGCATCCAAGTGCGGGAGGAAAACCAATGCGTCTATTTTTTCAGCTGTTGTTCGCGGTGGTCATCGCATCGGCATTACAGCTGCATTCCGCCTGTGCACAGGGCAATGCTGCCTATCTCGTCACCTATATCGAGGTGCTACCGAACACGAATGCTCCCGCCACGGCACTCCTCAAGAAGTACCGCGACGCCAGTTTCCACGAAGACGGCAACCTTCGCGCCGAAGTGCTGCAGGAATTGGAGCGTCCAACCCGATACGCGGTGATTGAAGCTTGGCGTGATAAGGCGGCATTCGATGCCCACGGCCAGTCCGCCAACACAACGGAATTCCGCGAAAAGTTAAAAGCGATTGCGGCGGCGCCGTACGACGAGCGCATCAACAATCCGCTGTACGTCGCCCAAGGCAAAAACGAGAGCCAGGCCGGCGCAATTTATGTCGTTACCCACGTCGATGTCATTCCGCCGGGCAAGGACGACTGCATGGCGGCGCTCAAGACTATGACCGTCGATACCGCCGCCGAAGCCGGCAACATCAGTTACGAGGTTTTGCAGCAGGCCAACCGCAGCAATCACTTCACGGTGCTCGAGGCCTGGACCAACAGAAAGGCGCTCGAAGGGCACGCCATCGCAGCGCACACCCGCGAATTTCGCGGCAAACTCACGCCGATCGCAGGTGCGCTTTACGACGAGCAAATCTACAAAGCGCTCTGATGTAAATGCGCTGCGACTATTTCTGCGGCGTGAAGTTTTGGTTGCTATAGGGCAGCAGCGTCGGGCGCTGTATCACGATGAAACCGTGATCGAGCGTACGATGGCAGCTATTGCAGCCCGCGCTGAGACCGTCGAATGCGGCGTCGAATGCGGAGCGGTTCTTGTCGGCGACGGCCTTTTCCAAAGCCGTGATGGGCGCGCCGACCTGTTTGTCGACGATGCCGGGTCCGAGCAATTTGGTCACGTCGTCGAACCCCTCCTCCAATTCGCCGACCTCGTAATCGGCAAGCGGCCAGTTGCCGCCGTGACCGGCGAACCAGAGTTTTATGTGGCGCAGCTGTTGCAGCGTCATAATCTCGCCGAGACCCGGCAGATTGGCCCCGCCGTCCGCCTGCAGCAACTCTGCCGGTTTCGACGCATCCTGCGCGAAAGCCGTGCCTGCAGTGAGTATTGCCGCCGTAATTAGGGCGGCGCAGATCCGTTCCATGCGTTCTCCTCCGTCGCCGCCCGCCCTCAGCTCGTCGGTGAAAGAAATTCGCTGCACGCTTTGGGATACGCCCCCTGGCATGCGTGATAAAGCGCGGGACAGGCTTGCGCGGCCGCCAGCGCTGCATCGACCGTTTTCACCCGGTCACCTGCCGCGCGCGACTGCGGGTCATAGGTGAGCACAGCATCGACCCTTTCGATGCCGCGATCGTTCATCAAAAAGCGCTCCGTGGCATCGAAATAAACGGTCGCGGTCTTGATCGCCTCCTTCAATTCCTTGGTGTAATCGGCGGTGGCCTTCGGATCTGGCTTGATCACGCGAGCATGCGCCGCGGCATCGGCATAGAAGATATTGAGCTTAAAGTAAGTGCCGCCGCATTGGGCGAGCGCCAGCCAATACGGCTTGCCGTTGAATGCTCCCGGCAGCAGCACCGCGCTGTCACGCTTGTCAACCGGCACCGGCGGAGCTGGCGTTGCGCGCTCGACTTCCTTTGGCGCACGATGGCGGCGCGTCTGGGCATTCGCAGACGTCGCAGCGATAAGCGCAACCGTAAGCAGCACGGCTTTAGCGAAAATTCCCGGCATGATGCGATTATAGTAGAATCGCGGCGTTGATTTCAAAACTTCTCGACCCAAGGCCGCACCTCGATTTCCCAGGACCAGGCGCTGCGATTTTGCCGCAGCAGATCGAGATAGCTTTGTGCGATAGCGTCGGGATCGAGCATGCTGTCGGGCTTGTCCGGTAGTTCTACGCGCCGGGCGCTGCGAATTCCGCCGTCGACGACGACGTGGATGACGTGGACACCTTGCGGAGAAAGTTCACGCGCCATGCTCTGCGCCATGCCTCTGAGCGCGAACTTGCCCATCGCGAACGGAGCCGATTGCGGATAGCCCTTCACGCCTGCGGAGGCGCCGGTGAGAAAGATCGCGCCATGGCCCTTCGGCACCATGCGTTTGGCGGCTTCTTGCGCGACCAGAAATGCGCCGAATGCCGTCACCGCGATTGATTTCTCCACTTCGGCGGGTTCCAGCTCGACGAACGGCCCTCGCGTACGATAACTCGCGTTGTAGACAACGACATCGGGAGCGCCGCCGGCGGCTTCGACGTCGGCGAACAATTTTACGACTTGCTCGCGCTTGCTCGCATCGCACGTGAAGGCCTTCCCGCCGACTTCTTTCGCCAGAGCCGCCAGATTCTCGAGCCGGCGCGCGGCGACCGTTACTTTCATTCCCGATTTGGCAAAGAGACGCGCCAGCGAGGCACTCAACCCCGAACCGACACCAACGATCAGTGCATGACGATAATCTGCTTGAGGCATTGGCTTTCCTTTAATCAATCACGGCGATGGCATTGATTTCGACCAGACAGCGCGGATCGGTGGCAAGACGGACCACCTGCACCGTCGTAGTCGCGGGCTTCGCATCGCGAAAGTATTCGCCCCAGACGCGGTTCAGGGCATCCTGATCGGTCAGATCTGTGACAAAGCGATCGGCGGTGACCACATCCGAGAACGTCGCGCCCACCGCTTCAAGACTCCGCTTGAGATTTTCCAGCGCCGCCTTCGCCTGCCCCGCCATGTCGCGCGGCATGGTGTCGAACTCCTCCGGCCGGTGCGGGTGGTGATGATAGACCGGAGCAGCCGTGACGCCGGCAAGATAGACCGTGGTGCCGCCCTTGACTTTGATAGCCGGCGCATAAGGCATCCACATGTCCGGCGCATTCGGCCAATGCATGTGCTCAATAGTCTTCGGCATGATTTTGGTCATCTCCGCGTCGCTTACTCCAAATCACCGTATAATAACCACTAGAACACGTCATGCTCGCACTGTAGCCGGCATCCATAGCCCTGTGCTCGAGGAAAAACATTCATTGGCGCCGAAGCACGTTGGATATTTTGCCTTCGCTAAATACGTCACATCCTAAAAACCCCGAATTTCGTCTCCGGGATCGGCGCATTGAGCGCCACCGAGAAGCACAGAGCCAGCACACGGCGGGTCTCGCTGGGCGTGATGATGCCGTCGTCCCAGAGCCGGGCGGTGGCGTAATAGGGATTGCCCTCGGCTTCGTATTGCTCGCGGATCGGGCGCTTGAAGTCCTCTTCGTCTGTCTGCGACCACGTCTTACCCGATGCCTCGATGCCGTCGCGCCGCACCGTCGCCAGCACGCTCGCTGCCTGTTCGCCGCCCATCACTGAGATGCGCGCATTCGGCCAGGTGAACAGAAAGCGCGGGCCATAGGCGCGGCCGCACATGCCGTAATTGCCGGCGCCGTAGGAGCCGCCGATGACCACGGTGATCTTTGGCACCTGCGCACAAGCGACCGCCATCACCATCTTGGCGCCGTCCTTGGCGATGCCGCCGGCTTCGTAATTGCGTCCGACGATGAAGCCGACGATGTTTTGCAGGAACAAGAGCGGCACGCGGCGCTGGCAACATAGCTCGACGAAATGCGCGGCCTTGAGCGCGCTTTCCGAGAAAAGGATGCCATTATTGCCCAAAATACCGACCGGGATGCCGTGAATGTGTGCGAAGCCTGTAACCAGCGTGGTGCCGTAAAGTGCCTTGAACTCGTCGAACTCGGAGCCGTCGACCAGGCGCGCGATGACCTCGCGCACGTCGTATTGCTTCTTGAGGTCGACCGGCACGATGCCGTCGAGTTCGCTAGTATCGAATTTGGTCTCTGCCGGCTTGGCGAGCGAAATGTCGGCTGATTTTTTCGTATTTAGCCCTGCCACAATCTGGCGGCACAAAGCGAGCGCGTGGCGGTCGTTTTCCGCCAAGTAGTCGGCAACGCCGGACTTTCTGGTGTGGACGTCGGCGCCGCCGAGTTCTTCGGCGCTGACCACCTCGCCGGTCGCGGCCTTCACCAGCGGCGGACCGCCGAGAAAGATGGTGCCCTGATTGCGCACGATAATGGTCTGGTCCGACATCGCCGGCACGTAAGCGCCGCCAGCCGTGCACGAGCCCATGACCACGGCAATCTGCGGAATAGCGGCGGCCGACATCGTCGCTTGATTGTAGAAAATGCGTCCGAAATGCTCGCGGTCTGGGAATACATCGGTCTGGTGCGGCAAGTTGGCGCCGCCAGAATCGACGAGATAAATGCATGGCAAGCGGTTCTCGCGCGCGATCTCCTGCGCGCGCAGATGCTTCTTCACCGTCATCGGATAGTAGGTGCCACCCTTGATGGTGGAATCGTTGCAGACGATCACGCATTCGCGGCCGTTGATTCGGCCAATGCCGGTGACGATGCCGGCGGCGTGGATGGCATCGTCGTACATTCCGTTAGCGGCAAGCGGCGACAGTTCGAGGAAGGGCGTGCCCGGATCGATCAGCGTCGTCACCCGCTCGCGCGGCAAGAGCTTGCCGCGCGATATGTGGCGCTCGCGGGCGTGCGGAGGCCCACCCTCGGCCGCCTTGGCGCGCTGTGCCTCAAGCTCCTCCACCAGTGCGCGCGTCGCCGCCTGATTGGCGCGGAACTCGTTCGATGCAGTGTCGACGGCGGTGGCGATGGCGGTCACGAATCCCCCTTGGTCGAGGGGGATTTCACTATGCTATGCGGGCCAGCGCAACGCCTCGGTTTGCTCGCCTAGGCGCGGACTTCCTGGCGCTGGAAAACCACGTAGCCGGCGACGAACAAAAGGATCTCGGTAGCGACCATCGCCACGATCTGCGGCCAGGCAATCAACACGCTCGAGGCCAGCGGCAACGGTGCGCCGAGCACGGCGCCCTGAAGCTGACTGAGATAGATCGGCCCGAGCGCGCGCGTCGTCGGATCAAGCAGCGCTACCACCACCTCCGCAAACAGCGTCGATGGCGAGAACCGCGCCAGGATTTGCTCCAGTTCCGCGGTGCCGGGCGTCTGCAGGCCAAGCGCCATATAGCGCGGGTCTGGTGGCACGATGATTTGCGCGACAGCACCAGCCAGCACCGGCCAGATGAAGGTAAGGAGGAGCCAGATGCCGAGCGTGACGAGCGCGGCAGTCGCCGCTGAGCGGAACAGAATCGAAAACAGCAGCGCCAGCGCCAGCCAGACTCCGGCATAGACGATCGTGACCAAGAGAAACACGAAACTGCGCGCGATCTCCTCGGCGCCGGGCGGAATACCGATCAGCAACAGGCCAAGCCCAACGACCAAAAGCCACAGCGTGACCATGCTGATCGACAATGTCGCCAGGCCGGCAAGAAATTTCCCGAATAGCAAGGCATCTCGATAGATCGGCTGGGCGAGAATGCGCGACAGGGTGCGCCGATTGTGTTCGCCGTTGATCGAATCAAAGCCAAGTCCGATCGCCATGAGCGGCACTAGAAACGACAGGAAGGACACAAACGAAGGCAGCGGGTCGCGTGAGGTCGTGAACAGACGCAGGAACAGGAACGGGTCCTCGGCAGTCGTATCTTTGATCTGTTGAATGGCGCCGTATAGCGCCGCGAGCGCAATCAGCACTACAAGCCATTCAAGCACGCGCATACGGACGCTGGTGAGGTGGTCAGACAGCTCCTTGAGCATGACTACGCCCAGGCCGTGAAAGGCGGAGCCTTCACGCTGCATAGCGGGACCCTTCTGTCATCGCCTGGTCTGGCTGCGCCTCGAAATAGCGCGTGTAGATCGCCTCAAGGCTCGGCTCCTGCACGCCGAGGAATTTCAGACGACCCTGCATTGCGACCACTTCGGCAGCCGCTTCTGGCCGCACGTCGCGGTCGGCATGCAGTCGAAGCTTGCTGATGCCCGTCTTCTCGACGCCGCTGACGCCCGGAATAAGCGCAAGCCGCTCGGCGAGACCGGCGCCGTCGGCCTCGATGTCGACCACATAGCCGCCACCCAACACCTGACGGCCGAGTTCCGGCACCGTCCCGATCAATGCGATCTTGCCGGCGCTGAACAAGGCAACCCGATCGCAGACGCTTTGCACGCGCTCCAGCAGATGCGAGGAGAGCAGAACCGAGACGCCCTCGGTCTTGAAGCCGCGGATGATACCGAGCAGTTCCGAAGTCGCGTGCGGATCGAGCCCCGACGTCGGTTCGTCGAGGATGGCGATTTGCGCGCCTTTCATCAGGATTTCGGCGAGGCCCAGGCGCTGGCGCATGCCGCGTGAGAAGGTGTCGACACGCTTGTCGGCAACTTCGCCAAGCCCAACGCGATCGAGTGCGTCGGCGATACGTTTCTCGCGTTCCGCGAGCCGAAAGCCGATCAGCCGCGCGGTGTAACGCAGATTATCCGCGGCCGTGAGGTTGTCGTAGAAACCTACCGTGTCCGGCAGATAACCCACGCGTCGCTTTACCGAGAGCGGCTCGCGCGCCGGATTGAATCCGAGCACGCGCACTTCGCCGCCGGAAATGTCGGTCAATCCGAGCATCATCAAGATCGTGGTCGTCTTGCCCGCGCCATTGGGACCGAGGAGACCGAAAATCTCCCCGCGCCCGACCGAAAACGAGACGTGATCGACCGCGACCGCTTGGCCGTATGTTTTGGTGAGGTCGTTGGCCTCGATGACCGCGTCCTCGCTCATCGGCGACCGAACCGCGCAACCGCGCCGACCATCACGAGAAGCGCGATGCCGATGATGCCGACGCCGGCGATGCCCCACATCGTGGAGGTCGTCACCGTGACGCGGAACGTCGTAGAGGCTGATTCGCCGCGCGCCGCGGCGCGCACAGTCGTCACATAGTCACCCGCGATGGCCTTTTCAGTCGGTGTGATCAGCGCTTGCACTTCCTTGTTGTCGTTCGGCGCGATGCGGTCGACCGTCTTAGGGTCGAATTCGACCTTCCAGCCGCTCGGGGCCGAGCCGCTCAGTTGAATGTCCTCAGCCGGTGCGGTGCCAGTATTGGTGATGACGACTGGCACGGACGTTTCCTTGCCGGCCGATGCTCGGGTGGACACCAGGCCCTCACGGCCGCTGACATCAAGCCTGGGCTGGCCGGTGATGGTGAGGCCGAGATCGCTGGTCACCGAGGTATCTTCCGCGGCGACACGCGCGGTAACTTTGTAGTCGCCGGCGCCGGCGGTATTCGGCGGAGTAACTTTGAGCTTCACGTCCTTGGTCTGGCCGGCGTCGACCGGAACTGCGTTAAGCTCCTGGCTGCCATATTGCTCGGTGAATGTCGTGTCGAAGTTCTGCGGCGCTTGCGCGGACAGGCTCACGACGAGCTTCTTGCCGCTGTCGTTTTTGATATTGAGCTGATACTCGAAGCTCGATTTCGAGGTGCCTCGCAATTGAGGAAGTTGCGGCGTCAGCGTCAGCTTGGCCGGCAGATCCTTGGCGAGTGTCACGGCAACGGGCAGATCGACCTTGCTCTGATCGCCGGCGGCGGAAACGGTGAGTGTCTGCGTGCCGATGGCCGCGTCCTTTGGCACGTCGAGCCGCAGCTCAAGCGTGACGCTGGAATTCGTTCCCGGCATCGCCGCGGCGACGGGTTGACCGCCGCCCATCAGGGTTGCCGTCCAGCCGGTAGGCACGCCGGAGACCGACAACACCAGGCGCTGCGGCGGCAGATCGTAATTCTGCAAGCGCAGACTGACCGATGACGTCTCTCCCGGCCGAACGGTGACCGCCGGAAAGTCGCTCATCAAAAACAGGCCTTTAACGTCCTTCGGGGCGTCATCGGCCTTGGCGGCCGGCGCCAGAACGAGTGCGAAAGCGGTAGCAGCGGCAATAAATCCATATCGCATTGGTTTTGGCTCCCAGACAAAAATGGTTCGTTTAAGCCCCCTCCCAGACGTATGTGGACGGGGAAATGAGCATTGTCGGCGCAATCGTGACAAAATCATGCAGACACCGGCCTATTTGGCAAGAGCCGGGCGAAAAGTCCTGCGGTAGGTAGCCGCAGGCACCTTGGGATCTGTGCCCATGAATCGCAAGAGACAGATCAGCGCCGGACTATTGGCATTCCGTCGGTGGCAGTCGGGCATCGAAGTCCTGCTCGCGCATCCAGGTGGCCCATTCTGGGCAAAAAGGAATGACGGCGCCTGGACGATACCCAAGGGCCTCGTCGAGCCGGGTGATGATCTTCTCGCCACGGCGCGGCGCGAGTTCACCGAAGAGACCAACTTCGCGGCGGACGGTGAGGTGTTCGCGCTCGATCCGGTTAACCAAAGGAGCGGAAAGACCGTTCACGCCTACGCTTTTGAAGCGGATTTCGACCTTGCGGCGTTTGCCAGCAACACCTTCGAGATGGAGTGGCCGCCAAAGTCGGGGCGCTTGCAGCGTTTCCCTGAGATCGACCGTATCGCCTATTTCACGCTGCCGGTCGCGATGGCGAAAATCATCCCCTATCAACAACCGTTATTGCGCGAGCTTGAACTGCGTTTAGCGTGACCGACGCTATTCTCGCGGAACATCCGGCCAATCGACCTCGTCATGGGGCAGCACCCAGGGCTCGAGCCGCGCGGCTTGCCGCCACTCATTCCACGCCGGAAGCGCCATGACGGCTTGCATGTAGGCGCGGGCGGCTGCGCTCACTTCGACCGAGTAGGTGTGGAAGCGCCAGACCACAGGCGCATACATGGCATCGGCGGCGCCGAACGAGCCGAACAGAAACGGTCCGCCACCGCCGAACCGTTCTCGACAACCGCTCCAGACCGCATCGATGCGGACGACATTGGCCGCCGCCTCACCGTCCAGCGCACGATGCTTCACCGGCCGCCACGTATTCATCGGCAGCTGTTTGCGCAGGGGCATAAACCCGGCGTGCATTTCGCATGCGATCGCGCGCGCATGCGCTCGCGCCGCAGCTTGTTGCGGCCACAATGCAGCTGCTGGAAATTTCTCAGTCAAGTATTCGAGGATGGCGAGCGATTCCCAGACACACGTCTCGCCGTCAATGAGGACCGGAACCTTGCCGGCGCCGCTCAGCGCGATCACACGCTCCTTGAAATCCTTCGCTTCAAGCGAGATCACCGTTTCTTCGAAGGCAATGCCGGCAACCCTCATTGCCAGCCAGGGCCGAAACGACCACGACGAATAGTTCTTGTTGCCGATGATCAGATGCAGACCCATAAGCACTTCTACCCCGGATGTCTCCGTCGCGAAATCCGGGCTTCAAAGGTTCTGGGGAAACGCCATGCCGATGTTTGGTTATCCAGGCTGATTTCCCGGCCCGGCGCCTCTGATGGTTACGACAGCCGGTATCTCATTGTGTAATGCCGACGGCAATTTGCGTCACCGTCACGGCAAGCCGTGAGCGGCGCTTGACTGCAGGCCGCGCTAAATGAGGCCTGATACGACCGCGACAAAGGAAACAAACAGCACCGTCGCCACGGCGAACAGCGCCGTGAGCACGGTCTCGGGCCATGCGGCCTCCATCGGCTGAACGGTCTTTGCCACGTCCGCTTCGAACGCGGCAGGCACTTCGATCGACATGAAAGCCTCCGCCGGCGAAAGATCGCGCAAACTCAGGAACCGCAATCTCGCGAGCTAAAAACATCGGCCTGTAGGGTAAATGATCGGTAAATAAGCTTCTACGGCGCGCGGGTTTTGTGCGTCCGATGGAATTATGGCGCGGGAAACAATTCCGATGTCTTGCCGGTAAGCCGGTAGCCCAACAGTCCGAACCATTCGTGCAGGGCGGTATCGGTCCGGCGTAAACCTATGCTCATGATGTTAAACGGCCGAACCGCATCGACCGGTCCGCGCGTCCGATAATCGACTGGGTAGGCTTCGATGGGAAAGCCGGCCGCCCGGAATACGGCGATGGCACGCGGCATGTGAAACGCCGACGTCACCAAAATCCAGCGCTGCCCGGGCTGTGGATTGGCGATGAGCCGCGAGAACACTGCGTTCTCGATTGTGTTGCGCGATTGCTCTTCGGCGGAAATCCGGTCATGGGAAATTCCGAGCGCCTCGAATTCATGCACGGCGACACCGGCTTCGGGACCGTCGTCGTAGATCAGCGAGTTCGAGCCGCCGGAAATGACAATCCGCGCATTCGGATAACGGCGCGCGAGTTCGACGGTGACGACGAAGCGTGCCGCTCCCTCCTCTAGCGCGATGGTGCCGCGTTCCAACGAGACTTGCGGCAAAATCACGCCGCCGAGCATGACAATACCGTCGGGCGGCCCGCGAGACGGATCCCATGGCGGGAAGCGCTGCTCGAGCGGCAGGATCAGCACATTGCCGAGCGGCGACAGCCCGGCGATGGCGAGCAACACGACGCTGGTTACGATCAGCCAACTGGCCATCCGCGTGAACCGCGTGAACAGCAGAATGATCCCCAGAAGGCCGAGTGAGATCAGGAAATTTGTCGGCAGCGCAAAAAATCCGAGCACTTTGGAGAGCGTGAAGAACACGGCTCAGCCACGGGACTTTCGCCATGCCGCGTAGCGCCCCTTGGCGTCCTCGTTCGGCGGATAGAGGCCGGGCAATTTCACGCCCTTTTCGACTTCGGTGAACACCCAGCTTTCGTACATCTCGTGCTCGGCGCCTTCATGAGCGACGAATTCGACCAAAGCCTGCGGAATGACGACCGCGCCGTCGTCATCGACGACGATAACATCGCCTGGAAAGATCGCACAGCCGCCGCATCCGATCGGCTGCTGCCAGCCTACGAAGGTCAGACCATTGACGGAAGCCGGAGCGGCAACGCCGGCGCACCATACCGGCAACGCGCTCGTGATGACCCCGGCAAGGTCGCGCATGACGCCGTCGGTTACGAGCGCGGCAACATTGCGCTTCTTCATCCGGGCGCAAAGGATGTCGCCAAATATGCCGGCGCTCGGCACACCCATGGCGTCGGCAACGGCGATCACGCCCTCGGGCATTTCCTCGATCGCGGCGCGAGTAGAAATCGGGGCTGCCCAGCTTTCGGGCGTCGCCAGATCCTCCCGAACCGGCACGAAACGCAGCGTGAACGCCGGCCCGACGAGACGCTCGCCCTTCGAGGTAAGCGGTTTCGGACCGTTCATCCAGCAGCGCCGGATGCCCTTTTTCAGAAGCACCGTCGTAATCGTCGCGGTCGTCACCTTGCGCAGGATATCGAACAAAGGCTCAGCCATTTTCGCCTCGCTGATGAAAAATCAGAGACTAAAACATCTCGGCTCAAACCGGCGACTATTCCCTGAGCCAATCGCCAATTCTCTCGACCGCTTCATACATATCCTGCCCCGCGCCGGCGTAGCACAGGCGCAGAAAATTTTTTCCGCGCAGCGGATCGAAGTCGACCCCTGGCGTCGTCGCCACGCCCGCCTCCTCCAGCATCCGCGTGGCAAATTCAAAACTGTCGGTCGAGAAGCGCGAAACGTCGGCGTAGAGGTAGAACGCACCATCGGCGGGCAGAAAAGAGTTGAAACCGGCGCGCGGCAGTCCTTCGAGCAGGATGCGCCGGTTTTCCTCGTAGCCTTGCCGTATCGCCGAAAGCTCGGTAGTGGCGTCGAACGCCGCTTGCGCTGCGATTTGCGACAAGGTCGGTACCGAGATCGCAAGATTTTGCTGCAATCGCTCGATTGCACGCACGAGCGACTGCGGCGCGATCATCCAGCCGATGCGCCAGCCGGTCATGCAGAAATATTTGGAGAACGAATTGATGATGATCGCGCTGGACGACAGGCGCGCGACGCTTTCCGCGGCAAAGGCATAGTCGAGGCCGTGATAAATCTCGTCCGAAATTACCGCGATACCGGCATCCTCTGCGCATTGGATCAGTTCGGCGAGCGCCGCTGCGGTCATCATTGTACCGCTCGGATTGGCGGGAGAACCAATGATGACGCCTTTGAGCGGCTGCGACCGATGGGCCTCAAGGAGCGCCTCACTGGTCATTGACCAGCGGGTCTGTGCATTGGTCTCGATGAGGACCGGCTCGCAACCGAGCGCGGTGAGGATGTGCCGATAGGGCGGGTAGCCCGGCAGCGCGACCGCAACCCGATCACCCGCCGAAAAAGCGGCGAGAAACGCGAGCATAAAGCCCGCCGACGATCCCGTAGTCACGACAATGCGTGCCGGGTCTATGTCGAGATCGTGCCAATCGGCATAGGCTCGGGCAATACGCCGGCGCAGCGGACCGACACCGAGCGTTTCGGTATAGCCAAGCGGCCCGCTCCCCATCGCGGCTTTTGCGGCAGCGATGGATGTCGCCGGCGCCCCGACGGCGGGCTGACCGACCTCCATATGGACGATGCGGCGGCCTTGGGCCTCGAGCCGACCGGCGGCGGCCATGACGTCCATCACCATGAACGGAGGCACTTCGCTCCGGGCCGAGGGTCGCAACAGGCGTTTTGCCTTCTCCAGCATAAATTCGCCTTTACGTCCGGGCAGTTGAACTTCGCATAGCCGCCCCGCTGCTGCCGCATTCCGCGGCTTTCGTCATTTCCGCTGCGTCGGCGCAAACGCTACGGCAGAACGTTGACCACACCCCGATCCGTCCATATTTTAGGTCCGAGCCGAGGGACCACGACTGTCCCAAATAAATCCTGCAAATCCTCCTAGCAAGGTGCGCCCGGTGAGGCCAGCTTTCCGCGCCGTCGCGCTCGTAACAGCCGCAGCGGTCGCCTTGGGCAGCATGCCGACCCGCGCGCAGAACGGAGGCAACGCTGGCATCCCGATAATTCGCGATGCCGAGATCGAACAGCTCCTCCGCGACTACTATGCGCCGATCCAAAAGGTCGCCGGGCTCGGCAACCAGAACGTCAAGGTCGTCATTATCGAAGACAGGTCGTTCAATGCGTTCGTGATGGATGCACACCGCATTTTCGTCAATGCCGGTGCACTGATGGAAGCGACCGCTCCAAATCAAATAATTGGCGTGTTCGCGCATGAGACCGGACACATCGTCGGCGGCCACCTTTCCAAGATGCGGCAGGAGCTTGCCAACGCCCAGACTGCCGCGATCATCGCCATGCTGCTGGGTGTTGGCGCCGTGGTGGCGGGCGCCCGGTCCGGCAATTCGAGCATGGGCGATGTCGGCGGGGCGGTGTTCAGTGGGCCGCAGGCATATATCCAGAATTCGCTCCTCGCCTATCAGCGTGCCCAGGAGGAACAGGCCGACCGCGCTGGCGTGCGGTTCCTGACCATGAGCGGGCAGTCGGCCAAGGGCATGTACGACACGTTCAAGCGCTTCGCTGACGAGTCGCTATATTCGTCGCGCTATATCAATCCCTACGCGCAGAACCATCCCATGCCCGAAGAGCGGATGGCGGCACTGGCCGAACTGGTAAAAACGCCCTTCTGGGATAAGAAAGACTTCCCCGAGCTACAATTTCGCCACGACATGATGCGGGCCAAGCTGTACGGCTTCATGGATCGGCCGGAAGCGGTATTGCGACGCTATCCGATGTCCAACGCCACCCTGCCCGCGCGCTACGCGCGTGCTATCTCCGTGTATCGGTTCGGCGATGTGCGCGACGCGGTCGCCGACATAGACAGCTTGATTGCGTCAATGCCGAACAATCCCTATTTCTACGAACTCAAAGGCCAGGCATTGCTCGAAACCGGACATCCCTCAGAAGCGATTGCGCCGTTGAAGCGCGCGGTGGCGCTCGCGCCCGAGCCGGCCCTTATTCAAATTACGCTGGCGCAAGCGCTCATCGGCACTAACGACGCCAAGTTGTCTAACGAGGCCGTCACGCTTCTGCATTCCGCCCTCATCAAGGAGCCGGAATCGAGCGATGGCTACCTGCAATTGGCCATGGCATACGGCCGCAAGGGCGACCTTGCCGACGCCGATCTTGCTTCAGCCCAAGCAGCCTTCTCGCGCGGCGATAACAAGACAGCACGCGAGCTTGCGGCGCGAGCAAAAGAGCGCTTTCCCATCGGATCCCCCGGTTGGGTGAGGGCCGACGACATTGTTGCGTTCAACAAGAACGTCAAAGAGAACCCACTGACCAAATGATCACCGGAAGGACGATCCCATGACGGAATGTATTTCAAAGAGCGCGCGCCTGCTGCTGTCGGCTTCGTTGCTTGCTGCCACCACTCTGTACGCACTGCCTGCATCGGCGCAGACGTTTTCCGACGATCAGCGGCAGCAGATCGAAGGCATCGTGAAGGATTACCTGCTCAAACACCCAGAGGTCTTGCAGGACGTGATGTCGGCGCTGGACAAGAAGCAGCAGGAATCCGACGCCGCAAAGGCCAGCGCCATGATCAGGGATAATAATGCCACGCTGTTCAATTCGCCGCATCAAGTCGTACTGGGCAATCCGCAGGGTACCGTCCAGATCGCAGAGTTCTTCGATTACAATTGCGGATACTGCAAACGTGCCCTTCCCGACATGCTGACACTGCTAAAGGCCGATTCGAACATCAAATTTGTGCTCAAGGAATTCCCGGTTTTGGGCGAGGGTTCGGTTGAAGCCGCGCATGTCGCGGTCGCGGCGCGGATGCAGGACCCGAGCGGCAAGAAATACATCGAGTTTCATCAGAAACTCTTGGGCGGACGCGGCCCCGCCGACGGAACTCGCGCGCTTGCGGTCGCCAAAGAGGTTGGCTTTGACATGCCTCGCTTGGAAAAAGATATGAACAGCGGCGAAGTGAAAGCCACAATAGACGAAGATATGAAGCTCGCCGACGCGCTCGGCGTCAATGGCACGCCCAGCTATGTGATCGGCAACGAGCTGGTCGTAGGCGCCGTCGGACTTGACGCGCTCAAAGAGAAAATCGCATCCGATAAGAAGTAAGCGCGACCGCGTTTAGCTGACTTAGGAAGTCTCTAAGCGCCCTGCCCGATTCGGCGGGGCGTATTTTGTTCCTGACGGCCATCACCCCGGCTTTCCCTTTGCGGGTGCCTTCCCTATAAACGGACGGCGCGACGGGCTTTTGCGCCGCCGCAACAACAGCCGGGTTATCTTTCGAAATGCCGAAGACCGTTTATGTCCTTAACGGACCCAATCTCAATCTGCTCGGCACGCGCGAGCCGGAACTCTACGGCCGCGCCACGCTGGCTGATGTAGAGAAGCTGTGCCGTGCAACGGCAAAGCGTCATGGTCTTGCCGTTGTATTTCGCCAGTCCAATCACGAAGGCGAAATCGTCGACTGGATTCAGGAGGCACGCGCCAAAAAGGCGATCGGTCTGATCATAAACCCGGCCGGCTATACGACAACTTCGATCGCGATCCTTGACGCGCTGTTCACCCTGGAGGCGCCCGTCATCGAAGTTCACATCACCAATATTCACGCACGCGAGGAATTTCGCCAGCATTCCTACGTGTCGCTCGCGGCCCGCGCCGTGATCGCCGGGATGGGCGTTCAGGGCTACGCGTTGGCCATCGACGGTCTCGACGCGATGGCTGCCGCCAAGGATTGATCGTGGCGCGCAAGCCCGGGAACCCGCCAATGCCGAAAACGCCAGCCATCGATCACGACGTGATCCGCGATTTGGCGAAACTGCTCGACGAAACCGGCTTGACCGAAATCGAGTTCGGGCGCGATGGCCTATCGATACGGGTCGCGCGCAATATCGGTGCTTCAGTTGCGCGAACTCGATCTGCGGAGGTCTCCGTAGCGGCGTCACCAGTTTCAGCTGCGGCGCCGCCCGATCCCTCCCAACATCCAGGCGTCATCAACTCGCCGATGGTGGGCACCGCCTATCTCGGTCCAGCGCCCGGCGCACGGCCGTTTGTGGACGTCGGCAATCAGGTGAAAGCCGGCGATCCGCTCCTTATCATCGAAGCGATGAAGACGATGAATCAAATCCCTGCGCCGCGTTCCGGCACGGTGGTGCAGATTCTGGTCGCTGACGGTCAGCCGATCGAGTATGGCCAGCCGCTCGTGATCGTTGAGTGATGTTCGAAAAAATCCTCATCGCCAACCGGGGTGAAATCGCGCTGCGGGTGCTGCGGGCCTGCAAGGAACTCGGCATTTCAACAGTTGCGGTGCATTCGACGGCGGACGAGGACGCCATGCACGTGCGCCTTGCAGATGAAAGCGTCTGCATCGGACCGCCGATGGCCAAGGATAGCTACCTCAATATTCCCGCGCTGCTTTCAGCCTGCGAAATCACCGGAGCCGATGCGGTGCATCCTGGCTATGGATTCCTCGCCGAGAACGCACGCTTTGCCGAAATACTCGCCGATCACGGCGTTCACTTCATCGGTCCCCGGCCCGAGCACATCCGCCTGATGGGCGACAAGATCGCAGCCAAGCGCGCGGTCGAAAACCTCGGCATCCCGACCGTTCCGGGCTCCGACGGCGGCGTCGGCTCCGATGCCGAGGCAATCCGGCTTGCGCGCGATATTGGCTTTCCGGTCATCATCAAGGCGGCCGCAGGCGGCGGCGGCCGGGGCATGAAGGTGATCCGCGCCGAAAGCGAGTTGACCGCAGGCCTGGCAATGGCCCGCGCTGAGGCGAGAGCTGCCTTCGGCGATGACGTCGTCTACCTGGAAAAATATCTCGAGCGGCCGCGGCACATCGAGATCCAGGTCCTCGGCGACGGCAAAGGTCGCGCCATTCACCTCGGCGAACGAGACTGCTCGTTGCAACGGCGACACCAAAAAGTCTGGGAGGAAAGCTTCTCGCCCGCACTCAATATGACGATGCGCGAAGAGATCGGCGAAACCGTCGCCAAGGCGATGCGCGACATCAAGTATCTCGGCGTCGGCACCGTCGAATTCCTCTACGAGGACGGCAAATTCAACTTCATCGAGATGAATACGCGCATTCAGGTCGAGCACCCGGTGACCGAGATGATCACCGACATCGACCTCGTCGTCGAACAAATCCGCGTCGCCGCCGGCAGCGACCTTCTGCTGACTCAGGGCCATGTGAAGTTCCACGGCCACGCCATCGAATGTCGCATCAATGCCGAGAACCCAGTGTCATTCCGTCCCTGCCCGGGCAAGATCGTGCATTACCATCCGCCAGGCGGATTGGGCGTGCGCGTGGATTCCGCCGTCTATCACGGTTATACGATCCCGCCATTTTATGACTCCCTCGTCGGCAAGCTCATTGTTCATGGCCGGACGCGCAGCGAGTGTCTGATGCGACTAAGACGCGCCCTTGACGAATTCGTGGTCGACGGGATCGAAACGACGCTACCGCTATTTCGGGCGCTGGTGCGTGAAAAGGAAATCATCGACGGCGAATATCATATCCATTGGCTGGAAGAGTTCCTTGCGCGTGGCATGGCGCAGCAATAGCCGGCGAACCATATCGGCAGATCACGCCGGCAAGTGCGATGCGGTATGATGAAGCGCCGCGGTCAGCAACCGACCGACGAGTTCCGGCTGATACGGCTTCGGCACGATGATTGCGCCGGGTACGCGCGCATCCGGACCCAGCATTGTTGCTCGCGCCGATGCGTAGACGACAGGAAGATTCGGCAACATTTCGCGCGCCCGCCGCGCGAGTGCTGCGCCATCCATCCCGCCCGGCAGATTGATGTCGGTAAATAAAATATCCACCTGATCGGATGCGAGGTGTCCCAGCGCATCTGTCGCATTGGCGGCCGTCTGCACCGCGAAGCCTTGTTCCGACAGCGCCTGTGCGACCCATTCGCTGATCAGGAACTCGTCCTCAACAAGGAGGACGTGGATCGGTGGGTTCCCTCCTGCGTTCGGTTCCATCGCTTACCCCAATTGCATGATTTCTTTACTGGGACGGCAACGCTTCGCACGCAGAACTGTTCAAGCTGATTTAAATCTTAAATGACCTATGGTTTTCACATCGTTAAAATTGATCAAAAATCCGGCTGAGCAAATAACCCGCGTGGTCACGATGTGCCGCCGGAAACCTCAAAGCGCGGCTGTACATTAGGGAGCGCGCGGCAATTCAACATTGTCTTCGAGCATGACCTTGTCGAAATCGCTAACGAGAATTTCCACCCTCATGCGCCAGACGCCGGCAACGGGGATGTGAAGTCCATCGATTCGCCATTCGCCATCGCTTTCGGAACTTGCACTGCGGCGGATCGGCTCGATTCCGGCGCTCGGATTCCAGACGGCAACATCGACCTCCTTGGCGGCAATGGGTCGCTCGTCAGTATCCGTGATCAAGATGCCAAGCGAGGCGCCTCGGTCGCGCACCGGCTTGAGAGTGATTGACGTCATCGCCCGATCGCCGTGAAAATGGATGAAGGTTGCCTCCGCTGCGGCAAGGGCGATCGGCGGCGCCGTAAAGCGCCACAAGCCCACAATGCCGAGGATCGCCACTGCAAGCACGAACTCGCTCGTGATGATCGCGATTAGCCGTCGCGGCCCTGACTGCATAAGCCGCGGCACCAACGCGTAACGGTTCAGCGCCCCGAGGGCGAGCAAAACGAGCACGAGTACGATCTTGATAGAAAGCACCCGGCCGTAAGCGGTCGTCCACAATGCGTCGGGCCGGTCGAGCTGAACAAAGGCCAGTACGACTCCGGACGCGACAAGAAGAATGAGCGGCACGGGAATCAGCCGTGAAAAGCGCTCGAGCGCAATACTGTCCCCGCCCCGAACCGTGATGGTCAATGGCAACAGCGAGCCAATCCAGAATGCGACGCACACGCCATGCAAGAATATTACGGGGATGGTGACAAAGCGCGGCTCGGCGGTGCTTGCATGGCCGCTCGCCACCAATGCCAGACCGATCCCGGCAAGCGCGAGAGATGCCAGCACGCGAGCGAGCGTTCTGTTGTCAAAGCCAAGCGCAAGCGATCCGGCAACTAAGGCTGCCGCCGCTACCACTGCCGTCACACCCCACGATGTGGCAAAGCCCGCTGCCCATATTTCTGACCGCAGCAGATCGGACAATGGCTTGGCCAGCGCATCGAGGCCTTGCAGCGGTATAGAAGCCAATGTCGCCGCAAATCCGCATATCATAAAAGCAACGAGAATACCTTGGCGGGCAATCGGCGTCTTGGCCGCAAGCCAAGCAACAAAAAAAGCGCCCCCCGCGCCGATGTACAGCCCAAGCGCAAGGACGAATTGCACGGCCCAGATCGCGGCGTGGACCGCGGCGGCGCCTTCAACGGGTGGCGGAGCGACGGTGGAACTTTGATGCCCGACGGCAAAGCTCACGACGCCGCCGACCGGATGACCATCGGCCGACACCACGCGCCAACTCAACACGTAGCTGCCAAGCTCAGCCATATCTGGCGCCGCGACTGCCACAGTTTTATTTTGCGCCGTGATATCCGTGAGTGTTGTGATCTGCCCGTTCGGCCGGACCAGGCGCATCACCAGCGGCGAGACCGGTTCGTTGAATTCAAGCATGAAAGTTCTAGGCACGTTCGGGACCGTGACGCCGTCGGCGGGGAGCGTCGACAGCAGCGAGGCATGCGCCGCCGCTTGATGCGCGGGGTCGAGCGCGACGGTGATGACCGCGACAGCGATGCCGGCGCAGATGAGGCGCCACCGCGCACCTCGCAATGCGTCCGGCGTTCGCGGTCGGATCGTCACGGCTTCGGCACGAGCTTCAATCCCGGCGCAGGCTCCGGCAAATCCGAGCCTTGGCCCGGAATCTCGATCCAACGATGGACCCCCTTCTCGCATTCCTGCACGACCGGCAAGTAGATAGTCTGGCCGGGCTGCAGATCACTGGCAACGAACGCCATGAAGACGAATTCGTCGTATTCGTCGTCAGGGAGATTTCCGCCGGCCCAGTCGATCTCGGTGACGCCTTCGCCGACCTGCGCACGATAGAGGCTGTAGGTTTTTGCGTATTTGCCCTTGACGATATTGAGCGTCCAACCGGGCTTCGGCATCGGCTTGACGTCGACGATGCCTTCGGGAATGCGCACCCGTAAAGCCGTGGTCGGCGAACCGTCGCATCCATGCGGGACGCGTAGCACCGCCTTGTAGGCTGTTCCGACCGCCGCCTGGTTGGTTTCTAGCGTGACATGAGCATCGGCAGGGGAACCAAATCCACACGCGCAGGCGACACATAGGGCATCGATGAGCCCGGAGGAGCCGCGGAGAGGAGATCGAAACATCGTGGTCTCCAAACTTTAGATGGCCCGCCCGAGCAGATTACATTCGCGTCAGCATACGCTGCTACTTGAACCAGGAGCCGGGAGCCGGTTAAACGAAATCCATGGCGAGCCGCGAATCCGCGCTTATCGACATCACTCCGGAAGTGCTGCTCAAGGCCTATGCCTGCGGCATATTCCCTATGGCGGAAAGTGCCGACGATCCGGCACTCTATTGGATAGAACCGGAAAAGCGCGGAATTATTCCGCTGGCCCGTTTTCACGTTCCCGACCGCTTGGCGCGTACCGTGCGCTCCGACTATTTCACCGTGGCCGTCGATCGCGACTTCGACGCAATCATCGACGGCTGCGCCGAGCCAATGCCGGGACGTGGCCGCACCTGGATCAATACCCGCATTCACAACCTATATCGCAAGCTCTACGAGCGCGGCGATTGCCATACCGTCGAAGTCTACGAAGACGACGAACTGGTCGGCGGCCTGTACGGCGTGAGTTTGGGACGCGCCTTCTTTGGCGAGAGCATGTTCCATCGCGCGCGCGACGCCTCCAAGGTCGCTCTCGTACACTTGGTGGCGCGGCTCAAGGCCGGACATTACAGCCTGCTCGATACACAGTTCGTCACCGAACATTTGCGGACATTCGGTGCCATCGAAGTGACGCGGCCGGCGTATCATAAGCTGCTGGACGCCGCGCTTGTTGGCGAGGGAGATTTCGGCGCGCTGCCGCTCGATCATCCGGTCCCCGGCAGTGCCGCGCTCGCCTGCCTGACTGCAGCCTGACAAGCGTCAATCGTCGGTGGCTGGCGCCGGGTTCGATGGCGCGATGGCCGGAACCGCGGGGCGCTTTGGTTGCTGGGTTGTCGGCGTCTGAGGCTGACGCGGCGCGCGCAGCTGTCCCGGCGGCTGAGCGCCTGCCGCAGCGACGGGAGGCGTCGATTGTGCGACCGGTGCCGGCGACGCAGGTGACGCGCAGTCGGTCAACCAAACGTCATAGATCGGATGCTCGACGGCATGCAGGCCCGGGCTCGCCGCGAACATCCAACCGGTGAAGATACGCTTGATCTCGCCTTTGAGCGTAACTTCGTCGACCTCGACAAAGGCGTCGGTGTTGGTGGCCTCGGTCGGCGGCCGCGTGTAGCAGACCCGCGCGGTAACCTGGAGCGCGCCGAATTGTACGGTTTCGCCGATGGCGGCATCGAACGAAATGATGCGCCCGGTGATCTTGTCGAGCCCGGAAAAGACCGCCCTGCCGTTCGCGATCTTTTGGGTCGGCATTTCGGTCACGATCGTGTCGTCCGGCTTCGGCGAAGTGTCGGCCGGCTGCGCTGGCGCCGGATTGGCCAACTGCGGCGCAGCAGGGCCAGCCTGCTGCGGCTCCGGACCGGTCTGTTGCGGGTTAGCCCGGGCGGGCTGCAACTGCGGCGCAGCGCTCGGCCTGGGTGCCGGTGGCGGCGCGGCGGATGCACCAGGGGGCGGTGCTAGCGGCTGCGCCTGGATGCCTGACGGTGGGGGCCCCGCGGACGGCGGCGTATACTGCCCCCCGTTCCCGCCGACCGGAGGCGGCTGCGCCGGAAATGACCCATTGGGAACATCGGCGGGGGGCCGCGGCGGGGACTGATTACCGAAAAGGTTGCCAAACTGGGCGGACGCCGGCCCCGTTACAAGGCTGCCGCCAATCAAGGCCAAAAGTACGGCAGTGCGGACCATGGAACCTTGATGTCTATGCGCGGCCGGGCTGCACGCGCGGGCAGTTTTGCCCGGTTAACATTTCGAATGCGGCACGGAAAGGGCGAAGTCCTAACTACCGGGGGTCCAGGCCTTATAGTCGCCGGTCGCCTTGGGGCGACGCCCCTGCGCCAAGGTCGAGCCGCTTGGACGATGGGCCCACGGCGTGCCGGTCAGATTCGGCCGATGCGGTTTTTCCCAAGGATGAGGCTTGGTCTTGTCCTGCGTCGGGGGCACATCGACGGTGTGGTGCAGCCAGCCATGCCAGCTCGGCGGCACCGTCGAAGCCTCAGCGACGCCATTGTAGGTCACCCAACGCCTATTAAGACCGAGCGCCGGATCAATCTTGCCGTTTTTGGTGCAATAGTAGCGATTGCCGAATTCGTCCTCGCCGACGAATTCTCCGAAGCGCCAAGTCGACAGCTGCGTGCCGAAAGTCTGGCCGTTCCACCAGGTAAAAAAGCGAAGCCAAAAGCTTTTCATTGCGCACCGCTTGGCAAACCATGGCTATCGATGGCTTGATGCCATCGTCTTGCTTGAGTGTCCAGCGCGGATACGTGAGATCAGCCGGTTCCTCAGGCGTTTACAACAATATTCGTGTCATGTGGCAGGACCTGATCGTCGACTTCCAAACGGGGCTGAGCGCGCTGAGAAACGCACTCTCCTTTGCGCCGCCGTGGGCCGTGTCCTTCATCGTGCTGGTGAGTGCGGTCATCGTAGCGTTGCTCGTTCACGCCGCAATCCTCACGCTTGTGCATCGGCTGCTGCGACGGCCCTATTTGCGATCCATTATTGACGCGACCAAAAATCCGACGCGGCTCGGATTCCTCCTGCTCGCGTTTGCCATCGCCCTGCCGACAACACCGCTTGATCCAGATACCAAGAGTGCACTCGAACGCTGCCTTGGCCTAGCGACGATTTGCCTGCTCGGCTGGATCTCGCTGGCCGCAGCGCATATCGCCGCCAACCTCTATTTGATGAGCTTTCGTATCGACGTCGCCGACAACTTCATGGCGCGCAAACATGTGACGCAGGTGCGCGTGCTAATGCGGGCGTTCGATACCGTCATCGTCCTGGTCACTGTCGGTTTCGCGTTGATGACATTCGAAGCGGTTCGCCAATACGGCGTCAGTCTGTTCGCTTCCGCGGGCATTGCGGGCGTGGTGTTCGGTCTCGCCGCGCAACCGGTCCTGAGCAACCTGATTGCCGGCGTTCAGCTCGCGGTTACGCAGCCAATCAGGCTCGAGGATGCCGTGACGGTCCAGAACGAGTACGGCTGGATCGAGGAGATCAACGCCACCTATGTGGTGATCCGGCTGTGGGACTTGCGGCGCCTGATAGTGCCGCTCAACTATTTCATCCAGCAGCCCTTCTATAATTGGAGCCGGCAACGAACGCCGCCGCTTGGCAGTGTGGTGCTCTACCTCGATTACGCCACGCCGGTCGACATCGTCCGCGCCAAGGCAATCGAGCTGGTCGACAAAAACAAACGTGACAATGCCGCGGTCACCAACGTCCAGGTCACCAACGCGAGCCCTCAGGCAATTGAGGTCCGCATTCTGGTGAATTCGGATTCGACGTCCACGACGGGAGCTATATGCGCCGATCTGCGGGAGCAGATAATCGCCTTTCTACGGCAGGAACATCCCGAGGCGTTGCCGAGGGCGCGCAGCGAAAACGTCGAGCCCGCCGTCAGGCTCCGATCCGAACCGGCATCTAGCGCCACCACGGCTTCGGCTGAAACCGTCCCGCCGCCTGTTCGATGACCTCGCCGAGCGCGAACAAGGTTTCCTCCTCGAATGGCCGCCCGATGAGTTGCAGGCCAAGCGGCAGGCCTTGTGCGTCAAGGCCGCTGGGCACGGAAATGCCTGGCAACCCGGCCATATTCACCGTCACCGTAAAAACGTCATTGAGATACATCTCGATAGGGTCGGCGTGGCCTTTTTCGCCGATGCCGAAGGCGGCCGACGGCGTCGTCGGCGTCAGGATCGCATTGATTCCGTCGGCAAAGCAGCGCTCGAAATCTTGTTTGATCAGGGTGCGCACCTTTTGCGCCCGCAGATAGTAGGCGTCGTAATATCCCGCCGAGAGCACGTAAGTCCCGATCATGATGCGGCGGCGCACTTCCTTGCCGAAACCGGCGGCACGCGTGTGTTCATACATTTCCGTGATGTCGCGGCCGGGAACGCGTAGCCCATAACGCACGCCATCGTAGCGCGCGAGATTGGAAGAAGCTTCGGCAGGCGCGACGATGTAATAAGCCGGCAAGGCATATTGCGTGTGCGGCAGTGACACTTCGACGGTCTCCGCTCCGGCGTCCTTGAGCCATTGCACGCCCTGTTGCCAGAGCGTCTCAATTTCCGCCGCCATACCGGCGACGCGATACTCCTTCGGGATGCCGATACGCATACCTTTGACCGAAGCGCCGATTGATTGCTCGTAATCGGGCACCGGCCGATCGACGCAAGTCGTGTCTCTCGGATCAGAGCTGGCCATTGAATGCAGCAGGATAGCGCAATCGCGCACGGTACGCGCGAACGGCCCCGCCTGATCGAGCGATGACGCGAAGGCGACAATGCCCCAACGCGAACAGCGGCCGTAGGTCGGTTTCATGCCCACAATGCCGCAAAATGCCGCCGGCTGGCGAATCGAGCCGCCCGTGTCGGTGCCGGTGGCACCAAGGCAAAGCTGCGCCGCAATCGCGGCAGCGGAGCCGCCCGACGAACCACCGGGCACAAGCTTCGCCGTGTCACCGCTTCTGCGCCAAGGCGAAACCACCGGACCGAAATACGACGTCTCGTTCGACGACCCCATCGCAAATTCGTCGCAGTTAAGCTTGCCGAGCATCACCGCCCCGTCGCGCCACAAATTCGCGGTGACTGTCGACTCGTAGGTAGGCACGAAATTTTCCAGGATGTGCGAGCACGCCGTGGTGCGCGCATCCGTCGTGCAAAACAGATCCTTGATGCCGAGCGGCAGGCCTTCGAGCGCCCCGCCGTCGCCCCTGGCGATCTTTTCGTCCGAAGCGCGCGCCATCGCACGTGCGCGATCGGGCGTTTTTAGAACATAGGCGTTAAGCGCGCCGGCCGCATCGATCGCGGCGAGATGGGCGTCGGCAAGCTCGATCGCAGAAAACTGTTTCTCGCGCAGGGCGTCGCGCGCCTGCGCTAGGTTCAGCGCAGTAAGATCGGTCATCCCTTTGTCGGATCGTCACAGGAAAATGGATTATCGGCGTTGGGCGTTGCCGCGGAATCGGCAGGCGCTTCCGGCGTCGGCGCGTCCCACTCCTGCTGGACCGGCAAAGGTTGCACCGGAAAAGCGGAAAACAGCGCTTCAATGGCGGCTGGATCGTCGGCTTTGAGCAATCCCTTGCTCTCGAGATAAGCAAGCCAGATCGAGTCTTGTTCGCAGGCGAGGCACATGGCTATTCCACCACCTTCGGCACCAGGAAAAAGTGATCCTCATGCGCTGGCGCGTTCCGGATTATGTCGTCCGGTTTGTTGCCGTCGGTCACGACGTCGGTCCGCACTTTCATCGCCATCGGCATCACGGAAGTCATCGGCTCGACGCCTTCGACATTGATTTGGGAAAGTCGCTCAACAAAGGCAAGTATTGCGTTCAGCTCAGCCTGCAGATTGGCGACTTCGTCTTCGGCCACGGCAATACGTGCGAGATGTGCGACGCGGCGGACGGTTTCTGCATCAACGGACATCGGCAATCGCCTTTGCTGACCCGGGATTCGGCTCCGGATCACGGCCCTCGCATATAGCAGAGGCCAACTTTTCAGCCAACACCGCTTAAAGGGGCACGGAAGCCAGCGCAGCGTTCTCCGCCGGGATACGCACCGCCAGTACGGCGGCGTTTAGAATGGTGAAAACGAGGGCATAGACGGGCAGGCCTAACGCCAACGGCACAACGACGATTTCGCAGCTAACGACGGCGTAATTCGGGTGTCGCAGGAATCGGTATGGCCCTCTTGCGACCAGCCGCTCTCCGGGCAGCACGATGATGCGAATTGTCCAGCGCCGACCAAGCGTCAGCAGTATCCACAGCCGGACACCCTGCAGAATGACAAACATCGCGAAGAAAAGACCATCGACCGGGCGATCGTAGGCCAATAACCACAGTCCTCCCATCCAGACCGCGTGGACCAGGATGATGAGCGGCAGGTGCGACCTGCCATATTCGATGCCGCCCGCCGCGAATAACCGCGTCTCATTGCGCTTTGCCCACCACAGCTCGATCAATCGCTGAATTGTGAGAAACGCGAGGAGGGCCGAACCCCAGCCGAAGCTCATCACAAATCGACCGCAACGAAGTAAGCAGAAAATCCGGGACCAAAAGCTGCAAGCAAATGCGGGCCGCAAGCGCCGGCCGCCAAGGCCCGTTCCAGCACGAACAAGGCAGTTGCCGATGACATGTTGCCGTACCGGCGCAAGACTTCCCAAGAATGCTCGAAATGGCCGTGCTCAAGCCCGAGCACATCTTGCACAGTTTCGATCAATCTGCGGCCACCGGGATGAAACAGAAAACCTTTGAAATCCGACAGCTGAAACCCATTGCGATTTAGAAAATCATACAGTGCGGGCGCCAGCGCCTTTCGCATCAGCGACGGCAATTCCGGGCTCAGCACAATACCGAAGCCGTCGTCCTTGATGTCCCATCCCATGATATGTTCGGTGTCGGGCCAAAACCATTCGCCGACCGCCAGAATGCGCGGGCCGCCACTCGCGCCGGCGGCCGTATTGCGCAGCAGCACGGCCGCCGCACCGTCGCCGAACAATGCAGCGGAAACAAACATCGCCGGGCTTGGATCGTTGATACGCAAGCAGAGACTGCACAGATCGACGGAAAGGAACAGCACGTGCGCGCCTTTGCTCGCATGCGCCAGGCGCGTTGCACGCGCGAGGCCGGCGACACCGCCGCCGCAGCCGAGGCCAAATATCGGCAGCCGTTCGACACGCGGCGAAAGCTTGAGGCGATTGCTCAGTTTGGCGTCGAGGCTCGGGATAGCAAGACCGGTGATCGTGTTCGTAACAAGAATGTCGATCGCATCGAGACCGATCCCGGCGGTCGCCGTTGCCTTGAGCGTCACCTCCGCCAAAAGATCGAGAGCATGCTTCTGGAAAGAAGCCGTGCGCTCCTCCCAGCTATGCGGCTGGAGGTACCAATCGATCGGCTCGCAATTGTAGCGAATGTCGATGCCGGTATTATCGTAAAGTTTCCACAGACCTTTCAGGTGTGGAAAAATCTCTTTGGCGCGCCGGGCGGCCTCCGCCTGGGCAAGCGGGAACAAAGGATTGGCTGTCGCGACCGACAATATTTCGACGTCGAAACCCTCCGTGGCCGCGATTCCACCAGCCTCGGACTTCACGGCCACCAGCATATAGGCTTCCCCGCATTTGCGCTGATGATAATAACCCCGCCCAGGCACGCGTTCGTCCGGTTCCCGCGAGATTTAAGTCGGATTGTTTGCCCGGCCTCTGACGCCTAATGTGGCGGCATGGCGCATCAATTAAGGCCCGTACACGTCGTCGGCGGCGGCCTTGCCGGTTCCGAGGCCTCGTGGCAGATCGCACGCCGCGGCGTCCCCGTGGTGCTGCACGAAATGCGCCCGGTTTGTTCGACCGCGGCGCATAAAACCGGACAGTTTGCCGAGCTAGTTTGTTCGAACTCGTTCCGCTCCGATGATGCCGAAGGCAGCGCCATCGGTGTCCTTCACGCCGAGATGCGCCGGCTTGGTTCGCTGGTAATGCAAACAGCTGACGCCCATAAGCTGCCGGCGGGCGGCGCGCTTGCCGTCGACCGCGAAGGTTTTGCCGCCGCGATCACAGCCGCGCTTGAGAGCGAGCCGCTCATCCATATTTGCCGCGAAGAGATTCTTGAAGCGCCGCCGGATTGGGACAGCGTCATTATCGCGACCGGCCCCCTCACCTCGCCCGCATTGGCTGACGGTGTTCGCGCACTGAGCGGCGAGGACGCGCTGGCATTCTTCGATGCCATCGCACCGATCGTACATCGCGAGTCGATCGACTTCGACATCGCCTGGTTTCAGTCGCGCTACGACAAGGCCGGCCCCGGCGGCACTGGTGCCGATTATATCAATTGCCCGCTGACGCGAGAGCAATACGACGCGTTTATCGACGCACTCCTCGATGGCGAGAAGATTTCTTTCCGCGATTTCGAGGCGGCAACGCCTTACTTTGACGGCTGCCTGCCAATCGAGGTCATGGCCGAACGCGGCCGTGAGACCTTGCGCCACGGACCAATGAAGCCTTTCGGTCTCACCGATCCGCATAAACCCGCGCAAAAACCCTACGCGGTCGTGCAGTTGCGGCAGGACAACAAGCTCGGCACCCTGTTCAATATGGTTGGCTTCCAGACCAAACTGAAGCACAGCGATCAGGTCCGGATATTCCGAACCATCCCGAGCCTTGGCGGCGCAGAGTTCGCACGGCTCGGCGGCCTGCACCGCAACACGTTTCTCAATTCGCCGAAGCTGCTCGATGCAACGCTTCGCCTCAGGGCAATGCCGCGGCTGCGCTTTGCCGGGCAGATCACCGGATGCGAGGGCTACGTCAAGTCCGCGGCGATTGGGCTCCTCGCCGGGCGCTTCGCCGCGGCGGAACGCTTCGGCGAGGATGCCGCGCTACCGCCGCCGACGACAGCCCATGGCGCGTTGCTCGCCCACATCACCGGAGGCCACCTCGAGACGATCGATAAAGGACCGCCGTCATTCCAACCGATGAATGTCAATTTCGGCTTGTTTCCACCGCTTGGATACGAGCCACGGAAAGCTTCGAGAGCCGTAGCCGACGGCGGCCTCGGGCCGAGAAATTATCCGAAGAAACGAGCCCTTTGCGAACGCGCTCTGGCCGACCTCGACGGCTGGATCGTCACGTCCCTTCCGCACGCCGCCGAGTGATGCGTTGGACGTCGGCGATGACCTACTGCTGAACCGTGATATCGGCACGCTTGACCACGTCCGCCCATTTGGCGATCTCGCCTTTGACAAACGGCTCGATGTCGGCAAGCGGCATATTCATCGGCACGCCGGAATCCGCGATAATCCGATCCTTCACCGCCGGCTCGGCCAGCGCTTTCTGTACTTGCGCGTAAAGTTTCTCGACGATCGGCGTTGGCGTATTTTTCGGCGCCCAAAGGCCGAACCACACTTCATAAACGTAGTCGGGCACACCAAACTCCGCGACGGTCGGAACATCGGGCAGTAGCGGCGACCGCTCTTTGCCGGTAACGGCAATCGCACGCACGCTGCCGCCTTTGATCTGACCCAACGCGCTCGCCAGATTGTCAAAAAATACCGGCGTTTGCCCCGACATAACGTCGGTGTAAGCAGGCGCGGCACCACGATAGGGCACGTGGGTCATCTTGATGCCGGCAAGCAATTCGAAAAGCTCAGTGGACAGATGTTGCCCCGTGCCATTGCCTCCCGATGCAAAGTTGATTTCACCGGGTTTCGCCTTCGCCAGCGCAATAAGCTCCCTAATCGAATGCGCCGGAAAATCATTGTTGACGACAACGACGAACGGGAATTCCGCCAACATTCCCACCGGCGTGAAATCGCGGATCGGATCGTAGGACAAGTGGGCAAACAAGCTCGGGTTGACCGCCATATTGGCGATCAGGCCCGTTAGCAGCGTGTAGCCGTCCGGCGTTGCATTGGCGGCCGCGGCAGTCCCCACGACTGTTCCTGCGCCTGCTCTGTTCTCGACAACAAACGGTTGGCCAAGTTGTGTCGAAAGCTGAGCCGCGATGATGCGGGCGATAATGTCCGTGCCGCCGCCGGGCGGCTGCGCAACGATGAGGGTGACCGGCCGCGTAGGATAGTCATCGGCCAGAACGGAGCCTGAAGTCAGTCCTGTTATTATGAGACCGATTGCAAATAGTAATTGAATACAGCGAAGCATTTTTCCCTGCCCTATCTTCCAAACATGTTCACGTTACGCCTCAATGCACGAGCGGTGATATTCCACGCTGCCGACCGCCGAAAGGGGTTGAGTTGTCGCGGCCGGACATATCGGAACACTGCAATCCGCGGGCAAGACGCAATATCACGCGGCGAGGCGTGCAGGATTGCGCGCCGCGCGCCATATCAGCCACTGCCGCCGCCAAGGCGATATTTCCGCGGGCGCGAACGCGTCGCAACGCTCCAGGCGATCGAGTGCAGGCCGCACCAATGCAACCGGCAAAAACGCGGGTAGCGCAGTATTCGGCAACATCCTCATGCCCTGCTGGACTGCGATAGAGATGCTGCCTGGCGAGGCTTCGCAACTCGGCAAACGTCTCATTGAGCTCATGCGTGGATCGCCCCGTGAAAATATCCTGCGGCTGAGCGCCAAAACGCGAAAGCAGCTCGATCGGCACATAAAGCTGATGCCGGGCGGCGTGGGCGGGAAAGGCCCGCAATATGGTTGTTATGGTCGAGGCAATTCCTGCCGAATCGGCGGCCTGCTCCACGGCTACGGCATCGGCGCCACCGAGGATTTGCGCCGCAACTGCAAAGAGTGCCGCACTTGTGTCGCGCGCATAAGTTTCAAGATCGGCAAGCCGCGCCATCGGTTCGTTGTAAAGGTCGAAGCGGTGCGCATCGAGTAGTGCATCCAGCTTAGCAACCGAGATTCGATGCCGGGCGACGACTTCAAGAAGCGCGGCTGCGATCGGATTGGCGCTCGCTTCCCCGGCCCGCTCGCCGTTGAGCACGTCGCGCCACCATTGCAGCCGGATTTCGCCCGGCAGCGGTTGGCGCGCCGCGTCACGCACGCGTGTCACCTCGATATTGAAGGCAAAAAGCGCATGAAGCGCGCCGCGCAGGTCCGCAGGCGCAAAGAGTGTCGCGATATAGCGATCGCGATCGCCTCCCCGGACCAGCTCGGCGCAATAGGTGAATGCATCCTGCATTGCGGCAAGCTTAACAGGATCAGTCCGTCGCGATGAGGCCTGCGCCGACGCGCCGGTTCTCCATCAGCAACACGTTGTAAGTATGCACCGCCGCCGCTGTCGCCATGGCATCGGCAGAAATATGCGCCTCGCGAAAGCGCAGCCGCCGTCTCTCCGGCATGGGCCGTAGTGCAGCGCCGGTGCCGAGAATGAAGAAATCCAAATTCCCGGCACGGTCGAAGACCATCGACAACGCATCGTCCGTTACGGCTTCGGGCTTCGCAACCGGCCACGCCCAGATGCCGTCCGGCAGACAGAGCAGCGATCCGCGATGCGACATGCCGGCAAAGCGGAACCCCCCTCCGCCATGCGCGTCGATCAGGACCTGGCGCGGCAGATGTGGCGCATCCACTAGCGGCGCGCTCGTGCGCGTGACGACCGCTTGGCCGGCGCCCGCGTCTCGGGTTGCGCCGCGGGTTCAGGTTCTTCCGTACCACCCATGCGGCCGGTGCCGACGCCAAGATAGATCAGGATCGGCGAGGCGATGAAGACCGACGTATAGGTGCCGACCAGCACAACGCCGAACATCATCGTCGCGGTGAAACTGTAAATCGCCTGACCGCCGAACAGCAGCAGCGCCAAGAGTGACATTGCCACTGTGACGTGGGTGACGATCGAACGCGACAGCGTGGCATTGATCGACAAGTTGAGCAGGTCCGGCATGGGCAGGCGCTTATAGCGGCGCAGCATCTCGCGGATGCGGTCATAGATGACGACCGTGTCGTTGAGCGAATAGCCGAGGATGGTGAGCAGCGCCGCGATACTGGTGAGGTCGAAATCGATATGCGTCAGCGACATAAAGCCCACTGTGAGCACAAGGTCGTGCACATTGGCGATCATGGCGCCGAGCGCGAACTGCCATTCGAACCGAAACCACAGGTAGATCAGGATCGCGCAGATCGCGAGCACGAGACCGATCGTGCCATAAGCCAGCAATTCCGTGGACACGCTGGGTCCCACCACCTCGACGCGCCGGTAGTCGACCTCGTCGCCAAGTGCATTGCGGACCTTTTGCACCGCCTGCTGCTGTGCTTGGTCGCCGCCGGGCTGCTCTGAAATGCGGATCAGCACATCGTCCGGAGCGCCAAACTGCTGGAGTTGGAAATCGCCGAGTTTGAGGCCGCCGATGGTCGCACGCATCTTGGAAAGGTCGGCCGGGCCGCCCTTGGTCTGCACCTCCATCAGCGTGCCGCCGATGAAATCGATGCCGAAATTCAAGCCGTGGAAGAAGTACAGCGCGATTGCGGCAATCGACAGAATTGCCGAAATAGGAAAGCTGATGCGCCGAAAGCGCATGAAATCGAACTTGGTGTCATCGGGGACGATGCGGAGGAGGCGCAATGGACGTCTTTCAGGTGATTAGATGGGAACCGTGCGCGGCCGCCACATGCGTACCCAATAGGCCACGATCAGGCGGGTCAGCGTGAAGGCAGTGAACAGGCTTGTGAGGATGCCGACGCCAAGCGTCACGGCAAAGCCGCGCACCGGCCCGGTGCCGATGTAGAACAGCACGGCGGCGGCGATAAATGTCGTGATGTTGGAGTCCAGAATGGTGGCCAACGCCCGCGAGAAGCCGGCATCAATGGCATTGATCGCGGTGCGGCCGGCGCGAACTTCCTCGCGGATGCGCTCGTAGATCAGTACGTTGGAATCGACAGCGATACCGACCGTCAGCACGATGCCGGCGATTCCTGGCAGCGTCAGCGTCGCGCCGAGCAGCGACAGCACACCGAAGATCATGGCAACATTGATGGCAACCGCGATATTGGCGAACAGCCCAAACAAGCCGTAGGTGACGAACATAAAGATGATCACCAGCGCCGCGCCCGCATAGGCGGCGTGCTCGCCGGCGTTGATCGAATCTTGCCCAAGGCCGGGACCGACCGTGCGCTCCTCAATGATAGTGAGCGGTGCTGGCAGCGCGCCGGCACGCAGCAGGATGGACAGATCGTTGGCTTGTTGAACCGTGAACCGGCCTGAAATCTGGCCGGCGCCGCCGAGGATCGGTTCGCGGATCACCGGCGCTTCGATCACCTTGTTGTCCAGCACGATGGCGAACGGCTTGCCGACATTGGCCTGAGTGGCCTCGGCAAACTTGCGCGCGCCGCTCGAGTTGAATTTGAAGCTGACGATCGGTTCACTGGTGCGCTGGTCGAAGCCCGGCTGGGCGTCGGTGAGATCGGCGCCGGAAACGAGGACGCGCTTTTCGACTAGGAATTTCGCTCCCCCTTCGCCGTCGAGGAGCTCGGAGTCCGGCGGCGCACGCGTTGCGGCCGCCTGGTCCGGGGTCATCGACAAATCGACCATGCGAAAATCGAGTTTCGCGGTCTGGCCCAGAATATCCTTCAGCCGCGAGGGATCCTGCAGACCCGGCACCTGCACCAGAATCCGATCGATGCCCTCGCGCTGAATGGTCGGCTCGACCAGGCCGAGCTCATTAACGCGCCGCTCGATGATCTGGATCGATTGTTCGACAGCCTGACGAACCCGCTCGGTGAGCGCAGCATCAGTGGGCGTGAGCGTGACGACACTGCCGCTCTCCGCCACGTCGATATTGCGCTGTCCCGACGCGCCGAGGATTCCGGACAACGGAGTCGACAATTCACGCAACTTGGCGACCGCCGTAGCGACGTCGGTGTCGCGCGTGATGTGGACCTCTACGCCATTGCCTTTGATGGCACGGCCGGTAAACGGAACGCGGGCCTGACGCAGTACACGCAACACGTCATCGGCGAGCGCCTGCAAAACTTCCTTGCGGACCGCGCCTGAATCGACTTCGAGCAGGAGATGCGAGCCGCCCTGCAAATCGAGACCCAGCACAACGTGGCGCTGCGCCCAGCTCGGCCAACGCTTTACGGTGCTTTCGGGGAAGAAATTCGGCAAGGCGAACAGGCATATGACAAACGCCGTGAGCAGAATTGCCGCCGCCTTCCACCGGGTAAAAAACAACATGGACTTCGATTTTCCTTAGTTCACAGCGGAGGCGACGACTTAGCTTGCGCTGTCGTCCTTCACCGGTTCGCCCTTGGCGCGCACATCGCTCACCATCGCGCGCATCTGCCGCACCCGCACTCCGTCGGCGATCTCGACTTCGACTTGGTCGTCGTCAACGACCTTCGTCACCTTGCCGACCAGACCGCCGTTGCTCACCACGGTGTCGCCACGCCGCAATGCCTTGACCATCTCCTGATGTCGCTTCACCTTCTGCTGCTGCGGCCGCAATACCAAGAAATACATAATCACGATAATCAAAATGAGCGGCATGAACTGAACGATCATGCCGCTGCTGTCGCCGCCAAGGCCGAACAGCGCGCCTTGCGCGAATGCGGGCGTAATAAACATTGATCCTCCGGGGCCGTTTCAGGCGCGCCAGCCTTCGGAAGAACGGCCGAATTAGCGGGCGAAATCGGCGCGGACTATAGCCGCCGTTGGCCCAATTGCAACGCGAGCCTCCGTCCTTTCCTGTTTGCGCAAGCGGGGTGGGAAAGGACAGCGCTTGCGCTTGCGACGGTTCCTGCGTCCCGCTAAGGACAAGGCGTAACCCGGTGTAATTATGGCTCATTCTCCTTCACGCTCCAGGAACAAGGCAAAGGGCAAGGCCGCTCGCGCCCGGGCCAACGCGGCCAGTCCCGGCGATGGCAGCGGCGAAATCCTGCACCGGATTGCAGGCGCGCTTGAAAGGCTCGCGCCGCCGTCGCCGCAGCGAAACCGACCTTGCGGCGGCGGACGCCTTCGTCTGGCACCCCGAGGGACGCCGGCTCGCCGGCGTACGCCGGGTCAACCGTGTCGAGATGTCGCTGCTTAAAGGCATCGATCGTGTGCGCGATCTCCTGGTCGAGAATACCGAACGCTTTGCGCGCGGCCTGCCGGCGAACAACGCCCTGCTGTGGGGCGCGCGCGGCATGGGCAAGTCGTCGCTGGTCAAAGCCGCTCATGCCGGAACCAGTGCGGCCTATCCGGCCGCAGGACTGAAACTCATCGAAATTCACCGTGAGGACATCGAGTCGCTGCCGGAGTTGATGGACCTGCTTCGTAACGCTCCGCAGCGCTTCATCGTGTTCTGCGACGATCTCTCCTTCGACGCCGAAGACACGTCGTACAAATCGCTCAAGACGATGCTCGAAGGTGGCATCGAGGGACGGCCGGAGAACGTCATCTTCTACGCCACCTCGAACCGCCGCCACCTGATGGCCCGCGACATGGTGGAGAATGAACGTGCGACCGCCATCAATCCGGGAGAAGCCGTAGAGGAGAAGGTCTCGCTCTCAGACCGCTTCGGATTATGGCTCGGCTTTCACCGATGCAGTCAGGACGAGTATTTGGCGATGGTTGAAGGCTATGTCGCCCATTATCGCGTGCCGATTGACGCAGTGGAGTTGCGGCACGAAGCGCTGGAATGGGCGACAACGCGCGGCGCGCGCTCCGGCCGCGTGGCATGGCAATACGTGCAGGACCTCGCGGGCCGGCTCGGCGTAATAACGGACGATGGAAGACGAAAGACGACCGTCAGATAAGCGGGATCTTGGTCGTCCACCGTCCCTGTCGTCAGGCCCCGTTGAGGAATTGTGCCGGGTCGACCGGTGTCGAACCCTTGCGGATCTCGAAGTGCAATTGCGGCGAAGTCACGTTGCCGGTCTGGCCCGATCGCGCGATCACTTGGCCGCGTTTGACGGTTTCGCCGCGCTTGACCAAGATTTCGCTGGCGTGAGCGTAGGCGGTGACGAAGCCGTTGCTGTGGCGCACCAGCACCAGATTACCGTAGCCCTTCAGCTCATTGCCGGCATAAGCGACGACGCCATCGTCCGCAGCCTTGATCGGTGTGCCTTCGGGCACAGCGAGATTGATACCGTCATTCTGCAAGCCGTTCGGCGACGGACCGAAACCGGCGATGACGCGGCCGCGCGCCGGCCAGCGGAAACCCGGCAGTGCGCCGGCCGGTTCGGCGGTCTTTACGGTCGAAGTCTGCTCGGTGGCGGGAGCCGGCTCTGGCACCGCCACGCGGGCGCTGTGTGGCGATTCCGCACTGGCGTAGTCGGGTCCAACGGCCGGAGTGGCTGGTGCTTGGGCGCGCGGCGCGAGAACGCCGCTCTGCCCGGCCTGAACATCCGGAATCACGATGCGTTCGCCGACCTTCACCATCGTGTCGGGCGGGATATTATTGGCCTTGGCAAGTACCATCACCGGTTTGCCGTAGAGTTTGGAGATGCTGCGAAGTGTCTCGCCCGGCGCCACCACGTGAACGCCTGCGGTTGGGGCTAGCACGGTACGCGGTGAACCGACCGGGCCGACCGGCGGCATCGCCAAACTCGTACGCAGCGTCGACGACCGAAGCCTGGGGATCACCAGGTGCTCGCCTGGATGTACCGCTGTCGGATTGACGATGTTGTTGGCCTGCATGATCGCAGCCACAGGCACACCATGCCGCCGTGAAATCGACTCGAGGGTCTCGCCCGGTGCCACGACAATCGGTGTGCCGCCTTCCCATGTCCAGGTCGGGGGCGGCGGAGCCGCAGGCACCGAGCCCGTGGTCTCGCCGTTGGGCTCGTAGGAGCCCATTCCGCGGCCGCCACCGGACATGCCCGGATCGGCACCGGCAAGGCGCGGCAATGGCTGGCTCTGAATGTGGCTGCTCGGGCTCGTCTGCGGAATCGAGCCGGTCGTCTCGGTTCGCGAGGAGCTATTCGAGCTGAAAACATCGGAGAAGCGGCCGGAGTTGCTACTGCAACTGGCAGCGCCCAAACCGATTAACGAAACAGCAACCAACCGCGGCCAGATGGCCCATCGACGCGACGCGTTCATGTCACTCGCCCGCACGCAACAAATACCAGTGAGTGAATAAACTACGTTGCGGTAAACAGGCCTTTAAGTACGGCAGAAAGAATTTCAGAAACCGGGTATTGCCGCGTAAAGCCTTACAATTCGCGCGCTTGGCCCGGCAGCAGCGGCACGAATCGGACGGGAATCAGGTCTTCGCGCTCGATTTCGCCGCCGGCGGACTTCGACAGCTTGACGATATACTGGGTGCCGTGGCGCGGCCCGAGCGGCAGAATCATTTTGCCGCCCTCCCCGAGTTGCTCGACCAGCGCATTCGGCACCTCTTCGGCGGCCGCGGTCACGATGATGCGGTCGAATGGCGCCCGTTCCGGTGTCCCGGTGAAACCGTCACCGGTGAGAATGGTGATATTGGTGTATCCGAGCGTCTTCAGCCGCACGCGCGCCGCGTCGGCCAATGTCCGGTAGCGCTCAACTGTAACCACCTCGCGAGCGACGCGCGACAAGACGGCCGCCTGATAACCCGAGCCGGTACCGATCTCCATAACGCGGTGATTTGGAGCGAGATCTAGCTGTTCGGTCATGTAGCCGACTACGTAGGGCTGGCTGATAGTCTGGCCGCAGGCGATCGGCAGCGCCTGATCGGCATAGGCGCTGTCGGTGAATTCGGCGGCGACAAAATGCTCGCGCGGCACTTCGTCCATGGCCCGCAGCACGGCCTGGTCGCTGATTCCGCGCCGGCGCAACCCGAGCTGGAATTCCATGCGTTCGACGTCGGCTGCTGGAACCGCGGCCACAATAATCCTCGACGTGCGAGCGTCCTGGAGGCTTATTAGCACTATGCCAGCAGCGCTCATACTAGCCTAAATCAGCGGCGGCGGCTGGTTCGAGACTTTTTCTGCATTGGCGGCGGAACTGAATTGAGCCCTAAGCGTTATGCGCATGCGCTAAAGCCGGGCCCTTGGCCGGGTCCGGCAGGCACGGGGAAAAAATGAATTCAGCGACTGATGCCGCCACCGGCAAGCGAATTCTCGTCGTCGAGGACGAACCGATGATCCGCATGCTGCTCGACGGCATGCTGGAGGATCTCGGTTATACGATGGCGGCGGAAGCTGGCGGGATCGACGAGGCCATGGTGGCGGCCAAACAGGCGGAATTCGACGCAGCCATCCTCGATGTCAACCTCAACGGCCAGCCGATCACGCCGGTGGTCGAAATCCTGGTCCAGCGCGGACTGCCATTCGTCTTCGCCACTGGCTATGGCCAGCGCGGCGTGCCTGAAGCCTATCGCAACAATGTCACGCTGCAGAAGCCGTTCCAGCTCGACGCCCTCGAACAGGCACTCAAGGCCATGACGCCGAAAGCGGCGCATTGAGCTACATCAGCTGAACAGCTTGGCGAGCCGCGTAACAGTCGGCTCATCGGTCATGTCGAGCTTGAGCGGCGTGATCGCGATGCAGCGTTCGTCAAGCGCGGCGAGGTCGGAGTCGTCAGCTGCTTTGGCGGCGTTCTGACGTACATACGCGATCCAATAATAGGGATTGCCGCGGCCGTCCTGGCGCTTGTCGATATGCAGGCGCTCCTGGCGGCGGCGGCCCTGCGTCGTGACGCGAATTTCCTTGATCTCGCCGGGCGGGCAATCGGGAAAGTTGACGTTGAGCAGGACGTCGCGCGGAATGCCTTCCGCCAAGACGCGGCGGATAATGTCGGGTGCAAAACGCAGACTGGTTTCCCAATAGGGCGGCTGGTTGCTGCGCGATTTGTAAGCCTGCGACAGCGCCAGCGATGGGATACCGAGGATGGTGCCTTCCATGGCGCCAGCGATGGTGCCGGAATAGATAACGTCCTCGCCGGCATTGCGGCCGCGATTGACACCGGACAGAACGAGATCGGGTTCGTGGCCGTTGAGCACATGGCGCGCGCCCATGATGATGCAATCGGTCGGCGTGCCGCGCACCGCGAAGCGCCGCTCGCCGATCTGGCGCAGCCGCAACGGATCGTTGAGCGACAGCGAATGCGCGACACCGGACTGGTCGTATTCCGGCGCGATTACCCAGACGTCGTCAGAGAGCGTGCGCGCGATCTTCTCGCAGACCTCGAGCCCCTCCGCGTGAATGCCGTCGTCGTTGGTGACCAGGATGCGCACGCTTACTTCTCGACCTTCTTCATGCCGCCCATATAACTCTGCAATACGTCAGGCACCGCAATCGAACCGTCGGCCTGCTGATAAGTCTCCATCACCGCGATCAGCGCGCGGCCGACGGCGACGCCGGAGCCGTTGAGCGTGTGGACGTGACGCACCTGACGGCCTTCCTTGGTGCGGTAGCGCGCATTCATGCGCCGCGCCTGGAACTCGCCACAGATCGAGCACGACGAAATCTCACGGTACATGTTCTGCCCGGGCAGCCATACTTCGATGTCGTAAGTCTTTTGTGACGCAAAGCCCATGTCGCCTGCGCACAGCGTCATGACGCGGTAATGCAGGTCGAGCCGCTTCAAGATTTCTTCGGCGCAGGACAGCATGCGCTCGTGTTCATCCTTGCTTTGCTCGGGTGTCGTGATCGAGACCAATTCGACTTTGGTGAACTGGTGCTGCCGGATCATGCCGCGCGTGTCTCTCCCAGCCGCTCCCGCTTCGGCACGGAAGCACGGCGTGCAGGCAGTAAGCCGCATAGGCAGTTCGGATTTCATCGACGATGGACTCCCGGACGAGGTTTGTCAGAGGCACTTCGGCCGTAGGAACTAGCCAATACCGTTCAGGGATGTATGCGTTTTGCCTTACGAAGGGCGCATCAATTTCTTTTTTTGCAACATCTAATCCCTGCGTTTCAGCTATTTGTAAAACGCCTCGCATGGCGCTCCTGGCGAAATCTTCCATCTGGCTCCAACGAAATTCGTCAGTAAAAGTTTGAAATTGGTCATCTCGAAATTTCCACAACTGCGCGGTTCCAAACATCACCTCGTCGCGCACCAACATTGGCGGTGCAACTTCGGTGTAGTTGTGCGGTTCGCTTGTGTGTACGTCGAGCATAAGTTGCCCAAGAGCCCGTTCCAGCCGAGCGAGACCCTTCTTCAAAACGACGAAGCGCGCGCCCGAAAGCTTTGCCGCGGTCTCAAAGTCCATTTGGCCAAGCGCTTCGCCTAGGTCGAAATGCTGCTTGGGTCCGAAGGCACAATTGCGCCTTGCCCCGAAACGATAATGCTCGACGTTGTCTTTTTCGTCTTTGCCGTCGGGCACTTCGTCCAGCGGCAGATTGGGAATTTCCGCTAGTGCATCGTTTGACTTTTTCGACGCTTCCTTCTCGTTAGCCTCCATCGCGATCATTGAGTCTTTCAGGGCAGCAACCTCAGCCATTAAGGCCGCAGCTTTCGCCTCGTCCTTATTCTTCTTCGCCTCGCCGATTTCCTTCGATGCCGCATTGCGGCGCGCCTGCGCGGTTTCGAGCGCGAGAATTTTCGCGCGGCGCTGTTCGTCGAGCGCGATCAGCCGCTGTGCCTGCGGCTCTAGTCCGCGCCGCGCCAGCGCGTGATCAAAGGCCTCGGGATTATCGCGTATCCAACGGATGTCGTGCATCGCTATGCGCTCAAGACGTGGATGCCCGGGACGAGCCCGGGCATGACGAATCAATAACCCAGACAATACGCCTTAGTCACTCCGCGGGCTTGGCCGCCGCGGCGGCGGCGGCACGTTCCGCCGCAACCCGTTTCTCGACGATCCGCACCGACCAGATCGAGCCCTCGTAGAGCGCGACCAGCGGCAGCGCAAGCGACATTTGGCTCAACACGTCGGGCGGCGTCAGGATCGCCGCGATCACAAAGGCGATCACGATGAAGTAGCGGCGCTTCGACTTTAGCTGGTCGGAGGTGATGATGCCGACGCGGCCGAGCAGCGTGAGGATCACCGGAAGCTGGAAGGCAATGCCGAACGCCAGGATCAGCTTCATCATCAGCGCCAGGTAATCCTCGACCTTCGGTAACAGTTCGATCGACGCCTGACCCGGTCCGCCGAGCTGCTGCATACTCAGCGAGAAGCGCGCCAGCATCGGCCAGACCAGGAAATAGACGACCATAGCGCCGAGCGCGAAGAATACCGGCGTCGCGATGAGATAGGGCAGGAAAGCCTGCCGCTCGTTACGATAGAGCCCCGGCGCGACGAACATGTAGATCTGGCTCGCGATCACCGGGAACGCGATGACGGCGGCGCCGAACAGCGACAGCTTGAGCTGCACGACGAAATATTCGAGCAACCCGGTGTAGATGAATTTCGAATTCTCGGCGCCGGCGACCCAGATATAGGGCCACGTCAGGATGTTGTAGATGTGCTTGGCGAAGAAGAAGCAGACGATGGCGGCGAGGAAGAACGCGGCCAGCGCCTTGATCAGCCGCGAGCGCAACTCGATGAGATGGTCCATCAAGGGCGCCTTGGTGGCCTCGATCTCCTTCTCTTCGTCTTCGGGACTCATTCGGTGCGCTCTGCACCGAAGGGCGCTGCGGGTTCCACGACAGGCTCGTTGGCGGCAGCAGGCGCGGCGGCGGGCTCGAGTTCGCCATGCTCGACCGGAATTGCCGGCACGGCGAGTTCGGCCGGCGGCGCCGGCGCATCGCCCGGCGCGGCCTCGCTGGTCACCGGCGCGTCGGCCTTCGGCGTCGGCGTAGCCGCAAGCGAGTTCTCGATGTCCTTGCCCATGGCCGCGACGTCGTCGCGCACGTCCTTGAGAGGATCGAAATTCTTGAAATCGTGCGCCATGTCGTCGACCTCTTTCTTGAGGTCGGCCATCTCGGCTTCGCGCATCGCTTCATTGAACTGATTTTGGAAGTCCGCAGCCATGCCGCGGACCTTGCGCGTGTATTGGCCGAGCGTGCGCAATACACCGGGAAGTTCTTTCGGCCCGACCACGATCAGCGCGACGACGCCGATGAGCAGAAATTCGGTCCAACTGATGTCGAACATGGAAACTCCGCGGCCGCTTTGCCGCGCGCGCTGGTCAGCTCAATCTGCGCGAGGCGGCGACAGGGCGCGCTAGACCTTGCTCTCGGAACTGGCGCGCTGCTTCATCTCGCTGGCCGCCTGATGATCGATGGTCTTAACCGGCGCGTCGGCCTTTGGCGCCGCGTCCGCCGTATCCTCGTCGGCCATGCCCTTCTTGAAGGCTTTGATGCCCTTGGCGACGTCGCCCATCATGTCCGAAATCTTGCCGCGGCCGCCGAAAACTACAAGCAGCACGGCGCCGACGATCAACCAATGCCAGATGCTCAAAGAGCCCATAAAACCCTCCGTCCGCAACGGCGCTCGGGCCCGCGGCAACGTCTAAGATTTAGCGAGAACCTAGGCGTCAAGCAGGGCAAAAACAAGCGCGGCGGCAATGCGCTGCCGCCGCAGGGGGCCTGCTTGCCGGCGTTAACCTTAGGCCACCAAGTTTCCGGTCATTAGACCGGTCAACAGAGGGCTTTATTCCTCACTGCGGCCTTCCGGCGGCACGAGTCCAAGATCGAGATCGCCCGGTTCCAGCGGATCCTCGTCATCCCGCAGCGCCGGATCGTCCGAAGGAATGGGCACGGCAAAATCAGAGGGCACCGCCCTGTCGACGAGGCCCGAGCCGCGCAACTCGTCCAGCCCGGGCAAATCGGTAACGGCTTCGAGCCCGAAATGCGACAGGAACGCTTCGGTGGTTCCATAGGTCACCGGCCGCCCCGGCGCCTTGCGCCGGCCGCGCAGCTTGATCCAGCCGGTTTCCAGCAGCACGTCGAGCGTGCCCTTGGACGTGGTCACGCCGCGGATCTCCTCGATCTCCGCGCGCGTCACCGGCTGATGATAGGCGACAATCGACAACGTTTCGACAGCGGCCCGCGACAGTTTGCGCGTTACTGTCGACTCGCGGGTCAACAGCCAGGCGAGATCGCCCGCGGTGCGCAACGACCATTTGCCGGCGACACGGACGAGGTTCACACCGCGCGGCTCGTATTCCTTCTGCAACTGCATCAACAGCGCGCGCACGTCGACGCCCGCCGGCAATCGTTTGGCCAGAACTTTTTCATCGAGCGGGGCCTCAGCGGCAAACAACAGAGCTTCAAGGATGCGCAATTCTTCAGCCCGCTCCTGTTGCGTATTGTCGACAACCACCCGCATCTCCGCCGTCTTTGGCATCCGATCCCCTTCCCTATTACCCATTACCCCGTTTCAGCGGCCATGCCGCCCTCTTCAGTCTTCTGACGCTTACGCACATAAAGAGGCGCAAAAGCCGCATGCTGATTTACTTCGAGATGGCCTTCGCGCACCAGTTCGAGCGTCGCTGCAAAACTCGACGCAAGTACCGTCGCCTTCAATGACGGTTCCACGAGATATTCGGTGAGATAGTGGTCAAGCGGGAACCACTCCATCGAGATGCCGATCAGCCGTTCCAGCGCTTCGCGCGCTTCGGCTAGCGACCACACCGTGCGCTTTGGCATTTGCACGAAAGAGCGTGCCTGCGTTTGCCGCCGCCCGGCATAGGCCGTGAGCAAGTCGTAGAGGGTCGCCGACCATTCCGGATGTTTGATCTCGGCGATCGGCTCGGGTTGGCCGCGCTGGAAAACCTCGCGACCCAATTGCGGCCGGTCGAGCAATTGCTGGGCGACACTACGGATTGCTTCGAGGCGGCGCAGGCGTTGCGCCAGCGCATTTGCCATGTCCTCGGCGCTCAGCCCGTCGGGCTCGTTCTGGTCGGGCAGCAACAGCCGGGATTTCAGATAGGCGAGCCACGCTGCCATAACGAGGTAATCGGCGGCAAGCTCGAGCCGCAGCTTCCGCGCCGCCTCGATAAAGGCGAGGTACTGGTCGGCGAGCGCAAGAATTGAAATCTTGGCGAGGTCGACTTTCTGCTGCCGCGCCAGCGTCAGCAAAAGGTCGAGCGGTCCCTCAAAACCTTCGACATCGACGACCAGCGCCGGATCGTCTGATGCGCGTTCCGGAAGCTCGGTTTCAAACTGCAGATCGTCGGGGCTCATGCGGTGCCTTCCGCCCGCTGCCAGACGCCGGCCAAGAGGCGGGAGAATTCAGCGCAGCTTGCGGCCGTGTCGATCGGCTTTGCTGGCCGCCGCGCGGCAAGCGCCGCCGCGGCGCGGCGCGCCGCCGCGCCGGCCAGCACCGGCACGTTTGCGGCGACTTCGCGCATTTGGGCCATTTCGCCGTTGCAATGCAGGACCACATCGCAGCCAGCCGAAATGGCCGCACGGCTCCGCTCGGCAATCGAGCCGGACAAGGCGCCCATAGAGATATCGTCGGTCATGAGAAGGCCCTGGAAGCCAATCGAATCACGAATCACGTCACGCACTATACGCGGCGACAAAGTGGCAGGGACCACCGGATCGATAGCGGTGAATACAACGTGGGCGGTCATCGCCATCGGCAATGCTTTAAGCGGCCGAAAAGCGGCAAAATCGGTACGATCCAGGGTTTGCTGGTCAGTACTGACCGCCGGCAGGCTTTGATGGCTGTCGGCCGTCGCCCGCCCGTGGCCGGGGATGTGCTTGAGCACCGGTAGGACACCCCCCTCCGCCAAGCCTTGTGTGATGGCGCCGGCGATGGCGGCCACCTTGTCCGGCGCGTTGCCATAGGCACGGTCGCCCACCACCGGATCGGCTCCCGCGACCGGCACGTCGGCGATCGGCAGGCAGTCGACGTCGATTCCTAATGCGCCCAGGTCGGCCGCGATCAGCCGTGCACCGAGCCGAGCCGCGGCCAGACCCATGTCGCGATTCTGGTCGAAAAGCTTTCCGTAGGCGGCCCCTGGAGGGTACTGCGGCCAATCTGGCGGCCCAAGCCGTTGCACTCTGCCGCCCTCCTGATCGATCAAGACCGGCGCTTCGTAGCCGACAGCGCAACGGAATTCGCCGACCAGGCGGCGCAACGGTTCGGGACCGGCAATGTTCCGCTTGAATACGATGAGACCCCAAGGCTGCGCGTCGCGAAAAAATCCGCGCTCTTCGTCCGTCAAGGCAGAACCGGCAACTCCGGTGATGAAAGCACGCATTGCGCGCGGATTAGCCCGCGCGCCGATCGAGGGTCAAGCGTGCCGCCGCTAATTCTTCTGGACGATGCAGCTGCCGCCGGCCGCCTTCAGGTTGCTGCATAACCCGGCCGCGGCGTCCGCCGAGGCAAAGGGGCCGACAAGGGCGCGATAAAAGATACCCTTTTCGCCGAGATCGGCGCGATGGATGATCGCGTGGTGACTCCCGAGCTGTACCGGGAATTTCGCTTGTAGCGACTTAAAGGCGGCCTCGGCATCAGCTTCGCTATGTTGTGAGGTCACCTGGACCGCATAACCACCGGTGGCCGGCGCTGCGGCAGCCGCCGTCGGATTGGTCGAAAGCGGCGCGCTGGTTGAAAGCGGCGCGCCAGACGTCTCACGCCGTGCCACTTGGGTTCTGGGGGATTCGACCGGAACCGCACGGCCCTCAGCGATCGGCACGAGCGCTAGCGGCGCGTTCGCTGCGGGCTTGGCGACGGGCGCCGGAGCAGACCTCGGCGTGGCCTGAACGGGCGCATTAGGCCGCGCAGCAGGGACGGCCGGCGCCACAGCCGCACTCTTAGCGCCGCCTGATGGATCGGCATGTATCAGGACCGTGTGAATTTTCTTCGGCTCGGGCGAGCCCGCCGCCGGAGCCTGCGCGGCTGGAGCCGCAGCGGGCGGCGGAAATGCCGCTTGTGGAGCGGGCGCCGGTGCCGTGGAATTGGATGATTGTGGGCCAGTCGGGGCCGCGACCGGAATCGTGGCGACGACGCGCGGCGGAGGGTTTTGCGGCTGGATCGGCACAGGCTGCTCTTCGCGCGACACCAGCTTCTCGCCGGACTTGGAATCGCTCGCATCAGCGTTGGCCGCCGTTGCGGCCTGAGCGGGCACGATCTTGTTTGGACCATCACCGGCTTTGATGATCGGCGGCAGCGTCGGCAAGAGCACACCACCGAACATGGTGCGGTAGGCGAATGCGCTGGCGGCGCCGATGATCACCAGACCAAGCACAGCCATAATGAGGACCATGCCACTGCGGCGCGGCGCGGGGTCAAAATCCTCGTCGTGGCCGTCCGGCGCGTAGGACTGATCTTCGGACTCGTCCTGCCGTTGCTCGTCGTCCTGATAGTCGTCGTCAGATTGCGGTGCCAGCGCCGGCAGTCGGTAGCCGCGCGGCAATACCGGCGGCACCTCGTTCCGGTAACTATCTTCATACTCAGGCTCGCGACCCACCGGAGCGGCGTAACTGTCCTCGGGTTCTGAATACCGATTGTCGAGCGCAGGCACGCGCGCGTCGTCGCGGGCATAGCGCGGGAGTTTGGGAGCCGGAGGATAAGGATTGACGGGCTGCGGCTCTGCGTAGCCCTCTTCGGCGTACTGATCTTGGTCGGCGTAAGTCTGCTCGGCAGACCAGTCCGCGGCGGCACCGGCGGGTACCGGATTATCGTACTGTGACGCCGGTTGGCGCCTTGGGTCGCGGCTGAATTCATTAGCCGGGTCGCTTTGGCCGATCAGGCGCGCCAGCTCAGCGAGCGGATCGCGCACCGCATCGGGCGCATTCGCATCAATTTCGTCGCGCGCGGCGGTGTCGCGGCCACGGTAAGAGCGGAAATTGCTATCAGCCATGAGACGCGCCTCGTTTCAGGCGTTTACGCAATACTGACCTGATTCTCCGTTGTCCGCACCCGTTATGCCCCCGGGCAAAGGTTGCGGATCAACGCATCTCGGTTGGTGCCGTAACCCCGAGTAACGCAAGCCCCGACGCGAGCACAGTGACAACACCTTGTACGAGCACCAAACGGGCCACTGTCAGTTGTCGATCATCTTGGATAATGAAGCGTAAATGAGGCGCGCTATTGCCGAGCGTATAGAGGGAATGGAATTCACTCGCCAAATCGAACAAATAAAAGGCAATCCTGTGCGGTTCATGGGCAGCCGAAGCCGCTTCGACCACCCGGGGATAGAGCGCAATATGCCGGATTAGGGCGAGTTCGGCCGGATCTGAAAGCCGATCGAGCTCTGCGACGCCGACCAGACTTCCGATATCCTCTGGCAGATCGGGAAATGCCGCGCGGGCATTGCGGAAAATCGACTGTCCGCGGGCATGGCCGTATTGGACGTAGAAAACCGGGTTGTCGCGTGACTGCTCAATCACCTTGGCGAGGTCGAAATCGAGCACGGCGTCGTTCTTGCGAAACAGCATCATGAAACGGACCGCATCGCGCCCGACTTCATCGACCACTTCGCGCAGCGTGACGAATTCCCCCGCCCGCTTCGACATCGTCACCGGCACGCCGGCGCGCAACAGCTTGACCAGTTGCACAACCTTTACGTCGAGTTCGGCCTTGCGATCGCTCAACGCCGCCACCGCGGCTTGCATGCGCTTGATATAGCCGCCGTGATCGGCGCCCCAGACATCGATGAGCGTACGAAAGCCGCGCTCGATCTTTGAGCGGTGATAGGCAATGTCGGATGCGAAATAAGTGTACGAGCCGTCGGATTTTTTCAGCGGCCGGTCGACGTCGTCGCCGAATGCGGTCGAGCGGAACAGCGTCTGCTCACGATCTTCCCAGTCTTCGACCGGGGCGCCTTTCGGCGGCGGCAAGCGGCCGTCGTAGACGTAGCCTCGTTCGCGCAGCCAGTTGATCGTAACGGCGACTTGGTCGGTACTGCCGGCAATCAGCGAGCGCTCGGAAAAAAACACGTCATGGACGATGTTGAGCGCGGCGAGGTCGGAACGAACCGACCCCATCATCATTTCGATCGCCTTGGCGCGCACCACCGGCAGCCACTCGGCATCGGACTGCGCTGTCAGTGTCTCGCCATATTCGGCGGCGAGCGCTGCACCGACCGGCTTAAGGTAATCGCCCGGATAGAGACCCTCCGGAATTACGCCGATGGGTCTGCCCAGCGCTTCGCAATACCGCAGATAGGCAGAACGCGCGAGCAGATCGACCTGTGCGCCAGCGTCGTTGACGTAATATTCGCGCGTCACCTTGTAACCGGTGAAATCCAGAAGATTTGCCAGCGCATCGCCGAACACGGCGCCGCGGCAATGACCGACATGCATCGGCCCGGTCGGATTGGCGGAAACATATTCGACGTTGACCGGTGCGCTACCGCCGAGACCGCTTGCGCCATAGTCTGCACCTGTAGCAACAGCGCGACGGAGTTCCTGAATCCAGACCGCTGGCTTAAGCGTCATGTTTATGAAGCCAGGTCCGGCAATATCGACTTTGGCTATTGTCTCGTCCAAGCGCAACGCCGCGGCGATCGATTGAGCGAGCTCGCGCGGGTTCTTGCCGGCGCCCTTTGCGAGAACCATCGCTGCGTTGGTCGCGATATCGCCATGCGTCGGATCGCGCGGCGGCTCGACCGAAACGCGAGAGGCGTCGGCGCCCGCGGGCAGCAGCTGCAAGAGCTGCCGCACGGACGCGATCAAGCGTATCCGTGAACACAGTTGTCGGCGTGAGCATTTTGTTGGACATGGCGCGCCGCGCGCCTAACGCAATTCCGGGGTCGAGTCAAAGAGCCGCGCATGCTCGGCCAGCGCGAAGCGGTCGGTCATGCCGGCGATGAAATCGGCGATCCGGCGTGCTCGCGCAGGCTCCGCCATGTCCGCAAGCCCTTCCTGCCATTCGCCGGGCAGCTCGGCGGGATGGGCGCTATAGCGCGCGAACAGATCGCGCAGTACGCCTGCGGCTTGGTCCATGACGTGCATCACGCGGGCGTGGCGATACATGCTCGTCCAGAGAAAGTCTTGATGGCGCGGTCCGCCTGCCCCATCGCGACCGAGAAGCCGACCACCGGCTGCGGCGCCAACCGCACATCGTCGGCCGACTGCGGCATCAGCGCGGCGAGCTTGCGGCTGCTTTCGGCGGCGACGTCTTCGATCAGACAGCCGATCAGCCGGCGGATCAATTCGTGGATGAGCCGGCCGTCGTCGAGCCCGGGATAGGCGGCGCGGACCTCGCCGATGATGCCGCCAGGCAGCGTAACGGACGCGATGTCGTCAAGACTGAACAACCCGGCGCGCAGGCCGTCATCGATATCGTGTGCGTCATAGGCGATGTCGTCGGCGAAAGCGGCGATCTGCGCTTCGACACTGGCGAAGCTCCATAACTGCAAATCCTGAAGCTTCGTGTAGTTCTGGATCGTGTCCGGGACACCGTGCTTGCGATATCGTTCGAGCGGTCTGTTTTCGCGGTCCGTCAGAGGGCCGTTGTGCTTGACCAGGCCTTCCAGCGTTTCCCAGGTCAGATTCAGCCCATCGAAGCGCGGATAGCGCCGCTCGAGCGCGGTCACGATGCGCAATGTCTGGGCATTATGATCGAAGCCGCCGAAAGCCGAGAGACACTCGTCGAGCGCACGCTCGCCGGCATGGCCGAACGGCGGATGGCCGAGATCGTGGGCCAGCGCCAGCGCTTCGGCGAGGTCTTCGTCGAGTCCGAGCATGCGGGCAAGCGCTCGCGCCACTTGAGTGACTTCGAGCGTATGGGTCAGCCGCGTGCGGTAATGGTCGCCCTCGTCGAAGACAAACACCTGGGTTTTGTGCTTGAGCCGCCTGAAGGCGGTCGAGTGGATAATGCGGTCGCAATCGCGCCGGAACGCGCTGCGGTTTTTACTGACGGGCTCGGAATGAAGGCGGCCACGGCTCCCCTGCGGGTCGCAGGCATAACGCGCACGGGTCATTGCGTCGTCCGGTGCCATGATTCACTACAATGGGTCCGCCCGGCCGCCTGCTGCAATTGACCTTGGCCTTGGGCGCACTTAACTATCGGACAGGCGCCGTGGCAATCCGTGCGATTCCATGGCGAAAACGAAGGCCACGCATGAATACGGCAGGGTTGGATACGACAGCGAACGTCATCGTGACTGAACGTGCGGCGCGCAAGATCGGCGAAATCCTCGGCCGCGAGGCGCCGGGAACTATGCTGCGCGTCAGCGTGGAGGGCGGCGGCTGTTCCGGGTTCCAGTACAAATTCGACACCGAACGCAGCAAAGCCGACGACGACATCGTCATCGAGCGCAGTGGAGCTACTGTGTTGATTGACCCTGTCTCGCTCAACTATATGACCGGCTCGGAGATCGATTTCGTCGACGATTTGATCGGTTCGTCATTCAAGGTCAATAATCCGCAGGCCACCGCGTCCTGCGGCTGCGGCACCAGCTTCGCTCTGTAGAGCGCGACCCAACACGCGGGCGCCATGCGCATCGCCACCTGGAACGTCAACTCGATCAAGCAGCGCATCGATTCCGCGTGCACTTGGCTTGCCGAGCGCAAACCCGATATCGTGTGCCTTCAGGAAACGAAAACCGTCGACGACGCGTTTCCGCGCGAGGCGTTCGAGGGCCTCGGCTATAATCTCGCCATCCACGGCCAGAAGACTTTCAACGGCGTCGCCATCCTGTCGCGTTTTCCGTTCGACGAAATCAACAAGGGCCTGCCCGGCGACGACACGGACGATCACGCCCGCTTCATAGAGGCCGTGGTCTCGACGGCGCAGGGCGCGCTACGGGTCGCAAGCATCTATCTGCCCAATGGCAATCCGCCGGACACAGAGAAATATTCTTATAAACTCGGCTGGATGAAGCGACTGTCGGCATACGCCCGCGACCGGCTGTCGCTGGAAGAGCCGCTCATCATGGCCGGCGATTACAATGTCATTCCCACCACGGCCGATGCGCGCAATCCCGCCGCATGGACCGGCGACGCTCTGTTCCTGCCGCAGACGCGTGAAGCATTCCGGTCGCTGGTTAACCTCGGCCTCACCGACGCGGTGCGCGCGACCAGCGACGATTCAGGGCTCTATACGTTTTGGGATTATCAGGCCGGCGCCTGGCAGAAGAACAACGGCATTCGCATCGATCACCTGCTGTTGTCGCCGCGCGCCGCCGACAAGCTCGCAGACGTCGGCATCGACCGCCACGTGCGGACTTGGGAAAAGCCGTCCGATCACGTGCCGGTTTGGATCGATCTGGATATTGAGGCGAAGTAGGTTCTAGTCGCGCCGGCCCTTAAGCCAGTCTTCGAGATAAACCAGCGCCATCGCCCGCTCGTCATCGCTGGCGCGGTTGAAGGCGTTGTCATAAAGCGGTTTGACCCAGGTCTCGTCGGAGCCGGCGCAGTCACGGCCGAGCGTCAGCCACATCAGGCCGCGCGCGGCCTGGCGCGGCACATATTGGCCCTTGAACAATATATCGCCCAGTACGACTTCGGCATGGCACTGCCCTTTAGTCGCCGCGAGCTGAAACCAACGCGCCGCCTCATGCGGATCGCTCGGCGTACCGTCGATGTACAGGCGGCCGAGCTCGTATTGCGCGTCGGCGTCGCCGAAATAAGTCGCCGCATAGCCAAACATCTCGTGCGCACGCGCCTGGTTCGGCCTGACGCTGGTGTTGGGTATCCCGCTCCGGTAGTAGCGCCCCAGCGCCACGAAGGCGTTGGCGACGAAGCGCGCCTGCGGCGTTCCCGGCGTCTCGTCCGGATGGCTATTGGCGATGTCGCTGAAATATTTAAAGGCGCGGAGCGCGTCTTGCGGCACGCCGTCACCGTCGGCGTACATCTGGCCGAGCTTCCATTGCGCCGATGGCAGGCCTTGGTCAGCCGCGTATTGCAGCGCGGTCAATGCCTTTTCCTTATCACTGCCATCGGGCGGATGATTGGGAGCGCGCAGACCATCGCCTGGCGTAAGTGCCGCCGTACTCGACGTCGTGGTGCCGTCGAACGCGAGGGCCGGTCCGATCAGAAGGCCGAGGCTGGGCAACGGGCCGGCGCCAAAGCCAATCCCAAGGCCGATACACAGCCCGCTCAAAACCGCGAGCGTGATGCCGTTCTTGGTAAGGCGAGTTGCGCGATCAGATGTCCGCATAGCTCGCCTTCTCGGCACTGGCGCCTGGATGGGTCACGGCGCCATAACGCGCGGTGCCGACCTGCTGGGCATATTTCCAGAGATAGCCGGAGCCGAATTCTTCAGGCCGCGGCTTCCATTCCTTGGCGCGTGCGGCAAGTTCGCTGTCGGTCAGTTTGACGTCAAGCGTGCCCTTTACGGAATCGATCTCGATGATATCGCCGTCGCGGAGGAGCGCGATTGGTCCACCGACCGCAGCCTCTGGTCCAACATGGCCGATGCAGAATCCGCGTGTCGCGCCGGAGAAACGTCCGTCGGTGATGAGGGCAACCTTATTGCCCATGCCCTGGCCGTAGAGCGCCGCCGTCGTCGACAGCATCTCGCGCATGCCAGGACCGCCCTTCGGCCCTTCGTACCGGATCACCAGCACGTCACCCTCTTTGTAAGTCTTCTTCTGCACCGCCTCGAAGCAGGCCTCCTCGCCGTCGAAACAACGCGCCGGACCGGAGAAACGCAACACTTCCATACCGGCAACCTTAACGATGGCGCCGTCCGGCGCGAGATTGCCCTTGAGGCCGACGACACCGCCGGTCGGCAACATCGGTTTGTTGGCCGGATGAACGACGTCCTGATCGGGATTCCACTTCACCGACTTCATATTTTCCGCGATCGTGCGGCCGGTGACGGTGAGACAATCGCCATGAAGGAAGCCATGGTCGAGCAGCGTCTTCATCAGCAGTGGAACGCCGCCAGCTTCGAACATGTCTTTGGCGACATAACGGCCACCCGGTTTCAAATCCGCGATATATGGTGTCCTTTTCAAGACTTCGGCGACGTCGAACAGATCGAACTTGATGCCGCATTCGTTGGCGATCGCGGGCAAATGCAGCGCCGCATTGGTCGATCCGCCGCTCGCAGCAACCACGGCCGCGGCATTTTCCAGCGCCTTGCGGGTGACGATGTCGCGCGGCCGGATGTTCTTGACGATCAAATCCATGATCATCTCGCCGGCGAGCATGCAAAACTTGTCGCGAATCTCATAAGGCGCGGGCGCCCCTGCGGAATACGGCAGTGCCAGCCCGATCGCTTCCGAAATCGTCGCCATGGTGTTGGCGGTGAATTGCGCACCGCAGGCGCCGGCCGAGGGACAGGCGTTCTGTTCCAGCACATCGAGGTCGTCGTCGGACATCTCGCCGACCGAGTGCTTACCGACCGCCTCGTAGACGTCCTGGATGGTGACCGGCCGGCCCTTGAACGTGCCGGGCAGGATCGAGCCGCCGTAGATGTAGATCGCCGGAACATTTAGCCGCAACATAGCCATCATCATGCCTGGCTGCGACTTGTCGCAACCGGCGACGCCGATCAAAGCGTCGTAAGAGTGACCGCGGACGGTCAATTCAACAGAGTCGGCAATGACTTCGCGCGACGGCAAGGACGATTTCATGCCGGCGTGGCCCATGGCGATGCCGTCGGTCACGGTGATGGTGCAGAATTCGCGCGCCGTGGCGCCCACGGCGGCAACCCCACGCTTCACCGCCTGTGCCTGACGCATCAGAGCGATGTTGCAGGGCGCGGCCTCATTCCAGCACGTGGCAACGCCGACGAAGGGCTGATGGATCTGCTCTTTGGTCAGCCCCATTGCGTAATAGAACGCACGATGCGGCGCACGCTCTGCACCCTCGGTAGCGTGCCGGCTCGGTAGTCGAGATTTCAAATCGGTCTTGGCGTCCATCGAACACTTTGCGGACCAATGTGGCCCCCCTCGCCCCTACTCATCCGACCCAAGGCGGCCCGACGCCCTGAAAATCGGAAGCATCCGAACGGCGTGTCGTCGCTAGCCGCCAAACGCGCTAGTGATGTCGAAAAATCCTATGGCTAAAAAGCGGCGCGTGGCATGGCCGAAGCGTGGAATGATCAAATGTTCCCGGCGTGTTGCCCGGGGGCCACAAATTCGAGCGCTTGCCGCACTGCACCTTAACTCGTGATTTACCACTACAGTCCCGGACTGCCACGATGGCGTCATGCCAAGACAGCTGACCCGCGCTTTCTTCAACCGGAGTGTTCATGACGTCGCCCCCGACTTGATCGGGGTCGTGTTGCTCGTCGGCGGCGTCGGCGGCCGTATCGTTGAAGTTGAGGCCTACCATCACACCGATCCCGCGGCACACTCCTATCGCGGCCAGACCGCCCGCAATGCGGTCATGTTTGGGCCGCCGGGGTTCGTCTACGTGTATCGATCCTATGGCATCCACTGGTGCGTGAATTTCGTCTGCGAGCCCGCGGGCTCTGCCAGTGCGGTACTGATCCGGGCCATCGAACCGACGGTCGGCCTGCCGACCATGCGGCGGCGGCGCGGTATCGCAGATGACCGCCTGCTCTGCTCAGGCCCGGGCCGGGTCTGCGAGGCGCTTCGGATTACCAGGGCGCAGAACGGCCTGGCGCTGGACGCACCGCCCTTCGAACTGTTTGCACGCACGAGTACGGTCGAGGTGATAGCCGGCCCGCGTATCGGCCTCACCAAAGCTGTCGACAAACCGTGGCGCTACGGCCTGGAAGGCTCCCGCTACCTCAGCAAGCCGTTCAAGCCGCCAGCCTGAACCCCGGATCGAAGCCGATCTCCCGGCGGGCCTTCTCGATTGAAACCGTGCCGTCGTCGTCGGCGATATTGAAAATCCCCGTCGCCCGGGAGGTAACCGTGAGCAACGCAGCCTGGGCCGCAGCATCGACGTGGAGCGGCGGCTGACGCGCGGGTCCTTCGCTCCAGGTACCGGGGCCGTAAAGCAGACCGTAGCGCAGCACGATCGGCTCCATTCCGGATGCCAGCACTTGCTCTTCCATATTCGCGGCGGCGCGGACTGTTACCACCCGGGGGCCGTCGGCAACATTGAGGGGATCGATCTCCCATAGGGCTGTTTGCCGGGTGCGTAGGCAAACGCGACGCTCTGCACGATAAACCGCCGGGCCGCAGCGGCCTGCGCAGCTGCAACCAGATTGTGCGTACCCTCGGTGCGGATGCGCGCATTGCGCGGGTAAGCCGCAGCAAGCTCCGCTTCGTCGCCGAGAACACGGGGCAAATCGGTCAATTGATGCATGACGATGTCGGGCCGGGCATCCACCACGGCGCGCTCCAGCGCGACAGCATCGTAAACATCCACGATTGCCGGCCGGACGCCGGCAGCCTCAAGCTCATGCGCGACACCGGCCGAGCGTGTCATGCCAGTAACGTCGTGGCCGGCCTGGAGCAGCAGCGGCATCAACCGCCGCCCGATCGCTCCACTTGCTCCCGCCAGAAAAATCTTCACGCTACCCTCTTCACTCTGAAGCCTTTAGCCGCTGCAGCGCCTCAACGATCTTGGCTCTGCGCGCCAGCGCCTCTTCGCGTTTTTCCTTTTCTTCTTCGACCACCTCTTCCGGAGCGCGCGACATAAAATTCGGATTGCCCAGCTTGGCGTCGACGCGTGCGATATCGGCGTCGGCCTTGGCCATTTCCTTGGTGAGCCGCGCCCGTTCAGCATCAAGATCGATCACGCCCTTGAGCGGCAGCGCCGCGACTTCTCCGCGCACGACCAATTGTACGGCGCCTTGCGGCGCGGCTTCGGCGAAGGAAATCTCGGCCACGCGTGCGAGGCGGCGTAAGAATTCCGACCAATGCTGGGCGCGAATACTTGTTTGAGGAGCCGCATCCACAAGCACCAGCGGCAACATGGTAGCCGGCGGAATGTTCATTTCCATGCGAACCGAACGGATCGCGGAGACTAGATCAACCACCCAGCCTATCTCCGCTTCGGCGCCGTCATCGTCGAGTCCGTCGTGGTCCGGCCACGAGTCGAGCGCGAGCATGTGATGGCGCTGCGGGCCCTGCTCCGCCGTGACACGCCACAGCTCCTCGGTCACGAATGGCATGAACGGATGCAGCAGCTTGAGGATTTCGTCGAGCGTCCACGCCGCGGTGGCCCGGGTTTCGTTCTTGGCGGCGCCGTCCGGCCCGGTCAGGACCGGCTTGATGAGTTCAAGATACCAGTCGCAATACACGTTCCAGACAAAGCGATAGAGCGCGCCGGCTGCGTCGTTGAACTTGTAGGCTTCAATGGCCGCTGTGACCTCCCTGCCGGTTTTCGCCGTCTCATGGGCGATCCAGCGGTTGAGCGTCTCCTTGGCGTGATGGGGATCGAACTCCGGATTGCGCGCGCAACCATTGATTTCGGCGAAGCGCGCAGCGTTCCAGAGCTTGGTCGCGAAATTGCGATAGCCTTCGACGCGCTGCGACGAGAGTTTGATATCGCGGCCCATCGCCGCCATGGCCGCGAGCGTGAAACGCAGCGCGTCGGCGCCGTATTCGTCGATCAGTGCCAACGGGTCGATGACGTTGCCCTTCGACTTCGACATCTTGGCGCCACTCGCGTCGCGCACCAGCGCATGGATATAGACGTCGTGGAACGGCACTTCTTTTCGAAAGTGCAATCCCATCATCATCATGCGCGCGACCCAGAAGAAAATGATGTCGAAGCCGGTGACGAGTGCGGTGGTCGGATAGAAGCGCTTGAGCTCGGGCGTCTCGTCCGGCCAGCCGAGCGTCGAGAACGGCCACAGTGCTGAGGAGAACCAGGTGTCGAGCACATCTTCGTCACGGTGCAGATATTCACTGGCGAAACGCGCGCGGCGATCGGTGTCGGCGGCTATATCGTGACCTTCCTCTGCCGTAATCTCTTCGATCTCGGTGTAGTGCGCCAGCGCGTCGGCAACCGCATCGTCTGCGGTCTCGGCGACGAAGACCTTGCCGTCGGGCCCATACCATGCCGGAATTTGGTGGCCCCACCAGATCTGGCGCGAAATGCACCAGGGCTGGATGTTCTCCATCCAGTTGAAGAACGTCGCTTCCCATTGGGCCGGCACGAAAACGGTCTTGCGCTCGCGTACCGCCGCGATTGCCGGCTCGGCGAGCGTCTTGGCATCGACGTACCACTGATCGGTGAGATACGGCTCGACCACCGCGCCGGAGCGGTCGCCATGTGGCACGACATGCGCCGTCGGTTCGATCTTGTCGATAAGGCCCCGCGATTCAAGTACATCGACGATAAGTTTTCGCGCGGCTTCGCAACTCTTTCCGTCCAACGCATCCAATAAAATGAGCTCGGGATGCGCATCCTTGAGAAACGCTTCATTGCTCTTGAGCGTCAGACGCGCTTCCTCGTCGAACACGTTGATCGGCGGCAGATTGTGCCGTTTGCCGACCTCGAAATCGTTGAAGTCGTGCGCCGGTGTGATCTTCACCGCGCCTGTGCCCTTTTCCGGATCGGCATAAGTATCGCCGACGATTGGGATGCGCCGCCCGACCAGTGGCAGGATCGCGGTCTTGCCAATCAAATGATTGAGGCGCTCGTTATCCGGATGCACAGCGACCGCGACGTCGCCGAGCATGGTCTCGGGCCGCGTCGTGGCGACGATAATGAATTCGTCGCTGCCTTCGATTGGATATTTGATGTGCCAAAGACTTCCTTTGGTCTCGACCTGCACCACTTCGAGATCGGAAATGGCGGTCTTGAGCTTCGGGTCCCAATTGACCAGCCGCTTGTCTTTATAGATCAGGCCCTCGCGATACAGCGCGACGAATACTTTGAGCACCGCGCGCGACAAACCCTCATCCATCGTGAAACGTTCGCGCGACCAGTCGCATGACGCGCCGAGACGTTTCAACTGACCGATGATGGTGCCGCCGGATTCTGCTTTCCATTCCCAGACGCGCTTGATGAAAGCCTCGCGGCCCATCTCGCGGCTGCCGGGCTGCTGGCGCTCCATGAGCTGCCGCTCGACCACAGCCTGGGTCGCGATGCCGGCATGATCGGTACCTGGCTGCCACAGCACGTCTTTGCCGCGCATGCGTTCGAAGCGGCACAGGATGTCCTGCAACGTATTATTCAGCGCGTGGCCCATATGCAGCGAGCCGGTGACATTGGGCGGCGGAATGACGATGCAATACGGCGTGGCACTGGCGCGCTCGGGCCTGCCGGCACGAAAGGCGCCGGCCTCCTCCCAGGCTGCATAAATGCGGCCCTCGACTGCGCCAGGCTGATAGGTCTTTTCAATCATTAGGGTTTCGCTGCTACTGCTTCGCGGGCTAGAAAGCTTGCGCCGCGCTGCCTGTCAACGCTGGCATCCCTTCCTTTCCTTCAAATCCGAGCGAATATCGACGTGTCCGCGCCTGCACAGATTGTTTCGGCCTCAGCTTACAAGACGCCGACGCGCTCTATCATGTTCCTTGCGGCTGCCGGCTTTGCCGCTCAGGCGCAAGTCCGCGTTACCGATTCGCTGCTTCCGCAGATCGCGGGCGATTTCCACACGACTGTCGGTTCCGCAGCCATGGTCGTCACGGCCTATGCGGTCGCGCATGGCTCGATCCAGCTTGTCATCGGTCCGGTCGGCGATCGGCTCGGCAAATACCGCACCGTCGCTATGATGTGCGCGATAGGGACGGTCCTGGTGGCACTCTGCGGGCTGGCCGCAACGCTGCATCAACTCATGCTGGTGCGGTTCGCGACCGGTTTGGCGGGCGGCTGGATCATCCCGATCTCGATGGCCTATGTCGGCGATGTGATCCCCTACGAACGGCGGCAGCCGATTCTGGGGCGCTACCTCACCGGACAGATTCTCGGCCAGTTGAGCGGGCAGGCCGCAGGCGGCGTGCTCGGCGATCTGGTCGGGTGGCGCAACGTGTTTTTCGTGCTCGCCTGCTTGTTCGCGCTGGCGACCGCCGGACTGGTATTCGAACTGATCACGAACCCCGTCACGCGCGAGCCGAGCCGTCCGAGCGAAACGTCGCGCGGCTTCGTTGCCGATTACGCGGCGGTGCTGACGGGCGAATTCGCGCGCATCGTCATCATTGTCGCCTTCATCGAGAACATGCTGGTCTGGGGCGCATTCGCGTATATCGGCGCTTTTTTGCGCCAACGCTTCGGACTGAGCTTCACGCTGATCGGCTTGAGCGTCGGTTGTTTCGGGATTGGCGGTTTGATCTATGCAGGCATGGTCAGGATTTTTGTGCTGCGGCTCGGACAGGTACGTCTCGCAGTGGCCGGCGGTTTTGTCATTGCTGCCGGCTATATCGCGCTTAGTCTGGCGCCCGCCTGGTGGGTCGCACCGCTGGGCACCATTGCGATCGGACTTGGATTCTACATGCTGCACAACACCTTGCAGACCAACGCCACGCAGATGACGCCGCAAGCACGCGGCACTGCAGTTGCAATTTTTTCGTCGGCAATCTTTATCGGCCAAACCACCGGAGTCGCAATCGGGTCGTTGCTGATCGATCGCTTTGGCGCCGTCCCGCTGTTCCTGACCAGCGCCATCTTGCTGCCGCTTCTTGCGATCTGGTTCGCTCTAAAATTGCCGCTTCGTCCCAAATTCGACTAGAGCGAAAGTCCGAAGGTCTCGCTCAGACCGCGGCAGCCGGCCTTGGTGACGATGAGCGCGCGACTATCCCGCATGCGCTCCAGCCAGCCAAGATCGAAGCAGCGTTGCGCCAGCACCGCACCAACGCTACCGCCGAGATGGGGGCGGCGCTCGGTCCAGTCGAGGCATGGGCGGCAAAATATCCGGCGCCGGCTTCGCGCCGCAGTGAGATCGACACCGAATTTTTCCAAGAACGCCACACCGCAATCGGTGACTTCGCCGCCGTCGTCGGAGAGAGCGAGATGGCCGTGCGCGCACAACGCGGCAGTGAGGCCGACGCCGAGCTTGCCAGCGAAGTGATCGTAGCAGGTGCGCGCAGTGCGCATCGCATCGTCGAGCTTCGACGGCGGCCGATGACGCGGCGGAGCGTCGGCAACCACCGCCATGATTCCTTCCAGCATCTCCGCGACGCGATGAGTGGCGATGCGGTAGTAGCGGTGGCGTCCCTGTTTGACGCAGGCAATCAGCCGTCCGTCATTGAGCTTGCCGAGGTGGCCACTCGTCGTTTGGGGCGACACACCGGCCGCATGCGCCAGCTCGCCTGCGGTCAGCGCGCGGCCGCCCATGAGTGCCGCAAGGATATTGGCGCGCGCTGGATCGCCGACCAGCGAAGCGACTTCGGCCATACGAACATCCGCTGTCATAGATTTGTCCTGGTGCGAAACCCTCGCCGCCAAATCTACGCCACAGATGGCCGCAGGTCAGCCGCCAACAGTTCGTTGGCGGCCGAAGCTTCGGACGAGCCGTCCGGCTAGGTCAGACCTTGACGAGCGGCACCTTCGGCACCGTGCCGCGGCGCGGCGGGTCATCGCCACCGGGCCCTTGCGGTTTGCGCCGTGGCGACGCGCGGCGCTTTTTCGCGCGGCGCGGTTCGGGCAGCTTCTCCGCGCGCGGAGTGATCCGGCCTTCGGGATAATCGAAGGCAAGCGTGCTGTTGCCAGCCTCATCGGTCACCACGATGACCCGCACATGGCCGCCCGACTTGAGCCGTCCGAACAACACATCGTCTGCGAGCGGCTTCTTGATGTGCTCCTGGATCACCCGCGCCATCGGCCGGGCTCCCATCAGCTCGTCATAGCCGTTAGCAATCAGCCATTTCGCCGCCTCGTCGGTAAGTTCGATGGTGACGTCGCGGTCGGCAAGTTGCGCCTCGAGCTGAAGCACAAACTTCTCGACCACCTTGGCGATGACGTCCTGCGACAGGTGCGCAAACGTGATGATCGCATCGAGGCGGTTGCGGAATTCCGGCGCGAACATCCGATTGATCGCCTCGGTGTCGTCACCCTCGCGCTTCTGGCGCGTGAAGCCGAACGCGGCGCGGGCCATGTCGGCAGCGCCAGCATTGGTGGTCATGATCAGGATGACGTTGCGGAAGTCGACCTGCTTGCCGTTGTGGTCGGTCAGCTTGCCGTGATCCATGATTTGCAACAACACGTTGAACAGATCCGGGTGCGCCTTCTCGATTTCGTCAAGGAGGAGCACGCAATGCGGATGCTGGTCGACGCCGTCTGTCAGCAGGCCGCCCTGATCGAAGCCGACATAACCGGGCGGCGCACCGATAAGCCGCGAAATGGTGTGGCGCTCCATGTATTCCGACATGTCGAAACGAATGATCTCAACGCCGAGAGTGGCGGCGAGCTGCCGGGCGACCTCGGTCTTGCCGACGCCGGTCGGTCCCGAGAACAGGTAGCAGCCGATCGGCTTTTCGGGTTCGCGCAGGCCGGCACGAGCGAGCTTAATGGAGGCCGAAAGTGCCTCGATCGCCTTGTCCTGGCCGTAGACCACGCGCTTGAGCGTCTCTTGCAAATGTCGGAGCACCTCGGCGTCGTCTTTCGATACCGCCTTCGGCGGGATGCGCGCCATGGTCGCGATCGTGGTCTCGATCTCCTTGATACCGATGGTACGCTTGCGCTTGCCTTCGGGCAGCAACATCTGCGCCGCGCCTAACTCGTCGATGACGTCGATCGCCTTGTCCGGCAGCTTGCGGTCGTGAATGTAACGCGACGACAACTCGACCGCCGCCTTGATCGCCTCGCTGGTGTAGCGAAGCTTGTGATACTCCTCGAAATAAGGCTTCAGGCCTTTGAGGATTTCGATGGCATCGGGGATCGTCGGCTCGTTGACATCGATCTTCTGGAAGCGGCGTACCAGCGCCCGATCCTTCTCGAAATACTGCCGGTATTCCTTGTAGGTCGTCGAGCCGACGCAGCGCACGGTGCCGGAGGCCAATGCCGGCTTGAGCAGATTTGACGCGTCCATCGCGCCGCCGGAGGTAGCACCGGCACCGATCACGGTGTGGATCTCGTCGATGAACAGGATCGCGCCGGGATAGGCCTCAAGCTCCTTGATAACTTGCTTGAGCCGTTCCTCGAAATCGCCGCGATAGCGCGTGCCGGCCAACAGCGTGCCCATATCGAGCGCGAACACCGTGGCGTTGCGCAACACATCCGGCACTTCGCCGTGAACGATGCGGCGCGCCAGACCTTCGGCGATCGCGGTCTTGCCGACGCCGGCTTCGCCGACGAACAACGGATTATTCTTCTGCCGGCGGCACAACACCTGGATCGTGCGGTTAATCTCCGACTCGCGGCCGATCAGTGGATCGATTTTGCCTTCGCGCGCCTTTTTGTTGAGGTTGACGCAATAAGCATCGAGCGCATCGCCCTTCTTCTTCTGCTCGCCGTCGCCCGACTTGGAGTCATTCTCCTCGTCGGCGCCGCGCACAGGACGCGCTTCCGACATGCCGGGACGCTTGGCAATGCCGTGGCTGATGTAATTGACGGCGTCGTAGCGCGTCATGTCCTGCTCTTGCAGGAAATAAGCGGCGTGGCTTTCGCGCTCGGCAAAGATCGCGACCAGCACATTGGCTCCGGTCACTTCCTCGCGGCCGGACGACTGCACATGAATCACGGCGCGCTGAATGACGCGTTGGAAACCGGCCGTGGGTTTTGAGTCCTCGGCGCCGTCGGTGACGAGATTGTCCAGCTCGGATTCAAGGTAGGCGACCAGGCTACGCCGCAACTTCTCCAGGTCGACGTTGCAGGCCCGCATGACTGCCGCCGCATCCTGATCCTCGATCAGGGCAAGCAGCAGATGCTCCAGAGTCGCGTATTCATGGTGCCGCTCGTTGGCGAGAGCGAGCGCCCGGTGCAGTGACTGTTCGAGACTCCGCGAGAACGTGGGCATTTCAATTTCTCTTCACTTGTATTGGACGCGTACCCCCCAGGATCACTTCTTTTCCATAATGCACTGCAAAGGATGCTGATGTTTTCGGGCAAAGTCCATAACCTGCGTCACTTTCGTCTCGGCCACCTCGTAGGTGAACACGCCGCATTCGCCGATCCCGTGCTGGTGCACATGCATCATGATCCGGTGTGCCGCCTCGGCGTCCTTGTTAAAGAAGCGCTCAAGCACGTGCACCACAAATTCCATCGGTGTGTAGTCGTCATTGAGCAGCAGCACGCGATAAAGGTTCGGCCGCTTGGTCTGCGGCTTGGTCTTGGTGATAACCGCGGTGCCTGGCCCGCCTTGGTCGCCCTTACGTTTGCGATCGTCGTCCGCCATGCGGACGCTGAGCGCATTTCGAATAACGTCAATCGGCCGCATTGGTTCGTCTGTCTTCCGGATTCTGTAAGTAGGGATACGCCGAGGATTCCGGAAGGCTCCTTCCCTCCGCGACCCCGCTCCACCGTCATCGGGGAGACTATCATAGAGTTGGCGAGGCGCACCCGCCACAGCGACAAAGCGGTGCGCGCCGCCACAATCCGACATAAATCACTGACGAATGCGACCAACCGCCTGTGGCTCAGGTGGCATTCGGCTACCCGGCCCGGGGCGCAGGATCGCAGGTGCCTTCCTCGCAACCACGCTCATGATCGCGCGATGGCAGCCTGAGTGATCAAGCTGAACGGAAATTACCGTCACTCCACAACCAAGCGGCTTGGATGCTCAAGCACGCCGCCTCTTGATTAGCCGAATAGAGCAAAGCGCGGCTGGGCTGCGTCACTTCATCGCCGACGCTTTGGCCATCACACCTTCGAAGGGCTTGTACGCCTCTTTGGCAAAATCAAGATACAACTCGCCGAGCTTCGTTGCCTCGGTAACGAAGCCTTCGTACGAGGATTTCAGGTAATCGTTTTGCACCTCGACCGCCTTTTCCAGGCTTTTCGCGCCGATCAGCTTTTCCCAAGCCGTAGCCGAACCCTCAACCGACGTCTTCGAATAGTTCGCGACCTCGGTCGCGATGGCTTGGGCGCTTTTCGACAATGCACCGAAACAGCCCATCGCCATTTCCATGTTGTCCTTTCCGAATTTCTGAATCTCTTCGGGACTCTATATTAATCCTTCCGGCTGCGGCGCGCCTGTTGATAGGGTTTATTTCCTAGCCTCGAGTGCCTTGAAAACGCCTTGCGGGGCGGCAATCATCATTATAGTGCACTGCACAAAAATCGCAATGGGCGCCTGCACAAAATGCCTGCAGCGCCGACATTGTAGTGGGCGGCGGGGGTCTACAGCACCACGGTGTGGGATTTAACGCTTTCGAAACAGCGTTCGCCTAGCGTGCTTGACCGTGTCGTTTGGGTAACGATCGGTCCTAATCGGGGGCAGTGCCTGCCGAAGGAGCGAACAGGGTCGGGCCTCCACGGAGGCTCTACGCGCGTCAGGGACGGGGTGCGTAATGGTACGGGTGCGTTGCGGAGCCCAATCAGGGTTTCGTTGTTGCGTAATAGGTCTGGCGGCTGTTGCGGCGACGTTGGTCATCACCAGCGGTGCCGCTGATGCGCGCCATCATCGGCGCGTACGCGTGCACTATGCGCATAGCGGCCACGGCAGCGGCCGCGTTCATCACGCCCACGCCGAAGAATATTCCCCGCCCTCGGCATCGATCATGGTCGACGGCAATACCGGCCAGGTGCTGGAAGCATCAAATCCGGACGCGCCACGCCATCCGGCCTCGCTGACCAAAATCATGACGCTCTACTTGCTGTTCGAGCGGCTCGATGCCGGCAAGATCAAACTCGATACACCGCTCAAGGTGTCGCAGCACGCCGCCGATCAGGATCCGACCAAGCTCGAACTCAAGCCCGGCCAGACCATTCCAGTTGAGGAAGCGATCAAGGGCGTGGTGACACGCTCGGCCAACGACGCCGCCGTCACCATCGCCGAGAATCTCGGCGGCAGCGAGAGCGAATTTGCCAAACTGATGACGCAACAGGCTCACGCGCTGGGCATGAGCCGGACCACCTATGTCAACGCATCCGGCTTGCCGGACGACGATCAAATCACCACGGCGCGCGATCAGGCGTTGCTCGGCCGCGTCATCCAGGACCGTTTTCCACGCTATTATAAATATTTTTCCTTGCCGTCGTTCGTCTATCACGGCGAAACAATCCGCAATCACGACCATCTGCTCGGATCGGTCGATGGCGTAGATGGCATCAAAACCGGATTTACGCGCGCGTCGGGTTTCAATCTCGTGACGTCAGTCCATCGCGACGGACGGTTCGTCGTCGCCGTGGTGCTCGGTGGCCGCTCGGGGCCCGAGCGCGACGCCCACATGCGAGCGCTGATCGGCGAACACCTCAAAGAGGCGTCGCTACACCGTACCGCGCCAGTAATTGCCGAACAGGCTCCGCAACACGAGGAGGTCCAGCCGGTCGCCTTTGCAAAAGCGCCGATATCTTCCTCACACTCCATTCCGGCTCCCGCCGCGACCGCGACCGCGACGGTCAATTCGCATGCTGCTGTCGCCGCAACCGACCCAATTCAGCCGCTTCAGGTCAAAACCGTGTCGTACCGGATCGCGCCGATGCAAACGGCACAGCTTGCCCCGATGCCGGCGCTGGTTCCGGTTGCTGCGCCTGCCGCGCGTCCGGCGTCCACTCCAGTCGTGCTGCCGCAACCCGGGTCACCGGTAGCGGAAGCGCCGCGAACTGTCGTCGCTTCGGCCGAGCCGATTATGACGGTCGTTCCGGAGCAGCCTGAACCAGCCAAATCCGTGGCCACCAGATCTGAACCGGTCAATCCGGACCCCGCCAAATCCGAAGCTGCCAAGCGTGAAGCTCCCAAATCCGAAACCGCCAGTGCTGAGCCGGCGCGGATTCATGCGCGCGGCGGCTGGCTGATCCAGATTGGCGCCTTCGACGGCGAGGACGAAGCGAAGCAGCATTTGAGCGCGGCGCAGATCAAGGTCCGCGAGATGCTCGGCACCGCCGACCCGTTTACCGAACGCGTGCAGAAGGGCGATAAGTCGCTATTCCGGGCGCGCTTCGCGGGCTTTGACAAGCCGACAGCCGACGCGGCCTGCCGGCAGCTTAAGCGTAACGATTTCGAGTGCATGACGGTCAAAAATTGAAGACCAAAAAACTTCAGACCTCAATCCACGAGGCGTCAGTCCAGTGAGTAGCGTTGTTCGGAGTGCGGAAGCCACGCTTGGAGGAAGCGGAACCTCAGCGATGGCGTCGAAGAAGAACATCCTTGGCCGCATTGACGCGGGCCGCGAGATACGTCGAGCCCCCTTGATCGGGATGAAGTTTCTTCATCAAGGAACGGTGCGACCGGCTGATTTCTCCGGCGCTCGCTCCGGGCTCAACGCCAAGGATTTGATAAGCTTCCTCTTCAGTCATTTTGCCGCTGGGCGTCGTCCGCGCCCCGCCGCCCGTTGCCGCATCCTGTTGCGCGTGCTCACGCCAGCCGGGCTCCCGGCGGTCAAGATACGCTGCAAGTAAATCGCGGCTGTCGTCGTCGAACTCACCAAGAAGGCCGATCAGCGCGGTTACATCGAGCGTGTCGAGCGTGGCGCCCTCGCGGCGTCCTGCGAGGATACGGCCGTGCATTGCTCCGGTATCGTGATCGAGCTCCATTTCGAGAAAAGCGGTACGCACACGCGAGGCCTGGCCCGTGGTTCGTTGCGTTCGGGCGCCGAACGTCGCCGGCCAGAGTGAAATCCAGCCGAGCAATCCGAGACCAAAGGCGCCGACCGGAATGGCAATGCCGAACTCGCCGCGGAACAGAAGGAATGCGGCAAAGACCAATGCGCCGACGCCACCAATGGCGCGTAACAGCTTCGCGGCCTGTTTAGGATCGGCCTTGGAGAAAGCGTTCATAGCCCACAACAGCAGAACCAGAACGGCGACGCCAAAAATAAGCGGCATGGTTATCTGACAGACATGGCTATTTAAGCTGTTCGAGCAGCCTGACGGCGGCGGCACTTTGCCGTTGCTTCAGTGCCGCAAGCGCCTTCATGCCGCCGGCCGCATAGGCCGCAGCCGCGCGCAGCAATTCGCCAAGCTCATGGGCCGCGCCGGGTGCAAAACGGCAATAGGCGCCGCGGGTCAGCCGAGCGATTTCACGGAACGCTTGCTCGCATACCGGGTCATAGCCCTCCTGAAACATGAAGGCCGGGACATTGCGCAGTCCCAGACCGCCGGCACCGGCGCAGAGGTCGTCGAGCGATTCCTCCATGGCATCTCCGATGAAGACAAGGGCTCCCACCTTGGCACTGTCGTTCTCGCGGCGTGCGTGGGCGAGGATCTTTGCGATCTGGGTATGGCCGCCCCGGCAATCGATTTTCGACATCAGCGCGCCGAGCCGTTTCGGCTCCCCGATCCAGGGCGAAGACTTGCATTCGGCAAGGCTGCGATAATACACGAGCTGAATATCGAGCCCGCCGGCGGCCGTGGCTTCGCGGAACATCTCGGCTTGCAGCCGGCACGCGGTATCCCAAGTCGGTTGGCGGCTCATGGTGGCGTCGAGCGCAAAAATGAGCCGGCCGCGGATACCGGTTTCAGCCGCTGGGTCGAGCGCTTTGACGTGGCTGAGAAACGCATCGATTTCCGCGCGCGAGGTCGCCGCGGGCGTCTGGTCATTGACCTTCCCGCGCGGCTGTTGGACCGGCGCCGGCGCGCGGTCGGAGCGGTCGTTGCTCATCGGGAAACCTTCGCGGCAAGCCTAGAGATCACGCCATAAGGTGGCCCCGTCAGGCGGCACGCGCAATGGCCGTGGAAATCCGCCTCAGTCGGCAAGCAGATCGTGGGTCTCGAGCGGTTTTGCGGCGGCCGCAGCCCACTCGGCGCGGGCGGCAATCCGCCGTTTGCCTCGCTCGTCGATCGGCAGCTTCAAGGCGTCGATCAAACGCTTGACCTCATCGCGGGCGGTCTCATGGGAGAACGCGGGCCGGGTGCCAAGGGTCTCCTCATTGATGTCGTCGAGCGCCGTCAGGCCGCGCGGGAAAAACTCGCGGTAAGCCACCCGTTCGGCAAATCCGTCGGTGGTGCGAAAACCGAGCTGCCGAGCGAGCTGGTGAACTCCCTCGCCGACCAAGCGCTTGTTGCGCGACCCAAGCGCTGAGAGGCGATTGCGTACGACCACCCAATCGGTCATTCCGCCATCGACCAGACGCCGCTGCCGGCGGGCCTCACGCACCATCTCGGCGTAATGGCTGACGCCGATCGTGGCAAAAGTCGTCGGATCGACCGCACCGAGCACGTCGAAATCGACGAAGCTGTCATTGAGCGGCGTAATCAACGTATCCGCCATCGAATGGGCAAGCCGCATCATGTAGGAGTCAGAACCCGGGGTATCGATGACGACAAAGTCGTGGGTGTTTTCGACCGCGCTCACCGCCTCTGCAAACGCAGCGAATTCCTGCGCCTCGATTTCATCCAGACGCAGCCCGAAACCGCGCGCGACGCAATAATGCTTCGGCACATCTAACTTAAAACGCGTCCGCGCAGCCCAATTTCGGCGGTTCTCTATGTAGTGCGTGAAGCTTTTCTGGCGCAGAGTCGAGGTCGATCGTCGCGACACGCTGGCCGGCCTGAAGCAGCGCCACGGCGACGTGCATGGCGGTCGTCGATTTTCCAGAGCCGCCCTTTTCGTTACCAAGAACGATGACATGCGCCGAAAATGGCTTGCCGACGTCCGCCTGCATCAACATGATAACGCAACCCCAACGTAACTCGCTCTTATCTCCGGCTTGCAACGCTGTCGGTCAAGATACAGCATCCCGCTCGCTAAGTTAATCATTAACCAAGCAAGGCAACCAAGTTCGCGCGCAGTGTGTTCGCGCTGCAACGCCGGCCGCACCACGATGGTAAAATACGTCAGCCGCTCGAAACGTCATCCGCGCGTCATCCGTACACTGCCTGCGCTCAAGCGCGCGATCGCGGAAATTCGAGCGCGGCATCGGACCATCGCGCTGGTGCCGACCATGGGTGCCCTGCACACGGGCCATTTGGCTTTGGTCCGAACCGCGCAGCGCCGTGCCGACCGCGTTATCGTCTCGATATTCGTCAATCCGACCCAGTTCGCGCCGAACGAGGACCTGCGAACCTATCCGCGCACATTTGCGACGGATCTCACTGAGCTCGCGGCCCTCAGGACCGACCTCGTCTGGTCACCCGGCGTCGAGACCATGTATCCGCACGGCTTTGCCACGCGTATCGTACCGGAAGGACCGGCGACTGCCGGGCTTGAAGACCGCTTCAGGCCGCATTTCTTTGCCGGCGTGGCGACGGTTGTTGCCAAGCTGTTGATCCAGTGCGAGCCCGACATCGCGGTATTCGGCGAGAAGGATTATCAGCAACTCAAGGTCGTGACGCAGTTCGTCCGCGATCTCGGCCTGAAAACCCGGATTACGGGCGTACCGATCGTTCGCGAACCCGATGGCCTCGCGATGTCATCGCGCAACCGCTATTTGTCGGAGAGTGAAAGGCAGGCAGCCCCGGCACTTTACCGCACCTTGAAAGACAGCGCGGCGAAAATCGCAGCCGGCGCCGCGGTCGCTCATGTTCTCAAAGAAGGCTTGGCCGAACTCACCGATGCCGGTTTTGCCGTCGACTATTTTGAAGCGCGCCACGCCGGCACGCTGGCACCGATTGCATCCAGGAAGGAAGGACCGATCCGCCTCCTCGTCGCGGCGCGGATCGGCAAGACGCGGCTGATTGACAATATAGCCGTGTAGAATTCCGAAGCCTGCTTATTTGGCGGCAACCTTCATCGGGTCCTTTACGTTCGGAAAAGTCTCGAACTCGGTATTCCAAAGCTGACCGTCGATCTTTTCCACCTTGCGGATGTAGACATTCCCAACGATGTCGCGAGTATCCGGATCAATCGAGATCGGGCCACGCGGGCTTTCCCAGGCCATGCCTTTCCCAGCGGCAATGACGGCGTCACCGTCAGAATTACCGCCTGTCTTTTTCAACGCTTCGTAGATGAGATGCATGGTGTCGTAGCCGCTGACCGAGACAAAGTCGGGCCGGAAATTGTTCGCTTTCTCGATCGCCGCGAAATAGGTCTTGTTCAGCGCGGAACTGTGCGAGGCCGAGTAGAGTCCGGCTGTGATCATGCCGAGCATCTGATCACCCATATCATTGAGATTGTCGTCTGTGGTCAAATCGCCGGGACCGACGATCTTTATCCCGGAACTGGCGAGACCCCGTTCCGCGAATTGCCTGGCAAAAACGGCCGCCTGTGTGCCGGGGAAATAGATAAAGGCGGTATCCGGTTTGAGATCGCTGATGCGTTGCAGGAACGGGGCGAAGTCTGGATTGGCGAGCGGAATCCGGATCGAACTCGATGATCTCGCCGCCAACCTGGACGAACCGGGTCTTGAAGGCGGTTTCCGCCTCAACGCCCGGCGCCCAGTCGTTGACCAGGGTGACAACGCGCTTGCTGCCATTCTTGAACGCCCATTCCGCCATGATCCAAGACTGCGGCGCCAGGATGAAGCCCGCGCGCATGAAATAGGGTGACTTCGCCGTCGTGATCGAAGCGCCTGAGCTCATGATAAACGTCGCCTTTTTGGCTTCGGTCACGAGCGGAGCAACTGCCAGCGAAGCCGGCGTAATACCAACGCAGAGAATATCGACTTTGTCGTTGACGATCATTTCCTGGACGATGCGGTGAGCGTTATCGGCGACGCCGGCGTCGTCCCGCATGGTCAGTTCGATTTTACGGCCCGCGACCGTATCGCCGTTCTGCTGCATATAAAGCTGGATAGCGGCCTTGAGCTGCCGACCAACGGCATTGAAGCCCGCACCCGTCATCGGCAGGCTCATACCGATCTTCAACACCGGCTGTTGGGCAAGCGCAGGCCGGGCGATGACCCCGCCAATGGCCGTGACGGCGATACCCTTAAGCATTGTTCTACGCAGCATAACGGTCCCTCCCAGATGTTTATTTTGACGATTATGGCCGCGTCCGAGCGCTACGCCGGCTCGAGATGCGGAATTTCCGGCCGTTCACCCTGCGCTTTGCCGGTGATCGGCGGCCGCGGCAGTCGCGCCGCACCGTTTTCCATGACGAAGGTGTGCTCGATCGAATACCACGGCGTCTTGACGTCGGGGGCCAGCGCACACGGTTCGTCGTGCCGGATGATATTCCCGATCAGATGGCGGGTGACGCCGAATTGCACATCGGTTTCAAGGTACGGATCCTCGGGATCGTAAATCTGCGAGATCAGGGTTTTGAAACCCGGCTTGAATGCCAGGAAGTGCAAATGCGCAGGCCGCATATTGTGGCGGCGTAATGCACGGCACAGTTCACCAACCGGGCCGTCGATCGGGATCGGATAACCGGCCGGCTTCACGGTGCGAAAACCGATATGGCCGTTGCCGTCGGTGGTGAACTTGCCGCGCAGGTTCATGTCGGCCTGGACCGGGTCCTGATTCTCATAAAAGCCTTCGGTCGAGGAGTGCCAGATATCGACTTCGACGCCCGCAATCGGATTGCCTTCGCTGTCCTTGTACCAGGCATCGGCAAACAGCACCGCGCCGGGCGTCGGCGACCGCACGATCGTGCCGCCGTTCTCCGTCTTCGGTGAGTCCATCCGCCAAAATGGACCAAGCTGGCTGGCGTCGGTTTCGGTTTGACCGTGGTCGCCATTATTGAGCAGGCAGAGCAGGGCAGAAAACCCCAGCGAACCAGCCATCAACACGGCTTCGTTGTGGTTTTCGTTAGAGTGCTTGCCGAGAGAAACGATGTAAGCCATCGCGGCGTGAAACTCTTCCTCGGTCAGTTTCACTTCGCGGGCAAAGTCGTGAAGGTGACGCACGAACGCAGACATAAGCTCACGCAGGCGCGGGTTTGGCGCGCGCTGGATCTCACTCAATACTGCTTTGGTGACGTCTTTTTCGTTGGCAATGATCATCGAATGCTCCGCACCGGCCGAACTGTCTTGTGGGCGGACTTTACGTGATTGCCCAGCACGACGCCATGCGACAACCAGAACGGCGACTGACTTGCCCTTCTACATCAAGCCGAGTTCGCGCAGTTCGCGGCGCATTTTTTCGGGCATCGCCGCTGCTCCCGGCGCTGATATTTCGAGGTCACGCGGTGCGTCCTTCACCTCGAGATAGCGCCAGCCCTGAAAGGCGCGATAGGCACGCGGTGCGACCAAGACGACTTTCGGATCGAGCACCACACCACACCGCCCAATCCCGTCCTTGTCGCGAAATGGCCTGATGTCACGGATGCGTTGCCGGCACATGACCTCCCCGCGGATCACCCAGTATAACGAGCCACCGTCTTTGAGCTCCGGCGCACGCTTCGGCACCATGCGGGTGCGGTGAATGTGCTCGGGCTTCTCACGGCGTTTGCGCTTTTCCCGAAGCTTCTCCTTGATCCAGTCTTCCAGGTCACGGACCGAATTGGCGCCGACACAGAGTTTGATGAGGTTGAGGGCCATGGTCCGGACTTTACTGCGTCTTCGGCGCTTCGATCAGCATGATCTCGGCGCCTTCCACAACTTGCGCGCCGGCTACGACCGGAACTTGGGTCACAACGCCGGCAAACGGGGCGCGTAGCGTGTGCTCCATCTTCATAGCTTCGATAACGGCGAGACGTTGGCCAGCCGCAACCTGCTCGCCCATACCGGCCAGCACCTCGAGGATCCTGCCATGCATCGGCGCCTTGATAAGCCCGTCGCCGCTCCTACCCTGCGCCGAGGTTCGTGCGAAATCCTTGATGCGCACGCGTGTCTGGCGCCCGTGGCGCACGACATAGGCCTCGGCATCGGCCTTGAACACCCTTGCGTCGGTCGCGGGTGCGGTATCCCCGAGCGTCACGTGCATGCCACTCGCGCTGAAATTGACTGTCGCGCTGGCGCTGTCGCCATCGATGACAACCGGGACGATAAGCGAGCGGACGCCGCCGAGCTGAAAACCGTCCTTTGCCGTCCACGGCGAATGAACTTCGGCCGCGTCGTCTTCCGGTAACGTTTCAGCCGCCGGCCCCTCGCCGGCCGCGCCGGCCAGCAACGAGGCAACACCGAGCGCCGCCGCGGCCCGATCAATCGCGTGTGGCATCGCGCCGAGTGCCGCCAGATTCCGGTCGATGAAACCCGTGTCCACCTTGCCCTGCCGGAATTCTCCTGCCCGGCACAGCGCCGCAAGGAAGCCGACATTGCTCCGCGGACCTGCGAGCAAGGTACGATCGAGCGCTTCCGCCAGCCGTTCCAGCGCCGCCTCGCGCGTGGCTTCGTGGGCAATGAGCTTGGCGATCATTGGATCGTAGTACGGCGTCACCTCATCGCCAGCCTCGACGCCCCGATCGACACGAATGTCATCGGGCAATTCGAGCGCCACGATCCGGCCGGTCGACGGCAAGAAGCCGTTCTCCGGATCCTCGGCGTATAGGCGCGCCTCGATGGCGTGGCCGCCGGACCGCACCGGTGAATGCTTGAGCGGCAATTGTTCGCCCGCAGCGACCCGAAATTGCCATTCGACGAGATCGAGGCCGGTGAGCGCTTCCGTAACCGGATGTTCGACTTGCAGCCGCGTATTCATTTCGATGAACCAGAACGCTTCGGCGCGAAGTCCCTTAGTGCCGTCCGCAATGAACTCAACGGTGCCGGCGCCGACGTAACCGACTGCCCTCGCCGCTTCCACGGCGGCAGCTCCCATCTGCGTGCGCATTTGCGCAGTCATGCCGGGCGCCGGCGCTTCCTCGATAACCTTCTGGTGGCGCCGTTGCAGCGAGCAGTCGCGCTCGCCGAGGTGGATGACGTTGCCGTGCAGGTCGGCGAAGACCTGGATTTCGATGTGGCGCGCCGCGGCGACGTATTTCTCAATCAGGACCTGGCTAGAGCCGAACGCGGACTGCGCCTCGCGGACGGCGCCTTCGAGCGCAGCTTCAAATTCGGCGTGCTTGTCGACCCTGCGCAATCCCCTTCCGCCGCCACCTGCCGCTGGCTTGATCAGCATCGGATAGCCGACCTCGTAGGCCTTCTCCTTGAGGAATTTCGCGTCCTGCCGATCGCCGTAATAGCCAGGCACAACCGGAACTCCGGCCTTTTCCATCAAGGCCTTAGCTTGGTCCTTGAGACCCATGGCGCGGATTGCCTCGGCGGGCGGCCCGACGAAGGCGATCTCCGCTGCATTGCAAGCGTCCACGAAATCCGCGTTCTCCGACAGAAAGCCGTAGCCGGGATGCACACATTCCGCGCCGGATTTTCGCGCAACTTCGATCAAACGTTCGATCAAGAGATAACTTTCGCGCGGCGCCGCCGGACCGATCCGGTACGCTTCGTCACATGAACGAACATGCAGGGCACCGGCATCCGCATCCGAATAAACCGCGATCGTGCGCAATCCGAGCCGTCGTGCGGTTCGGGCAACGCGGCAAGCGATCTCGCCGCGATTGGCGATGAGAACGGAGCGAAACATCGAGGGATGTTACAGCATGATCCCGAAAAGTGGTCGCCGGTTTTCGAAAAAGATCATGCTCAATCAAAATGCTAGAGCCCGGCTTTGATTCGAGTACTACAGAACTTAAGCCACAGCGCGAGGTGGCGTCAGCCGAACGTGACCTATTGTGGTGATGTCGAAGGCATCAGTTGCAGCGGCGCGGCTGCGCCGGCGGCTAAATTTGCGGCCGGCGCCGGAGCCGCCGCAGATGCAGCTTGAGGTGCGGGGGCAACCGAAGCCGGAACCCAGACCGGATCCGCTTGGGTGTCCGGCGCGGGCGGATTGGCGGCCTGTTTCCGCTGCTTACGCTGTGGGGCACTGTCTGCGGCCGATGACCCGGGACTGACCGCAGCAGGTGCCGCGGCCACCGCCCCGGGCACGGCCTTGGCGGCCGGCTCGGGATTCATGATGCTCACGGCTGGAATCGAGGCCGCGGTGGGAAAATCGATATTGACCATCTTGTGAGGCGCCTGAGCCGTGCCGGCCGGCTGCGCCGATGTCGCGTCCGCTGACAAATTGTCAGGCGGCTGCGCCCACGCTGTCAGATAGCGATCGAGGTAGCGGTCCATTGTCGCGGCGCTCAAGTGCGAGCGAACGCGGGTCGCATCGCTGAGCACTCCCAGAGCTTTGCAATCCTGACTCGTGCATCGGTCCCGCAAGGCGAGCACGTGCGCGAGGAAGCCGAAGCGATCGGCCTCAAGCGAGCGGCGGATGGGCGACAGCGTGGTGTCGATCTGGCCACCGCCGTGTTTAAGATAGCTCACCATATCCGTCAGCAGCGCCAGCCGCGCCTCGACGTAAGACGTGGCAGTGGCCACCGTTACGGGAGAGGCGAATAGCGCCTTCTCACACGCTGCCTCGACATCCTCGCCCACCAAAGCGTCGAGACAGGGCAACGCGGAGCCCGGCGCGAGCGAGTGCGCAGTCAATTCCTCCGCCCGTAATTCGAGAGTGCGGCGGTCGGCGTCATTGTTGCGACCAGCGCTGCGATCGAGCGCCGACCACGCTAACGCTGCGCCGAGAATGGAGCCAAGCAGAATAATACCGGCGCGCTCCAGGGTACGGGGCAGATTTGCTCGCGACCCAATCAACGCAAGAACGCAGGCCGCCACTAGCAATGCTGCTGATCCGGCTGCAAGCCACAAGCCCAGCGTCGAACTTGGGAACTCGGGATCAACGACTCCCATCACCCACTCCATCAACGGGCATGGACGCCCACACCTCGCGCGAAAAAGTATGACGCAGCGTTTCGCCTTGCGCCAGTTCGAGACAAGCAGCGGCAGCGACAAGAGCCCAAGATTTAGCCCTCATCGTGACCTGCATTCGACGTAATTATTGGTCGCAGCGCGCCTAGTACTCGACGTCGAGTTGGCTTTCCTTGGCGACGCGTTCAAACGCCTCGCCCGCATGCTTGATGCGATATTGGTAGTCTTCGCCGTCGGATGGCAGAAGTCTCACGACCTCGTAGCTGCCGGTGGCGCCCGGCCTGCTGATCGGGCTTGAGGTGTAGAAGACAGTTTGACCGACGCGATATTTGTGCGCGTGGAAAGATGATGTCCGCGCAACCACTTGGGCAATCGTCACGGCGCCGACAGCGCTGACCGCGCTTGGCGCTTCCAGTTTTCTGACCGGCTGACGCGCAGGTGTCTTGCGGGCGGATGTTTTACGTACCGACGCCTTACGAAGCCCTGTTGCCCGGCTCGATTTTGCGGCCCGGACTTTTTTTACTGAACGCTTATTCATGGAACTAATTATAGCATCCAAATATTCGCCCGAGCAAAGGATATGATGCCGCTTCACTCGCTCCGCGAGGCAGTCATGCGGATTATCATTAAGGTCCGAAAATTCCTTATAATACAAATGCATAAACAGGTGTATTAAACCGTATCGCGAAGCGATCGTTGTCACCCCTGGCGCTGCCAGCGGCCATTTTCATCGGCTTGCCAATACGTCACCTCGAAGCCCGCAGCCTTCGCCTCGCCCCAGCGTGTTCGCGCGGTCTCGACAGCTTCGGGGTCCTCGCCATCGAATAACAGCACCAGCCGGTGATAGGGCGTCGCGTCGCCGGGCATGCCGGCACCTTCGACGAGGAAGCGCACGCCGGCGCGGTTGGGATTTTCGTCATTGACGGTCAGCACAACAGGGTGGTCGGCCGCTTCGCTATCGCGCCAAGTGCCGTGCGGCAGGAATGTGTCGTCCCGCCAAGTCCACAAATGCGCATCGAGCACGTCGACGCGTTCTTCGGACGAGGCCTGGACCACGACCCGCCAGCCACGCTCAAGCGACTTCTGCAACAATGCAGGCAGGACCTGTTCCAGCGTCCGGCCTTTGAGGTGATAGAAGACGACTTCCGTCATGCCGCCAGTCCCGCCACCACGTCAGCGCTCGTAATAGTCCTCGACCAATCGGTCTAGCAGACGAACGCCCCACCCCGAGCTCCAGCTCTTGTTGATATCGGTCTGCGGCGAACCAAGCGCAGTACCGGCAATGTCGAGATGCACCCACGGCGTCTTATCGACAAACCGCGCCAGTAACTGCGCAGCGGTGATCGCGCCGCCCCAGCGGCCGCCAGTATTCTTCATGTCGGCAAATTTTGACTCAATCATTTTGTCGTATTCGGGCCCAAGCGGCATGCGCCAGACCCGCTCGCCGGTCTCCTCCCCGGCCTTGTTCAATCGCTCGACGAGCTTGTCGTCGTTGGAGAACATGCCTGCATATTCCTGGCCTAGCGCAACGATGATCGCCCCGGTCAGCGTCGCCAGATTGATCATGAATTTGGGTTTGAACCGCTTGTTGACGTAGTGCAGCACGTCGGCGAGCACGAGCCGGCCCTCGGCATCGGTGTTGATGATCTCGATGGTCTGGCCCGACATCGTCTTAACGATATCGCCTGGCCGCTGCGCCTTGCCGTCCGGCATGTTTTCAACAAGCCCGATGGCCCCCACCGCGTTGACCTTGGCTTTGCGCGCAGCAAGCGCGTGCATGAGCCCAACGACGCAGGCGGCACCGGCCATATCGCCTTTCATGTCTTCCATGCCAGCGGCAGGTTTGATCGAGATTCCTCCGGTATCGAAACAGACACCTTTGCCGATGAAAGCAACAGGCGCGACACCGCGCTTGCCGCCGTTCCAGCGCATAACGACGACACGCGAGTTATGCATCGAGCCTTGACCGACACCGAGCAGCGCATTCATGCCGAGCTTCTTCATGGCTGCCACGTCCAGCACTTCGACAGTCACGCCGAGCTTCGACAGGGCCAATGTGCGCCGGGCGAATTCAATCGGGTAAAGGACATTTGCCGGTTCATTGACGAGATCGCGAGCGATGACCACGCCGTCGCCCACCGCCGCCGCGTCCGCCCAGGCTTTTTCAGCGGCCACGGGATTGGAGCAGGCAAAATTGATCTGGACGCTTTTCGGCCTTTCCTCATCGTCCTTGCGCTTCGTCTTGTAGCGGTCGAACGAATAGGCTCGCAGCCGCACACCGAGGACCAAGTCCGCAATTTGGTCGCCCTTTAACGCGCCCGATCCGAATTCGGCGATAATCGTTGCTTCCGCTGCGACTGCCGGAACCTTACCTATGGCGATGCCGCCGAGCTTGACCACATCCCGGCGCTTGAGCTCACTCTCCTTGCCGGTCCCGATCACGATCAAGCGCGGCACGTTGAGACCGGATGGCGCGACAATGTCGAGCGATGTGCCGCTCTTGCCGGTGAAGCGATCGGCCGCGGCGGCGCGCTGTACCAACTCGCCGAGGGGCGACAGCGCTTTCTGGGCCGCCGAGCCGAATTTGAGATTTTCGCCGCAGAACGCAACAAGAACGCCGCGCAGGTGCGCGAACGCGGTGAACCCTAATTTGGGGGCATCAGGCATTGAGCGGTCCTTCCTGCGGAGTCGAAGGTGTGTCGAAAGCGACATATGGACCCGGGGGCACAATCATGCAAAGCGCACCCGGCGAGGTTTCGCGCATCCACAGCAGGTCCGCGTCTGGCTTCACGGGTTTGCCTTCGCTAAGCCATTTTGTGAAAACATAGAAATACTTGCCTTGGGAGTCGCCTCCGATGCGCGGATGCGAGCGGCTATCGATCGCCGTCAGCGGGGATGACCACACCGATGAAGTCGCTCAGCTGGTACGTCTTCCGCACCACGATGGTTGCGTTCGTGATTACGCTTGTGACCCTGACAGTAGTGATCTGGTTTACGCAGGCAATGCGAGATTTCGACCTGATCACCAGTCAACGTCAGACATTGTTTGTTTTCGTCGGCATCACCGGTCTCATCATTCCGCTGCTCGTCATGCTCATCGCGCCCATCGCACTCGTACTAGCGGCAGCTCACGTTCTCAACAGGCTCGGCTCGGATTCCGAAATCATCGTAATGAACGCGGCCGGCATATCGCCGTGGCGCCTGCTCGTTCCTTTCCTGGCCTTGGCGATCGTTGTTTCCATCATGGTCGCGGGCATAGCCGCCTATGTGTCGCCGGTGAGCTTGCGCGGATTGCGCGATTGGGCGTCACAGGTGCGCGCCGACATTCTGACCAATATCGTGCAGCCCGGCCGTTTCACGACCGTGAGTGGCAATCTCACCTTCCACATCGCCGACCGACGTCCGGACGGCCTTTTGATCGGCATTTTCGTCGACGACGCCCGCGACCCGAAGGAGCACGACACCTACCTCGCCGAGCAGGGCGAGATCATCAAAAATGAACACGGCTCGTTCCTCGTCATGGAAGGCGGCAGCGTCCAAAAGGTACAGGCAGGCGAACGCGACCCGCGCATCGTGACCTTCGATCGCTACGCATTTGATCTGTCGAAGTTCAGCGCCGGCACCCAGAACTCCGTCTATACCGTGCGCGAAAAATTCATCTGGGAACTGCTATGGCCTAAGCCGGATGACGCACTCTATGTGGCGCAACCGGACCAGTACCGTTCAGAGCTTTACGACCGCTTGGCGACACCGCTCTACCCACTGGCCTTTATCATTTTGGCTTGCGCTTTTTTGGGACCGCCACAGACCACCAGGCAAAGCCGGACATTGGCATCGCTGGCCATGATTGGCGCAGTCGCTTTGCTTCGCCTTCTCGGGTTCGTCAGCGTAGTTGTCGGCGTGCGTATGGCCGGCGTCCTATACCTTCAATTCGCGGCGCTTTTTGGAGCGATGGCAGTGGGCTTGTGGCAAATATCACGCGGCCGGGCGCTGGAACCCGCGGTCCTCGTGTCGAAGATTGCCAGCGCAATTGGCGAACGCGTCGCCCGCTCGACGGCGTAGGAGCGACGGATGATCACCGGCACCCTGTCGCGCTATTTCGCGCTACGTTTTCTTTCGTCGGTCGTCGGCGCATTCATCGGCGTGGTCATTTTGGCTGGGATGATCGACTACGTCGAACTGATGCGGCGCGGCGCCGACTGGCCCAATGCCACACCCTGGGCGCTCGCCAAGATTTCCATGTTTCGCGTCCCTCAGCTGACCGAGCGCATCATGCCATTCTCGGTCCTGGTCGGCGCGATGTCGTGCTATCTGACGCTGTCGCGACGGCTTGAGCTCGTGGTGGCGCGCGCCGCCGGCATTTCCGCATGGCAATTCGTCGCCCCGGCGGTGATCGCAGCCTTCCTGTTCGGCACCATCGCCACGACCGTCTACAATCCGCTCTCAGCAGTTCTCGATGAGCGATCAAAGCGCTTGGAATCCGAGGTTGTCGGGGAAGTGCCTTCGGCCTTGCAGGGCGGCGGCGGCGGTGGCGGTTTTTGGGTGCGCCAGAAGAGCGCCGACGGCGCCGCCATCATCAACGCCAAATCAAGCCGCGATCAGGGCGCAAACCTCGGCAATGTCAGCATATATACGTTCGACGTTGATGGCCACTTCCAGCAACGTATCGAGGCACGAAGTGCCACGCTGAATGATGGCTTTTGGCTGCTCGAAGATGCACGAATTTACGCCAGCGGCAATCCGCTCCAGATCGCGGATACATTTCGCCTCAATACAAATCTGACTCTCGAACAAGTGCGCGAGAGCTTTGCCACGCCCGAAACCGTTCCATTCTGGCAGTTGCCCTTGTATATCACGATGGCGGATCGCGCCGGACTCGAAGCCGCGGGGTACCGCCTGCAATATGACGGATTACTGGCGCGTCCGTTCCTGCTCGCCGCAATGGTGATGCTGGCCGCCTCGGTTAGCCTGCGTTTCTTCCGCTTCGGCGGCGTTCAGAAGATGGTACTAAGCGGCATTACCGCGGGGTTCCTGCTTTTTGTCCTATCAAAAATCACCGAGGATATGAGTAAATCCGAACTTATATCGCCGATCGTGGCGGCGTGGACTCCGGTCCTCGTTGGCGGTCTTACCGGATTCGTTGTCCTGTTGTTTCAGGAGGATGGCTAGCGTTGTCGTCTTGGCCGGCGGGGCGGTCCGTTCAAAATTCCGCCTCGACTTGATACGATTGTGGCCCGTATGAACTGGATGAATGAGACGGTGGTAGGCGCGCGGCGGTCACCGAAGGAGGGTGCGAGGCGATGTCACAGAACGCGTTAGGCGCCCTCGGCAAGGTTGTCGCAGCAGGCATTTTGGCGACCGTAAGTGTGCTCGCGATGCCCTCGGCCGGACATTCGCAGGTCGTTGTCGCGTTGGTTGACGGCGAACCCATTACTGCGCTCGACATCGAACAGCGCTCCAAATTTATGCAAATGAGCACGCAGAAGGTTCCCGCACGTCAGGAGGTTATCGACGCGCTCATTAACGAGATTTTGGAAATACGGGAAGCGAAGAAATTCGGCATCGACGTTCCGCAATCGGAAGTCGACGAATCCTACGCCAGTGTCGGCAGCCGCATGGGCGTCGACACGCAAAAACTGAACGATATCCTGACAAAAGGCGGGGCGAGCCCCGAAACCCTCAAGCATCGAATCAGGGCTGATTTCGCATGGTCGGCGCTGGTGCGCGGCCGTTACAAAGCGAGTCTTGAAGTCGCCGACACCGACATCGAAGCTCAGCTTCAACTGCACAAACAGGATGACAAAAACGAGGTCGGCTACGAATACGCATTGCGCCCTATTCTTCTCGTGGTGCCACGTGGCGCACCCGACGCAGCGTTTGAAGCGCGCAAGCGCGATGCCGACGCCTTGCGCGCGCGCTTCGCGAGTTGCGCCGACGGTATCGAATTTGCTCGCGCCCTGAGAGAGGTTGCCGTGCGCGAACCGATCACAAAATATTCAGCCGACCTTCTGCCGGCGCTGCGTGACATTCTAGATAAGACCGATACCGGTCACCTGACGCCGCCGGAGCAAACGGCAGAGGGCATACAGATGTTCGCGCTGTGCAGCAAAAAGGAATCAAAGACCGATACGCCTGGCCGGAAGGAAGTGCGTGACGAGATCAGTCAGCAAAAATTCGGGGCGCAGGCCAAGCGCTATCTCGCGGAATTAAGGCGTTCGGCGATGATCGAATACAAATAGACGACGGATCTCGGCGAAGCCGCGGTTTTTTCAGAGAACAAAATTCCACTTTTCCGCATCATGCTGTAAAAGCAATGCCGTGAAACCTTTGGCTTTGACCCTCGGCGAACCCGCCGGCATCGGACCCGACCTTGCGCTTTCCATTTGGCGCCGGCGAACCGAGCTTGGCATTCCGGCCTTTTATCTCGTCGGCGATCCGAATTTTCTTGCCCGCCGCGCCGCGCGGCTCGGCATCGACGTTCCGATCGCGACCGTGACACCGCGGACTGCTGCCACAGCCTTCCCCTCAGCGCTTCCTGTCGTCGACATCGATGTCCCCGTGAGCGCCGAGCCTGGCCGTCCGGACCGGTCGAGCGCGCCGGCGGCCGTCGCCTCAATTCGCCGCGGCGTTGCCGACGTCCTGTCGGGCTCAGCCGCCGCGATAGTTACCAACCCGGTGGCCAAGAACGTGCTTTACAGTTGGGGTTTCGCCGAGCCTGGTCATACCGAATTTCTCGCCAAGCTCGCGCATGAAGCGACCGGCAAATCGCTGCGACCCGTGATGATGTTATGGTCGCCCGAGCTTGCGGTCGTTCCCGTCACCATTCATCTGCCGCTCAAGGAAATTTTCCAGCAGCTCTCCGCCGAACTGATCATCGAAACCGGCCGCATCGTGGCGCATGACCTGTCCGCGCGGTTCGGCGTGGCACGGCCGCGACTTGCCATCGCAGGGCTCAATCCGCATGCCGGAGAGGAAGGTACTTTGGGCGACGAAGACCTCGCTATCGTCGCACCCGCTGTGGCGCGGCTTGTCAGCGAAGGCATCGCGGCAAGGGGGCCGCTGCCGGCAGATTCGCTGTTCCACGCGCAGGCTCGCGCGGCTTACGACGTCGCTTTGTGCATGTATCATGACCAGGCGCTGATCCCGATCAAAACGCTGGCGTTCGATCACGCTGTCAACGTGACGCTCGGCCTGCCCTTCGTGCGCACGTCTCCCGATCATGGTACGGCCTTCGACATCGCGGGCAGCGGGCGTGCCGATCCGACAAGCCTCGTCGCCGCGCTGCATCTTGCGTCACGCCTTGCCATGGCCGGCAGCCGCGCTCCGCTTGCGGCGTCGTGACCAGCGCCAGAGATGGTCTACCGCCGCTGCGCGAAGTTATTCGCCGACATGGTCTCGCTGCGCGAAAATCGCTTGGACAGAATTTTCTTTTCGATCTCAATCTAACGGAGCGAATTGCACGCGCCGCCGGGCCGCTCGCTGACACGACGGTTTTCGAGGTGGGCCCGGGGCCGGGCGGCCTCACCCGCGCGCTGTTAGCGCTCGGCGCGGCTCGCGTCATCGCGGTCGAGCGCGACGACCGTGCGATCGCGGCGCTCCAAGAAATCGCGGCGCATTATCCCGGCCGCCTCGAAATTGCAGCGGCAGATGCCCTCGCCTTCGATCCATACGCTTTGCTCGCCGGCAAGCCTACGCGCATCGTCGCCAATCTGCCCTACAATATCGCGACGGCCCTTTTGGTTGGCTGGCTCAGCATTGAACCGTGGCCGCCCTGGTACGATTGCGCCGTGCTGATGTTCCAGCGCGAGGTGGCCGAACGTATCGTTGCCGCACCGGGTTCGAAGACCTACGGACGCCTGTCCGTGCTTGTGCAATGGCGCTGCGAGGCGCGCATTCTCTTCGACGTCAACCCTTCCGCATTCGTACCTGCGCCGAGAGTCACAAGCTCGGTGCTCCGCATCTTACCGCGCACCGCCCCGCTGCCCTGCGACCGTCGGCTTCTTGAGAGCGTGACACAATCCGCATTTGGCCAAAGGCGCAAAATGCTGCGCCAGAGCTTGCGTTCACTGGGTGTCGATGTGCCCGCATTGCTTGCCGCCGCCGGGCTTGACCCGACTGCGCGCGCCGAAGACATTTCCATTGAAGGATTTGTCGCGCTGGCGCACGCTCTTGCCGACCTCCGCAATCGCAGAACATGACCTTGTTGTACAAAACCATTTGGAGAATGACCGCGCGATGACGAAACTCTACCGCCAATCGCTGGTCGCCTATGGTCAACCGCTTTGCGAAACCGTCGTGGATTGTCCGGCGCCCCGCGGCAGCGAAGTACTAGTGCGTGTCGAACGCTGCGGCGTGTGTCATTCCGATTTGCATTTGCAGGATGGCTATTTCGCGCTTGGCGCCGACAAACGCCTCGACATCACAAAGGATCGCCCGCTGCCATTCACGCTTGGACACGAGATTGCCGGCGTGATCGAAAGTATGGGAGAAGCCGCCGACGGCGCAGCGATTGGCCAGCGCGTTGCGATTTATCCCTGGATCGGCTGCGGCAAGTGCGCAGCCTGCAAGGCGGGCGAAGAAAACCTGTGCTCCAGCCATCGCCATCTCGGCATCAGCGCCGACGGTGGCTTTGCCACTCACGTGCTAATTCCACATCCGCGATATCTCCTCGACTACTCACCGCTGTCGCCAAATTTTGCCGGCCCCTTGATGTGCTCGGGCCTGACCGCGTATTCGGCGTTGAAGCATCTCGGCAATCGGCCTGACCGCAGTCCCGTCTTGCTCGTAGGACTTGGCGGGGTCGGCATGATGGGACTGGCAATCGCGCGCGCGATCTTTTTGGAGCCCCCGATCGTTGCCGATATCGATGCCGAGAAACGTAACGTAGCAATGGCGGCAGGCGCAGCTGCCGCCTATGACCCCGGCGATCCGCAAGTGCGCCGTGCCATCATGTCCGCGACCGGCGGTCTGCTTGCGGTCTGCGACTTTGTCGGCTCCGATCGCTCGCTGCAATTTTCGACCAGCGTGCTTGCCCGCAGCGGCAAAATCGTGGTGACGGGACTGCTCGGCGGTAACTTTTCAATGGCCGCCGCGATGTTCGCAATCAAGGCAATGACGATCGAAGGCACGCTGACCGGCACGCTCGCCGAGGCGCGCGAACTGCTCAATCTCGCGCGCTCCGGCAAGATCGCCCCGATCCCAACGCAAGACCGACCGCTTAAAGAAGCCCAAGCGGCGCTTGACGATCTTCGCGTCGGACACGTCGTCGGCCGGACCGTGCTGACGGTCTAGGATGTGGCGTCAAAGCTTTGCTTGCAGGCGTCGCACGTAGGCCGAAATCCACGCTTGGCGATCGCGCTTCATTCGCTCTGCCGCAAGTATTGTTTGTACTTCGGCGAAGGCGTGATCGAGTGTGTCATTGATGATGACGTAATCGTATTCGGCCCAATGGCTAAGCTCGCTGGCCGCCTTTGCCATCCGGCGCCTGATTACCGCCTCGTCATCAAGTGCACGTGTGTGCAAACGGCGTTCCAGCTCCGGGATAGATGGCGGCAATACGAAGATACTAGCGATGTCGCCACGCGCCTTCTCACTGAGCTGTTGCGTGCCTTGCCAGTCAATGTCGAATAGCACGTCGCGTCCCCGCTTCAGCGCCTTTTGTACCGGCTTTCGCGGCGTGCCGTAGTAGTGGCCGAATACTTCGGCCCATTCCAGGAGGTCACCGGCTTTCACCATGGCGTCGAATCGGTCGCGGTCGATGAAATGATAATCGCGGCCGTTGACCTCGCCGCGCCGCCTGGGCCGTGTCGTCACCGACACTGACAGCTCCACGGCGCGATCGGCCTTCAGTAGCATACGCGACAGGGTCGTTTTACCTGCGCCCGAAGGCGACGACAACACGAGCATAAGGCCGCGACGCGAAGTGCTTTTTTTGTTTCGTGCCGAGCGCGCCATCGCTATTCCACGTTCTGCACTTGCTCGCGGAATTGCTCGACGGATGCTTTGAGCTCCAGCCCGATGTTCGTGAGTTCGACGTCGTTCGCCTTGGCGCACAAAGTGTTGGCTTCGCGATTGAGCTCTTGCGCCAGGAAATCGAGCCGCCTGCCGACCGGACCGCCTTGCTCGATGAGACGCTGTGCCTGCGCAATATGCGCCGCCAAACGGTCGAGCTCCTCGCGCACATCGCCCTTGCTTGCAATCAGGATCGCCTCCTGATGCAACCGATCGGGATCGAATCTTTCCGATTGCGCAAGCAGTGTTGCAACCTGCTCGGCAAGCCGCGCGCGGATCGCTTCGGGCTGCCGACCCGGCGACCGCTCGGCGCGCGCTGCGAGCGCAGCAATCTCGTTCAGCCGCGCAGTCAAGACGCCGCCCAGCACGTCGCCCTCCTGGCGGCGTGTCTCGGTGAGCGCGCCGATTGCGTCCGCGTAGCCTTTTGTCACCGCGGCTTCCGCGGTGCGCCTTTCTGCCTCGCTCTCTTCGGTGTCACTGACTTCCATCACGCCCTTGAGCGCGAGCAGCCCATCGAGCGTCGGCGGCGTGGCGTCTACTTTCGACTTGAGCTGCCGGAGCGCCGTCAGCACGGCATCAAGCACCGCCGAATTGATGCGAACGACCGGTGCCGCGCCGCTGCGCTCAACCGTCAGATTGGCTTGAATAGATCCACGCGCGAGCACTTCGGCGGTGCTGGCACGGACCGGCACCTCGATTGCATCCCAGCCGGATGGAATGCGCAGGCGCACATCGAGTCCCTTGCCATTGACCGATTTGATTTCCCAAGCCCACGCGTAGGAGCCGCACACGCCATGGCCGCGAGCAAATCCGGTCATGCTCGACAGCGCCATGAAATGCATTCTCCGGCAGCGAGTACAGAAAAAATTTGCGCAGAATTTAGCGGCGCTCTGCCCCGGTCACAAGAGCGCGGTTTGTGAGAAATGCGACGCCGAGCTCACTGCTGCGTGCCTTTGAGCGCCGGGGCGGCGGTCTGCACCGGCGGCGCCTGGCCGTGGTGGGCGGGAGGGTGATGCGCCGCCGTGGCAGGCGCAGCGGCGGAAGACGGCGCTGCCGCGGCCGGACTGGCCTGCGCGGCCGGTGCGGGAGCTGCGGCGTCGATCGGAGCCTGATCTTTCTGATCTGTTTCAATCATGCGCAACCGCGCAACGTTCTTCTGCTGCTGATCGTAGGTTTCCGCGAAAACATGACCGCCTGTGCCGTCCGCCACAAAATAGAGCTCTCGGGTTCGCGCTGGATTAGCGGCCGCCTCGAGCGAAGCGCGACCGGGATTGGAAATCGGGCCCGGCGGCAGTCCGTCGATCAGATAGGTATTGTACGGTGTCGGCTGATCGATCTCGCTTCGCATGATCGGCCGGCCGAGCGTACCCTTGCCGCCGACCAGGCCATAAATGATCGTTGGATCCGATTGCAGCCGCATTTTCTGCTTTAGCCGGTTGATGAATACCGCGGCGACACGCGAGCGCTCCTCGGGTTTTCCGGTTTCCTTTTCGATCAGCGAAGCGAGAATAACGAGCTGTTCCGGCGTCTTGATCAGAAGGTCCGGCGAACGCCGATCCCAGATTTCCTTGACTACACGCTGCTGCGCCGCTTGCATGCGTTAAATCATTTGCTCGCGCGTGACGCCACGCGTGAAATTATAGGTGTCGGGCAGCAGCGTGCCTTCGCGCGGGACGTCCTTGATGTTTCCGGTAAGGATATCATCATCCAGCAGCCGTGCCACGACTTGCTCGGAGGTCACACCTTCTGGAACGCTGATTTGGTGCGCAACGACCTTGCCGTCGACGATAGTCGCGACCACGTCGCGCAGGCTGGCGTGGGCGCGGAATTGATATTCGCCCGCCTTGAGATCCTCCCGCGCTTTGAGCACAAGCACGCCGCCAATAAATATCCAGGGCTGATCGATCACACCTTCACGATTAAGCACATCGGCAATGTCGCGAATCCCGGAGCCGTGCGGAATACTGACGATCCGGTCCTGCGGCAGTGGTCCCGGAGCATCGAACTGTTCATTGCCTACATAAAGCAATGCGCCAGACAAAACCGCGAGCAATACAAAAAGGCTGAGAACGGCATTGCCAATGACAACAAGCGGATGCCGGGCACTTTTCGATCGGCGTGGCGGCATGTCAATCGTATCAGGCTCGAGCGCCGATCGCGGGCTGCGCGGCGTCAGACGCTTACCGTCGCTGAGCTTGGAATCCATAAGCGCGCTGCCCGCTCCATTCGCAAGCCGCTCCGCGGGCGCCGGATAGGGCTTTCCTGCGGCCAAGGCGGCTTTGCCAGTGTCCCGTGAGTATGACACGGGCGAGGGGGCCGGCGACGGTCTGGCTGGCGGCGCAGGCCGGTTTGTCGGCGTAGAGATGCCGTCGTTTGACGGCATCGCGGCAGCCGGCTTCGGCGGCGTCCCGGCGGAGTTCGGCCGCGGCGCTGCGCCGGCTCGCTCGCCGCCATCGGGTGGTGGAGGGGATCCCGTCACCGCCGCCTATCCGCTCTTACACGCTGCATGATCAGTGATGAATGTGAGCCCTGCCCGCCGCGAACGAATGCTCGCAGATTTTTAAGCTCCTGCCCATCGGATAAATGGACGCGCGCACGGCTGTGAATCGCAGGCGAGTGCGGAGCAAATATGGCAAAACGGCGATAGAAAATGCTACGCCACCTCGCGGCGAAAGACGAGACTGGCATTGGTACCGCCAAAGCCGAACGAATTCGACAATGCGATATTGATCTGCCGCTTGCGCGCAGAATGCGGCACGAGATCGATTGAGGTCGCAACCGATGGATTGTCGAGGTTGATTGTCGGCGGCACCACTTGGTCGCGCATCGCAAGCAGGCAGAAGATGGCCTCCACCGCACCGGCCGCGCCGAGCAAATGACCGATCGACGACTTCGTCGACGACATTGCGATGCGTCCGGCGGCATTGCCGACGAGGCGTTCAACGGCCTTCAATTCGATCTCGTCACCGAGCGGCGTCGAAGTGCCGTGGGCGTTGATGTAGTCCACCTCGGCAGGCGAGACGCCGGCTCGGCGCAATGCCGCCGTCATACAACGGAACGCACCGTCGCCGTCTTCCGCGGGCGCGGTGATGTGGAAGGCATCGCCGGAAAGGCCGTAACCGATGAGCTCGGCATAAATGCGGGCGCCGCGGCGCTTGGCATGGTCGTACTCTTCCAGCACGACCGCACCGGCGCCCTCGCCCATCACGAAACCGTCGCGGTCACGGTCGTAAGGCCGCGAAGCGCGTTCTGGCGTGTCGTTGAATCCGGTTGACAGCGCCCGACACGCGGCGAAACCGGCCAGCGAGATCCGGCTGACCGGCGACTCCGTGCCGCCGGCCACCATCACATCGGCATCGCCGAGCGCAATGAGCCGTCCGGCATCGCCGATAGCGTGGGAGCCCGTCGAGCAGGCGGTGACAACGGAGTGATTGGGACCCTTGAGCGAATGCGTGATCGACACGTAGCCCGAGGCCAGATTGATGAGGCGTCCCGGAATGAAGAACGGCGAGACCCGGCGCGGGCCACGGTCGCGCAACACGAGCGCGGTCTCTGCGATGCCTTCGACGCCGCCTATTCCGGATCCGATAAGCACCCCGCTCGTGATCTGGTCGTCGCGTTCCCGCGGATGCCATCCGGCGTCATCGAGCGCTTGTGTCGCCGCGCCCATGGCGAAGATGATGAAATCGTCGACCTTGCGTTGCTCTTTCGGCTCCATCCACTGATCGGCATTGAAACTGCCGTCGGAGCCGTCGCCGCGGGGAACCTGACCCGCGATCTTGCAGGTGATGTCGGAAACGTCGAATTTTTCGATACGTTTGATGCCGCTTTTCCCGGCGATCAGCCGCTGCCATGTTGGCTCGACCCCGCACGCAAGCGGCGTCACCATGCCGAGCCCCGTGACGACAACACGTCTCATCAGCGGCACTCCAGGGATCTGCGGAGAGCAAACCGGGCGGCCCAATCGCAACCCGCAGCGCAGTTACCCGCACGGAATATGGTGAGGATTTCGGAGGCTCGCTCGCGCTTCATGCAACGGCGGCGGAGCTGATGGCAGTCAGCTCTTGGCGTTCTTTTCGAGGAATTTGACGGCGTCGCCGACGGTTAGAATGGTCTCAGCTGCATCGTCGGGAATTTCACAACCGAATTCCTCCTCGAAGGCCATAACGAGTTCGACCGTATCGAGGCTATCGGCGCCGAGGTCATCGATGAAGCTGGCGTTGTCGGTCACTTTGTCGGGCTCGACGCCCAAGTGTTCCACGACAATTTTCTTCACCCGCTCGCCAATATCACTCATTGTTCCAACCTCATCGTTCAACGCGAACCAGTCAATTCAGTTTCGGTCCCGTCGTGGGTGACGGCTGTGGGTCGTCACCGAGTCAGAGGCGGATTGTCGCCCCGGTTTCCGGCATTCCGGTTCCCCCAGCCCAGTCGCGGTTCGGTTACCACACTTCATTTCCGTTGACCAGCGCGGAGGACCGGCTCCGCCATCGCTCCTATCCGTTCAAATCATCACCATTCCGCCATTCACATGCAACGTCTGTCCGGTCACATAGGCGGCCTCATTGGAGGCGAGGAATAGGACAGCTGCGGCAACTTCCTCGGGTGTCCCGGCGCGGTTCGCCGGCACCTTCGCCAGAATAACCTCGCGTTGTTTGTCGTTGAGCTTGTCGGTCATCGGCGTGACGATAAAACCCGGCGCGACGCAGTTCGCCGTGACGCCGCGTTTGGCATATTCCTGCGCCGCCGCCTTGATCATGCCGGTAACGCCGGCCTTGGCGGCAACGTAGTTGGCCTGTCCGGCATTTCCTGTCGCTCCCACGACCGAAGTGATCGCGATGATTCGGCCAAAGCGCCGACGCATCATGCCACGCACGGCGGCGCGGGTCAGCCGGAAGGTGGCGGAGAGATTAATTGCAATCACCTGCTCCCAATCCTCATCGCGCAACTGCACCAAAAGGTTATCGCGTGTCACACCGGCGTTGGCGACCAGTACATCGAGTTTCCCCATGACCTCTTCGGCGCGAGTCACCAACGCGTCGATCGCGGCCGCGTCCGCTAGATCGCATGGCAGGACATGCACGCGCGCGCCAAGCTGCCCGGCAAGTTGGTCGAGGACTTCGACCCGGGTGCCGGAAATGGCGACCGTGGCGCCCTGCGCATGAAGCATGCGCGCAATACTGGCGCCGATGGTGCCGGTTGCCCCGGTGACCAGTGCGGTTTTTCCCGAGAGATCGAACATTTCGTCCTCGCAAAATCTTAATGTGCCATCTTGAATCGGGCGATATCATCAGGGACGCCGACCGCAGACGCAGTCGCCGCAGGAGCGATCCGCTTGATCAAGCCGGTGAGTACCTTGCCGGCGCCGACCTCGTAAAACGCCGTCACTCCGCTGTTTGCCATGTAAACAACCGACTCTCGCCACCGCACCGTTCCGGTGACCTGTTCGACCAGGCAGCGCACGATATCGGCGGGCTCCGTAATCGCCTGTGCCAGTACGTTGGCGATTAGCGGGACCTGCGGCCGCTTAACAGAAACTTTGGCGAGCGCCTCCGCCATCGCTTCGGCGGCGGGCTGCATCAGAGCACAATGGAAGGGTGCGGATACAGGCAGCAGCATCGCCCGTTTGGCGCCACGCACCTTGGCGAGATCCACCGCGCGCTCGACCGCAGCCTTGTCGCCGGAAAGCACCACCTGGTCCCCGCCATTGTCGTTTGCTGCCGCACATACTCCGCCGCCGGCGGCATCGGCCGCGATCGCTTTGACCGCGCCATAGTCAAGGCCGATCAGAGCTGCCATCGCCCCCGCCCCAACCGGTACCGCTTTTTGCATGGCGCGGCCGCGAATGCGAAGAAGCTGGGCAGCGTCGCTAATCGAGATTGCGCCGGCAGCGGCGAGCGCCGAATATTCTCCAAGCGAATGGCCGGCGACGAAAGCCGCGTCGCGACCGAGGTCGACCTTGGCCTCCGCTTCAAGAACACGCATCGTCGCCAGTGACACCGCCATCAGCGCAGGCTGGGCGTTTTCGGTGAGCATCAGACGTTTCAGCCGGACCGTTCCAGATCGTGTCACTGAGCCGCTCAGCCAACGCCGCATCGACTTCATCGAAAACCTGACGTGCCGGCGAGAAGGCCTCGGCCAAAGCCTTGCCCATGCCGACCGCCTGACTGCCTTGTCCCGGAAAGACAAACGCGACCGTCATTACGCCTCCCCCGCAAAAGTGGCGAAAGATACTGCGTTCCAGGTCATGTCAAGTGAGCCGGGTCCGGTAAGAAACTGACAACCGCTCGTTGCTAACCTGCCCCCGCCTCCCGAGCGCGGTAATGCGCCACCGTTGCGAGCCGCCTAGTATGAACAAATTTGCGCCAGTATCCGACAACGAGCTGGTCCGCGCACGCACCGATCCCGCGTTTCGGCAAAGGCTGCTGAGCGAAAACATGGAAGTTTTGCTCGCGGGTTTGAAACAGGCCCGCAAATCCCCCGCAGGCGCCGGCGCCGAGCAGATCCGCGAGGGCGTCCAACTCGCGGTGCGGCTCGCCGAACTGATCCAGGCGCCAGTCAAGCCATAGACCCCAGAAAGCCACTAGACCCCAGAAAGCCTTGCCTTGCCGTAGGGCTGGCGCGTATAAGGCGCCCTTCCGCTCTACCCCGGCCGGGGGCTGAACGGACGGCCGTGTGACTTTCACACGGTAGGGCCTTCGGGTCCGGCGTCCGGTGTCCCCGCCTTCAGAGCATTCGAGCCTTTCCCGAAGGGCTCGAGGGGCTTGGCGCCGAGGCGAGCGAGGGCAACGATGGAAAGGGCATTCATGCCGCTGTACGAACACGTCTATCTTGCGCGCCAAGACGCTACTGCGCAGCAGGTCGAGGAACTCACCACCCAATTGAAGGGCGTCATAGAAGGGCTCGGTGGTTCGGTCGCCAAGACCGAATATTGGGGTGTGAAATCCCTGTCCTACCGCCTGCGCAAGAACCGCAAGGCCCATTTCACCCTCATGAACCTCGACACCCCGCCGGCCGCGATCAACGAGATCGAGCGGCTGGAACGGCTCAACGAGGATGTGTTGCGCTATCTGACGATCCGGGTCGAGGAACTCGAAGAGGGTCCTTCCGCCATGATGCGCCGGGTGGAGCGTGACCGTGACCGCGACGATCGGCGCGGCGACCGTGGCGACAGATTTGACCGGGGTGATCGCGGCGACCGAGGCGATCGCGGCGATCGTCCGCGCGAGCGGCGGCCGCGCGACGACGCTGAAGAAACCGAAACCGCGACGGAGGAATAGTGATGGCGATGTCACCGCAAGGAAGCGGCGGGCGCAGGCCGTTTTTTCGCCGCCGCAAGAGCTGCCCGTTTTCCGGTGCCAATGCGCCGAAGATCGACTTCAAGGACGTCAAGCTGCTGCAACGGTTCGTGTCGGAACGCGGCAAGATCGTTCCGAGTCGCATTACCGCGGTTTCGGCAAAGAAGCAGCGCGAACTCGCCCAGGCCATCAAGCGCGCGCGATTTCTTGGGCTGTTGCCATACGTGATCCGCTAAAGGCCGTCAGGGAGACGTCACGATGGAAGTGATTTTACTCGAACGCGTCGGCAAACTTGGCCAGATGGGCGAAGTAGTGCGCGTCAAGGACGGCTTCGCTCGCAACTTTCTGCTGCGACGCGGCAAGGCGCTGCGCGCGACGGACGAAAATCGTACGCGCTTTGAAACCATGAAGGGCGACCTCCAGGTGCGCTCGGCCGGTCTCAAGACCGAGGCCAGCGGGGTCGCTGATAAACTCAATGGCCGCAGCTTCACGGTGCTGCGCCAGGCTTCGGAATCCGGCCAATTGTTCGGATCGGTTTCGCCGCGCGATATCGTTAGCCTCATCAATGAGGCAGGCTTCGCCGTGAGCCGCAATCAGGTCGCGCTCAACGCGCCGATCAAGACGATCGGTCAGCACGCTGTTTCGATTTCGCTGCATCCCGAGATCGATACAACGATCAAAGTCATCGTCGCCCGCAATGCCGACGAGGCCGCGCGCATCGCCCGCGGGGAGGACGTCACCCAATTGCGCGAACAGACCGAGGCCGAAGCGGCGGTCATTGCCGCGGAAGCCTTCTTCGAACCGGAGGCCGCGGAGATCGCTCCGCGCCCGCGAGGGCGATGCTGAAGCCGAAAGCCCCCCTGGCCCAGCCGAGAAGGCCTAAGCGCGCCTCCCGCGCAGACGCGTCAGTCTGGAATGTTGTCGCGCGGAACCGGCGCAGTTTTCGCCGGAATCGGCATTCGCCGGCGCGGCTGCGGTCGGCGCTATTGCCGGACTAGATTCGGGGCTTGCCGAACTCGGGACAGGGCGGCAGCAGCCGGTTCCGGCACCGGTGGCGTCGGAGGGCTCTTGCGGCTCGGCCTCGGGTCGCTGTCGCCGGCTTACGGCCGCCGCCAGGTTCCTGCATGATACGAGGCACGTCGCCCAATCGCTTCGGCTCTTCGCCCGCAGGCGGTTGCAGCTTGGCGGTCGCGGGCGACCTTTCCTCGGGCTTGCCGGATTGTCGCGCCGGCTGAACGCCAGGCTTGGCCTCCTCGACCGCCGCTCTGTTGCGGTCCGGAGCCGGCTTTGCCCCGCGTCCTTGCGCCGCGGGGACGGCATCGCCGCCACCCGCCCCCATCACGTAGGCGGCAAGCGCCGCAGCCTGATCCTTGCTCGCCGTATAGTGTTCGGCAAGGAACGAAGCGAGCCCTGAACTGCCCCTGCCATTGGCCAGCCCGCGCGCCGACTTGTGACAGGTCGCGCAATCGTTGGAGAAAATTTCAGCCGGCGACTTGCCCTGGTCGATATTGGTCTGGGCGTGAGCAAGAACCGGCAGCAGCCCCACGAAAAGGCCGATCGCGCCGGCAACGCACCGAAATATCCCAAGCATCCCCAGTTTTATCGGCTGACCCATGATCGTCCTTGTACGAAACCGAACCATGCGCGGCAACGAAGCGGCCCTTCCCCCAAGGGAGAACTGATTAGCTCATTGCTGGTCAAGGAGGATTTTGTTTTAATGACGGCAGGCAACAAAGTCGCCTGTGACGCATTTATCGATTGTATGGCCGGAAAGGGGCCGAACGCCTGAATGAGGCGTCAATCGGCAAGATTGCGCGGGACGGCTGTAGGCGTGAGTGGAGGCGGCCGTGGATCGGTTGCTGACAAATTTTCTGGGCCGATTAGTCCGCCGCGGGTCATTTACGGTGACCACCGCGCAAGGGAAGACCTACACCTTCGGTGACGGGGGCTGTCCGCAAGTCGCGGTTCGCTTCGCGACCGCAAAGGCGCAGCGCGCCGTATTGCTCGACCCGGAATTGAAGCTGGGCGAGTCCTACATGGACGGCACGTTTGTCGTCGAGCAGGGCTCAATCGCCGAAGTGCTTGAAATCCTGCTGAGCCAGGACCGGATCGCCGCGCCGGAGTGGGCGTTGCCGCACCGAATTCTCCGCTACCTGCTCCGGCGTCTCCAGCAGTTCAATCCACGACGCCGCGCGCGTAACAATGTCGCGCACCATTACGACCTCGACGCCAGGCTTTATCGGCTCTTTCTCGATGGCGACCAGCAGTATAGCTGCGCCTATTTCGAAACCGACGACGAGTCGCTCGACGACGCGCAACTCGCCAAGAAGCGCCATCTCGCCGCAAAGCTTTGCGTTTCGCCTGGCAGCACGGTGCTCGACATCGGCTGCGGCTGGGGCGGCCTGGCGCTCTACCTTGCCGAGATCGCCGGGGCGCGCGTGACCGGCATCACGCTGTCCCAGGAACAGTTCAAGCGCGCACAGGAGCGAGCGATGGAGCGCGGCCAAACTAGCGCCGCGACTTTCCAGCTCACCGATTATCGCGACGTCCGCGGACATTTCGACCGCATTGTGTCGGTCGGAATGTTCGAGCACGTCGGCGTCGGCTTTTATGACACCTTTTTCCGCCAATGCGCCAAGCTTCTTGCCGACGACGGCGATTGCCGTCTTGCACGCGATCGGCCGCACCGGACCTCCGAGCATCACCAATCCCTGGATTGCCAAATACATCTTTCCGGGCGGCTACATTCCCGCACTGTCCGAGGTTTTACCCGCGATCGAGCGCTCGCACCTGGTCGTCACCGATATCGAAATCCTGCAACTGCACTATGCCGAGACGCTCAAAGCATGGCGTGAACGGTTCCTCGCCCATCGCGAGGAGGTTCTTCGTCTCTACGATCAGCGCTTTCTGCGCATGTGGGAATTTTACCTGGCCTGCTCCGAGATGGCATTCCGCGCGTCCGACATGATGGTGTTTCAAATCCAGATGGCCAAGCGCAAGGGCGTCACGCCGGCGACGCGGGACTATATCGTGCAGGAAGAAGCCCGGCTGCGCGCGCGCGAATCCGGTTATCGTACGCCGTTGCGTCTCGCCGGCGAGTAGTTCCGTCCCACCGTTTGGCGAAAGTCTTCCGTCAAGGCCGATCGGCACCGTGCGGTGGTGTGCGGTGAGTAGTGGGGAAAGCTGCAAAGATAATTTCCCATTGCCGCTCCAGTCGATTAACGACGGAGCCTCGTGGTTGCGTGCGGCGGGTGGGGACCAGCGAGTGCCGCTGTCGTTGAGTGATCCGCGATGTTGAGTGATCCAAAATTAGCCACACGCGAATCTCTTGATCGGGGCCATGGCACCAGTCGATTCGATTGCACGCAAGCAAGCGCCCGCGGAACCCTCGTTCCGCGCGCCGCCGCACAATATCGAAGCCGAACAGGCGCTGCTGGGCGCAGTTCTGGTCAATAACGAAGCGTTCTACCGTGTTTCGGACTTTCTTGAGCCGAAGCACTTTTTTGAGCCCATTCACCAGCGCATATTCGAGCTCGCGGGAGGTCTCATCCGCGCCAGCAAGCTCGCCACGCCGGTCACGCTAAAGACCTTCTTGCCGGCCGATTTCGACATCGCCGGCCTGTCGCTCAATCAATATCTCGCGCGGCTTGCCGCTGAAGCGACGACCATCATCAACGCCGAGGACTACGGCCGCACCATCTACGACCTGTCGATTCGCCGCGATCTGATCACGATCGGCGAAGATATGGTCAATATTGCTTACGATGCGCCGGTCGACGCAACGCCGTCGAGCCACATCGAAGATGCCGAGCGCCGGCTTTATGAAATCGCCGAAACCGGCCGCTTCGATTCCGGCTTCCAGCGCTTTGCCCAGGCCCTCACCACGGCAGTCGATATGGCGGCGCGCGCCTATCAGCGCGACGGCAGCCTGTCGGGGATCGCGACCGGACTAACGGATTTGGACAGCAGAATGGGCGGATTGCAGCAGTCCGATCTCATCATTCTCGCCGGCCGGCCGGGCATGGGCAAATCCGCGCTGGCCACCAACATCGCCTACAACGTCGCCAAGGCCTGGGCGGGCGAGATCCGTGCCGACGGCCGCATGGCCACGGTAAATGGCGGCATCGTCGGCTTCTTTTCGCTGGAAATGTCGGCTGAACAGCTCGCCACCCGCATCATCTCCGAGCAAACCGGCATCCCGTCAAACAAAATCCGCCGCGGCGCTATCGAGGAATCCGAATTCGAGAAGATCAAGGACATCTCGATCGAACTGCAAAACCTTCCGTTCTACTTGGACGAAACCGGCGGTCTCTCGATCGGCCAACTGGCGGCTCGCGCACGTCGTCTCAAACGCCAGCGCGGACTGGATCTGCTGGTCGTCGATTATCTTCAACTCCTGCAAGGCTCGAACAAACGGATGAGCGACAGCCGCGTGCAGGAAATCACAGAGATTACCACCCGCCTCAAGGCACTCGCCAAAGAGCTCAACATACCGATCCTGGCTTTGTCGCAATTGTCGCGCCAGGTCGAGGCCCGCGAAGACAAGCGGCCACAACTCTCGGATTTGCGTGAATCTGGATCGATCGAGCAGGACGCCGACGTAGTCCTGTTCGTATTTCGCGAGGAATATTACCACCAGATGCGCAAGCCCATGGAATCCAATCGCGAGAAGTTCGCCGAATGGCTTGCCGAAGGCGAGCGGGTGGACGGCAAGGCCGAGGTGATCATCGGCAAACAGCGCCACGGACCAACAGGCACGGTGGAATTGCAGTTCGAGGGCGCGGTGACGCGCTTTGCCAATCTTGATTCCACGCACCGGCCGAGTTTCTAGGCTTTACCGCCGTCCCGCCCGCGGTCATAAACCCGGCTATGGCACTCGCCGAACCGACTTCCAGAGCCGGCCGACGCGCAACATGAAACCGGCGGCACGCTGACCATCGATCTCGCCGCGATCGAGGCAAATTGGCGCGCGCTCGCGCGGCAAACGCTTACCGTCGAATGCGGCGCGGTGGTCAAGGCCAATGGCTACGGCATGGGCATCGAGCCGGTTACGGCGACGCTCGCCAAAGCCGGCTGCAAAACCTTCTTTGTCGCCGACATCGCCGAAGCGCGGCGCGTCCGTTCCCGCGCCTCTGACGCCACCATTTATGTGCTGACCGGTTGCTCGCCCGAAAGCGCGCCGGCCTTCGTCGAACTGAATGCGAGGCCAGTCATCAACAGCATGACCGAGCTTGCGGAGTGGGACGCCTTCGTCACAGCTCGCAATTGGCGCGGCGGCGCGGCGCTGCAAGTCGATACCGGGAATGAACCGGCTCGGCATTTCCGCGCTTGAGGCCGCGGCGCTGGCGCCGCGCGTGCAGACCGAGAATCACGGCATCACGCTTTTGATGAGCCACCTTGCCTGCGCGGAAATTCCCGATCACCCGCTGACCGCAACCCAGATCGCTCTGTTTCGCGAGATTCGCGCACTCTACCGCGGTATCCCGGCCTCGCTCGCCAATTCGTCGGGCATCTTCCTCGGCGACTCCGCGCTTTGCGATCTGGTCCGGCCCGGCGCCGCACTCTATGGCGTCAATCCGACACCCGGCCGCGCCAATCCCATGCAGGGCGTCGTCGAACTTACCGGGCGCATATTGCAGGTTCGCAGCGTCTCGCCGGACGAAACCGTCGGCTATGGCGCGACATGGACGGCAAAACGCGCCTCGCGGATTGTCGTCGTCGCGCTCGGCTACGCCGACGGGCTGCTGCGCTCCGCAAGCGCCAGTGACGGCAAGCCCGGCGCCGCGGCGATTATCGCGGGCAAGCCCTGCCCGGTTGCCGGCCGAATCTCGATGGATCTGGTGTGCGTCGATGTCACCGACTTGCCCGACGGGTGCGGTCCACCGCGGCGACGTCGCGACCTTCATCGGCGCCGGCATTGGCGTCGACGATTTTGCTGCGGCGGCCGGGACCATCGGCTATGAGGTCCTTACGCGACTGGGGATGCGTTGCCATCTGATCTATCGCGGTGCTTAACCCGAACGGCTGAGCCAGGTTTCTGCAATGGCGGCGCGCTCACAAAACTATGTCTGCCAGAACTGCGGCGCCGCCTATGGGCGCTGGGCCGGCAAATGCGAAGCCTGCGGCGAGTGGAACACGCTCGTCGAAGAGGGCGCAGCTACGCCCTCGCGCGCATCGCGCAAGGGACGGTTGTTTGCCGTCGAACCGCTCAAGGGCGAATCGCATGAAGCCCCGCGGCTTGGCTCGGGCATGGCCGAATTCGATCGGGTGACCGGCGGCGGCCTGGTGCGCGGCTCGGTGCTGTTGCTCGGCGGCGATCCCGGGATCGGCAAATCGACGCTGCTGCTCGAGGTCGCGGCGGCGTTCGCGCGCGCACGCCATCGCGCCGTTTATATTTCCGGCGAGGAGGCGGTGGCTCAGGTGCGGCTGCGCGCCGAAAGATTGGGTCTTGCCGATGCCGCGGTCGAAATTGCCGCGGAAACTTCGGTCGAGGATATCGTGGCGACCATGTCGCAAGGCGCGGTGCCGCGTCTCCTTGTCATCGAACTCGATCCAGACCATGTGGACGCAAAAGGTCGAAGCGGCGCCCGGCACGGTCACACAGGTGCGCGGCGCGGCGGGCGAACTCATCCGTTTTGCCAAGCGCACCGGTGCGGCGGTCATCCTGGTCGGCCACGTCACCAAGGATGGCCAGATCGCCGGACCGCGCGTCGTCGAGCACATGGTCGATGCGGTGATGTCGTTCGAAGGCGAAGGCTCCCATCAATTCCGCATCTTGCGTGCGATCAAGAACCGTTTCGGACCTACCGACGAGATCGGCGTATTCGAAATGACCGGCGCAGGCCTGCGCGAGGTCGCTAATCCATCGGAGCTGTTCCTGTCCGAACGCGACCTCGGCAGTCCCGGCACGGCCGTTTTTGCCGGCATCGAGGGAACTCGACCTCTGCTTGTTGAAATCCAGGCCCTCGTCGCGCCGACAACGCTCGGCACCCCGCGCCGCGCCGTTGTCGGCTGGGATCACAACCGCCTCTCCATGGTGCTGGCGGT
>CAWFBB010000006.1:0-74688 GCA_963813825.1 uncultured Alphaproteobacteria bacterium
CATTCGCTTGATGTCGGGCGCCCCCTCGCCAGCTTCGATCGCCGGCAGGACAGGAGCACGGCCGGACCATCCCATTGACGGACATACGATCAAAGATGCCCTTGGCTGGCGGCTGCTGAAGTCGCTGGGTGGGAATTGTCTCCACACCCGGTGAGGACGCGTACATAGTCTCGCAGCCAGGATTGCAGACGATCGAGATAGAGATAAATGACCGGCGTGGTGTAGAGCGTCAGCAGTTGGCTCAATGCAAGCCCGCCAACCATTGCGTATCCGAGCGGTTGGCGCAGTTCCGATCCGGTGCCGTGACCGAGTGCGAGCGGCAGCCCCGCCATCATTGCAGCCGCCGTCGTCATCATGATGGGGCGGAAGCGTTGCAAGCACGCTTGCCGGATTGCTTCCAGCGGCGGCAGGTGGTGATCACGCTCAGCGACGATGGCAAAATCGACCAGAATGATGCCGTTCTTCTTGACGATGCCGATCAGCAAGATGATGGCGATGATGCCAATCACTGACAAATCCATGTGGCCCAACCGAAGCGCCAACAGCGCGCCGACGCCGGCGGACGGCAATGTCGACAATATGGTGAGAGGGTGGATGTAGCTCTCGTAAAGCATGCCGAGAATGATATAGACCGCGATCAGCGCCGCGCCGATGAGCGCCGGTTCGCCGGCAAGTGAACTCTGGAACGCCTGCGCATTGCCTTGAAACGTGCCGATCACCGTATCCGGCAGTGCGATGTCGCTCGACGCCGCAGTGATGGCGTCGACCGCTTGTCCGAGCGCAACGCCGGGGGCGAGGCTGAACGACAGCGTGATCGCCGGGAACTGTCCCTGATGCGAGATCGACAAGGGGCCGACCCGACTGCGGTCAATATGCACCAGCATGGAAAGCGGCACCGCTTGGCCGGTCAGCGGCGATTTGATGTAGATGCGATCGAGCGAGGCGAAGCTGTCCTGCAGCTCCGGCGGCACTTCCAAGATGATCCAATAGGTATTGAGCTGGGTGAAGTACTGGGTGATCTGCCGCTGGCCATAGGCGTCGTTCAGCGTATCGTCGATGGCCTGCGGGGTTATGCCGAAGCGCGCCGCTTGGTCGCGGTTGATAGTGACCTTGAGCCGCGGCGCATTCGCCAGCAGGTCGGTTGAGACATCGACCAGTTGCGGCAGCGTCCGCAGCTTCTGCAGCAGCTTCTGCGACCATTCGACCAGTTCGGGGATGTCGGGGTCTTGCAGCGTGTACTGGAAGCTCGCCCGCGCCGACCGACCGCCGACGGTGATATCCTGCGTCGCCTGTAGGAACAGGTTTGCACCTTCGACCTTGGCGATCTGTGGCCGCAGCCGGTTGATGATCTCCGTGGCGGTGAGCTTGCGCTGATCGCGCGGCTTCAGCGCGATGAAGAAGCGCGCGGTATTCGCGGTCTGCGCATTGCCGTTGCCGCCGGTGCTTCCGGTCTGCGAGGCGAAACCGGCAATATCAGGGTCACGCAACAGGATGCCGCCCAGTTCGCGTTGCAGGCGCATCATTTCCGCGGGCGAGACATCCTGCGCAGCCTCGGCAAGCCCATTGATCATTCCGGTATCCTGGATCGGAAAGAACCCCTTTGGTATTTCGACATAGAGAACAACCGTCAGCGCCATGGTCGCGAAAAACACGCCGAGCGTCGTCCTCTGATGCTGCAATACAATGTCGAGAGTTCGCCGATAGGCCGCCAGCATGGCGTCGAACCCGCGTTCAATGGCGCGATAGAGCTTGCCGCGTTCTTCGGACCGACTGGGCCGCAGAAAACGCGCGCACAGCATGGGCGCCAAGGACAGCGACACGAATGCGGAAACCGCGACCGCGGCCATCACCGTCACGGCAAATTCGCGAAACAGGCGGCCGACAATTCCGCCCATCAGCAACAGCGGGATGAAGACCGCGATCAGCGACGCGCTGATCGACAGCACCGTGAAGCGTATTTCCGCCGATCCAATCAGGGCGGCCTCGAATGGCGGCGTGCCGTGCTCGATATGGCGATAGACGTTCTCGACTTCGACGATCGCATCGTCGACGACAAAGCCGATGGCGATCGTGAGCGCCATGAGCGACAGATTGTCCAGACTGAAGTCGAACGCATACATCGCCGCAAACGCGCCGAGCAGCGATAGAGCGATGGTGAAAGCCGGCACCAGGGTCGCCCAGGTGTCGCGCAGGAACAAAAGAACGACGAGAACGACGAGAACGACCGTCAATATCAGCGTGAACTCAACGTCGAGAACGGAAGCGCGGATCGTCGTAGTGCGGTCGAGTACGGTATCGACCTTGACCGCCGGCGGAATCGTCGCGGTGATCTTTGGCAATAGTGTCTTGATCCGCTCGACGGTGTCGATGACGTTCGCGCCCGGCTGTTTGTAGACCGAAAGCAGGATTGCCGGCGTATTGTCCTCGTAGGCTGCGGAAAACCGATCGGTGGCGGCGGCTATCGCCCGGCCGACGTCGCGAACCCGCACCGGAGCGCCGTTGCTGTAGGAGACGATGACGTCGTCGAATTGCTTGGCATCGGTGATCTGATCGTTGGCGTCGATGGTGAAGCTCGTCTTCGCCGTCGTCAGCGATCCTTTCGGCGCATCGGTCGTCGCGGTCACCAGCGCGCCGCGGACCTCTTCGAGCGTTAGTCCGCGCGCCGCGAGCTTGGCCGGATCGACCTGAACCCGGATCGACGGTCGCTGCTCGCCGCCGATGGCAACCTGGGCGACGCCCGAGAACCTGCGAGATTTGCTGCGCGAGATAGCTGTCGGCGTATTCGTCCACCTGCGTCAGCGGCAAGGTGTCGGACCGGGCCGCAAGGACCAGGATCGGCGCATCGGCTGGATTGAGCTTCTTGTAGGTCGGCGGCGTCGTCATCGTCTGCGGCAGTGTCTTGCCGGCAGCCGTGATCGCCGCCTGCACATCCTGGGCGGCAAGGTCGATGTTGCGGTTGAGGTCGAACTGAACCGTGACCGAGGTGGCGCCGAGCGCGCTGAATGAGGTCATCTCGGTAACGCCGGGAATCTGGCCGAGCTGCCGCTCCAGCGGCGTCGCCACCGATGACGCCATGGTCTCGGCGCTGGCGCCGGCAAGCGTGGCGGTGACCTGAATGGTTGGAAAGTCGACCTGCGGCAGGGGCGCCACGGGCAGACGCAGGAACGCCGCAATGCCGACGAGCGCCACCGCGGCCATCAGCAGCGAGGTCGCGACCGGGCGGCGAATGAATGGCTCGGAGATGTTCACTTGGCTGCCATCGGCTCGGCGGCAGCCGGCGCGCCATCGGTAATCACGACCTTGGTTTTTGGCTGCAACTTGTATTGTCCGGCGGTGACAACGCGGTCGCCATCCGCCAAGCCAGCGGTGACGATGGTCGAATCTCCGGCGGCGGGTCCGACCTCGATGGGACGCGGCTGCGCGGTGTCGTCCGACGCCACGACCCAGGCGAACAGTCCCTGCGGTCCGTTTTGGATCGCCGCATTGGGGACGGTGATCGCGTCGTGGCGAGTTTCCACCAGCACCCGCGCATTGACGAATTCGCCCGGCCAGAGCACGTCGTCGGACATTGGCGAACATCGCCTTGAGCCGGATGGTGGCCGTCGCCGGGTCGATGGCGTTGTCGATCAATAGCAACGTGCCGGCGCTTAGAGCGGCTTTGTTGTCCTGATCGAATGCTGTCACCTCGACCGGGCCGCGGCGGAGCGCCCCGCGCACCTCATCGACATTGGCCGCCGGCAACGTGAAGATGACGGCGCAAGGCTGCGTCAGCGCTAGGTTGGCGAGCGGCTTGACATCCGAGGCGTGCACCATGTTGCCTGGATCGACCAGCCGGATGCCGATGCGGCCGTCGCTCGGCGCCTTGATGTCGGTGTAGTCGAGTTGGGTCTGGGCCGACTCGATCGCCGCGGCGTCGGCCGCGATCAGGGCCTTGGTCTGATCCACCTTCGATCTTTGCTGATCGACGTTTTGCTGGGTTTCGACGTTTTTGAGGATCAAAGCCTCGGCACGGTCGAGGTCTTTCTCGGCTGCGATCAACGCCGCCTCGTCTTGCGCCTTCTTGGCTTTGGCCTGGTCGAGCGCAGCCTGAAACAGACGCGGGTCGATTTTGGCAAGGTCATCGCCCTTTTTGACGTGCTGGCCTTCGGTGAACAGCACCTGCCGCAACTCGCCATCGACCTTCGAGCGGATGTCAACGGTCAGTGAAGCCTGTACGGTGCCGAGTCCGGTGAGATAGATCGGCACGTTTTGGCGCGTGGCGATAGCGACGCTCACCGGAACGGCGACATTTGCCGACGGGCGCGCACCGACGAAGGGCTTGTCGCCAGAATACCAGTAGAGCACTCCGCCGATCGCAAAGAGGATCAACGCGGTGGAAAACAGAACGACGGCACGCGAATACCGGTGGGCCGCGCCAGACGCGCGAGTGCTGTCCGTTTCCTCGGAGCGCTCGCGGTTGATCACTTCTTGACGATTCAAAACGCTCGCCAGTTCTAGTTCTTCGGTGGCTGTGGAATGGCGCGGCCTTTGTCTTTGTCGGCGACGATAAACTCCAGGAAGCGTAGCGGTTCGGTGGTGCTGGGGTTCCAATGGGTGTGGATGGTCCCAGCGGGGACGAACAGGCTGTCGCCAGCATGCAACGTAACCGGCGGCTTGCCGTCTTCCTGCCAAACGCCGGTGCCGGACAGGACGTGGAAGGTGATAGCCGCCGGATGCAAATGTCGCGGATTGACTGCGCCGGGAGCGTATTGCGTGTCCCAAACGATAACTTCTTGGCCCGGTGTATTCGGCAGTTCGTTTTTCAGGAGCGGCGCATGGGTAATGCCGGGCCTTTCCTGGCTGACCACAGGCTGGGATTGCAGCGCGCACGCGCCCGCAAGCGCCGCGATGCGGAATACTTTGGAAAGAAATCTGCCGGTCAAAACGCACCTCTCGGTTGGTTAAGAGCATCCATCGCACACCTGAAATAAATCTTGCCCGAGTTTGCGAATGGAGGCTTCTCTTAACGCAGGCTGACTTATCGTCTCCCCGAAGCAGAATCGCAGTTTGGACGCGTGAAGTTTGCTCGACAAACGGTTTTATCTTATGCTTACCCCAATAATTTATTGGGGTAACGAATGGCGCGGCAACTGCCGTCGCTGAACGGATTGCGAGCTTTTGAGGCGGCGGGAAGGCATGGCAGCTTCACCGCCGCGGCGACTGAACTTAACGTCACCCAAACTGCGGTCAGTCGCTTGGTGCGTCTGTTGGAGCAGCGGCTGGGCTTTGCGCTGTTCCGTCGTCGTGCCAATGCGTTGGAACTGACAGTCCAAGGTCAGGCCCTGCTTACCGGACTGACCGACTCATTCGAACTCGATCACGAGATTGACCGAACAGGTCGCCGCGATGCGGGCTGGACCGGTGCTGACGGTCGGCGTCGGTCCGACCTTGGCGGTGAACTGGCTCATTCCGAGGCTCGGGCGCTTCTACCAATCGCATCCGCAGGTCGAGGTGCGCATGGCGACCGGAGGCCGGACCCGTCCGGTGCGTGACGATTGGACCTGTACGATTCGTCGCGATATCGGCTCGTGGCCGGGCTACATTGCCGAAGAGCTTTTCCCAAGCACGTTGATACCGGTCTGCACGCCGGCGTTGGCGGCAGGTCTGCGACACCCCTCCGATCTGCGCAAGGCGACGCTGATCGTTGTCCCGCACCTTGCCAATGATTGGGCTTGTTGGCTCGACGCTGCCGGTCTGCGCCAACCCATCCGGCCGGGCGGCGAAGCCTTTTTCGACAACAACGCGATGGCGATGCAAGCGGTGCTCGACGCGGTAGGAGTGGCCATTGCGCAACCGCTCTATGTCACCGACGCGTTGGTAAGCGGTCGCTTGGTCGCGCCGTTTCCGATCATCGCTACTAAACGAGAAGGCTGGTATTTCGAATATCGTCCCTCCCGCACCGAGGAGCCGGCGCTGCTCGTCTTCCGTCAATGGCTGCACGAAGAGGCAAAACGGCAGCGCGAGACGGAAGCTGAACTAATGCAGCGAGCGGCGGGACCGTCGGGAAAATAGGATATGGCACCTCAAGGCGCGTGGCCGAATGTGCCTTTTGGCTCATAGCCGCGATTGCGGAATGTTCGCTTGCGGATGCAAACGCATCGCATCGCAGGATTGGCCGTAGGATTAGTGAGCTATTGCGGAAGCGGGTCAAAGCTCCCCGCCTGTCTCGTATCTTTTTCTGTGTCAATTCCTTGACATTCGTCCCCGAATCAATTACGTACGTCTCCTCGCCTTTGTGAAGGAGGCGGTTCCGGAGGCATACCGGACCGTCGGGCGAGGACGGTGCCCGCGAACGGTTTTGCAGGCCGTTTCCGGGCGGCTTCAGGCATCAGCCTGCCGGCACTATGACCGGTGCGCGAGGTGCTCGCTGTAACCGGGGCGAGACGCCGGCGGGAGAACCCCGCCGCTTTCAGGCGCCACATCCCGGGAAGCCTGGCCTGAAGCTGAGCCTTCGGGATGACGAGTCCCATTGGCAAGAGCCGCGGTGGAACGCCGGAAGGCGTGCGCGTCCGAAAGGGCGCGTGCCGCGCCGCAAGGTGCGGTGGATAAGGAATCTGCGTCTGCCGGCGTTCTGCTTCCCTTCCTTTTTCTTGGCTTCTTGGCTTGCGGAACTGATCGATGAAGCCGGCCGCCACCGCCGGCGTTCACAGGCAAATCAGAGCCGCAAGTCCGTTCGTTGCGAAGACGATCAGCGGCGAAGAGCGAATCTTTTTTGCGTCTCTCGCCAAAGCACAACTCGGGCGCAAAAAAAGCGCGCCGCGAGAACGCGGGAGTATTGTCATGAAAGATGCAGAGTGAAATTACCGCAGCCGTTCGAGGATGCTGACGTAGTTGGCGACCGCGGCGCCGCCCATGTTGAAAATGCCGCCAAGCGTGGCGTCCTTGATCTGCATGTCGCCGGCGGTGCCGGTGAGCTGCATCGCCGTAATCGCGTGCATCGAAACGCCGGTGGCGCCGATCGGATGGCCCTTGGACTTGAGGCCGCCGGACGGATTGATCGGCAGCTTGCCGTCCTTGGCGACGATGCCATCGGCGATGGCTCGCGCACCCTGCCCTTCCGGCACAAGCCCCATGGCCTCGTATTCGATCAATTCGGCGATGGTGAAGCAGTCATGCACTTCGGCGAACGAAAGGTCGGTCAGACCAATGCCGGCCTGTGCGAGCGCGCGCTTCCAGGCCACCGCACAGCCCTCGAACTTGAGAATGTCGCGCCGCGACATCGGCAGGAAATCCTGCACGTGCTCGGCGGCGCGGAACACGATCGCCTTTTTGAGCTTGAGCGCGGTTTCGACATCGGCGAGCACCAGCGCCGCAGCGCCGTCGGAGACCAGCGAGCAGTCGGTACGCTTGAGCGGACCGGCAACCCGCGGGTTCTTGTCGCTCTCGGTGCGGCAGAAGTCGTAGCCGAGGTCCTTGCGGATCTGCGCATAGGGATTGCCGACGCCGTTCTTGTGGTTCTTGGCGGCGATGCGCGCCAGCGCATCGGACTGATCGCCCCAGCGCTGGAAATAGAGCGAGGCGATCTTGCCGAAGATGCCGGCGAAGCCGCCTTCGATATCGGCCTCCTCGCGCACATAGGACGCCTTGAGCAGATTGTGGCCGACTTCGGGGCCGGGCGTCGTCGTCATCTGCTCGACGCCGACGACCAGCACGATGCGCGCGGAACCCGCTGCGATCGACTTGAGGCCTTGATGCACAGCCGCCGAACCCGTGGCGCAGGCATTTTCCACCCGCGTGGCGCGCTTGAAGCGCAAATCGGGCGAGGCCTGGAGCACCAGCGAAGCGGTGAAATCCTGCGTCGAGAAACCGGCATTGAAATGACCGAGCACGATCTCGTCGACGTCGCCTGCCGCAATTGCGGCATCGGCGAGTGCGTCGTTCGCCACGCGTACAATAAGGCTTTCGACGGTTTCGCCGGTAAGCTTACCGAAGGGTGTGTGCGCCCAGCCGACGATACAGGCGGTCATGATCGCTCCAAATCGCTGATTGCCGAATTTTGGTCGCTTTTCCTTGGCTTAGAGCTATCCGCAACCGGCCGGCGATCCACATTCGCGTTGAGGATAGCCGTATTCGCCTTTGCGTTCGAGCCTGGCTTTCGGGTACATAGGGACGCGCCCGCGCCTCGTGAACCTTCCGTGACCCCTTCGCGGCCCCTCGGGCCTCGACCAACCGAACGGACCGCGACACGTGTTTGGAATGAAATCTCTCCGGGCACCGGCGCTCGGCATCGCGTTAAGTTCGATCGCTCTCGCTTCCGTCGCATGTCTGGCCGCGACTCCGGCACGTTCGGAAGCCGTCATCCTGATCGATGCCGACAGCGGCAAAGTCCTGCGCGCCGAGAATGCGACTTATCCCTGGTATCCGGCCTCCACCACCAAACTGATGACGCTCTACATGACGTTGAGCGCGATCAGGGACCACCGCATTACCTTCGACACGCTGTTCACGGTGTCGCCCAACGCCAATTCGCAGGCACCGACCAAAATGGGTTTCCCGGTCGGCACCCAGGTCACCGTCGATAATGCGCTGAAGATGATGATGGTGAAGTCGGCCAACGACATGGCCGTAATGCTGGCCGAAGGTATCGGCGGATCGATCGACGACTTCGCCCAGCAAATGACCGACACCGCGCATCAGCTCGGCATGTCGGAAACGAATTACGTCAATCCGAACGGGTTGCCCGCAGACGGACAGATCACCTCGGCACGCGATCTCGCCATCCTGGCGCGTACGCTGATCCGCGAATTTCCCGAATACAGCTTTTACTGGCACATTCCCGCGATCAAATTCGGCCGGCGTGTCGTGCGCAATTACAATCCGCTGCTCGGCCGCTTTCCCGGCGTCGACGGCATGAAGACGGGATTCATCTGCGCTTCCGGATTCAATCTCGTCGCCACCGCGATACGCGGTAACAAGCGGTTGATCGCGGTGGTGCTCGGCGCGCCGTCAGGCGCGGCGCGTGCCATGAAGGCCGCGGAAATGCTCGAAGGCGGCTTCAACCAGAACCCTCTGGCCTGGCTGACACCATCACTCGGCACGGTCGATGCGCTTGCGCCGATGGATGTCGCGCCGCCTAATCTCAAGGACCAAACCTGCGGCGGACATCGCAAGCGGCCCGCGGCCGAAGACGAGGACGTTGATGCCGACAGCGGACAGAGCGCCGCCGATCTCGCGCAGCAACATTCGTTCCTGTTGTCGGCATTGCGAGCGCCAACCAACCCGGTTCTGCTGTCCGATCTCGGACCAGTGATGCCGATCGTTGTTTATACCGGGCCGACGCGCACACCGGCGCAAATCGCAACGTTGCAAGCCGAACCGGAAGCAGCGGAACCAAGCAAGAAGAGTGCAAAATCCAAGAAGGCCGCTGCCTCACCCGCCGGCACGAAATCGGCGGCAGCGAAACCCGCGGACGACAAGCCTGCTGCGAAACCCGTCGCCGCCAAACCTGTTGCCGCCAAGTCTTCGGTTGCCAAGCCTTCGGCAAAAAAGCCGGCCGCCGGCAACGAGACGCAGGCCAACCCGACCGGCGGCACGAGCGCTTCGGCCGGCCCGTGGTCGCCGCTTTCTTCCGCAGCGCTGGCGGCAAGTCCCCCGCCCCAACTCGGATCAAGTCCGGCTTCCGCCTCGAAATAACCACCTGAAGCTCTATCGCCGCCGCCGTGCTAGAATACCCGTGGGTACGGGAGCAATCGAGGCATGGCTGAGAAGATGACTATTGCCGCGCTTCAGCAGATGAAGCGCGAAGGACAAAAAAGTATCGGCGTCGTCGCCTGGGACTATCAGATCGCGCGCATCGCCGACCGTGCCGGCGTCGATTTCGTCTCGGTGGGAGATTCGGTCGGGGTGAATCTCTGGGGCCGCGACGAAGTGCTCGAAGTGACGCTGGAAGAGATGCTGATCTGCTGCAAGGCGGTGCGGCGCGGCGTCGAGCGTGCACTCGTGAGCTGCGACATGCCTTTCGGTCCGGCGCAGCGAGGCATCGAGGCCGCACTCACCGCTGCTGTTCATCTTGTGAAGGACGGCGGCGCCGACATGATCAAGGTCGATGCCGCCGCCGAATTTCCGGATGTGGTAACCGCGCTGACCAAAGCCGGCATTCCGGTGTTCGCGCAATTCGGCCTGACGCCGCAGACGGCAGCCAAGTTCGGCATTCCCTACAGCGCGCAGAACTCGCCACAAGCTGTGGCCAGCGGCGAAGCCGCCAGCAAGCTCGTCGCCGAGGCAAAGCTGCTTGAGGCTGCAGGCGCGGCGCTGCTCGATTTCACCAATTCCGGTCCGGTCGCCGGTGCGGCCGTCGTCGAGGCCGTGCAAATCCCGGTGATCGGCGGCTTCGGCGGCGGCCCGTGGCTGGATGGCCGCGTGCGGCTTGCGCACACAGCCATCGGCTACGCCGAGAAATGGATCGATTCCAAGACCGAAACCTATGTGAACACCGCGAAGGCCGCTCTCGATGCATTTTCCGCATTGATCGCCGACGCGCGCGCCGGCAGGCAGATCAAGGGCTGACCATGGCCAGCGCGATCATCGGCGGCATTGCAACGCGCTATGAGGCGGTCGGGTCCGGTCCGCCGATCCTGATGTACGCACCCGGCGGATTTAACGCCGTGGTCGAGTCGTGGTCGACGCTCGGCATCTACGCCAAGACCAAAATGCTCGATCACCTGCAGAAGCAATTCACCTGCAATGACGCCGCGCACGCCACTTCAGCCGCGCGCTACCTTGAAGAATGCCTACCGCGGTCGGACTATTGGGACGTGCCGGTCGAACGGCAGACCGAAGACAATGTGCCGGACCGGATCGTGGATTTTCTGGGTAAAGTCAAATCGTAGGACGGACTGCGCGATGGTCGACTACTACTCCGCACTGTTGCGCGCCGTCACGGCGCCAGATGCCGGCGACGCGCAATGGCGCCGCGGCATGTACGACCGCGCGCGGCAAATGCTGGCTGCACGCCTACGCGAGCGCCGTCCGCCGGCGCGGCAAGCAGAGATTACAGCCGAACTATCCGCGCTGGACGCCGCGATCGCCCGGATTGAAGCGGAAATGTCATGGACCGACCGCAGCAGCGGTGCCTCCAGCGGAGATATCGCCGATATCGGCGCAGTGAAGCCAGAGCGCGAGCCTATTGCCAAGCCGATGCAAATGCGCGGCACGACGTGGCTCGTGCTCGCCGTTATAGTCGCCGCGCTCGGCGCCGGCGGCTTGGTGTTCTGGCCGCATAGGGCGCAAATGTCCGCGCCGCCCGCGACCAAAAGCGAAACCTCAAGCGCCACGCCGAAGCCCGGCCCCGTGGCCAAGGTTGCAACCAGCAAAGACGGCGATCTCGCCGCCGGAATTGACGGCGGCTCAAGCGATCCAGATCAGGGTTATGTTTTTCGCCGCCAGTCGACTTTCTACCGCACGCTGCAACCGGTCGGCACAGTGATCGTCGACAAATTGCAGCACTTTCTCTATCTCATCCAGCCGAACAATGTCGCGGTGCGCTACGGCATCGGGCTTGGCGGTCAATGCACGGAACTCGCTGGGCTCAGACACGTCGCGAGCAAGACAGAATGGCCGCCATGGCAACCCCCGCCGGGTGTTATCGAGCGTAATCCGGCGCCCATGCCCGGAGGGCCGGGCAATCCGCTCGGCGCGCGCCTGTTGCAGCTCGACGACAACAGCTCCCGCATCAACGGAACCAACGCGCCGAAGACCATCGGCACGACGGTTATCTTCGGTTGCTTCAGACTCGCCAACGACGATGTTGTCGATTTGTATAATCGCGTTCCCGTCGGCGCACCGGTCGTCGTGAATTAGACCAAGCGCAGCGGCGCGTCGGTGACATCCTGTAGCGCATCGAGCGTCATGCCCGGCACCATGTCGCGCACGGCAAAGCCATCATCGGTGACATCGAGAACGGCGAGATTGGTGTAAACGCGCTTGACGCAACCGACAGCGGTGAGCGGGTAAGTGCAGCGGCGCACCAGCCGGCTCTCGCCGGTCTTGGTGCTGTGATCCATCAGCACCCATAGCTGGCGAGTGCCGGAGGCGAGATCCATGGCGCCGCCGACCGCAGGCGCGCTTTCATTGTCCGACGTCGACCAGTTGGCGATGTCGCCATTCTCGGCGACCTGAAACGCGCCGAGCACGCACAGATCGAGATGGCCACCGCGAATGAGAGCGAAGCTGTCGGCGTGATGCATATACGAGCCGCCGGTACGCAGCGTAATGTATTGCTTGCCCGCATTGATCAGCCAGCGGTTGATTTTGTCCGGCTCAGGCGCCGGTCCCATGCCGAGAACACCATTCTCGGATTGGAACACGACTTCGCGCTCGACCGGTACATAGTCGGCTACTTGCAGCGGCGCGCCGATCCCGAGATTGACGTACCAGCCTTCCGGAATGTCGGCGGCGAGGCGCGCGGCCATTTCGCGGCGCGTCAACGGCTTGCAGGCTGCCTTTACCTCCACGGCATCCTCCTTTTCGTGCCCCTCACGTGACAGTCGGCTCGCCGTACGGCACGTGCAGCACGCGGTCCACGTAAATTCCGGGTGTCGCGATCTTTTCCGGATCGAGCGCACCAAGCTCCACGATGTGCTGGCTTTGCACGATGGTCAATTTCGCCGCCGTAGCCATCACCGGATTGAAATTGCGAGCCGACGACTTGTAGGTCAGGTTGCCCCAGCGGTCGGCCTCCCAGGCTTCGACCAGTGCGACGTCGCCGTACAACGCTTCTTCGAGAATGTAACGGCGGCCTTTGATCTCGCGTTCCTCTTTGCCTTCCGCGAGCTTCGTGCCCGCCGCGGTCGCAGTGTAGAACGCCGGAATTCCGGCACCAGCGGCGCGCATGCGTTCTGCCATGGTGCCCTGCGGCACACATTCGAGCTCGATGCGGCCTTCGCGCCACAGCGCTTCGAAGACAACAGGATCGGCGGTACGCGGAAACGAGCACACGATTTTGCGCACGCGGCCGGTTTCAAGGAGCGCCGCAAGACCGACGTGACCGACACCGGAATTATTAGCGACAACGGTCAAATCCTTCGCGCCCTGCTCGATCAGGCCGGCGATCAGCGCATTTGGCTGGCCGATACTGCCGAAGCCGCCGACCAGCACGACCGCGCCGTCTCGGACACCGGCCAACGCGTCGGCCATACTCTGCACGATTTTGTTGATCATCGGCGGCGCTTTGCTCTATCCGACGACGCGCATCCGCGAACCGTCGAGGAATGACGGCATCACCTCGCGCGCGAAGCGGCGCAGGCTCTCGTGCGCTGGGCCGCCGCCGTTGAGCAACACGTATTCGACGCCGAGCTTGCGCAGCTTCTCAAGCTTCACCGCGATCTCATCCGGCGTGCCGTAAAGCGCGCTTTCCTCGCTCGCCTCGCGGGTATCGGAATAGGCCATGATGCTGGCCGTGTTCTTCGTGCCGGGCGCGCTTGAAATCGCCTCGAGCCGCCGCTGCGCTTCCATGCGGCGCTCAAGCGCGGCGTCCTTGTCGGCGGCGTCCTTGGCCACGAAGTAGGCGCGCGCGACACCGACATTATGCGGATCGAAAGTAAGCCCCCGCTCTTCCAGCGCCGCCTTGTAGATCGCGATGCGCTCAGCGACCGTTTCGAACGAGGCGAACTGGTCGAGCAGGAGATTGTAACCCCGCGCGGCGACTTGCCGGATCGAATCTCGCGAGCCAGCGCCCATCCATATCGGCGGATGCGGTTTTTGCGCGGTCGGCGGCTCGACGATGATGTCCTCGAAATTCCAGTATTTGCCGTGATGCGAGAAGCGCTGCTTCGAGGTCCAGGATTTGACGATGACGTCGAGCGATTCATTGAAACGCCCATCGGCCTCCTCGATCGGCACGCAGAAGCCGGCGAATTCGTTGTGGCGATAACCCTTGCCGGCGCCGAAATCGAGCCGGCCGCCGGAAAGTAGATCGATCGTTGCCGCTTGCTCGGCAAGAAGCACCGGGCTGTGCCAGGGCAGCACCAGCACCGCAGTGCCGAGCCGCAACGTCTTTGTCTTTGCCGCCAGCCAGGTCAGCAGTGAAAGGCTGGCCGAGACCTGGCCGAAGCCGGTGAAATGATGCTCGACCAGAAATGTCGAATGGTAGCCGAGCGCCTCGGCCTCGATATTGTATTCGACAAACTGCTTGTAGCCTTGCCCGGAATTCGACGTCCGGCCCGCCGTGGCGGGCCGTGGCGCTGCCAAAAAGTCCAAACCTCATGCGGGCGCTCCCTGCGTCATCCCGTAATGTAGCGCATGCGGCGCCAGCGGAGCTATAGTCGCCGCATGGGGAAAATCACAATGCGCGCGGTCATCCGCAAGAGTTTTATCGCGTTCATGCTGCTGGCCATGCTGGCAGCGTCGCCAAAGAATCAGGCTGCCGCGCAGGACTATCCTAACCGGCCCATCACCATGATCGTGCCGTACCCTCCCGGTGGCGGCGTCGATGCCATGGGCCGGATTATCGGGGAGAAGCTCTCGGTCGCGCTAGGCCAGCAGGTCATCATCGAGAATCGCGGCGGCGCCGGCGGCATGATCGGCACTCGCGATGCAGCGAAGTCGGCCCCGGATGGCTACACCATCGTCATGCTGCTGACCGGCCTGAGCCTCGGCAACAATCCCGGCTATGATCTGCAAAAGGATTTCGCGCCAATCGGAATCGTCGCCTCGACACCGATGATCGTCGTGTCCAACCCGTCGTTCCCGGCGAAATCGCTCACCGACGTCATCGCGCTGGCGAAGAAGGACCCCGGCAAATATTCCGACGGCACGCCGCCGGCGCCGACAATGAATTATTTCGCCGCGCAACTTTTCAACACCATGGCTGGCGTCGATATCACGGTCGTGACCTACAAAGGCACCGGCCCGCTGACGACGGATCTGCTTGGCGGGCATGTGCCGCTCGGGATCAACACCATTCCGGCGTCCGGTAGCCAGATCACTGCGGGGCAATTGCGCGGCCTCGCCGTCGCCGACACCAAACGCTCGCCGGCGCTGCCGGGAGTGCCTACGTCGGCGGAGTCCGGACTGCCCGGATTTGAGGCGGTGCAGTATTACGGCCTCGCCGCACCGGCTGGAACACCACAGCCGATCGTCGCGCGGCTCAACACCGAGCTGGTAAAGATCCTGAGCACCGACGACATGAAGAAACGCCTGTTGCTTGAAGGAAGCGTGCCGACTCCTGGCCCACCAGAGGCCTACGCCGCCAATATGCAGCGCGAGGAAGCCAAGTGGGCGGCGCTGGTCAAAAAGCTCGGATTGAAATTCGAATAGAGCAACGCGAGCATTGACATGGCAGTGTGCGCACAAATAGAGAATCGTGAGCAACGATTGACTCGCATCACTGTTTCTTTATTTAACTATTGAGCGCTGCCTTTGCACAAATGCAGGGGCATGCTGCTGAGGGCACCATGAAAATATGCCGCCGCCGATTCCTGCATCTAACAACGAGTGCCGCCGCAATGCCGGCGCTATTGCGCGTCGCAAGGGCCGATACTTATCCGTCGCGGCCCGTGCATTTGATCGTGTTCTATTCCGCAGGCGGAGGAAACGACATCATCGCCCGTCTTATGGGTCAATGGTTGTCGCAGCGTCTCGGCCAAGCCTTCATCATTGAGAACCGGCCCGGTGGCGGCGGCAATATCGGAACCGAGGAAGTCGTCAGAGCAGCGCCCGACGGCTACACTCTGCTTTTGAGCTCCACGGCAAACACCGTCAATGGGACGCTTTACGACAATTTGAATTTTGACTTCGTTCGCGACATCGCTCCCGTCGCCAGCATCAGCCGCGAACCAAATGTGATGGTGGTCCATCCATCCGTACCTGCCAATACGATCCCCGAGTTCATCGCCTATGCCAAGGCCAATCCCGGCACGCTCAACTATGCGTCAGCCGGCATTGGGTCGTCGCAACAAATGTCCGGTGAATTGTTCAAGATGATGGCCGGCATCGATATGACTCACGTCCCTTTTCGCGGCACGGCGCCCGGGCTGACGAGCCTGCTTGGGGGACAGGTGCAGGTCATGTTCGCCAGCATGCCCGCAACGATCGAGCACGTCCGGGCCGGCAAGTTGCGGGCGCTGGGAGTGACAATTGCAACGCGCTCAGACGTGATGCCCGATGTTCCAAGCGTGAGCGAATTTCTGCCAGGCTTTGATGCGAGCGTTTATTACGGCATCGGTGCGCCTAAGAATACGCCGCCTGAAATCGTCGAAAAACTTAATAAGGAAATCAACGCGGGTCTTGCCGATCCCCAGCTCAAAGCTCGGCTTATCGAACTCGGAGGCATGCCGTTGCCGGGATCCCCTGCCGACTTCGGCAAGTTCCTCGCAAACGAAACTGAAAAGTGGGCCAAGGTAATCAAGTTCGCGAATATCAAGGCCGAGTGAGGCCGTCACTGGCACAGTCAAAGTATTGATTTACGCCCTATCCGGTTTGAACATCGGCACCGGCGGGCCGTTCTCAGCCTCCTGGAACACCACCGTGACCGGCTGGCCGATCTGCAGCGCGTCGAAATCGCAATCGACGATATTCGTCATCATCGTCGGCCCTTCGGCGAGCGTCACGTAGGCAATGGCGTAAGGCTCCTTGGCGCGGCGCATGACGCTAAAGGTGTAAATGACGCCTTTGCCGGAAGCGTCGCGTAACTGCACCTTTTCGCTGCCACAGAAAGGGCAGATCGCGCGCGGATACCAATGCGTCTTGCCGCAGGCGCTGCAGACCGGAACGGTAAAGCGCTGCTCGCGCGCCGCATTCCAGAACGCTTCATTTTCGACGGTGACAATCGGCGCCGGGATTTTGCGCATCTCAGCCATATGTCACTCCCGTTCCATGATCAGCGTCGCACTGCCGTGACGCGTGCCGAGCTGGAGTCCGGTGCCCTGCGCCAGCGCGAGATTGCAATTTTTCACTTGCACCGCAGGATGCGCTTCGCCGCGCAACTGCCGCACCGCCTCGATCACCTTGGTCATGCCGCCGCGATTGGCCGGATGATTGTTGCACAAGCCGCCGCCGTCGGTGTTGAACGGCAGCTTGCCGGTGCCGGAGATCAAATTGCCGTCCGACACGAACTTGCCGCCGGCACCCTTCTCGCAGAAGCCAAGGTCCTCGATCTGGATCAGCACCGTGATAGTGAAGCTGTCGTAAATCGAGACGTATTTGATGTCGGCTGGCTTAACGCCTGCTTCCGCGAACGCAATCGGCCCGGTGCGCGCAGCCCCGGACGTCGTCAGATCGAACGTGCCGCCGGAAAGATGCTTCACCGTCTCGCCCGCGCCGACGATCTTCACCAGCGGCCGTTTCAGGTTCTTGGCAATCTCCGGCTTGACGATCACCAATGCGCCGCCACCGTCACTGATAACGCAGCAATCGAGACGGTGCAGCGGCGAAGCAATCACCGGCGAATTCACCACCTCCTCAACCGTCACAATGTTCGGCAGCATAGCGTTCGGATTGTGCTGCGCGTGATGCGATGCGGCGACCTTGATCCAGGCCAGTTGCTCGCTGGTGGTTCCGTATTGATGCATGTGGCGCATCGCGCACATCGCGTAACTGTTCGCCGTGGTCAGGCCATACGGCCCCTCCCACGGCGCTTCGGGCTGGCTGGCATCGCGTTGCCGCGGCGCAGTGCCAGTAGCCTGGCCATCGCTCCGCGGCCGGCCGGCAAGCGTCACCAGCGCCACATTGCATTTGCCGAGGGTAATGGCCTCCGCCGCGTGTGCCGCAAGCGCGACATAGGATGTGCCGCCCAGCTCGGTAGAATCCAGATGACGCAACTTCAGGTTCATGTACTCGGCCATCGTGGCCGCACCGGGCGCGGGTGCATCGCCGGCGCAGAAATAGCCGTCGACGTCGTCGCGCGTCAGACCAGCATCCTTAAGCGCGCCCAGTGCTACTTCGGCGTGCAGTTGCGCTACGGTCTTGTCCGGCGCATGCCGCGTCGGATGCTCATAAATGCCGGCGATGTAGGCCTTGCCCTTGATAGTCATTCGCGAACGTCCCCTACCCTGACCGACCGTAACCCGGATTGAGCGCGGACGAAATCCGGGGCCTACTAGGCCGCAGACGAGACCGAACGAGAGGAACGACAATGGAGCTGGGACTGAAAGGTAAGATCGCGCTGGTGACCGGCTCGAGCCGCGGCATCGGCCGTGGCGTCGCGCTGGCGCTGGCGGCGGAAGGTTGCGATGTGATGTTGACCGGCCGCGACCAAAAGGCACTGGAAGAGGTCGCGGCCGCAATCCGCAAGCAGGGCCGCCGCGCCGCAATCGCCGTCATCGATCTGCGCGTGGCGGACGGGCCGGCCAAGCTGATCGAGCAGACCAAGCGTGAGCTCGGCGGCCTCGATATCGTGATCAATAACGCCGGCGCCACCAAGCGGGGCGATTTCATGGCGTTGACGGACGCCGATTGGGAAGATGGCTACGCGCTGAAATTCTTCGCGCATGTGCGGCTCGCCCGCGCCGCTTGGCCGCTGCTCATGGAGCGGCATGGCTCGCTGATTTCCATCGGCGGCACCGGCGGACGCAAGCCGACGGAGGAATTCACTATCGGCAGTTCGGTGAATGCGGCCGTGGCCGCCTTCTCCAAGTGCCTCGCCGATCGCGGCAAGCATGATGGCGTGCAGGTCAACTGCATCCATCCGAGCATGGTCGAGACCGACCGGCTGTGGCGGCGCATCAAGGCCGAGATGGACCGCACCGGATCTGCCGGAACAAAAGGCCCGCGAGGAAATGTGCCGTGGCTTCGGCATCACCCGGTTCGGCAAGGTCGAGGACGTCGCCGATCTCATCACCTTCCTCGTCTCGTCACGCGCCACCTGGATGCACGGCGCGACCATCGATCTCGACGGCGGCGAGATACCGACACTGTGACCAACATCCTGCTTACGCCGGCGCGGATCGGGCCGGTCGAAATCCCGAACCGCATCGTCATGCCGCCGATGACGACGCGGACGTCGGATGCAGAGGGTTTCGTCACCGACGAACTCGGTCGCCTACTACATGGCGCGGGTGCAAGGCGGCGTCGGCCTGATCACCGTCGAAATGGCGTCGCCGGAAAAATGCGGCCGGCACCGGCGGCACGAAGTCGGCATCTATGATGACAAGTTCATTCCTGGCCTGACGCGGCTGGTCGGAGAAATTCATCGCGGCGGCGCCAAGGCCTCGATCCAGCTCGGCCACGGCGGCGGCCACACGCGTGTCGATATTTGCGGCGAGACGCCGATCGCGCCGTCTGCCATTCCGCACCCGGTCTATGAAACGACGTTCGAGACCATCGTTCCGGAGGCGATGACCAAGGCGCGCATCGAGCAGACCATCGCCGCTCACGCCGCCGCGGCACAGCGCGCGCAAAAGGCCGGCTTCGATTGCGTCGAGGTCCATGCCGCGCACGGTTATCTGATCTCGCAATTTCACGCGCCGTTCGAAAATCGGCGCGACGACGAATATGGCGGCTCGCTGGAGAATCGCGCGCGCTTCGGCCTCGAAGCATTGCGCGCGGTGAAAGCCGCAGTGCCGGGCCTCGGCGTGATCTACCGGCTTTCGGTCGAGGACTTCTTTCCGGGCGGGCTGATAGTTGGAGGAAGGCAGGCAGATCGCGCTCTGGGCGGCGGAAGCCGGCGCCGATGCGCTGCATATCAGTGCCGGTCACTACCGCTCGCTGCCTTCCGCGCAGGTCGTGCTGCCACCGATGTCGATGCCGGACGGACCGTTTCTCGATTTTGCCGCCGACGTGAAAAAGCGCGTCGCCATTCCGGTCATTGCCGTAGGCAAGCTCGGCGATCCGGCGCTTGCGGAATCCGCCGTCGCAGGCGGCAAAGCGGATTTCATCGCGCTCGGCCGCACGCTCGTCGCGGATCCGCAATGGGTCGCGAAGGTGGCGCGCGGCGAGCCGATCCGCCGCTGCCTCGCCTGCAACACCTGCATCAACGAAATGCGCGGCGGCGCCCGGATCGGGTGCGTGGTCAATGGCGCGGCCGGCCGCGAAACGGCATTCGCCGATCCGAATCCGCCGCGTGGCGAGCGCATCGCCGTGATCGGTGCCGGACCCGCGGGGCTGACCTACGCCTCGCTCGTTGCCGAAGGGAATACCGTGACCGTGTTCGAGAAAGCAGATCGCGCCGGCGGCAGCTTTCGCTATGCCGGCAAGGCCCCGCTGTTCCAGGAAGTGGAAGCGAACCCGAAAAGTTTTGAGCGCTACATCGCCGACATGGTGGCGGCTTGCGAAAAGAATGCAGTTACATTCCGTTACTCGACTGACGTATTCGCGAGGCCAGACGTACTTGCGCCATTCGATCGCATCATCGTTGCAACCGGCGCGGCGTACCGCTTCGGTCTCGGTGCCATAGCACCGCTGTCGCTCGATTCCGGCGCGGGACGGTGGCCGGGAATTGCGCAACTAATGTCATCGCCGAAGCTGCGTGACTGGTTCTACTATCGGGCGCGGCAAGCGACCGGCAGTAAATTCAAGGCGCTCGCAAAATCCGGCCAAAAGGTGATCGTGATCGGCGATGCCGTGCGAGCGGGCAAAAGCAAGCCGGCGATCACCAGCGCATTTGAAGCAGCCCTTCTGGACACAGGAATGGCCTAACTTCGCCGCACCACTGGCACGCTTATTGCTGTACCATTGCGGTGCGCAGGGACCGCGAAATGCCCGCGAAACTTGGCCTTGAACAAGTCAGAATGACCTTCAAGACGCCGAAAGGCGCCTTCGAGGCCTTGGCGCCGGTTACATTGGCGATCGCTCAAGGCCGTTTCGTCAGCCTGATCGGCCCGTCGGGCTGCGGCAAGAGCACGATCTTCAATATCGTCGCCGGATTGTTGGAACCGACCGGCGGCCGCGTGCTGATCGACGGCGCCGATGCCACCGGCACGATCGGCCGCGTCGGCTATATGCTGCAGAAGGATTTGTTGCTGCCATGGCGCACCGTGCTCGACAACGTCATCCTCGGCATGGAAATCCAGGGCGTGCCGCTTCGCCAAGCGCGCGAGCGCGCGTTGCCGCTGCTGCGCCGCTACGGTCTTTCAGGTTTCGAGTATCTGTATCCCAATGCGCTGTCCGGCGGCATGCGCCAGCGCGCGGCTTTGCTGCGCACATTGCTGTTCGACACCGATGTCATATTGCTCGACGAGCCGTTCGGCGCGCTCGACGCGCAGACCAAACTGCAGATGCAGGAATGGCTGCTCCAGCTCTGGAGTGATTTTGGAAAAACGGTGGTATTCGTCACCCACGACATCGATGAAGCGATTTATCTATCCGACGAAGTCCATGTCATGGCGACGCGACCCGGCCGCATCGTCGAATTCGATCCCTGTTCCGATCGGCCGTCCCCGGCCGCGCACGGTGACGCTGACTTCGGATTTCATCGCCATCAAGGAACGCTGCCTGGACACTGCTCACCGCGCATCATTCATCCCTCGACGAGGCCGCCTGACATGGCGCGATTCGCATGACCGTCCAGGAGACATCACGGGTCGCGGGCGTCGGCGTGACGCGGCACCGACGTGACGCCCGGCCAGCCGCAGCAAATCGTGCGGCCAAAAATGAGGACGCGCCGCCTGCCGGTGCAAAAGGACTGGCCGTTCTGGGTGATTATGCTCACGCAAGTCGCCATCCTGATAGCGGTTGTTGGGCTGTGGCAAGCGGCGGCGGACTACGGCTGGATCGATGGCTTCTTTCTGGTCGAAGCCGAGCGCGATCTACACGACCTTGATCAAATTTTTCACCGAGGGCGATGCCTGGACCGACATCAGTTTTACGTTTCGCTCGACGATTATCGGCTTTTTGATCGGCACGACGGCGGGCTCGATGCTGGGGCTTTCGTTCTGGTGGTCGCGCAATTATGCCGCGATCGTCCAACCCTACGTCATATGCTTTGAATCGCTGCCGAAGCTGGCGCTCGCGCCGCTGGTAATCCTTGTCTTCGGCCTTGGCCTCGCTTCAAAAGTCGCGATCGCGACTGCGCTTACTCTCGTCGTGTCAACGCTCACCGCCTATGCGGGCGTTAAGGCAGTCGACCCCGATCAGGAAAAGCTGTTCTACTCGCTCGGCGCCAGCCGCATGCAGGTGTTCCGCAAGCTGGTCGTGCCGTTCTGCCTGCCGTGGATCATCTCTGTGCTGCGCGTGAATATCGGCCTCGCGCTGACCGGCGCCATCGTCGGCGAATTTATCGCCTCGCAGCACGGCCTCGGCCGCCAAATACTCTATGCCGGCCAAACTTACGATATCGCGCTGGTCTGGGTTGCAGTGGGCGTGCTCTCGGCGCTGGCGATCGTCATGTATGTGGCGGTGTCGTGGCTCGAGAGCGTATTGCGCAAGGGCGTTAAACAATAACCAAGCGGATGTAACAGGAGGGTTTGTCATGACCACACGCAAATACAGCCGGCGGACAATCTTGAGCTCGTCCGCCTCTGCCGGCGCAGCGATTATCGCGCGGCCTTACATCGCCAGGGCCGACACCAAAGAAGTGCTGATCGCGGAACCGGTACACGGCACCGGCTACCTGCCGCTCTATATCGGCATCGCAAAAAACCTCTTCGACGACGTCAAGGTCGATATCGTCACCATCGAGACCGGCTCCGGTCACACCAACGCGGTGCTGTCCGGGCAAGCCTTCGCCTTTATAGGCGGCCCGGAGCACTGCGCCTTTGCCAAGGCAAAAGGCGCCGAGCTGCGCTGCGTGGTCAACTGCGTGGATCGCGGCAACGTCTATTACTGCGCCGCGACCGGATCGGAACCGGCCGATAAGGACTGGGCAAGCTATTTCAAGGGCAAGACCATCGCCACCAGCGGGTTCGGGGGCACACCGAATTCGATCACTCGCTATCTTCTGAAGAAGTGGAAACTCGATGCAACGCATGACGTGACGCTGGTCGAGACTGCCAACTCCGCGATACTGCCCGTAGTCAGAAACAAGCAAGCGCAGATCGGCTGCTCGACCGAGCCGTTTATCACTCAGGGTGTGCGCAGCGGCGCCTGGGGCGAGCCGTTCATCAACATCCCTAAGGAGCTCGGGCCTTACGCCTATTCAACGTTCAATGTCCGGCTCGATTCCGTTCAAAAGACGCCGGACCTGGTGGCCGGTTTCGTTCGCGGCATGATGAAGTCGCTGAAGTTCGTTCAGGAAAACCATGACGAAGCGGCCGAACTCGCTCAGAAACAGTTTCCGACCATGGCAATCGAGGATCTCAAGGCGACGCTCGGCCGCTCTTTTGCAGACGAGATGTGGAGCAAGGACGGCATGGTCAGCCGTGCTGCATGGGACACGGCGAAGTCCGTCGTCATGGACGCCGGTATTCTAAAGACCGATATCGGCTATGACGAGATTATCGATATGAGCTTTGTCGAAAAAGTCCGCGCCAGCCTGTAAGCTTTGCTCCGAAGATGAAACGATCTATCGTCCGCAAGCATCAATTGTGAAGGAAAGCGCCATGTCCGAACCGATCTGGAACAAATTCCTCACCGAACGCGACAAAGCGGTGTTCGGCTCATCGGGCTATGGCGCGCCGGGCGGTTTTGGCAAGCGGCCGGCGCTGCTGGTGATCGACGTCAATTGGGCATTTTGCGGCGACCGGCCGGAGCCGATTCTCGAATCGATCAAGCGCTGGCGCAATTCCTGCGGCGAGGACGCCTGGACCGCACTGCCGTACATCCGCTCGCTGATCGACAAGTGCCACGGCAAGGGAGTGCCGGTCATGTACACAACCGGCGTGCGGCGCGAGGATAACTGGGATTCAGGCTCGTGGCTGTGGAAGAATTCGCGCGGCAACGAAGACCGCGAGACCATCGTCACCAATCTCGACGGCAACGAGATCGTCACGCCGATCGCGCCCGGCCCCAAAGACATTGTGGTGCTCAAGCAAAAGCCGTCCGGATTTTTCGGCACCAACATGGCGAGCTATCTGACGCTGCTGCAATGCGACAGCCTGATCGTCACCGGCACGACCACGTCCGGCTGCGTGCGCGCGACAGTGCTGGACGCCTTCAGCCTCAATTACCGCATCGCGCTCGCCGAGGAAGGCTGCTTCGACCGTTCGCAGGCAAGCCACGCCATCAATCTCTGCGACATGAACGCCAAATACGCCGACGTGGTGAAGACCTCCGACGTGCTCACCTTCCTCGATACGCTGCCGAGCGGCATGTTCGATTTGCCGGCAGGCAATAAGCCGTCGCAGCGCGACGCAAAGCACGCGGCGAATTATTGATCAGGCCGGCTCTTTTGCGCCATACATCGCGCGCAGGAAGCGCGGCATCGTCAGGCCCTGCACGACGATCGTGAAGACGACGACCGCGTAAGTCACCACCAGCAGGTCGGCGCGCCACGGCGAAGCCGGCAGCGTCAACGCCAGCGCGATCGATATGCCGCCGCGCAATCCCGCCCAAGTCAGCACAGCGACTTCACGCGCCTTGTCGCGCAGGTGCTGCCGGGAAAACAGCAGCGGCAGGGCGACGCTGGCCATCCGCGACAGGACTGCGAGCGGAATGGCGAAGGCAATCGGTACCAGCTCGATCGGCTGAATGACAAGACCCGAGGATTTGCAGACCGACGAGCAGAAACAGCAGCGTATTCATGAGCTGATCGAGCAGCGACCAGAATCCGACCAGCACGGCGCGCGTGTCCGGCGTCATGCCCAAACGCGGCGACGGCGATGCCAGTAATAATCCGGCACTGACGACAGCGATAGGGCCGGACAGCTCGGCCAGATTTGCCACTCGGTAGATGCCGATCACCAGCGTCAGCGAAATCAGAAGCTGCAAGCCGCTATCGGCGACGCGCCGCAGCAGGACAGACGCCAGCCAACCGGCGGCAATTCCTAATACCGCACCGCCGACGATCTCGCGCAATAGTGCAATGATCACCTCGCCATGACCCAGCACAAACGTGTCGCCCTCCGTCACGCCGAGCGCCAACAAGAACAGCACCACGCCAGCGCCGTCGTTGAACAGACTCTCCCCGACGATCGCGGCGCGCAGCCCCGTCGGCAGGGTCACTTGGCGCAACAGATTTTCGATCACAACGGCATCCGTCGGCGCCAGAATGGCACCGAGTACGGTGCACCAGGCGAACGGAACGGCGGTGCCGATCAGGCCGAACATTAGCCACATGCCACCACCGAAAATCACCGCCGAGAGTATGACGCTCGCCGTAGCCAAAAGCAGAATGATCCAGCGCCGGCGGTTCAACTCCGCGACATCGACGTGCAGGCTGCCGGCAAAGAGCAGAAGCGCCAGCACCGCATTAAGGAATACGCGCGGCAAATGCGCGGCATCCAGTGTACCGCGAAACCACGACATCACGTGGAGGTGGAACACTCGATCGCTGGAGACGATGAGGAGCGAAACCACGAGCGAGCCGAGCAGCATGCCGATCGCCGGCGGCAACCTGACCCACAGGTGGTTGACGCACCCGATCAACACCGCCAGCAGGAGCACGATGGCGAGAAGATCTACCGGCTCGAACATCGTGTGCCGAGTTTCGCTAGCCTCTCAGACGAACTACGCCCGGCCCGTCAGCTTCTGCGTCGCCGTCAGATGGCCGTAGCTCTGTACCGGCGCGCACATCAGGAAGCGGTAACCCTCCTTGATGATGCGCTCCGCGTTACCGGCCTCGACGTGCGGGTGACCAACCACGACGTTATGTTTCTTGCAGGTGTCGACCACGCGCTTCATCCATTCCAGCACGGTCTTGTGCTCGTATTGCCGCGGATAGCCGAGTTCCTGGGACAGGTCGCCCTCGCCTATCAGGATACAGCCGATGCCTGGCACGTTCTTGAGCATATCGTCGAGATTATCGACGCCACGCGTGTCCTCGATTTGCAAAATGCAGAAAATCTCGCCTTGCGGATTGAGCGGCCAGACATCCGCTTTCTGGTAATATTCCTGCTGTCCGACGCCCCAGTATCGCGCGGCGGCGGTCGGGCCGTCACCGCGGATTCCGACCGGCTCGTAAAACTTCGCGTCCTTAAGCCGTGGATAACGGCAGGCACCGACAGCATTGGCCGCCTCCTCAACTGTAGAAATGTGCGGAAAGACGATGCCGAAGCAGCCAACATCAAGCGCCTGCTTGGCCTGCCACTGCGCCATCTCGACGCCGTTGACCGGAATGCGCACCATCGGCGTCACCGGCGGCACCAGCCCGGCTTTCGCGATCTGTGCGCGATTGAGCATATATTGCAGGCAATCCCGCAGCCGGCCGCTGTCCCACGGGTTATGCTCCATCTCGAACACGCAGCCGTCAAATTTTGACGCGCTCATGGCGACCGCCGAGTTGGTGTGGGCGGGCGCAAAGCATGTCAGCGCATGCTGGCCGGCTTCGAGTGCACGGATGACATTGTTTAGACGCGGCAATTCGGCCATTTTCCGAAATCTCCCTATATGCAGATGGCAGTCTATCAGATCGCCATCCGGGTTTGACAATGCCGCCGCGGGCCGTAGCATCCTCGGACCCTGAATAACCACGCAGAATGGTGCCATGATCATCGATTGCCACGGCCACTACACGACCGAGCCCAAAGACCTGCACCGCTTCCGCAAGGAGCAGACCGCGGCAGCCAATGCCAAGGACAAGACGGCGATGCCGTCGCGAGCGGCACTGAAAATGTCGGACGACGAAATCCGCGAAAGTATCGAGCAGAATCAACTCAAACTACAGCGTGAGCGCGGCACCGATGTGACCATCTTCTCACCGCGCGCCTCCGGCATGGGGCATCATGTCGGTGACGAGAGCGTGAGCCTGGAGTGGTCGCAGATCTGCAACGACCTGATCGCGCGTGTCGTCTCGCTCTATCCGCAGAACTTCATCGGGGTGTGCCAGTTGCCGCAGTCGCCTGGCGCAGATCCGAAGCATTCGGCGGGCGAGCTGGAGCGATGCGTGAAAATGGGCTTCGTCGGCTGCAACCTGAACCCCGATCCGTCCGGCGGCTATTTCAATTCGCCGCCGATGACCGACAAGTCATGGTTCCCGCTCTACGAGAAGATGATCGAGCTCGACGTACCGTGCATGATTCACGTCTCCGGGTGCTGCAATCCGGCGATGCACACTACCGGCTCGTATTATCTCAATGCCGACACAATGGTGTTTATGCAGGTTCTGCTGTCCGACCTGTTCAAGACCTTCCCGAAGCTGAAGTTCATCATCCCGCACGGCGGCGGCGCGGTGCCGTTCCACTGGGGCCGCTTCCGCGGCATCGCGCTCAACAACGGCAAGCCGGAGCTTGCCGAAATCATGGGCAACAATATTTTCTTCGATACCTGCGTCTATCACCAGCCGGGTATCGACCTGCTCACCAAAGTCGTGCCGATCGACAACATCCTGTTCGCATCGGAAATGGTCGGCGCCGTCAAGGGCAACGATCCGAAAACCGGCTTCGGCTTCGACGACACCAAACGCTACGTCGAGAAGACGCCGATCAGCGACGCCGACAAGAAGAAAATCTTCGAGGACAATGCGCGTCGCGTCTATCCGAGGCTCAATGCCCATGCGGCAATGAAGGCGCATGCGTGAGTCTAGATTTTGATCAGGACTGAACGCTTTGGCAGAACCAAACGAGCTGCCGAGCCAGCGCCGAACGCAAACCATCCGTATCGGCACCCGCGAAATGGAGATGCGCGGTGCGCCCGGCGGATTCTGGAGCGATCTCTATTTTCGCTCGATGACGGTCTACTGGCCGGTGTTTTTCGGCACCGCTGCGCTGATCTTCATTGTCCTCAACACGGTATTCGCCTTCCTCTTTTGGCTGGGCGACCATCCGATCGCCAATGTTGCCGCTGATCTGCCGCTGCCGCTGAGCCTGTTTTATTTCTCGATCGAGACGCTGGCGACGGTCGGTTACGGCGATATGCATCCGCAGACCAATTACGGTCACCTCGTCGCCACCATCGAAATTTTCACCGGCATGAGTTTTTTGGCGGTGATGACGGGCCTGATCTTCGCCCGGTTTTCACGGCCGCGGGCGCGCTTCGTGTTCGCCGAACACCCGGTGGTCGGGTTGCATCAGGGCCGGCCAACGCTGATGATTCGGGTGGCGAACGCGCGCAATAACACCATCTCGCAGGCTACCGCGCGGCTGTGGTTCTTTCTCGTGGAAAATACCAGCGAGGGCACGCAGCTTCGCCGCTATTATGAGCTGGAGCTTGAGCGCCAGGAACACCCAATGTTCACGTTGAGCTGGACTCTCTTCCATGTCATCGACGACAGCAGTCCGCTGTTCGGTCTGAAGGAAACCGATCTGGCCGCCGCAGACGCTGCCTTTGCGTTCAACGTCAGCGGCGTCGACGACAGCTCCGCACAGCATCTTCACGCGCGCAAACTCTACGCGCACCAGGATATTTTGTGGCGCCACCGCTATCGCGACATCACCAGCATTTCGCCGCAAGGCCGGTTGCTGATCGATTACAGCAAGTTTCACGACGTACTGCCGGAAGAGGCGTAACGATCACCGGCACAAACGTCTTGAAACGATGGCAGGATTGCAGCGTGACCAGAGGGCCGCGCTCAGCCTGCCCTGCGCGCGCCGATCCAGCTGCCCAAAGCTTTGACAAACGCTTTGGGCCTGGATTTTTCGTAGTCCATCGCGATCACGTGGGGGGTAGCGGGGCGCCCGGCGACCGCCGCTTGCTGGCATCGCGGCGGCTGGCTCGAGACAGCCCACGGGCGGATTTCCTGACGGCCTGCAACGCGATCGGACCGACGTGGGTCAGAAACACTTTCTCGTGCGGGCGGCTCAGTATGTCGATGGCTTGCTTAAGGGACAGCCATTTCACGGCTTTGACATCGTCCGACAGCTCGCGTCCCCGCGGGGCGATCGCGCGCATCAGCCAGAACTGGACGATCTTGATCCTGCCGTCAGCCGGATAAGCCACTGAGCCGAGAAATTTGTGGACCGACACATCGTACCCGGTCTCTTCCAGGACCTCGCGCTTGGCGGCATCGCGCGGATGCTCGCGCGGCAAGAGCTTGCCCTTCGGCAGCACCCACGCCTTTTCCCGACGCATCCGCACGACGGCGAAGCGCGGTTTGGCATTCCCTCGAAGGACTATGCCGCCAGCGGCCAGAATCGGCGCGTGGCCTTTCGCCGAATCAGTCATGGCAAATTTATGCCGGACCGAGTCGCGCCGGGCAAGCCGGGATTTGTGACAACGCAGCCGACCGGCAGGGGAACGGCCCGTTAGGCGACGGTTATGACGATCTTACCGAAGTGCTTGTTGGCGTTCATCTCGGCGAGGGCGTCGACGATATCGGCAAGCTTGTAGGTCTTGTAGATCGGCAGACTGAGCTTGCCGCTCTCGACCGCAGACCACAGATCCGCGCGCATGGCCTTGACGATGTCGCGGACCTCTTCGGGCGTGCGGGTGCGGAAGGTGACGCCGATATAGTCGATGCGCTTGAGCGCGTGCAGGTCGAAGTTGAACTCGCCCATGGTGCCGCCGAGACGCCCGACATTGACGATACGCCCGAGCAGCGCCGCAGCTTCGAGATTGCCGATAGCGACGGGCGCCGACACCATGTCCACGATGACGTTGGCGCCCTTGCCCCCGGTCGCTTTTTTGACGTCCTCCGGCCAATCCGGCTTGCTGGTGTCGATCGCAACATCGCAACCGTAATCGTTTAGCTTGGCGCGGCGTTGCGCATTGGTCGACCCTCCCATCACCACCGACGCGCCCATCAGCTTGCCGATCTGCATGCCCATGATGCCGACGCCGGAACTGGCGCCCTGGATCAGCAACGTCTCGCCGCGTTTGAGCCGCCCTGCGGTCACGACGGCATTGTGCATGGTTTGCAACGCGACCGGGAAGCAGGCGGCTTGTTCGTAGGTCATGTTGTTGCCGGGAATGCGATGCACTCGACCGGCATCGGTTACGGCATATTCGGCAAAGCCGCCCGGCGCCGAGCCCATGACGCGGTCGCCGGCCTTGAAGTCTTTGACCTCGGCGCCGACCGACTCGATCTCGCCCGAGCATTCCAGCCCGATACGGGCGCCGATACCGCCGACGGGCCCATGTTGAATGCCCGCCGCGACCAGCGTATCGGCGCGGTTGAGCGACGATGCCCGCACACGGATCAGGACCTCGTTCGGCTTCGGCTCGGGCTTCGGCAGATCGCGGACTTCAACGCCTTTTTCGCCGAGAACTGCTGCTTTCATGGCGGCTCCTCCCATTTGGTATTGTCGGCTTCAGGGGAAGCCTCACCGTGCTATCGTCCATGCCGGGGCCGATTTCAACCGGGTGATTGGCGCCACGAGGAAGCGATGACACGAAAAACATGGGCCGTGCTTGCAGGAGCGGCGACGATTTTGACGGCGCCACCGCTGCTGTCACCGGCAGCCGCCCAGTTCCAGGCACAGATCGCCTGGTGCGCAAACCGGGCGCACAATTTTTCCCGCGATATACAGATCAACGGCTGCGCGACGCTGATTGAATCCGGCAAGCTCAACGGCAAGCCGCTGGCCTGGGCCTACAATAATCGCGGCGTCGGCTACAAGAACAAAGGCAACTTCGACGCCGCGTTTGCGGACTATGCCCAAGCAATCAAACTCGATCCGACTTATGCAGCCGCGTTTTATAATCGAGGCATGGCATACGACGATAAGGCCGACCAGGCGCACGCTATCGCGGACTTTGACGCCGCTATCCGGCTCGACCCGAGTTCCGCCGATGCCTTTACCGGCCGCTGTGCCGCCCGCGCCGAAGTCGGGACTGATTTGGAAGGGGCGCTGGCGGACTGCAACCATTCGCTGGCGATCCGCGCCAACGATCCGTTTGCCCTCAACAGCCGCGGCTTCACTTTTCTGCGGCTCAATCAATTCGACAGCGCCATTGCCGATTACAGCACCGCGCTCAAGCTCGATCCGAAGCTCGCCAGCGCGCTGTACGGGCGCGGTCTGGCGAAACAGAAAAAAGGCGACAGTGCCAGCGGGCAAGTTGATATGGCGTCGGCCAATCTGCTGCAAACCGACATTGCCGAGGAGTTCGCCGGCTATGGCGTGAAGTAAGCCGGCTGTGATCGTTCTCCGCCGCGTCTGTGGAACCCCCATGCGCGGTGTGCTAATGTGCGATTGCTTCAGGCTCAATCGACCATGAACCAAACTTTCCGCCCGCAAAAGATCGGCGCCTCGGCCTGCCCGCACGACTGTCCGTCGACCTGTGCGCTTGAGGTCGAAGTGCTCGACGCTCGGACCATCGGGCGCATCCGCGGCGCCGAGGACAATCTCTATACGGCGGGCGTAATCTGCGAAAAGGTCGCGCGCTACGCCGAACGCGTCCATCATCCGGACCGGCTGTTGCATCCGCTGCGCCGCACCGGCGCCAAAGGCTCGGGCCAATTTGCGCCGATCTCGTGGGATGACGCCCTCGATATCGTGGCCGAGCAATTCCTCCGTGCGGAGCAAGCGCACGGCTCCGAAGCTGTCTGGCCGTACTACTACGCCGGCACCATGGGCTACGTCATGCGCGATGGCATCAATCGCCTGCGCCATGCCAAGAAATACTCCGGCTTCTTCTCGACTATCTGCGTCAATCCCGCGTGGTCAGGCTTTATAGCCGGGACCGGAAAACTCGCCGGCGCCGATCCACGTGAAATCGCGAAATCCGATCTCGTCGTGATCTGGGGCACCAACGCGGTCAACACCCAAGTCAATCTGATGACGCACGCGACACGCGCCCGCAAGGAGCGCGCCGCGAAGATCGTCGTTATCGACGTCTACATGAACGCCACGATGCGGCAGGCGGACCTTGCGGTGCTGATCCGGCCCGGCACCGATGGCGCACTCGCTTGCGCTGTGATGCATTGCCTGTTCCGCGACGGCAAGGCCGATTGGGACTATCTCGAACGCTATACCGATGCACCGCGCGAGCTCGAAGCACACGTCCGCAGCCGCGATCCTGACTGGGCGTCGAAGATCACCGGTTGTCCGGTCGAGACCATCGAAGCTTTCGCCAAGCTCGCTGGCGAGCGCAAGCGCGCCTATTTTCGTCTCGGCTATGGATTTTCGCGCTCGCGCAACGGCGCCACCAACATGCATGCGGCAAGCTGTATCGCCGCGGTCACCGGCGCCTGGCAGCTCGAAGGCGGCGGCGCCTTCCACAATAACGGCGATGTATTTCATCTCAATAAGACCTTGATCGAGGGAACAGACGTGCGCGATCCGTCGATCCGTATGCTCGACCAATCGCGTATCGGTCCGGTTCTCACCGGTGACAAGGAGGCGCTGTTGGGAGGCGGGCCGGTCACCGCGCTGCTCATTCAGAACACCAATCCGGTTTCTGTTGCGCCCGATCAGGAAGTCGTCAAGCGCGGCTTTGCCCGCGACGATCTGTTCGTCTGCGTCCACGAGCAATTCATGACCGACACTGCCAAGGTCGCGGATGTAATCCTGCCCGCCACCATGTTCCTCGAGCACGACGACTTCTATACCGCCGGCGGCAGCCAATATCTCTTGCTCGGACCAAAGCTGGTCGAGGCACCCGGCGAATGTCGTTCCAATCATGACGTAAACTGCGCGCTGGCCCGCCGGCTCGGCGCGGAGCATCGCGGTTTTGACATGACGCCGCGCGAGATGATCGACGGCACGCTGCGCGATTCCGGCTGGGGCACATTGGCGGAACTCGAGGCCAAGCGCTGGATCGACTGCCAGCCCGATTTCGCTACGTCGCATTATCTCAACGGTTTCGCCTATGCCGACGGCAAATTCCGCTTCAAGCCGGATTGGCCCAAGGTGCCGTTCGGACGCTGGCACCGGAACGTAGCTTCGCCCCCCCTGCCGGAATTGCCGGACCACTGGGAAGTGATCGAGGAAGCCGACACCGAGCACCCGTTTCGTCTCGCGACCTCGCCGGCGCGTGGCTTCCTCAATTCGACCTTCACCGAAACGCCGACCTCGCAATCGCGGGAGCGACGTCCAACTGTGATGATCAATCCCGAGGATGCCGCCACTTGTGGAGTGGCGGACGGCGACCAGATCGTACTCGGCAACCGCCGTGGCCAAGTGACTATTCACGCCAAGCTATTTGACGGCGTGCGGTGCGGCGTGCTGATCGCGGAATCGGTGTGGCCCAATTCGGCCTATGCCGACGGCCGCGGCATCAACACGCTCACCGGCTCCGACTCGGTCGCGCCGTTCGGCGGCGCGGCGTTTCACGACAACAAGGTCTGGCTGAAGAAGCTCGCGAGCTGACGGGTGCGCCGGTGCCGACGATGGCGTGCAAAGCTGGTGCCTGATCCTTACGATAGCGTTCACAGCCTGCTGCGGCACGGCCGAACCCGTGCAGGCGCAAACCTATCCGTCGCGGCCGATCACGATCGTCGCGCCATGTCCGGCCGGCGGCGTAACAGGCAGGGCTGAAGGCGGAGTAGCTCGAAGCGCCGAAAACAAACACAAATCTGGAGCTACTTCAAACCCGCGCGGCGGAATCCTTCCAGATAATGCTCCCGCTCGGCATCCTGCTTGATTGGCATTTGCGTGGCGATCCAGGAGAGTGAAATATTGGGCTGGGCGCGACGAAGCTCCTGCAATGCGGCCTCGGCAACATTGCCCTGGCCCGCCATTCCCGCTGCCGCGGTCAGAACCCGGTGGGCACCCACGAAGTCGCCGCGCTGCCGGATACCCTCGCGCGCAAGACGCATCGCCTCGTCGTAATCGCGCCCGACGAACTGCGCATAGCTGGCGATGCCGCAATAAATCGCGGAAAGCGGATCGCGCGGGCTTAACAGCAATGCGCGTTGCGCGGCCGATTCCGCTTCCTCCCAGCGTCCGCAATAGGCCAGCGCCAGGCCATAATAGCCCTGCGCCAGCGAGAAGTTCGGGTTGAGCCGCAGCGCCCACTCGAATTCGGCGAGCGAGTCATCGAAGCGCCGCATGAACAAATAAACACCACCTAACGCGTAGTGCGCCCAAGGATCCTCGCTGTCGGCCAGGATCGCCGCCAGCGCGGCGCGCTCCGCGATCGGTGCCGCACTCGCCATGTCCTCCCAGCCCATATGGGCGCTGAATGTGTGGCTGGTGGCGAGCACGCCGAGCGCCTGGCCGTAATTCGGATCGATGGCGGTGGCCTTTTCGAGGAGCGCCTGCGCGACAACGTTATCCTGGCGCGTCACCCGCCAGTAATGCGACAACGCTCGCATCACCAGATCCCAAGCGTCCATGCTGTCCGGCGGCTTGCGCCTGGCGCGAAAGTTCTCCGCGGCATAAAGCTGCGGTTCGATCGCTGCAACGATCGCTTCCGTAATCTCGTCTTGCACCGCGAACACGTTAGCGAGGTCGCGGTCGTAGCGCTCGGCCCAAATGTGACTTCCGGTGGCGACTTCGTTGAGCTGCGCAGTGATGCGCACGCGATCGCCGCCCTTGCGCACGCTGCCCTCCACCACATAACCGACGCCGAGCTCCTCGGCGACTTGCTTGAGATGAGCGGCCTTGCCCTTGTAGATGAATGACGAGTTGCGCGCGATGACGAAGAACCAGCGCAGCTTCGACAGCGCGGTGATGATGTCTTCGCTGATGCCGTCGGAAAAATACTCCTGCGCCGGATCGCCGGTCATATTCGTGAACGGCAGCACGGCGATGGCGGGCCGACCGGGCAGCGGAAACGCCGGACGGAAATGTTCGTGGATTTCACCCGGCGGGCCACCCGCCTGTGCCGGTTTGGCGTCTGCTTGCTGCGTGCGCACGGCGCCGACGAAGCGCAGACCCTTGCGCGCGATGGTTCGGATCAATTTCTGGTTCTTGCCGCTGTCGCCGACTGCCTTGCGTGCGGCGTTGATCCGGCTGGTCAGCGTCGAATCCGACACGATCCGGCCGCCCCAGACCGACGCAATGAGATCATCCTTGCTGACAACGCGGTCGCGGTTCTGCATCAGGTAGACTAGGAGATCGAACACCTGCGGTTCGATAGCGATAGCCTTGGAACCCCGGCGTAACTCCCGCCTGTCGGTATCAAGCATATGATTGGTAAAGAGAAATTGCACTTTTCGCCCTGAAGCGGACTGCAAGCCGCTCTCAAGGAATAATCATGCCCATCTCACGGACAAATCAACCTCCGGGCAAAGTCTTTTGATCGCACTCCCGGCATTCTCCGCACTTCGCGATTGCGATCCCCCGTGGTCGCAGCGGATCGGAGGAGACCATGACCCAGTTCCAAGCAATCAGCCGAGACACGGAGCACGGCCAGGGCAATCTCGCGGGCCGGATTATCGCGTTTCTCTACGGCATCGTGTCCTACGTCATATTCTTCGTCACCTTCCTCTACGCCATCGGCTTTGTCGACGACCTGTTCGTGCCAAAGACCATCAATTCCGGGATCGCCGCGCCGTTCACGGAAGCGCTGATCGTCAACCTTTTGCTGATGTCCGTCTTCGCAATTCAGCACAGCGTGATGGCGCGCAAGCAATTCAAGCAATGGTGGACGCAATTCGTCCCGCGTTCGGTGGAACGCACCACCTATGTGCTGTTGGCTAGTCTAGCGCTCGTCCTCTTGTTCTGGCAGTGGCGATCGATGCCGGCCGTGATGTGGCAGGTCAGTGACCCGCAGGTCGCCATGGCGATAACGGGCTTGTCATTCGTCGGCTGGCTGATCGTGCTGACCAGTACGTTCCTGATCAACCACTTCGAGTTGTTCGGGCTGCATCAGGTCGCCAATAACCTCGCCGGCCGTCCGATGCCGACGGTGCGGTTCCGCACGCCGTTTTACTACCAATTCGTGCGGCACCCGATTTATCTTGGTTTCATCATCGCCTTCTGGGCTGCGCCGACAATGACGGCAGGACACCTGCTGTTCGCGGCCGTGACCACGGCCTACATCGTCGTCGGCATTCAGCTGGAGGAACGCGACCTGATCGACATGTTTGGCGATCAATATCGCTCCTATAAAGCCCGCGTGTCGATGTTGATGCCTTGGCGTAAGTCGGCGTGATCAATCTTGCGTGGCCCATCGGTGCGGCACCGGCGCTTGCCCGGTGCGTTATGCCGTGCCCCACACCTCGCGCGCCGTCTCGACGACAAGCTTAAGCTTGGCAATCTCATCTTCGACCGTCATGGCATTGCCACCGATGCCCGAGGAGAAACCGCATTGCGGCGACAGCGCAAGCTGCTCAAGCGGTGCGTACTGGCTCGCCTCGTCGATGCGACGCTTGAGTTCATCGCCGGATTCCATCTTCGGGCTTTTCGTGGTGACGAGGCCGAGCACGGCGATCTTGCCTTTTGGCAGAAACCGCAGCGGCGCGAAACCGCCGGCGCGTTCAGAGTCGTATTCCAGAAAGTAGCCGTCGACGCCGATCTCGTTGAACAACAGCTCGGCAATCGGCTCGTAGCCGCCCTCGGCGATCCAGGCGCCGGCGAAGTTGCCCCGGCACAGATGCATGCACACCGTCATGTCGGCTGGCTTGCCTGCAAGCACCGCATTGAGGAGCCTGGCGTAGGTCTTCGGCAGCGTCGCTGGATCCTCACCGATATTGGCCACCTGCCGGCGCAATTCCGAATCGCACAGGTAGGCCAGATTGACCTCATCGATTTGCAGATAGCGGCAGCCAGCGTCGGCAAGATCGCGGATTTCGGCGCGATAGACTTCCGCAAGATCGTCGTAGAACGCATCCATCTCCGGATAGGCTTTGGCGTCGATCGCCTCGCGGCCGCCGCGAAAGTGTACGATTGTCGGCGACGGGATGGTAATCTTCGGCGTCGTTTGCGCCACCGATTTAAGGAACTTGAAATCGTCGACGAAGATGCCTGTAGGACGCGACAGCTTGCCGACGACTTGTAGCGACGGCGGGGTGTGATCGCGCGCACCGGCCGCGGAATGGAACCGCACCGTGAGCCGCGACGGCATGTTTTTGACGTTGCCGATCTTGAGCAGGAAATCGCGCTGCCAGGAGAAGCGGTTGTACTCGCCGTCGGTGGCGAGCCGGAGCCCGGTGTCCTCCTGCATGCGCACGACGGCGCGAACTGCCTCGTGCTGGATGCGGATCAGCTCCGCAGGCGCTATTTCGCCCTTTTCGGCAGCTTCGCGCGCTTTGATCAATGCGTCGGGCCGGATCAGGCTGCCGACATGGTCGGCGCGGAACGGCGGTTTCACGCGATCTTGCATGGGTCACTTGTCCTTCAGAACCATTTTCCCCGTCATGCCATCGGTGTAAAAGGATGGCAAATCGCAACGAGGCCGAAATGGTACCGCAAGCATTGGGATATGTCGGCGTCCGCGCCAAGGACTTGGGCGACTGGGCCAGCTACGGCTCCGGCCTGCTCGGATTGCAACGCATCGATAAATCGCGTTCGACGCTCGCCTTCCGCATGGACGACCGCAAGCAGCGCATTATCATCGATGCCGATGGTGGCGAGGGTATCGGCTTTTTCGGCTGGGAGGTCGCTGACGCCGCGGCGCTGGAGGCCATCGCGGCAAATCTCGAGAACAACGAGATAAAGGTCGCGCGCGGTGCCCGGGCGCTGTCGGACGAGCGACACGTCAGAGATCTGATCGTGCTCAACGACCCCCTCGGCAACAGGCTCGAAATCTTCTACGGCGCCGAAACTACAGCCGAGCCGTTCAGGCCCGGCCGCTCGATCTCCGGCTTCCGTACTGGGCCGCTTGGCTTGGGCCATGTCGTGCTCAACGTCGACTCGCGCGAAACCATCGACCGGCTGATGGCGTTTTACCGCGGCGTCCTCGGCTTCCGGCTGACGGACTACTACGACAATCCTTTCGTCGCACGCTTCCTGCATCTCAATCCGCGGCATCATAGCCTCGCCTTCATCCAGACCGGCAAGAATGCCGTGCACCACATCATGATGGAGCTGTTCAGCTTCGACGATGTCGGCCAGGGCTACGATCTCGCTTTGGGCGAAGAGGGCCGCGTCGGCGTGACGCTCGGCCGCCACACCAGCGACTTCATCACCTCGTTCTATAGCTGGACGCCATCAGCCTTCATGGTCGAATACGGCTGGGGCGCACGTTCCATCGACGTCGCTACGTGGCAAGCTTCCGAACGCAAGGAAGGCCCGAGCATGTGGGGCCACAACCGCACCTGGCTTTCGGCGGAAGATAACGCCAAGGCGCGTGCGCTACGGCTGAAGAATGCCGAGGACGGCTTCCGCCGCCCAGTGCAAGTGATGGACGGCAATTACGAGGTCATGTCCGGCGTTTGTCCGTGGTGGGATAGCCTCAAGTCTCGCTCCGCCGCGCGGTGAAGGCTAAAGCCCGGGTCCGAGCATGAGTGTGCATGCCGGCGCCGGCAACATCCATACGCGCAAGATCGCTGAATTCGTTTCGGGACTGACCTACGAAAAGATTCCCGCCGAAGTCTGCGATCGGATCAAGCTTCTCATTCTCGATTCGCTCGGCTGTGCCATCTATGGCGCGGAACTCGAATGGTGCCGCATCTTGCGCGGCACGCTCGAGAAGCTCGACACGACGCGCACGACCTCGATATGGGGCACCGCTGCGCGGCTGTCCTCGGATCACGCGGCGCTGGTCAACGGCACGCAGGTCCAGGGCTTCGAGCTCGACGACGTGCACCGCAAAGCGGTACTGCATGTCGGCGCTGTCACGCTGCCTGCGTTGATTGCGGTCGCTGAAAGCCACACCCAGTTGTCAGGCCGCGATTTCCTCACCGCCGCCGTGGCCGGTTACGAGATCGGGCCGCGAGTCGGCCTATGTATGGGGCAGGAACACATCGGTCAGGGCTGGCATTCCGGCGCCACCGTCGGAATTTTCTCGGCGGCAGCCGGCGCAGCGCGCGGCTTGGCACTCGATGCCAACAAAACCGTCCACGCGCTCGGCATCGCCGGTACGCAATCATCCGGCCTGATGGCGGCGCAATATGGCGCCATGGTCAAACGCATGCATGCCGGCCGCGCGGCGCAGAGCGGACTTTACGGAGCGCTACTCGCGAAGGACGGCTTTACCGGCATCGTCGATGTGTTCGAGGCGCCCTACGGCGGCTTCTGCACCACCTTCTCGCGCTCGCAGGATCGTTTCAATCTCGCCGAGCTGAGCGCCGGCCTCGGCGAGCGCTTCGAGACCATGCGCATATCGCTGAAATTCTATTCCTGCGTCGGCAGCAATCACACCACGCTCGACGCCATCCGCGATATCCGCAAGCGCCGACCATTCGAACTCGACGAAATCGACAGCATCGTCGTTTCCGGCTCGCAGGTCACCGTCGACCACGTCGGCTGGCCCTATAAGCCCGAAGGACTGACGGCGGCGCAGCTCAACCTGCCGTTCTGCGTCGCCACGCTGTTGCTCGAGGGCGATGTCTTCGTCGATGAATTCACGCCCGACTGTGTCGATGACGACGCGCGCATCAAACTCTCGTGCAAGGTCAAGGTGGTGCACGATCCCGCAATCACGGCGCTCGGCGCGGCCCAACGTCATAAAGTCCACGTCGAGATCAATTTCCGCGATGGCTCAATCGAGTGCGAAACCCGGGAGGCGCCGCGCGGCAGCGAGCAGTCGTTTGCCAATGCGGATGATATCGTCGGCAAATTCCGCAAGCTAACCCGCGGCGTCATGACGTCGGCGCAGCAGGATGACCTTATCGATGCGGTGCTCGGTCTGGACAAATTACCGGACAGCCGTACGCTGATCGAACGACTGCAGGTCAGATAACAGGGGCAATCATGGAATTCGGCGTATTCGATCACCTCGATCGTACCGGCGGGCCGCTGCCGGAGTTCTACGAGGATCGCCTGAAAATCGCCGAGGCGTACGACCGCGCCGGATTTTACGCTTATCATCTCGCCGAGCATCATTCGACGCCGCTCGGCATGGCGCCCTCACCGAACGTTTTCCTCGCCGCGGTGGCGCAGCGCACGCGCCGGCTGCGCTTCGGGCCGCTGGTCTTCGTGCTGCCGCTCTATCATCCGGTGCGGCTCATTTCGGAAATCTGCATGCTCGACCAGATGAGCGGCGGACGTCTTGAGCTGAGTTTCGGCCGCGGCGCCTCGCCGATCGAAATCGAATATTTCGGCGTCGATCCCGAGCTACGGCAGGATATCTATGCCGAGGCTGTGGAAGTGATCTTGAGCGGATTGACGCATAAGACGCTCGATTTCCATGGCAAGCATTTCAATTTCGACAATGTGCCGATGGAGATCGAGCCGTTCCAGAAGCCGCATCCGCCAATTTGGTATGGCGTGCACGCTCCCGACAGCGCCGAGCGCGCGGCAAAGCGCAATCTCAATGTGGTCAGTCTCGATTCACCCGCCGATACCCGGCTCTCCATCGATCGCTATCGCGCCACCTGGCGGCCGCCACATCCGGGCGCCGTAATGCCCAAGCTCGGTCTCGGTCGTTTCATCGTCGTTGCCAAAACCGATGCAGAGGCGCTCCGCCTCGCCCGCCGCGCCTACCTGCCCTGGCATCGCAGCTTCACGCATTTGCCGCGGCTACTCGGGCGCGCGCAGACCCACCCGCGACCAGCGGACTGGGATGCGATGGTGGCGGGCGGACAGGGCGTTGCCGGATCACCCGAGACCGTGACGGAATATTTGCAGACGCAGCTTGCCGAGACCGGCTGCAATTACGTGGTCGGACAATTCGCCTTTGGCGATTTGACGCGCGGCGAGTGCTTGCACTCCATCGACTTGTTCGCAAGTGAAGTCATGCCGGCGCTGCGTTCGAGCACGGTGGAAAAAACGCTGGCGATCGCGGAATAGTGCGCACCAGGACGACCTGGCGATTCAACGCTCGCGCATAGCCTTGAGGTGCTGCATCACCCTGTTGCGCAACGCCACTTGTTCCTCGGGGCTCCATTTTTGGAAGCCCTGACCGGACTTGAAGCCCAGCTTGCCGTCAGCCACGAGTTCCTGCAGGTACGGCGAAGGGCCCGGCCGGTTTTCGATCGCCGGCAACACGATGTCGTGGATGGCAAGCGTGAGATCGGTGCCGACCTGGTCGGCATTTTCGAGCGGACCCAACACCGCAAGCCGGCGGCCGAACGAAGCCTTGACCACGTCATCGACCGTTTTGGCATCGCAGATACCGTGTTCAACCAGCGAGATCGCTTCGCGCCACAATGCGTGCTGAAGCCGGTTGCCGATAAATCCCGGCACGTCTTTTTTCACATGTGCCGGCTTTTTGCCGGCCGCCTGATGCAGGTCCATTGTCCAGGCGACGGTCTGCGGCGACGTCCATTGCGTCTCGATCACTTCGACCAGCGGCACCAGAAAAGGCGGATTCCACCAATGTGTGCCGACCGCGCGCTCGCGCCGTTCCAGCCCTTGCATGATCGCGGTGATTGGAATGACCGAGGTGTTGCTGGCGAGGATCGTATCCGTCCGCACATGACGTTCTATTTCGGAAAACAGTTTTTGCTTCAGCGCCAGGTTTTCCAACACTGCTTCGACGACGTAATCGGCCTCACGCACCGCTTCCGCAAGATCGACAAACGGCAGCACCCGCGCCGCCGCGTTCTCGTCCTCACCGAGATCGCGCAGGTTGGCCGCGATACGCGATTTTACCGTATCGAGATTCTGCAAAAGCAAATCGGTGACGTTCACGTCGTGGCCGGCAAGCGCAAAAACCTGCGCGATGCCATGGCCCATCAGGCCGGCGCCGACGACGGCGATGCGCGCCTTCGCCATCTCAGCCCGCTGTGTAGCCGCCGTCGGCGTAAAGGATATGGCCGGTATAGAAGTCGGACGCTTTGGAGGCGAGGAACAGGAGCGGCCCGGCAAGATCGGACGGTTCGCCAAGGCGGCCTTTGGGCACGCGGGTGATGAAACCTTTGCGCACGGTATTGGCGCGTTCGGTGTCCTCGTACATCCACGCCGTCAGCGGCGAGCGGAATACCGTCGGCCCGATGGCATTCACGGTGATGCCTGTCTCGCCCCATTCGCAGCCAAGCGCCTTGGTGATGCCGTCAATTGCGGACTTCGATGCGCAGTAGGCCGTATAACCGGCCGGATGGCCCAATAGGCCGCGCGCCGAAGACATGAAGATCACTTTACCGCCGCGACCTTGCGCCAGCATCTGTTTGCCCGCCGCGCGCGCCATCAGCCAGGACTGCGTCACGTTGACATCCATGACCTCAGTGAAAGCGTCCGGCGGCTGATCGACGATTTTCTGGACCTTGTTGATGCCCGATGCGAGCACCACAATATCGATGCCGCCGAAGCGCTTGACCGCGGCCTCGACGATTTTTTCGCAATTAACTGCCGAACTTGGACGCACATTGACCGTTTCGGCCTTTGCGCCCAGGCTTTCGCACTCCTGGGCGACTTTCTTTAGCGCCTCGGCGCCGCCAGCCGACAGCACGACATTGCAGCCGGCGCCGGACAGCACCTGGGCAGCGAGCGCGCCGAACGCCCCGGTTGCGCCGGTGATGACCGCGGTCTTGCCTTTGACATCGAACAGCGACAGCGGGTTTTTCAGATAGTCTTCAGCCATGGACCTATCTCACATTGCATCAATTACATTGTCATGCCGGGCTTCGGCATCATTTTACCGGCGCAACCGCGACCGCGATGGTGCAGACGTCGTGACCGCGGTTAATTATTTCGCGACTTTCGTTCGGACCGATATAGCAGCTATCGCCTTGGCGAATGACGGTCTCCTTGCCGCCCACGATCACTGTGAGTTCGCCGGCCAGCACGTAATAGATTTTCTCCGGCGGAGAAGCGTCGGGGCCAGCGCCACCGCCCGGCAAGAAATGCGAAATGCCGAACACTAGCGACTGCGAGCCGCCCATCTCCGCGCCGAAAACGCGGAACGATTTGTAGCCGCGGTGGTTTGGCGCTTCGTACGGCTTTGCTTCGGAGAACTTACGCACGATCATCAGAATTTCTCCCCTTTTTCAATCCGATAGCTGCCCTTAGGGTCGACGATCGCCACCAGGCGAATGATGCAGCCGTCACCGCGATCCCAATTCCAGGGGAAGAAGGCAAAGGTGCAACGCTTCCCGGTGACCTTATCGATGTCGCCGCCGACATTCTCGATGCCCAGGATGCCGTTCTTGAACAGAATGCGATGCACCGGCTCCCATTCCGGGAAATCGTCCTTCCAGTCGCGGCCACCGGACCATTTCTTGTACTCTTCCGCCAGATGCGGGTGCAGCGGCCCGTTACGCTGCGGGCCGATCGCTGTCGCCAGCGGGTGATCGTTGGCTTGGGTATCGTGGCCGACGACCTTCACTTTCTTCTCGACGAACCATTCGCCAGCCGAAGAAACGAAACCGGGCGAGCGGCAGAAATAGTCCTCGCTATCCTCATAAAGCTTGTGCCAGCCGGTGTTGACAATTACGACATCGCGTGGCCGCACAATTTTGCCAGCCGCCTTTTCCAGATCGTCGTAAGTAATTTTCTCCCACTTCTTCTTCGGCAACGAAATGACTATGCCGGAGCCGAAAAAGTGCGGTAGCGGCACTTCGTCGATGAAAGGCAGGCCCTGCACAACATGCGCCGGCGCATCGATATGGGTGGTGTTGTGCATCGATGTCGTGATGCGCTGCGACAGCACGCCCGACTTCGCCATGTAATGAATGCGCTCGATCTTGACGTCTTCGAAGTACGGCCAGTTCGGCGACTGGTATCCGAACCGATGCGACAGATTGTAAAACTCCAACCCCATCGCATTATTGAGGTTTTCTTCCATCGCAACGCCGCGTATTTTCTTGACCACTGACAACCTCCCTAGCACGCCCACATGCTACGACGTTTATAGCATTGGGCCATATACCATTGCACCGGATATCGGATATAGAGCCCGCAGCCGAGGAACCGCCGAGGAAAAGAATGGTCAGCAAGATTGCGCTGGAAGAACATTTCCTGTCGCCAAGCCTTGAGGAATATTGGTGGCCGACGGTGCAAGGGGTCGATCCGAAGCACGCGAAAAACCTGCTGGCGCGGTTGACCGACTTTGCCGAAATGCGCCTTGCGGCGATGAATGAGGCCGGAATCGCGCGTTCTGTGCTGGCGATTGCCGGTCCGGGCGTGCAGGCGGAACGCGACGCCGGCACCGCGTCGCGACGCGCGCGTGAATCCAATGATTTCCTGGCGCAGGAAGTCCAGAAGCGGCCTGACCGCTATTCGGGCTTTGCTCACCTCGCGATGCAGGACCCGCGGGGGGCGGCCGATGAAATCGAACGCTGCATGCGTGAACTGAAATTCTGCGGCGCGATGATCAACGGCCACACGCATGGACAGTACCTCGACCATCCTTCGCTGCATCCGTTCTGGGAGCGTGCCGAAGCACTGGGCGCGCCGATCTACATTCATCCCACCGATCCGATCACGCCGTCGCCCGCGCTCGAAGGCGTTGCCGGCTTGCGGCGCGCCACCTGGGAATGGGGATTCGAGACCGGATCGCATGCCTTGCGGTTGGTCTTCAGCGGCCATTTCGATCGTTTCCCTCGTGCCAAGCTGATGCTCGGCCATCTCGGTGAGACCCTGCCGTTTCTGCTTTGGCGCTTCGACAGCCGGGCGAAACTCTACGGCATCAAGCTCGCAAAGCTGCCGTCGGATTATATCAAACAGAATATCGTGGTGACGACCTCGGGCATGTGTTCGGCTGAGCCGCTCAATTGCGCGCTCGCCGCGCTCGGCAAGGACCGCATCATGTTCGGCGCTGATTATCCCTTCGAGTCGGCGCAGGAGGCGGGTGAATTCCTCGATCACGTGCCGCTTTCGGAATCGCTGCGCCATGACATCGCATCCGGCAACGCCGCGCATTACCTGAGCCTGCCGCCGGTATGACCAAGGTCCTCATCGTCGACGTACATGCCGAGATGTATCGCGACCGGCTGCGCGAGAAATTTCCCGCGCTGCAATTCACGCTGTTTCATAACGGGCGCGAGGTGACGGGCGACCTCTCCGATATCGACGTGATGATCATGTTCGGCATCGAGATACAGGACTTCATGCTCGGCGGTGCGCCGCGGCTGCAATGGATCCAGTCGCTGGCGACCGGCGTCGATCATTTTCTGCGCTGTCCCTCGCTCAAGCCCAATGTGCTGATCACCAGCGGCCGCGGCATTCACGGCGCGCCGATGCGCGAGCAAGTGCTCTACATGATGATGGCGGTGAGCCGCGATGCGGTGCGCCAGGTCGGCGACCAGAAGGCGCATTTCTGGGAGCGCCGGCTGTGGAGCACATTGCACGGCAAGACCGCGGTGATCGCCGGCACCGGCATTGTCGGCAGCGCGATCGGCGACCTTCTCAAGGCGCTGGGCATGCACGTCATCGGCGTGACGCGTACGCCGCGACAAACCGCTGGCTTCGACGAGATGATCGCTACCGACCGGCTGGCCGACGCGGCGCGCCGCGCCGATTATCTGATCAACATGCTGCCAGCGAGTGAAGGCAATCTCTCGATCTTCGACGCCAAGGTCTTCGCTGCGATGAAGCCCACTGCCTATTACATCAGCGCCGGCCGCGGCCAGACCGTCGACGAGGCGGCGATGCTTGCGGTCCTGCACGAACGCCGCATCGCCGGCGCCGCCCTCGAAGTGTTTCAGACCGAACCGTTGCCGCCGGACAGCCCGTTCTGGGATCTGCCGAATGTCTTCATCACCCCGCATATCGGCGGCTATGTCGTCGAATACGAGGATTTCATCATGCCGCTGGTGATCGACAACATGCGCCTGTTCCTCGCCGGCCGGCAGAGCGCAATGCAGAACATCGTCGCGCGTTAATTGTCACGCCCACGGCAGCACGACAATTCGTCCGACGAGATCGGGGGAATTCACCAGCAGCTCGTGCGCTTCACCGACCTTCGCCAATGTGAAGCGGGCGGCGATGCGGGTCTTGATGCGGCGCTCGCCGAGCAGTTGGAGCACTGTCAGCATGTCGTTCATGCGCGCACCGCGGATGCCGAGCAGGTTCAGCTCGAGCCGGATCATGTCGGAGGCAACAAACGGCATCGGCTCGCGGCCCTGCTCGCTCGAGATGACGAGACTGCCGCCCAGCCGCATTACGCCGCCGATGAAGCGCAGCAATTCCGGGCTGCCGGTGTAGTCAACGGCATGATCGACGCCTTCGCCGCCGGTCAGCGCCATCACATCGGCGCGTGCGCGCTCGGCATCGGCGGTGACGACGGCCGCGTCGGCTCCGAGTTCGTGCAAGGTGGCGGCCTTCGCGGCATGGCGCGTCGTCGCCAGCACCCGCGCGCCCGCGAGCTTGCACAATTGCATTGTCGCCTGGCCCATGCCGCCCGAAGCCCCGGCGATCAGCACGGTGTCGCCGAGCCGCACCTTGAGCCGGTCGTGCACCACCCGATGCGACGACGAGAATGGCCACAGCGCCACACCGGCCTGTTCGTAATCGACGCCATCGGGCAATGGCAGCCACATGCGCTCGTCGCGCACCAGATATTGCGCGTATGAGCCGAACGCCTGATGACCCGGGATGGCGAGATTACGCGACAGATTGCCGAGCCCGCGCGCGGTTTCGATCGAATCCGGGTCCTCGGGATGGGTGACGCCGATAACACGGTCGCCCAGCTTGAAACGCGTCACGGCGCGGCCTATGGCCACCACCTCGCCGGCTGCTTCGCGGCCCAACTGCTGCGGCAGCGGGAACGCGGCGCGGCCCGGAATTTGATAGCGCGCCAAGTCGCCTGCGCGATATTTCACGTCCCAGCGCGACACAGAGCCGGCCATGTTCTTGACCAGTACGTCGCGCTCGCCGAGCGGCGGCAGATCGTATTCGCCGTAGATGAGCTTGTCCGCCCCGCCGTATTCGAACAGGCGCACAGCCATGGTCTTAGTCGGGATATTCATCCCTTGAGATTATCGCAATCGGCCGGGCGGTGCGAAGCAATGCATGGCCATAGGCCGATTGCCGCGGGTTTCTTTCGCGCCGGATTTATTGCAAAATCGACCGATACAGGTCGGCCGCGCCCTAAGGGGATATGCCCTGCGCGGCGGCGCCCACAGACTGGGGCGCGAATGAGGAGGAAGCGATGGCCTTCGCCAAGACCAAATTACCGATCATCCTGTTCGGCGCGGCGCAACTCCTCAAATGGGCCGCAAGACGCCATCCCGATTTCAAGGCGCGGGTGAAAGAGCACAATCTCGTGGCGCAGATCATGACGCGCGACGAGGAGATCGGGCGCTGGTACGAAATCAAAGATGGCGTCATCACCACGGGCGCCGGCCTGCACGCCAAGCCCGACATCAAACTGATGTTCAAGAACGCCGAGGTCGGCGCTTCCCTGCTGACGCCGCCGATAAACTGGCTCGCCCAGATCAACGCGCAGAAGGATTTCGTGCTCACCGTCGACGGGCCGGAATACCTGACCAACTGGTTTGCGCAGACGCTGATGATGAGCCAGTCGGCCGGCCTGAAATACGGCCGAAAGCTTCGCCGCGGCATCACGCGCTACTGCAACATGACCAACGGCGGACCGGTCTTCGTCGACGTCAAGGATGGCAAGATCATTCGCCTGACGCCGATCGACCTCACCGACGAAGACGGCGCATCTTGGACCATCGAGGCCAAGGGCCAGAGGCTGACGCCGCCACGCAAGACCACGCTCGCGCCGCACGGCCAGAACGTGAAGTCGATTATCTATTCCCCTGACCGCCTGCTCTATCCGATGAAGCGCGTCGACTTCGATCCGAATGGCGAGCGCAATCCGCAAAACCGCGGCAAGTCCGGCTACGTGCGTATCTCCTGGGACGAGGCGATCAAGATCGTCACCGACGAGATCAAACGGCAAAAGCGCGAGTATGGACCGGGCGCGATCACCTTCTCGCACGGCTCGCATCATACCTGGGGCAATGTCGGCTACTACCTCTCGGCGCTGTTCCGCTTCGCCAACGCGGTCGGCATGACCCGCATTCATCACAATCCGGATTCGTGGGAAGGCTGGTACTGGGGCGCGGTGCATCACTGGGGCCACACGCTCCGCGTCGGCCAATCGGAAACTTATGGCACGGTCGAGGATTGCCTGCAGAACTGCGACATGATCGTGTCGTGGGCCGCCGATCCGGAATCGACCTCAGGCTCCTACGGCGCGCAGGAAGGTACCACGCGCCGGCAATGGCTCAAAGATCCCAAGCTCGGCATCAAAGTCGTCCACGTCGATCCCTACTACAACGCCACCGCGCAATTCCTGCCCGGCAAATGGTTCGCGCCGAAGCCGACCACGTCGGTCGCGATGGCTATGGCCATCGCTTACGTCTGGATCAAGGAAGGCCTCTACGACAAGGCTTACGTCGAATCCCACACTGTCGGTTTCGACAAATGGAAAGCCTATCTGGTCGGTGAGGACGACGGCATCGCGAAGACTCCCGAGTGGCAGGAAAAGGAAACCGGCGTTCCTGCCAAGGACGTGCGCGCGCTGGCGCGCGAATGGGGAAAGAAGCGCGTCTATCTGGCGCCCGGCGGCTGGGGTAACGGCCACGGCGGCGCCTGCCGCAATCAAACCGGCATGCAATGGGCACGGGTGATGGTCTGTTTGGTTGCGATGCAAGGGCTGGGCAAGCCCGGCATCAACATGGGCAACCTGCAATGGGGTACGCCGATCGATTTCAATTTCTATTTCCCGGGCTACGCCGACGGCGGCATGTCGGGCGACCTGGAAAATACGTCGATGCCGGTCGAGCTCTACCAGCGCATGCCGCAACTGCCGACCATGAATTCGAACAACCAGCGCATCCCACGGATTTTCGTGCCAGAGGCAATCCTCGACGGCAAAGCTGAAGGCTATCCGTGGGTCGGCAAATCGATCGAGCACCAGTTTCCGAAATTCACCTACCCGGCAGCCGGCCATTCGCCGGTGCACATGCTCTATAAATATGGCGGCTCCATTCTGTCGACGATGAACAACACCAATCGTTGGGTGCGGATGTACCAGTCGCCCAACCTCGAATTCGTCGTCAACCAGTCGATCTGGAACGAAGGCGAAGCGAAGTTCGCCGACATTCTGCTGCCGGCCTGCACCAATTTCGAGCGCACCGACATCAGCGAATGGGCCGGCCTTGGCGGTTACGGCCACCACGGCCAGCAGCAGCTCAATCACCGCGTCATCGTGTTCCAGGCGCCGGCGATCAAACCGCTGGGCGAATCGAAATCCGATTACTGGATTTTCAACGAGCTGTGCAAACCGCTCGGCCTCGCCAACTATTTCTCCGAAGGTGTCAACGAGATCGACTGGGTCAAGCGCGTCTATCTCGCCTCCGACATGCCGAAATACATGTCGTGGAAGAAATTCCTCAAGCGCGGCTACTTCGTGGTGCCGGCGGAAAAGGAAAAGCTGCGCGCGCCGGTGTCGTTCCGCTGGTTCTTCGAGAACCGCAAGAAGGACGTGCCGGAGGCGCAGCCGCTGCCATCCGATTACACCGAGGAATACCTGCGCGGCTTGCAGACCCAGTCCGGCAAGCTCGAATTCGAGTGCAATTCGCTCAAGCGCTTCCACGATCCCGAACGGCCGCCGATCGTCAAATACGAGCCGTCATGGGAAGGCGCGCATTCCGGCGAGTTGTTCGAGCGCTATCCGCTGCAGCTGCTTACGCCGCATTCGAAATATTCGTTCCACACCCAGGGCGACGGCAAGGATTCGTTCCTGCTCAACATCGAAGACCATCGCGTCAAGGTCGACGGCTATTACTACTGGATCGTACGCATGAATGCCGAAGACGCCAAGGCGCGCGGCGTCAACAAGCACGACCTAATCAAGGTGTTCAATGATCGCGGCGCGGTCATCTGCGCCGCACTGCCGACCCAACGCCTGCCGCGCGGCGTCGCCCATGGCTATGAATCCTCGGCCGTCTACGATCCGATGGGTGAACCAGGCAAGTCCGTCGATCGCGGCGGCTGCCTCAACCTGCTCACCCCCGAGCGCACCCAGACCAAGAGCACACATTCGCTCGCAGGCGCCAATTCGCTGGTGCAGGTCGAGCTGTGGGACGGGCGCACCGAGCACATGTCGGCCGCCTTCGCCGCCATGGAGAAGGACAAGGAAATCAAGCGCACATTGCAAGAGGCGCATCTGGTGCCGGCGAAGTGATGTCATGACCAAAAAATGGAACCTGATAATCGACGTCGCTGAGTGCACCAATTGCAATCTGTGCACGCTCGCATCCATGGATGAGTACGTGGGCAACGATTGGCCGGGCTATTCGGCGCCGATGCCGAGGCACGGCCACAAGTGGATCAACATCTTGCAGAAGGAGCGCGGGCAGATCCCGATGATCGACATCGCCTACGTTCCGACCATGTGCAATCATTGCGATGACGCGCCATGCATCAAAGCGGCGCCAAAAGATACCATCAAGAAACGCAAGGACGGCATCGTCATCATCGACCCGGTGAAGGCGAAGGGCCAGAAGCAGATCGTCGACGCCTGCCCTTACGGTCACATCTGGTGGAACGAGGAATTGCAGCTGCCGCAAGCCTGGACCTTCGACGCCCATCTCATCGACCAGGGCTGGCAACAGACCAGAGGCCAGCAATCGTGCCCGACCGGCGCCATGCGCTCGATCCAGGTCGAGGACGCCGAAATGGCGCAGATCGCACGCGACCAGAACCTGGAAGTGATGAAACCCGAGCTAAACGCGAAGCCGCGGGTGTACTATCGCAACCTCTGGCGCTATTCCAAATGCTTCATCGGCGGTTCGGTCGCCGACGAGAAGAACGGTGTTGTCGATTGCGTGGAAGGCGCCAGCGTCCAGCTCGTCAAGGACGGCGTTTCGGTCGCGGTGACGACAACGGACAATTACGGCGACTTCAAATTCGACAAGCTCGACGAGAATTCCGGACATTATGCCTTACAGATTTTCGCCAACGGCCGGTCGAAGAGCCTGGAAGCCACGCTCGGCACCAGCATCAATCTCGGCGAGATCAGACTATAGGTAGCGCCGTTCGGCCGCGCGCGGCGCGGCGGTCGCGCGCCTCGCTCGCGTTTTTGACAACGTGAACGTCGCGATTGATAAGCCGCAGGTTTGGCAGGCCCCAATAATCGAGGAGCGCCGGCCAAGGCGTCTCGCGGTGTTGGCCCCACACCCGAAACAGCGGCACGCGGTGGTCGACCTCGGCGGTCTTCCACAGCCGTCCGCCGGATTCGACGCAACGTCGCGCCTGCAGCCGCCGCAACAGAGGCGCCTCGCCGCTTGGCGCATTCCAGAACTGCCAGGCGATCACGCAGGCGCAATGCCAGGTCGCGTTCTTGTTCGGTCCGGCGTTCCAAAGATCGACGTGCCAGCCGAAACGATAAACCGGCTGCCCGCACACGCAGCAGAATCCGGCGCCGCGTGCATAGCTGCGTTCGCGATAGGGCGCCGGCGGTGTCCGGAACGTGGCTGGCAGTCCGCTCTTACGGCCGCCACCGAGGCGCCAGCTCCAACCAGCCGGCGGAGCGCTGCGCGCCGCAAGTGCCCGCGCCAGCCGATCAGCGCGCAGCGGATGCGCGCGCCAATAGGAATCGATCGCCAGCCGCGGTGTCGGCGGCACGAACGGCCGCCCGAGCGCCCGCGCCAACACGGCCGGCGGAAAGATGTCCGGCAATGCCTTGGTGAGGCGCGTGATCGCCTGCCGGTTTCTTTCTGCCTTCTCATCTTGCCATTTGGACATGGCCGGCCTCAAAATTGGCAAGCATGATGCCACGCCCACTCCTAAGCTTTTGTCACCGCGCTATGCTAAGGCTCGGCAACACGAATTGGGTGCTGATGATGAGATTGTTCGGCGCGCTGGTGCTGCTGGCATGCTTCGGCGGGGCCGCCGAGGCGCAGAGCACTTATCCCGATCGCCCTATCACGTTCGTCGTCACGGCCGCGCCAGGTGGCGTGACCGACGTGTCCGGCCGCGCACTCGCCCAGGAGCTAACCAAAGCCTGGGGTCAGCAGGTCATCGTCGAGAACAAAGGCGGCGGCGCCCATATCATCGCCGCCGCGACCGTCGCCAAAGCCCCGCCCGACGGCTACACGCTGCTGGTCGGCGAGTCCGGGCCCTTCGCGGTCAATCCGACGCTTCTACCCAACGAAAAGGTGCCGTACGACCCGGACAAGGATTTCATCCCGATCACTGGATTGGTGCGGATCTACCAAGCGCTGCTCGCAGCCAAGTCGCTGCCGGTGTCAAATGCCGCCGATCTGATCGCACTTGCCAGGGAGAAGCCGGGGCAACTCACCTACGGGACTGCCGGTGTCGGCTCGGCGCTGCATATGAACATGGAGCTGTTCGCCAATATGGCGGGCATAAAACTGCAGCCGATCCATTATCGCGGCGCAACTCCGGCGCTGAACGATCTGATCGGCGGTTCCATCAACGCCATGATCGTCAGCATCGCCTCGGGCCTGCCTGCCTTCCGCGCCGGGCAAATCAAGATGCTGGGCGTCGGCAGCCCGAAGCGCATGCCGATGGTGCCTGACGTTCCGACCGTGTCGGAGAGCGGCCTGCCCGGCTACGAAGCAAACGCATGGTTCGGCCTGTTCGCTCCTGCCGGCACGCCGCGCGATATTGTGATGAAGATCGACAAGGAAACGATTCGCATTTTCAACGATCCCGTCTTCCGCGCGCGCTTCCTCGACCCGCAAATGTTCGAATCCATGGCCGGACCGCCGGAAGACTTTGCCGCCTATATCAAGGCCGAACGCGCAAAGTGGGCGAAGGTCATCCACGAGGCGCACATCCAGGTGGAGTGAGATATTTGCTGAGCGTGATCTTATCCGAAAACCGGTAGCCGCTTTTCGGGATCATTCTATTCCGGCGGCGTGCCGTTGGCGGCCAGGACTTCGCCCGCAAGATACAACGAGCCAGTGATGAGAACGCGCGGCGCCGGGGACAGGTCGAGCTTGCCGGCGACCGCAACAGCGCTCTCGAGCGTATCGCGCGACAGCGCCGGAATGCCGACACTACCGGCAATGTCCGCGAGCTGCGCCGCCGGGACCGCCTTGTCCTGATGGATCGGCACGGCGATAACGCGGCGCGCCAGACCGGAAAAATTGCGCAAAAAGCCTGCGCTGTCCTTGGTCGACAACATACCGACGACAAGAACCAGCGGTCGCGATACACGCTCCTCAAGATCGGCAAGCGCGCCGGCGATGGCTCGCCCGCCGTCGGCATTGTGGCCGCCGTCGAGCCAAAGCTCGCTTTCCGGCGGAAGTAACGCCGGCAGCGGACCGTGCGACAGGCGCTGCATGCGCGCCGGCCATTCGACCCGGAGCATGCCGGCCTCGAACGCCGTGGCCGGCAGCTTAAGGCCGCTCAGTCGAAGCGCCGCAATTGCGGAGCCGGCATTCTCGAACTGATGGCGGCCGTAAAGTTTTGGCGCCGGCAGGTCGAGCAATCCGTCGCCGTCCTGATAAACCAGCCGGCCGCGCTCCTCGGTCGCGGTCCAATTCTCGCCTGCGATACTGAGCGGCGCGCGCATGCGCGCGGCCTGGCGTTCGATCACCGCCAGCGCTTCGCGCGCCTGATCCGCGATTGCCGCCGGCACCTCGCGCTTGAGAATTCCGGCCTTTTCGGCGGCAATCTGTTCGAGCGTGTCGCCGAGAAAATCGCGGTGATCGACCGACACCCGCGTGATGACGCTTACCAACGGGCGGTCGACGACATTGGTCGCATCGAGCCGGCCGCCGAGACCGACCTCGAGCAGCAGGACATCCGCCGGATTGCGCGAGAACATTAGAAACGCTGCGGCGGTCTCGATCTCGAACACGGTAATTGGCGCTGCGCCGTTTTTGGCTTCACATTCCGCGAGCGCATCGGCAAGTTCGGCATCGCCGACGAGTATACCGCCGCCCTCATGCCCAATGCGAAAGCGCTCATTGATGCGAACCAGATTAGGTGAGGTATAAACGTGCACGCGTTTGCCGGCAGCCTCGAGGGTCGCGCGCATGAAAGCGATCGTCGAACCCTTGCCGTTTGTGCCCGCGACATGGATCAGCGGCGGCAAGCGCCGCTCCGGATGGTCGAGTGCGGCAAGAAGGCGCTCGATCCGGTCGAGCGACAGGTCGATGCGCTTAGGGTGCAGCGCCAGGAGCCGCGTCAGGATCGCGTCGACCGCGGCCGGGCCTGGAGGCCGGTCGTTCACGCCGGGGCCGCGGCCGGCGCCGGAAGGCTGAGACGCTGCGGCACGCTTGCGGGCGCCTTCATCAACAGCCGGCATAGCCGCGCAACAGTCGCGCGCATTTCGTGGCGATGCACCACCATGTCCACCATGCCGTGGTCGCGCAAATATTCCGCCCGTTGAAAACCGTCCGGAAGCTTTTCGCGAATCGTCTGTTCGATGACGCGCGGGCCGGCAAAGCCGATCAGCGCGCCGGGTTCGGCGAGATGCACGTCGCCGAGCATCGCATAGGATGCGGTGACGCCGCCGGTCGTCGGATTGGTGAGCACGACGATGTAGGGTTTGCGCGTCTCCCGCAGGCGCTGCACTGCGATTGTCGTCCGAGGTAACTGCATCAGGGCGAGAATGCCTTCCTGCATGCGCGCGCCGCCCGACGCCGCGAACAGCACAAAGGGGCAGCCCTTCTCTACCGCGGTCTCCAGTCCCGTGATCACCGCCTCGCCCGCCGCCATGCCGAGCGAGCCACCCATGAAATTGAAATCCTGCACCGCCATCACTGCGGCCAGTCCATCAAGCCGGCCGTAGCCGAGCTTCACTGCATCGTTCAATCCGGTCTTGCTGCGCGCATCCTTCAGCCGGTCGACATAGCGGCGCTCGTCGCGAAACTTCAGCGGATCGACCGGAACTTCCGGGACGGCGATATCGAACCAGGTCTCGTTGTCGAACATCGACTTGAGGCGCGCCGCAGCGCTCATGTGCATGTGATAGTTAGAACCCGGTATGACGTACTGATTGGCCTCGACGTCCTTGTAGAACACGAGCTGGCCAGTCTCCGGACACTTGATCCAAAGATTCTCCGGCACCTCGCGCCGGAGCAGGCTGTTGATTTTCGGCCGAACGACGTTGGTGATCCAATTCATCGCATCACTCGCTTTGCCGCAGATAATCCGTCCGGCGGACTTTCGCGATACCCACGGCGGTTATTGTAGCACTTTTCAGGCGGCGAATAAATCAAGTTAATCCAATGGCCTATGCGGGTGCCGATAGAAAATCGTCACACCGATCAAAATAATTCGGGTCGGCGCAGGCGCAACGTCTGCAGCAGCAGCAGCGTTTTTGTGTCTGGCAGCTCATTTGCATCCGCCATGCGGGCAAGTTCGTCGAGCGCAATCTCGACCGCAACGGTGCTTTCGTCTTCGTCTGCGCCGCCTTCCGTGTCCGGTCTCGCATCCCCCGAATAGCGCGCCAGATAAAAATGCATTCGCTCTGTTGAGATGCCAGGCATGGTCCAGGCTGTGAACACATGCTCCACGGCGTCAAGGTTCAGTTTGGCCTCTTCCATGACTTCCCGATGCACGGTGTCCACCGGCTCCGTCTCCTCGATGATGCCCGCCACGGCTTCGAGCGTCTGTCCGTAATTGGCGGCAAAGAGCGGCGGCACGCGCGGCTGGCGGACAAGAACGGCGGTTTTGCGCGATGGATGGTACGGCAGAACACAAATGGCTTCACCATGATCCTCGATCTCGCGCTGGATCGTGTGTCCGTCCGGCAGTTGGACTGTTGCGATCAGGAGCTTGGTCCAGCCGGCATGGACCGTGCGAGTTTCCAAGATACGATAACCATCCGCTTTGCTCATGCACTCCGCCCCATCTCCGGTCGCCTCAACGCGTCACCAAAGCGACACCTATAGCCACCAATATCGCGGCGGCGCCCTTTTGCACCAATTCGCGTGCAGAAAGGTCTTCGCGGCTCAGTTTCGGGAAGAAGATGCTGAGCACAATCCCGAAAGCGAAGACAAACAACGTTGTCGTACTGCCGATCGCCTGCACGATGCTCAGCGGTGCGAACAATAGCGCATAGCGATTACCCAAACTGCCGCTGAGGTTGATGACCTCGTTCGAGCCATTGATCGATAGCAGGGCAACCGTGTGCTGGCGAAAGAGCGCCAGGAATTGCCGGCGATATGAGGCGATCATGAGCAAGCCGATACCGAAGATCGCCTCGCCGACGAACATCCAGAAAATGGTTGTCCAGAACTCGACCTTGAGCGCGAAAATTTTGAAAATCAGTCCGCTCAAGGCCATGATGAACCCGCATGCCAGCATCAGCATCGCCAGCCGTGCCTTGAACAGTCTGGCGCTCTGTCCGAACCGGAGCGAGACGAACAGTGCGCCGATAACGATGAGCGCGCCGCCCGCCATTTGCCGTGGCGTCAATGTTTCGCCGAGAACGAGATAGGCGAGCGCATAGCCGAACAGCGGTCCGGACTGGAAGAAAGGCGCCACCACGGACGCCTCCTCGGATTGCAATGCCTGCAGATAAAGCAGCATCGCGCTCAAATAGAGAATGCCGGACAATATCATCAGCGCGATGCTGCTGGCGTCGTGATGCATGACGCCCGGCTCCAAGAACCAGATGAACGGCAGCAGCAGCACGCCGATAAACGCCGTGAACAGCAGCAGCACGGCGACGTTGCTGTCCTTGAAGAAGCGTTCGACGAGATATTTGTCGAAATGCACCGAGATGGCCCACAGCACCGGGCCGGAGAAAGCGAAGAAGAGCCAGGACAGCGCTCACCCTCCCGTGGCGCGGTGGCCGAGTGCGTGGCTGGCCTGGCGCTCCGACGGCGGATCGACGTGCAGATCGATGACGCAGACGCCGCCCTTCTTGAGCACGTCAACGCCTTTCTCGATCGCCGGCTTGACGTCCTCCGGCTTGGTAATTGGCCCGATGCCGACCGCGCCCTGCGCCTCGGCGAGCTTGGCGATGTTTGGTGTCGGATCTTCCAGCCGCAGGCCGATCCAGCGGTTCTTGACCTCGCGGCCGCGGGTCCGCGCCACGTTTTCCTGATGCAGTTCGTCGTTGAAATAGGAGCGATTGTTGTTCACCAGAACGAGCAGCGGGATGCGGTGATGGGCCGCGCTCCAGATCGCGGTCGCGCCCATGCAAAAATCGCCGTCGCCAAGCATCGAGATCGCGTAGCGGCCCTGGCCTTGCAGCGCGAGCGCGGAGCCGACCGACAGGCCCGGCCCCGAGCCCAATCCGCCGCCGCCATCCTTACCAAGATAAGACATGCCGTTCTGCAACGGCCAGATGTCGAACGGCCAGCCGCGGCCCAGCGTGCAAAACGTCACATTCTCCGGATCGTTGAACTGATCGCGCAAAGCGAGCGCGACCTGCTCCATGCTGATGGCTGCACCGTTGGCCTTGGTCTTGGCCGGCACCTTTACTTTCCAGGGGTTCTTGTGGCCTTTGCCGAGCGCATCGTTGAGCTCGGCGACAACGACGTCAGCGGTGGACGCCATCGAGACATCGACCGGCGGCAGCGCTTGGTATTCCATGTTGGCGCCGGTATGCAGGTTCTGATCGAGCGACCCGGCGACGACTTTGGCGGTCACATCGCCGGCGTTCTTCGCCTGGCGGAGCGCGCCACCGAGATCGACCCAGTCGAGCGCGACAATGACATCGGCTTCGCACAGCAATTCGCGCGCATCCTTGCCGAGCACGTTGAATGGCGGACAGTAATGCGCCGGATGATCGGTCGGGAACATCGCACCTTGCTTGAGATCGGTGACGACACAAGCGCCAAGCCGCTCGGCGAGCTGGATGCGCGGCGCCCAGTGCTCGGCGTTGCGCGAGCCGCGACCGAGCATGAGAACCGGACGCTGCGCGCTTTGCAGCAACGCCACAGCCTCGTCAACGGAGTTCTTGGACGGTCGCGGCGGTTGCGGCGGCTTGAACCGCGCCACATCGGGCCATTCCGGTTCCTTGTCGAGCTTCTGCTCCTGGAAGCCAGCATCGAGGCAAATATAAACCGGCGCCGTCGGCGCTGAGCGCGTCAACATATTGGCGCGCGTCATGGACTCGACCAGCGCGTCGGGAGACGTCGGCTGATCGTCCCATTTGATGATCGAACGGATATAGGCGCCCTGATCGCGCGAGGTATGGATCCAGTCGATCCAGGGGCGCCGTTTCTCGGCAGCAACCGGACCGGTGGCACCGAGCACGAACATCGGCGCGCGGTCGCACCAGGCGTTGAACAGTCCCATCATGCCGTGCAGCAGGCCGACATTCGAGTGCAGTACGCAGGCCATCGGCTCGCCGGTCGCCTTGGCGTAGCCGTGCGCGATCGCCACCGAGTGGTCTTCATGCATGCAAAGGATGATGCCGGGATCCTTGTTGCCGAGATGATTGACCAGGCTGTCGTGAAAACCGCGATAGCTCGCGCCGGGATTGAGGCTGATGTAGCGGATGCCGAAACGCCGCAGCATCTGCGCGGCGATATCGCTGCCCCAAGCCACGCGGCTGTCGGGATTTCCTTCCAGTTGATCGAGACGCATCGGCAAACTCTCCCTACGTTACTTCGCCCCGGCGAGGTCGCGATAGGCGGCGACCATATCCGGCGTGGCGGCCCGCGCCAATTCTTGAATCATGGTCTGAAGCCTGGCGCCGTCGATCGGCGACCCCACGGGCTGTTCAGCCTTGATGGCGTCGGCCTGAAAGTCCGGGTCGGCCGCCATGGCGAGGAAAGCCTTGCGTAATATGTCCACGCGGTCGCGCGGGACGCCCGCAGCTGCGACAAGCGGCAGACCGAAATCCTCCGGCGCTTCGAGCAGCATCAGCAGTGGTCGCACCGCCTCCGGCATGATGTCACGCAGGACCGGAACGCCCGCCAGATGCGGCCGGCTTTGCAGGATGGGCCGAACGACATTTTTATCGAGCAAATCGTGCCGACGGGCGAACAAATCCTCGACGGTCCAGAAACCATCGATCTCGCCCTGCTCGAGCGCAAGCAAGACGCGGGATGTAGAGACGTATCCGGAAATCAGCTTGATCGGATAGCCCTTTGCCGCAAGCAACGCCGGCACCATAGCTGTCGGCGTCGTGCTCCCCAGCGTGCCGAACGTCAGGGGCTTTGGCGAAGCCTTCAGCGCCGCAATGTTTTCAACACCCGTCGCGGGGCGCACGTAGAGGGCCGAGTTCACTTCACCCGGGCTGCCGATATAGCTGAGCTTGTCCACATCGAACGATATGCCGGGCCCCTTGAGGGCGCCCTCGACGTACCAGGACCGGCCGGGCATCGCGACGGTAAGGCCGTCGGCGGCGAGACGCTTGTCGACATAATTCATGGCGACGAGGCCGGCCGCGCCCTCCATGTTCTGCACGACGAGCCCGGGCTGGCCCGGAATAAACCGCACGAGATGCCGGCCGACCACCCGCGCCGTATTATCGACGCCGCCCCCCGGCGCAAAGCCGACGACCATCGTCAGCGTCTTGCCTTGATAGAAATCGGCGGCGGATGCTTCGAGTGCGCCAACCGGAACGGCTAACGCCGCGGCCGCCCCGAGGAATCCTGCCCAGCGTTGTGCCCTCATGTGCCATCTCCTCCCCGCAGAGCTGGAACGGTTCGAGGCGTAGCCGACCGCAGCGAAATATTATACCAAGCAGGCAAAGGGCAGAGACCGATTATACGGGGCGGAAGCGTGGCGGGCAGTGAGAGCGTGTTGCGGTCGCCGGCGAGTATGCTGAGCGCCGGCGCCGTGGCAATTGTCGGCGCCTCCGAACGGGCGCGCTGGCCAAGCCATATCTTCAGCAATCTGCGGGATTTCGGCTATACGGGCCGCATCTATCTCGTCAATCCCCGGCAGCAACAGGTTTACGGCGAACGCTGTTACGCCTCGCTGCGCGACATCGGCGAGCCGGTCGATCATGCCATGGTGATCGTGCCGGCTCCGAACGTCGCCGGGGTGCTCACCGATGCCGAAGCCGCGGGGGTGAAATCGGCGACAATCTACGCCGCCGCAGTGGGCGATGGCGAAAGCGAAGCCTCGCGCGCACGCGGCGCATGGCTGAAGGATTTTCTGGCGACCAGCAGGTTGCGCGTCAGCGGCCCGAATTGCATGGGATCGTTCAGCTTCCGCGAAAAGCTTTTTGCCTATCCCAATACTGAACTGTGTCTCGTTCCTCCCGGCCCGGTTGCGGCATTATTCCAATCCGGCGGCAACATACAGTTCTGGATGAAAAGCGCTTCCGACCGAGGCTTGCGCTTCTCCTACGCCGTGTCGTCAGGCAACGAAGCCGATCTCGATCTCGCCGATTACCTCAACTTCGTGGTGGATGATCCGCACACCAGGCAGATCGTACTTTTCATCGAGGGCATCCGCAGACCGCAAGCATTCATGCTCGCTGCCGGGCGCGCCTTACAGGCCGGCAAGCCGGTGCTGGCGATCAAGACCGGCGCGACGCAGAAGTCACGCGCGGCGGCACAGTCACACACCGGCGCAATTGGCGGCGACTACGCCGCGTATCTTGCGATGTGCGAGCGCTACGGGATCATCAATTGCCGCTCGTTTGAAGATTTGCTCGAGGCGACACTTGTGTTTCAGAACGGCCGCCTGCCGAAGGGCCCTCGCATCGGGTTCGTCACCAATTCCGGCGGCACGGTCGACCTGCTTTACGATTATACGGAATTCGAAAACGTGGCTGCGCCGGCTTTCGATGCGGCGACCAACGAGGCGCTGATGCCGCACATGCAGGAAGGCATCCTGCCGAAGAACCCGCTCGATACCGGCATCCCGTCGACGCTCAAGGTGGCCGTCGACCAATGCGCGGTCGTGGCCTGCGATCCGAACATCGATATTGTCGCCTGGTGCACCCCCATGCCGGGCCGAAATTCCAACTGGACGGACAGTCATGAGTTGTCGCGCCTGCTCACCCTCACCGACAAGCCGGTCGTCGCGTTCGCGCGCATGATCCACCAGATGAGTCCCGACGGACTCGCCATCCAGGAGCAAGCCGGATTTCCGTTCCTTCAGGCACTCGAGCCCACGTTGCGTGCCCTGAACGGACTATGGTTCCATGCAAAGCGGACGGGCCGCGCGCCCGTCGTGCCAAGACCTGCGCCGGCGAGCGATCTGACGCCAGCGACGCTCGATGCGACACTACAACGCTATAGCTTCACGCTGCCGCGTAGCCGCGCGGTATCCACTGCGGAGGCCGCTGCTGACGCCGCTGTGGCAATCGGATTTCCGGTGGCGCTAAAAATCCAGTCGGCCGACATCGTGCACAAGACCGAAGCCGGCGGCGTCGTCCTTGGTCTGGCCAGCAGGAACGATGTGCTCAGCGCCGCAGACGCGCTTGTAAAGGCCGCACGCGCGGCATCTCCGAATGCCAAGCTGGACGGTTTCCTGGTGCAGGAAATGGTTTCCGGGATCGAGATGATTGTCGGCGCGCGCTCCGATCCGCTTTACGGGCCGGTGCTTCTCATCGGCTCCGGCGGCACCCTGGTCGAACTGATCCGCGATGCCGCGATGCGGCTCCTGCCCGTCGGCCCAGGCGACGTCGCCACAATGATCGACGGCCTCAAGGCGAACCGGTTGCTTGCCGGCTATCGCGGCAAGCCTCCGGCCGATCGCAAGGCGCTTGAAACAATCGCCCTGGCGCTCGGCCGCTTCTATCTCGATCACCGCGCGCGCATCGACGAGATCGAGATTAATCCGCTGATCGTCGGCAACAAGGGTGCGGTCGCTGTCGATGTGCGCGTTGCCTGGCGCGACGCCAAGGAGCCCAAGGAGCCTATGTGATGGATTTCGAGCTTCCAGAGGAGCTTCGCATCTTTAAGGATGCACTGCGGCGTTTCGTCGATACCGAAATGATTCCGGTCGAACGCGAGGCGTCCACCAATACCGAAAAGCTCAAGCCCGAATATTACGAACGCTTCAGCCAGCGCGCCAAAGACCTCGGTTTCTGGAAAATGGACATTCCGGAGGAATATGGCGGCGCCGGATTTTCGGTGTTAGCGCGCTCAATCGTCGAAACCGAATTGTCACGCTCGGTCGCGCTGCCGGCGCGCGGCTATGGCGGCATTACCGGCCCGAGCGTGCGCGCCATCTTGTACGCGCTCAAGGGCGAAATGAAAGAGAAGTACCTGCTGCCGTCATTACGCGGCGAGAAAAAAGCCTGCTTTGCGCAAACCGAGCCTGATGCCGGGTCCGATCCGGGCGGCATGCGCACCGTCGCGGTGCGCGACGGCGACCATTATATCATCAACGGCGTCAAACGCTTCATCTCCCACGCCAGGGAAGCCGACTTCATGCAGCTCATGGCGGCAACGGACCGCGCCAAAGGCTCGCACGGCGGCATTTCCTGCTTCATCGTCGACATGAATACGCCGGGCGTGAAATTGACGACACAGTACAAAACCATGATGGGCGACGAGCCCTGGGAGATCGTGCTCGAGAACGTGCGGGTGCCGGTGAGCCATCGAGTCGGCGAGGAGGGCGACGGGTTTCGCCACGCCCAGCAGTGGCTTAACGCCGGCCGTGTGCGCCATGGCGCCAGCGCGCTTGGCGTGACCGAGCGCTGCCTTGAATTGGCGACATCATATGCCAAGCAGCGCTCGACCTTCGGCCGTCCACTCGCCGACCGGCAGTCGATCCAATGGATGCTTGCCGACATGTATATTGAGCTGCAGGCCGGGCGGCTTCTGGTCTACAAAGCAGCCACTCGGCTCGACAAAGGCGAGGACGCCCGCGAGGACGCCTACGTCTGCAAATACTATTGCGACGAAATGGCGTTCAAAGCCGCCGACATGTGCATGCAGATCCACGGCGGCATCGCGCTCACCACCGATTTGCCAATCGAAAAATTCTGGCGGCAGCGGCGCAGCTTCCGTATCACCGAAGGTGCCACCGAAGTGATGAAAATGGTCATCGCCCGCCACGTCCTGAAGACGTATGGATGAAGCCTCCGGAATCGATGCGACTCGGTTAATTCGTCTCTGACAACCCTTTGAGATCGGCGCGATTCACTCTGCGCGGCGTTAACGCTGAATGCGGCGCTGTAACGATAAACAAACGAATTAACCTTTAAATTCGGAACCGTTTCGCATGCGCTGCGGCGCGTGCCATCTCTAACCGCTTCAATGCGGTTTCGTCTGCGGAGGCCAGTTGTGAAATTCCTGGAGCTGACACGACTCGGTGCGCATCACATGCGCAATGCCGTAGCCGAAGAGATTTACCTGCGCACCGGACGCGACGTCACCGTGCCGGTTTCGATTTACGGCGAGGTGATCGAGCGCTGCAATTACAAGTGCCGCTACTGCGATTACTGGCGGCGGCCGAATTATCGCGACGAGATGTCGATCGACGAATGGAAAAAAGCGCTCCTCGATCTCAAGGAATTCATCGGCCATTACCACATCGAATTTTCCGGCGGCGAGCCGTACATCAAGAAAGGTTTCGTCGACCTTCTTAAATTCTGCGGCGAGCAGGGGCTGAAATGGGGCGTCACCACCAACGGCGGCGCTTTCGGCAACGAGAAAGTCGTCGACTGGACGGTTGCGGCGAAGCCCTTCAACATCAACATCTCGATCGATTCCCACGACGCCGATATTCACAACTATTCGCGCGGCATCGAAGGTTCGCTCGACGATATTGTCGCCGGCATCCGTGCACTGACCCGCGCCAAGGCCAGGCGCGGCGTCGACTTTCCCATCATCATCAAGGCCGTGGTCAACAAGCTGAATTTTCGCAAGCTGCCCGATATGGTCGAATGGGTGCGCGCCATCGGCGCAACGGCAATCAATTTCCAGCCCGTCGAGCAGGTCACCGACGAGGCCAAGGGCGAGTTCTGGATCGGCCCTGACGAGATCGACGATCTCATCGTGGTCAGAGACCGGCTGCTGGCGATGAAGCGAGACGGCGCTCCGATCCTGAATACCGAACTCCTGCTCAGCCTGTGGCCGAACCACTTTCGTCGCGAGAAAGCGCCACGCGAAGCGATGCCGTGCCGCATCGGCATGCGCAATTATTTCATCCGCTCGGACGGCCGCGTCGAAGTCTGCTGGAACTTCCCGCCCATCGGCAATGTGCGCACGCAGTCCGCTCGCGAAATCTGGTACGGCAAGGAAGGCACGGAGCGGCGCAAGGAGACGGTTGCCTGCGAAACGCTATGCCTGTTCACCTGCCTGTCGCAGAAGAACCTCGGCGACAAGGTCAAGATGGGCATGAAGCTCATTGGCCGTTCGGCCGCATGATGGCGTAGCACAACCTGCGGTTCGCCGATATCACGCGCCGGATTTGGCATTGGCACAGTCCGCGCTGGGAACAATGGGGCCACCGTAACGCCCCGGCTGCGGCTCAATTTAGCCTTTCTCGCCAATAGAGTATCAAGCGTCGGCAGCCCGGAGCCGAGTAAGTCCCGGGTAACTATATCCTGCGTAGATGTGGGTGGGGCGGCGATGTCCTCGAGGCTGGAATGTCGGGAATGAAGAACTTTGTAGCCGGATGTGTTGCTTTTGGCGTGCTCGTTGCAGCGCAATGCGCTGGCGCGGCCGATCTGTCCGTCGCGCCGCTCTATAAGGCTCCGCCAGCTGCGATGGCGCCAGCCTACAATTGGAGTGGCTTTTATCTCGGCCTCAACGGCGGCGGTGGCTGGGGCCATTCCTACTGGGATAGTAGCGCCGACCACGTAGGGCTTTCCGGCGGCTTGGCCGGCGGCACCGCAGGCTACAATTACCAGATCGGCAACGCGGTTCTTGGCCTCGAAGGCGATGTCGACTGGGCCCACCTGAACGGAACCAACGCCTCGGCGGGTTGCCCGGCGGGCTGCACCACGAGCGACACCTGGCTTTCCACGGTGCGCGGCCGCGCCGGTTACGCATTCGGCGGCATTATGCCGTATGTGACCGGCGGCCTTGCTGTCGGCGACATCCGCGCCTCGACGCCCGGCTTTGCCGGCGCCAGCGACACCAATGCCGGCTGGACCGCGGGCGGCGGCATCGAATTCGCCCTGCCCGGCAACTGGACCGCCAAGGCCGAATACCTGCACGTCGACCTCGGCCGCTTCAACTGCGGTGCCAACTGTAACGGTACGCCGACCGACAACGTTTCGATGCACGACAACGTCGTGCGCGCCGGCGTGAACTACCGCTTCGGCTGGGGCCAGTAGCCGTCCCGGCATCGCTGCCATGCGGACCGGCGCTGATTGACTAAGACGCCGGTACTTGGTGTCATCGCGCCCCAAGCAGAGGCACCGCTGATGACCCACGCCGCATCGAACCTCGATTTCGACAAATACCGTTTGCGCAACTTCGTCGATCGCCTGATCCAGATGGGCGAGGTTGAAATTCATGACAAGCCGGTGCCGCTGACGGGCATAAGTCCGATCATCGAACGCACCGAAAAAGCGGTGCTGTTCAAGAAGGCCGGCCCGGAGCAAGTCGAAATTGTCGCCAAAACAGCAGGCAACCGCAAACGCCTGGCCGCCGCTTTCGAAACCACCGAAGAGAGGCTTTACGACGAATATTTCAAGCGGCTTGCCAACCCGCAGCCGCTGGTCGAGGTGCCGTCTGGCGACGCCCCGGTGCACGAGATCAAGATCACCGGCAAGGATGTCGACCTCACCAAGCTGCCGTTCCATCCGCAGCACGCTATGGATGGTTCTTGCTATATGAGTTCCGCGATCGACTATGTGACCGACCCGGCGACGGGGCGGCGCAACGTCGGCTGCCGCCGCTTGAGCCTGCGCAACCGCTACGAAACGGGCACTAATGTCACGGCGCCGTCCGACCTCAAGCGCATCTACACCGGTTGCGTGGCCCGCGGCCAGAAACTGCCGATCACGTTTACGGTCGGCACGCATCCCCTTGATTTTTTTGCGGCGACCACACGTCAGCCCGGCGACGAGCTGGCGCTGGTGGCAAGCTTCCGCGGCGAGCCGGCGCCGGTGGTCAAAAGCCTCACCAACGATGTTCTGGTCCCGGCGGATGCCGAGATGACGCTCGAGGGCTATCTCGACGAACGCGGCTATGTCGAGCCGGAAGGGCCATATGGCGAATACATGGGCTATTACGGCGCGATCCACATGGACCCCGTGTTTCATTGCACCGCCATCACGATGCGAAGCGACGTGCTGCATCACACGCTGCTGCACGGCTCGGCCTTCGTGCTCGACCAGACCGACAGCGCCAACATCTCGTCGATGCGGGTCGAGGCCGACGCCATGAAGATTCTGAAATCGACGGTGCGCGAGCCGGTCGCGGTTTATCTGCGCTCAGTCTCCGGCGGCGCCAACACGCTGCGCGTCTCCATCAGGCAGCGCAGCTACGGCGAAGCAAAGCAGGCGATCGCCGCTTTGTTCGGCGGCATCATGCGACTCAAGCACGTCTATGTGTTCGACGAGGACATCGACGTCCACGATGACCGTCAGATCGATTGGGCGATGGGCACACAATTCCAGGCCGACCAGGACATGGTCATCTTGCAGGGCATCCTTGGCATGACCATGGACCCGTCGCTGAACGGCCGGCGCACCGGCGCGAAATCCGGTTTCGATTGCACAAAACCGTTCGGCCGCGACGGTCAGGTTCCACTGATGCGTTGCGCCGCCAAGGTATTCAGCGGTCCGGCACGCTATCAGAATGTCGAACAGGCGCTGACCTCATCACCGATGTTCTACGCCGACATCGTCGAATCGCTCGGCTCACAGGACGGCCGCGAAGTGGCCTGCGCAATCGACGAACTCCGCCAGGCCGGCCGCCTCGGCCGCGATCGCGACGGCCGCTATCACCTGCAAGCAGCGAAGCCCGGCGTGACCGGCATCGTCGGCGAACTCTATCACGACCCGAACGATGGGGCGTGAGGTATAGAGCACTCTAGGCGATGGTTGCGGGCGAACTGAAAATTGGCTTCGCTGCGCGTGAGTGAAATCAATAATTACATGAAGGCCGCATAAGCGAGAATTCTCTTTAAAGCGCATTACATCATCGGGAGCTATCAGAGTTGCCGGTTCTGAAATCCATTACCTTTGCTTACGATACGCGAGAAGATCGGATACTGGCCGCCATCAATCCCGGCCATTCCGACGCGTGGTCCTGCTGGCTGACAAGGCGACTGGTGTTGGCATTGCTCGAACGGGCAGGAGAATTTCTTGCGAGCACGTCCAGCCTGGTACAGCGGGCCTCGGCAGACCATCGCGGCGAAATTCTCGCTTTCGAGCAAGATGCTGCAATTGCCAGAACTGCTAAGGCGATAACGCAAACTCCAGCCGATATCCTGCAAGCAAGTACGACGTCAGCGGAGCTGGCGAAGCAGGTGACCATTTCCAATCAGGGCAACGGCTTCCGAATGGAACTACAAGGAGAAGGTGGAGGCAGCGCAGCCGGATTGCTCGCGCGAGACGAACTCCAGCGTATTTTGCAGATGCTGCAAGCAACCGCCGTCAGAGCCGGATGGCTGGGAACGCCAGACAAATCTCAAACTTCAAACACTACCGTGGAAAGTAGTCCGACGACATCCCGCCATTAACTGGACCGAAGTCATCTCGGGCAATGCGCAGCGAGCGATAAATATTTTATGACGGCCTCTATTGGCGTCAGTGAAACGCGCCGGGTGCGGATCCGGTATCTTCACTTGGGGCCGCCGCGCGGCGAGCGCCGGACATCGCAACCGACGCGAATTCTTTTACTCCGTCGCGATCCAGCACGAATAACGGAACGGTCCGAGGCACGTCAACATCCGCGACCAGCATTAGCCAGCGGTTGTCGAGCACGAACCAATTGCCATCGAAGCGAACGGCAACAACGGCATGATTTTCTCCGACCGTGAGATCGTGCACGATGACAAGCCTCAAATCCTCCGCCGCGGTGCCCGCCCGCGTTAATGCAACGTATTTCGCGATGGCGTAATCCTCGCAATCGCCACGACCTGTCGTAAATGTCTCGAGTGGCGAGCTCCAACGGTCAGGCACTCCCCATTGCGCGAGATCGCTCATCGGACGGATTGCAAAATTGATCGCGCGATTGATCACGCCGATACGAGCACGGCCTGATTGCGCGCGACCTTCGGCAATGACGGCGAGGAAGTTTTTTGCCGAGGCCGGACAATCCTCCTTATTGTCTCGACAACGATCTAGAACTTCGTTGTCGGATCGGATATCGGCTTCAACACCGCTCCACTTTGTCAAAATCTGGCCGCTCACGACGGGTACCGTGGCAAGTCCAAATGGCTCCGCGGCAGCCGGCGCTTGTGTTGGCGGCTCCACAGGATCGAGTGCCGACAGCTTAACCGGCAGTTGAGTATCGTAGTTCGCCTGACTTTCAATAGGATCGTCTGGCTGGACCGTGGCACGATCTTCCGGCTGAACCGTAGCTCGATCTTCTGGCAGGATCTTGATCTGATCCTGCGTCAACTCAAGTGCTACAGAAGCTGACGGCGCAACCGGCTCGGTAGATGAGTTGATTTCGGCTCCGGATGCTGCCGGCGAAACGAGAAGAATGAGGGCAACGCCCCACCCCGCCACACGACAAAACATTTTGACGTCCCCGAACATCCGGGTAATGCGCTGGAGTGCGCTCTCCCGGCTTTTTGTTCACGGACGGCATAACGCTGCCGCTGCTGCTGACCGGTTAAACCGGGGCCTGCGATAAGGACTGATTGAAAATGGCGTTGTTGAAGTGCAGACGCATTAGAAACAATTTTATCGGTCGCGTTTGCGCATGGACTTTAAGGCCACAGCTGCGAACTTGGGCTTACGGCTGTTTGGAGATATGGCTATCATCCGGCCAATTCGGCGGGCATCTGCAAGATCGGCATTCAGCGGCAAGGGCCAGTTGCTGGGCAGTTGTACGGGCGTCACTGCGGTGTGATGGAGGAATACGGATGCGCAACGTAATCATAACCTTAATGGTCGCTTGCGCGCTTTGTTTTTCAAGTGCGGCTAAAGCTCAGGTGAATTACGACCTGTTTCCTGGATACGGTGAGAAACAAGGGTATCCCCCGGCAGTTCACTACCGCGCATGGGTGATTAGCTACAGAGACAACAGGTATTATCATTGTGTTGCCAGCTACGACACCAGTACGCCCACGACACCATCCCTTGTTTGTACTCTGGACGGCGCCTTCGACCCCCCGCTTTTGAGTGGCGCTAATGTTAAAACGTTACAAGCGCTCGGTGGGCCCGGAGGCGGTCCCGGCTCCGATGAAGCCCTGTCTCGTTTTTTCTGGCAAATCGACCAAGCAACCGGACAAATTCAATTCTGCATCCCGATATCCGGGAGAAATTGCGTCGCGTTCCAAATTCCATGAATTCAGATGCTGGCGGCAGTTTCCGCTGCCATCCCGACGCGAGTTGGGTTAACGGCGCGCGAACATTCAGATGCCTATCCGGCTTGGACGGCGATGCGGCTTTTACATAGTCGCAGGCATCGGCTGATGGGCCTTAACCGACATCGTTGAGTATTGTTCCAAGTTTGCTCCGGGTTTGCTACATCTCGGCGCTCATCGACTCGAGGTCCGACAAATCGGATTGATCTCACCTGACAGTTTACGATTGACTGACGCGCCCCACTGAGCGGTTGTGGCAATGGACGTCAGCAGGGAGTCCACCCATGCGCAAGCGCGGTGCATCGCGCGTTAACAAGCGTCCGAAGGAGAAAAAGCAGATGAGTTCCGAATCTCAAGCTTTGAAAGACAAATCGACGAGCTCCGCAGCCCCGGCCGGTCAGCGCGAGCGACAGCCGGCGCGCTTCGTTACGTCGACCGCACCGATCTGGCGGAGACTTTCACCGATTCGATCAACAACCTCCGATTCGATGGCCAGACGCTGCGCATTGAATTCGGCGTCACGCGCTTCGATGACGTTAAGGCCGGTTCGCAGATTACCGGCCGGCGCTATCCAGCCTGCCGGATTGTGCTAACGCCGGCTGCGGCGGTGGATCTCATCAACCGCATGCAGCAAATTGGAGCAGCACTGGTTCAGGCTGGCGTGGTGAAAACCGCAACACCGCCCGGCGCAGACCCGGCGTAAGCCGGCTGAAATCGGCGCATTCCGTCGCGGACCATAATTTGGTTGCTGCAATTGCTACAGTAAGCCTCATGAAGCGGCGTGAACTGCTTGGCATTCTCGGAGGAGCGGCAATATGGCCACTCTCTGCAAGGGCGCGGCAAGCCGTGCCAGTGATCGGCTTCCTTCAAAATGCGTCATTTACCGCCAACCGCCCACAGGTATCCGCATTTTGGGAGGGCGCGGAGCTCACTGGCTTTGCAGACCATCGCAATGTCACGGCCGAGTACCGTTGGGCTGAAGGACACGATGACCTCCTGCCCGACCTCGCTAGTGATTTGGTGGGTCAGGATGTGTCAGTTATTGTCGCTGGTGGTGGCGACAGTGCCGTTATGGCAGCGAAGCGCGCAACAGCAACGATCCCCATCGTTTTCATTTCCGGGTCCGATCCTGTTCGTAGCGGGTTTGTTACGAGTCTGAACCAGCCCGATGACAATATCACCGGCCTCAGCTTGGCTACTCCGGAACTATTAGCAAAGCGGTTCGAGGTATTACACGAGCTTGCTCCGCAATTGTCGAGTTTTGCAGCGCTTGTAAATCCGGAAAATTCGAACATCGCCGTTCAGTTGCGATACCTGATGGATTCGACAAGACGAACTGGCATTCCAGTTCCAACAGTCAATGCGAGCCAAAGAATCAGAGCTTGGCGTCGCGCTTGATGAGATTGCCCGGCGCCGGGTGACCGCCTTGGTCGTAGCGAATGACGGCTTTCTCAATAGCCAACGTGATCTGCTGCTCGCACTGACGACGCGCCTGGACATTGCTGCGGCATTTGGCAACCAAGAACTTGCGGCGGCCGGTGGTCTTATGAGTTATGGCCCGAGTTCGGTAGACGCCTATCAACAAGCCGGCACATATGTCGGACGCATCCTGAAAGGTGAAAAGCCCGCCGACTTGCCGGTTCAGAATCCAATCGAATTTGAATTGGCGATCAACCTCAAAACTGCAAGGTCGCTCGGCCTAGACATTCCGCAATCGCTGATTGCCACCGCCGACCAGGTGATCGAATGAAGCGGTGATCGAACCCGATCACCGAGATGGAGGAATGCCCTTGAGGCGGCGCGAATTCATCGCCTTACTCGGCGGCGCTGCAATTGCTCGGCCGCCGACCGTGCAGGCGCAGCAGCCAGCGATGCCGTTGGTGGGATTCCTCGACAGTGGGGCGGCAACAGGGGCGAAACTCAATGCATTTTATGAGGGCCTCAAGACAGAAGGCTTTCTCAGAAATCGGAATGTAGCGATCGAATATCACTCGGCGGAAAGCGAATATGATCGGCTACCGGCACTTGCTGCTGATTTGGTCAACCGCAAAGTGACGGTGATAGCCGCGGCTGGCACCTCCGCCGCGCTGGCGGCCAAATCTGCAACCACAACGGTTCCAGTCATTTTTGCGGTGGGGCCAGACCCGGTTCAGATCGGGCTTGTCACAAGCCTTAACCGTCCTGGCGGCAACATGACGGGCGTGACTGACATGGCCGTGAAGTCCGAGCAGAAGCGCGTAGAGCTTCTACACCAGGTGTTTCCCACGGCGATCCTCATCGGACTCCTCGTCAATCCCGCCAATCCCAATGCCGAAATCCAGACACGGGATGTGCAGACTACCGCTGCAACGATTGGTTTGCAAGTCAATGTCATCCGCGGCGAGCGCCGAAAGTGATTTCGACAAGGCATTTGCAACGGCGTCCGAATTGCGAGTGGGCGGCCTGGTGATCAGCGACGACGATTTATTTGTTAGCCGAAGCGGGCAGCTTGCTGCATTGGCGCTCCGCCGCGCGATGCCCGCTATCTTTCAGCAACGCGAATTCGTCGCGGGCGGCGGCTTCATGAGTTACGGCACCGGCCTTGCGGAAACCTACCATCAAGTCGGAGCTTACACGGGTCTGATTCTAAAGGGCGGCAGCGCTGCCGACTTACCGGTTTATCAATCCACGTTTGTTGAGTTCATGATCAACATGAAGACCGCAAAGGCGTTCGGCCTCACCGTCCCGCAGGCGCTGATCGCAGGCGCGACCGTGATCGAATGACAGCGACCGCTAGTACCGTTTAGCGGTGCACTCCGGATCGTGAGTGCGAGATGCTGGCAGCTCGACTTTTGAAAACGAGCTTCGGTTGCCGGAGGTGGGGAGGGGTTGAAAACATTTTTGCAGATACAACCCATGCAAAGTAGTTTTTCGAGAAATCCTCGGAATGGCGAATATGGCCCTCGCTGCCTAGAATAATTTCGACCGCTTAGCGTTTCTTGCCGGGCTGGCTGGAGATGTTGACCTTCGGCAAACGCAAGAAAGAAGGATCGTAAATCTGTCGCAGCGAAGTACGAGCCGACTGAGAGTGAGCGCTCCGTGCTCGACAAGCATCGGTTGCGAAAGGGCTGCCGAATACCGGCACCGCGGCTCAAGATCAAAGACGGATGAAAGCAATTCGAACAGCTATTCGCTGGAGCATGCCGATCTTTCTGTCGGCAACCGCTCTCCTCGATAGAGGCCCTCGGGACGACGGATCGACGATTTCACGGAGGGTCTTATCGAACAACTAATCAAATCTAGGCTTCGCACGACGGCGAGGTTGAGTGAGACACAACTCAATTTTATGCTTTCCGTAATCAAGGGTATCAAGCCGAACGATCAGCTTGAGGCGATGCTTGCCGCCCAGATGGCTGCCGTCCATCGGGCGGCTATGACTTTTGCGAAGCGGCTCGCCGGCGTCGAAACGCTTCCGCAGCAGGACAGCGCCGAGCGCGCTCTCAACAAACTGATGCGAACCTTCACCACCCAGATGGAGGCACTCAAGCGCTACCGGACCGGTGGCGAGCAGAAGGTCACGGTGCAGCACGTCTCGGTGAGTGACGGCGGGCAAGCGATCGTCGGCAACGTGACCCAGGCGGCGCGCGAGGCCGTGCCGCAAAAACATGCGGATAAGACACGCGCTCTCACCGATGCACGGCAACCTGCAATGCCGATCATTGACAACCCGGAGCGGGTGCGAGCTCCGGTGCGGCGTAGGCAAAAAGATGACGGGCCATCATCCGCGTAATACCGGTCCAATGCTATCGAGCCAGCGCTGCGGGGCCAAAACGCGATCGGGAAAGCCTTGCAAGTCCCCGGCGGTGAGTGGAAAGAGACGTTGTCGGATGCATGGCGGTGCTCCTGGGTCGGGCGCTCCACGCGGCAATAAAAACGCGCTGAAGCAGGGCGGTTTACGCGCGAAGCCATTGAGGAACGCCGGCAGCTGCGGACCCTGCTGCGGCAATCGCGCAAGCTTATTCAAGAGATCGAGTGATCGGGCCCAATGATAGGAGTCAAAAAGCGAACTATCATGGCTGTTTCATAGCACTGGCAAATTTTGGGTTTGTTCTGCCAAAAACTTGCGCCTGTACGCTACCATGCCGCCGAGTACGCTCACCACCTATATATGTCTGAGGAGATCGATGGCCTTTCCCGCAGTCTTCGCAGGCGCTCGGAAATCCTTGGCCTTCTGTAAGCGGCTGGTTGATTTGGCGGCGGCAATTTGTGGTGGCGAAGTGACGTGTTTGGTCATTTGCTGCCGCGCCATCTAACCAGATGCGCGGCAGCATCCTCGAGGATCTGCGCATCAGTGGCGAGCCGGGCGGGCCGCTCCCTGCTCCGCAGCGCGTCGACGCTCGTCCTCCCATTTTGCGGCGGTTGAAGCCCATGGCCGACCATTCTAATCGAGGCGACAGTGGTACCGCGGCCGGTGCGCCGAGCTTTTGCGCATTGAGGATGTTGAATTTCATGCCGTTGGCCATGATCATGTCGCCGGGCTTTTGCTCCGCTGTGCATGGGCCAATCCATTTGGCAGTCATGGTGAGGGTCCTGCCGTCGTTAGCCATGCCCTCGCCTTGCGATGTCACGGTCATCGTATAGGCGCTGTCAAAACTCCCGCTGACGACGGCATGGGAGGTCAAAGTTTTGCCCCTGACGGTGCAAACGAAATCAATCGTCATCGAATCGGTCGACTTTTGCACGTCGCGCTTGGAGCATTCCCGCTGGGCATTGGGCCCTGCACCCGACTGCATCATTTGGTCGGTGGCGGCGTCGACGCATTGCTGGATCACTACAGGTGGAACGTTGCCGTTTTCGAAGCTTGTTTAACCTCCCACAGGCCGGCCTTACGCGATGGCATATCCGCCGCCAAAGTTGGCATAATGCAGAGGATTGTGACCAGAACCGAAGTTGCCCCAAGCCTTGTCATGCGATCCTCCCGTTGCGCTGGTTGAAGTCCATGGTCGGATCGTCACCGAATAGGCTCAAGTGTCAATGTCCGCTTTTCACCCAAATCTGTTGCAAAACTATTTTGCGCAGGACGAGAACAAGCAGGCCATACTCAGCGCGAGCATCCTCAAGAACGGGCGCTGGTATTCAACATTGCGGGCAATAAGTATCGCGTTAGCGAAACGAAGCTGAAAGCTGCTGATAGCTGCTGGAGTTGATCAGGGCATAAATTGCCGCGTCACACATCCTGAGCCGCCCACGGATCGACTATGGGGATCTTCAGATCCCCAAAATGCCGTACGTTTCGAGTGGCAAGCGTGGCGCGTCGCGCGAGCGCGACACCCGCGATCAGCGTGTCGCGCATGTCTACTGGACGTCCGGCTTGCTGCCGCTCGGCCGCCAATGATGCCGCTTCATTCGCTGCGGCGCTGTCGAAATCCAACACACGGTTTTCCAAGTCCTCTTTCAATACTCGGGCGAACGCCGTTTCCAGGGTCTGTCGCCGCCGACCTGTCGGCAGCAGCGCCAGACCGAGACGAGCCTCGAACAGCGTGACGCTGGTTATCCAGACGGATTCGGCGGGCTGGCGGTCCAGCCACGCTACCACGGTAGCCTCGGGTGCCGTGCGCATCAACGCTGAAAGTACATTAGTATCGAGGATGAT
>CAWFBB010000007.1:0-27834 GCA_963813825.1 uncultured Alphaproteobacteria bacterium
TGCGGTTCGCGGCGGCGCGCAGGATTGCCCTTACACCTACATGCAGGATTTGATCGCCGGGCGATATCAGTTGCCGTGGGAAGCCGACGTTCAGCATGTTGACGGTACGTCGTACGGCTTCCCGGCGCCGGCGCGGCGCTACAGCGAACGCCTCGATCGGGTACGGAGTAAACCATGCCAACCATTCCCGGCGATCCCTATGCGTGGCCGTTCGACGGCAACATTACGCCGCAGAACACCACGCTGATCATCATCGACATGCAGACCGATTTCTGCGGCAAGGGCGGCTACGTCGATGCCATGGGCTACGACTTGTCGCTGACGCAGGCGCCGATCAAACCCATTCGCTCCGTGCTCAACGCGATGCGCGAAAAAGGTTACGGCGTCATCCATACCCGCGAAGGTCACCGCCCCGATCTTGCGGACCTGCCCGAAAATAAACGATGGCGGTCGCGCCAGATCGGCGCCGGCATCGGCGATCCCGGTCCTTGCGGCCGCATCCTCGTGCGCGGCGAACCGGGCTGGGACATCATCCCTGAACTCCAGCCAGAGCCCGGCGAGCCGATCATCGACAAGCCCGGCAAGGGCTCGTTTTGTGCAACCGACCTTGAATTGCTGCTGCGGACCAAGGGCTGGCGCAATATCGTCCTGAGCGGGATCACCACCGACGTCTGCGTGCACACTACCATGCGCGAAGCCAACGATCGCGGTTTCGAGTGTCTGTTACTTGAAGACTGCTGCGCTGCGACTGATCCCGGCAATCACCTCGCGGCGATCAAGATGGTCAAGATGCAGGGCGGCGTATTCGGATCTGTATCCAATTCCAAGGTCTTCATGGAGAATCTGCCATGAGCGTTGCTCCTGTCACGGGCACTAACGGGGTCCGATGCGCGCACCCTCGCTTGAGACAATTGGCATGACCAAGGTATTCGGTCCGCTGGTCGCGCTCGGCGATGTGTCGATCAAGGTCGAGCCCGGAACGGTCCACGCGTTACTCGGTGAAAATGGCGCCGGAAAATCGACGCTCGTCAAATGCATCATGGGCTTTTATTCGCCGGACAAAGGCCAGGTTCTGCTTGACGGCGCGGAAGTGCCTATCCGCAATCCGCGCGACGCTCGCGCGCTGGGCATCGGTATGGTCTATCAGCACTTCACGCTGGTGCCCTCGTTGACCGGCGCTGAAAATCTCGTCATCAGCCGGGCGGATGCCCCTGCCGTTATCGACTGGAAAAAGGAGATGCGCTCGCTCGAAGCGTTTCTCGACCGGATGCCGTTTCGCGTTCCGCTCGACGTCCCGGTCTCGGCCATGGCGGCGGGCGAAAAACAGAAACTGGAAATCCTGAAACTGCTCTATCTCGATCAGCGGCTGCTTATACTTGACGAGCCGACGTCTGTCCTCACGCCGGACGAGGCCGATGAAATGCTCGGCCTGCTGCGCGGCATGACGCAGCGAAAAGAGATCACCGTCATCATGATCACGCACAAGTTTCGCGAAGTCTTGAGCTTCTGCGACAGCGTGACGGTGTTGCGCCGCGGCCAAAAGGTCGGCGGCGGCGATGTCAAGGATCTCACCACCGACGCCATGGCGCGCATGATGATCGGCGACACGCAAATCCGTGACCGCGCCGTGCGTAACAATAAAGCGCCCGGCGATACGGTACTCGAACTTGCCGCGCTGTATGCGGACGATGACGAGGGACTCCGCGCGCTCGATCAGGTCAATTTGAAAGTCCACGCCGGAGAGATCGTCGGCATTGCCGGGGTTTCCGGAAACGGCCAATCGGAACTTGTCGAAGTGCTTGCCGGGCAGCGTCCACTGAGCGATGGCCGGATCATCATCAAACAGCATCCGTTCGAGCCCAATCGCGACAGCTTTTACCGCCTGAAGATTTTCGGGTTGCCCGAAGAGCCGCTCAAGAACGCGACCGTGCCCAAGATGACGGTGGCCGAGAACATGGCCTTCCGCACCTTCGATCGCCCGCCGGCAGCCAAGCTCGGCTGGTGGCTATCGCCCGGCCCGATGCGCGAAAAGGCTCGTGAATTGATAGCGCGCTACCGGGTAAAAACGCCGTCGCCAGAAACCGCGATATCGGATTTGTCCGGCGGCAACGTGCAACGCGCAGTGCTGGCGCGCGAACTCTCAAGCGACGTCGACGTGTTAATCGTCGCAAACCCCTGCTTCGGCCTCGATTTCGCGTCGGTTGCGGAAATCCGCTCGCAAATCATGGAGCAGCGCAATCACGGCGCGGCCGTACTGCTGGTGTCGGAAGACCTCGACGAGGTATTAGAACTTGCCGACCGGGTTGCCGTAATGTCCGGCGGAACCATTAATTATGTGGCGCCGGTCGGTGAGACCGACCGGTCCACCATCGGCAAGCACATGGCGGGGCACTGACGGCGATACGCCGTCGCAAATGAGCACTTTCAAGGCCATTGTCTTCGATTACGACGGCACGCTGTTCGATACACGTCCGGCAATCGTTTATTGCATTCAGCGCGCCTTCGAGCAGCAACGCCGGCCAGTCCCGGCCCGCGAGCCGGTGCTCGAAACCGTGAAGACCGGCCTCACATTGCAGGACACGTTTCTCATCCTGGATGACGAGTTGCGTACCAATCGTGCTGCGCTCAACGAGATTGTGCGAACCTACAGGACACTTTACCTCAATGAAGCCGCGCCACTCTTGAAGCCCTTTGCCGGCGCGAGCGAAGCCCTGCAGCAACTTTACTTCAGCGGCGCAAAATGTCTCGTCGTCAGCAACAAGGGCATTGCCGCGATTCGCCAGTCACTCGATGACAGCGGATTGAGCGGGTTCATGGACCTGATATTCGGCGATGAGCCGGGGCTGCCGAAGAAGCCAGATCCCGCCATAGTGTTGGATCACATCTTGCCCAGATATGCCGATCTGCAAAAAACGCAGATACTGATCGTTGGTGACACCGAAGTCGATATTCGATTTGCCAAAAGCGCCGGCTTGGCGTCGTGCTGGGTGTCTTATGGCTATGGCGCTGCGGAGCGCTGCCGGGCGCTCGGACCGGAGCACGAGATCGCCGACATCAGCGAATTGCCGTCACTCGTTCATCGCCACTGAAATGGGAACGGCCGCGCCGGCCCCTTATGACGTACCGAATGCGTAAGTCGCCGCGCCGGCAACGTCGCGCGTGGTGTCACGTGCCGACGCTGGCATCAGGCTGACGTGGGCTGCCGCGATGCGCCAGCCATCGTCGGTCCGAACCCAAACGTGACTTTGCCGCCCAATGACGCTCGATCCCACGCGCTGAAACTCGGTATTGACGGTCGCAAAAGTCCGCCCGTAGGTGATGATCACCGTGTTCTTCAACTGTCGCGTCAGATCAATAGGAGCGCGGTTGCTGCGGAACGAAGCGATCGCCTCATAACCGTAGAGATTTTCGGCGATGCCGTAGCGCAGCGTGTTTGGATTGTTCCAGAACAGTGCATCAAGCGCCTCGACATCATTGGCAACAAGGGCCCGTTCGTAGCTCTGGAAGGTTGCAGTCACTTCGGCAACCACTTCGGGAATATTGATCTCCAGCATTGGCATCTCCTCAGCGATATTTCCACACGCACCGGCACTCGCGACATGCGAGCGCCGGCGTTACTCTGCCGTTCGTCGGCTAACGCACTCGTGGTGTCGGCGAAGTTATTTTGCTTTGCCGATCACGCCCTCGACGTACCAGTCGAAATTGCCCATCTTGTCGCCGCCCCAGGACTCGCCGGCGGGAATCTTGACGGCGCCGGTGTTGTCAGTGACCGGGCCGGCAAACGGATTGAAGCCCTTCTCGACCTGATCGGCCGAGGCGGCGACGAGTTTTTGCACGTCGTCCGGCACCGAAGGTCCGAACGGAGCGATTGCCATCATCTCCCCGAGGCCCTCACGAACCATCGCGGGCTTGAAGGTTCCCGCAATCACGCTCTTGGCGGTGTCGGTCATGAACGGACCCCACGTGAAGCCAAGTCCGGTGAGCCAGCCTTTGGGTGCGAGCTGCCGGGCCTCGATCGACTGGAACCCAATCGAATATTTACCGTGGCTTTCGGCCGCCTGGATGATGGTTGCAGGCGAATCGACGTGCATCGTCACAACGTCGGCGCCCTGATCGATCAACGCGTTCGCCGCCGCGGCCTCTTTGGCCTTGTCTGACCAACCGCCGGTCACGACGACGCGTGTCTCCGCTTTTGGATTGACCGAACGCGCACCCATCTCGAAGGCGTTAACGTTGCCGATCGCATAACCGATCGGCACCCCGACGACAAAACCGAGGGTGTTCGTCTTCGTCATCTTGCCAGCCGCCACGCCCATCGGATACCAGGCGGACTGGGTCGCTCCGAAGAAGTTGCCAAAATTCGGCGCCTGCATCCAGCCGCCGGCGTGCTCGAAGTAGACGTCCGGATGAGCCTTGGCGAGATTGAAGGCGAACTGCTGGTGACCGAAGCTGGTGGCGAAAATCAACTTCGCGCCCTGCTGGATCATCCCTTCCATGACACGCTCGGACTCGGCGGTCTCCGGCACGTTCTCGGCCTCGATGAGTTTAAGACCCGGGATGTTTTTCTTCATCTCCTCGAGCCCGTCCTTCATGGACCGGTTGTAGCCATAGTCATTGACGCTGCCGACGTAGATGGCCCCGACGATAAGCGGTGGCTTATCTTGCGCGGCGGCCGGGCCGGCTGACAGCAGTGCCAGGAGCATCGCTCCCGCAACCGCCGCAATCATGCTTCGTATCATCGTTCTCTCCTCTGATTGTGCAACGGCCCGGCACCGCCGCGAATACATCGATGCTGCTACTCCACCCCGACAAAGTTGCGACCCAACGACGCCGGAGCCGCCGATTGGCGGCTCCATCCCCACACAATGAGCACCAACAAGGTGAGCAGATACGGCGTCATGCTCATTATGAACGGCGAGACGTCGGCACCCGCTGCTTGCAATTGTAATTGCAAGCCTTCAGCGCCGCCGAACAAAAGCGCGCCGGCGATGGCCCAAAGCGGATTCCATTTGGCGAAGATCACCAGCGCGATGGCGATAAAGCCGCGGCCAGCCGTCATCTCCTCGGCCCAGGTCAGCGTGAGCGCGACCGAAATGTGTGCTCCGGCAATCCCGCCGAGCGCGCCGGCAAGCGTCAAGGCTTGGTATTGCAGTCGTTGCGGGTTTAGCCCGGCCGCGAAGGCCACTGCCGGACTTTCGCCGACTGTGCGCAGGCCAAGGCCCCAGCGGGTGCGAAACACAAGCCACCAGACAAACACCGCCGCCGGAACGCTGAGATAGACCAAAGCGTCGTAGCCCAGGAGCCTAGCGCCAATTCCGTCCGGATCGAGTCCGGGAACGGACAGGCGTGGCAGGCCCGTAATCAAAGTACCGACGAAGGGCCGGCCGATCAGCGCGCTTACTCCGATGCCGAAGAACATCAGACTGAGGCCCGCCGCAAGTTGATTGGCGTGACGGGTAATGACGACATAGGCGAAGATCAGGTTGACGGTGGCGCCGGCGAACGCGGCTGCCGCGATACCGAGATAGGGCGAGCCGGTCAGCGCGGTAGCAGCAAATCCGCTTGCCGCGCCGATCAGCATGATCCCTTCGAGGCCCAAATTGACGATGCCGGCACGCTCGCCGACGATCTCGCCGAGAGTTGCATAAAGCAACGACGTCCCCGACATGATCGAGCTCGCGATGACACCTACGATCAGGGCTGAATTCATCGCGAGCCGCTCCCGGCGGATTGACGGCCTAGAACGATGAAAAGGATGACGGCCATCAGGATGTTGACGACCGCATAGGGCACGCCCTGAGTGATCTGAAGGATGTCCCCGACCGAACTGATTAGCGCGAACAGAAACGACATCGTTACGATGCCGCTTGCGCTGGTTCCCGCAAGCCACGCGACGAGGAAGCCGATGAAGCCGTATCCGGGTGAAAGCTCGGAAACCAAACGGCCTTGTATTGCCGTAACTTCCGCCATTCCGGCAAGTCCGGCAACACCGCCCGCGGCGAACATTACGATCAACATGTAACGGATGGTCGGTATGCCCAACCGCCGTGCTGCCTCGGGATTACCGCCAATCGCCCGCATCTCGAGGCCGAAGCGGGTACGCGTCAGAACCAGCCAATAGAGAATGAGACAAGCCAGCGCGTAGACCAGTCCGAGATGCACCCGCGAATGAAAAAAGGTCGGCAGTCGTGCAGCTTCGACAAAAGCCGCCGACTCCGGATACGACGAACTCTCCGGGCTACGCCACGGGCCGAATATGGAATAGCTGACGATCAGTGGAGCGACATAGTTGAGAAGGAGCGTAGAGATGGTCTCGTTGACGAGCCGCAGCGCACGCAACACACCTGCGATGAGCGCCCACAAGCCACCGCCGACGAAGCCGAGCACCGTCAATACCGGCAACAGCACGAATGCCGGTTGATTGGACAGCGCGAGCGCGCCCGCGGTGGCGAGCCATGCTCCCATATAGAGCTGGCCCTCGGCGCCGACATTAATCAGCCCAATGCGGGCCGGTACCGCCGCCGCAACGGCAGTGAGCATCAGCGGAATCATCCGCACGAGAAGTTCCGAGAACCCGTAAGCATTGCCGAACACATAGGTCAGCGTATCGACATAGGCTTTGAGCGGATCCTTGCCGGCGGCGACGAGCAATGTCGCGAAGACGCCGAGCGCAATCGCTGCGACCAAAGCAAAGGCCCTGACGCGCGCCGAGGCACAGTCCCATAATGCAGCGCCGTCACGCGGCATCGGATTGCTCCGTCATCCCGACCATCAGCGGCCCCACCACATCGGCGCGATAATCTTCCGGGCCGAACTCCGCCGCGACGGCGCCGTGAAACAACACCACAAGGCGATCGCTCACTTCGAACAGTTCGTCGAGATCCTCCGAGATTAACAGCACGGCGGCGCCGCGGTCGCGCAAGTCGCGCAACAGCGTCCGCACGGCGATCGTGCTGCGAGCATCCAGGCCGCGAGTGGGATAAAGTGCGACGATTATTTTCGGCTCGTGGGCCAATTCGCGGGCCAGAACGATGCGCTGCAGATTGCCGCCCGACAATGTCGCCGCACGCGCCTCGAAGTTCGGGCGGGGAAACCCAAGCCGAGCGAAACTCCGTTGCATGTCGGCGTCAAGCCGCTGCCAATCGATACCGAACCCCGCATCGTACAGTTCGCCGGTGCCCAGCGCGAGATTTTCACGGACCGTCATTCCTGGCACGCAGGCAAGTGCAAGTGGATCGTCAGGAATTGCCGCAACGCCTTTTTCCCGAACTTTGGCGACGGACCACCGCGACGCAACTTCACCCCACAGCAGCTTCGTTCCCACTTGTGGGTGTTGCAGTCCGAGGACGAGGTCGCAGAATTCCCGCTGGCCATTGCCGGAAACACCGGCCACGCCGACGATCTCGCCGGACCGAAGCTTCATGGAAATGTTGCGGAGCGGGGTTTCCCCTCCGCCGCCGAAGGTCGATACGCCCGCCAATTCAAGCGCGCAGATGCCTCTGTCGTGGCGACCCGCGGCACCCAGCAGCGGCTGTGTCGGCTGGACGGGTGAATCGCCGAACATGAGGGAAAGCAGGTTTTCCTCTTTGGCGTCGCTCCGCATGACGACACCTGCGACACGGCCTTGTCGCAGCACCGCGATCCGATCCGCACAGGCAAGAACCTCACGCAGCTTGTGGGTGATCAAAATGATACCCAGCCCCTCGCTCCGCAATTCGGTAAGCGTCTTGAACAAGCCCTCGCTTTCCTGCGGCGCCAAAACCTTGGTGGGCTCATCGAGAATGAGGACACGCGCGCCGGCGAGAAGCTGCTTGAGGATTTCGACCTTCTGTTGATCCCCAACCGCAAGCTGGCGCGCCGGCATCCACGGGTCGACCGCAAGACGGAAACGGTCGGCATAATGGCGCATGCGAGCGAGAATTTCAGTGCGTGGTACCACGGCCGGCAGATTTTTCTGAAACAGCGCCACATTGTCGAACACGCTCAATGCCGGAACGAGCGTGAAATTTTGAAAAACCATGCCGATGCCGAGAGCACGAGCGTCACGCGGCGACCTGATCTCAACCGGCTTGCCATTCACCCTGATCTCGCCGCCGTCGGGCGCATAATAGCCGTAGAGGATTTTGGCCAGCGTGCTCTTGCCGGCACCGTTCTCGCCGAGCAGCGCCAGGACCTCGCCACTGCGGACGGTGAAATTGTCGATTTCGTTAGCGAGAAGCGAACCGAACCGCTTGACGATACCGCGCGCTTCGATGAGAGGCGTTTCGCCGTCGCCTGTCATGGTCAAACCGGCCTCGTTTTGAGGTGCCTCGGTATCGGGTTAAATTCTTTTGCCGGCATATATTTTGCTTCGTGATAGTAGGCACGGCCGCCATGCCTCGCGGTCATGATCGGAAGGCGGATTTCGGCTAGAACTCCAAGGTTAGGAGGTAAGCCATTGATCGAACTCATAAAATTTTGCGGCCTCTTTGCCACCGAAGGGACACGAGCCGACGAACCGGCACGTGCATCAAGCTCGAGAACTCCGGTTCGCAAACCTGGTCCCGCAAAATCGCCTCGACGTACGGCGCAATGATGCCGAAACAAGCGCCGCCAGGGAAATGACAAAGCAATATGGATGTCATAGCCGAACGGAATTTACGCACAGTCGACCTCAATCTTCTGGTCGTATTCGACGCGATAATGGCGGAACGCAATGTCACCCGGGCCGCCGAGCGCAATGGTCTCAGTCAACCGGCCGTAAGCAAGGCGCTTAATCGCCTTCGCCATATGTTCGATGATCCGCTGTTCGTGCGGCACGATCGGAGCATGGAGCCGACCGCTCGGGCGTTGGAGCTGGCCGGTCCGATCCACGGGGCCTTGACTGACATCTCCCGCACATTGACGCAACCTGCCGCGTTCGAGCCGTCGATTGCCAAGGCGACGATCAAAATCGCCACCATCGATCTCTACCATACCAGGCTTTTGCCATCGCTGGTCCAGTACTTGCGGCAGCAGGCGCCTGGGGTCGATCTGCAAGTGCGCGCCAACGACTGTTCCCATCTCCACGATCAGCTTGCAGCCGGCGAGATCGACATTGCCTTTGCACCGCTCGGCACCAAAACCGCCGAGCTCCGCGCCGAACCGCTGTGGAACGACCGGCTGGTGACACTGGTCGGTAGCGACAATCCGCTTCGCGAACCGATGTCTATCGAAGACTATGCGGCCGCCGCCCATCTTGTCGATGCCGGACATGTGCAAGTGTCACCGGAGGGCGTCGGCACGAGCGTCGTCGACGCTATCTTGTCCGCACGCGGATTGCGCCGGCGCATTGCGCTAGTGCTGCCGAACTCGGCCGGAATTCCATTCGTTGTCGCAGCGACCGATCTAATCGCAACCCTCCCAAGCCGTATCGTGAAAGGCCTGCTGCCGATGTCGAACGTGCGCATGCTGACGCCGCCGCTGCCCGACGTCCAAGTGTCCCCTCACATGTTCTGGCACCGCCGCACCCATACCGACCCATTGCAGGTGTGGTTGCGCGCGGCAATCCGGGAGATCGCCGCGGGCATTTAGTGACCGTGCTCCATCCAGTGAACCGAAGACGTCGATGTGGCCGATATGCCATGACCTAGTAAGTAACCACGAACGACAAAGTCCCAACGTTTTCGGTTCGGATTCCAAAAACGATGAAGAGTCATGATGAAATTCAGCTTTGAAAACGCGGCGACCGCGAAAGCCTTCCGTATCAGTCCGGCGGATACGAACTATTTCGTTCTGCTTTTCGATCGGGAAAAAGACGATATTGACAATATTTTCGTGGTCGAGATCTTCGCCAAAGGCGGCGCGACGCCACCGAACGAGCACGCCCATGCCCATGAGTTTTTCTATGTGCTCGAGGGTTTGGGCAATGCGCGCTGCGACGGTAAGACGATGCCGATCAAGCGCGGCGATGCGCTCCTGCTAAGGCCGGGCAGTGAGCACACGATCGAGAATACCGGCCCCGGCAAGCTTTACACCCTTACTGTCATGACGCCGAACGAGGGCTTTGCCGAACTGATCCGGGGCGGTCAGCCGGTCGACCTCGATGAGGAAGACCTGAAGGCGTTGGGAGCGGCGCAATGGATGGGAAGCTGAATTTTTCCGGGGTGCCGCTCGGCTCGGCTCCGGGAAATCAGTGGCACGTCAGCGCGCCCCACGCCAACCTCGTGCGCGTTCCGATAAAGGCCTGCCCCATCACGGTTAAGACCGAGAACCGCACCGTGACCTTCGATCTCGCGCGGACGGCGATCATCGTGGTCGACATGCAGAATGACTTTTGTCATCCCGACGGCTGGCTCGCGAATATCGGTGTCGATGTTGCGCCGGCGCGCAGGCCGATCGCTCCGCTTGCAAATCTGCTTCCATTGCTGCGGCGGGCGGCCGTCCCGGTGATCTGGCTTAATTGGGGCAACCGCCCAGACCGGCTCAATCTCAGCCCGGCACTGCTCCACGTCTATAAGCCTACTGGCGAGGGCATAGGCCTCGGCGATCCCCTTCCGGCAAATGGCGCTAAAGTGCTTGAATTCGGCAGCTGGGCGGCGGCAATCGTCGACGAACTTGCAGTCGATCTCGCGGATATCCAGGTGCCGAAATTCCGGATGTCCGGCTTCCAGGACACGGTGCTCGACAGTGTGCTGCGCAACCTCACCGTGACGACGCTGCTATTCGCTGGCGTCAATGCCGATCAGTGCGTGCTATGCACGCTCCAGAGCGCCAATTTCCTCGGCTATGACTGTCTCCTGGTCGAAGACTGCACGGCGACAACATCGCCGGATTTCTGCATGTCGGCGACGATCTACAACGTGAATCAGTGTTTCGGCTTTGTGGTCAGTTCCAAAGCAATCGCAGCCGAACTTTTTTGATGGTCCGTCAATCTCAATCAGGTTCCAACCACGGCCCGAACGGCTGCGTCCGTCATCGCCAACTCGCTAGCGTGGCGCAAGAAGTTCGGCCCTGGGGACAAAATCTCATAATTTAGATTTTTCTTGATTTCGATATTAAGCTATGAAACATTGCCATATTGGGCTATTTTTAGCCATGCGCTTGCCGAGCCGGGATGCGCGGAAGCACTGCTTACCGGTGCAGCTGCGACAGCAAGTCTCTTTGGAATAGCACGTCCTCTCTGAGGACGACCTGCCATGAGGGGACACCAGCCGTGATCAATCCACACGCCGCAACCGCCGACCTCGCCGATGTAACCGGCCCGACCACTGTCGATCGCGACGCCATCAAGGCCCTTCTCGGTTCAGGGCTCGGCTATGCGATGGACGGCTTCGATCTTCTGATCCTGGGCTTCATGCTCAAACTCATCGCACACGATCTTTCGCTGAGCCCGGCACAAGCCGCCTCGCTGGTAACTGCGACACTGATCGGCGCGGTGATCGGGGGCATCGGATTCGGCATGCTGTCCGACCGCATCGGACGGGTCCGCGTGCTGACCTATACGATCGTCGTCTTCGCCGTCTTCACCGGCCTATGCGGCTTTGCCCGAGGCTATTACGACCTGCTGTTCTATCGGACTCTCGCCGGCGTCGGGTTGGGCGGCGAGTTCGGCATCGGCATGGCGCTGGTCGCCGAGGCGTGGCCGGCGAGCATGCGCGCCCGCGCCTCATCCTATGTCGGTCTCGGCTGGCAGCTTGGTGTGCTGGCGGCCGCCATCGTCACGCCAATCCTGTTGCCGGTCATCGGATGGCGCGGAATGTTCATGCTGGGCATTTTCCCAGCGGTGGCGGCTTATTTCATCAGAAGCTCGCTCCACGAGCCGGAAGTCTTCGTGCAGAAGTCGCACGATCACCCGAAAGAATCCGCTCTGTACCTCCTGGTCAAGGACACCGAGACCACCAAGCTCAGCATCGGTATGATCATTCTCTGTTCGGTGCAGAACTTCGGCTACTACGGCGTCATGATCTGGCTACCCAGCTATCTGTCCACTCGCTTTGGTTTCGCGCTGACGCAATCGGCGGTGTGGACGACAGTAACGATCGCCGGCATGGCCGTCGGCATTTTCATGTTCGGCCATATCGCCGATCGGATCGGCCGGCGTCCGGCGTTCTTCATGTATATGCTCGGAGCGGCGGTCATGGTGGTGGTGTATTCACGCCTCACCGATCCGATTTACCTCCTCGTCGCCGGTGCGGTGATGGGCTTCTTCGTCAACGGCATGCTTGGCGGTTACGGCGCGCTGATCAGCGAACTGTTCCCGACCTCGGCCCGCGCCACTGCTCAAAACGTCCTGTTCAATGTCGGACGTGCAATCGGCGGTTTCGGGCCTGTGGTAGTCGGTGCCGTGGCAAGCCTTTACAGCTTCGAGTTCGCCATCGCGCTGTTGGCGGCCCTATATGTCCTCGACATCATCGCGCTGTGGCTATTGATACCCGAGCGGCGCGGCGCAGCGCTTTCCTGATCTTGAGCGATTGATAGTGCGTCCATGGGTTGGAAGGCGAGCGTGGTGGCGGAGTTGGCCGAAGTCATCGCCAATGACTCGGTCAATGCGGAGTACCGCCACCTCGTAGCCCGTTGCAGCGATACCGCGGCCTCGGGAGCGCCCGGCCAGTTCTTTCAACTGCTTTGCCCGCAACCTGCCGGCGAGCAGCCGTTCCTGCGGCGCCCGATGAGTATTTACGGTACCAACGCTGCCAAGCGCGAGGTAGAGTTCCTCTACAAGGTTACCGGCGCCGGCACGCGCGGACTGCACACTCTGAAAGCCGGCGACAGTCTCGACATCATGGGCCCGCTCGGTATCGGCTTCACGCTTGCTCCGAATCAGCGCCACATCGTCGCCGTCGGGCGTGGCGCCGGCCTTGCGACACTCGCGCCGCTTGCGCAAGCCGCGCGCGACGCCGGCGTCGGCGTTACCGCCATTTTCAGCGCGCGGCGTCCCGAGCTAGTCGTGTCCGTGGATCTTTTTCGCAGGCATGGCGCGGAAGTGATCGCGGTAACGGATTCGGAATCGACAAGCGGACCGGCGAATGTCGAACGCATTCTCCGCGGCCTGATTGCGGAAGGCCGTTGTGAAGCATTCTTCACATGCGGCTCCAGCCGGCTGATGCGGGTGCAGCAACGATTGGCGCGCGAATTCGGTCTGCCCGGTCAGATCGCGATGGAGCAGCAAATGGCATGCGGCCTGGGCCTCTGCTTTTGTTGCGTGCGAGACTTCAACGTCGAAGGCGAGATCGTGCAACGCCGCGTCTGTTGGGAAGGGCCGGTGTTCGATCTCATGGAGGCGTTGCCATGAGCGCCACGATCACTGTTGATCTGTCGGTGCGAGTTGGCGGCCTGACACTGCGCAATCCGGTCATGCCCGCGTCCGGCACATTCGCGGAGGGCCTCGATCGGGTCATGGATTTCAATCGCCTGGGCGCATTCGTCACCAAGACGATCACGCGCGAGCTGCGCACCGGCAACCCCCTGCCCCGCGTCGTTGAACGTCCCGGCGGCCTCATCAATGCGATCGGCATTCCATCGAAAGGGGTCACATACTTCGTCGAGGAGACCCTGCCCTATTACGCGGCCTACGACCCACCGTTAGTCGTTAGCATCTCAGCCCCAACCGCCGACGGCTTCGCTAGCTTGGCGTCGGAGCTGACGCTGCCCGGTGTCGCGGCGATCGAGGCGAACATTTCGTGCCCGAACATCGAGGAGGATGGCAAGGCGTTCGCCATGCACCCCGAGGCCACGAATAAGGTCATTCGCGCGCTACGCAGCGCCACCAGCCTGCCGCTCTGGGTGAAGCTCACGCCCAACACCGGAGATATGCCCGAAGTCGCGCGCGCGGCGGAAGCGGCCGGCGCGGATGCCGTCGTCGTGGCAAACACGATTCTATCCATGGCAATCGACCTGAAGACTTTCAAACCGTGCCTCGGCAACATCATGGGTGGACTTTCCGGACCGGCCATCAAACCGATCATCCTGCGGCACGTATTCCAATGCGCAAAGGCGGTTCGCATCCCCGTGATCGCATGCGGCGGCATATCGAGCGCGGACGATGCGGTCGAATATATTCTGGCGGGCGCGAGCGCCGTGCAGGTCGGCACAGCGACATTCGTGCAGCCAGCGGCAATGACGACGATCATCGACGGCATCGAGGCCTTCTGCGTGCATCGCGAGATTGCCCGTGTCGCCGATTTGACCGGAGGCGTGGTGATCGAGGAGGCCGACGAACCCGATCTCGCGTGGCTCAATCCGCCGACATGACTGCTGGGCAGGAAACCGAGACAGCCGCATCGTCCAGGAACGACTCGCGGGCTCGTGAGCTGGCGACCGAATTGTTCGACGCACTGCGTTCAGCGACCGGCGATGGCGTTGGCATAACGCGCGCAAGCTACGGCCGAGCGGAGAGCACGGCGCTCGATATTATCGACGTTAAGGCACAAGCGCTCGGCCTGCGAACCGAGCGCGACGCGGGCGCCAACCTGGTTGTCACCCTTAAAGGCTCCGAACCGGAATTGCCGTTCCTGGCATGCGGCTCCCATCTCGATTCTGTGCCGCAGGGCGGTAATTTCGACGGCGCCGCCGGCGTCGTCGCCGGATTGATCGTCCTTGACGGTTTCAAGCAAGAAAGATTCAGGCCGCGCCGCACCTTGAAGCTTTACGGCCTTCGCGGCGAAGAAAGCGCGCGGTTCGGCAAGGCCTATATGGGATCAAGCGCCCTGTTCGGCAGACTGTCGGCCGTGGATCTCGCGGTGAGGGCCGCCGACTCCAATCGTATGCTTGGCGAATGCATGCACGAGGTTGGCGTGGACGTCGATCTGGTCAAGGACGGCCGACCGCTGGCCGATCCGAAAAAGTTCGCGGCGTGGCTGGAACTGCACATCGAGCAGGGGCCGGTCCTGGTAGCGCGAAATCTGCCGATCGGAATCGTCACAGGGATTCGCGGCAATATCCGTCATCGCGTCATCGAATGCATTGGTACGGCGGGCCACTCCGGCGCCGTGCCGCGATGGCTTCGTCACGACGCGATGTTCGCAACATCGGAACTCATCTCGCACCTCGATCGCCACTGGCGCACGCTTCTGGAACGCGGGCGGGACCTAGTCATCACGACCGGGGTCGTGACGACAGACCCCCGCGAGCATGCCATTGCCCGCATACCCGGGATGCTGCGTTTCAGCTTCGAATTGCGGAGCCAGAGCAAAGAGACCCTCGAGGCGTTCTACGACCTTTTTCTGTCGGAATGCCGCCTGGTCGGCGACGATCGCGGCGTTGAATTCAGGCTTGACCGCAGACTGGAATCGGCCCCCGCTATCATGGATCCTGAATGGGTCAGCAGGCTGAAGGCCGTCGCGCGCGACCTTGGCCTCCCGGACGAAGAAATCCCGAGCGGCGCCGGACATGATGCCGCAGTTTTCGCCAATGAGGGCATTCCTACCGCCATGATCTTCGTTCGCAACGAACACGGATCTCACAATCCAGACGAGGCCATGGAAATGGCCGACTTTTTGGCGGGCGTCGCGATCATGCGGGAAGCGCTGAAGGAGGCCGCCGCATGAGCATCGATCAGTTATTCGAACGGACCAAACCGGCTTCGGCAGTTACTTCGATTACCATCCGCCGGCCGGACGATTGGCACGTTCATCTGCGCGACGGAACGATGCTACAGGCGGTGCTGCCGTTCACTGCAGCGCAGTTCGCGCGCGGCATCATCATGCCCAATCTCGTGCCGCCGGTGACCTCCGTCGCGGCAGCCGCAGCTTATCGCGACCGCATACTAGCTGCCCGGCCGCACAATTCCGATTTCCAGCCGCTGATGACGTGTTATCTCACCGACGCGACCTCTCCCGACGAAATAGAAAGGGGCCATGGCGAGGGAATTTGGATTGCCGCCAAGCTCTATCCGGCCGGCGCAACCACCAATGCCCACTACGGCGTTACCGACATCGTCGGCATCTCCCGCGTCTTCGAATGCATGGAAAAGATCGGAATGCCGTTGCTTATTCATGGCGAAGCTACCGATCCGGCCATCGATATTTTTGACCGCGAAGCGGTGTTCATGCAGCAAAGTTTGCTTCCCCTTCTCAAGCGGCATGCCGGGTTGAAGGTGGTTGTCGAGCACGTCACGACGGCCGAAACCGCGGACATCATCCGTGCGCACGCGCCACGCGTGGCGGGTACGATTACGCCGCATCATCTCGTCATCAATCGCACATCGATCTTCCAAGGTGGATTGCGTCCGCATCTCTATTGCCTCCCGGTCGCTAAGCGCGAGAGTCATCGGCTGGCGCTACGCAAGGCAGCGACCTCCGGAGCAAGTTGCTTCTTCATCGGAACCGATACAGCGCCGCACCTGAAGACATTAAAAGAAGCGGCCTGCGGGTGCGCCGGCGTCTTTGTCGGCGCTGTCGCGTTGCAAACGTACGTCCAGGTCTTCGACGAGGAAAATGCGTTGGACCGTTTTGAAACGTTTGCATCCTTGAACGGTGCCCGATTTTACGGCTTGAAACAGAATTCCGGAACCGTAGTCCTCAAGCGGCAGTCTGGTCACGCCATCCCGTCGATCACGGTCGACGGCGACGAGGTCGTGGTGTTCCGCGGCGGAGAAAACCTGGCGTGGTCCATTGGCGAAGTACGGCCATGAGCCTGACGATGACGCGACACGATATCGGACAACGCGTTGCGCTGCTGCTTCGTGAAGCCGGCGCGATCCGCATAAGCCGTCAGCTACCCTTTATCCTCGCTGCCGGCTGGGCCAGCCCGGTCTATGTCGATTGCCGCCTTCTGATCGGTAAACCGCAAGCACGTCGTGCGATTACGGAGCTTTCGACGGCATATCTGGCGGCGGCCCTTCCGACGCAACCTTTCGACGCGATTGCCGGCGCCGAAACTGCGGGTATCCCCTTCGCCGCTTTGCTCGCAGAACAATCTGGATTGGAATTACGCTATGTCCGGAAACGCCCGCTCGGCATCGGACGCAACGCGCAGGTCGAGGGCGGTTCGGTTGAAGGCTTGCGCGTTCTCTTGATGGACGATTTGACCACTGATGGCGCAAGCAAGCTCGCTTTCGCTCGTGGACTGCGTTCGGCCGGGGCTATCGTCGAGCACGCGCTGACGATTTTCTACAATAACGCTTTTTCTGGCGCTATCGAACGACTGAAGGAAACCCGTCTCGAATTGCATGCGCTCGCAACCTGGGCCGATGTCTTGGAGGGGGCCGCGAGTGAACATCTGCCGGCCGAAGACCGCGAGACGATTGAGCATTTCCTGGCCGACCCAGTGGCGTGGTCGACCCGTCACGGCGGCCGAGCGGCGCGATCTTCTCGCGGCTAGAGCCTCGCAACCCGAGCCCGCGAGTTTGAACGGCCGCGATTCTTCAGCGCCCGCTTATCTTGCCTAATGCCTGAGCGATCAAGAGCGGCCTTCAAAAGTTTGACGGCATCGCTGCCTTTATGGGCGCATCGCCATAGATCATCCGCCAGCTTTTCGTAAAGCTCTACCGCTTGAGCATCGGACGTCACCATCGCCAGACCTAGCCGGATATTTGGCAATTCACCACCCAGCCGAAACGGACTCAAGCCGAGCCTCGTCTGCCTTTTGCCGCGGAATAATTGAAACGTTATGTTCGGCAGCGTCTCTTCAAGAAGTGCGATCTGTATCCCCATCGGCTCGCCTACAACAAGATTTATCAAATGCTCGACCTCGGCGCGCGCCGCAACGCGTCTGATCGCGATCTCATCACTCGGCAAATCGAAGCGGCCGACGACACCAAGTTTCAGCCAGCGTTCGATTTCGGGAATGGTAACGAAATTTACTACGCTTAGCTTGCGCAGCGCCCGCGCTGTCTTGCGCTCGTTGAGAATCGAAATGACTGCGTCGATCTCACCAATCGCCTTATTCTTTTCTTTCACGCGTGACGGAAGAGACTCGACCAGCATCTTTTTCAGATGGATCGGATAAGTGTCGGACGTCAGCAAATATGAAATAGGCGGAAAATGCGCAACAACCTGATCCGATTCTTCCTCGATTTGCTTCATTCGCTCGAAATAGCTGATGGCGGTTGGCAAATATTCGATGCTGACGCCAAGTAGCGACGCAAGCGAGGTGTGCAGTTCCGAGGCCAGCCGTTCCAGGATGCCGATTTTTACGACGTCGCCGCTTTCGATGCGATAAACCGCAGCCCGCGAAATACCGAGCTTTTCAGCAATTTCATCTGCCGTTTGGCCCCGACTAATCCGATATGCCTTGAGGCGGCGCCCGATTTCGCCCAGTTCCGTCATTCCCGTTCAGCCGCTGTCTCATATTTTAGATAAACTAGCATATTCTAGACAAAAGCGAGCGACAAAAGACGACGCTCACCGCCTTCACGAGCGAGAATCACTAAATTCGCCGCAACTCGCGCTCGACCTTATCCATGAATGCTTTGCGCTGCGCCTCAGTGGCAATATTCAAGTGATAAAGCGGATAGTAGTCGACGCGTGCCTTGCCGCCGGTGAACCAGCGCACATAGCGCTTGACGATCTTACGCGGTGGATCGTTCATCCATAGTGCCATGTAACGTGGGCGGCCATAGGTGACGATGCCCACGATACGTTTGATGTTCAGCAGCATCGGTTTGACGTGCGCCGGATCGCTCAAATCGAATGCAACGCCGGGCATGATCATGCGGTCGAAGAACCCCTTGAGCATCGCCGGCAAGCCGAAACACCAAGTCGGAAATTGCAGAATGAGTGTCTCGGCCGCGATCAGCCGTGCCACGTAATCCTCAAGCCCGACGCGATTGCGCGACAGATCGTGATAATGGCGGCGGCCATCTTCCGAGAGCACCGGGTCGAATTTTTCCGCATAGAGATCGAGCAGATCGACGTGATGTCCGGCCGCGGCCAAAGCAGCCAAGGCTCGCGCTCGTATGGCGGCGTGAAAACTTTCCGGCAGTGGATGGCAGTAGATATAGAGTATGCGCATCGCCGCCGCCTCGACCCATGTTGAGGAATTCTGCTCCAGGAGCGCCTAGCTCAAATATTCTTGGCGAGCTCCAATGGAGCTGCGTCGTCCTGCCAAAGCTCGGAATAGTCGGGCGCCGTTGCGCGAAGCCGCGCACCGCGGTCAATGATGACCCGATCCGATTGCGGCCTACTGACGATCTCATTGATGGTGCGCGCGTTAAATACGATGAGCCTGGCCGGTGCATCAATGGCGAGCCGGCCGTGGCCTGAAAATCTCCCGATCGACGCCGGCACGGCGCTTACAACCGCGGGTGTACCGGTCAGCGGATGATCGAGATGCAGGATGCGCACCGCCTGGCGATAGGAATCGAGCACATCGTGATCGCCGTAGGCATAGAAACTGTCGCGGCAATTGTCGCCCGCCACCGCCACCGGAATCCCGCGCTTGTGCATTTCGTGGACGACCGTAACGCCGCGCCACCGCGGCGTCCGTTTTTCTTTGCGGTCTTGCAGGTACATATTGACGGTCGGCAGCGTCACGATCGCAATTTCGGCTTCCGCGACAAGATCGAGCGTGCGGTCCACTTCGCTTTCCGACTGGTTGGCCAAACTGCAACAGTGCCCGCACACCACGCGGCCCTTGTAGCCATACCGCATCGCCGCGCGGGCAACGTAGGGCAGCGTCGCCGCCAACGGATCGTGGGTCTCGTCGACATGCAGATCAATGTCGAGGTCGTGACGCGTTGCCAGCGCAAAGACGCGATCCAACAGCACATCAATATTGTCGAGCGGTGCACCATGATTGCCGATTGACGCCCGCGTCACGCCGCCGAGGAGACCGCCCGACTTTGCAACGATGGCGGCGACACGATCGCCGAACTCGTCAGTCAGCAAATCGATCGGACAAAGAGCCACGGCCTGAAGATCGACCCTGTCCTGCCACTCCTCGTGCATCTCACGCACGACCTGCCAGCTTCGTTCGGCGGACTCGTGATAGGTATCGATATGGCTGCGAATGGCGGAAACGCCATGCGCATAGGCGCAGCGCAAGCCGAAATCCATGCGCCGGCGCAAATCCACTGCGGTCCAGTTCGGGCGATCGGCGGCTGCGGCCAGACGCGCATTGAGAAAGGTGCCGTCGACATTCGGACTGCGCTCAACGGTATGGCCCTTGTCGAGATGGGTATGGATATCGATCATGGTCGGCCAGACTTGCCGGCCACCGATATCGACACGGGCAATTCCGTCATTACGCGCGCTCTCAGGCCGCGCGACGCGCGCAAGCTTGCCGTCATCGATCAGCAAATCCGCGTTGATGATGCCTTCGGCGTCAGCTGGTGTTGGCAACATTGCCGCGCCAATCATCACGCAAGCGGGCACGCGCGCATTGGCGAGCCAAAACCGGCGCGTGCTGGGCCAGGCAATGTCAGCAAATCGGATCGGCATTGGGGATGTAAAGACGGTTTAGGGAAAAAGCGGTCATGTCGCGCAACAACGCGATGAAGCCTTCGATCTGATGTTCGGCGGTTTTGCTGCCCTTCTCCGCGGTGGCCTTGCCGGCGTCGCCGACCGCGCCATCTGTGTTCAGATCTTGCGCGATCCAGCCGAACGCGTGGCTCCCGGTCGGACCGAGATGTTTGAATTCGTTCTCCATGGCGATCGCCGTCGAGACAAAATTCTTAACTTCGTCCATGTGCACGAGATCGCGGCGAAACGACAGCATTAGCGAAGTCTCGATGTCGCCGGCGTGGATGCCGTGCCGCGCCTCCACGGCATCGTACATTTTGTCGGGAAGCCCGAACCAGCGCCAATGCGTCGCGACGGCGAGCATGCCGAAGCGGACCCGCAATTCGCGCGCGACCGTCGTCAGCACCGATGCGTTGCCGCCGTGCGAATTGGCCAAGACAATCTTGCGCAAACCGGCGCGATACACCCCCTCCCCGATCTCGACCAATACATGCTGAAGCGTCTCGGCCGAAAGGCTTAACGTGCCCGGTGACAACAGGTGCTCGTTTGATTTTCCGACGGCCTGGACCGGCAACACGAGCACGCTGAGTTCGGCCGGCAAGCTATCCTTCAAGAGCGCGATCATGCCGTCAGCGATTGCGGTGTCGGTCATGACCGGCAAATGCGGGCCGTGCTGCTCGGTGGCAGCAACCGGCAAAATCGCAATCGTCTTCTCCGGATCCAGATCCCGGAAATCGTTGCTGCGAAGTTCAGCCCAGAAAAACGCTCGTCCCGGCACGCTCGGCTCCATTGCTAGGATTCCACGCAAGCGTCGTGCCAAGCCACGCTATTCGATCGGCTCCAACTTCGGCATCGCTTTGCGCAATTCCTCGACCACCAGGCTCGGGAACGTGTCGAGGCCGCCGCGGGCGCGAACCAGTAATTTCAGCGCGATCGGATGGCTGGCGAGTTCGTCCAGCGGCAGATATCGGATATCGCCGGCTTCAACGTCTTCCGCGACGTCGACCGCATTAAGGAATGTGATCGCCTGGCCGCTTCGGGCAATCCGTTTCATGAATTCGATCGAATTCGTTTCAATGGTCGGATGCAGTGGGATGTTAGCATGGGTAAAGGCGAGATCGACGGCCGGGCGAATTGTCATCGTAGCGTCGGCGACCGCCAAGGGAAATTCGGCGCAGTCGGCCAGCCGCAGCGAATTGCGCTTATTGAGCGGATGCTTCGGCGACACCACGGCACCAATGGCAAGGTCGTGGCTCGCCACGATGCGCAGGCCCGGGCTGTTCGGCGGGTTATAGGTCAGCGCCAAATCGGCTTCGCCGGTCAGAACAGCGTTGGTCATCTGGTCGAACGGAAGCACTCTCACGCGCAGATGGACGCGCGGATGCTGGTTCAGGATGCTGCTTAAAAAACGCGGCAACGGACCTGCGGCAAGCCCGTTCATGGTGGCTATGGTGACTTCACCGCGGGCGAGACCCTTCAGCGCCTCGATCTGCGCCTCGACCCGCTGATGCCCCTTCAAAGTGTCGCGCACGTGGGAGATCAAAACCTCACCTGTCGCAGTCAATCGCATGCGCCGCGGCATGCGCTCGAAAATCGGCGCGCCGAGCTCATTTTCCAACGCGAGAATTTGGCGGTTGATCGCCGACGAGGCAACGTTGAGCCGGCCCGCCGCCTTGCGGATCGATCCCAATCGGGAGACCTCGTCGAGATACCTGAGAAGCCGCGAATGGAGCATTGGTGGTGCCTGCCTGCGTCTTAATCGGCCTGCATAAAGCTTCGCCAGTGGCGCCTTAAAGGCATCGCTCGGAACGAAATTTGATGCTTTTATTATCATTCAATTCGCGCACATTACTGTCAAGAGGACCTGCACGCCCGCGCCAGTTAATGCGCGCGGCCGTCACAAAGCACCGATAGGACACGCCATGTTTTCATCCGCAATGTTGCGATTCCGCATTGCTTGCCTGACCGCCGCCACGGCCGCCTTGTTGGCGGCCGGACCCGCGAATGCCGCCGACAAAGTTACGTTTCTCACGAGCTGGTACGCGCAAGCGGAACACGGCGGCTTCTATCAGGCCAAAGCCACCGGGCTCTACGACAAGGAAAACCTAGATGTCACGATCAAGATGGGCGGTCCGCAGGTCAACGGCATGCAGCTTCTGCTCGGCGGCGAAGCCGACGTGATCATGGGATATGATTTTCAGGTCCTCAACGGCGTTTCGAAGGGTCTGCCGGTGACCACCATTGCCACGTCATTCCAGAAGGATCTCCAGGGCATGATGACCCATGCCGACGTCAAAGATTTGGGTGACCTAAAGGGCAAGACCATTCTCATCGCCACGTCAGGGCGTACAGCGTGGTGGCCATGGCTGAAGAACAAATTTAGCTACACCGACGATCAGACGCAAGCTTACACATTCAACCTGCAACCATTCTTTGCTGATGACAATATCGCGCAGCAATCGTATCCGTCGTCGGAGCCGTTCCAAGCTTTGCAGAAGAACGTCCCGGTGAACTTCTATCTGTTCGCAGACTACGGCTATCCGCCCTATGGCACCACGATGGTCACCACGACGAAATTCGTCAGCGAGCATCCCGATGTCGCGCGCCGTTTCGTCAAAGCGTCACTCGAAGGCTGGAAGAATTACCTCAAGGGCGACCCCTCCGCCGCCAACGAACTGATCAAGGCTGATAATCCCAACATGACCGATGCCCAGATCGCGTTCGGCATCAAACGCATGAACGAGCTGCACATCGTCGACGGCGGCGACGCCAAGACGATGGGCATCGGCATCATGACCGAAGCACGCTGGAAAGCGGACTACGATCTAATGGTCGATAACGGCCTGTTGCCGAAGGACACCGATTGGACCAAAGCCTTCACAACGCAATTCGTGAAGGACCTCAAGGTCATGTGGTGACAACGCGGTTGCAACTCGCAGCCTCGCGTTAGTAGCTGACAACCGGACAGCACGGCCAGCCCAATGACCCTTTCGGCAAGCGGCAAAAGGATTGCTGATATTCTTCCGCCGCTTGTTGTCGGCGTTCTGTTTCTGGCCGGGTGGGAGGCGTGCTGCTGGGCCTTCCATGTTCCGTCCTATCTCGTCCCGGCGCCAAGTCTGATTGCCAAGACATTCGTCCTCAACGCGCCGGCGTTATTGCACTCGCTTTGGATTACGCTGCGTGTGACGTTTATTGCACTAGCGCTTTCGATCGTCATCGGCACGGCGATCGCATTCATGTTCGTACAAAGCCCCATCGTGGAGCGCAGCTTCTTTCCCTATGCGGTCATTCTTCAGGTCACGCCGATCGTCGCCATCGCACCGCTGATCATTATCCTGGTGAAGAACACCCAGACTGCTTTGATCATCTGCGCCACGATCATCGCTATTTTTCCGGTGATCTCGAATACCACTGTCGGGCTGCGCAGCATCGATGCCGGACATCAGGACCTGTTTGCAATCAATCGCGCCTCGCGGCTACAGAGCCTTGTGTATCTACGAATTCCGAGCGCGTTGCCGTATTTTTTTGCAGGCTTGAGAATATCCAGCGGCCTGGCTTTGATCGGCGCAGTGGTCGCGGAATTCGTCGCCGGTACCGGCGGCCGCAATACCGGCCTTGCTTATCAGATACTTCAGTCCGGCTTTCAGCTGGATATTCCGCGCATGTTTGCGGCATTGTTCCTGATCACGCTTGCCGGCGTGGCCCTGTTCATGGTCGTGGTCGGAGTGTCGAGACTTGCGCTGGGGTCCTGGCACGATAGTGCGGTCGAAAGAGAACACTGAGAAGGCGGATGGCAAGTCGGAGGATAACATGCTGACATCGAAACAAAAGGTTTTGCGCCGATTTTGGTACGCGGTGATGCCGCTCGAAGACCTCGCTAGCGGTCCGAAGGCCGTTTCGCCTGCTCGGCGAGGAGATCGTGCTGTTCCTCGGCGCCGACGGTAAACCCGCAGCGTTGAAGGACCGCTGCTGTCATCGCACCGCCAAACTGTCCAAGGGCTGGTGCAAGGATGGACGTCTGGTTTGCGGCTATCACGGCTGGACTTACGACCACACCGGCAAGGTGGTCGAGGTGCCGCAGCTCCCGGTCCAGCCTGAGCTCGCCAGCTATGCGACCCCTGCCTATTACTGCGAGGCGCGCTATGGCTACGCCTGGGTAGCGCTCGACGAACCGCTGGCACCGATCCTCGACGCCAGCGAGGAGACTGATCCAGCCTATCGGCGCATACCGCAATTCTACGAGGTCTGGAATACCTCGGCGCTGCGGCTGATGGAGAACTCGTTCGACAACGCACACTTTGCTTTCGTGCACAAAGGCACTTTCGGCCAGCTCAGTCAGCCTTTGCCTGAGAAATACCAAATCCAGGAAACCGATTACGGTTTCGAAGCCGAGACGATCATCACGATTTCCAATCCGCCGGTTCAGTATCGTATCTCGGGGTCTACTGAGACCACGACCAAGCGCCATATGCGCAATAAGTGGTATATGCCGTTCTGCCGTAAGCTCGATATCGAATATCCGTCAGGCCTTCGCCACATCATCTTCAACTCGGCGACGCCGATCGACGACGATCACATTCAGGTGGTGCAGTGGCTGTATCGCAACGATACCGAAGCGGATTGCTCGGCCAAAGAACTCATTGACTGGGACTATCAGATCACGCGCGAGGACAAGGACATTATCGAATTGACCGATCCTGATACGCCGATCGATATGGCGCGGCGCATCGAAGCGCACATGCCGTCCGACCGCCCTGGAATGATGATGCGGCGGCGGCTGAAGAAGCTTCTCGAAGACCACGGCGAGGCCGAAGCTTTCGCGCCACGCAATACCGGCACGCCGGTTGCCGCGGTAGCGGCCGAGTGAACGGGGATTAAACATCATGTCTCAAGTCGCCGCCTTGGCCAGCGCGGAGCAAAACGGCCGCTACCGGCTGGACGAATTCCTCACCGACATTTCCGGAATAGACACCACCACCGATCTCATCGACCGCCGGCGGCGCTCGCGCGATTACTTCTGGTACAGCCCGATCCTCTACGAGTCGCTCAAGGACAAGCTTGCCGACGTGGTGGTCACGCCCCGGGAAGACGCCGAGGTCGTTCGCGTCGCCGCAGCCTGCGCGAAGTACGGCATTCCCTTGACTGTTCGCGGCGGCGCGACCGGTAATTACGGACAATGCGTGCCCCTCGAAGGCGGCGTCGTGCTCGACATGGCGCTCCTCAACCGTATCGAATGGCAAAAGCCGGGGCTCGTCAGGGTTCAGGCCGGCGCCAAGCTCTTCGACATCGACGCGGCGACCCGGCCTAATGGTTTCGAGTTGCGCATGCATCCATCGACCAAGCGATCCGCGCAAATCGGCGGCTTCGTCGCCGGCGGCAGCGGCGGCGTGGGCAGCGTCACATTCGGCGGCATGCGCGAGCCCGGCAACATCGTGGCGGCGCGGATCGTGACGCTTGAGCACACCCCGCGGGTCATCGAGTTGCGCGGCGACGCGGCGCAGAAAATCAGCCGTGCCTACGGCACCACTGGAATCATCACCATTCTCGAAATGCCGCTTGCTCCGGCGCAATCCTGGTTCGACGTGATTGTCGCCTTCGACGATCTCGCCGGCGCGGTGCGGTTCGGGCAGACCATCGCGATGGCCGACGGCATCGTGAAAAAACTCTTGTCGCCGATCCAATGGCCGCTGCCACAACACTTCGCTGCGTTCCGTCCCTACTGTCCGGATGGCAAAAGCTTGCTGCTTGGCATGATCGGCGAGATGTCGCTCGAAAGCTTCGAGACACTGCTCGCGGCGACAGGCGGCGAGATCACCTACAAGGAGCCCAGCGAGGACGTCCTTGGCAAAACGCCGCTCTACGAGCACACCTGGAACCACACCACGTTGCAGATGCTCAAGAACGATCGCGGCGTCACCTACCTGCAATGCCTGTATCCGCATGACCGGGTTACCGATGCAGCGGCACAGATTGACGAGAAATTCGGCGACGAAGTTCGTCAGCATCTCGAGTTCATCCGGGTCAACGGCTATATGACGGCGAGCGGCATCCCGGTCGTTCGTTATCGCTCGCCGAGCGGCTCTACGAGGTCATGGCGGCGTTCGAGGCCGCAGGCGTAATGATCGCCAATCCTCACGTCGTGACGCTGGAAGACGGCAGCCGCTACAAGCGCGTCGACGCCGACCAATTGGGTTTCAAGCACGAAGTCGATCCGATGGGCTTGCTCAATCCGGGTAAGATGCGAAGTTTCGTGCCGCAGCCACATTGAGCCGCAACATGGCCACAGTCGTTCCCATCATCGCCATGGCAGAGCCGGCCACGATCCGGACGGCGGCGTCCGGCCCGACATCACGGCCGCTTCTTCGCCTCGACGACATTTCGAAAACCTTTAGCAACGGCACGATGGCGCTCGCCGGCGCCGATCTGACAATTCTCCCGGAGAGTTCGTCAGTCTGCTCGGCCCGTCGGGCTGCGGAAAATCGACATTGCTTAAGGTGATTGCCGGGCTGGCGTCGCCATCGTCGGGCGTGATTGACTGGCCGCAATCGCCCTACAGCGCGGCAGGCGCGCCGGAGCCATCGCTCGGCTTTGTCCCAGGAGCCAACGCTATTGCCGTGGCGGACTGCGGCCGACAACGTTTGCCTTCCGCTCTTGCTAGCCGGTGTGAATAAACGGGAAGCGCGCGGCGCGTCGAGAGGCTTTAGCGCTCGTCGGGCTATCGGGGTTTGCGATTCGTATCCGCGGCAACTGTCCGGCGGCATGAAGATGCGCGTATCGATTGCGCGCGCGCTGGTCACCTGGCCGAAAATTCTGCTGATGGACAAACCGTTCGCCGCACTTGACGAAATCACCCGGACAAAACTCAACGATGAACTCTTGCAACTGTTACGCGGCAAAAATTGACGGTGATCTTTGTCACACATAGCGTCTACGAGTCGGTCTATCTGTCGAGCCGCATAGTGGTGATAGGACACAGGCCAGGCCGGGTAACGGCAAATCTACCAATCGAAGTACCCTACCCGCGAACGGAAGAATTTCGCTTATCGCCGCTTTACAGTGAGTGTGCCGGCAAGCGTCGACGGCGCTGCGCCGCGCCATGACTGCCGGCAAATCCGCCTGATGAGCTTTCTCCGCCATCTTGTGCCCAAGCGGATTTGAGAGCCGTTTACCCACTACGGCCATGCCGTGGAGGTCCCGCCCGGCGCACGATGGCTGCTGTGTTCCGGACAACTCGGCATAACCGCGGACGACAAAATTCCGGATGAAGCGGAGGCCCAGGCGGTTCTGTGCTTTGAGGCTATCGGCGCCTGTCTCGCCGAGGCCGGTATGTCGTCCGCCGATATCGTCCGGATCAACGCATACGTCATCGATCGCGTTCACATGAGCGGCTACATGGCGGTCCGCGACCGTTACGTGGCGCGGCCTCCGCCGGCCTCCACGTTGATGATCGTCTCAGGCTTCACCAGGCCGGAGT
>CAWFBB010000008.1:0-49465 GCA_963813825.1 uncultured Alphaproteobacteria bacterium
CTCCACAAAACTATCCACCACCCGCTTCTCCCCCGCGCGATCAAACTGGATCGTCAGCTTGTTGCCGTCGATCGCGGTGATGTTGCCGTTGCCGAATTTCTGGTGGAAGACGCGGTCGCCCACGTAAACTCTGACACTGTGCCGGTGGATTTTGCCACCAGCTCGCCTTCGATGGTCATCGGCAGCCGGCGGGCGGCGCCGCCGGCTTCGTCCGCGCCCGCCACGGCGACGGGAAGGTGCCGTCGTCGAGGCCGTCGCGATTTTCTTCGTCGGGCCGTAACGCGTGCCGCTCTCGGCAAAGCCGCCGGCTTTTTTCGATCTGCGCGCGCTGCCAGCCGGGCGTGTTGTAGCTCGAGCCGAACGCCGTGGTGGCGTCGAAGCGCGAGGCGCCGAAGCCGCCATAGCCGCCGAAACCACCTTGCGCCTCGGTCACCTCGACGTTGGCTTCCGGCAATTCGTCGAGGAAGCGCGACGGGATGTTGGTCTGCCACATGCCGTGCATGCGCCGGTTGGTGGCGAAATAGATCTTGGCCCGCTTGCGCGCGCGCGTGAGCCCGACATGGGCGAGGCGGCGCTCTTCTTCGAGGCCGGCGCGGCCCTGGTCGTCGAGCGTGCGCTGGTGCGGGAACAGGCCTTCCTCCCAGCCGGGCAGGAACACGGTGTTGAATTCGAGGCCCTTGGCCGAGTGCAGGGTCATGATGTTGACCGCGTCGGCGTCGGCGCTCTTGTCTTTGTCCATCACCAGCGAGATGTGTTCGAGAAAACCTTGCAGGTTCTCGAACTCCTCCATGGAGCGCACCAGCTCTTTCAGGTTCTCCAGCCGGCCGGCGGCGTCGGCGGAGCGGTCCTTCTGCCACATCTCGGTGTAGCCGGATTCGTCGAGGATGATTTCGGCGAGCTCGTTATGCGGCAGCGCGTCGCGCTGCTTGCGCCAGCGGTCGAACGAGTTCGAGCACGCCGCGCAGCGAGCCGCGCGGCTTGGGCTTGAGCTCGTCGGTCTCGACCATCGCGCGCGCTGCTTCGGTCAGCGGTATGCGGCGCTTCCTGGCATGGTCGTGCAGGAGCTGCACCGTTGCATCGCCGAGCCCGCGTTTCGGCACATTGACGATGCGCTCGAAGGCGAGATCGTCGGCCGGCGAATTGACCACGCGCAGATAGGCCAGCGCATCGCGGATTTCGGCGCGCTCGTAGAACCGCGGGCCGCCGATGACGCGATAGGGCAGGCCGAGCGTGACGAAGCGGTCTTCGAATTCGCGCATCTGGAACGAGGCGCGCACCAGGATGGCGATCTCGTTGAGCGCGTGCGGTTCGCCGGATTGGCCGCCGCGCTGCAACTGCTCGATCTCCTCGCCGATGGTGCGGGCTTCCTCCTCGGATCCACGAGCCGGTGACGGTGACCTTCTCGCCAAGCTCGTCGTCGGTGCGCAGCGTCTTGCCGAGCCGGCCTTCGTTGTGGGCGATGATGTGCGAGGCGGCGGCGAGGATGTGGCCGGTGGAGCGGTAATTGCGCTCGAGCCGGATCACTACGGCGCCGGGAAAATCGTGGTCGAAGCGCAGGATGTTGTCGACCTCGGCGCCGCGCCAGCCGTAGATCGACTGGTCGTCGTCGCCGACGCAGCAGATGTTCTTGGCGGGGGCGGAGTCACCGCCCCTCGGAGGCGGGAGGTCGGCCCGCGACCGCGGGCCGGGTGGGCAGCAGTCCGGCTTGATCGGGATCACCCCCACCCCGCTCGCTTCGCGTCGCGCCCCGTGATGCCGCGCGAGGGCGACTCGTCCGCTGCGCCAACAGCCGCAGCCAGAGATACTGCGCCACGTTGGTGTCCTGATATTCGTCGACCAGGATGAATTTGAATCGCCCCTGATATTGCCGCAGCACGTCGGGCTGCTCGCGAAACAGCCGGATGCATTCCAGCAGCAGATCGCCGAAGTCGGCGGCGTTGAGAATTTTCAGCCGCTCCTGAAACGCCTTGTAGAGCTTCAGCCCCTTGCCGTTGGCGAACACGGCGGCCTCGCCGGGCGGCACCTGCTCGGGCGTCAGTCCGCGATTCTTCCAGCCGTCGATCAGCATCGCCAGCACGCGCCCCGGCCAGCGCTTCTCGTCGATGTTCTCGGCTTCGAGCAGTTGCTTCAAGAGACGGATTTGGTCGTCGACGTCGAGAATGGTGAAATCGGATTTCAGCCCGACCATCTCGGCATGCCGGCGCAAAATCTTCACGCCGATCGAGTGGAAGGTGCCGAGCCACGGCATGCCTTCGACCACGCCGCCGACGATCTCGCCGACGCGGTGTTTCATCTCGCGCGCCGCCTTGTTGGTGAAGGTGACAGCCAAAATCTCGCCGGGCCGGGCGCGGCCGGTGGCGAGAATGTGGGCGATGCGCACGGTGAGCACGCGGGTCTTGCCGGTGCCGGCGCCGGCCAGCACCAGCACCGGGCCGTCCAGCGTCTCGACCGCGAGCCGCTGTTCCGGATTGAGGCCGGCGAGGTAAGGCGCGGCGCGCGGCGGCACTGCGCGCGCGCGGCAATCCCGCCCGGCGCCGGGCGCCGGCGGGTTCGACGGATCGATGTCGCGCTTCAACGGGTCAGCCAAGGCTCGTCAGCCTGCGCCCGATGCCACTGATTCTCATGCCCCCAAGATGGCATCTGAAGGGGGTTTTTACGAGGCTGTGTGACGCCCGGCACTCCGCTCGTCCCCGCGAAAGCGGGGACCCAGCGGGATTCCCGCTTTCGCGGGAATGAGCGGAATTTCTCACCGCGTCCTGAGATGACGCTGCGCGCCCGTCACTTCATGTACTTATCGACCAGCACCTTGGCGCTTTCGCGGTCTTTCTTCAGCAACGCGACGAAATCGGCTGTGGAGCCGGCGGTCGCCTCGAGGAAATTCTGGTTGGCGAAATCCTTGAATTTCTGACTCTGGAAAATCGTCAGCAGTTCGTCGTGCAGGCGCGTGACGATCGGCGCCGGCGTGCCCGCCGGAACCACCATGCCCCAATAGATCGGACCCGCCGGATAGGCGCTGAACCCGGCCTCGGCGAAAGTCGGTGCATTGGGGAATTGCTGCCAGCGGCGCGAACCGCTCAGCGCCAGCAGCTTGATCTTGCCGTCGTTCAACTGGCTGACCATGTTGCCGAGGCCGATCTTCGCCCCGTCGATGGTGTTGCCCAGCAGCGCCGCCGTGATCTCGCTGCCGCCCTTGAAGGGAATAGCGACGAAGTTCGTATTCCAGTGTTCGCCGAGCCACTGCCGGAATGCATCGGTCGTGGTGCGTTCGCCAAGCGTGCCCCAGTTCAGCTTGCCGGGCTCGGCCGCCGCTTTGGCATGCAGTTCCTCGATGGTGTTGATGTGGGTGTCGGCCGGCGTCATCAGCCCTTCGACGACATGATACATGTCGATGATCGGGATGAAGGTGTTCGGGTCGTAGGGCAGGTTCGGCACCGTCAACGGATTGAACGACATGGTGTCGGGACTGACGACGCACACGGTATAGCCGTCAGGATCCGACTTCGCGCATTCGCTGCCGCCGAGCACCATGGCGGCGCCCGGCTTGTTGATGACGACGACGGGCTGGCCCAATTTTGCTTGCAACTCCTGCGCCGCGAGGCGTGCGGCGACGTCGGTGATCGAGCCGACCGAGATCGGCACGATCATCTTGATCGGCCGGTTCGGATAATCGTCGGCGAAAGCCGTGGACGACCATGTGGCGAGTCCGGCGATCAGCGCGAGCGTGATTTTATTCATCGGCGTTTTCTCTCCTGAATATCGAGGTTATTTCGCGTTCGCCGGATCGTAGGTTGCCTGTTTGGCATTGGCGATCTTGATCAGCGTTGCCGCCGCCTTGCGGTCCTCTTTAAGAAACTGCGCAAAGCCTTCCGGCGTCGTGGTTGCCGAGACCACGGCGTTCTTGTCGAGGAATGCCATGAACTGCGGCTCGGTGAACAGTTTGACGAAGGCGGCATTGAGTTTGTCGACGATCGGTTGCGGCGTGTTCTTCGGCACCGCCAGCCCCCACCAGCCCTGGCCCGGATAGCCGCCCCAGCCGACCTCGGCGAACGTCGGCACGTCGGGCAGCAGGGGCGAACGCTGCGCCGACGTCACCGCCAGCGCCGTGACCGTTCCGGCCTGGATCAGGCCCATGAAATTTCCGACGCCAAAGCGCGTCATCTGGATTTCGCCAGAGGCAAGCGCCTGCGCTGCCGGGCCGCCGCCCTTGTAGGGGATGCCGACGATCTGCGTGTTCCACTGATTGTTCAGCCAGCGCAGGAACAGATCCGGGAACGAGCCTTCGCCCAGCGTGCCGTAATTCAATCCGTTCGGCTTGGCTTGCGCCATCGCTTTGAGCTCGGCGACGGAATTCACTTTCAGGCTTGCCGGCACGAACATGCCTTCGGTGAGCCAGAACAGCCGCGTCACCGGAACAAAATCGGTTTCGGCATTGTAGGGCAGGTTGTTGAACAGCAGCGGATTGTACGACATCGTCGAGTGGTAGATGACGCACAGCGTGTAGCCGTCGGGCGTGGCCTGCGCACACATCTGGCCGCCGACGATGCCGGACGCGCCGCCCTGGTTTTCGATAATGATCGGCTGGCCGAGACGCTCCTGCAATTGCGCCGCCGCCGTGCGCATGATCACATCGGTCACGCTGCCGGCCGCAATCGACACAATCATCTTGATAGGACGTGACGGATAGCTCTGCGCCTGTGCGGCGGAAGCCCACGCCGCTAAGGCGAGCAACAGCGTCAGTATCCTCACGGCGTCTTCCCCTCCCGCTCATTCCCGCGACGGCGGGAATTGTAGTTTTTGTTGCGCTGGGTCCCCGCTTTCGCGGGGACGAGCGGGTCATTGAATCAACCCAGCACGACTTCGCCGATCATGCCCGCGTCGTATTGCGTAAAGAACAGCCGGCCGTCGGACAACGCGGCGATACAGCGCGCACCGCTGTTCGGCGTCGGGATATCGTATTCGCCGACGACTTTGCCGTCGGGCGCCATGCAGCCGATCTTGTTGGCGGCGTTGGCCGTGTACCAGAGGTTGCGGTCCGGGCCGACGGTCACGCCGCGCAGCGACGCTTCCGGCGTCGGCACCGGATGCTCGGTGATTTTGCCGTCGCGGTCGACGCGGCCGAGCGCGTTGGTCGAGGTCTCGACGAACCAGATGCTGCCGTCCGGATGCGTGACCATGGCGCGCGGCTGGCTGTCCGTGCTCGGGATCGGAAATTCCGTCACCTCGCCGTCCATGGTGATGCGGCCGACGCGGTTGCCGGCCGCCTCGCTGAACCACAGCGCGCCGTCGCGCACCACGAGCGACAGCGGCTTGGCGCCAAACGAAATGCCGTCGCCGAACTCGGTGATCTCGCCCTGCGGTGTGATGCGGCCGATCTTGCTGATCTCGGTTTCCGAGAACCAGACGTTGCCATCGGGCCCGAGCACGATGCCGTCGGGTCCGGCATAAGGCGATGGAATCTGGAATTCCGTGAGATCGCCTTGCGGCGTGATGCGGCCGATCCGGTTGATCGCTTTCTCCGAGAACCACAGATTGCCGTCGGCGCCGGCGACAATGCCGATCGGGGTCGCGGTCTTGGCCGGCAACGCAAACTCCGTGAACGAGGCGCTGTGGGGATCGAACCGGCCGATCTTCGATGCGCCGCTCTCGCAGAACCACAGGGCGCGGTCGGGTCCTTCCACCGCGATATACGGCTTGCTGTCGGCGCTGGGAATTTTGTGTTCGCGGATCGTGACCATCAGTCTTCTCGTTACCTGTTTGCCGACACGTTGGATTTTGGCATGGCGATGCGCCGGCCGGCGCCTTGCGGGACCGGCAAACTAGCATGGGCAGCCTTCATGCGTGCAAGGTGCTCCATCACGTCAGCGGGGAAGGCGGCCGTTTTCTTGGCGTCCATATTGACGTTCAGCGCCATGTTTTCCGAAGTCGCCGACAGCCAGCCAAGCTCGGCGTGATGCAACTCCTCGAAATAGTGCAGCCGCTTGGAGTCGTAATCCAGCAACTGGAACGACACCCGAACCGGGTCACCTTCTTTCAGCTCGCGCAGGTAGCGCACATGGACTTCGGCAGTAAAGGTCGAGTGCCGGCGGTCTTTCAGATAATCGAGCCCCATTCCGAGTAATTCGTAGACTTCGTCGACGGCGCGGTCGAACAGGACATTATAATAGGCCATGTTGAGATGGCCGTTGTAGTCGATCCAGGCCGGCTCGACTCGCATCACGGACGAGACGAAGGGTACGGGAATCGGGGATTCCGAGCGGTCGGCCATGATCGTTCTAATGCAGCAGATTTGACATTCGCTATCCAGCTTTCGCGCTCTGGCGGGGTTCAATTTAGCAGGTAGCTTTTGCTGTGCTAACCTCGGTGCTCAAGGCCACTAAGGTCAAGCGCCGGGATGACGCGCGTGTCGGAAAAGCCCAAGAACATACTCTTTATTATGTGCGACCAGCTGCGGTGGGACTATTTGTCCTGCTACGGCCATCCGCGGCTTGAAACACCGAATATCGACGCGCTCGCGGCGCGCGGCGTGCGCTTCACGCGGACCTATGTGCAGTCGCCGATCTGCGGCGCCTCGCGCATGAGCACTTATACCGGCCGCTACGTTCATTCGCACGGCGCGGCGTGGAACGGCTTTCCACTCAAGGTCGGCGAAATGACGATGGGCGATTATCTGCGCCCGCTCGGCATGCGCACGGCGCTGGCCGGCAAGACCCATATGGAAGCCGACATCGAAGGCATGCAGCGGTTGGGCATCGATCCGCAATCGATCATCGGCGTGCGCGTCGCCGAATGCGGCTTCGAACCCTACGAGCGCGACGACGGCCTGCACGGCATGGGCCCGGACGGCATGCGCTATTCGCCGCGGCGGCCGCGCTATAACGAATATCTCAACGACAAAGGCTACGCCGGCGAAAACCCGTGGCACGATTGGGCCAATGCGGCTGAAGGCGAGGGCAATTCGCTGGCGTCCGGCTGGGCGATGCGCCATGCGCGCAAGCCCGCGCGCGTGCGCGAGGAAGATTCCGAGACGCCCTATTTGACGCGGCGCGGCATGGATTTCATGCGCGAGGCCGGCGACACGCCGTGGTGCCTGCATTTGTCATACATCAAGCCGCATTGGCCCTATATGGCGCCGGCGCCCTACAACGATATGTACGGACCCGGCGACGTGATCCCGGCGGTGCGGTCGCAAGCCGAACGGCGCGATCCGCATCCGGTCTATCGCGCCTTCATGGAGCACGAGGTCAGCAAGACGTTTTCGCGCGACGAAGTTCGTGCCGAAGTGATCCCGGTCTATATGGGCCTGATCAAGCAGATCGACGACCAGATGGGCGTGCTGTTCCGTTTCATGGCGGAGCAGGGATTATTCGACAACACCATGATCGTGTTCACGGCGGATCATGGCGATTATCTCGGCGACCACTGGCTCGGCGACAAGGACTTCTTCCACGACGCATCCGTGAAGGTGCCGCTGATCATTTACGATCCGTCGCCCGCCGCGGCCAAGGCACGTGGCAGCGTATGCGACGAACTGGTCGAGGCTATCGATCTGGCTCCGACCTTCCTCGAATTCGCCGGCGCCGATCCGGCGTTGCAATCGCATCGGCTCGAAGGCCGCTCGCTGCTTCCGTTGCTGCGCGGCGAGCAGCCCGCTGCCTGGCGGCCATTCGCTGTCAGCGAATACGATTATGGGATGATGCCGGCCTCGGCGAAGCTTGGCGTCGCGCCGCGCGACGCGCGGCTGTTCATGATCGCCGACAAACGCTGGAAGCTCATCCATGGCATCGGCTTTCCGCCGATGTTGTTTGATCGCACCAATGATCCCAGCGAGTTGCAAGACCTCGGCACCGATCCCAATCACGCCGAAGAATGCCGGCGCTTGTCGGCGGCGCTGGCGCAATGGGGACTGCGCGTCTCCCAACGCACCACGCGTTCGGAGCAGCAGATCAATAATGGGCGTGGCAAGGCAGAGCGCCGCGGCATTTTGATCGGCGTCTGGGACGAGGCCGACATTCCCGCCGAGCTATGGAGCGGATATCTTCGCGACAAGACTTGATAGGGAGAAGCGCCATGCAAGGCTGGCGGCCGTTATGGCTCGGGTTTGCGGTGATGGCGGCTTCGCTGTTTGCCGGCCCATTGCAGGCGCAGATCGGCGCGCCGCCGATCCGCATCATCTTTCCCTTCGCGGCGGGCGGCTCCGGTGACGTGGTCTCACGATTGATTGCCGCCAAAATGAGTGACGCGCTCGGCCGCCCGGTTATCGTCGAAAACCGGACCGGCGCGGATGGCCGCATCGGTGTCAGAGCGGTGAAAGAATCGGACCCCGACGGCAATACGCTGTTGGTGACGCCGATCGCGCCGATGTCGGTCTATCAGCATGTCTACGCCAAACTCGATTACGATCCGATCAAGGATTTCGCCCCGATCTCGGAGATCGGCACCTTCGATTTCGGCATTGCCGCCGGGCCGCAGACTGACGCCAAGACTCTTAAGGACCTTGTGGCGTGGGCGAAGGCCAATCCGACCGAGGCGAACTTCGCCATTCCCGGCGCCGGCACGCTGCCGCATTTCCTCGGCGTCATGCTGGCCCGAACGGCCGGGATCGATTTGCGCGCGGTGCCCTACCGCGGCTCCGCGGCCGGGCTTGCCGACCTCATCGCCGGCCATATTCCGATCGAGATCACAACCACGAGCGATCTGGTCCAGATGTATAAGGACGGACGCATCCGTATTGTGGCGACATCGGGCAAAATGCGCTCGCCGTTCCTGCCCGACGTGCCGACCTTGCGCGAAGCCGGCTATAACCTTGTCGCCGCCGGCTGGTACGGAATTTTCGCGCCGGCAAAGACGCCGGCCGACGTCATCGAACGCTATAATAAGGTCATCGTTGACGCGGTGCGCTCGCCGGAGTTCAAGGACCGGGCGCAAGCGTTCGGATTGCAGCCGACCGGAACATCGGCGGAGGCATTCTCCCACATCGTGCAGGACGATTCCGAATTGTGGGGGCCGGCCGTCACGGCGTCAGGCTTCAAACCTGAGGAATAGGACGAGTATCCTCGATGGCATTGGTTGAAACCAAACAGCGTAGCCAGCACGAGCGGAATTCGGCCGAGACCGTCATCGCCGCGCTCGCCACGCGCTACGGCAACCGCCTCGTGACGTCGCGGGCGGTGCGCGAACAGCACGGCCACACCACCACCTGGATCGCCAATCAGCCGCCGGACGCGGTGGTCTTTCCGCAGGCCACCGAGGAGGTGCAGGAGATAGTCCGGCTGTGCGCGGCGCATCGGGTGCCCGTGATCGGTTTTGGCGCCGGCACCTCGCTCGAAGGCCAGATCAACGCGCCGCGCGGCGGCATATGCCTCGATTTCCGCGATATGAACCGTGTGCTCGCCGTCCATTCCGAGGATCTCGATTGCGTCATCGAGCCCGGCGTGACGCGAAAGCAGCTCAACGAGCATTTGCGCGATCAGGGCGTCTTTTTTCCGATCGATCCCGGCGCGGACGCTTCACTCGGCGGCATGGCGATGACCCGTGCATCGGGCACAAACGCGGTGCGCTACGGCACCATGAAGGACAATGTCCTGGCGCTCAAAGTTGTGCTGGCCAATGGCGAGGTGATGACCACGGCGCATCGCGCCAAAAAGTCGTCGGCGGGTTACGACCTCACCCGGCTGATGGTCGGATCGGAAGGCACGCTCGGCATCGTCACCGAGCTCACGCTCAAGCTGTCCGGCATCCCCGAGGCGATCTCCGCCGGAGTCTGCCCGTTTCCGTCCGTCGAGGCGGCGTGCAACGCGACGATCATGACAATTCAGTCCGGTATTCCGGTGGCGCGGATCGAACTGCTCGATGAGTTGCAGGTGCGCGCGTCCAACGCCTATTCGAAGCTGACATTGCCGGAGACGCCGCTGTTGTTGCTCGAATTTCATGGCTCCGAAGCAAGCGTCGCCGAGCAATCGCAACGGTTCGGTGAAATCGCGCAGGAACTCGGTGGTGGCCCGTTCGACTGGGCCACCCGCGCCGAGGACCGCACCCGACTCTGGCAGGCGCGGCATGACGCTTATTGGGCGCAATGCGCATTGCGTCCTGGCTCCCGCGCGCTGGCGAGCGACGTCTGCGTTCCGATCTCGCGGCTTGCCGAATGCGTGACTGAAACCCAACGTGACATCGCCGCGAGTAATCTGCTCGGTCCGATCGTCGGCCATGTCGGCGACGGCAATTTCCACGTCGGTATCCTGGTCGACCTCAACGATGCGGCGGAGATTGCGCGCGTGCACGATTTTCTCGAACGCCTGGTCGAGCGCGCGCTGGCGATGGACGGAACTTGCACCGGCGAGCATGGCGTCGGCCAGGGCAAGATGCAATATCTCGAAGCCGAGCTCGGCGCACCGGCGCTGGCCAGCATGCGCGCCATCAAGCGCGCCCTCGATCCACTCGAAATCATGAATCCCGGCAAGATCGTCGCGCTCTAGAGCTCATGCTCATAAAATCGTACGGCATAACATCTGCATTCCGGTGCAAAGCGGATATCATTGGCCAATAACGCCCGGACTTGGGAACAAACGTATGAGGCGTCGGGATTTCATTATCAGTGGGGCCGCCGCAGCGTGGCCGTTCACTGCGGGCGCGCAACAGAAGGCGATGTCTGTCATCGGTTATCTTCACTTTGCTACTCCCGATTACGCTCCGGGAGCCAAGGAATTTCTGCAAGGACTACAAGAGAAGGGCTATGTCGAGGGAAAGAATGTCTCGCTCGAATTCCGCTGGGCGGAAGGACATTATGATCGATTGCCGGCCCTGGCAGCCGACCTCGTGGCGCGCAACGTCGATTTGATCGCTGCGTTCGGGCCTCCGCCAGCGCACGCCGCCAAAACCGCAACCTCGACAATTCCGATCGTATTTGAGGTCGGCAACGATGCGGTAGAAGCCGGCCTAGTTGCCAGCCTGTCGCGGCCGGGCGGCAACGCCACTGGATTTAACATTCTCTTCACACAGGTAACGCCGAAGCTGGTGGATTTGCTCGGCCAATTGGTTCCTGCAGCAAAACGGATCGCACTGTTGGTGAATCCCAACAGTCCGACAGCGGCGCCGTCAATCCAGGGCGCTCAGGAAGGCGCTCGTTCAAGAAACGTACAGCTCTCGATTGTGAATGCGGCGAATGAAGGCGAAATTGACGCAGCATTTGCGAGTATAGACAACCTGCGCAGCGAGGGAATCGTTGTCTCGCCTGATCCCTTCTTCGACACTCAAAGAGCGAAGCTCGTCAGGGCTGCCGCTAGTTACAAGGTCCCGGCGATCTATTTTGATCGTGGATTCTGCGAATCCGGCGGTTTGATCAGCTATGGTTCCGATCTCGCCACTGTGTATCGGGAGATGGGCGTTTACGCCGGAAGAATTTTGAGCGGTGAAAAGCCAGCCGATCTTCCGGTCATGCAACCGACGGAATACGATCTGGTCGTCAATCTCAAGACTGCAAGGGCCCTCGGCCTCAACGTGCCTCAAAGCCTGCGTGTAACAGCGGACGAAGTTATCGAGTGAGACGAAAGCAGGCTCTCTGCAATATGTCGGCGTATGGCACTTGGCGCCGGGTCTTTCCGAAAAGATCATTAGGATCGCGCGGAGACGCCGTGCGGACGACCCTCCTCGGATTAGTTATCGGCGAGCTCGCTGCATCGGCACTGGCCAGCGTGCGCGCCATCAAGCGCGCCCTCGATCCACTCGACATCATGAATCCCGGCAAGATCGTCGATTTAGGCTAGCCCGAATACCTATAAGTTTGGCTGCGGCAGCGCGGTTGTAGATGTCCGCTTCTCTAATCGGCTTTTGGCTCCGAAAGCTGCCGCGACTGGCGCCGCAGCTACCGTCATTGGGTACTGACAACGTCAAACTAACTTTATGTCGACGGTTTTAGTTGCGGCCCGCTCATTTGCCTGGCGGCGCAGACTGAGGTGCCCCCGTTGAGGATGGGACGGAAACCGCCGGTCCTCCGGGTTTCGGTAGGCCGCCGTAAACGGCAGGCGGGATAACAACCATGACGAATTCTGCCGGGTTCTGGCTCGGACCATAAGGTCCGCCGACCTTATGCGACACAGGCGGCAAGCTCTTGAGATAAGCAACAATCGCCAGCGCGTCGGACTTCGTCAGACTTGCATAAGCATGCCAGGGCATGGCCGGCGCCAGGATGCGTCCATCTGGCGTTTGTCCCGTCGTCAATGCAGTGACGACTTGGTTGTCAGTCCAGTTGCCCAGTCCGGTCTGCTTGTCCGGCGTCAGGTTCGGTCCGACGAAAACTCCCATCCCCGGAATTGCGAAGCCCACATCCGATCCACCCAGAAATCTGGTCATGTCCGGCTTGCCAAAGAAACTGCCCGGCGTGTGGCAATCCGTGCAGCTTCCGAAAGTGACGAGATATTTTCCTCGCGCCGCTGCCGATTGAGCGGAATTGACCGGTGCACCATGCTTCATGGCAGCGTCCGCTTGAAATGGAAGCGTGAGGCAGCCACCCAAGAAGGCTGTAGCAAACATGGCTTGCGCGATACGGACCACTTTCATGACCAGTTCTCCATGATCAGCCCTACGGCGATGACTTTGGCGTTGACGGCTTGAGGCGTCAATAGAGCAAAAGCTAGCGCGCCCAAGCTTGCATCGGCTAAAGGAGACGTGTGTGGTTGTTGAGCCGAGAATGTGGCGTTCGGGTCGATAGCGGCCGCGCCAGCACGGCGGAGGCGCGGCAGAAGTACTTCCGAAAGCGCCGCGCCAACCTTCCTACCATCGGCATGCTCAAGAACCACGGCTCCCACGCCCGATAACGGAAACGAAAACGGCCAACTGCGCGGCAGAGACGATCCAGGTGGGCAGCTGAATGCTCTCAGCCCTGGTGCCCATTGCGACCATGCAGATTTTTCAGTTCTCCTCTCTATCATCGGCGAGTAACGTCGCTGATGACGAGCGCTTGTTCGCCAATTGCGATCGCTGACCTGAAAATTCAGTTCCCGGCGTTCGGCGGGTGGAAGTACGACGATGTCGGATCGCCGCTGTTATTAAAAGAGTGGCTGCCGCTCTGAAAACCGTTGAACGGCCCCGTCTGGCCTCCTTCAACACTGAAGTGGAACCCCTGACTATTCGGATCAGACGGAGGCGTGCTCTGGCTGGTGGCGGCCTGATGGGCCGGATCTGAATAGTTAAAGTTATAGTTGCCGTTGTCTCCGGGCCCAAGCATTTGCTGACTGAACGCCCACCCGGAGGCGGTCGTCGACGCGATCACGGCCGCTGCAATTATCGGGATCGCAGCGAACCGAAGCCGCACAAATCGAGCCATGATGATCCCCCTATTCGTGCCAAGCACCCGGCTGGAAGCTAGGGCCATAGCCTGCATCGGGTTAAGACAACCCGGCGATCGAAGCAAGTCCAACAAGATTGGCGTTTCCAAAATCGGCACCGGCAGCAGCGGTGCGGGCGACATAGATTTGCCCGGAACGCAGGTCACACGCGCTGCTTGAAGCGTGCAATCGGCGTGGGCCTCCTTTAGCTTCCACAATGCGGGATTCGCACAGCCGTTAGGGACCGCTGGAGACGCCGTGCAGACGACGCTGCTCGGATTGGCCATCGCGATGATCCTGCCGCTCGTGGCCGCGCCGCTTGTCGTCGACTGGAACTACTGCCGCACGGCATTCGAGGATGAGGTGGGACGCCTCACCGGCTTGAGCGTGCGTGTCGGGTGAATCGAAGGCGAGGTCCGCATCATCGCTAAGCGGTTCGCCAAGAGTGGCCAACCCTGATCCAAATCCGGTCGGCGATGTCGCTGTCATCTTGAGCGCTCCATCCATCGATCAACAATACGAGATGCCACCACGACCCCGCGTCCAAGTGAGCAATATTGCTCAGAAGCGGCTTTGATCGAAGACCACAATATATGACCAAGGGTGTCTCGACGCAGTTCGAAATGATCTGCAGTAAACGGCATCCGTCGAAAGGATGAGAGCATGTTGGATAAGTCATCGGTCAAGCCGGCAAACCCATCGCTGCTGAGCGTCCCGGCGTTCTGGCCGATGTCGATGGCGATGGCGATGTTTGAGCAGGGCACAGAGCTTTACGCGAAGAACCTCAAATTCGTCGACGAAGAGATCAAAATTCATGACGAGCTGAGACCCACCCTGGCGACGCCCAACCAGGCCCGGCTCGATCTGCGGACCATGGTGCTGCGCGATTATGGAAAAGCCGGCGGAATTCCAACGCTCATCGATGCCCCTCACGCCGGTCACACCGCCATGATCGCCGACTACCATAAAGGCCAAAGCCTCGTCGAGACTCTGCTGGCGAATGGAATTGGCCATGTTGCGTTGACGGATTGGAAATCGGCGACTGAGGACATGAAAGACCTGGAGATCGACAACTACCTCGCCGAGGTCGTTGTCGCGATCGACGATCTTGGCGGCCGCGTGAATCTGGTCGGACTATGTCAGGGCGGCTGGGTATCAGCGATGGTCGCAGCGCGTTTTCCCGATAAGGTGAACGCACTCGTGCTCGCCGGCTCGCCCATCGATACCGACGCCGGAAACGGCCCAATCAAACGCATGGCGCATGAGTTCCTCCGTCTCGTTCTATCAAGAACTGGTCGGTCTCGGCGGCGGCCTGATGCTGGGGAAATACATGCTGGCGGGCTGGAAGAACATGCACCCCGAGCAGCATTACATCCAGGACGAAATTGATCTCTACGAGCACATTGACGATCCGGCCTATCTCGCCAAGGAAGAGACGTTCAACAGCTGGTATGAGAACCCGATCGACCTGCCGGGGCGGTGGTATCTCCAGGTGATCACCCAGCTGTTCAAAGAGAACCGGCTCGCCAAGGGCGAATTCGTCGGTCTCGGCCGCAAGCTCAATCTGCGCAACATCACTTGTCCAGCCTATCTCCTGGCGGGTGCCGCCGACGATATCACGACGCCTGAACAGGTCCTCGACGCCGCGAAATTTCTCGGGACGCCGCAGAACCGAATCGTTCAGGAAACCGTGCCCGGCGGCCATATCGGACTGTTCATGGGAGCGCACACGCTCAAAGAGCATTGGCCGCAGATCGCGCGCTGGATCGCCGCGCAATAGCAGCTGGATCGCAGGAGTGGGCGTTCGGTAGGCCGCGTCTGTCGGGTGTAAATGACATGCACACCATCGTGAACAAGACGTTCAATGAAATCGCTCCCGGCGATACCGCGTTGGTGCAGCGCACGTTGCAGGCCGGCGACGTGCGAGCCTGGGCCACGGCCTTCGGCGAAGTGGACATGCTTGCCGGCCCCAGCGAAAGCCAAGGGGCTGCCGGCATCGTCACGGCGATCCTGACCGCGCTGGTTGGTTCGACCCTTCCTGGACCCGGGAGCTCGATAAGAAAGACCTCGGTGCAGATCAAGGGCGCATTGCCGATCGGCGCGGTGATGACGGCGCGATTGGCCGTGCGCGAGAAACTATCGGATCAGGGAATTGTCGTGTTGGACGGGCAATGCACCGACGCGGCAGGTCAAGTCGTCGCCACCGCGATCCTGGAAGTTCTGGCGCCGACAACACGGCAGCAGTACCAGGTGGCGGAGCATAGGCTCGATGGACTTATCTTACGCTGTCGAGGTCTCAAGCCGATGCTGACCGGCGTGGTGCATCCGTGCAGCGCCGATGCGCTGGCTGGGGCGGTGGAGGCCGCCGCGGCTGGGCTGATCCTGCCCGTGCTGTTCGGCCCCGAGGCCGAGGTTCGAAAGATCGCGGATTATGCGCATCTGGACATAACCAAGTGCAGGATCGTGACCGCCGACGGTGCCGAGGACTTTGCGTTAAAGGCCGCCACCGCCGCCGGCCGTGGAGAGGTTGCGGCGCTGATGAAAGGCAGCCTGCACTCCGACGTGCTCTTGCACGCGGTGATGCAGAAGGAAGCGAAGCTGCGCACCGGACGGTTGATCAGTCACTGCGTGATGGTGTCGGTACCGACTTATGCGCGCCGCTTCGTCATCAGTGACGTAGCGTTGAATATCGCGCCTGATACCGACCAGAAGCGCGACATCTGCCAGAACGCAATCGGTTTTGCGCGCGCGCTCGGCATCGATCTGCCGAAAGTAGCCGTGCTGGCCGCGGTCGAGATGGTGCAGACCAAAATGCCCGCCACGCTCGACGGCGCGATTCTAGCCAAGATGGCCGATCGCGGGCAGATCGTCGGCGGCATCGTCGATGGGCCGCTCGATCTCGATGCCGCGGTGGATCCGCAAGCCGCGCGTATCAAGCATATCTCGTCGCCGATCGCGGGCAGCGCCGACGTGCTGATCGTACCGAACATCGAGGCTGGCAACATGGTCTACAAGAACCTCGTTTTCATGGCCGATGCACAGATCGCAGGCCTCGTCGTCGGTGCACGGGTGCCGTTGATTTTGACCAGCCGCGCCGATACCGCTGCGGCGCGCCGCTTCTCGGCTGCCGCCGCCGTGCTGTACGCCGATGCGCTGACGCGCGATCCCGCCATCGTGCTGCCTGAAACCGCGGAGTGATCGGCCATGAGCGAGGCCATCGTCGTAGTCAATGCCGGCTCCACCAGCGTGAAATTCGGTGCCTATGCGGTGGACGGAAGCAAAGCGCTGCCGCTGCTTTGCCGCGGCCAGATCGACAGCATGGAAAATAGTCCGCATTTTGTCGTCACGAACGCGGCCGGGAAGCCATTGGGCGCGCACGAATGGGGCAAAGACCGCGCGATCGACCACAAAGCCGCGCTGCATTTTGTAATCACATGGCTGGAGGCCAATCTTGGTGACAGCAAGATCATAGCGGCCGGACACCGTATCGTGCTTGGCGGCATTCGCTTCGAGGCGCCGGTGCGGATCGACGCCGACGTGCTGGCCTATCTCGATTTGCTTGTGGTCATGGAACCATCGCACCAGCCCTACAATGTGCTTGGAGCCCGTGCACTCGCCGAGGCATTCCCCGGCCTGGCGCAGATCGCATGCTTTGATACCTCGTTCCATCGGACCATGCCGGCTGTGGCGCAAATCTATGCGCTGCCCCAGGACGTCCGTGAAGCAGGAGTACGGCACTGGGGCTACCATGGCATCTCCTATGACTACATCAGCCGGCAGGTGCCGAAGTTCGCACCGCAAGCGCGGCGCGTCATCGCCGCGCATCTCGGCGGCGGCACCAGTATGTGCGCCATGCTGGACGGCCGCAGTATCGACACCACGATGGGCTTTGGTGCCGTGTCGGGCCTGCCGATGGCAACGCGCTCGGGCGACGTGCCGTCGGACGCGCTGTTCTATCTGTTGCGCCGCAAGTTGTTCGACTCCGCGTCGCTGGAGAAGATGCTGTACGAGCGCGCAGGTCTGCTCGGCCTGTCCGGCATCAGCGATGACATGCGGGTGTTGCAAGAGAGCACGGATCCGTGCGCGGTCGCGGCGGTGAAGTATTTCGTTTACGCGATGACAAAATATACCGGCGCCTACGCGGCCGTGCTCGGCGGGCTCGACGCTTTCGTGTTTACCGCCGGCATCGGCGAGCATTCCGTCCTGGTCCGCGCGGCGCTATGCGCCAAGCTTTCGTGGCTCGGCGTGAAGCTGGACGAAGAGGCGAACAGGTCCGGCGGACCGCGCATTTCGGGCCCCGACAGCGCCGTGTCGGTCTGGGTCATCCCTACCAATGAGGAACTGATGATCGCCCAGCATACGCTGGCGCTCATCCGCCCGTAACTGGACCTTGCAGGACATCCGCCATGAAATCACAAGCCCTCGATCCCAATGCTCCCGCAACCAAGCCGGGATCGAAACCCAACACCAAGGACGATCTGAAATCCCTGTCGCTGGCGGAAGTGGAGAAAAGATTGGTGTCGTCGCCGGATGGACTTACTCAAGCCGAGGCGCAGAAGCGGTTGACCCAATATGGGCCAAATGAGATTGCGGAAAAGAAGACAAATGAGCTTTTGAAATTCCTCGGCTATTTTTGGGGTCCTATCCCGTGGATGATCGAGGCGGCGGTGATCTTGTCGGCGGTGGCGCGGCATTGGCCGGACTTTGGCATCATTCTCGTTCTGCTTCTGGCCAATGCCGTGGTCGGATTCTGGGAAGAACACCAGGCGGGCAACGCGATCGCTGCGCTGAAGGCCACGCTGGCGATCAAGGCCAGGGTGAGACGTGACGGCAAGTGGATTACGTCTGCTGCGCGCGAGTTGGTGCCGGGCGACATTATCCGCGTCCGCATGGGCGACATCGTGCCGGGGGATGCGCGCTTGCTGGAAGGCGATCCGATCGAAGTCGATCAGTCGGCGCTGACTGGAGAATTGCTGCCCGCCACGCGCAAATCCGGCGAGGCAGTGTTTTCCGGTTCGATAGTTCGTCAGGGCGAAATCGGCGCGCTGGTCTACGCCACGGGTGCCAATACCTACTTCGGCAGGACGGCGGAGCTGGTGCAGGGCGCGCAAACCGTCAGTCACTTTCAGCGCGCGGTGCTCAAGATCGGGAATTACCTAATCATCCTCGCGGTAGTTCTGGTGGCGGCGATCATTGCCTTTGCGCTCTTCCGCGGCGACCCGATCCTCACCACGTTGCAGTTCGCTTTGGTGCTGACCGTAGCCGCGATTCCTGTGGCGATGCCCACGGTGCTGTCGGTGACGATGGCGGTTGGCGCCCGTCTGCTCGCGAAGAAAAAGGCGATTGTGACCCGGTTGGAGGCGATAGAGGAATTGGCGGGCGTGGACGTGTTGTGCGCCGACAAGACCGGCACCCTGACCCAAAACAAGCTGACACTGGGCGAGCCGTTCAGCGTGAACAAGGTTCCTGCCGAACGAGTGATCTTCAATGCCGCGCTGGCGTCGCGCGCAGACAATAACGACACCATTGATCTCGCCGTTCTGGGAGGCCTGAAAAACGATCAAGCCCTGCAAGGCTACAAGGTGACTTATTTCCAGCCGTTCGATCCGGTGCACAAACGCACTGAGGCTGCTGTCACGGGCGCGGACGGAAGCGTGTTCAAGGTGACGAAGGGTGCGCCGCAGGTCATCTTGGCGATGGCGGCCAATGCGGCGCAGGTCAAACCCGCCGTCGACAAAGCGGTCAGCGAATTTGCAGCCCGCGGCTTTCGTTCACTGGGCGTGGCGCGGGCCGACGCGGACGGCCAATGGCAGTTTCTTGGTGTGCTGCCGCTGTTCGATCCGCCCCGCGAGGATGCCAAGGCGACCATCGCGACCGCGCGGCAGATGGGCGTGAAGGTCAAGATGGTGACCGGCGATGCGCTTGCCATCGCCCAGGAAACCGCCAAGAAATTAGGGATGGGCACTAATATCCTCGATGCCGGCGGTTTCGGTGACGCGAAGCATCAGGAAACGGCGCAACTGGCCGAGTCCATCGAGAAGGCGGACGGTTTCGCCCAGGTATTCCCCGAACACAAGTTCCACATCGTGGATATCCTGCAAAGGCGTGGCCACATCGTCGGCATGACCGGCGACGGGGTGAACGACGCTCCCGCACTGAAGAAAGCAGACTGCGGCATCGCCGTTTCGAGCGCCACGGATGCGGCACGCGCGGCGGCGGCCATCGTGCTGATGACGCCCGGCCTTTCGGTAATCATCGACGGAATTAAGGAGAGCCGCCGTATCTTCCAGCGGATGAACAGTTACGCGATTTATCGCATCGCCGAGACGCTGCGCGTGCTGTTGTTCATGACACTGGCGATCTTGGTCTTCAACTTTTATCCATTGACGGCGGTGATGATCGTGATGCTGGCCCTGCTTAACGACGGCGCCATCCTTTCCATTGCCTATGACAATGTTCATTACAAGGACCAGCCCGAGGCCTGGAACATGCCCGTCGTGCTGGGGATCGCCACGGTGCTGGGCATCACCGGCGTCGTGGCGGCGTTTGGCCTGTTTTATCTTGGCGAGCGCGTATTTCACCTGGACCGCGCCCACATCCAGACGTTGATGTATTTGAAGCTGTCAGTGGCCGGGCATCTGACGATTTTCCTGACGCGCACCCGCGGCCCGTTCTGGTCGATACGCCCGGCGCGGATCCTGTTGATTGCAGTGCTTGGCACGCAAACGTTGGCGACCCTGATTGCGGTGTATGGCGTGTTCATGACGCCGCTCGGCTGGGGTTGGGCAATCTTCGTGTGGGGATATGCTGTGACTTGGTTCTTAGTGAACGACGGCGTGAAGCTGCTCGCCTATCGAATTTTGGATGCCGCCAAAAGCGGCTCTACCAGTGAGGGCATACATGGTATGCAGCCAGCGCCCTCGAAAGCATGAAAGTCTGCTCAAAAGACTTCGCGTGCGGGCAGGAGACGAAGAGCTTCCGGCCGTGCGTATGCGCGCCGAACATAGATTTGCCCGGAACGCAGGTCACACGCGCTGCTTGAAGCGTGCAATCGGCGTGGGCCTCCTTTAGCTTCCACAACGCGGGATTCGCACAGCCGTTAGGGACTGCTGGAGACGCCGTGCAGACGACGCTGCTCGGATTGGCTATCGCGATGATCCTGGCGCTCGTGGCCGCGCTGGTTGCGCCGCTTGTCGTCGACTGGAACCACTACCGCGCGGCATTTGAAAATGAGGTCGGACGCCTCACCGGATTGAGCGTGCGCGTCGGGTCGATCGACGCGCGTATCCTGCCGTCTCCGATCATTAAGCTGCGCAATGTCGAGATCGGCGCGGCCGGCGGCGCGCCACAGCTCCGCGCCGCCTCGCTCGAACTCGAAGTCCGGCTTGGCCCGCTGCTGCGCGGCCAGATCCAGGCCACCGAAGCGCATCTCGTCTCGCCGCAGTTCAGTCTTTCATTCGACCGCTCCGGTGCAATTGTGTTGCCCGGCGCCTCGCGCCCGTTCCGTCCCGAAGAGCTTTCGATCTCGCGGCTCAGCATCGAGGACGGCAGCATCGTTTTCGCCGATGCGAATTCCGGCGCGCAAGCCGTGTTGCAGAAACTTTCGTTCGCCGGCGATGCCCGCTCGCTGGCCGGACCATTCCGAGGCGAGGGAGCTTTCGTTGCCGGGGGCGAGCCCTACGCTTATCGCATATCGGGCGGCCAGGCAGACGATAATAGCCGCTTCAAGATCAGGCTCGGCGTCGACCCGCAAAATCATCCGCTGACGACCAATGTCGAAGGTGCGCTCACGTTCGAGCGCGGCGTACCGCATTTCGCCGGCACATTTGCGCTGATGCGGCCGGTTGGGGTCGCGTTGTCGAACGGCCAGCGTGTGATGAATGACCCGTGGCGTGCCACCGGATCCGTCAAGGCAACACCGGCTTCCGCGTCGGTGCAGGACGTTGCCTTCCAATACGGGCCGGACGAGCGCGCCATCAATTTCGGCGGCAAGGCGGATTTGACCTTTGGTCAGCATCCGCATTTTGACGCCGAGCTCAAGGCGCTCGCGGTCGATGCCGATCGGGCGCTCGCCGCGCCCGATATCACGCACCAGCCGCCGCTGCTCATCGTCAAGAGCTTCGCCGAAGCGTTCGTGACGGCGGCGAGCCCACCGATACCGGGCCAAGTTGCGCTCGGTATCGATGGGCTAACTGTCGGCGGCACCACCATTCAATCGTTGCATGGCACGATGCGCTTCGAAGACGGCGGATGGAGCCTGGATGGGCTCGATTTTCGCGCGCCGGGGCTGACCGACGTCACTGTCAGCGGCCGACTCAAGCAAACGGCACAAGGCCTCTCTTTTAGCGGTCCTGCCGCGACGCAGTCTGCCGATGTGGCGATGCTGATGTCCTGGCTTGGCGGATACAGCGGGCCGCCATCAGGACAAACCGGCACGTTCAGCGCTCACGGCGATGTCAGCATCGCCGGCAATCGGATGGCTGTGGATCGGCTGACCGCGCAACTCGATCGTGAAAGCCTCAACGGCGGCTTTGCCTACTCGTGGCCCGTCAACGATCAACCGGCCATCGTCGACGCCGATTTGCATGCGACCACGCTTGATCTCGATGCGCTGGTTGCCTTTGCGACCTCAGCCTTCGGCGGCAACGGCTTTGAATTGCCGCGTGCCGGTTCGCTCGCGCTCGATATCGGCAAAGCAACGTTCGCCGGCGTCGACGCCCGCGCGGTCAAGACGCAAGTGAAATTCGACGCTGGCGCGTTGCAGATCGAGCACTTGTCCATCGGCGCATTGGCCGGAGCAGCGCTCGACGTCAACGGCCGTGTCGATGCGCTGTCGTCGCAGCCGAGCGGACGCCTGACCATTGATCTTGATGCCCGGGAGCTGGCCGGCCTCGCGGCGGTCGCCGGCAAATTTGTGCCGCAGGCCGGGGATTTGTACCGGCGCGCCTCCGATCGCCTGTCGCCGGCGAAGGTCCATGCGGTCATCACCGTCGGCCACGCGACAACGGGTAACAGCACCGGCAAGCTCGATCTCACGGGCCAGTTGGGCTTGATGCGGCTTGCGCTCAGCGGCGATGCGGACGGCGAGCTGTCGCAGCCAGGCTCAGCGCACCTGCATCTCGATAGCCGGTTGGATGCCGACGACGGGATGGTGTTGGCCGCACTGTTCGGTGTCGATCGGTTTCTCGGCGTCGACCAGCTTCCCGGCCGCGCAACTCTGACTGCCGATGGGCCGCTGAACGGCGACATTCGCGTCGACGGCGAGTTGGCCGGCAGCGGTCTCGATGCGGCAGTCCGCGGCACGCTGCAACTGCATGGCGACGCCGCGCCGAAGGCCATGTTGCAGATGCTTGCGACTGCCGCCGACCTGCGGCCGCTCCAGCAGGCGATGACCGGGCAGGCCGGCGACGCCGTTCCGGTATCCGCGCGCGCCGCTGTCGCCGTTTCCGGCACCGATCTGTCGCTGACGCAGATCGCCGTTGCTGCCGGCAAATCGACGGCAAACGGTCATCTTGCGCTCAACTTCGCCAGCCCTGTCGCGATCGACGGAGATGTTACAGCCGACAATGTCGACGGCGCGCGCATCGTCGCGCTGTTGTTGGGCCTGCCGCAACAAGCGCCGGGAGTTGCCGGATTCTGGTCGAGCCAGCCGGTCGCCGCTGGCGCCTTTGCTGCCATGAGCGGCGCGGTGGCATTCAATCTCAGCCACGCGGCGTTCACGCCGGCGCTCAGTGCGAGCGATCTCAAGGGCGTTGTGCGGTTTCGCCCGTCGGAAATCGCTCTCGACAATCTCGACGGTCATCTCGCCGACGGCCATCTGACCGGCCAAGTTTCGTTGCGCCGCACCGCCGACGGTCTGGTCAGCCACGGTCATATCGAATTGGCCGACGCCGATGCGGCAGCGCTTCTGCAAGCCAACGAGACGGCCTTCGCTGCCCGGCTGTCGTTGAAGCTCGATGGCGACAGCATTGGGGCAAGCCCCGCCGCGCTGATCGGCGCCATACATGGCGGCGGTTCGATCGGTCTCAGCGACGCGCATCTGGCCGGTCTTGACCCCGCGGCATTTCCGGCGGCGATGCGCGCGGCGGATCAAGCGAATGCAATCGTGCCTGCAAAAATTATCGCGGCAGTGAACGCGGCGCTGGGCAGCGGCCGTCTCGTCGTGCCGCAGGGCGAGGCGGCGGCGACGATCACAAGCGGCAAGATCAACGTCGCCAATGTCACGCTGCGCGCCCAGGACGGCAGCGCCTTGGCGCTTGCCGGCGCGCTTGACCTCGGCACCGCTGCGATCGATGCGCGCGTGACGCTTTCGGGCGAACCGCCGCCGCACGCCTTGATCCGGGCTCGGCCAGAACTCGCGATCGCGCTCAATGGACCGCTCGCGGCGCCCGCGCGTTCACTCGATATCTCGGCGCTTACCGGCTGGCTGGCGTTGCGCGCCGCCGAGCTTCAGACCCGTCGCCTCGAATCGCTCGAGGCTAATGGCCGAAGGGAAGTGATCGGCCGCGCCATTCGCCCGGATTTCGCGGTCGTACGCGCCGCGCCGCGAGGTACCCTCGCCGAATACGAATTGCAGGCAAGTGCGCCAGTGCAGGGGCAAGGAGCGCGACTGGATCTGCTGCAGCCGCAATTGCCGCCCGCGACCGATGCCAGCCCTAGGGGCCAAGTCAAGCCGCAATCCTCACCACCGCCGCGGCCGGTGGCGCCACGTACGGCAGGTCCCGACAAGAGTGCGCCGCTCGATCTACTCCGGCCGCAGAACTGAAGCCGCGACCTGCGGCACAATCCTGATATCTCGCGGCGGTTGATCGGCTTCGGCGTGGCCGCCGGTTCGGGACTGATAGTGACTCAACACGAACAGCCGGATGGCCGACGACAGGTTGCCGTGCGGCCGGCCGGAATCGATGGTCGCGACCAAGTCCGACAACGTCATGTGGCGGTCAGTGGCGATATCTTTCAGCCCTTTCCAGAACGCGTCCTCAAGGCTGACGCTGGTCTTGTGCCCAGCTATGATGATCGAGCGCTTGATGACCGGCGACTTCATTGCCCATCTCCCGTTTCGACCCGGTGCTGGTCGAGGCTTCTGCGGGCTTTGTCGCTGATCGACTGCGTTTTGGTTCGTTCAGCCTTTGTCCGCCCATACGAGAGCCGGTGGCCCGCTGCGGCTTGTTCGGTTTGCCGGCGTTTTTGCCGCTTTCGCGCGCTACGAAGATTAACAACTTCGCCCATCATGAGCTCGACGGTAACCAGGTAGGGTGAATTGAGGCCATCCAGGCCAGCGATGTCGGCTATTAGTACGCAGTCACAGTGAAACTGGATCACGCCAAACAGGAGGCCGGAGCGGGTACGGTCCGCTGCACACGAATTTGTTATCGGCGGCCCAAAATCCGCGTTGCCGATTTCACATTCCTTATACGTGAAATCTCCGGCCAACCCCAAGGGTCGGGTGGTGACGTTCCGCGCTACGGATCAGGGTGCGTCATCTGTGCCGGGCGCACCAGGCGGTCGAACTCCTGGGCCGAGACGAATCCGAGCTTGACCGCTTCTTCGCGCAGCGTCGTGCCGTTCTTAAGTGCCGCCTTGGCGATTTGCGCAGCCTTGTCATAGCCGATGTGTGGTGTGAGCGCCGTGACCAGCATCAGCGAGTTCTGCATCAGTTCGCGGATGCGCGGCTCGTTGGCGCGGATACCTATGACGCAATGCTCCGTGAACGAGTTTGCGGCATCGGCCAGGAGCCGGATCGATTGCAGCACCGCATAGGCGATGACAGGTTTGAACACATTGAGTTCGAAGTGGCCTTGGCTTGCCGCAACAACGACCGTGGTGTCGTTGCCGAAAACCCGGGTGCACACCATGGTCATGGCCTCGCACTGTGTCGGATTGACCTTGCCCGGCATGATCGAGGAGCCCGGCTCGTTCTCCGGCAGCAACAGTTCGCCAAAGCCGGAGCGCGGTCCGGAGCCGAGAAAGCGAATGTCGTTGGCGATCTTGAACAGATCGGCGGCGAGTGCGTTGAGCGCGCCGTGGGCGAACGCCAGCGCGCCGTGCGATGCGAGTGCTTCGAATTTATTCGGCGCGCTGACGAACGGCAGGCCGGTGATCGCCGCCACCCTTTTGGCAAACGCCTTGGCGAAGCCGCGCTTGGCATTCAGCCCGGTGCCGACGGCCGTGCCGCCCTGCGCCAGCGGATAGAGCTCTTTTAATCCGGCTTTAAGGCGCGCGATGCCGGACGTCACCTGCGCGGCGTAGCCTGAGAATTCCTGGCCGAGAGTGAGCGGCGTGGCATCCTGGGTGTGGGTGCGGCCGATCTTGACGATGGAATGGAATTCCTTGGTTTTGGCTTTCAGCGCCGCTTGCAGATGTGCCAGCGCCGGCAGCAGCCGCTGCGTTATTTCTTCCGCCGCCGCGATGTGCATCGCGGTCGGAAAGGAATCGTTCGATGACTGGCTCATGTTGACGTGATCGTTGGGATGAACCGGCGATTTTTCGCCGCGGTTGCCGCCGAGCAATTCGTTGGCGCGGTTGGCGATCACCTCGTTGACGTTCATGTTGGTCTGGGTGCCGGAGCCGGTCTGATAGACCGACAGCGGAAATTCATCGTCGAGCTTGCCGTCGACGATCTCCTGCGCCGCTCGCACGATCGCTTTCGCGCGGCGGGTATCGAGCGAGCCGAGCGCCAGATTGGTTTCCGCCGCCGCGCGCTTGACGATGGCCAGCGCCCGGATGATCGGGCGCGGCATGCGCTCCTCGCCGATACGGAAATTATTGCGCGAACGCTCGGTCTGTGCGCCCCAGTAGCGATCCGCCGCCACGTCGATCGGGCCGAACGAGTCGGTCTCGGTACGGGTCTTCACTTCTTTCTGAAGCGGTCGAGCCGCACCACCTCGGCACCGCCGCCGGTGCCGTGCGTTTCCGGCTCCGGCGCGGGAGCCGGAAGGAGCTCGGACTTGGACTGCGCTGGCAGCCGCGGTTCTTCGTCTTTGGCAGCGGCGCCGGCCTCATACGCCGCCGCCTGATTTTCCGCGGTTTCGAACTGCAAGCCGAATTGCACCGCCGGATCGAAGAAAGCCGTCACCGCATCGAACGGCACCGTAATGCGCTCCGGGGCACCGCCGAACGACAGGCCAACCTCGAAGGCATCGTCGCCGACCGCCAGATCCCAGAATTGATGCTGGAGCACGATGGTCATGGATTGCGGATATTGCGTCCGCATCCGCTCGGACAGCCGGACTCCCGGCGCCAAGGTGTTGAAGGTAATCTTGAAATGGTGGTCGCCCGGCAGGCCGTTCTTGGCGGCATCCGCCAGCACGGTGCGCATGACGCCACGCAAGGCCGTTTGGGCGAGAAGGTCGTAACGGATGTGATCAACAGGCATGGCGTTATGACAGGCGGAATAAGACGGATGACAGATATGGAATGAATCATAGAGGTCCAGATCGATTCTGTCCTCGGTCGTCCGTTTTCTATCCTCTGAAATGAAGTGGAGGCTTCTGTTGCCAGGTGCCTCCGAACCCCGCCTGACGGAGCTTAACCCGTCAGGACTTCAAGTCGGTCTTTCGAGCCGCTTACGCGGCTAGAGCAACCGGAGCATAGTTGTCATTGGCAACTATGGAATTGGCCCGATAACGCCGGAACCATCTCGAGCAAAAGCACGCCCTTTACACCCTCGTCGATCCTATTTCGACCCCGTGATGGTGGAGTCGCCGGGTACCGCCCCCGGGTCCGAAAGGTTTATTGCGACGGCCGTTTATCGCCATAGCCGGCTTGCGCCGGCACCAAGGAATATAGGCATAAAAGGTTGCTGAAAGAAGAGCGGTAGTTTGGCCCGGGAAACTACAGTGAAACTCCTGTCTGGCGGGCAATCCGGTGTCGACCGCGCAGTGCTCGACGTGGCGTTGGAGTGCGGCATCGATTATGGCGGCTGGTGCCCGAATGGCGGCTGGGCGGAGGATTTTCCGCTGCCGCCCGGCGTCCTGGCGAGATATCCGAACTTGAAGGAAACGCCGCTCACCGATCCGGCGCAGCGCACCGAATGGAATGTGCGTGACGCCGATGCCTGCATGATAATGCTCGGAGCCAATAGCGTTGACGTCTCCAAGGGCACGGCGCTGGCGCAAGATTTGCCCATCGCTACCGCAAGCCGCTTTTGGTCGTGAACCTTGCCGAGGCGGAGCCGTTGGAGCAGTCGACGCTCTGGCTCCGCTTCCAGCAACGCCGCGTCGGCGCCGGACTAGCGCTTGCTATCGGCGGCCCCCGCGAGAGCGAGGCACCCGGCATCTATGCGCGCACTGCAAGATTACTTCGGGCGCTGTTCGGTGCGGAATTCAGTGCATAACGGCCAAGAAAAGGCCCGGTTGATTCCGGGTCTTTTCACATTTTGCGAAGGTCACACGTCTATCCCGGCTGGTTATGTTCAGCCATGCACTCGCCATAAACATCGATCTGTGTCGATTGCCAGGCTGACATGCTGTATTTTCCTGCTTTGACGCTGCAGTCATGAATGGCCGCGTCCCTTGCCGGGGTCGACATGACCGGGCTGTTTGGCTGATCAAAGCCGCGCGCGTCGGAGCCTTGCGCTAAGGCTGCACCGCTTGCGGCCGTTGCGAACGTCACTAGAGCAACTGCGAGGTATTTCATTATAATTCTCCTGCGTCACCTTGAGTATTTAACGGCACAGCCGAATATCAGTTGCTGTGTCACGAAAATTTCGTAACGGAACTCGGCAGCGCAGTACGGCGTTGCACTAAAGCTGATTCCCGCTTCATTCCACCGCTCGAAGCGAGCGCGCAAAAGCGTCTGGCCGTAGCCGCGAACCGGCGCTAAACGAACGGTATGACGTCCGCGCCGCCCGCCGCACTTCCGCAGCCCCCGCAGCCCAGCCTTTCAGAACTGTTCATCACCTTTGCGACCATTTCGCTCTCCGGGTTCGGCGGTGTGCTGGCCTGGTCGCGGCGCATGATGGTCGAGGAGCGCCGCTGGCTGACGCCGGAGCAGTTCAACGAGACTTATGCGCTCTGCGCCATGCTGCCTGGCGGCAATATTATCAATTTCGCGGTCATCTTCGGCTCGCGCTTTCGCGGCGTGCCCGGCGCGCTGGTCGCACTGGCCGGGCTGCTCGGTCCGCCGATGGTGCTGATCATCATCATCGGCGCGATCTACGCTGATTACGGCGACTTGCCGGCGCTGCGCCGCATGCTCACCGGCATTGCCTCTGCGGCGGCGGGTTTGATGATGGCGACGGTGGCAAAGATGGCGCAACCCTTGTTCGCCAACCGCCGCTCGCTTGCGGTGCCGCTCGTCGCCATCGCCACTTTCGCCGCGATCGGCATCATGCAATGGCCATTACCCCTCGTCCTGGCGGTGATCATTCCGGTGAGCATCGGCATCGCATGGGTGCGGCTATGAAGTCCGGTGCCGGCACGCTGCTCACGCTTGCGGGCTTCTTCGCGGTGCTCTCGTTGTTCTCTATCGGCGGCGGCAATTCCGCGGTGCCCGAAATGCACCGCTATGCCGTGGACGTTCAGCACTGGTTGTCCGACCGGCAATTCGCCGACACGTTCGCGCTCGCGCAACTCACGCCGGGACCGAATCTCATCATTGTTGCGCTGGTCGGCTTTCATGTCGCCGGCGTGCTCGGCGCCGTGGTCGCCATGCTGGCGATGTGCGGGCCGACGGGCGTCGCCGCCTATTTTGTCGGCCGTGCATCGGAGCGCTTCAAGGGCAAGATGTGGCACAGCGCGATCAGCCGTGGCCTCGTCCCCGTGACCATCGGCTTGATCGCGGCAAGCGCGACCGTGATCGCGACCACGGCCGATTATAGCTGGCGTGCAGGCGTTGTGACCGCCGCAACTGCCGTTATCTGCTACTTCGCGCGGATCAATCCGATCTGGGTTTTTATCGCCGCCGCCGGGCTCGGACTAGTCGGCGTGGTTTAGGGCGATCCACAGCGCTCTTGCGCGGACTTCGTCGGCCGATCATTTGACGGTAAACTCGGCCCGAACTCGCTGGAACCCGCAATGCGCCAATATCTCGAATTGATGGAAAGGGTGCTCGCCGAGGGCTCGGAAAAACACGACCGCACCGGCACCGGCACGCTGTCGGTGTTCGGCCATCAGATGCGCTTCGATCTCAACGACGGCTTTCCGCTGGTCACCACCAAGAAGCTGCACGTCAAATCCATCATCTACGAGTTGCTGTGGTTTCTGCGCGGCGACACCAACATCAAATATCTCAACGAGCACGGCGTGCGGATCTGGGACGAGTGGGCCGATGAGAACGGCGATCTCGGTCCGGTCTACGGCAAGCAATGGCGCTCTTGGCCGGCGCCGGACGGAACGTCAATCGACCAGATGAAGGACGCGGTCGAAACCATCGCGCGCAATCCGGATTCGCGCCGCATCATCGTCACGGCCTGGAACCCGCCCGACTTGCCGAAGATGGCGCTGTCACCATGCCACTGCTTGTTTCAGTTCTACGTCGCGGAAGGCCGTCTGTCGTGCCAGCTCTATCAGCGCTCGGCCGACGTCTTTCTTGGCGTGCCGTTCAACATTGCATCCTACGCGCTGCTGACGCTCGCCGTGGCGCAGGTGACGGGGCTGAAGCCCGGAGATTTCGTCCATAGCTTCGGCGACGCGCATCTTTATCTCAACCACATCGAGCAAGCGCATCTGCAATTGTCGCGCGCGCCACGTGCGCTGCCGAAGCTGACGATAAACCCGGCGGCAAAAGATCTGTTCGCGCTGCGCTACGAAGATTTCTTGCTCGAAGGCTACGATCCGCATCCGCACATCAAGGCCGCCGTAGCGGTGTAAGGATGAACATTCTTATCATCGCCGCCGTTGCCGATAACGGTGTCATTGGCCGCGGCAATACGCTGCCGTGGCGGCTGAAATCGGACATGCAGCATTTCCGCTCACGGACCATGGGCAAACCCGTGGTCATGGGGCGCAAGACCTATCTCTCGATCGGCAAACCGCTCGCTGGCCGCACCACCATCGTGGTCAGCCGCGATCGCGCATTTGCCGCGCCCGGCATTGTTGTGGCGCCTAGCCTTGATGCGGCGCTGGCGGCGGCGCACGGCGATGCGTTTCGCCGCAATGCCGACGCAATCGTGATCGCCGGTGGCGCCGAAATTTACACGCAGGCGCTACCGCTCGCGACGCAACTCGCCGTCACGCATGTTCATAAAGAGGTCGATGGCGATGCTCGTTTCCCTGCTATCGATCCTAATCAGTGGCAGGTAAGCAGCCGCGAGACGCCGCAGCGGGCTGCCGAGGACGAGGCCGATTTCGACTTCGTCACCTATGAACGCCGCTCCGGCGCGGCATAACTGCGCGTTGTAAGGGGCATTGCGCTCCCCTATAACCGCCGGCACATGGACCGGCCGGTTCGCCGGGGTCCGAGGAGATTTTCATGCCGTGGAATAACCAATCCGGCGGCCCATGGGGTTCCGGGTCGAAGGGGCCATGGGGCTCGGGACCGCAATCGCCGGGCGGACCGCGGCCGCCCGATCTCGAAGAATTCCTGCGCCGCGGCCAGGACAAACTGCGCTCGCTGCTGCCGGGTAATTTCGGCGGTCGTGGTCTCGCGCTTCTTGTGCTCGTGGTGATCGCGCTGTGGGGATTTTCCGGCTTCTTCCGCGTCGAGCCCGATGAGCTTGGCGTGGTGCTGCGCTTCGGCAAGTTCACGCGCGAAGTGCAGCCCGGGCTGAACTATCACCTGCCGTATCCGATCGAGGCCGCGCTGACGCCGCAAGCGCTGCGCGTCAACAAGCTCAACATCGGCTTTCGCGAGTCCGACGATATGCGGCGCGGCACATCGCTGCGTGATGTGCCGGAAGAAAGCTTGATGCTGACCGGCGACGAGAACATCGTCGATGTCGATTTCTCGGTGTTGTGGAAGGTCAACCCGAGCGCGGTCGGCGATTACCTGTTCAACATCCAGAATCCCGAGGGCACCGTGAAGGCGGTCGCCGAAAGCGCGATGCGCGAAGTGGTCGGACGCTCCAATATCGGTCCAATCCTCACCGGCGCGCGGCAGACCATCGAAACCGCGGTGCAGGAACTGATGCAGAAGACGCTTAACGACTACGGCGCCGGCGTCCAGATCCAGCAGGTCCAGTTGCAGAAAGTCGATCCGCCGACGCAGGTCATCGACGCCTTCCGCGACGTGCAGGCGGCTCGCTCCGATCTCGAGCGCGCGCAAAACGAGGCGCAGACCTACGCCAACCGTGTCGTGCCGGAGTCGCGCGGCCGCGTCGCCAAGATCGTCCAGGATGCCGAGGCGTATAAATCGCAGACTGTCGCCGACGCCAACGGCCAGACCTCGCGCTTCCTTCAGGTCTACGAGCAATACAAGAAGGCGCCCGAGGTCACGCGCCAGCGCATGTATCTCGAGACCCTGGAGCATGTGTTCACCAATACCGACAAGACCATAATCGATACCGGATCGCAGAGCGGGCCGGGCGTCGTGCCCTATCTCGCGCTGCCCGGCCTGACGCAGTCCGCGCCGCCGGCTCCGGCGTCGCAGACCCCGGCGGGAGGCAAGCCATGAGGCTCAGTCTCGTCAGCGGCGCGACCGCCGTCATTCTCCTCTTGGTGGCAATCGTCGCCTACAGCACCTTCTTCACCGTCTATCAAACCAGGCAGGCGCTCGTGGTGCGGCTCGGGCAGCCGGTGCGCGTCATCACCGACCCGGGACTGAATGAGAAACTGCCGTTCATCGATGCGGTCATCTATATCGACAAGCGCATTCTCGCCGTCGAATCGACATCGCAGGAGGTGATTGCCTCGAGTCAGGACAATTCGGTGCCGGGTGCCGGCGAGGCCGGCGAGCGAATGGTGGTCGACGCCTTCGCGCGCTATCGCATCGCCGATCCGCTGAAGTTTTATCAAACCGTCGGTCCGGATGGCGCCAGCTCGCAGCTCTCTATCCTGCTCAACTCGGCACTGCGCCGCGTGCTGGGCGCGGCGACGTTGTCCGACGCGGTTCGCAACAAGCGTGAGGAACTGATGGCGCAGATGCGCGATCAGCTCGATCACGACGCGCAGCCGTTCGGCATTCACGTCGTTGACGTGCGCATCCGCCGCGTCGATCTGCCGGAGCAGAACAGCCAGGCGGTCTATCAGCGCATGCAAACCGAGCGGCAGCGCGAAGCCGCCGAGTTCCGCGCCCAGGGCAGCCAGAAGGCCCAGGAAATCCGCGCCAAAGCCGACCGCGACGTCACCGTGCTCATCGCCGACGCCAATCAGCAGTCCGAGACCATTCGCGGCGAGGGCGACGGCGAGCGCAACAGCATCTTCGCCGATGCCTATACCCGTGATCCGGATTTCTTCGCCTTCTATCGCTCCATGCAGGCCTACGAGCGCAGCATGCAAAAAGGCGATACCAACCTGGTGCTGCGGCCGGACTCCGATTTCTTCCGCTTTTTCGTCGACCCGTCCGGCAAGACGCCGCCGCAAGCAGCTGATGTACCGAAGGGCTCGCCGGCCGCCGCGGCGCCGTCTGCATCCAGTTCTCAGCTCTCGAGTAGCGCAACGAAGTAGCACCCAGAGCGAGACCGGTTTGCGTAAATGCACGATTTCCTCGCCGCACTCGGCTTGTTTTTCGCGATCGAGGGCATCTTTCTCGCTGCATTTCCAGGCGGAGCGAAGCGCGCGATGACCACTGTTCTCGAGATGCCGGACGTCCCATTGCGCATTGCCGGCATTGTCTCGGCGCTGATCGGGGTCCTGATCGTCTACATCGTGCGGGGCTGAATACCGTTTGTTACTGGCCGCTTTTCCGCCCTAATCGAGCCGATAGGTGCAGTTGCACCGCGTTTAGTCTTGCGCCGGGACCGGGACGGAGGCACTTTCCTAGCCAAATCGAGTCCCCTTTTAGGAGCGCTGACATCCATGTCTCGCCACTTCACTTTTCGGCATCTTTGGCTGATCGCGGCGCTGTCGGCGGCGGTTTTCGTCCTGCCGGCCCGGCCGGCCGCGGCGCGGGGTCCGGAGAACATCGCCGACGTCGCCGAGCAGGTGATCGACGCCGTGGTCAATGTTTCGACCTCCCAGAAGGTCGATGCGCGCGTCACCGGCATGCCCGATCTGCCGCCCGGTTCGCCGATGGAGGAATTCTTCGATGAGTTCTTCAAAAAGCATCGTGGGCAGGGCGGACAAGGCGGCGACAACGGCGGAGATGACTCCGACAAGGCGCCGCACCGGATCAGTTCGCTTGGCTCCGGCTTCATCATCGATCCATCCGGCCTTGTCGTGACCAATAATCACGTCATTGCCGACGCTGACGAAATCAACGTTATCCTCAACGACGGCACCAAACTGCCGGCAGAGCTCGTCGGGAAAGACTCAAAGGCCGATCTCGCGCTGCTGCGCGTGCACGCCGATCATCCGCTCAAGGCGGTTGCCTTCGGGGACAGCGACAAGCTGCGGCTCGGCGAATGGGTGATCGCCATCGGCAATCCATTCAGCCTTGGCGGCACGGTGACCGCCGGCATTGTCTCGGCCCGCAACCGCGATATCCAGTCAGGCCCGTACGACAATTACATCCAGACCGACGCCGCCATCAATCGCGGCAATTCCGGCGGCCCGCTGTTCAATCTCAACGGCGAAGTCATCGGCATCAACACCGCGATCATCTCGCCATCCGGCGGCTCGATCGGCATCGGCTTCGCCGTGCCGTCCGACACCGCGATGCCGGTGCTCGATCAGCTCAGGCAATTCGGCGAGGCCCGGCGCGGCTGGCTTGGCGTTCGCATCCAGCAGGTCACCGACGATATTGCCGAAAGTCTGAGTATCAAACCGGCGCATGGCGCACTGGTGGCTGGGGTCGACGACAAAGGCCCGGCCAAACCCGGCGGCATCGAGCCGGGCGACGTCGTCGTCAAATTCGACGGCCACGACATCAAGGAGATGCGCGACCTGCCCCGCATCGTCGCCGACACGCCGATCGGCAAGCAGGTCGATGTCGTCGTCATTCGCAAAGGCAAAGAAGAGACCCATCAGGTCAAGATCGGTCGTCTTGATGACACCGAGAAGGTGGCGTCGAACGACACCAAAAAGGACGCGCTGCCGGACCAGAAGTCGACCGTGCAGAAGACGCTGGGGCTCGAATTGTCCAGCCTGACCGACGATGTGCGCAAGAAATTCAAGATCAGGGACAGCATCAAAGGTGTTGCAGTCACCGGGGTAGATCCGAGCGTGAATACGTCGCAACCCGACAAGCGGCTGGCGCCCGGCGATGTCATCGTGGAGGTGCAATACGAGGCAGTGGCCAATCCGGGAGCACTTCAGGCGCGCGTCGATGCGCTCAAGGCGCAGGGCAAGAAGATCGCGGTGCTGCTGGTCTCCAACGGCGTCGGCGAAACGCGGTTTGTGGCGTTGAATTTGCAATGACGCAGGGCAGAAGGCGAGATCGTGAGCGGCGGATAGAAGATACTATTCGCTACTCACTATTCACCTCGACGAATTCTTCCCGCCGATAGCCTTGCGCATAGAGGAGTGCGGTGAGATCGCCATGATCGACGAGCGCCGTCGCGGCTTCTCGCAGTGCCGGTTTGCCGTGATAGGCGACGCCAAGGCCTGACGCCACGATCATCGGAATGTCGTTCGCACCATCGCCGACCGCGAGTGTCTGTTCGCGGTCAAGCCGCAGACGCTCGCGCAATTCATTCAACGTTTCGAGCTTTGCCTCGCGGCCGAGCACCGGCTCGGTTACGGTACCGGCGATATTGCCGCTGGCGTCGACTGTCAGCGTATTGGCGCGCTGTTCGTCGAAGCCGATCGTTGCGGCGATGCTGGACGTGAAAGCGGTGAAGCCGCCGGACACCACGCAGGTGTAGGCGCCGTTCGCCCGCATGGTGGCGACCAGTGTCCGGCTGCCCGGAGTGGGCCGGATGCGTTCGGCGATGACTTTGCCGATCACCGACCCGGGGAGGCCTTTTAGCAGTGCGACGCGTTCGCGCAACGCCGGGGCGAAATCGAGTTCGCCGCGCATCGCCCGCTCGGTGATCGCCGCGACGCGCGCCTTGACGCCGGCATAGTCGGCAAGCTCGTCGATACATTCCTGGCCGATCATCGTGGAATCCATGTCGGCGATGAGCAATTTCTTGCGCCGTCCGTCTTGCCGCTGCACCACGACATCGACCGGCTCGCTGCCGACGATGTCGCGCAGATCGCCGCTGAGGTCCTGCACAAATGCCCGCTCTTCGTCATTGCCCGGAGGGCCATCGTCGACTTCGTCGGCCAGAAATGCCACGTCCACCGCCACGCCGGGATTGAGCCAGTCGACCGGGCGGCCATGAGGCAGGTAGCGCGCCGCCTTTTGCGCCAGAGCGTCGGTCACCGCAGGGCGGTCCGGATGCGAGATCAGCGTTGCCACGTAGAACATGCTGTGCAATCCGAAGTGCCGAGACGGGACGGTCAAATGTGTCGCAAATCGTGTCGAATGTGATCCTCATTGCAGGTCCGACGGCGAGCGGCAAGTCGGCGCTGGCGCTTGAGCTTGCCGAGGCGCATGGCGGCTCGATCATCAATGCCGATTCGATGCAGGTTTATCGCGACCTGCGCATCATCACCGCGCGGCCGACCCGGGCAGAAGAAGCCCGCGCGCCGCACCTGCTCTACGGCCATGTCGATGCGGCGGAGAATTACTCCGCCGGTCGCTGGTGCGTCGACGCCGCCGCTGCGCTCGCGGCGGCCAAGACGGAGTCGCGGCCGGCAATTCTGGTCGGCGGTACCGGCCTCTATTTCAAGGCGCTGACGCAAGGGCTCGCCGCCGTGCCGCCGATCCCGGCCGAAATCCGTAACGACGTGCGTACGCGGCTCGCCAACGATGGCGTCGCCTCGCTCCATGCCGACTTGTCGCGACGCGATCCTGCTGCCGCGGTGCGGCTGATGCCGAACGACCGCGCGCGCGTCACGCGCGCGCTCGAAGTCGTCCTGGCGACCGGCCGTTCGTTGCTGGCCTGGCACGAGGAGGGCATGCCCGCGAGTCTCGATCCCGCGCGGGCTGTCAAAATCTTTCTCGCTCCCGAGCGTGACGAGCTGTTCCGCCGCATCGGCGCGCGCTTCGACGCCATGATGGTGGCAGGCGCTCTGGACGAGGTCCGCACACTTGCAACGCGCGAACTCGATCCGAATTTGCCGGCGATGAAGGCGCACGGTGTGCCGTGGCTGATCCGGCATATGTACGGCGAAATTTCCGTTGCCGATGCAATCGAGCATGCCAAACTCGAAACACGGCAATACACCAAGAGGCAGGCCACGTGGTTCCGCAACCAGCTTCCGGCTTTCGCATGGGTTGCACCGGATCAGGCTCGCGGTGCTGTCGAGACGCAGTTGCGGGCATTGTCCAACTGATGCGCCCATGTCGTAGAATAGCCGACAGCTTCCGGCCGGCGAGGAATACATGAAGGCGGCACTGACGTTACTGCTCGTTTTGTCTGCAACGGTGAGCGCACGGGCGCAGGATTATCCGACACACAACGTCACGTTCATCGTGCCGACGGGCCCGGGCGCCGCGACCGATCTCCTGGCGCGGATTTTGGCGCCGCAGCTTGGCGAGCGGCTGGGCAAACCATTCGTGGTGGAGGACCGGCCGGGCGCCGGCACGATGACCGCTTCGAACGCCGTCGCGAAGTCAACGCCTGACGGCTACACCATCCTGATGGGAACGAGCACGCCGCTCGCGATCCTTGCCACGCTGTACAAGCACTTGCCCTACGATCCCGCGAAGGACTTGATGCCGTTGGCGCTGATCGCGCGAAATCCCGTTCGTGCTGGTGGTTAACAACGACCTGCCCGTTCATTCAGTGCAGGAGCTGATCGCTTACGCCAAGTCACATCCCGGCGAATTGTCCTACGGCTCGACCGGCCCCGGCTCGCCGTTTCATCTGAACGCGTCTCTGTTTTGCACAATGACCGGCATCGAGATGGTGCACGTGCCGTATAAGGGCGTGGTCGATGCGCAAGTCGATCTGATGGGTGGCCGCATCCAGGTCATGTTCACGGATTTCACATCCTCGGTGCCGCTGATCAAAGACGGCAAGATGCGCGCGCTCGGCGTCACCACCAAGGGGCGCGCCGCAGCCATGCCGGATCTTGCTCCGATCGCCGAACTTGGCGTGCCTGGCTATGATGCCGCGGCGTGGCAGATGGTGGCGGCGCCAGCGGCGACGCCGCGGCCGGTTGTCGACAAATTGCACACCGAGCTCGAAACCATCATGGCGCTGCCGCAGACGCGAAACGCCATCACCGGGATCGGTCTTGTTCCCGCGGAAAGCCACTCGATCGAGGAATTGCAGGCCTTCGTCCGCTCCGAAATCGTTCGCTGGGGCGACATCGTCAAGCGCTCCGGCGCATCGGTGGACTAACAATGGACAGCGAAGTTCTTATTGTCGGCGCCGGTCCGGTCGGCTTGACGCTCAGCATCGATCTGGGCAAGCGCGGCATCCGTTGCATTCTGATCGAGAAGAACGAAGCCCCGCTCGGTTATCCGAAGATGGAACGCTGCAATCCGCGGACGATGGAGATATTCCGTCGCCTTGGAATAGCCGAAACCGTCCGCGCCGCGGGCTATCCGCCCGATTGGCCGATGGATACTTATCTGGTGTTCGATCTGATGCGGCCGCCGCTGTTCAAGATGGCGCACCCCACGGTGGCGCAGGCCAAGGCCCGGCGCGATGCCACCCTGGACGGCTCGATGCCGCTCGAGCCTTATCAGATCATTTCGCAATACACGCTGGAGCCGCTGCTTAAATCGGTAGCGGAGCAAATTCCGAACGTGGACGTGAAATTCGGCCATGAATTGATTTCATTTGCGGAAGAGTCGGACGGCGTCGCCGCGCGGGTCAAAAAATCGAATGGTGAAAACGTCACGATCCGCGCCAAGTACCTGGTGGGCTGCGACGGCGGATCGAGCGTGGTGCGCAAGCAGCTCGGCTTCAAGATGGAAGGCGAGCCGCACATTCTGGAGATGCGCCAGGCGATGTTCTATTGCCCGGACCTCTACGATCACGTGCGTGCGCCGCGCGCCCGTCACTATAACCGCATCGACGATCATTGGACGCTGATGATCGTCCAGGACTCGCGAAAGCATTTCACGCTTCATGCCGTCGTCGAGCGCGACGAGGATATGCCGAAGCTTTTCGAGGCGATCGTCGGCACGCCGATCGAATACGAGATGGTCCATTGCGCCAAATGGGTGCAACGGCTGCTGCTGGCGGAGCATTACCTGCACAGCCGTGTCTTCATCGCCGGCGATGCGGCGCATCTCGTCATTCCGACCGGTGGCCTTGGCATGAACACCGGAGTCGGCGACGCCATCGACATTTCCTGGAAGCTTGCCGCCACACTGCGCGGCTGGGGCGGCCCCGGACTGTTGCCGTCCTACGAAGCGGAGCGGCGCCAAGTCGGCGCGATCAACGTCAAAGCCTCCGGCGGCGGCACATCGGGCCGGATGGTATGGCGGTCAGCATGGCGGCCGAACATCGAGGACGATACGCCCGAGGGCAGGGCCGTGCTGGCCAACCTGCTGGAACTCGCGAAGGAGGAAGCGCCGAAATCGTTCCGCGTCATCGGTGCCGAGCTTGGCTATCGTTACGCCGGTTCGCCGGTGATTTGCGATGAGCCCCGCGGGCCGCCGCCGAATGTCGAGGAATACGAGCCGACGAGCTGGCCCGGCGCCCGTCTGCCGCACGTCTGGATCAAGCCCGGCGAAGTCTCGGTGCACGATCGCATCGGCGATGGCTACACGCTGCTGCGTCTGGGCGCGGACAAGGGTGATGCATCGGGATTGCAAAAAGCCTTCAGCATGATCGGCGCGCCGTTGTCGCTGCTCGATCTCGACAGCGAAGCCGCGCGGAGTGTTTACGGCTTCGACTACCTGCTCGTCAGGCCGGATTTGCATGTGGTCTGGCGCGGCAATGCATTGCCAAAAGATCCCGACGAGATCGCATGCGTCGCAACCGGGAATTAAGGGCGTGTAGTCGTTAACATCAACGTCCGTTCTGGTGCAACGCCGACATGGGGCAAAGTGGCCGTGATGTCCGCTGATGACCGATCTGCGACATTGGCTGTGCACTGCGGCATGGTGCAAGTTTCAGCCCCTATCAAAATACTCGTCTGAGCCGATAAGATAACACCTCCTGAGCACAGGATCAGACATGAGGCGGCGCGACTTCATCACGCTTCTGGTCGGCGCGACGTTAACGCAGCCGATCGTTGCGTTCGCACAGCAAACCGCGCGGATTCGAACAGTTGGTATGCTGTTAGGGGACAATTTAGAAATGCGGCGGCAGCTCGATGCGTTCATGAAGTCGTTCAACGAGCTAGGGTGGACAGATGGTCGTAACGTCAGGTTCGACATTCGTTGGAGCGATGGCACTCCGGAAAAAAACGCTACCCAGGCCCAAGGGTTGGTTAGCGAGCAGCCGGACGTGATTTTTGCTGCACCATCAAATGTTGTGATTGCGTTGCAGAAGGAGACGCACAGCATACCCATCATATTCGCGAATGTGTCCGAGCCAATTGCGCAGGGCGTCGTCGACAATTTGGCGCGCCCAACTGGCAACCTCACCGGTTTCAGCAACCTCGAACAGTCGTTAATGGGGAAATGGCTACAAATTCTCAAAGAGGCTGCACCAGGGCTTAAGCGCGTAGCCCTGATGATCGCTACCAGCAATAGCGCCTCGCCGATCTGGTATCGTATGTTCAGGGACGCGGCACCAGCATTGGCGATAGAGCCGATTGAGATGCCCATAAAACCGAAGCGAAGTCGAGGGCGCAATTAAATCAATCGCCGCCCAACCCCATTCCGCGCTTGTAGTGGCCGGAGATTTGGTATTGTCCGACCCTCCGGTTCGGAGATTAATTATTGACTTGGCTGCTACGTATCGGCTGCCCGCCCTGTATGGCGAGGTGATGTATGCTCATGACGGCGGCCTTATTGCCTACGGGGTAGATCGCGCCGACCAGTTCCAACGCGCTGCCACCTACGTCGATCGGATTCTCAAAGGCGAGAAGCCATCCGACCTGCCAGTGCAGCAGCCAACGAAATTCGAATTCGTCATCAATCTTAAGACTGCCAAAGCGCTCGGTCTAAGTGTGCCACTGACGCTGCAAATGACCGCCGACGAGGTGATCGAATAAAGACGCCCTTTGCTGCCATGGGAAATTTGTGCTGACCTCGTGATAATGTTATCGCCTCGTGATGTGCGCTTCTGGCACAGGCAGACATTCTCAATGTCCGAGTCATGTCAGTTTTAGAGGGGGAAGCGGACATGACCAACGTCCGCTCACCTGTTTCGGTTTATAAATACGTGCCCTAATGCGACACGTATTGCATTCCCGCCGAATAGGCGGCGCCGCCGAGCACGCAGGGTATGCCTAACTCGATCTGACCGGTCGCCGCCGCGATCACGCAGCCCATCGACAGCGCGCCTTGGCCGACCTGGCCCCAGCCGGAGAGCTCACGTTTGGAGTCCGGGCCCTTCTGCTTGAGCTCGTCGATCGCGGCGAGCGATTCCTTGCGCATATGTACCGTATCGACAGTCTCGGCGGTTTCGACGACGTCGTCGAGCACCACGGCAACATCCTTGGCCTGATGCTTGGCCGACCATTTCAGCATGTTGAGCAAATTGAGATCGCGTACGGCGTTGCTGGCGAGGGTGAACTTTGCGGCGCTGCCGGTCGTGAGGTTGTCGACACTGTCGTGATCGTTGGAGAGCGGCAACAGCCTGACGATACGCCCGATCGGCGCGTAGGTGCCGGTGGCGAGATAAAGTCCCCATAGCACGTCGATCAATTCCGGGCTCGGCGCCAGTGTCACCGGCTTCTTGGCGTACTGATCGGTGAGCTGTAACGCCACTCTCACCTTGTCCATCATTCCGGGCTTTTTCGGCGCGTAATCGATCTGCTCGAGCGTCGGCAGCTCACCGTCGAGATATTTTTCCACCATGGCGCGGCGCATCGGCATGCGATCGGCGAATGTCGAGAGCAATTCACGCCAGTGTGGCAATTCGGAATAGGCGATGGCGCGCACCAGAACCCAATGATCCGCCGGATCGATCGCAAGCATCTTACCGACCAGGCTCTCGGCGCGCGATGGATTGGCGCCCAGCACGCCGGCGATGAAGCCGATATAGGCGCCGCAGGTCTCGGCATCCTTGAATGCTTGCATCGCGCTGAGCGCGTGAACAACGGCGGGCAAGCTCTCCGGCTCCGGCCTGTTGCGATAATCGTTGATCCACTTCAGCAATCCGTCGGTCGAATTGATCGGTGCATTCGGTGGCTGCGCAGCGACGGCGGGCGCCGCGAGCACAAACGCAATCGCGGCGGCGAACAGACCGGCCGCTATGCGGCGCGTGTGTTGTGCGACCATGTTCCCTCCGGCGGAGAAAGCGGCAGTGCGTGATCGTCCCCGAGGCGGTAATTCAGCAACAGCGCTGGGAAATTTGAAGGCGCACGCCGCGCGAAATCGCGGCTGCCGTAAGGCACTTGTTATTAGTTAAAGATCGCAGTTATGCGCGCCATTCCGATTTCAAACGAGCGTTTGAAGTGTGTGCCGGCCCTCGCCGCCGGATTCCCGCCGCATTTAGCTTGACCGGCGCTGCCGCAATGCATATAAAATGGGGCTTACGAACAAGGGGCACATTCGTGCGTAGTTTTGCGACTTTGCTGATCCTCGTAGTAGCCGGGCGCACCGCCGGGGGTGGATAATCCCACCCGCGATGCTTGGCGGTGCGCGATCCAGGGGCCCTTTGAGGTCCCTTTTTTATTACCGAAATGTTGCCGAATCGAATGAGCGAGTGACGACAAGAGAGTGGAGCGGACCATGACAGAGATGACCGGCGCGGAAATGGTGATCGAGGCACTCGCCGACCAGGGCGTGGAGCACATCTTCGGCTATCCCGGCGGCGCGGTCCTGCCGATCTATGACGCGCTGTTCCAGTCGCAGGACCGTGTTCGCCACATCCTGGTGCGGCATGAGCAAGGTGCGGTGCATGCCGCCGAGGGCTATGCGCGCTCCACCGGCAAAGTGGGCTGCGTGCTGGTGACGTCGGGGCCGGGCGCGACCAACGCCGTCACCGGGCTCACCGACGCGTTGTGCGACTCGATTCCTCTCGTCGTCATCACCGGACAAGTGCCGACGCACCTCATCGGCAACGACGCGTTCCAGGAATGCGACACCGTCGGCATCACGCGGCCGTGCACCAAATACAATTATCTGGTGAAGAAAATCGAAGATCTGCCGAGTGCGCTGCACGAGGCGTTCCATATCGCCTCAAGCGGCCGGCCCGGCCCGGTCGTGGTCGATATTCCGAAGGACATTCAGTTTGCCAAGGGCACCTACTCGAAACCGAAGGAGTTTCAGCACAAGGGTTATCGGCCGAAGCTCGACGGCGATGCCGACAAGATCAAACAGGCGGTCGAATTGATGACGACCGCCAAGCGGCCGCTGTTCTACACCGGCGGCGGAGTGATCAATTCCGGCCCGGCGGCGTGCCAGTCTCTGCGCGAACTGGTCAAGGTCACCGGATTTCCAATCACCTCGACCTTGATGGGACTTGGTGCATTTCCTGCTGCCGAGCCGCAGTGGTTAGGCATGCTCGGCATGCACGGCACCTGGGAGGCGAATTGGTCGATGCACGATTGCGACCTGATGATCTGCATCGGCGCGCGGTTCGACGACCGTATCACCGGACGGCTTGACGCCTTTTCGCCCGGCTCGACGAAAATCCATGTCGATATCGATCCATCATCGATCAATAAGAACGTCAAGGTCGATCTTCCTATCGTCGGCGACTGCGGTCATGTGCTCGAAGAGATGTTGCGCGGGTGGCGTGCGAGTTCTGTCAGGACCGACAAGAAGTCACTCGAGGCGTGGTGGTCCCAGATCGAGAAGTGGCGCGCGAAGAAGTCGCTCGCTTTCCACAACTCAAAGGACATTATCAAGCCGCAATACGCCATCCAGCGGCTGTTCGAGCTGACCAAGGACCGCGACACTTACATCACCACCGAGGTCGGCCAACACCAGATGTGGGCTGCGCAATTCTATCAGTTCCAGGAGCCGAACCGCTGGATGACTTCGGGCGGGCTCGGCACCATGGGTTATGGGCTGCCGGCCTCGGTCGGCGTGCAACTTGCGCATCCGGACTCGCTCGTCATCGATATCGCCGGAGAAGCGTCGGTGCAGATGACCATGCAGGAAATATCCACGGCGGTTCAGTACGAGCTGCCGGTCAAGATATTCATCCTCAACAACCGTTATATGGGCATGGTGCGACAGTGGCAGGAACTGTTGCACGGCGGACGCTATTCGCATTCTTACAGCGAGGCGTTGCCTGACTTCGTCAAGCTTGCGGATGCGTATCATGCGCACGGCATCCGCTGCGAGAAGCCGGGCGATCTCGACGCCAAGATTCGCGAAATGATAGAGGTGAAGAAGCCGGTGATCTTCGACTGCGTGGTCGATCCGACGGAAAATTGTTTCCCGATGATACCGTCGGGCCGCGCTCACAACGAGATGCTGCTCGGGGACGCGACCACCACAGTCGAGGATGCGGTCACCGAAGAAGGCAAGATGCTGGTGTAATTGTCATTGCGAGCGGAGCGAAGCAACCCAGCGCTCAATGCAATCCGCTCTGGATTGCTTCGTCGCTTCGCTCCTCGCAACGACTTCTGTTAGGAGAAGCCCGTGAACACCGCGACAAGCCATTATCCCACCGCTCCGACCAGCGAGCGCGTCGAATCCCGCACGCTGTGCGTTCTGGTCGATAACGAGCCCGGCGTCTTCGCCCGCGTCATCGGCCTGTTCGCCGGTCGTGGCTACAACATCGACTCGCTGACGGTCTCAGAGACGGAGCACGAGAAACATCTGTCCCGCATCACCATCGTCACCCGCGGGACGCCGATGGTGCTGGAGCAGATCAAGAACCAGCTCGACCGCCTGGTGCCGGTGCATCGGGTGGTCGATGTCACCACCGCCGGACCGGCGATTCAGCGTGAGCTCGCGATGGTCAAGGTGCGCGGCAAGGACGAGCACCGCATGGAGGCGCTGCGCCTCGCCGACGCGTTCCGCGCCCGCGTGATCGACGCCACCACCGAGAGCTTCGTGTTCGAGATCACCGGCGCTTCCGAAAAGATCGAAAGCTTCATCAATCTGATGCTGCCGGTGGGTCTCGTCGAAGTCTCGCGCACCGGCGTGGTCGCCATTGCGCGCGGGCCGGAGGGAATGCTCAGCCGCGGGTAGTAGGGGCCGGTTGTAAGCCGCCGCTACGCGGATTTCCCCGATAATTTCTCGACCAGCGTTGCGAAGCGGTCGACGAATCCTTGCAGGAATTTCTGCACGGTTTCGTCGCTGATATTGCCTTGGTCGTCGACCAGATTCGGCTTGAAATTGATGTAAGCCTCGCCGCCAAGAAGCGTCATACCGAGCCCGGCCATGACCGTGCGCAAGTGGGCTTGAACCAGCGCGGTACTGATGACGCCAGGCGAGGTGCCGGTAATGAAACCAGGCTTGCCGGGCCACACGCTGGTGCCAAATGGCCGCGCGCCCCAATCGACGGCGTTCTTCAGCGCCGTCGGCATCGAACGGTTATGCTCCGGGGTGACGATCAGGACACCATCGGCGGCTTTAATCTCGTCCTTGAAGCGCGTGACCTCGGGCGTGAGAGTGCCTTCGTGGTCCTGATTGTAGATCGGCAAATCGTCGATGCGCGCGATCTTGGCATCGAATTTGGCGGCGCCGAGTTTTATCAGCGCTTGGGCGAGCTTGCGGTTGATCGACTCGCGGCGGTTCGATCCGACGATCACGGCGATTGCGGGTTTGGGCATGGTTGAAGTCCTCGGTTAGAATACGTAACTAGGGCTAGATAAGTGACTATCCGGAACGGACACAAGAGGGCACATCGGTGAAACCTAGAAACACGCATTTGCCCGCGGATTGCCGCGCCATCGGCGAGGTGCTGTCCCGGGTCGGCGACAAATGGTCGGTACTGGTGGTCACCCGGCTTGGCGAAGGGCCGTTGCGCTTCAATGAATTGCGGCGCTCGATCGGCGGCATTTCGCAGCGCATGTTGACCCTGACGCTGCGCGGGCTCGAGCGCGACGGCCTGGTCACCCGCACGGTGTTTCCGACCATTCCGCCGCGGGTCGATTATGCGCTGACCGCGCTCGGCCGCGACCTGTTGCAGCCGGTCTCCGCGCTCGGTACCTGGGCGTTGCGCAATCAGTCGAAAATTGCCCAGGCCCGCGCGCAATTCGACGGCCTCTGCGAGGCCAGAGGGCAAGCCGCCGCTGCGCCGCAACGGGGCGCGGACCGGACTTGTCCTCGCCGTTCATAAAACCTAGAAGCAGCACCGGAAAATGAGCGGCCATCAAGCTTGGCCCGTGTAGGGGTGGAGATACCATGCGTGTTTATTACGATCGCGACGCCGACCTGAACCTGATCAAGGGCAAGAAGGTCGCCATCATCGGCTACGGCAGCCAGGGCCATGCCCACGCGCTCAATTTGCGCGACTCCGGCGTCAAGGAGGTCACCGTGGCACTGCGCAAGGGTTCGCAGGGCGTCAAGAAGGCGGAGAGCCAGAAGTTGCCGGTGAAGGAAGTCGCCGAGGCCGCCAAGTGGGCCGACGTGATGATGATGCTCACCCCCGACGAATTGCAGGGTGACATCTACCGCGATCATCTCGCCGCCAACATGAAAGAAGGCGCGGCCATCATGTTCGCGCACGGCCTCAATGTTCATTTCAATCTGATCGAACCGCGCGCCGACCTCGACGTCATGATGATCGCGCCGAAGGGGCCGGGCCACACCGTGCGTTCCGAATATCAGCGTGGCGCCGGCGTGCCGTGCCTGCTCGCCGTGCACCGCGATGTCTCCGGCAACGCCCACGATCTCGGGCTGTCCTATGGGGCGGCGATCGGCGGCGGCCGCGCCGGCATCATCGAGACGAGTTTCAAGGAGGAATGCGAGACCGACCTGTTCGGCGAGCAGACAGTGCTGTGCGGCGGCCTCGTCGAGTTGATGAAGGCCGGCTACGAAACCCTGGTCGAGGCCGGCTACGCGCCGGAGATGGCCTATTTCGAGTGTGTGCATGAGGTGAAGCTGATCGTCGATCTCATCTATGAGGGCGGCATCGCCAATATGAACTATTCGGTGTCGAACACGGCGGAATACGGCGAATACGTTTCCGGGCCCCGCGTCATCACCGCCCAGACGCGAGCCGATATGAAAAAAGTTTTGGCTGACATCCAGTCCGGCCGCTTCACCCGGGACTGGATGCTGGAGAACAAGGTCAACCAGACCTCATTCAAGGCCACGCGCGCCAAGCTTGCCGAGCATCCGATAGAGCAGGTCGGCGCCAAGCTGCGCGAGATGATGCCTTGGATCAAAGAACGCGCGCTGGTCGACCGGTCGAAGAACTGATCTACGGCACCCTTCCGGCTGTGGCTCGCACGAGCAGAGCGACACTGGGGGCCCGGACTTAACGACGATCCCGGATTTCGTGGCCACAAACAGCCCGGCGGCTACCCGCGCACTTGTCATGACCAAATAAATACAGTTTTATGACAATGCGCAGTGTGCCGGGGCTAAGTGTGGGTCATTTCCGGGCGCGGGCGCGCGTATCATGCGTGCCGCCATATTATCCTTCAGTCGCTGGCTCGGGTTCTCCGACGTCGCCGCCCGTTATGGGTTCTGGCGTTTGGGACTGGTTGTCACCCCCCACGCCGTCGCATTTGCGATCATGGTGGCGACCGAGGCGAGACCGGTCGAGATCGCCGCCTTTCTGTTGGCCTGGGGCATTCTGAATTTCGTCTGGCTGGCGCTCACGCGGCGGCCGGCCGTCGCCGGTGCGCTGTCGCTGGTGATGATGACTGTCTTGGTCCTGCTTTCCGATCTCAAGTACCACGTGCTCATGATGACGGCGAACTTCGTCGATCTGATGATCATCGATACTGACACCGTCAGCTTCCTGTTCACGATCTACCCGGCGCTGCACTGGATCGTGACGCTCTGTATGCTCGTACTGATCCCTGTTGTCGTGATCACCTGGCGAGCCGATCCGTTCCGCGTTCACCGTCTGAAGGCGACATTGGCCGCCCTCGCATGCGTTGCCGGGCTTACTGCGGTGGAAATGCACCTGCCGATGCAGCCGTTCGAGGCTTATTACGGCAACAACGAAGTCTCATCGTTTGCGCGCTCCGGCGTCGACGCGATCTCGGAGTTGCTGACACACGGCCTCATGGAATCCGACGCCTATGCGGCCGACCATCTGCAACCAGTCGATGCCGGCGGATGCCAGCCGGAAAAGAAACCGCCGCACATCATCCTGATTCACGACGAGTTCGAGCTTCGACATCCGGATGGCGTCGGGGATCAAGGTACCGGAGGGTTATGGCGCCCATTTCAAATCTTTCGACGGCAAGGAGCGCAATTTCCTGGTCGAAGGCAATGGCGGCCCGAGCTGGTTCACTGAGTACAATGTGCTGGAAGGCCTGTCCGCGCGCTCGTTCGGACGCTTCTCATATTTTGTAACCCGGATTGCCGCCGGCCGTGTCGAACGCGGGTTGCCGGCGGCGCTGCGCCGCTGCGGCTACCGCACCTTCTCGCTCTATCCGGCGCTCGGCGCATTCATGAGCGCGCGCAGCTACCAGACCACGACCGGCGTGCAGCATTTCTACGATCGGCACGACCTGGGCGCGACGGAGATCGAGCCGGACAGCTTTTTCTTCAATGCCGCCACGCAGATGATCGAGAGGGAGCACGAGCACAGCCCGATGTTCGTGTTCGTTTATCTAGCCGCCAATCATTTTCCTTGGGACTTCCGTTACCGTCCCGACCTGATGCCGCAGTGGAAGGATTCAGGAAATGTACCACTCGTCGACGAATATCTCGCAGGCAGGCTCTCAGCGCGCAACTATGCCGATTTCCTGGCGCGGTTGAAGCGCGAATTGCCGGATGACTCATTTCTTCTGGTGCGCTTTGGCGATCACCAGCCGGACTTCTCCCAACACATCCTGGATCCTGCGCTCGACAACGCTGCGGTCGAGCAGCGCCTGATGAATTGGGACAAGCGCTATTTCATGACCTATTACGCGATCGATGCGATCAATTTCAAACCAGTCGACGTATCGTCGGCGCTGGATACGCTGGAGGGCCCTTATCTTCCGATCATCGTACAGGAAGCGGCCGGCCTGCCGCTCGACCCATCGTTCGCCGAGCAGAAGAAAATTCTGTTGCGTTGCAATGGACTGTTCTACGGCTGCGACAACGGCGCCGAGGCGCGTCATTTCAACCGTATGCTGATCGACGCCGGGCTCATTAAACATCTCTAGAACGCAGGGTTTCCCGCCAGGGATTTTCCTGTCGCGACGGGGTTGTCCTCAGTCACCCGGCAGCTAGACTCCGCCGCGAGTACGAGAAAAAACCGGAGGAAATGCTATGACTGTAATGCGACATTGTGTGTTCGCGGCCACTGCTGCGACCCTGGCCCTGGGTTTCGCCGCGACAGCCGCCAGTGCGGCCGATCCGTTTTCGATGAAGTCGCGACGTTTCAGGACGGAAAAATGATGGCGAAGAAGATGGCCAACAACCAGGCTAACTCGAAGAATAATCCGAATTGTGTCGGCGATAACGTGTCGCCGCAGTTTTCCTGGAGCAACGTGCCGGACGGCACCAAGAGCCTTGTGCTGTTGATGTCGGATCCCGAAGGCCGCGCGCCTTCAGGCGTCAGCCATTGGGTTGCTTATGGCATTCCCGCATCCGTCACGGGTTTCGCCGAGGGCGAGACCAGCAAGGCATCCGATAAATATGTCGGCGGCAAGAGCACCAGGGTGTCGGCTTTTATTCCGGCCCGTGCACTCCTCCGAACCAAACAGCGCATCATTACACTTGCGTGCTGATCGCCACCGATTTCGAGCCCGCGGATATGCCGCCCGGCCTGACGCGTGACGAGGTGATCGCGAAATTCGGGCCCCCGCCTGCGCACGTAAAGGGCGTAACGGGGATGATCGGTCTGTTCGTCAATCCGTGGCACGAGTCAGCGCGGAATTTTTACCGCATTTAACTGGGCTCACGCAACTCCAGCGCGTCATCGCCGCAAACAGCCGGCGATGACGTCGCGACGCCCAAAATCGAAATCG
>CAWFBB010000009.1:0-45375 GCA_963813825.1 uncultured Alphaproteobacteria bacterium
GCTGATGAAGCCGTTTCCGACGGTGAAGCGAGCGCTCTGTTCCGCGGTCTTGAAGATTTGCCCAGTCTGGTCCTTGCCGTTTCCGGCGGCCCTGACTCGACGGCGCTGCTCGTTCTCGCGGCGCGTTGGGTGAAGCGGCTCAAGCGCGGACCGAAACTTCTCGCCATCACCGTAAATCACGGCTTGCGTCCCGAGGCAGCGCGCGAGGCGGCAGCGGTTGCGCGGCTTGCGCGCCGTCTCGGCGTGTCGCATCGCACGCTGCGCTGGCACGGCAGAAAACCCCGCAGCGGATTGCAGGAGGCGGCGCGCAATGCCCGCTATGCGTTGCTCGCGCAAGCCGCAATGCACGAAGGCATCGCGCATATCCTGACTGCGCACACGGTCGACGATCAGGCCGAGACCGTGCTGTTTCGTATGGCTCGCGGTAGCGGGATACTGGGGCTTGCCGGAATGGCGCCCGTCGCGCCGCTACCGGCGCGGGCCGGGCAGGGGATTTTTCTGATCCGCCCGCTCCTTCATGTTTCCAAGGCCCGGCTGGTCGCGACGCTGAAGGCGGCGAAAATCGGCTACAGCGAAGATCCGACGAACCTCGATCCGCGATTTACTCGGCCTCGGTTGCGCACCCTGATGCCTGCACTGGCGCAAGAAGGGCTCGATGCGCGCGGCCTCGCCAGGCTGGCGATGCGGCTCCGCCGCGCCGAATCGACGATCGCGTTCGCGGTCGATGCCGCGCGCGCCGCAGTGGCGCCGCCGCCGTGGCGGGATCACGAACCGGTCGTCTTCGAAACGTCCCGGTTCGCCCAATTGCCCGTGGAAGTGGCGCTGCGCCTGCTCGGCGAAGCGGTTACGCACAGCGGCAACGAAGGCCCGGTCGAATTGGCCAAGCTTGAGGCCCTTTATGAGGCATTACGGCAGGCCAACTCCCGGCTGCGCCGGACCCTCGCCGGGGCGCTTGTCACGCTTACCAGCGACTACCTGACGGTCGAGCGCGCACCCGCGCGCCGCGTATTAGCCATGCACAAGAACCGCAAGGGCCGCTTTACGAAATAGGCCTATATTCGGCGGATGACCCATTCCCGGGTTCTTGGCAGGTGGCGGGTGGCCTCCTACATTGCCAAGGGTACGGGAACGTGAAGCCGCCACGATTTGCAGGCACATAGTACGCTCGCTGGCGCCGCAAATTCGCGGGTCAAGGACTGAAGATGAACGCCAATCTGCGAAACTTCGCCCTCTGGGTCATCATTGTCCTGCTTCTCCTGGCGTTGTTTACGCTATTCCAGAATCCCGGCCAGCACACGACGTCGCAAGACGTTTCGTTTTCGCAGCTTCTCAATGAGGTCGATCAGGGTCGCGTGCGCGACGTGCTGATCCAGGGTCCCGAGATCCACGGCACCTTCACCGACGGCCGTACCTTCCAATCCTATGCACCAAGCGATCCTACGTTGGTGCAGCGTCTCTACAACAAGGGCGTCTCGATCACGGCGCGGCCGCAGACCGAAAACGTGCCCTGGTTCGTCTCGCTCCTGATCTCATGGCTGCCGTTCGTGGCGCTGATCGGGGTTTGGATTTTCCTGTCGCGGCAAATGCAGGGCGCGGGCGGTAAAGCGCTCGGCTTCGGCAAGTCGCGGGCAAAGCTTCTCACCGAGGCGCACGGTCGCGTCACCTTTGAAGACGTCGCCGGCGTCGACGAAGCCAAGCAGGATTTGCAAGAGATCGTCGAATTCCTGCGCGACCCCTCCAAGTTCCAGCGTCTCGGCGGACGAATTCCGCGCGGCGTGCTGCTGGTCGGGCCGCCCGGCACCGGCAAGACCTTGATCGCGCGCGCCGTTGCTGGCGAAGCCAACGTGCCGTTCTTCACGATTTCGGGTTCGGACTTCGTCGAGATGTTCGTCGGCGTCGGCGCCAGCCGTGTCCGAGACATGTTCGAGCAGGCCAAGAAGAACGCGCCATGCATCATCTTCATTGACGAAATCGATGCTGTCGGCCGCCATCGCGGCGCCGGCCTCGGCGGCGGCAATGACGAACGCGAGCAGACGCTCAATCAGTTGCTCGTCGAGATGGATGGCTTCGAAGCCAACGAAGGCATCATCCTGATCGCCGCGACCAACCGTCCAGACGTGCTCGATCCGGCGTTGCTGCGGCCGGGCCGTTTCGACCGTCAGGTGGTGGTGCCGAATCCGGATGTGGTCGGCCGCGAACAGATTTTGCGCGTCCACGTCCGTAAGGTGCCGCTGGCGCCCGACGTGAACCTCAAGACCATCGCGCGTGGCACACCCGGTTTCTCTGGTGCCGACCTGATGAATCTCGTCAACGAGGCGGCCCTGATGGCGGCGCGCCGCAACAAACGCATGGTCACCCAGGTCGAGTTCGAGGACGCCAAGGACAAGGTGATGATGGGCGCCGAGCGCAAGTCGCTGGTGATGACGGAGGAGGAAAAGCTCCTCACCGCCTATCACGAGGGCGGTCACGCCATCGTCGCGCTCAACGTCAAGGCGACGGACCCGGTGCACAAAGCCACGATCATCCCGCGCGGCCGCGCGCTCGGCATGGTCATGCAACTGCCCGAGCGCGACAAGTTGTCGATGTCGCTCGAGCAGATGACGTCGCGCCTTGCCATCATGATGGGCGGGCGTGTCGCCGAGGAATTGGTTTTCGGCCGCGAGCGCGTGACTTCGGGCGCGTCGTCCGACATCGAGCAGGCGACCAAGCTTGCACGCATGATGGTGACGCGCTGGGGCCTTTCCGAAGCACTCGGCACGGTGGCTTACGGCGAAAACCAGGAGGAAGTGTTCCTCGGCTATTCCGTGGCGCGGCAGCAGACCATTTCCGAAGCGACTGTGCAGAAGATCGACGCCGAGATCAGGCGCTTTGTTGAGGCCGGCTATACCGAGGCGCAGGACATTCTCACCACCAAGCGCGGCGATCTCGAGACGCTCGCCAGGGGCTTGCTCGAATTCGAGACGCTGACTGGCGACGAGATCAAGGATTTGTTGCTTGGCAAGCGCCCGGTCCGCGAGTCGGTGATCGAGCCGACCACGCCGCGCAATACCACCGTTCCGACCGCCGGCGCGGGCCGCAATCGACCGCGTCCAGAGGCGGGACCGCTGGAACCGCAGCCGCAGGGCTAGGACGTGATCCGATTTCGTTCATTCGGGTCACGATTAGATTCTTAGTTGGAGCGTGATCTTTTCAAGCTCGGGGCCACTCGGCCAGGGAGGGGCGATTGATGCGGACCACCGTTATAGCCGGTGTGATTATCGCTTTTACCGCCGGTCACGCGGTGGCGCAGAGCGTCGCCGGTCAGCCGACGCTGGCGAAGCCGCCTGCGGCCAAGCCACCGATTGCCGCCCTCAAGCCGCCGCAGCCGGCGAAGAACGTGGCGACGCCTGAATCGCGCTCGGAGGCTGAACTGGCGCTGTCTTCCGATCCCGTGTTTGACGAAAACACCTTCGCCCGCATCAAGGATGCGCTGCTGTTTTACTCGGATATCCAGGTGCGTGGCGGCTGGCCGATGCTGCCGCCCGACGCTAAGCTCGCGCCGGGCGCAAGCGGTCCTGACGTGGCGCTGCTGCGCCAGCGTCTCATGATTTCCGACGACATTCCCGCCAACCAGGCATCCGGCGACAGCTATGACAGCGCCGTGGCCGAAGGCGTCAAGCGCTTCCAGCTTCGTCACGGCCTCGACGTTACCGGCAGCGTCGGCGCGCAAACCTTGAAGGCGCTCAATGTGCCGGTCGGCGCGCGCATCAAGCAGCTCGAAGCTTCGCTCGATCGCCTGCTCGGCATGGACTTCATCTTTGCCGAGCGTTACGTCGTGGTCAACATTCCGGCTGCTTTTGTCGAGGCGGTCGCCAACGGCAAGGTTGAGCGCCGCTACCGCGTCATCGTCGGCAAGATCGACAAGCCGTCGCCGACGTTGAGCGTGTATATCACCGCGATCGACCTCAATCCGACCTGGACGGTGCCGCTCTCGATCACCAAGACCGAGATCGCAGCGCACATGCGCAAGGATCCGAGCTATCTCGACCGCATGCACATGCGGCTACTCGGCGCGCACGATGAAGACATCAGTCCCTCATCGGTCGATTGGTCAGGCGACCGCTCGTATAATTTCACGGTGCGGCAGGATGCCGGCAACTGGAATGCGCTAGGCAATCTTAAGATCGATATGCCGAATCCGTATTCGGTTTACATGCACGACACCGATACGCGAAAGCTGTTCTCCGACGACTACCGCTTCGATTCCCACGGCTGCACCCGTGTCGACAATGTGCGCGATCTCGCAGCCTGGATTCTCCAGGATGGCCCGCCCGGCTGGGGCCGCGCCGCGATCGACGCCGGCATCGCCGCTGGCCAGACCAAAATCATCAATCTGCCACACAAGATTCCGGTGGCCTGGGTCTATCTCACCGGCTGGGTGACGCGTGACGGCACCGTCGAATTCCGCGACGACGTCTACAAGCACGATGAATCGCTGGACCGCGATGCGCTGTCGCAAGCCGTGAACGACGGCGGCTTCGTGCGGGCGGTACCCACTGCGCCGCTCAAGCAGGTTTCTATCGATACGCGGTGAGCAACGTGCCGGTATGTCGGCCTTAGGTGCGGGGCGGGCTACGGCTGCGCCTGCCGCGATTCAGAAAATGTGAGAAATTATTGTCGTGTTTTTTCTCGATGACAGGTTCGCGTAATATTGCGAAGCAAAATCTCGACGGAATTTAAAATAGTAAACAAATACAGGCGGCTGACTGCCTGAAAATACCTTGCGTTTTCGGGCATTTCCGCTGTATTGTGGCCGATGCTCCACCCCACAGTCGATCACGAGGACTTTTCCGTCGTCGTGAAGAACCGGGCGCCGCCGCCGAAGCCATGGCGATGGGAAATCTATCGGGCCGGGAGAACCAGCCCGATTGAACATTCCAAGGCCTTTTTCGAGTCCATGGCGGAAGCGAGCCGCGCCGGAAAAGTGGCGCTGGGGTTGCTCTTGAGCGAGTACCCCGACTGAATTGGCGAAAGCCTACTGATCTGATCTTGATGTTATCCGCGCGCCAGCCGATCGGGCACTGGCATCGGACCGTTAAATCGCTCGATCGAAGAGGAACGCCGCGTGCAGGTTCTCGTCCGTGACAATAATGTTGACCAGGCTCTCAAAGTGCTGAAGAAGAAGATGCAGCGCGAGGGCGTCTTTCGCGAGATGAAGCTCCGCGGCCATTACGAGAAACCGTCCGAGAAAAGAGTCCGCGAGAAGGCGGAAGCCATCCGCCGCGCCCGCAAGCTTGCCCGCAAAAAGTTGCAGCGCGAAGGCCTGCTGCCGATGAAGCCCCGCGTCATTCCGGGCGCCGCTGGCGGCCCCGGTCGAGGCGCCCCGCCGCGCACGCCGCGCTTTTGATCCGAGAACGCACATAACCTTAAGTCGTCGGTGCCAATGGCCGGCGACACGTCGTCCATGAGCTGGCCGGTAGGCAAGCTCTCGCATAAGGAGATTCGCATGGCCCCCCGCCAGATGAAAATGCCGGAGAAGCTTGAGAAGCCGGAGAAAGCCGAAGCCGAACAGGAAGAGCATTTCTCGCAGCGCAAACGGCCGGAACTGGGCCGATATCTTCTCCAGGTCGACCGGCAAACGAAAGGCTCATACATGACGTCAGAGACCGCTGAATCCGCCGGGCTCGCGATCAAGAAGAAATATCCGATCGTTCAAGTCACCGTCTATGATAGTGTCGACTGCTCCAGCACGGTGCTTGAGCCTACCGCGGTGGCGTGAACGGCGGTGCAGCTTGCCCTCGATGACCGCGAGGGTGATACGCTCAAGGAGCGAAGCTGGAGATTGCGGTCATGTTGTTTCTGGTTGTCTCGACACCGAGGCCGGAGCGCCCTTCCGATCTGACGGCGGCGCGGCAGTCGTTCTGGCCCTGGATTGCCGGGTATCAGGCGAGCGGCGTTTGCCGGCACGTTTATGCCCGCGCCGGCCGTGGCGCGGCCGCGATATTCGACGTCGAAAACAATGACGCGCTGCACCGTATCTTGAACGAGTGGGCGGACATCATCCCCGCGCATTTCGACACCTTTCCGCTTATCGATGCCGAGGCTGCGAACCGGGCGCTGTTGGTACAAGTCGCGGCAAAAAATCGTGAGAGGCGGCCGGTTTCCCGCGCATGGTGCCCGCATTAGACTGGGCTCAGGTCCGGGATTGCCCGTTCCGGTGGCCGGCATGTTGCGTTCGGCCGTGAGCTAATCCACGCAGCCGCGAGGCATCGGAAATGGCAGGCAGGCTTATTTTGACCGGCGACGTCAATCTCATGAACGTCACCGATCCTACAATTCCGTTCCGTCTCGTCGCCGCAGAGTTGCATGCGGCTGACGCCGTGTTTTCCAATCTCGAATGCTGCCTGAACCTGCCGGTGCGGTGGTCCAACGCCACCGAAGGTTTTTTCGCTGACCCAAAGGTCGGGATCGAGGCCCTGCGGCTCTCCGGCATCCATGCCGTCGGCATTGCCAACAACGTCAACTACGGCACCGAGAATATTTTTGCCTCGCTCGCCAGGCTGGACGAACTCGGCATGCTGCACACCGGAGCCGGACCAAATCTCGCCGCTGCGCGCGCTCCCGCAATTATCGCCCGCAATGGGCTTCGCGTCGGCGCCGTGCAACGCAGCTCGGTCTATTGGCCGACCGATCATGAAGCCTTTGACGATGCACCGGGCATTGCCGTGATCCGCGGCCACACTGCCTATCATGTGCCGACTGGCCGGATGGCGCCACACATTCAGCCGGCGAACCGGCCCGGCGTGCCGCCGCTGATCGTGACCTGGGCGGACCCAGCCTATCTCGCAGAGTTTAGCAAGGACATCGAGGCGCTCCGTCCGCAGGTCGATATCGTTGTCGCGTCCTGTCACTGGGGCCTCAACCGCGAGCCGCTGCAATACATGACCGACATCGCGCACGCCGCGATCGACGCCGGCGCCGACATCGTGATGGGACACGGGCCGCATTATCCATTGCCGATCGAAATCTATAAGGGCAAACCAATTTTTTACGGACTTGGCAATCTCACGTTCTCCAGCGGCCATCTCGGCCGCAAACATGCTGGCTGGATCGGCATACTGGTCGAACTGACCTACGAGCGCGGCATGGTGTCCGGCTGTACTTTTCGCCTTGTGCGCAGCAACGAAAACAACGAGTCTTTCTTCAGCCGCCCCGCTGGTGAGGCCGAAACGCTGACCGATCTCACGGCGCGAAGCGGCAAGCTCGGCGCGAGCTTGAAACCGGATGGCGATCACGTGCGTGTAACGCCAGCCTGAACCGCCAGGGAAACGCCATGAACTTTCATCGCAGGCAATTTCTCAATTTGACCGCGGCCGCGGCAGTGCTGCCGGCGGCATCGCGGATCGCGGCCGCCGACACCTATCCGTCGCGCCCGGTGCGCCTCATCATCGGATTTACGCCGGGCGCCGCTTCCGACGTCGTCGGCCGCATCTTTGCCCACGGCGCGGGCGACGTTATCGGCCAGCAGATCGTGGCCGAGAACAAGCCCGGCGCGGGATCGAGCATTGCTGCACAATACGTATCGCGCGCCGCGCCCGACGGTTACACGCTGTTCTTGCCGGCTCTGTCGAGCCTGACCAACGAGATCGTCAACCCGTCCGCGCCGCCGCTCGACATGAGCAAAGATTTCGAGCCGGTGGCGCAATTCGCCGAGGGGCCGTTCTACGTTATGGTCAATCGGGAGCTTGGCGTGAAAACCATTGCCGAGCTTGTCGCGCTCGCCAAGGCCAAGCCGGGCGAATTGACGTATGCCTCGGTCGGCGCCGGCAGTTTGCCGCATCTTTGCGCCGTGCTGTTCGAGCAGCGCACCGGCACAAAGTGGGTGCACGTGCCGTATCCGGGCAGTCCGGAATCCATCACCGACCTGGTCGCCAATCGGATCACGATGACGTTTGCGGTTGCCTCCTCCGTGCTCGGCCAGATTAATGTCGGCCAGCTCGTGCCGCTGGCGACTACCGGCGCCAAGCATTCGAACGTGTTGCCGAAGGTGCCGACCATGGCCGAATCCGGCATTTCAGATTTTGAGGTCAATCTTTGGCTCGGTGTGCTCGCGCCCAAGGGCACGCCGCGTCCTGTCATCGATACGCTTGCCACAGCCGCTCACAAGGCGGCGCAAAACCCCGAGACCGTCGCGGCGCTGAACAAGCAGGGCTATGAGCCGCTCGATGCCGGTCCCGAGCAGTTCGGCGCGAATATCCGTAATGAGATCGCACGCTGGACCGCGGTTGTCCGCGCCGCAGGCCTCAAGAGCTGACCGCCGCGCCGGGCAGACGGCGGGTAAGGTAACACGCTATACTCATCTACATTCCTACCTCACCGCACTCGTTCTGGAGAAAACTGATGAAACTTGCCTTTTTCGATGATTACAAACTCGGCGTCGTGGTCGGCGACAAGATTGTCGACGTGTCGTCTGCGACCAAGGGCATCAAGGCGCTCGGCCCGCAGGACGTAATGCGGACCGTGATCGAGAAGTGGAGCACCTATAAGGGCAAGCTCGCCGCCGCCGCCAAGAAGGGCAAGGCCAAGCCGCTTGCCAAGGCCAAGCTGCGGCCGCCGCTACCGAAGCCGGAAAATATCATCTGCATGGCGGTGAACTACATGGAGGACGGCACGCTGCCGGAGCCGGCGCCGATCAACGCCTTCATGAAGTCGCCGAGCGCGATCATCGGCGAAGGTGGCATCATGGTGCTGCCGGATATGGCGGCGACCATTTTCGAGGGCGAGGCGGAAATCGCCATCGTTATTGGCAGGAAAGCATCGCAGGTCAAAGCCGCCGACGCGATGAGATATGTATTCGGCTACACCAATTTCATCGACGGTTCGGCGCGCGGCGTGGTGCCGCCGACCAACGTCTTCTATCAGATGAAGTCGCGTGACACCTTCGCGCCGATTGGGCCCTATATCGTCACTAAGGACGAGATCAAGAATCCGCAGAAGCTCCAGATCACGTTGAAGAACAATGGTGTCGTCTATCAGAACTTCAATACCGACGACATGGCGCACAAGATTCCGCGCTGCATCGAGTGGGTGACGTCGATCCACACGCTGCTGCCGGGCGACATCCTCGCCACCGGCACCAACCACCGCGGTCTCAATCCGTTCATGGACGGCGACAAGATCGAACTCGCTACCGAAGGCTGCGGCACGCTGCACATTACCGTACGCGATCCACTCAAGCGCACCTGGGCGCGCATCACCCGCCTGAAACACAAGGAAAGCGGTGCCGAAGGCGTGCACACCAAGCAGACCGGCGGCAAATACGCGAAGTAAATGGATGCTGCGGCGATGGTTGGGGGCGGGTTTAGAACCCGCCCCTTCGGAAATGCGCCGCCATCAGTTCAGCCGCAGTTCGGTAATGTGCTTCGGATCGGCTTTGAGTTCGCCCTTCTCGACGCGCTTGACGATGTCGACCAGCACCGCGTTGGCGCGGCAGTTGATGCCGACCTTTTCGCCCTCGCGCACCACAAGGCCGTTTAAGAATTCGATCTCGGTGCGCCTGCCTTTCTGCATGTCCTGACCCATCGATGGCCGCTGCCCGGCGGCGGTGTGGCCAGAGTCCTTGAAGCGCTGCGTGTCCGAGACGCGCTCTGCCGCTTCGTCACCTTCGCCGGCGCGGGCGATGGTCTCAGGCTCGAGATGGAGGATGTCCTCGAGCTGGTAGCCGTGCGCTTGGCCGACCCGGATCGCTTCGGAACCGAGGCGCGTCGAGAAGCGGCGGATCGCATCGTTCTTGAGCATGTCGCCGCCGCCAAGCCCGGTGCAGGCGCTTAGCCCGTTCTGCATAGCGTTGGCGACCAGCTTCGACCAACGCTCGCCCCACAGATTGTTGGTCACCTTGGCGCTGTCGGAAAACGCGACCAGCCGGCAGATCTCCTCGGCGCGCGGCGTGATGCGGCCATGCACTTCGCCGGCGCGGAACACGGTGTGCGCCGCGCCGTGTTTGGCGGCGCCGCGATGAATGTGTCCGGGTTCCGGCAAGTTGACAGTAATGCTCGAGGCGATGCAGCCAAGCGTCTTGCCCCAGCCGACGACGCCGGCGAGGGTTTCCTCGTTCATGCAATTTTGCAGCGAGACCGCGAAGCCGTCGGGCGCCAGGTATTGCCGTATCAGCATCGCCGCCCACGCGGTGTCGTAGGATTTCATGCAGACGAAGGCGATGTCGACCGGCTTCTCCTTGGCGAGCTGCTGCGCGTCGGTGACATGCAGCGCGCGCACCGGCACGGTGAATTCCGGCTCCTTCATGGCGTGGGTCACGCGCAGGCCATGCTTGCGCATGTGTTCGACGTGCTCCGGCCAGGGATCGATGAACGTCACGTCCTCGCCGGCCTGCACCATGTGGGCGCCAGTATAACCGCCGACCGCGCCCGCTCCGACAAAAGCTATTTTCTTACCCATCTTTTCCTCCCGTGCCGCACGGAAGGTACCGTGTCGGCCGTAGCGATCACAACTGTCACGTCGATGATTCCCGCTTAGGAATCGGGTGGACGGGCCGCTGCCGTCACCCTAGGTGGGCCGGATACGGAGGAAGCGATGTCGAGCCGTGCCGCCAAAAAGACCTATGGGACCGTCAGCGCTGACAGGCGGAAGAAAATGAATGGCTTGGAATTCGTCCAGGGCCTCGTCGACGGCACGCTGCCGCTCAATACGATCGCCAAGACCTTGGGTTACGATGTGATCGAGGTGGTGAATGGGCGCGTGGTCGTTACCGCAGAACCGAATGGGGCCCACCTCAATCCGGCCGGCACGGTGCATGGCGGCTTCGCAGCCACGTTGCTCGACAGTTGCATGGGTCTGGCCATCCAGACGACGCTGGAAAAAGGCGTTGGCAGTACGACCGTCGAGTTCAAGATTTCATTGCTGCGGCCAATCACGCCGGAAACTGGTCTCATCAAGGCAGAGGGCATCGTTTTGACGAGCGGCCGTCGTATCGGAACTGCCGAAGGACGGATAACCGACCGGCAAGGACGCTTGCTGGTTCACGGCACGACGACATGTCTGATCTTTCAGAGTTAAAATAACTGACGCTGCCGTCGTGCCGTTGTGCCGGGATCATGGATGCCGCTGCAAAATCGCGTAAGCCCCTTTGGCGAATTGCACGCGTCGCCTGCGCGCGGGCTGTTCTTCGGCAACCGCGGCGGCCGGTTTCATACCGAATTCAAGACGCTTACAGCACGGCGTTGGGTGTCGCGGCGATGGATTTGCTGCGTGCTCGACTTCAAGGGCCGGCAGCGCGACGTCTGGAGCCGCTCCTACACCGAGCTGTTTTTTCCTGATGAGCCGACCGCGCTCGCCGCGGGGCATCGGCCTTGCTTCGAGTGCCGCCGCAAGGACGCCGAGGCCTTTGCCGAGATGTGGCGAGTGGCGCGCAGGCTGTCGGTGCGGCCAAGCGCCGACGCGATGGACGAGGTGTTGCACGACGAGCGCCTGCGTGGGCGCGAGAAACGCTTGCACCGGCGCGGCGTAGACGCGCTGCCCGACGGCGCGTTCGTCGCACTGGACGGTGAAGCGTTCGCCGTGCGCGGCAACGCACTGCTGCGCTGGACCCAAAATGGCTACGATGCCCATAAGCGGCGGCCGCGCGGTATCGCCGTCGATGTGCTGACGCCGCCGGCCATCCTCGCGGTGTTGTCAGCCGGATATCAACCGCATTGGCATCCGAGCGCGAGCCGTTAGCCCTTCATCGCAGCTTTTATGGCCTCTACACCCTTGCCGGATTTCGCCGCCGCGATGATTTTTGCCTCGGTTGCGGAAAGTTTTTCGGCGGCCGCCTTCATGCCGTCGATGGTGTTGAGCGGCACGACGATTGCGCCGTGGCGATCGGCATGGATGAGATCGCCGCTTTTCACCGCCATGCCGTGAATAGTTACGGGCACGCCGAACTCCTCCACATGCACATAGGCGTGCGACGGGCTGAGCGAGCCGGCGAGCATTTGAAAACCTTCGGCGATCTGCGGAATGTCGCGGATCGAGCCGTTGGTTATGGTGCCGAGACATCCGAGCGCCTTGTGGACGTTCGACTGCACTTCGCCCCAGAACGCGCCGTAGCCGGCAGGCTCATCCTTGTCCTCGATCACAGCAATAGCCGGCTGCGGCGCCGCTGCCACGTAGTCGAGATAGTCCATGCGCTTGGCCATGTAACTCGGTCCGCTTACCGGGTCGCGAGCGCGCATCGTCACCGTCTTGGCAAAGCCGACCATCGGCGGCAAATCGGGAAACGGGCAATGTAAGTGGCTGACCGTATAGAAGGCGCCGCGGCGCTCGGGCGCCACGATCTCCATCAGGTTACAGACGGTCGGCGTATCGATAGACCGCAAAAACGCAAACTGACTTTCCGAAATCATGACGTTTCCCCCTTTGCCTTTTTCTCTTCTATTCCCATGCGACCGCGACGATTATCGAGATCACCATCAGCATAGCGACGATCATGGCGACGCAACCGCCCCAGCCGGCCAAAGTCCAGGCGATGCCGCCGAGAAAGGCACCGGCGCTGCCGCCGGTATAATACATCGTCGCGTAGAGGCCGACCGCGGATGAGCGGCCCTCCTTGGCCGTCATGGTGACGTAGCCGGTCGAGATGGCCTGGCACAGCATGCCGCAAACGGCGCACAGCGTCAGCCCGGTCAGGATCAGGCTGACCGGTGGCGCCAGCAGCAGAAATACGCCGACGATCCAGATGGCGACGATGCCGAGCACAAACGGCCGCCGCCCGAACAGCGCGATGCCGCGGCCGACCCATGGCACCAGCGGGCTCGAGGCCAGGTAAGTAAGGAACAGCGCGCCCAGCAGCGTCGGCGTGAACAGGTAGGGCGGTGACGCGAGATGAAAACTCACATAGGTGAACGTGGCGATGAAGTTGAATAACACGCCGAAACCGATGGCGTAGGTTGCAATAAGCCGCCGGTCGCGCAGATGCCGCACCATATAGCGCAGCGAATTGCCGAGGCCGCCCGACGGTACAAAGTGACGTTCCGGGGTGAGCGTGAGCGCGACGACGATCGCGGCAATGAGCGTCAAGGCCGCGACCACGCCATAAGCGGCGCGCCAGCCAATCAGGTCGGCGAAGACCCCCGGAATGAAACGGCCGCAAAAGCCGCCGATGCTGGTTCCTGAAATGTAGATACCGGCAACGCGCGGCACGTCGCCGGACGGCCACTCGTCGCCGATATAGGCCACCGCGACGGTGAAGATCGGCGGCAGCAGCAACCCCTGCACGAAGCGCATCGCCACCATTTGCGGCACGCTTTGCACCACCATCATCAGCAGCGTCGGCAGCGACGGTCGCGAACATCGCCGCCGTAATGAGGCGCTTGCGCCCGACGATATCGGCGAGCACGCCGGTGAACGGAGCCGTCAGTGCGATCGCCAATGTGCCCGCCGTCATCAGTGTCGAGATTTCGCTTGGGCCGACATTGAATTCGCCGGCAAGCTCGGGAAGCAGAGCCTGCGGCGAATACAGGTTGACGAAGGCACTGAAGCCGGCCGTGGCGATGGCGAAGGACCGGAGATCGAGGGACATACGGCATTATGAGGGAGGAGGGCGGCGAAAGCACCCTTGAGGTCCGGCGGTTATGAGGTCGTTGCGAGAGGAATTGCTCCCCGAGCGCGTGCCTGCTCGATCGCCTGCCACACCCTGTACGGTGTGCACGGCGTGTCGATGTGCCGGACGCCGAGCACCGACAGCGCGTCGACAATGGCGTTGACGCCGGCGGACAGCGATCCGACGGTGCCGGCTTCGCCGGCGCCTTTGACGCCGAGCGGATTGGTCGGCGTCGGCACCGGGTTGTCTTCGATCACCACCGGGCAGAAATCGTCCGCGCGCGGCATGGCGTAGTCCATGAACGAGCCGGACAGAACCTGGCCGGCGTCATCGTAGCATTTGTCCTCCATCAGTACCTGGCCCATGCCCTGCGCGATGCCGCCCATGATCTGGCCCTTTACCAGCATCGGGTTGATGACGGTGCCGACGTCGTCCACCACCCAATAGCCGACGATTTGCGTGGTGCCGGTTTCGGGATCGATCTCGACTTCGCAGACGTGACAGCCGTTGGGGAAATTGCCGCTATAGGCGCGGTAGGTCGCAGTCTCGTAGAGACCGGGCTCCATGCCGGGCGGCAGCTTCTGCATCTGAAATGCCGACTTTGCTATCTCATGGATGCCGAGCGCGCGGTCGGTGCCGGCGATGGTGAAGCGGCCGTCCTTGAACTCGATATCGCCCTCGGATGCTTCAAGGAGGTGCGCGGCGAGCTTCTTGCCCTTGGCGACGACTTTCTCGCTGACCGCGACGATCGCGCCGCCGCTCATGGTGGTTGAGCGCGAGCCGCCGGTGCCCATGCCAAACGCCACCGCATCGGTATCGCCCTGGATGAATCTGACCTGCTCGGGATCGACGCCAAGCTGACTGACCAGCATCTGCGTCTGGATCGTATTGTGGCCCTGCCCGTGCGAGATGGAGCCGGTGACGAAGGTCATGCCACCCAGCGGATCGAAACGAATTTCGGCAGTCTCGTAGGTCGGATCGGCCGCTTGCTCGATGGTGTTGGAAATGCCGATGCCGCGCAACTTGCCGCGCTTCGCCGCTTCTCGGCGCCGCGCCTCAAAGCTGTTCCAGTCCGCCAGCTTCATGGTGCGGTCGAGGTTCTCTTCGAAGTGGCCGCTGTCGTAGGTGAAGGTGAGCGGCGTCTTGTAGGGCATCTTATCCGGCGGAATGGTGTTGCGGCGGCGCAATTCCGCGGGATCGATGCCTATTTGGTCGGCGGCAATGTCGATCAGGCGTTCGATCATGTAGCTCGCCTCGGGCCGGCCGGCGCCGCGATAGGGCGAGGTGCAATGCGTATTGGTCAGCATGCCGGAGATCGCGACATGCAGCGCCGGCGTCGCGTAGGTGCCGACCACGGTGCCGATATTGACCACCGGCGGCATGGCGCCGCGAAACGACACGAAGGCACCGAGATTTCCGTAGCTCCGAATGCGCACGCCGAGAAATTTGCCGTTGTTGTCGAGTGCGAGTGAGGCATCGACGATGTTGTCGCGCGCATCATCATCGCTGATATGCGCCTCGTTGCGTGTTTGCGTCCATTTCACCGGTCGCCCGACGCGCCGCGCCGCCCACAGCATCAAGATGATCTCGGGATAGATCGAGCCGCGCAGCCCGTAGGAGCCGCCGATGTCGCCGGTGATCAGCCGTAGCTCGGCCTCCGGAATCTTGAGCGTGGTGCGGGCGATGTCATTGCGGAATAGCCACGGCCGCTGGAAGCCGCAATGCAACGTGTAGCGGCCGGTACCGGCGTCGTAGACACCGGTGACGCCACGCGGTTCGATCGGATTGGCGGTGACGCGATTGATGATGAGGCGCTGCTCGACCACGCGCGTGGCGGCGGCGAATGCCGCATCGGTCTTGGTCTTATCGCCGGCTTGATAAAAGTAAGCCTCGTTGCCCGGGCAATCATCGTAGAGTTGCGGCGCGTTTTTTTCGGCAGCTTCCCGCGCCGACACCACGGCCGGACGCGGGGCATAATTGACCGTGACTTGCTCGGCGGCATCGCGGGCCAGATCGAGCGTATCGGCGACCACCACCGCGACCGGATAGCCGACGTGCAGCACGCGGCCGACGGCGATCGCTGGCCGCTCCGGCAGATACATTGGGCCGCCGTCGCGCCTCTTGTACGGCGCCATCGACGGCAGCGAGCCGAGCGCGTCGGCGCGATAATCTTCACCTGTGAGCACTGCGTGAACGCCGTGCATCTGCGCGGCGGTACGCGTGTCGATGTCGCGGATATCGGCATGCGCGTGCGGCGAGCGCACGATCGCGGCGTAAAGCTGATCGGCGAGCTTGAGATCGTCGAAATAGCGTCCACGCCCGCGCAACAGGCGCGGATCCTCGCGCCGAAGCACCGATTGTCCGATTGCGAATTCGCCCATGGATTTCACCGCATTCAGCCGCTCCGGGTGTGAGCGGGTATCGAAGACACGCGGCATTATGATCGAGGGTGGGCGTGAATGCACCCCTGTGCAAGATTTGCGAATGCAAATCCGAACCTAGGCGGTACAGTCTCCGCCGAGGCCAAAAGCGCGCAGTGATGGATCAGAATCTTAGGACCGAAGCACAGACACTGACCAAGACGCTGTGCGGCCATCTGGCGGCAGCGCAATTCGCCGATCTCACCGCAGCGGCGAAGCGCGAGGCGCGCCGTGGCGTGCTCGATTGGATCGGTTGTGCGCTCGCCGGCAGTGGGCACAAGACCATCACGACGCTGCTGTCGGTCCTGCAGGAAGTTTCCGGAAAGCCGCAGGCGACCGTATTCGGCCGTGGCCTGCGGCTTGGCCTGCTCGAAGCGCCTTTGGCGAACGGACAGATGGGCCACGTGCTGGATTACGACGACACCCATATGGGTGGCGTCGTGCTGCACACGAGTTCGCCGGTGCTTGCGGCGCTGCTTGCGCTTGCAGATCGTACGCCGGTGAGTGGCGCCGATTTCATGTTGGCCTATGCGGTTGGCTTCGAGGCCGGCGTGCGAACAGGCCGCACCGCGCCGGGCCATCACAAAGGCGGCTGGCACCTGACCGGCACGCTCGGCACCATCGCGGCCGGGGCTGCCTGCGGCAAACTCCTCAAGCTCGATCGCCAGCGGCTGACTTATGCGCTGGGCATCGCCGCGACCCAGGCCGCCGGTATGCAGCAGAACCGCGGCACGATGGGAAAATCGTTCCACGCCGGTAAAGCCGCCTCGAACGGGGTGCTGTCGGCCCTCCTGGCGGAGCGCGGCTTCGATGCGACGCAGGAATTCATCGAGGGCAAGAAGGGCTTTTCACGCATCTACAGCGACGTGGCGGAGCCTGACCAATTGACTGCGGGACTCGGCCAAAGCTGGATCATCGAAACGAACGGCCACAAGCCTTATGCGTGCGGCGTGGTGCTGCATCCTTTGATCGATGCCGTCATTGCCATTCGCAACCGCGGCGCGATCGACCCCGCGTCGGTCGACGAAGTCAGCCTGCGCGTGAATCCCCTGGTGCTGTCGATAACCGGCGTCGTCGAACCGTCGACTGGATTGCAGTCCAAATTCTCTCTCGTGCACTCGGCGGCGGTGGCCCTGATCGATGGCGCGGCCGGCGTTGCGCAATATTCCGACGCCAGGGCGGCAAGTCCCGAGGTCGCGGGGCTTCGGCGCAAAGTGAAAGCGGTAGCCGACGAAACGCTGCGCAAGGACGAAGCCCATGCGGCGATCACGGCCTTGGGCAAACGCCACGAAGTTCACATCGCGCATGCCAGCGGCACCGCCGGCAATCCGATGAGCGACGCGGCCATCGAAGCCAAATTCTTGGCCAATGCGGCGTCGGTCATCGGCCGCGAGCGCGCCGAGCGAGCGCGCGACTTCGTTCTCGCGCTTGAAATGCAGCCGGATATGCGCGCACTGACCGCGCTGCTGGCTTGATAGTTCCTTGCAAAAGGAAAATGCTCAGAGGAAATTTCCACTGCGCGGGAGGAATGCCATGGGACTTCCCCGTCGACATTTTCTGGGTCTGGCGGCTGGCGCGGTGGCATCCCCGGCTGTTTCACGCCTTGCCTGGGCAGATGTCTATCCGTCGCGGCCGGTACATTTGATGGTCGGCTTCGCGGCCGCGGGGCCGTCTGACATCGCGGCGCGTCTGGTGGCCCAAATGCTCGCGGACCGGCTCGGCCAGCCGTTTGTCGTCGAGAACCGGCCCGGAGCGGGCAGCAATCTCGCCACCGAGATGGTGGTGCATGCGCCACCTGACGGCTACACGCTTCTCCTGATCGGATCGCCGAATGCGGTCAACGCAACGCTCTACGGCGATCTGCCATTTAATTTTATTCGCGATATTGCCCCGGTCGCGCGCCTGATGCGCCTGACCAACGTGATGCTGGTCAATCCATCGTTCCCGGCCACGACGGTTCCCGAGTTTATCGCCTACGCCAAGACCAGCCCGCACACAATCAATATGGCGACAGCGGGTAACGGCAGCCCTCCGCATATGCTGGGCGAACTGTTCAAGATGATGGCCGGCGTCGATCTCGTGACTGTCGCTTATCGCGGCGGCGGCCCTGCGCTTGTCGATCTCATCGGTGGACAAGTGCAGGTTATGTTTGAAGGCATTACGTCTTCGATCGAGTACGTCCGGGCCGGCAAGCTTCGCGCTCTCGCCGTCACGGCGGCAACGCGTTCGGCGGCGCTTCCCGATGTTCCGACGATTGGGGAATTCGTTCCGGGCTACGACGGCAGTGGCTGGATCGGCATCGGCGCACCGCTGGCGACGCCCGTCGAGATCGTCGAAAAACTGAACAAAGAAATCAACGCGGGGCTAAACACCCCGAAATTTGCGGCGCTCCTTCAGAATCTGGGCGGCGTGCCGGCGCCGATGTCGCCAGCCGGCTTGAGTAGTTTCATCGCCTCGGAGACCGAACGGTGGGCAAAGGTGGTCAAGCTCTCCGGTGCAAAACCCGAGTAATGTGTTCAGCTCGGGGTGGTTATTCGCTGTCAGCCGAACGGCTTGATGCTTTCGGCAACCGAATCTGCGATGTGTTCTTTGGAAATCACGCCAACGATGTCTGACGGACGCCACCGTCCTGTTGTCTTGCCCACCACCGCCATGCCGGCGTCATGGCGCGCCATGCGTTGGACGATGTCGAATACGATGTCGTTCTCGCGGGCCAGCGTGAAATTGCGCTGCACCACGTCGCTCATCGTGACGCCGGTATAGGCGGCCTCAAGCCCGCGCCGCAGCGCGGTGTTGACGCGCACGACACCGACGATGTGGTCGCCGCGTGTCACCACGGCATGTTTCATGCCGCCCGCGGCACCATGCTGGCGCAGGAAGCCGTCAAAGTCGGCATTTGCCGGCACCACGGCGACGTCGCGCTCCATCACCTCGCCGGCGCGCCGCACCAGGAACATGTTGGCATGCATTGCCTTCGGCACCATGTGACCGCGGCCGACGAGCTTGATCGTGTAGATATTTTCCGGCGACAGCAGACGCCGAATGCCGATCGCAAGTGCAACCGCAATGATGCTGGGCACCACGAGGTCATAATCGCGCGTCATTTCGAAGATCATGGTGACGGCGGTCATGGCGGCGCCGGTGCCACCCCCGACCATGGCGGCCATGCCGATGATGGCGCAGGTCGTCACGCCGAAGCCATCGATCGGGTGAATCGCGGTGACCAATGAGCCGAAGGCGCCACCGATGGTCGCGCCCATAAACAGCGAGGGCGAGAAAACGCCGCCCGAGGCGCCGGAGCCGAGGCTCGTCGACGTGGCGAACAGCTTGGCAATAAATAGCAGCACGAGAAACGCGGGCACGCCGAGATTGCCCGACAGTATTGCCTGGATGGTCGAGTAGCCGACACCCTCGACATAATAGTGCCCAGCCGTTTGCATCAGGACGTAAATCAAAACGCCAATCATCAGCATTCCGGCTGAGTGACGCAAATACGGATTTTTGATGCGCTCGAACAAATCCTCGGCAAGCGTCAGGCCACGCACGAATGCGGTGGCTGCGAGGCCGATCAAGGCCCCGAGCAGCGCATAAAGCAGAAGTTCGGTCAGCGATGCTGGCTGCTGCGACGTCAAGAGCGAGGCCGGGATCGCAAACGCCGGGTGCAATCCAAAGAAGATGCGGCCGATAAACGTTGCGGTGCCGGTTGAAAGCGCCACCGGCAGGAACGTACGTGCGCTCAATTCCGGCATCATCAGTTCGATGGCGAACATCACGCCGCCGATCGGCGTATTGAAGGTCGCGGCGATGCCAGCGCCGGCGCCGGCCGCCACCAGCGTGATACGCTGCCACGGCGCCATGTTGATGATTTGGCCGAGCGAGGAGCCGATCGCCGCGCCGATCTGGATGATTGGGCCTTCACGGCCGACGGCGGCGCCGGTGCCGATCGAAAGCGCGGAAGCAAGCGACTTGACCACCGCGACCACCGGTCGGATGACCCCTTCTTTGTAGTAGATCGCGTCCATGACTTCCGGCACGCCGTGCCCGCGCGCTTCTGGCGCGAAGTTCGTAACCAGGAAGGTAACGATGAGACCGCCGACGATGGGAACGATGATGATCAACGCGCCCCACGGGCCGGGCTGCGTGAACACGCTAGCGTCGTAGCTGGGCGAGAACGAGCCGAGAAAGGCGACGTTGTGGATGAGGCCGATCAGTGCACGGAACAAAACCGCGCCAAACCCGGCAACGAGCCCGACGACAACGGCAAGGAGCGACAATCGAACGAGGCCGAGCCGCTGAGGCAGCCTGATTTTCATGCCGTGATAACGCGCCTGGCGTGTTTATAGCTGCTTGATCGAATCAAAATTCCAGGTCGAGTCGCTCGGATTTTCGCCGACCCTGACCGTCGTATCGTTGAGGAATCGGTAGGACGGCACCGGCAGATTGTAGGGAGCCGGTACGCCGGAGAAGACCCGACCCGCGCCGTCGTATTTCGAACCGTGGCAGGGGCAAAAATAACCGCCCGGCCAATTCGCCACCGGCTGCGTCGCGCTCGCGTTCGGATAGAACAGCGGGATGCAGCCGAGATGCGTGCAGATGCCGACCAGAAGGCCGTACTCGGGCTTGACCGAACGGTGCCAGTTGGTGGCATAGGGCGGCTGCTGATCGACAGTGGAGTTCGGATCGGACAGCAGTGCCACGTCCTGGCTGCTCTGCAGCGCGTCGAGCGTCGCCTTGGCGCGATGGAAAACGAAGATCGGCCGCTGCCGCCAGTAGATGATGATCTGCGCGCCTTCCGCGATTTTGCTGACGTCGACATCGACCGGGCCGCCGGCGGCGAGCGTCGAGGCGTCCGGGTTCATCTGGTCGATCAGTGGCACCAGTGTCGCCGCGGCGCCGATCGCGGCGACCGCGCCGGTTGCGATGTAAATAAAATCGCGGCGTGACGGCTCTTCCGGATGTTCGATGCCGTCTGCGGTCGATGCGCTGCTTGCCATGGTCACGTCCTTGAATTGAAAGTCTTTATGGCAGCCCTGCGTGACAGGGCCTGTTCAGCCGCCCCCGCCCGGAACGAGGCGCGTCCGCGCCTTTATGTCGGCTCAGACCCGGTCTCGTCAATCGAGCAATTGCTTCATCCCAATTATGACGACAGCGCGGTCTTGGCCCGTGCGAGAGTGTCTCCGACAGTCCCGGAAGCGTCGATCCGGGCCCATTCAAGCCGACCCAAGTCGTAGTTTTCCTGGGCGCGGGCAATCGACTGATCGGCATCCGACGCGTCGTCGACGCGGCCGCCGACGCGAGCGATTCGGGTTTCCAGACTCGCGGTAAGGAAGAGGCCATGCAGCGGGATTTTGACGGCCTTTGCCGCCTTGGCAATGGCGTCACGTTCCTGGGGCCGGGCGAATACAGCATCGACAATCGCCGAGTGCCCAGCGGCAACGATACGAACCGCTTTGTCGGCAATGGCGGCATAGACGCGTGCGGTCGCCGCGGGCGTATAGGCGTCTGCGGCAAGCTTTTCGGTCTCGCCGGCGCCGAACAGCGCCTTGCGTTCGACATCGGAGCGGACAATGACGGCGCCGGGCATCGGCGCGACGTGTGGCGCCAGATCGCGCGCCAGTTGCGATTTGCCGGTGCCGGAGAGGCCGCCGACGGCGATGAATTTCGGCCGGGCAGGGGCAATCGCGCGCCGGGCGAATTCAAAATAGGCGCGTGCCAATTTGGCGATCTCGGCCCGCTCGGATGCTGTTGCCCGCTCCATGCGCGCGGCGGTGACCTTGGCCCGGATCGCGGCGCGCACGGCGAGGAAGAACGGCAACGCCGCCAGCGTGTCGAGGTCCTCGGCGCGGCGTGTCTCGGCGAGGTAGCGGTTGAGCACGATATTGGCGGGTTTGCGCAACCCGCGCTCCAGCAAGTCCATCAGCAGAAAGGCGAGATCGTAAAATACGTCGCCCGAAGCAATAATGTCGCTGAACTCGATGGCGTCGAACAGCACCGGCTTGCCGTCGATCAAAACGATGTTGCCGAGGTGCAGATCGCCGTGGATGCGGCGGATAAAACCCTGGCGGCCGCGTTCGTGTAACAGCGGCACGATGCTTTCGTAAGCGATGCGGCTCGCTTTAGCGAATGCTTCGTTTTCGGCGGCCGGAAAAATCTCCGGGTGCTCCTTGAATGCCTCAAAGTGTTCGTCGATGTACGAACCGACCGCTTCGACCCACCGCTCTGCGTTGGCAGCCTTGGTCTTGGCGTGCGCTGCGGCGACGGCGCGGCCGAGCGCATCGGCAAGCACGTCGTCGATATCCTTTGCCATATGATCGAGCGTGCGCGTCTCATCGAAGCGGTGCATTTCGACCGCCCACTCCACCGGCACGCCGTTGCCGCCGATCGTGAGGCCGCCATCGCTGCCGCGGGTGATAGCGACGACACCACGGTAAATCTCTGGCGCGTAGGGCGCATTGACCGCAATCTCGGTTTCGCAGGCGGCTTTGCGTTTGCCGAGCGTCGAATAGTCGAGAAACGGAAAGCGCACGGCGCGCTTGACCTTGAGCACCCGGTCACGGGCGAGGAAAATGCTGGCAGCATGGGTATCGATCCGCCGGACGTCTTCCCCAGTTCCTGCGCTGCCATAGGTCTCGGGACGGCCAAGAAAGGTGAGCACCTCTTCCTGATCGGCGGCGTCATTCATGCGGCGGGGCCCTGTTGGCGAAGCTTTGCTTTTTCTTAGATAATGCGCTTATCCGACCGTCGCCGTCATTGCGTAGGGGCGTGAAACTCGGCCATACGACCAGGGGCCGAAAGGGGAAACGTTATGCGTGCCAAGGATAACATGCGGACCGCCGCTGAGGTTCTGGTCGATCAGTTGCGTATCCACGGTGTGCAACACGCTTTCTGCGTTCCGGGCGAGAGCTACCTCGCGGTGCTCGATGCGTTTCACGACAGCGAGCTCGCCGTCACCGTCTGCCGGCAAGAGGGCGGCGCATGCATGATGGCGGAGGCGGTCGGCAAAGCTACTGGCCGGCCGGGTGTCTGCTTCGTGACTCGCGGGCCGGGCGCGACTAATGCGTCGCCCGGTATCCACATCGCACGCCAGGATTCGACGCCGCTGGTCATGTTCGTCGGCCAGGTCGCGCGTGACATGCGTGAGCGCGAAGCATTTCAGGAGCTCGATTACCGCGCCGTGTTCGGCTCGATGACCAAATGGGCGACCGAGATCGACGATCCGGCGCGCGTGCCGGAGATCGTGTCGCGCGCCTTCTACACTGCGACGAATGGCCGGCCCGGTCCGGTCGTCGTCGCCATCCCCGAGGATATGCTGGTCGAAAGGGTTGCGGTGGCGGATGCGCCGCCGTTCGCGCTGGTCGAAACCTCGCCGGGGCAGACGGAAATGGCGAAGTTTGCGCAAATGCTAGCCGGCGCCCGTGCCCCGATCATGCTGCTCGGCGGCAGCCGATGGTCGGAAGCGGCCTCCGACGCCGTCGGCCGGTTTGCGCAGAAATATTCGCTGCCGGTCGCCACCACGTTCCGCCGCGGCTCGCTTTTCGATCAAATGCATCCCTGTTACGCCGGCGACCTGGGCATTGGCCCCAATCCAAAACTGCTGGAGCGAATCAAATCGGCCGATCTCGTCATCCTGGTCGGCGGCAGGCTCGGCGAGTTGCCTTCGCAGAGTTACACGCTGTTCGATATTCCCGGCCCGCAGGTGCCTTTCGTCCATGTCCATCCGGGCGTGGAAGAGCTCGGCCGCGTTTACAGCCCACATCTGGCGATCAACGCCACGCCGACTGCCTTCGCTGCGGCATTGGAAAATCTCGAACTAAAGCATGCACCGGGAGGGCAGGCGAAGGCAGCACACGCCGACTATCTGGATTGGACGGAAAAGCCGACCGAGCAGCCCGGCGGCGTCAACTTCGGCGCGGTCATGGTCTGGCTGCGCGAATTCCTGCCTGTCGACGCGATCCTGTGCAATGGCGCCGGCAATTATGCCTCGTGGGTCCATCGCTTCTACCGCTTTCGCCGGTTCATGAGTCACATCGCGCCAGCATCGGGCTCGATGGGCTATGGTGTGCCGGCGGCACTGGCGATGAAGCGGCTGCACCCGTACCGGCAAGTGGTGTGCCTCGCTGGCGACGGCGACTTTTTGATGAACGGCCAGGAATTCGCGACCGCCGTGCAATACGGCGCGCCCTTCGTCACCATCATCGTCGATAACGGCATGTACGGCACCATCCGCATGCATCAGGAACGCGAATATCCCGGCCGCGTCTCGGCGACCGAATTGCGTAATCCGGATTTTTCAGCCTACGCGCGCGCGTTCGGCGGCTTCGGCGCGTCGGTCGAGCGCACCGAGGATTTTCCAGCGGCGTTCAAGCAGGCTTTGGCCTCGGGCAAACCCGCAATCATCCGGCTTGTCGTCGATCCCGAAGCAATCACGCCGACGACGACGATTGCAAAGCTCCGCGCCAAGTCTCTGGCGGAAAAATCACACTGAGGAGGCTTCGAAATGAAAAAGCATCTTGTCTATGCGGTCGTGGCACTTGCGATTACGGCGGTTGAGGCCGAAGCCAAAGGCTGTATCAAGGGTGCGGTGGTCGGCGGCATCGCCGGTCATGCCGCCGGCCATCACGCCGTCATCGGAGCAGTCTCTGGTTGCATTATCGGTCACCACTTGGCGAAGAAGCACGAGGAGGAGATGCAGGCTCCCGCGAGCGGCACGCCCCAACCGGCGCCCACCGCTGGAGAGCCGCCGGCTCCCGCGCAGAGCCCGAAGCAGTGATCGCCGCGATCTCTACTCCGCTTTGATGCCGGCGGCCTTGATGATCGGCCACCATTTTTCGATCTCGGCTTTCTGGAAGTCATGCAGCGCTTGCGGCGTCTGCTGCTCGGGCGGATAGATCACTTGGGCAAGGTCTGTCAGCTTCTTGCGCGTATCGGGATCGAGCAGCGCCGCCCTGATCGCAGCGTTGAGTTTGTCGATGATCGGCTTCGGTGTGCCTTTGGGCGCCCACATCGCGTGCCAGAATGAAAAGTAGAAACCTGGCAATCCGGCTTCGTCAGTGGTCGGGATATCGGGCGCCACCGCGATGCGCTCTTTCGCGGTGACGGCGTAGGCCTTGAGGTCGCCGGACTTCACATGTGGCAGCGACACCGCGGGCGTGTCGAGCTGGATGTCCGTAATGCCGGCCAGCAGGTCCTGCGTCGCCAAACCGGCGCTGCGATATGACACCATCTGCCACTTCACGCCGACCAAATTTTCCATCAGCACGCCGGCGACGTGGCTCGGTGAACCGACGCCGGACGTTCCCATCGTTGTCTTGTCGCCGTTTTGCTTCAGCCAGGCGACCAGTTCTTTCAAGTTGTTTGCCGGCATGGTCTTGCGCGTATCGATCAGGAAAGGCTGCGTCGCCACTAGCGCGACCGGCTCGAAATCTTTGAGGAAATCGAACGGCAGGTTGTAGATGGCGCCGTTGGCGACATTGGTTCCCCACATGCCCCACAGCACCGTGTAGCCGTCCGGTGTCGAGCGCTCGGCGCGGGTGACGCCGATGGTGCCGGCGGCACCCGCTGTGTTCTCCACCACAACGGTCTGGCCGAGTGACGGGCGCATGCCCTGGGCAATGATCCGTCCGAGCGTATCGGTCGAGCCGCCGGGCGCGAGCGGTACGATCATGGTGATGGGATGATCGGGATATTGCGCGCAGGCGGGGGCCGCTGCGGCGAAACTCGACAACGCTGCGACAGCCGCGGCAAAGGCGTATTTGCCAATCATTCTTTCCTCCCCAGGCGAATTGCGAAAATATTTCCAAGAAGCCTATGCCAGAGGATGAAGCTGCTCCAAAGAGGCAAAGCGCGCACTGCGACGGTATAACCGCATTGTTCGCGATTTTAAATCGTGGTTCATTTGTTAGGATCGCTTTCCGATTCTGGTTGTGACACATGCCTTATCGCCGCACCGAAAGCGTCGTGCGCAGGCTTGCCGCGCGCCACAACTCCATCATCGCCGCCGCCCGTGACGCGGCGAGCGAGGGCGGAATGGCGGCGGTGCAGATCGTGCCGGTGGCGCAACGCGCCGGCATCGCGGCGGGCACGGTTTACCGTTACTTCCCGGGCAAGATTGATCTGGTCGCGGCGCTGCTGGCTCAGCTTTCGGAGCGCGAGGTCGGCGCACTGCGCCGCGCCGCCGATGGCGCACCCGGCCCGCTGTCGGCGCTCGCCGCGTCGATCATGACATTTGCCACCCGCGCGCTGCGCCATCGGCGTCTTGCCTTCGCGGCGATCGCCGAGCCGGTCGAACTCTGAGCTCAATGACGTGCGGCTGGCGTTCCGCCGAACACTGGCAGGCGAATTCGCGCAGCGCATCGCGGCGGCTGTTAAGGGCACGCATTTGCCGGAGCAGGATGCGGCGTTGTCCGCCGCCGCACTGCTCGGCCTGCTGATCGAGGGGCTGATCGGGCCGCTCGCGCCTGAGGCCGCAGGCCGCGAGCGCGCGATCGTTCAGTCGCTCGCGCTAATCGGCTTGCGAGGACTCGGCGTCGCCGACGCGCGCGCCCGCGGACTGGTGGTGCAGACCGTAATCAGCGATTGGTAACCCCAGCCTTGCGCAGGTGCGGAAAACGTTCCGTGAGCAACGAGCCAGGATAATAGGTCGGCGCAAAGGCAGGATAAGCGCGAATCGCGTCGAACCAGCGTTCGACACGGGGCAAGTCTCTCCACGCGCCCGCTTCGCCGAGATCGGCCATACGCACGATCGCCGGCATGACCATAATGTCCGCCAGCGAAATCGCGTTGCCGAGAAGCCATGGTCCGCCGCTCTTTTCAATCTCTGCGCTCATGCGCTCGTAGGTCCGCCGCAGCCGGGCCATAGCGGCATCCATGTCCTTCTGCGGAAAGCCCTTGCGGCCCATCGACAGCATGAATTCCTTGCGCAGCGGCTTTGATTCCGCGAATGCCACGAATTCTTCCTCGCTCATCGCCGCATAGCGCGGCAGGAATGCGAGATTGAATGTGGGCACGCGCACGGCGGCTGCCGGCATCTCATCCATATAATGCATCAGCGCCCGCATTTTGGCGCGCGTGACCGGATCGTGAGGCGTGAAGTTCTCGGGAGCGGGCGCAATCTCGTCGAGATATTCGATGATGACCGACAAATCCGTAACGATGGCGCCGTCGTGTTCGAGCGTCGGCACTACGCCATTGGGATTGAGCGCCAGATAATCCGGTTTGAGCTGATCGCCGGCGAGAAGATCGAGCTTCACCTCGGTGAATGGCAATTTCTTGGCGTTGAGCACGAAACGGACGCGCTGACTGCAAGTCGATTGCGGCGCGTTGTGAAGCGTGAATGACATCTGGTGAACTCGAGTTTCTGTGGCACAGGTTCAATGCGACATCAGCACCGGCACCGTCATGGAGCGCATGATGCTGTGGGTCACGCCGCCGAGCACGAATTCGCGCAGCCGCGAGTGGCCGTAGCCGCCCATGACGATGAAGTCGGCGCCGCTGTCGGCGGCGTGCGACAGCAGCACGTCGGCGACATCGACATTGCCGCTGTCCAAACGCTTGACCTCGACCTTCAATCCGCGACGGGCGAGGTGCTGGCCCATATCGGCGCCCGCGATCTCGTCCTTTTTGCCGCGCTCACTGCTGACGATAACCAGTTCGATGCGCTTGGCCTTTCCGAGGAGCGGCATCGCGTCGGCGATGGCGCGCGCTGCCGGGCGGCTGCCGTCCCAGCAGGCCATGACCAGATCGAGCTTGAGCGGCGCCTTCTGGATATAAGGAACCACGATCACCGGGCGGCCTGACTCGAACAGGACGGCTTCGGCGATGATTTCCTCCACCGAACCGCTGTCGGGCGCAGGCTGGCCGACGATGGCGAGATCGAAACGGCGGGCGAGCCGTCCGAAGTGATCGCCGGCACCGGCCAGGCTTGCGGCTAGCGTGACAGGCTCGGCGGAAACGCCGGCACGCGACGCCGTCGCGGTGAATTTATCGATCGCTGCCTTGGCCGTGCTCTGATTGTCAGCCTGCTGGGTCTCGATCAACTCGGCCGGAATGTAGCCCGTGCCCGAAACCGGCACGATCGGATCGTAGACGAAGGCAATGCCGGCGATATGCGCCGCAAAGGCGTCGGCGACCGAGACCGCATAATCGCCGGCCGGGCCGCCGTCCGCGCCGGTACTCAGATTGACGACGATGTCCTTGATCATGACGGCGTCTCCTCTGTCCCACAGCCTTTTATGTCACTTCAGTGCCGCGCTGTTTGGAGCCGGTTCAAGCCGCCGCTAGTTCTTCTTGATGCTGCCGTCGGCGTTGAACTGGCTGACATAGGCCCACAGGTCGTTGATCTCGTCGGGCTTCTTGATGCCGGCGAAGATCATTTTGGTTCCAGGCACCACGCCCCGCGGATCTTGGATATATTCCTTGAATTTCGCCTCATTCCAGACGATTCCCGAATTCTTGTTGGCGTCCGAATACTCGAAGTCCGGCACGGTTCCGGAATGGCGGCCATCGAGGCCATTGAGCTCGGGGCCGATTTTGTTTTGCGCGTCGTCGCCGATCGAATGGCACGGCAGGCATTTGTGAAACGAGATTTCGCCTTTGGCGACATCCTGCGCCGAAGCCGCGCTTGCATATCCAGCGATCAATCCGGCGGCCAAAATCAGTCTCTTCATTGCCAACTCGCTCCCTATTCCTTCAGCGCCAATCGCGCCCGTTCGCCCCGCTCACCTGACCTAGCCGTTCAAGCGGCCCTGACGGAATGTGTCAACGGCCAAAAACGGCCGCCTGCCGCCCGGGCTGCGAACGCGGCAAGACGCGCGGTTGCACGAGCCGTTTACCGCTATAATGGGCATAGAATAACACGAGTATATGCGGGACGTTCGATGCCGGTACTGATGCCGCTGTTCGATGACGCAGTGCTGGCGCGCCGCGCCGAGATCATCGCGGCGCTCCGGCGCATCGTGCCGGGTGAGGGGGTTATCGCCTCCGAGCAGGCCATGCGGCCCTACGAAAGCGACGGCCTCACCGCCTACCGGCAGCTTCCCATGGTTGTCGTGTTGCCGGAAACGACAGCGCAGGTGTCAGCCGTGCTCGCCTACTGTTACCGCGAAGGCATCAAGGTCGTGCCGCGCGGGGCAGGGACATCGCTATCGGGCGGTGCGCTGCCGCTCGGCGACGGCGTGCTGCTCGGCATGGCCAAGTTCAATCGCATTCGCGAAATCGATTTCGACAATCGCGTCGCCGTAGTGGAGCCCGGCGTCACCAATCTGGCGGTGTCGCAGGCGGTCGAAGACGCGGGCTTTTATTACGCGCCGGATCCGTCGTCGCAGATCGCTTGCAGCATCGGCGGCAACGTCGCGGAGAATTCCGGCGGCGTGCATTGCCTCAAATATGGCATGACCACCAATAATTTGCTCGGCTGCGAACTGGTGCTGATCACCGGAGAAATATTGCGGTTCGGCGGCAAGCATTTGGATGCCGGTGGCTACGATCTGCTCGGCATCATCACCGGCTCCGAAGGTCTGCTCGGCGTCGTCACCGAAATCACTGTGCGGATTTTGAAGAAGCCACAGAGCGCGCGCGCGGCCCTTATCGGCTTTAACGCATCGGAAGACGGCGGCGAATGTGTTGCCCGCATCATCGGTTCGGGCATCATTCCCGGCGGCATGGAGATGATGGACCGGCCGGCGATTCACGCCGCCGAGGAATTCGTCCACGCCGGTTATCCGCTCGATGTCGAGGCGTTGCTGATCGTCGAGCTCGATGGCCCGCGCGCCGAGGTCGATCACCTGCTCGATCGCGTGCAGGAGATCGCTAAGGCTTGCCGCGCGGTGACGTGCCGCATCTCAAATTCCGAGGAGGAGCGGTTGCTTTTCTGGGCTGGCCGCAAGGCGGCATTCCCGGCAGTCGGCCGAATCTCGCCCGACTATTACTGCATGGACGGCACCATCCCGCGTGCGAAACTGTCTCTGGTGCTGCACCGAATGAAGGAGTTTTCGGAAAAGTACGGCCTGCGCGTCGCTAACGTGTTTCACGCCGGCGACGGCAACTTGCATCCGCTGATCCTGTACGACGCCAACAAGCCCGGCGAACTCGAACGCGCCGAGGAATTCGGCGCCGACATTTTGCGGCTTTGCGTCGAGGTCGGCGGCGTTCTGACCGGCGAACACGGCGTCGGCGTCGAGAAACGCGATCTGATGCCGGTGATGTTTTCCGAGATCGATCTCAATCAGCAGCAGCGCATCAAGTGCGCGTTCGACGACAAGAGCCTGCTCAATCCCGGCAAGGTGTTCCCGACGCTGCATCGCTGCGCCGAGCTCGGCCGCATGCACGTGCACGCCGGCCGCACGGCATTTCCGGATATTCCGCGGTTTTGAGCGGCACAAACGCACATCCCATGAAATTCGGCCTCTTCAGTTCAGCGCAGGCGAATAGTCACGATCTCGGACCGCAAACCGGCCAGGGTTTCCGCGACTATATCGAGTACAACGTCGAGGCCGAGGCGCTTGGCTATCAGTCGATTTTTTCTGTCGAGCATCACTTCACCGGCTGGAATCAGGTGTCGGCCACGCTGATGCTTTTGATGGCGCTGGCAATGCGCACCAAAACGCTGCGAATCGGCACGGCAGTCATCGTGCTGCCGTGGCATAATCCCGTGCTTCTCGCAGAGCAGGTGGCGACGCTCGATCTGCTCTCCGGCGGCCGTTTCGATTTCGGCATCGGCAAAGGCTATAGGCACAGCGAATTCAATGGCTTCCAGATCGCGCCGGAAGAGGCCGAGGCGCGCTTCGAGGAGGCGATCGAAGTGATGACGCGGGCTTGGACCAGCCGCGAGCGCTTTTCTCATCGCGGGCGGTTCTGGCATTTCGAGGACATTGTCGTTGAGCCGCCGCCGGCGCAGCAACCCCATCCGCCGCTGTGGGTCGCCGCCGGCAGCGAACATTCCATCCGCCGCGCCGCCGCGCGCGGGTTTAATCTGATCCTTGATCAATATGCCAGCGCGCAAAAAATCGGCGAACGCATCCGTATCTACAAAGCCGAACGCAAGGCACGCGGGCTGCCATTAGACCCGATGCGGGTCGCGGTGGCGCGCCAACTCTACATCGCCAAAGATGACGCCGACAAACAAGCGGCGCTCGCACGTCAAGCCGCCTATACCAAGCGCACCGTCGACGTGTCACGGGCCCCGGAGCGCGCGGGCGGTTCGCACGTGCTCGCCTATGCTGGCAAGGCCGGAGGTACCGAGGAAAATGCCATGTACGGCACGCCGGATGAAATCTGCGCGATGCTCGAGGCGTTGCAGAACGCGGGCGTCGCTTATGTCCTGCTCACCATCGCCGGCGGCGCCGAGCAATTGCGCCGCTTCGCGCGCGATGTCATGCCGGTCTTTGCCCATTCCGCCGCTGCGGCCGCCGAATAACGTACCAGTCCGATGGCCAACACAATTCAAGTGCGCGACGCCGCAGAGGTCGAGCAGGCCATTCGCGCGGCGCTCTCTGGCGGAAAAACGCTCGAAATCGTCGGCTGCAGCAGCAAACGCGCCATCGGCCGCGCCGCGCAATGGGACGCCACGCTCGATCTGTCGGCGTTGTCCGGCGTCACGCTCTATGAGCCCGAAGAGCTGGTGCTGTCGGCGAAAGCCGGAACGCCGCTCGCCGAGATCGAGGCACTCGTGGCGGCGAGCCGGCAGGAGCTCGCATTCGAGCCGATGGACTATGCCGCCGTGCTCGGCACCACCGCCGATTCCGCCAGCATTGGTGGCGTGCTGGCGGCAAATCTGTCCGGCCCACGGCGCATCAAGGCCGGCGCGGCGCGCGATCATTTCCTTGGCGTTACTGCGGTGTCCGGCCGCGGCGAGACCTTCAAGTCGGGCGGTCGCGTCGTCAAGAACGTTACCGGCTACGACATCTGCAAGCTTATGGCCGGATCGTGGGGTACGCTCGCCGCCATGACCGACGTGACTATCAAAACGTTGCCGCGCGCCGAGACCGAGGCGACGGTTCTGGTGCTGAAACTCGACGATGTCACGGCGCGGAAAGTCATGACTGCCGCGACCGGTTCATTCGCCGATGTCTCGGCGGCGGCACATCTGCCCGGAACCGTCGCCGCGCGCATTCCCGAAACCGCTCCGGCGCAGGTCGCAGTGACCGCGTTTCGCCTCGAGGGCGTCGCCCCATCGGTCATAGAACGCAAGAATGTGCTGCAGAAGCTGCTCGCGCCATTCGGCACACTCGGTTCGCTCGACGAGGCCTCATCACGGGCGCTGTGGCGCGCGGTGCGTGATGTGACGCCGTTCGCCGCGCACGGACCGTCAGGAAATCGCGATTTGTGGCGTATCTCCACCGCCCCCACCCATGGCCCGGAGGTCGGCCGCGCGCTCGCGGATCAGACTGGCGCCGAACTTATATACGATTGGGCCGGCGGACTTGTCTGGGTGGCGCTGCCCGCATCGGATAATGGGTGTGCGCCGCAAGTGCGTACCGTTGTCGCCGCCGCAGGCGGTCACGCCACCTTGATCCGGGCGCCAGCGGCGGTGCGCGCCGTAGTTGAAGTCTTTTCACCTGAACCTCCGCCGCTCGCCGCACTTACCGCGCGGGTGCGGCATAGTTTCGATCCGCACGGCGTGCTCAACCCCGGGCGCATGTGGGCGGGCGTATAGGTATGCAGACATCCTTCACGCTGGCGCAGCTCGCCGATCCGGATGTGGCGGAATCGGAAAAAATTCTGCGCGCCTGCGTGCACTGCGGCTTCTGCACGGCGACTTGCCCGACCTATTTGCTCGACGGCAACGAGCTCGATTCGCCGCGCGGCCGTATCTACCTCATTAAGGATATGTTGGAGCATGATCGGCCGGCGACCGCGGATGTTGTCCTGCATATCGATCGCTGCTTGTCGTGTCTCGCCTGCATGACGACCTGCCCCTCGGGCGTGCATTACATGCATCTCGTCGATCATGCCCGTGTGCACATCGAGCGGACCTATCAGCGTCCGCTGGGCGATCGCCTGCTTCGCGCTTTGCTGACGTGGTTGATGCCGTATCCGAAGCGTTTCCGGCTTGCGCTAGCCGCTGCGCGGCTCGGCAAGCCGTTGGCGCCGCTTGCCGGGTTCGTAGGTCTCAAGCGGGTTGCGGCGATGCTCGCGCTCTCGCCCTGGCGGGCGCCAAGTCGTCCGCTGGCGCCGCAGACTTTTCCTGCTTCAGGCGCGCGCCAAGGCCGCGTCGCGCTGCTCGCCGGCTGCGTCAACGACCTCCTGGCGCCGGAAATCAATGCCGCGGCGATCAGTGTTTTGACGCGGCACGGCATCGAGGTGGTGCTCGCAAATGGCGCGGGCTGCTGCGGCTCGCTGGTGCATCATATGGGCTGCGATGATGCGGCGCTGGCGCAGGCCCGCGCCAACATCGATGCCTGGAGTACGCTCGAAGGTCTCGACGCCATTGTCATCACCACGTCCGGGTGCGGCACGACGGTGAAAGACTATGGCTTCATGTTTCGCACCGATCCGGCCTATGCCGAACGGGCCAAGCGCATGTCCAGCCTTGCCAAGGACATAGCGGAATATCTCGGCGGCTTGCCGCTCGCGGCTGGGCTAAGCGCGCCCGGGCTCGTTGTCGCCTATCATGCGGCGTGCTCGCTCCAGCACGGTCAGCGCATCGTGCGGCAGCCGAGAGATCTGCTCGCGAGCCTCGGCTTCGCGGTCAAGGACGTGCCCGATGGACATTTGTGCTGCGGCTCGGCCGGCACCTACAATATTCTTCAGCCCAGCATTGCAAGGCGGTTGCGTGAGCGTAAAGTCGGGACTATCGAAAGATTGCGGCCTGACGTGATCGCAGCGGGCAATATCGGTTGCATCACGCAGATTGCAGCGGGCACGGAACTTCCAATCGTCCACACGGTCGAGTTGATCGATTGGGCTACTGGCGGGCCATGTCCCCCCGCTCTGCGGGAGCGTGTGAAGCAAGTACGCGTAACATAGGTGCGAGCGACGCGAGCGCATGGGCCGCGCGCGGCCAAGTGGGGGTTCCACTGGGTTTCCACTCAAGTCCAGTAGATGGATCGGGAGGTCGATCATGGCGAAGAAAGCAAAGTCGAAGAAGAAATCTGCAAAGAAGAAAGCCGCCCCGGCACGCAAAAAGAAAAAAATAATGAAGTCGTCGAAGAAGGCGGCGCCGAAGAAGAAGGCCAAGAAGGCTGCACCGAAGCGCAAAGCTGCTGCGCCGAAGTCCAAGGCTGCTGCGCCGAAGCCCAAGGCCGCTGCGCCGAAGCCCAAAGCCGCGGCGCCGAAGCCCAAGGCCGCGGCGCCGAAGCCTGCGGCCAGTCCGATGCCAGCGCCTGCGCCTGTTCCAGCGCCGACACCGGCTCCGGCCATGCCGCCGGCGTTCGGCGGTACTGGCGGCGGCGGTACGAGCTAGCCCTCGCGCCATCGGTGACGCGGCGTTCGGCGATTGAGCCCGCGCCGCGTCAAACGTGCCTGAATCGCATTGTATACGGGCGCATTGCGCGGCCCTTCCGAGGCCAATAACATTGGCTGCATATCAGTGGACGGCGAAGCGTCGCTGGTCCGATGCCGGTGAAAGCCGGCCATTTTTCTTTCCGGGAGGTACGTTATGGCGACCTACAAAATCCTGCTGATGGGCGCGTCCTATGGCTCGTTGCTCGCGTCCAAACTGCTGTTCGGCGGTCATTCGATTCATCTCGTCTGCCTGCCGGCGGAAGCCGATTTGATCAACGCCGAGGGTTTCAAGGTTCGTCTGCCGGTGCGCGGTCGCAAGGAGCCGGTGCTGCTGGAATCCCGTAAGCTTCCCGGCAAAGTGACGGCTGGTCCCGCGACCGGCGTCGACCCGAAACAATTCGACCTCGTCGGACTTTGCATGCAAGAGCCGCAATACCGTTCGCCAGGCGTGCGCGAACTGCTCGACGCGGTGGCCAAATCGCGCGTGCCATGCATGTCGATCATGAACATGCCGCCGCTGCCCTATGTGAAGCGAATCCCGGGGCTGGACTATAACGCTCTGGAACCCGCCTATACCGACCCGCGGGTCTGGAACTCATTCGATCCAAAGACCATCACGCTTAACAGTCCAGACCCGCAGGCAATTCGCCCGCCGGACGGCCAGGCGAACGAGCTGTTGGTCACGCTGCCGACCAACTTCAAATGCGCAAGATTCGAGGACGACAAGTCGACGGAGATTCTTCGTAATCTCGAGAAGGATGTCGACGCCGCGCGCTTCGACGCGCCGGAAGGCAAGATCGAGCTGCCCGTGAAGCTGAAGATCTATGATTTCATCTTCGTGCCGCTCGCCAAGTGGGCCATGCTGCTCGCCGGCAACTACCGATGCGTCACCAAGGACGGCATGCGCACCGCGCAGGAAGCGGTACACAGCGACATCGAGACGGCGCGCTCGGTCTACAATTTCGTGTTTGATCTTTGCGTCAAGCTCGGTGCCAAGCCGGAAGACCTGGTGCCGTTCGAGAAATACGCCGCTGCCGCCCAGTCACTGACGAGACCCGCCTCGGCGGCACGGGCATTGCAAAACGGCGCGCCCAATATCGAGCGCGCCGACAAGCTCGTTCAACTGATCGCCAAGCAGAAGGGCTTGAGCCTTCCGGCGATCGACGCCCAAGTGGCACTGGTCGATGCCAGGCTCGAAGCCAACCGCAAGAAGGCGGCGGCCTAGAAATTCAGCTAGGCGACCTCGACGTCCTGCCAGAAGCCGAATTGGCCGCCCACCGCCTTCATTTCGGGGCGTGGCGCCTCGTAAGACCATGCCGCGCGGGCGTGGCGTTTGCCGTCGACGATAACGTCGTAGAACTGCACAGCGTGCGGGCATTTCAAGTCGTCAGCGGTTTTTTCGGTCTTTTCCAGCCAATCCATGCGCACGGCGGCGGCTGGAAAGTACTGATAACCCTTGCAATCGACGACATCATTGCTTTGGGCAACCACTTGGCCGTCAACAACTGCCTTCATTGTCCGGTCTCCATGTTCCTCCATGAAGTTGAGGTCACGGAGGTAAAAAGACAAGGCGGGCCGCCGACAGGCGGATTTGCACGCCTGACATATCGAATGGGGTGGAGCTATCCACAGCCCCAGTTCGTCTGGCGCAGAAACCTCCGCCCAAATGGGCAAAAAGTGTAACCCCGGTGCCACAGTCCCTAACAAAGTGGCCGTTTTTTCCGGAAAAGCTTAAAAAGGCAGCATCTGCCACCGTTTTAGACTTGGCTCTGTGTGAGCAATTCTTAAAAATCCCAATGTCATTCGCGCATTCTCGTTGACTCATTTGGCGCTGTGCTTGGTCGAAGCGAAGTCGCCGGTCGCGAACAGGGGAAAAAGGGGCTTAAAATGAAAAGAGTGGCTTACTCATTGGTTTTGGCGGTGGGACTGGCTTCGACCTCCGCGATTGCGGCCGACATGGCCGTTAAGGCTCCGCCAGCGGCGGCTGCGCCGGCGTCGCCATGGGACGTGGTCGTCACCGCGGCCTTGATGAACGACTACAATTTCCGCGGTATCACACAGTCGGATCACAAGCCGTCGACGCAGGCGGGTTTCGAGCTGCGCTACAACAGTACTCCGAGCTTGCAGTGGTATGGCGGCGTCTCCGGCGAAAGCATCGATTTTGCCAACAATGCCGCGGCTGAGATCGACTTCTACGGCGGTATCCGCCCGACCTTCGACAAGCTCGCCCTCGATTTGGGCGCTTGGTACTACTACTACCCGGGTGGCCAGTGCTACGGCGTTCCCGGCGTCGGTGTAGGCGCATGCGGAGATAAAGGCGGCGGGCCGGTGGCGAACGCCGGCGGCCCTCTTGTTACCGCTGTGCCGGATCCGAATGCCCAGCCGTTGGGCGGCAATGTCGCCCTGAAGAACGAGAGTTTCTGGGAAGTATACGGTAAGGCGACCTATACGTTCAGCGATCAGTGGGCTGCCGGCATCCAGGAATGGTATTCCCCGTCAGTGCTGAATAGCGGCGCGTGGGGCTGGTTCTCGACCGGCAATCTGACTTGGACCGCGCCGAGCACGACATTCCAGAACGGCCTAGGCCTGTATATCTCGGGCGATGTTGGTTATTGGGATCTCGGCACCAGCAACATCTTCTACGCTGCACCTCCGGCCTTCCCTGCCGGTGTGAAGTACACTAGCTACGCCACTTGGGACGCTGGTCTCGGCTTCACCTGGAAGGTGCTGACCCTCGACCTGCGCTACTACGACAGCAACCTGACCAAAGCGCAGTGTAACGTGTTCACCAGCGCGCAGAACGCCTCGTTCTCTCCGGCCAACGTGACGGCGCAAAACCCGGGCGGCCTTGGCACCAACTGGTGCAGCGCGGCCTTTGTCGCCAAGCTCTCAGCCTCGATCGACTTCGCCTCGAACCTGAAGTAAGCAGCGACTGAAAACGGAATGTTTACGGCCGGTGGCGGCAACGCCACCGGCCTTTTCTTTTGAGTAATTGCATCGTCGCTCCGCTCGCAGCGAAGAACGAAATCGGCGAATTCACTCGGCTGCGGATACCAGCGGCACCTCGCGTGCCTGATGGACGGCCTGGTCGGCCTGGATCTCGACGCGGCGGCGGTGGAATGCGCCGAGCGTCGAACGATGACCGATCGAGATTATCGCGGTGCCCTTGAGCCGCTCCTGCATGAGCCGATACAGCTGTGCTTCGGCCGGTTCGTCGAGCGCCGCTGTCGCCTCGTCGAGCAAAAGATAATCGGGCGCATAGAGCAACGCGCGGGCAATGGCGAGCCGTTGCTGCTCGCCGCCCGACAGCATCCGATTCCAGTGACCCTCCTCGTTCAGGCGCGCGGCGAGGTGCGGAAGCCCGACGGCGTTAAGCACGTCGGCGAGATGGGCATTGTCGAATGTTCCAGCGCGCGCCGGGTAGGTGATGGCAGCGGCAAGCGTCGCCACCGGAAAATACGGACGCTGCGGCACCAGCATGACCCTGGCATCGGCCGGAACGGTGACGCGCCCCGATCCGAACGGCCAGATTCCGGCGATGGCGCGGAACAGCGTCGATTTGCCGGCGCCCGAAGGCCCGGTCACCAGGACGCGCTCGCCGGCAGGCAAAGCCAGATTCTCGGCGTCGACTAGCGGCTCGCCTTTGGGTAGCGCAACCGCTAGATGCTCGGCGGTGATGGCTTTTGCGCCGTCGCGCGGCAGCATCTCGATCGCCGGCTGCGTCAGGGCCGCTGCGCGGCCCGCCTCGATAGCGCTTTCGAAGCCGTCAAGCCGCGCGACGACCGCCTGGTATTCGGCAATCGAGCGATATGCAGTGATGAAATAGGACAAAGCGCCCTGCACGCTATTGAATGCAGAAGCGGTCTGCATCAGGCCGCCAAGCTGCATGGCGCCTGAAAAATAGACTGGACTTACCATCACGTAGGGAAAGATAACCGACGCCTGCGAATAGCTCTGGGTAAAGAAGGTCAGCTTCTTCTGCCGTTGCATGATCGCGATCCAGTTCGCCACAATGAGGCTGAAGCGGTCGACGTGCCGCTCGCGCTCGGCGGCCTCGCCGTGCAGTGACGCTATTTGCTCGGCATTCTCGCGGGAGCGCACAAGGTTGAAGCGGAAATCGGCTTCGAAGCGCTGTTGTTGGAAGTTCAGCGGAATGAGTGGCCAGCCGATCAGATGAGTGAGCCAGGTGCCGATCACCGCGTAGATCAACGCCGCCCAAACCAGATAGCCCGGGATCGTGAACGGCACGCCGGCAATGTGCAGCGGCGCCGCAGCCGACAGCGTCCATAGGATAATCACGAATGAGCACAGCGTTACGAACGAACTCAGCAATCCCACACCGATGCTGAGCGTGCTCTGCACGAACATCTGCAGGTCATCGGCAATACGCTGGTCCGGGTTGTCGGCGGCATCGCCGAGCAATTGCATGCGGTAGTGGTTCGCTGTGTTCAGCCACTGCCGCAAATAGGTCTGCGTCATCCAGCGCCGCCACCGGATCTGTAGCCACAAATTGAGATAGTTCTGGTAGACGGCGAGCACCGTATAGATCGCCGCGATCACGCAGAAGAACAGGATGGCGCTGACGAAGGCGTCCCAATTGCGGTCCTGCAACGTGTTGTAGAAGCGGTTGTACCAGTCGTTCAGGATCACGGTGATGGCGACAATCGAAAGCTCGATCGCGATCACCGCGCCGAGCAGGATTCTTCCGGGCCAGCGGTCTTCCGAGCGGAAATAGGGAGCGGACAGCCGCCAGATAACCGCGAGCGACGAAGCAAGTCGTTTCACGAAAGACCTCCAAAAAAAGAGCACCGTGCAATACAAGCAATGCGCAAAAGCCGGAGCGCATTGGTGCGATTTTACAAGATGCAATTACCAAAGCTGCGATAGTACGTGCAGTATCATAATCCGGTCCGGAACGCAGCAGCGCCAGCTTGCCGCTCACCGGCGCTGGCTTCGCGGTTTCGGAGCGCGCCACTTTCCGTTTCGTCTGCCGCTTGATCCTGCTCAAAGTGTGGCGGCGGATGCGGCCGGTTCCGAACCTGGCGCAGCAATCGCCGCAGACCACAGGCCCCGGTGTGGGGCGGTGCGCCGCTTTCACAAGGGCGCGGCGATCCGCCGCGATTGCGGCCAGACATTTGCTGCCGGTTGTCAAGCTCCGATCGATCGCTTGGGATCAGCGCTCGCCGGAACTCGGGCCGCCGCTGACGCAGAAATGTCGCGAATGGCGATCGTTCATCGTTGGAGGTCGCCTCTGGCGTTTCCCCTGGCTATTGGCTATTCGCTATTCGCGATCTTCCTCAACGAATGTCGGGTCGACGATGCTGTGCCGGCGTTTTGCCTATTTCTGTGCTTTGTTCATCCTCGCAGTCTTGCCTTGGCCTGCAAGCGCAAGCGATCCGTTCCCGTTCGGCAGCGAGCTGATGCTCGACGCGGCGCCGATGCAAGGCACCAAGCGGATGCCGATGCTCCAGATCGAGGACAACGGCTCGACGTCGATCGATCTGTGGTGCACCAGCGTGCAGGCTCAGACAACGGTGGGCGGCGACGGCACCATCACCATCGTGCCCGGTGTGACGCAGCCGGCGCAATGCACGCCCGAGCGCGAAAGCGTCGACGCGGACCTGATCGCGGCGCTGATGCAAGCGACGAACTGGCGCCGCAACGGCGATATCGTCGAACTGACCGGCTCAACTACGCTGCGCTTTCGCCTGATGACGAACTGAAACGCGCCGTCAGGTGGCCGATGTCCGCATGCCACGCTGACGCGACTGCGTGGCAACGGGACGTCAAAGCAAACCCGTTCTCGCGATGGCCTCCGCGTAGGAACAAAAACGAAAGCAACAAGGGCGCGGTTTGCACCGCGCCCTTTGCATTTCGATCTTGAAGGCAGGCTCCTTCCGACCACCCACGCTAGCGGGGGAGGGGGAAGGAAGTGGATCAGAAACCCATCCCACCCATGCCGCCCATGCCGCCGCCGCCGGGCATTGCCGGCATGGCTGGCGCGTCCTTCGGCGTTTCGGCGACCATGGCTTCGGTCGTGACCAGAAGGCCCGCAACCGAGGCTGCGTCCTGGAGAGCAGCGCGTACCACCTTCGCCGGATCGACGATGCCCTTCTCGAGCATGTCGACATAGTTTTCGGTCTGTGCGTCGAAGCCGTAGGTCTCCGACTTGTTTTCGAGGATCTTGTTGACCACGATCGAGCCTTCGACGCCGGCATTCTCCGCAATCTGGCGCAGCGGAGTTTCGAGCGCCTTAAGCACGATGTTGATGCCGGCCTGTACATCGGCATTGCCGTTGGTCAGCTTGCCGATCGCCTTCTTGGCGCGCAACAGCGCAACGCCGCCGCCCGGCACGATGCCTTCCTCGACCGCGGCGCGGGTAGCGTTGAGCGCATCCTCGACGCGATCCTTCTTCTCTTTGACCTCGATTTCGGTCGCGCCGCCGACGCGGATCACCGCGACGCCGCCGGCCAGCTTCGCCAGCCGCTCCTGCAGCTTCTCGCGATCGTAATCGGACGTGGTCTCCTCGATCTGCGCCTTGATCTGGCCGACCCGGGCCTCGATCTCTTTCTTTTTGCCGGCGCCATCGACGATCGTGGTCTTTTCTTTCTCGATCAGGACCTTCTTGGCGCGGCCGAGCATCGCCGTGGTCACGCTTTCGAGCTTGATGCCAAGATCCTCGGCGATGAGCTGACCGCCGGTGAGGATCGCGATGTCCTCAAGCATAGACTTGCGGCGGTCGCCAAAGCCCGGTGCCTTCACGGCAGCGACCTTGAGGCCGCCTCGCAGCTTGTTGACGACCAGCGTGGCAAGCGCCTCACCCTCGATGTCCTCGGCGATGATAAGGAGCGGCTTGCCCGACTGCACCACCGCCTCGAGTACCGGCAGCATGGCTTGCAGTTGTGACAGCTTCTTCTCGTGGAGCAGAACGTAAACGTCCTCGAGCTCCGCGATCATCTTCTCGGCATTGGTAATGAAGTACGGCGAGAGATAGCCGCGGTCGAACTGCATGCCCTCGACGATCTCGACTTCGGTGTCGAGTGACTTTGCTTCCTCGACGGTGATGACGCCTTCGTTGCCGACCTTCTGCATCGCGTCCGCAATCATCTTGCCGACGGCCGAGTCGCCGTTCGACGAGATGGTGCCGACCTGGGCAACCTCAGCCGACGAGCCGACCTTCTTCGAACGTTTCTTGATGTCTTCGACCACGGCCTTGACCGCGATGTCGATGCCGCGCTTGAGGTCCATCGGGTTCATGCCGGCGGCCACCGACTTTGCGCCCTCTCTGACAATTGCCGCGGCGAGCACTGTTGCGGTCGTGGTGCCGTCGCCGGCGAGATCGTTGGTCTTCTGCGCGACTTCGCGCACCATCTGCGCGCCCATGTTCTCGAACTTGTCCTCAAGCTCGATCTCCTTGGCGACGGTGACGCCGTCCTTGGTGATGCGGGGGGCGCCAAAGCTTTTATCGATAATGACGTTGCGGCCTTTGGGACCGAGCGTCACCTTCACGGCATTGGCCAGCGTCTCGACGCCGCGCAACATGCGCTCGCGAGCATCGCTGGAAAATCTTACGTCTTTCGCGGACATTTCGTTTTGCTCCTTGAGCTTTGTTTGTGGCCGTCATCCTGAGGTGCGAGCGAAGCGAGCCTCGAAGGATGATCGGCCCGGGCCGTCGCCCTTCGAGGGCCGCTTCGCGGCCATCTCAGGATGACGGAAGAATGTTTCAGGCGATCACACCCATGATGTCGGACTCCTTCATAATCAGGAGTTCGTCGCCGTCGAGCTTGACTTCGGTGCCCGACCACTTGCCGAACAGCACCCGGTCGCCGGACTTGACGCCCATCGGCGTGAGCTTGCCGGCCTCGTCGCGGCCACCTGGACCGACGGCGACGACTTCGCCCTCGGACGGCTTTTCCTTCACGGTGTCGGGAATAATGATGCCGCCCTTGGACTTCGCCTCGGCGTCGATACGCTTGACGACCACCCGGTCATGCAGGGGCCGGAACTTCAGCTTGGACATATTCACCCTCTAAAGCCGCGTCGGCGCGGCGTTGGCGTTGACAGAAAGTTTAGCGTTTCCAGTATCTTAGCAGTCTAAGCACTTGAGTGCCAGAAGCCCAAAGGGGAAATAGGGGTTAGGGCCAGCACTGTCAAGGCGAGCGACCAGCGAATGGCGAACATCGAATTGCCAGCTATTCGCCACTCGCTAATCGCTGCTAATCTCGATTTTTCCGACCACTTGCGGCAACGGGATTTTCGGAATGCGCGCGCTCAGTCTCGAACACGCCAACACCATTATCGCGGCGACCTTCGCCGCGGCGAAGAAGAGCGCTGCCGGCCGATGAGCGCGATCATCCTCGACGCCGGCGGGCGCGTGAAAGCCTTCCAGAAACAGGATGGTGCCTCGATGCTTCGCTTCGAGGTCTGCTACGGCAAGGCCTATGCGTCGCTGGCGCTCGGACGGCCATCAAAGCTTGTGTTGCAGAAAGCCGACGAGAAGCCGCTGTTCATGCGGTCGATCGAGAACCTCGCCGATTATCCGCTATTCCTCGAAGGCGGTGGGCAACTGATCCGCGACCGCGATGGTGAGGTGATCGCCGCTATTGGCGTCACCGGCGACGCCAACGAGATGGACGACATCTGCGCGATCGCCGGTATTCATGCCGTCGGGTTGTGTGCGGACAGCGATTTCTTCGACGATCCCGAATTGATGCGGGCGTTGAGCATTCACAAGTCGGCGCCGCTCAAAGACCCACGCAAGTCTGTCCCGTCGGCGGCAAAAGCCGCGCCAGCATCGGCAGGGCGCAACGGAACTAAACGTCGGAACAGCCCGCATGCCGCTAAATTCGGGCCATAGGCCTTAACCCGTGGGGGAAACTTTGCAACTAAGTGGAAAGAACCGCAGGGTAAAAACCGTGACAGTGGCGGAATCCGGCCGCACAAGGCATGCGGTTTGGACTTCGAATTCGAGGGGAGCCCTTCATGAGCGTGTCGCTCCGCGAACTGCGGCTGCTTGCGGGCATTGTGAGCCTGGCGGCGATCATGCTTGCCGGCTGCACCACCAATTCACCGCCGGTCGAAACCCAGGCGCCTGCGCCCCAGACCGTGCCGTCGCTGCCGTCAAAGTATCGGCCCGAGGATTTCATCGGGCGCTGGGGCTACGGCGCCTATCATAACGAATCCGATCTCGCCCGCACCGCGTCGGCGGCGCGTGGGCAGTGCGGCCAGCCGGTGGTGATCAATCGCGGCCCTACCGGCGGTGTGATGATGTACCTTGCCGATAGCGCCGACTTGCAGGAGCTGGTGCCTAAAGGTTCGCCCGGCGGGCAGAACTATATCGGCCCGCCAGGCGAAGCCGGTGGTGCGCAGGACCGCGAGATCGTGTCGTTCGACGGCCGCACCATGGTGCTGCGCTGGGTTGATCCGGAAGTCGCGGGCCGCTACGGCGTCGGTGTCTATGTGCGGTGTGCCGCCGAAGGCACTGCTCCGCGCGCTGCCGGCGGCAAGCCGATGAAACCGCATTAGGCTAGCGGCATTTTCTCGTAACCGTCATTCTGAGGTGGCCGCGAAGCGGCCCTCGGAGGATGAGCGGCCCGGGCCGTCGCCTTTCGAGGCTCGCTTGCTCGCGCCTTGGGGTGACCGAACAGATTGATGCCCAGACCCCGCGACTTCATCACCGGTCCGTGGCGCGCAGTCAGCGTGCTCGGTATCACCCAGATTTTGGCGTGGGGCGCGCTGTTCTATCCGCCGGTCCTGACTGTACCGCTGATTGCCGCCGACCATGGCTGGTCGAAGGCGTTCGCCATGGCGGGCCTTTCGCTCGGGCTGTTCGCTGGCGGGGTGGTGTCGCGTTATGTCGGCAGCGCGATCGACCGCTACGGCGGCCATGTCGTTATGCCATTCGGTTCGCTGCTCGGGGCGGCCGGACTCGTCGGGCTTGTCGCCGCGCCGAACGCCGCGGCCTATTTCGCAGTATGGAGCGTGCTTGGCGCCGCGATGGCGGCATCACTGTACGATCCGGCTTTCGCGACGCTCGGGCGAATTTTCGGTGCGGCGGCGCGGGCGCCGATCACCACGCTGACGCTTGCCGGCGGCTTTGCTTCGACGGTCAGCTGGCCGGCAACGCAGTTTCTCATCGACAAGACCGGATGGCGCGGCGCTTATCTGGTCTATGCCGCACTGCTCGCATTGATCGCGGCTCCGCTCCATGCCTTCGCGTTGCCACGCCAGCGCGCCGCGGACGAGGCGCCAGCCACGATCACGGCAGAGCTGCCAGATGCGCCCATGGTGACACCAAAGCTCGCGCCGCACGGCATTGTTTTCCTGCTCGTCGCGTCGGCGTTTGCATCCTACGCCTTCGTGCCGTCTGCGCTGGCGGCGCACCTGCTGGCGATTTTTGGCCGTTTCGGGCTCACTGCGGACACTGTCGTTGCCGTCGGCATGCTGTTCGGGCCCGCGCAGGTGCTGGCGCGCGTTTGCGAACTGACTCTCGCGCGCGGCCTCAAGCCTCTTGCGATTGCGCGTTGCGCGATCGCGCTTTTGGTCGCGGCCTTTGCGCTGCTGGCCGTTGCGCCGTTCTCGGCAATGGTGGCGGCCATCTTCGCTGTCATGTTCGGCATGGCCAACGGGTTGATCACAATCGCGCGCGGCACGGTGCCGCTGTCGCTGTTTGGCACATCAGGCTACGGGCGACTTGTCGGCCGGATTGGCGGACCGTTCCTGGTGGTGCAGGCGGTCGCGCCGGTGGCGCTGGCCTATGTCATCGAGCGCGCATCCGACGTCGCCGGTCTGGCGCTCGTCGCCGCCTTCGCGGTCGTGTCGCTCGTCTGCTTTGCGGTAATTCGAGCATAATCCCGAAAAGTAGCCACCGGTTTTCGGAAAAGATCATGCTCGCGCAAAATCCAAAAGCGCAAATCGCTTCAATCCGGAGTGCTTCGC
>CAWFBB010000010.1:0-13611 GCA_963813825.1 uncultured Alphaproteobacteria bacterium
TTTGGTGCCGGATGAGAGAATCGAACTCCCGACCAACGGTTTACAAAACCGCTGCTCTACCGCTGAGCTAATCCGGCTCGCGCGTCCATATAGTATAGATTCATCCGATTGGGAATTGGCTCGTCACGTTTCCCTGGCATGCCGGCCGATTTCCTTGTGCGATGGTTTTGTACAATTCAGGGCACCGGTGCTACGAACTTGGTAGCTGATGGAGCTTGGGAGGCGTCATGAGATTTCTACTTCTCATGCTTGGAGTTATTGCGGGTACGGCATGGATCGGGATGCCTGCGCAGGCGCAAAGCTACCCGTGGTGTGCGGTTTTGAATATGGGCGATACTTCATACAATTGCGGCTTCGACACCGAAGCACAGTGTAAGGAATCTGTGAGCGGCATCGGCGGATTCTGTGAGAAAAATACACAGTACGTGCTTCCTGCGCCCGCCCGGGCCAGTGTCCCTGGCCCAGCGCCCGGGTCACAAAGTTCCTCTTCCCATTGAAGAGCTTCGTCGGCCGGTTAGAGTGGCCGTCATGGGCTGACATCGCCAGCGCGTTCGGACAGTCCGGATTATCCGATTGAGAAATCGGGTCGGCACTCAGTTATCGTGCATCTCGTGCACAGCCACAGCACCGCGGCGCCAATAGCCGGCGGCCCGGATCCATTTGGGATTGGCGCCGAAATCCGCAATAAGCCGGCGGCGCAGGTCTTTGGCGACGAGCGACTCGCACGCCACCCAGGCATAGAATTCGCCGGCGGGCACTTTGAGCGTCGCGAGTGCTTTCGCCAGTGCATCCCCGGTGCCAGCCGGTGCTCCGTTACGGTGCACCCAGGTCATCGTCACATTCGCTTTGGTGTCGAACGCGATCTCGTCGGCCGGTCCATCCACCTCGCACAGTGCGACCACTCTTGTCCCGGCCGGCAGTTCGGCGAGGCGCCGCGTGACTGCCGGCAATCCGGTCTCGTCAGCGATCAGCAGGTGCCAGTCGTAGGTGTCCGGGATCACGAACGAGCCGCGCGGCCCGCCAAGCGCCAGCGTCTGGCCGGGCTTCGCTTGCACTGCCCAGCGCGTTGCCGGTCCGGCATCGTGAATGGCGAAATCGATTTCCAGCGTATTGTTGGTGCGGTCGAAACGGCGCGGCGTGAAATCGCGCCCGATCGTGTTGGCGGCGCCGTCGGCGCTTGTCGTGCCCTCGGGAAAGAACAATTTGACGTGATCGTCGAAGCCGAGACTGGTGAAGCCGTCGAGATCGCCGGTCAAGGTAATCCGGATCATGTGCGCGGCGATCATGTCGACCTGCTTGATCGTCAGCATGCGTCGGCGCGGCTCGTGACGCACACGGCGAGGCATGCGCGGATCAACGTCCTGCGTCGCGGCGAGAGCGGAGATGGACATTAGAAAGACTCCAACGTTATTGCGGTCAATTCGATGCAAACTGGTGCCTCGCGTTGCGATTTGCAAGCATAACATTCGCGCGTCCTCCATGCGCACTCGCCGCCTGCGCTTTTAACTTTGGACCTGCCCCTCTACATTAGGACGACCGACAACATCGCTCATTGCAGGGTTACTAAATGACTCCCTCCCGCCAACTCCGCCTCGGCGCTTTCATGCGGCCGGCGTCGATTTACACCGGCGCCTGGCGCTACCCCGGCGCCTGGCCGGACATGAATTTCAATTTTGCGCATACCAAACAGGCGATCCAGGCGCTGGAACGGGCGAAGTTCGACGCCTTCTTCATGGCCGACCATATGGCCGTGCTCAACATGCCGATCGACGCGCTCAAGCGCAGTCACACCTCGACGTCATTCGAGCCGTTCACGCTGCTGTCGGCCCTGTCGCAGGTCACCGAACACATCGGCCTCGTTGCTACCGGTTCGACCACGTTCGACGCGCCGTATCACATCGCGCGGCGCTTTGCCTCGCTCGACCATCTCAGCAATGGCCGGGCCGGCTGGAACATCGTCACGACTTCGAATCCGGATGCTGCGCTCAATTTCGGCCTTGAGGAGCACATGGAGCACGGCGAACGTTATCGCCGCGCGCGCGAGTTCTACGATGTGGTCACCGGACTCTGGGACAGCTGGGCGGACGATGCGTGGATTCGCGATGTGGAAGACGGTATCTTCTTCGATCCGGCGAAAATGCACGTGCTCAATCACAAGGGCAAATATTTCTCGGTTCGCGGTCCGGTCAATATCGCGCGGCCGGTGCAAGGCTGGCCGGTGATCGTGCAGGCCGGCGCGTCGGATTCCGGTCGCCAGCTTGCCGCCGAGACGGCAGAGGCGGTATTCACCGCGCAGAGCGATCTCCCCGTAGGCCGGGCATTCTACGCTGACGTGAAGGGCCGCATGGAAAAGCTCGGCCGCAATCGCGATCACATGAAGATACTGCCGGCATGTTTTGTCATCGTCGGCGAGACGGTGGAGGAGGCGAAGGCGAAGCGCGCCAAGCTCGACAGCCTCGTCGATTACGCCAACGCCATCGCGTCGCTATCGATCGCGCTCGGCCACGATGCCTCGAAATTCGATCAGGACAAGCCGCTGCCGGACAATATTCCTGAAAGCAATGCCTCCAAAAGTGGACGGGAGCGCGCCATCAAGCTCGCTCGCGCTGACAACCTGACTGTGCGGCAGCTTGCGCAGCGGCTCGGCGGCTATTCCGGACTTGCAATGGTTGGCACCGCAAAGACCATCGCCGATGAAATGGAGGAATGGCTTGAGACCGAAGGCTCGGATGGCTTTACCATCATGTTCCCGTATTTGCCCGGCGGTCTCGACGATTTCGTCGATCAAGTCGTTCCCGAACTGCAACGCCGCGGCCTCTTTCGTCGCGAATATGAAGGCAAGACGCTGCGCGAAAACCTCGGGCTGCCGCGGCCGACCAATCATTTTTTCCAGAACTGAGCGATTGCACTCGGCACTTTGAGCTGACTTGACCGCCTGCAGTCCGACCCGGATCATTGCGCGGCGGCGAAATCCGTCGTGTACAGGCGCGCACGCTGATCATCGCTCAGACCGTTCTCGAGATTGGCGAGCCCGGTCTGGATCGCCACCAGCGCCCGCCATGTCGCATCAAGACGCGCCTCGGTCGACTCCAGCCGCGCCAGCGGGTCGGCCGGCAAGGCGGCCGGGCAATTGGCGTCAAGCTCGTTCGCGGCGATACGGAATGCCTGCTTAAGACCGGTCATCGCGTCACGCTGAGCGTCGGTCGGATCAACCGCAAGCGAAATCTGTTCAACCGAGCTGTCGACGTTGGTCGGCCCTGCGGCACAATTTGGCGCGATGTTATCCGGACGGTCCGGGTGGATGGCTGCCGTCGCCGTTGAAGGCGGTGCAGAGAACCGGGCGTGCTGGGTGGCAGTCAACGATCCCTCAAAATCCTGCAGCGGCTGACGGACGATATCGAGAGCCTCGGCGAGTTTTTCGATCTGCCATTCCATGAGTTGCAGGCGTGCGGCGGGGTCTTGCGGCATGTCCTTGGGGCAGGCCTTGGCGAGGTAATCGGATGCCACGCCGAGCGCGCCGCCGAGCTTTTGCAGTTGCTGCATCTGATCGGCGGTTGGCCTGACGGTATTCCTGATGCGATCGACCGTGACGGAGCTGCCGACAGTCTGCGGACAGAAGTTTGAATTCTGGTCGAAAATTTTCCCCGCGAAAGCTGCCTGGAAAATAGCATCATAGCTGAAAGGCCATGGCGACGACGACGGCGGCGAAAAAATTTCGGTGTAGACCGTGGGTAAAGCGGAAACCGGATAGAGTAGCGGTGACATCAGCCCGTGATCTTGGGTCGTCGTGCGAGTATTCGCACCGGTATTGAGCCTCGCCTCGTCGTGCAAAGCCGCATTGCGGTGCCAATGGCGATAGCGATGGCCAAAAAACGGAACGCCGAAGTAAAACGGCCCGAGGCGCACGCCGAAGGCCTGGCTCACTGTAGGCTGGAAAAGCGTGGCGGTAAGAGCAACAATCGCCGCAAGAGCGCCGATCCTACTCATGATCTGGCACCGTCAATTAAATATGGCACGCATTAACGCGCCCCCCGGCTGTGTAGTTCCGTCGGGCTCATGCCTGCCACGGGTCACCCTGCTTTTTATCGCCGAGGCGGAGCAGGGGGACAAGCACAAAAGCGAAGGTCGTGAACGCCGCCGAGATCAGGATCAGCGGCCACAGCCGATGTTCAAAAACGCGCGTGTAGAGGAATGAGCCGACATTGTCCGCAAGCGACGTCGCCAGGTTGATGATCGACATCAGGATCGCGAACGCAAAGCCCTCCGCCCGCGGCGGGCAAAAGTCGGCGGCGAGCGTTACCGTCGCCACGGTTGCCAGCATCGCCGCGAAGCCGGCGCAAAGGTAAATGATCGCGGCGGACGCTTCACTCGACAACAACAAAAATGCCGCGGTCGTCACCGCGCCGAGCGCAATGCTGAGGTTAAGGAGGTGCTTGAGCGTCAAGCTGTTGAACAGCCGAAAATACAACAGTGCGCCCACGACCCAGCCAGCCGCCGAGATCGAACCGAGCACGCCGATATAGGCTTGCGAGAATTTCAGGCTGTCGGTCATGGTGAAATAGAGCGGCGTACTCAAGCCGGGGCTGAAGTAGTACAGAAACAAGAATCCGGCGATGAGCCACAGTTCCCGCCTTCGAAACGATCGGATAAGTCCGCTGATCGTGGTTTTCATCCCCGCGATATCGACTACGACTTTCTGCTCGGGGATCAGAAATAGCGTTCCTGCGATGACCATGAGGGGCGCCACCGCAATGATAAGCGCCGCGATGTGCAGGGCGCTGCCCGGCGATAGGTGCTGCACGAGTTGGCCGCCGAGAAATGCAGCCGCCATCGCGGCGATGTTGAACCACAGCCATTGTTGATTGACGAAGGCGCCGCTCTCATGAAGGCGCTGGCCGTTCTCCACCAGCACGGCGCCGCACAGCGTGCTCGATATCGCCATGGCGTAGGCCGTGATCATGAGCGCGACCAGCAAGTCGCTCGGCGCGCTCAGTTGCGTGACCCACAGGAACCCGCCGATCGCTGCTATGTTGGCGAGCAGGAGGTAGCTTTTGCGGCGGTAGCCGAACAACGGTACGAAGTCGGAAATCAGGCCGTAAACCGGCTTGATGATCCACGGCAGATTGAAGAGCGTGACGAAGGCGGTGATCTGGACCGGCGTCCAGCCTTGCGCCTCTTTCAGATAATAATTGAGCGGCTGCGAAATGAGACCGACGACCTGGCCAAGTCCTTCGACAACATAGACCAGCGCGAAAAAGACCAGCAGGCGAGTGACCGGTCGTCTGTCCGCCAACGGGTCACGGACTTGAGGCCCTGAGAATTGCTCATCCATTGGTTCGGTGTCAGCCGGTCTCAGTGCCTCGCAGTGGCAGCGCACTCGGTATAGCATCGGTTGGCAGCGGCGCCATCATTGCAGCCCGATGGACGCTTGAATAATCAACGGAGAGACCTGATGAGCCCTGCATTTCGAACGACCCTTCTGGCCGCCGCCGCGGCGATCACCGCATCGGCTGGTTCGGCGCAGACGCTGGCGACGCATCGGATTCCTGCGGCGCTTGCGGTGGAGGCGGCAAACGCAGCGGTCGAGTCTTGTGCCAGTGGCGGGTACAAAGAGACCGTGGCGGTGGTCGATGCAGACGGCGCGACGATTGCGGAAATCCGCGGTGACGGCGCGGGCATCCACTCGCTCGATAGCGCGCACGACAAGGCCTACACCGCCGTCACATTCAAGAGCGACACAATGGCTTTGTCCGACCGCGCTAAAGGCGATGGTCCGATCGCCGCGCTCGGCAAGCTGCCGCACGTGCTGTTTTTTCCGGGCGGCGTGGTCATTAAGCTCAATGATGAAGTCATAGGCGCAATTGGCGCCGCTGGCGCGCCCGGGGGCAATCTTGATGACGGTTGTGCCAAGGCTGGGCTCGACAAAATCCGTGACCGGTTGAAATGAGGCGAGCGAAGCCTCACACACTCGGTATCGCGTGCAATACCGGGAAGAGCGTCCCCGCAAGCGTCGGTGGCCACGGGATCGCGAGCAACTGGTCAAACACCACATAAATCAACAGCACCACGGCTGCCGCCATCGGAACGACGATCCGCCACGGTTCGCGCCCCTCGACGCGCATGAAAGTGGTGATGAAGATCGGCACGGTCGGAATGAGACCGATGAGCGCCATGCAGGCGGCGAACCCGGCCATCCATCCGAAAAACAAAAATCCCCGCGTGACGATGGTCTTGCCGGGGAGATGCGCAGTTTTCGAAGCGATATCCATGTGGATTTTCTGCGACTTGGCGGCGGCCTGCCCGCCACCGTTGCGCTCATGCAAGCCGAACACGTCGTTGATAAGGCTCAGCGCGCAGAACAGGACCGCTCCGGTACCGACAATGGTCGGAATGATGCGGGCGGCGAACGCCCATTGGAAAGATTGTACCGAGCATGGCGACGAACAAGCAAAGCAAGCCTGCGGAAAATAGATTGTTGACCGCAAACTGCGGGTGGCCCCATTGCGAGACCATGTTCTTCAAGCCACCATGACTGCGCACATCCTGGAGCAGGGGGCGCAGCAGCGACATGCCGGCCAGGATGAACATGACAACGACGACGGGCCGCAGCATCCAGCTGATGCCGTAGCGCTCGATCGAAATGAACATGTAACGTTCGATCACGTCGCCGAGGATAAAGCCGAGCACCAACGGCGGGCGCGGCCATCGAAAATGTTTCATCGCCCAGCCGAGCATGCCGAAGAACATCAGCGAGAATACGTCGCCCCAATTCCGCGACGCTTCGAACGCGCCGATATAGATCAGGCTGAGCACGCCCGGCATGAACAGCGTGTAGCGAAGCGTAGCAATCTTCGCGAGCTGGCCAGAGAATGCGAAGCACAGGCCGGAGCCGAGTATGTTGGCAATGGCGATGCTCCACACCATCGAATAGGTGATGTCGAGATGTTTTGTGAGCATTTCCGGTCCCGGAACGAGACCGTGAATGAGGAACGCCCCGAGCAGGATCGCCATGCCGGCGCTCGACGGCACGCCGAATGCGACCGTTGGCACCAGTGCGCCGCCTTCGCGGGCATTGGTCGCGCTTTCGGCGGCGATGACGCCGCGCACGTCGCCGGTGCCAAACGTCTCGGCCGCGCCCTTCTCGGTGCGCAGCGCGTGGCCGTAAGAAATCCAATCGATCACGGATGCGCCGATGCCGGGAATAGCCCCCATCGCCGCACCGATCCACGAGCAGCGCAGGATCAGGAACCAGTTGTCCAGGCAATCTTTAACGCCGAGCAGCATTCCGGTCTTGGTGTCGAGCGTCATGCCTTCCTGCACCACCGCCTGGCGCCCGATGGCCAGGTCGCACAGTTCCGGCAGTGCGAAAATGCCGAGCGTCAGCGGCACCAGCGGCAGGCCGTCCCACAGATACAAAGAGCCCATGGTCCAACGCAGCGTGCCGGATTGCGGGTCGGTGCCGATCATCGACAGCATCATGCCAAAGCATGCCGCGGTAAGGCCGCGCAGCGGCGCATTGCCCGACAGCACCGCGACCATGGAAATGCCGAACACGGCAACGCCGAGAAGCTCGGGCGAGCCGATATAGAGAATGATCGGACGCAGCACCGGCAGCGCCACGGCCATGAGCAGTGCGCCGAACAAGCCGCCGATCAGCGCTGCCATATAGGATGCGCCCAGCGCGCGGCCGGCCTCGCCGCGCCGTGTCATCGGATAGCCGTCCAGAGTGGTGGCGGCGGAAGCTGCATGACCCGGTGCGCCGAACAGAATGGCGGCAATCGGGTCGGCGGTCGTGGTGGTGGCGCCGAGTCCGAGCAGCAGCGCAAACGCTGTCGGCGGATCGAGATTATAGGTGAAAGGCAACAGGAGCGCGGTGCCGGCGATGCCGCCGATGCCCGGCAGGATGCCGAGCGATAGGCCCATGCACACGCCGCCGAACAGATACATCATGCGTATCGGGTCGAGGATGATCAGCAGGGCATGCCATGCGGAATGCAGCATGTCCGTTTCCATAGGCGCTCCTCACTGGCGTTTTATTCGTAACGACGCCAGATTTCCCCTCGCGGTGCCGGCAATCACTCGGTCGACGGAGCGTCGATGCCCCACGCTGACGGTCGGATGGTAGTGGACTATTGGCGCCGCGGCCAGCGCACACGGGTATGCGGCAAATTGCCGTCAAGACCGGCTGGGTAGCGGCTCGGCGCTGCCTTGGCGAAGCTACCTGACAGCCGCGCCGAGACGGATTAGAATTGCGGCGTGTGAGGCAACGGCAATTCCGAGGAGCGCGGCGATGAATGTCGTCCAATACGATGAAGTGGAATGGAAACGCGGCCTGCAACATCGCGGCGGCACTTTTCACTATCGGCACCTGCTCAATGGCACCCCCGGCGTGTTGGGCAATTTCCAATTCAATATCGGTCAGCTCGAAGGCGATTTTGCCTCGCCGCGGCACCGGCACAATTTCGATCAGTTCCGGTACCAGATCGAAGGGACGATGAATTTCGACCGCAACGGCAAGATGCCGGCGGGCTCGTTCGGCTATTTTCCGGAAGGTGCGGCCTATGGCCCGCAAACCTCTGAAGGCCGCTCAGTCACGGCCGTGTTGCAGTTCGGCAGCGCCAGCGGCAGCGGCTATCTATCACGTGAACAGGTCTATGCCGGCACCGAAGAACTGAAAAAGTTCGGCACGTTCGAGGGCGGCATCTTCCGCCGCCACGACGACGTCGAGGGCCGCCGCAATACCGACGGCTACCAGGCGATCTGGGAGCACATGAACGGACAGCGCATGGAATATCCGAAGCCGCGCTACCGCGATCCGATCCTGGTCGATCCCCAAAATTACGAGTGGCTCCCGGTCGCGGGCACGCCGGGCGTCTCGGAGAAGCCGCTCGGCACCTTCACCGAACGACACTGTGGCGCGGCGCTTATCAAGCTGGCGCGCGGCGCAACTCACCGTGCCGGCGCGCGCAGCGTTTACCTCGTGCTGTCGGGCGCCGGGATTGCACATAACGCGACTTATCGCCAATTCACCGCGCTTCATCTCGATGACGGCGAGGAGATCGATATCGTCGCGCGGGATGAAACCGAAATTCTGCGGCTCGTACTACCCGATCTCGCCGGCATGCAGGCGTCGCGGGTAGCGCATGTCGAGGCCGCCGAATAAGAATGTTGCCGTCGTTCTACCTATCCGGCGACAAGGGGCAGGCTTGGAGCGTCGCGCGCGGGGCGGCTTATGGTGGCTGCATCGGCGCGATTGCCGCGCTGATTAAGGTGTTGGGTCCGTTACACGAACCATTCGCGGCGAGCAAGCATGCGAGCGCTTTGCTGGAGAACGTGCCGGAAATCGTGGGCGCGGCAGTTGGCTTTGCACTATTGTGCGCTGCCGTTGCCGCCCTGCGCAATTTCCTCGCACAACACCTGATCTGGCCGCAATCGCGATAAAGCAAAAAAATGCGGGGCGGTCTTCAAGGCCGCCCCGCTTCCGTCTCTCGTCGTGTCAGATTTTCGAGATATCACGATCTTTGGTCTCGGGCAGGAAGATCAGCGCGACGACGAAGCTCATCGCCGCAATGCAGACCGGATACCAAAGGCCCGAGTAGATATTGCCGGTCGCCGCCACGATGGCGAACACCGTCGCCGGCAGGAAGCCGCCGAACCAGCCATTGCCGATGTGATACGGCAGCGACAAGCCGCTGTAGCGGATGCGGGTCGGGAATAATTCGACCAGCCAAGCGGCGATCGGTCCGTAGACCATGGTCACATAAACGACCAGAACGATCAGCAGCAGCACCGTCATCGGATAGTTGATGTCGGCCGGGTCCGCGCTCGCCGGATAGCCGTGGCTCTTCACCGCCGCGGCGATCGTTTTGGCGACGTCTGGAAAATCGGCGGCGATATTTTGATCGCCGACTTTGACGCTCGCCTTGGTGCCCGCGGGTGCGGTCACGTTTTCGTAGTTCACCGACAGACCCACCAGCGCGGATTTGATGATGTCACAGCCGGTCGTGTATTTCTCGGTGCCTGTCGCCTTGAACTGGAACGAGCACTCGGCCGGATCGGCGGTCACGACCACCGGCGCGGCGGAGAGAGCGGCTTCCAGCTTCGGATTGGCGAAGTGGGTAATGCCCTGGAAGATCGGGAAGTATGTCGCGACCGCCAGTGCAAAACCCGCCAGCATGATCGGCTTGCGGCCTATTTTGTCCGAGAGCGCGCCGAAGATGATGAAGCCCGGTGTGCCAATCAAGAGCGCGAGGGCGAGCATGATCTGAGCGGGTACGCCCGGAACCTTCAACGTTTGCGTCAAGAAGAACAGCGCATAGAACTGTCCGCCGTACCACACCACCGCTTCACCGGCTGTGGCACCGAGGAGCGCCAGGATCGCGATCTTCAAGTTAGACCACTGGCCAAATGCTTCCGACAGCGGGCGTTTGGATTCCTTGCCCTCTTCGACCATTTTCCGGAACAGCGGCGATTCGCTGAGCTTCAGCCGTATCCAGAGCGAGACCACGAGCAAAATTGCGGAAAGCAGGAATGGTATGCGCCAGCCCCAGTCGCCGAATGCTTGTTCGCCCATCGCAGTGCGGATGCCGAGGATCAACAGCAACGCCATGAACAGGCCAAGCGTTGCCGTGGTTTGGATCCACGACGTGTAGTAGCCGCGCTTGTTCGCCGGGGCGTGCTCGGCGACGTAGATCGCCGCGCCGCCATATTCGCCGCCAAGCGCCAGACCTTGCACTAGGCGCAAGGCGATCAGAACGATGGGCGCTGCGATGCCCCAGTTCGCATAGCTGGGTATGACACCGATGAAGAAGGTGCCGAGACCCATCAGGGTCATCGTGACGAGGAACGTGTATTTGCGGCCGATCAGGTCGCCGAAGTGGCCGAAGATGAGCGCGCCGAACGGACGCACGGCGAACCCCGCGGCGAACGCAAGCAATGCGAAGATGAAGCCGACATTCGGCGGAACGTTGGAGAAGAAATATTTTGCCAGGAACACGCCAAGTGTTCCGTAGATGTAGAAGTCATACCACTCGAAAACGGTACCCAGCGAAGAAGCGAAAATGACGAGCCGCTGTTCGCTCGTCATGCCGCCAGTCTGCGGCGCGTTTACTGCCATTGTTGTCATGGACGGACCCCCCGATGTTGGTTCGTTAAGAATTGCCCCCGCGCCGCGACGATTGCTCGCGCAGTGCACCTCCATTGGTAACGCTAGTTCGGGGCCGTGGCCATGTCTGTCGTGGGTGTGCCGGGGGAGACCTGTGGCGAAGGGCCGGCGAACCGGCAGTTAATGTTACCGCGCAATTCACCCGCCAATCTGCCGGGATTTAAACGAATTTCGGCCGCGACTTCCCTAGAGTTGCCGGAACAATTTTGATGGTCCGGACAATTCGATGCGTTTTTTCGTTCCAGTGGCGTTGCTACTTGCCATGACTGCGACCCCAGCGTTCGCGCAGCGCGAGCCCGAGATCGTCATTCCGGGCAAACCAGGAGTGCCGGTGATGATCAACGGCATCGATGCCTCCTGGGGCGTTGTTGAAGGCGAATTCGGCCTCGATCGGCCCGGCGCCGTGGCGCCGACGGTGATTTACCGGCCGTTGCAGGTATCGGAGCCTTCCTCCGAGCCCGGCTACTTTCCACGATCCGACCGCAAGCCTGGCTATGGGCGTCTAGAAATCGTGCCGCCGCCGGATGCACCGAAACCACCGCGCGCGCCGAGTTACTTCCGCAGCTGGTCCAGCCATTCCCAGTCCGGTCCGGTCACGGACTATCCGCCGTATCCGGCACCGCCCATCGTCTATGCACCGACGCTCGATGGCGATCGCAACCACGGCCAGAAGGGTCACCAGCACCAACCTTGAACTCAGAGTCTTCGGCAGGCCGTACCTGGCCTGCCTCCATCCGCCTCCTCATCGGGGCAGCTTCAGAGGGAGTATCATGTCGTTCCATCGTTCTGTCTTCGTGGCGCTCGCCACGGTCTTCGCGGTCGGCATGGCGCCGGCGGCGTTTGCTCAGTGCTGTGGCTACCAAGCCCCGGCGCCGGTTTATTACGCTCCTGCGAGCGGCTGCGGTGGCTGCGGTCAAGCTTATGCCGCGCCGGCTTATGCTCAGGGCGGTTGCGGCTCGTGCGGTGCAACAGCCTACGCTCCGATCGTCTATGCAACGCCGATTGCGCCGGCGCCGATCTCTGTCGGCTACGGTTGCGGCGCGTGCGGTACGCCGACTGCGGCGGTCACGTTCGTCCCGCAAGTTGCGCCGACGCCGACCTACGGCTGCGGCGGCTGCGGCTCTCCGGCGGTCTACAACGCGCCGGCGCCGCTCTATGTCGTGAACCAGGGCCCCGATTTTAGCGGCCCGGGCGTCACGGTGCCGTACGAGACCTACGCTCCGCCGGCACAATACGCTCCGCCTCCGTACTATCCGCCGTATTATCGGCCGCACGCCTACTATCGTGGCGGCGCGGCTGGGTATTATCGCGGCGGTCAGGGCTACTACCGGCATGCGTCTTATCGTCCGCATGCGTACTACGGTGGACGGCCTTACGCGCACCGCTATTGGCGCGGCTAAATCCGGCTTCGCTGATCACGAAATGCAAAGGCCCGCTTCGGCGGGCCTTTGTTTTTTTATCGGCCTGAAAGCGTCAAGCGATTGCGCTCGTCGCAATATAAAGCGCGAGCGCAGCGGCGTTTGAGACATTGAGGCTCTTGATCGCGCCGGGAAGATCGAGCCGAGCCAGCCGGTCACAAGTCTGCCCGGTCAATTGCCGCAGTCCCTTGCCCTCGGCGCCGAGCACCAGCGCCAGCGGCGTACGCAGTTCGACTGCGGCCAGATTGTCGGCGGCGTCGCTGTCGAGACCGACAACCAGAAAGCCGCGTTGCTTGAGCGCGGCGAGCCCGCGCGCAAGATTTTGCACGGTGACGATCGGGACGAGTTCGAGCGCGCCGGAGGCGGATTTGGCGAGCACACCCGTAGCCTCGGGACTATGGCGGGCCGTTGTGACAATGGCGGCAACGGCGAATGCCGCAGCAGTGCGCAAGATCGCGCCGACATTATGCGGGTCGGTGATCTGATCGAGCACCAGCACGATACCGTCGATCGCCAAATCCTCGATGTCTGGCGAGGGCAGGGGATCGGCCTCGGCGATCAGCCCCTGATGCACGGCGTCGGGCGTCAGGCGAGCCGCCAATGCGCCGGGCCGCACCAGTTCCGGCGCGATGGGCGGCGTGATGCCGTCTTCGGTGAGCCGACGGAGCGCATTCTCAGTCACCAATAGGCGCCGGAAGCCTCGTGCGGGATTGGTCAACGCGGCTGTAACCGTGTGCCAACCATAGAGAATGACAGGACCATTCGGGTCCCCTGGCGTCCTGTCACGCCGCGCGTTTTGACCGCCATAACGGCGGTGCTGCGAGCGCGGCTTTGCTGGCCATTGGCGTTCGCCCATGGCCGCTTCTGTCATGGGGGCCCACGCTTGGCAATTACGTCATTTTCGATTGACTAGCCCCACGGGGCCAACCATATAGCGCCCTCTGCCGGCACGACCGGCTGGTGCCCGCGGTTTGGTCGCGGGAGAGTGTCCCGAGTGGCAAAGGGGGCGGACTGTAAATCCGCTGGCTT
>CAWFBB010000011.1:0-17789 GCA_963813825.1 uncultured Alphaproteobacteria bacterium
TGCCCAGGGGCGGAATTGAATGATGATACCTGCATTTTCAGTGCAGTGCTCTACCAACTGAGCTACCTGGGCCCAGCCGGTTTTGATAAAATCAAGACCGGCATTAGCTTTGATTGAGCATGATCTTTCCGAAAACCGGAAGTCCATCGATCAAGCCGAGGACAGGCTTTTCGGATCATGCCCGCCGCGCTTATAGAAGGTCGGTTTCGCGCTGTCCAGAATAGGGCGGCCGATCAGTTCAACGCGCCCATCGTCGTCGCGACGTTCGTCTTCTTCTTCATCCTCGGTTACCGGAATCGCATAGCTGCCGAACAGCCAGCGGTGCAGATAACGTCGGCGCAGCGTTTCGAGCAAAACGGCTTGACCTTCTCGTCGGTCGGTTTGCCGCAGATCGGGCACAGCTTGCGTTTTTGCACGTTGGCCATGACCGGAATATGGGGCGCGCGCCGCCGCCCGCTATACGCTGACTGCGGTGAGCCAGCCGAAATGGATCGGAAAGCCTTCGCCGCCCAACAGTGTCATGGTCTCGTAAAGCGGCAGGCCGACGATGTTGGAATAGGAGCCGACAATCTTGACCAGGAAAGTTCCAGCGATGCCTTGCGCGGCGTAACCGCCAGCCTTGCCGCGCCATTCTCCGGAGGCGAGGTATGACTGGATATCTTGCTCCGACAGTCGCTTGAAGCGCACGCGGGTTTCGACATGGCGCTGCCGGAAAGCTTCCTTCGGCGTCACCAGGCAGACGCTGGTATGAACGCGATGATTGCGCCCGGAAAGCAGCCGCAAGCACTGCGCCGCCTCGTCGAGCAGTTCCGCCTTCGGCAGGATACGCCAGCCAACAGCGCACCGTGTCGGCGGCGACGATGTAGGCCCCTCGCAGCTCGTCGTCGATGCGCACCATGTTGAGCGCCGCTTCGGCTTTGGCGCGCGCAAGCCGCGTCGCGCAGGCGCGTGGCAGCTCACCGCGCTTGGGCGTTTCGTCGATGTCGGCCGGGCGCAACGCATCGGGTTCGATACCAGCCTGGTTGATGAGCGACAGCCGGCGCGGCGAGCCGGAGGCGAGCACGATTTTGGGACGGCCGATCACAGCGATATGCTCTTGTCGTGACAGAGTTCCGGCGAAGCGGCGACTTGAGGCGGCAAGCAGTAATTTGAAGCAGCAACCAGCTTACTTGAACCTGTAGGTGATGCGGCCCTTGGTCAGGTCGTAGGGCGTCATCTCGATCAGAACTTTGTCACCGGCAAGCACGCGAATGCGGTTCTCGCGCATGCGTCCCGCCGTGTGGGCGATGATCTCATGCTCGTTTTCAAGTTTGACGCGAAAGGTGGCGTTCGGCGGCAGTTCCGTTACGACACTGAAAAATTCCAGCAGTTCTTCGTTCGCCATTCGTAACACGGGATCACCCAAATCCGCGCGGAACCTAGCGGATGATGCGCCATTCGACAACTGCCGTGGTCATGCACGCGTATCCTGCCCGCGAACGCGGGGACGGGCGAATGGCGCGTCATACCGCCCAGCAGGCGCAACCCAGCGCGCCCCAGAATGATTTGAAATCGCCGGCCGGTATCCGGCTCGACCAGGCCGCCGCATGCTGATGGCCGTGGATGTTGCAGGCATTGGCGCAGCCGCAGCTCATGGCCAATTTTTGCGCGACCGCCGCTTTGCCGGCGCCATTCGGATCGCCCCACGCGGCGTAGCCGCCGAAGGTGCGGACCGGCGACCAATCGGGCATCGCCGGCGGCACTTCGCCTTCGTCGAAGGCTGCGAAATCGCCGGCGCCGTAAACGATCTTGCCGCCGACCATCGTCAGGTCCGACGTCGTGTCGGCGATCTCGTCCTCGGCGCAGGAGAAATAATCGCGGTCCGGCACGATCAGGTCGGCGAACTGTCCCACCTGAATGCGTCCCTTCTTGCCCTCCTCGTTGGAGAACCAGGTGACGTTCTCGGTCCACATCCGCAATGCGGTCTCACGGTCGAGGCAATTGCGCGGCGGATAAATGCGCAGCCCCGCCACCGTTTTACCCGTCACGAGCCAGGCAAGCGACACCCACGGATTGTAAGACGCAACGCGGGTCGCGTCAGTGCCACCTGACACTTTTATACCCGCGGCAATCATGCGCGTGATCGGCGGAGTCGCTTCCGCGGCTCCCAAGCCATAACGCTCGACAAAATATTCGCCCTGATACGCCATGCGGTGCTGCACCGCGATGCCGCCGCCGAGCGCGGCAATCCGTTCGATCAATTCGTCAGAAATCGTCTCGGCATGATCGAAGAACCAGTTCAGGCCATCGAGAGGAACGTCCTGATCGACCTGCTCGAACACATCGAGTGCGCGCGAGATCGTCTCGTCGTATGTCGCATGCAACCGCCATGGCCATTTGTTCTGGGCAAGGATGCGGACGACTTCGTCGAGTTCGCTTTCCATCTCCGGCGGCATGTCGGGACGAGGCTGCCGAAAGTCCTCGAAGTCGGCCGCCGAGAACACCAGCATTTCGCCGGCGCCGTTATGGCGGAAATAGTCATCACCCTGCTTGTACGTCGAAGTCTTGGTCCAGTTCAGAAAGTCCGCCTTCTCGCCCTTCGGCTTCTGCGTGAACAGGTTGTAGGCGAGCCTGACGGTGAGCTGGCCCGCGGCACTGAGCTGACGAATGACTTCGTAATCTTCCGGATAGTTCTGGAAGCCACCGCCGGCATCGATGGCGCCGGTGAGGCCGAGCCGGTTGAGCTCGCGCATGAAGTGGCGCGTCGAATTGATCTGGTACTCCAGCGGCAGCTTCGGCCCCCTTGCCAAAGTCGCGTAGAGGATCGCGGCATTCGGCTTTGCCAGCAGCAGCCCGGTCGGGTTGCCGTTGGCGTCGCGCACGATCTCGCCGGCGGGCGGTTCCGGCGTGTCTTTGGTGTATCCGACAGCGCGCAGCGCGGCGCCATTGAGAAACGCGCGGTCATACAGATGCAGAAGAAAGACCGGCGTATCGGGCGCGGCGGCGTTAAGTTCCTCGATCGTCGGCAGACGCTTTTCCGCGAACTGATGCGCGGTGAAGCCGCCGACCACGCGAACCCATTGCGGCGGCGGCGTGTTCGCTACCTGTCGTTTCAGCATCGCCATGGCATCGGCGAGGCTGCGCACGCCGTCCCAGCGCAGCTCCATGTTGAAGTTCAATCCGCCACGGATGATGTGGAGATGATTGTCGATCAGGCCGGGCAGCGACGCGCCGGCCTTTCAGGTCGACGATCCGGGTCGAGGGGCCGGCCAGCGGCATGACATCCTCGTCGCGTCCGACCGCAGTAAAAACACCATTTTTGATCGCGACCGCGTTCGCAGCCGGATTCGAACGGTCAAGGGTCGCGAACAGACCGCGATGAAGAATAAGGTCCGGTGCGTCAGGCTGTTCGGTCATGATGGGTACTCCCACAGCGCGGCTTCGACTTGATCCGGCGAATTCATTCGTCGGCAGAGGTCAGCGGCGATCAATCAATTTTTCGGCACGCAACTCCTCACGCAGGTGATGGGTGGAATCGCCTTATCGCCGCAATGATGAGACCGACGATAACGACCAGGACGACAACCTGGACCACCACAAACGGCGGCTCGGATTGGGTCGGCGCCAGCGCGTTCAAGAATGAGATTTTTTGAAACGACTGAATCACGGCAACAAAAACATTCAGATAAAGCGCCGCCATTGCCGAGCCGACGAAAATCCAGCGCCAGGCGTGCCTGGCGTGGAAGACGTAGAGCGCTGCAATTGCCACCACGAGCAGCACAAGCGAGAGAGAGCCGACCGCGCGCGGCGGATCGAAGCCGAACGGTGGTATTGGGTATCCGGTGAGATCAGTCAGTACATTGAATGCAAGAAACAATGCAGTCCAGCCGGCGAGCAGCCTGTTTGTCAGGAGTCCGCAGAGAACGACAAAGCCCGTAGCGATTCCAATCAGGCTTATGATCACGTGGATCAAGATAAACGTTGCGGTGGGGATTCCGAAGATCATGATACAGCTCCCTAAAATTGACGAAAAAGGCGATCTGCGACGCTCGGGAGTCTATTCCATTTTTCCCGTCGAACGATTGCCTTGCGGTTCCGCCAGCGGCCCGTCGCGCAGTCGCGCGAGATCGAAACTATCGACTTCTTGCAACAATTCCACGAAAGCCCGCGCGCCGCGCGCGAACGCCGCATCGCCTTTTTCCGGCTTCGCCAGCGTCGCGTCGCCGATGGCGCCGGAAGCGTTGAGATCCTGCGTCATCCAGGCAAATCCGGCGGGCCGGTAAGCGCCGAGCCATTTGAATTCCTGTGCCATGGCAATTGTCGCCGGCGTGGCATTGGCCGCTTTGTCCATCTGCACGGTCTCGGGCTTCGCCGCCAGCATCAGCGAAGTCTCGATGTCGCCGCCGTGAATGCCGTGCCTCTTTTTCCTCGGGCGTGAACGCGCCGTCCGGATAACCGAAGCGATGCCAGCCGACAGTGACGGCGAGCATGCCGAGCCGCGTGCGCAGATCGCGCGCCACGATTTCCATGGCCGCAACATTCCCGCCGTGGCTTGTGACCAGCACGAGCTTGCGCACACCCGCGCGCGCCAGGCTGTCGCCGAGTTCGGTCCAGGCCGCGATCGCCGCCGCCGCCGAGAATGTCAACGTGCCGGGATAAGAAAGGTGCTCGGCCGAAACACCGATGCGCTGCACCGGCAGAAAGGTGACCGGCAGCTCCGCCGGCAGAATTTTCTCGACGCGCGCCAGATAGGCCTCGGCGATATAGGTATCGACCCCGAGCGGCAGGTGCGGCCCGTGCTGCTCCACCGCCGCGAGCGGCAGAACGGCGATCCAGCGCCCGGTTTTAGCGCCGGCAACCTCCTGCCAGGTCATGTCCATCCAGTTTGGTCGCGGCAGTGCCATGGGTTACTCGCCAATCGGGATCATGCTCTATTGTCGCGTTGCCGACCAAAAGGAGCAATGGATGCTGTTCGCAAAGACCTGCCGGGCTGCATTGGCCGGGCTTGCCGTTTGGGCGACAGCCGGAGTGGGGCCGGCCTCCGCCCAAGCGCTCGACAAGGTCAGGTTCGGCACCAACTGGGTCGCCGAGGCCGAGCACGGCGGCTTCTACCAGGCGCTCGCCGACGGCACCTATAAAAAGTACGGCCTGGACGTGACCATCGTGCCGGGCGCACCGAGCGTGAACAACGCCATCCTGCTGCCGGTCGGCAAGCTCGACTTCTTCCTGTCCGCCGATCCGCTCGAAGGCTTCGATGCCGTCAGTCAAAATATCCCGACGGTCGAGGTCGCCGCATTATTCCAGAAAGACCCGCAGGTGCTGATCGCGCATCCCGATCAGGGCATCGAAAAATTCGAGGACTTGAAAAGGCTGACGCTGTACATCTCGAGCGCCGGCGTGGCAACTTTCTATCAATGGCTCAAGGCCGATTACGGTTTCAAGGATACGCAAGTCAAACCCTACACATTCAATCCGCAGCCGTTCCTTGCCGACAAGACCAGTGCGATGCAGGGCTACGTGACGTCGGAGCCGTTCACGATCGAAAAGATGGCGAAATATGCACCCAAGGTCTTCCTGCTCGCCGATCATGGCTTTGACGGCTACTCGACACTCGTTCAGACTCGGCGTGATCTAGTCGACAAGAAACCCGACGTGGTGCAGCGCTTCGTCGATGCCTCGATCGTCGGCTGGTACAACTATATCTACAATGACAACTCTGCCGCCAACACGCTGATCAAGAAACAGAACCCAGAAATGACAGACGACCTGCTGGCGTACTCGGTCGCCAAGATGAAGCAATACGGCATCGTCAATTCCGGCGACTCACTGACGCTCGGCGTTGGCGCTATTACCGACGCTCGCATGAAGGGCTTCTTCGACGAAATGGTGCGCTCCGGCGTCGTCAAGAAGACCTCGACTACCAAAAATCATATACGACGCAATTCGTCGACAAGAAGGTCGGGATCGACCTGCGACCAAAACCATAGCGATGCCGGCGGCGGTTGCCTCTTCCCATACCCTTGTCGCGCTTCGCGGCGTCGGCAAGACCTTCCCCAGCGGCACGACAGCACTCGCCGGCCTCGATCTCGACGTGCGCGCCGGCGAGTTCCTGACGCTGCTCGGCCCGTCCGGTTGCGGCAAATCCACCGCCTTGCGGATCATCGCCGGCCTGGGTGCACCGACTGCCGGCGTCGTCGAATGGCCCTACGCCGCGGCTGAGCGTGAAAGCCGGATCGGCTTCGTATTTCAGGAACCGACGCTCATGCCCTGGACAAATGTGTTCCACAACGTCCTGCTGCCACTCAAGCTCAAGAAATTCCCGCCGCCGAGGCAAGCGAGCGCGTCGCGGCGGCGCTCGATCGCGTCGGCTTGCGGGACTTCGCCGGCGCCTATCCGCGCGAACTGTCGGGCGGCATGCGCATGCGGGTATCGATCGCGCGTGCGCTCGTCACCGAGCCGCATTGCTGCTGATGGACGAACCGTTCGCCGCGCTCGACGAAATCACGCGATTCAAGCTCAACAACGATCTGTTGCAGGTGTGGCAGGCGCTGCGCACCACGGTGGTGTTCGTGACGCATTCGGTGTTCAAGTCGGTCTACTTGTCGAGCCGCATCGCGGTCATGGCGGCGCGACCGGGCCGTATTTTCACCCAAGTCTGCGATCGGCGCGCCTTATCCGCGCGATCAGCATTTCCGCGCCTCGGCCGACTACGCCGCATCATGCCGCACAGTCTCGGAAGCGCTCGCGCTAGCGATGGCGGCGGAGACGAGCCATGTGAGCAAGACATGAGCCGTGACCGCATCGTGCAAATCGTGCTGCCGATCATGGTGCTGGTGTTGGTCGCCGTGCTCTGGGAAGCTTTGGTAAAAATCGAAGATATTCCGATATACGTGCTGCCCTCTCCCGGGCGCATATTGCGGACGCTGGTCGAGGATTGGGCCTTGCTGCTTCAATCGCTTGTGGTCACGCTGACCACGACGATCGAGGGCTTTTTTCTGGCAGCCATCGGCGGCGTTGGGCTGGCGGTGCTGTTCAATCAGTCGCGGCTCATCGAATATTCGCTCTACCCGTTTGCCGTCATCCTCCAGGTGACGCCGATCGTCGCCATTGCGCCGCTGCTTTTGGTCTATCTGCCACAACCGCTGGCAGTACTGGCGTGTGCCTGGATCGTGGCGTTCTTCCCGGTGCTGGCCAACACCACGCTCGGATTGAATTCGGTCGATCGCAACCTTGCCGACCTGTATGCGCTTTACGGCGCCTCGCGCGGCCAAGTGCTGTGGAACCTGAAACTGCCTTCGGCACTGCCCTATATCCTCGGCGGCCTGCGCATTGCCGGTGGCTTGTCGCTGATCGGCGCGGTGGTCGCCGAGATCGCCGCCGGCTCAGCCGGCGCCGGTTCGGGACTTGCCTATCGTATCGCCGAGTCCGGCTACCGCCTCAATATTCCGCGCATGTTCGCAGCACTGCTGCTGCTGTCGGTCGCAGGCATCGTGATTTTCTACCTGCTGACTCTCGTTAACCATCTAGCGCTACGGCGCTGGCACGAAAGTGCGCTGGACGGCGAGCGTTAACGCTTTTCCGCCGCTACAACGGCGACACACTGCAAATCTTCCGATCGTATTGACCATGACGACGAGACTTTCTTGCCTGTTTTGCCTGCCCGATTTATTCGAGCATGCAAGGGGAAAAGGGACTTGCGTCAGAATTCACAAGGTTAAGAAGTCAAGACGAATGTCGGCAATGGACACCTACGATCAGGACAAGTTTCCGAAAACCGAATTGAACGCGCCGACGCTCCGCGACCTTCCCGCCGACGCGGGCGGGAGCACGCCGGTCGCGCAGCAGAACGGGTCCGCGCGAGCCGCAATGACGGCATCGAAGCATCCATCAAGCAACGAAGCGCGCGCCGCACTCTGGGCGGGCATCCTCGGAACGGCGAAACATCTCGGCAAGCGCCGGCCGTTGCCGGGAGCGCCGCGTCCGACCGTGGTCCAGCTCAGGGAGGGGACTTCCGACATGCCGGTGTATTTCATCGGCGTTGGATTATTCGAGGTTCATCTCGCGCAATTGATCCCTTGCGAGCACTCGATCTATGCGGTCGAAATTTCATGGCCGTCCGAATGGCATGACGCGGCCGCCAGCAACGACCTGAATGCTTGCCCGACGCTGGAACAGATGGTCGCGCGCTATGTCGCGGGATTGATCGCCCACGTCGGTACCAAGCCTTGCGTGCTTGTCGGCTACTCATTCCATGGCTCGATGGCATTCGAGGCGGCGCATCAAATGCGCGAATTGGGCCGCACGGTCGAAAAAGTGCTGTTGCTCGACGCGCCGGCTGAATATCCGGCCTGGTACAACTCCGCTTGGCAGAATCTTCGGCAAGTCTGGACGCAATCGTTCGCTGAGCGACTGCGAATGACCTTGGCGATCACCCAGTGGTCATTCTTCGAAGCGGGAAAAGTCGTCAAACGCAGCCTGCTCGAGATGATGATGCGCGTGCCTGGCAAACTGACCACGAAACTCGATACGCTGGGTCGGCCGATGCAATGGCACATGATCGAGCGGCTGTACGCAAATTCGTTGCGCGATTACCGTCTGCGTCGTCTAGATGCGCGCGGCGTTGTTTTTCGCGCCGACCGCGCCGAGGATTGCCCGTCGCCGATGCCCGACCACAGCCTCGGCTGGTCCAACCTGTTCGGCAAAGGGCTGGAAATCATGCAGGTGACCGGCGGCCACGAGACGATGATGCGTGAAAGCCCGCATGACCTCCGCCTCGCTTGCGAGATGAGCAGCGCGCTCGATCAACCCTCCGGGAAGCCGGCGCCATCGAATGGCGCCCAATACGCGACCTCGTAGATTCGCCGGTCAACTCTAATAATCGGCCGGCGCGCACGCATGCGTGCTCACAAGTTCGAAAGCTCCCGCCGCACGATGGCAGCGCCTTCGACCATGGCGCGCGTCTTGTCATACGCCACGGTGCGCGGCAGATACTTGAGGCCGCAGTCGGGGGCCACCACGATACGCTCGGCGGGGACGAAGGGCAGCGCGCGGCGAATGCGCGCCGCGACCGTTTCGGGCGTCTCGACAGCAATGTCCGAAAGATCGAGCGTCCCAAGGATAATGGTTTTGCCGGACAGCTTTTCAAGCACCGCGCAGTCGAGACCGGATTGCGCGGTCTCGATCGACACCTGTTTAACGGGCGAGGCTGCCAATTCGGGGAGGAATGAATAACCCGACGGCCGCACATGGATGATCGCGGCGTAACCGAAGCAGATGTGGACGGCCGTGGTACCTTTGACGCCGTCAAGCGCGGCGTTGAAGGCCGCAAGACCGAACTGGCGCGCCTTGTCAGGACGCGCCTGCATGTACGGCTCGTCGATCTGCACAATGTCGGCGCCGGCAGCAAACAGGTCCTTGATCTCGCTGTTGATGGCAGCAGCGTAGTCGTGGGCCATCTCCCCTTCATCCTTGTAGAAATCGTTTTGCGCCTGCTGCGACATTGTAAAAGGCCCGGGCACCGTCATCTTGATGACGCGATCGGTATTGGCCCGCAAGAATTTGACATCCTCGACCTCGACCGGATGCTTGCGCCGCACCTTGCCGACGACACGCGGCACCGGGTTGGGATGACCCGAACGGTCGAGCGCCGTGCCCGGATTGTCGATGTCCACGCCGTCAAGGGCGGTGGCAAAGCGGTTCGAATAGCTCTCGCGCCGCATCTCGCCGTCGGTGACGATGTCGAGGCCTGCGCATTCCTGATCGCGGATGGCGAGCTTGGTGGCGTCGTCCTGCGCCTCACTGAGCCATTCGGGGGACACCCGCCATAGGTCTTTGGCGCGGACGCGCGGTGGGAAGCGGCCCGCGAGCTTTTTCCGGTCAATCAGCCATTCCGGTTGCGAATAGGATCCCACCAGCGAGGTGGGGAGAAGCGGCAGAGGCATCATCTCATGTCCGTTGGTTTAGAAGGACCGTGGATTTCGAGTTTGGCCGAGCCGGCAACGCTCATCGCCAGCACGCGCGCGACGTGCATGGCCTCCCGGCCGGTACCGTCTTTGATCTGATGCCGGCACGAAGTGCCGTCGGCGACGATGATGGCGTCTTGCGGCGCATTACGCACGGCCGGCAGCAGCGACAGTTCGCCCATCGCGCGGGAGATTTCGATCGTATCGGTGTGATAGCCGAACGCACCGGCCATGCCGCAGCAACTCAATTCGATGCCCACAACTTCGAGTTCGGGAATGAGCTTTAGCGCTGCCGCGACAGCCGGCATGGCATCGAACGATTTCTGGTGACAGTGGCCGTGCAGCAAAGCGCGCTTTCCAACCGGCACGAGCGGCAAGGCGAGCCTGCCTGTCTTCGCCTCGCGAACCAAAAACTCCTCGAACAGCATCGCACGATCGGCGACGAGCCGCGCCAGATCGGTTTTGACCAGGGCCGGGATCTCGTCGCGGAACGTCAATATGCAGCTTGGTTCGAGCCCGACAATCGGCAGGCCTCGTTCCACGAACGGTGCAAGCGCGTTGAGCGCCGCTTCTGCTTCGCGCCGCGCCTCATCGACTTTGCCGACGGCGAGAAAGGTGCGGCCGCAACAGATCGGCCTGCGGCTTTCCATCTGTGGCTTGGCGAAGCGGACGCGATAACCGCCGGCGACGAACACGGCGAGCGCAGCGTCGATGGTTTCGCGCTCGAAATAGCGATTGAAAGTGTCAGCGAACAACACCACTTCGCCTTTGCCTTCATCGTCGTACCCGGACAAGCCGGCCTCGTCGAAAATATCCGAACGCCATTTCGGCAGCGTTCGCTGCGCGCTGAACCCGGCCACGGCTTCGGACATTTTCGCCGCTCCGGGCAAGCGGTCGCGCAAGTTCATCAGCCACGAAAAGCGCGCCGCGTATGGCGCGTAATGCGGCAGGTACCCGACTAGCTTGTCGTGCGGCGAAAGCCCATGCTTGTCCGCGCGCGCCGCCAAAACCTCGATCTTCATGCGCGCCATGTCGACTCCGGTCGGACATTCGCGCCGGCAGGCCTTGCAGGAGACGCAGAGTTTCAGCGTCTCCGCCATCTCATCGGATGTGAGCGCGCCCGGGCCGAGCTGGCCGGTGATGGCAAGCCGCAAGGTATTGGCGCGGCCGCGCGTCACGTCGCGTTCTTCGCCCGTGACGCGATAGCTCGGACACATCACGCCGCCGGCGAGCGCACGGCAGGCGCCGTTGTTATTGCACATCTCGACCGCGCCTTGGAAACCGCCGCCCGCGCCGCTGTAGGCCGACCAGTCGAGCGCCGCCGGCATCGCATTGGCACGGTAATCGGGCCCGTAGCGAAACAGCGTGCGGTCGTCGAACTTTGGCGCCCGAACGATCTTTCCCGGGTTGAACAGGTTTTGCGGATCGAAGCGGTCCTTCACATCTTCAAACGCATGGACCAGTTCCGCGCCAAACATTTTTTCGTGAAATTCCGAGCGCACGATGCCATCGCCATGCTCGCCCGAATGCGAGCCTTTGTATTCACGCACCATGGCGAAAGCTTCCTCGGCAATCGCGCGCATCGCGTGCACGTCCTTGTCGAGCCTCAGATTGAGCACGGGCCGTACATGCAAACAGCCGACTGCGGCGTGCGCATACCAGGTGCCGCGGGTGCCGTTCCGCTCGAAGACCTCAGTCAGCCGCGCGGTGTAATCGGCAAGATGTTCGAGCGGCACGGCACAATCTTCGACAAAGGAAACCGGCTTTCCAGCCTCCTTCATCGACATCATGATGTTGAGGCCCGCAGTGCGCATCTCGGTGATACTGGCTTGCAGTTTCGGATCGAGCACCTCGACGACACCGCCCCACTTTGCGCCGGGCTTGTCCCAGGCAATACCGAGATCGCCGATCAGCACAACGAGCTGATTCAGCCGCCGCACATTCTCGTCCCAATCCGCTTCGGCGAACTCGACGAACAAAATCGCCTCGGGATCGCCGCGCAGGAATGCTTCGACAGTGGGTTTGAACATCGCGATGTCGGCGGCAAGCCCGAGCATGGTACGGTCGATCAGCTCAACCGCGATCGGCCCGAGCCTGACGATATGCTGCGCCGCCAGCATCGCTTCGTGGAAACTGCCGAAGTGAACGGCGCCGACCGCGCGGCGGCCCAGCAGCGGCGAAAGTTTCAGCTCAATCCTTGTCGAGAAGGCGAGCGTGCCTTCCGAGCCGACCAGGAGATGTGCGAGGTTGATATCGTTGCGGCCGGGCACGAGCGCGTCGAGATTGTAGCCCCCGACCCGCCGCTGCACTTTTGGAAATCGGCGCTCGATCTCACCGGCCTCGCGCGCCGCGATGGCAAGCAGATCGCGCACCAGAGCCGGCGGCACGTCGACAGCGCTGTCGCCCATACGGCCGAAATGCGCACGCGTGCCGTCGGGCAGCACGGCGTCAACCGACAATACGTTCTCGCGCGTATTGCCGTAGCGCAACGAGCGTGCGCCGCAGGAATTATTGCCGACCATACCGCCGATGGTGGCGCGAGACGCAGTCGAGATATCGACCGGGAACCACAAGCCGGTCGATTTCAATCTGCGATTAAGCTCGTCGAGCACGATACCGGGTTCGACCACGCAGCGGCGGGCGGCCGCATCGACGTCGAGCACGCCGTTGAGATGCCGCGAGCAATCGATCACCACCGATTCGTTGACGGTCTGTCCGGCTTGCGACGTGCCGCCGCCGCGCGGCGTCACCGGCACGCCCTCGGTGCGGCAGATCGCGAGCGCCCGTTCGGCATCGTCGGCCGTGCGCGGGGTCACGACTCCAAGCGGCATGATCTGGTAGTGGGACGCATCCGTAGAATAGCGCCCACGCGTGAAGGCGTCGAAGCGCACTTGCCCAACCTGCTGCGCCTTGAGCCGCCGTTCCAGCGCTGGCATCAGTAGAGCAGGCACATCATCCTCCGCGCCCAAAGCTGGCGCGATACCAATAAGATACGGTTCGCGTCAATTAGACTTGACCCGAATGTCGCATTCGCTATTCAACCCCACAAGCAGCGAGCGCCTTGGACATGCGCCGCCGGGCGAATGAACTGTCCGAAGGAGTGCCGATTATGCCGCAGAATGCTTCGCGCGCCGCCGGGCGTCATTTCCTGCAAATTCCGGGGCCGACGCCGCTGCCCGACCGCGTACTGCGCGCGATGGACACCCCGATCATCGATCATCGCGGTCCGGAATTCTCCAAGCTCGCCAAGCGCTGCCTCGACGGCATCAAGACCATTTTCAAGACCACCAATCCGGTCATCATCTACACCGCGACCGGCACCGGTGCGTGGGAAGGCGCGCTGGTCAACACTCTGTCTCCCGGCGATCGCGTGCTGATGGTCGAGACCGGCCAATTTGCCACCCAGTGGAAGACCATGGCCGAGAAGCTCGGGCTCAAGCCCGAATTCATCAAGGGCGACTGGCGCACCGGCGCCGATGCCGCAACCATCGAGGAGCATCTGCGCAACGACAAGGCGCACGCCATCAAAGCGGTGTGCGTATTGCACAACGAGACCGCGACCGGCTGCCTGTCACCGATCGAGCCCATCCGCAAGGCGATCAATGCCGCCGGTCACCCGGCACTGCTCATGGTCGACACCATCTCTTCGCTCGCCTCGGCCGATTACCGGCACGACGAGTGGGGCGTCGACGTCACTATCGGCGGCGCGCAGAAGGGTTTGATGCTGCCGCCCGGCATGTCGTTCAACGCCATTAGCGACAAGGCGATCGCGGCGTCGAAGACCTCGAAGATGACGAAGTCGTTCTGGTCATGGGAGGACATGATGACCATGAACAAGGTCGGCTTCTTCCCCTACACGCCGGCGACGCAAATGCTGCAAGGCCTCGCCGTTTCGATCGACATGCTGCACGAGGAGGGCCTCGACAACGTGTTCGCGCGCCACGCGCGCTTTGGCGAGGCGACGCGACGCGCGGTACGCGCCTGGGGACTCGAGATCCTTTGTCGGGAGCCGACATACTACTCGCCGACCATTACCGCGGTGCTGGTGCCGGATGGTCATGACGCCGACGCCTTCCGCAATCTCGCGCTGGAGACGTTCAACATTTCCTACGGCGCCAGCTTCGGCCCTTACACCAAGAAATATTTCCGCATCGGCCACCTCGGCGACATCAATGACGGTACATTGATCGGCGCGCTTGGCATCACCGAAATGGCGCTGTCGCTCGCCGGTATTCCCCACAAGAAGGGCGGCGCACAGGCGGCGATGGACTATATCGTCTCGGCACACTCGGGCGGCGCACGGGCGGCGGCAGAATAAAGTCGCTCTGCATTCCGGATCGACGCAAAGCGGCGAGTCCGAAATGCATAGTCCCAGCGATCGGGTTATGGATTTTGGGTTCGCGCTTCGCGCGCCCCGGAATGACGCGACTTTAGGTCAGCGGCACCGACGCGATCTGGTCCTTGAACGCTTGCCGCGCCGAGATCGCGGCATACCAACGCTCGAAATTCTTCAGCGGCGGACGCTCGGGCACGAGCTGGCGATAGCGATAGGCCATGATGCCGACCGGGATATCGCCGTAGGAAAACGCATCGCCGGCGAGATACGCGGTTTTGCCGAGTTGCTCGTCGACCATGGCCATGGCCGTCGTCGTATTCTTCTTGCCGGCTTCGATCGCCGCGTGATCGCGTTTTTCCGGAGCCGTACGGATCAAACCCCAAAACACCGGCGTGATCGCGGGCCCGCACACGGATAATTGCCAATCCATCCATTTGCTGGCGTTCGCCCGGATGCGCAGATCGGGCGGCTCAAGCATGGGGGATTTATGCTTGGCGGCGAGATAGCGGACGATGGAGTTCGATTCCCACAATAGGTAGCCGTCTTCCTCTTCCAGCGTCGGCACCAAACCATTCGGATTCATCGCCAGATAAGCCGCCTCGCGGTTCTTGCCGAACGGCCCGCCGATATCGATGCGTTCGTGGGGCAAGCCCATCTCGCCGATCGCCCACATCACCTTCTGCACGTTCGACGAGGTATTACGGCCCCAGATCTTGACCACGAAAGCCTCCCACACTTTTGCTCACGTCACGGCCGGGCATAGCCGTCCAGGAGGACGGCGTCGCTTCGCTGGCCTATGCCCCGTTGCACATGTTGGAAGACGTCGATGCCCGGCACAAGGCCGGGCATGACGAATTCGCATAGCCGCGAAGAGGCTCAATCCAGCCGCCGCGCTTCCTCCGCCAGCATGATCGGAATGCCGTCGCGGATCGGATAGGCAAGCTTGGCGGCGCGCGAAATCAGTTCCTGCTTCTCCGCATCATATTCGAGCGGCGTCTTGGTCACCGGGCAGACCAGGATTTCGAGTAGCTTTGGGTCGACGCTGTCAGCGGGTGGCGTGGACATAACAGGACTCCGGTTCTGCTCTGCATACTAATTCCTCCCGCGCGTGCAGGGGAGGAATTATTGGAGCGACGTCTCGCCTGAGGTGTTGCTCTTGGCAAGCTCGATCTCGGTGACGGCGACCAGGATTTCGGCGCGAGTCTTCAGGTCGGGCGCTTCCAGCATGGCCTGCTTCTCGGCTGCGTCGTAAGGCGACATCATCGCCAGCGCATTCACCAGCGCCTCGTTGGGCGCATTCTCGATGCCTTCCCAATCGGCCTTGAGATCGTTCGCCTTGAGGAATGACGACAGCGCCCGCAACAGCGCTTTACGGTCGACCTCGTCCTCGCCCTTGCGCGCGGTGAAGTCGCCGATAAACGGCTTATAAGTGACTTGGCATTGCCGGTACGGCGTGGCGACCGAAAGCTCGTTTTCGATACGATAACGCGCGACGCCGGTGAGCTGGATGAGATAGCGGCCGTCACCGCTCTCCGAATATTGCGTGAGTCGGCCGACGCAACCGACCCTAAACAGATGCGGCTTTCGCTCGTCCGCGCCGGGATGTGCGGGATCGGGCTGGATCATGCCGATCAGCCGCTGCCCGGAGCGCAGCGCGTCGTCAATCATTGCCAGATAACGCGGTTCGAAAATGTTGAGCGGCATCTGCCCGCGCGGCAACAGCAACGCTCCCGGCAACGGGAATACGGGAATGACCGTAGGAAGCGCGTCCGGACCCTTGTAAGCCGCGTTCATCGGCATTGGGCGTCACTCCACCCGCGGTTCGTTCGCCTCAGGCAAACAAAATCGAAGACAATCGCTTGCGACCATCGATCGTCGCCTCATCGGCCGGGCCCCAGGCATCGAAGAACTGGACGAGTTGCTTGCGAGCGCCGTCTTCGTTCCACTTACGGTCGCGCTTGACGATGGCAATCAGATGATCGAGCGCCTCGGCGCGGCGGCCTTTGCCATTGAGGGCGAGCGCCAGATCGAAACGCGCTTGATGATCGAGCGGATTGGCGGCGACCTTCTGCTCGAGCTCGTCAATAGGGCCGAGCGTTTTGGCCTGCTCGGCAAGCTCGATCGCGGCGCGCGCCGCCGCAACGGCGGCATCGTTGTGCTTGGCCTCCGGCACCAGACTCAACGTCTGCTTGGCCTGATCGAGCGCTCCGGTCGCAACATAAGAACGCGCCAGCCCAGCGAGCGCCTGCGTGTTGGTATTATCCTCGGCCAGCACCTGTCCGTACATGTCCGCGGCGCCTGCGGCATCGCCTTCGGCGAGCGCAGCATCGGCCGCCGCCAGCAGATCCTTGCTCTCACCGCCGATGCGCTCCTTGGTCAGCCGCTCCAGGAAAGCCACCACCTGGCTCTCCGGCAGTGCGCCCATGAAACCGTCGGCCGGCTGGCCGTTGACGAACGCGATCACGGCCGGGATCGACTGGATGCCCATCTGGCCAGGGATGGCCGGATGGTCGTCGATATTCATTTTGACGAGCTTGACCTTGCCCTTGGCCGCCTTGACGGCCTTTTCGAGCACCGGCCCGAGCTGTTTGCACGGACCGCACCATGGCGCCCAGAAATCGACCAACACCGGCTGGCGCTTGGACTCCTCAATGACGTCTTTGACGAAGGTTTGTGTCGTCGTGTCCTTGACGACCGCTTCCGCCGTGGCGGTTCCTGCCTGATCCAACATGTTTCCTTGCCCAAAGACCCCGAACGATGACCCGGCTGGGCCGGAATTTGTTCTATTCGACCGATTAAATGGGGATATATCGCACGATTGCAATCACGGTTTTTCATCCTCCATGGGTCCGGCAATGACCTCGATCCGCGGCGGGTGAACGGTCCCTTCCAGGAACTTGAGCAGGCCCTCCCGCGAAATCGTTGTCGTTGCCGTGTTCACCAGGGGATGAAAATTCAGCACCGGATGCGCCATCATGGCGGTATCGAGCACGACCGTGACCCGGCAAGCCTTGTCGTTGATAACGGAGAATGGCGTCACCGAGCCCGGCTCGACACCGAGCAGTTCGCGCATTAGGTCCGGCGAGCCGAACGAAAAGCGCCCCGTCGCGCCGAGGCAACGGTGCAGCGATTTCAGCTCGATGGCGGTGTTTTCCAGCGCCACGACCAGGAAGGGGGTTCCCTTCTTGTCACGCAGGAACAGGTTTTTGGTGTGGGCGCCTGGGACATTGCCCCGCAGGTCAGTCGCTTCCGCGACCGTAAAGACTGCCGGGTGCGTGACGGTCCTGTGGGCAATGCCAAGGCTATCCAGATAGGCGAAAAGCTCGTCGGGAGAGGCGGACATCGGCGGGTTAATAGGCGTCCGAGCCAGCGGTTGCAAAGCCGGGCGCTCTTTGGCATAGCAATGCCGCGGCCGGGCTTACGCGATCGGCCGTCCTACCCATCTCGGATGCGGGTGTAGCTCAGGGGTAGAGCACAACCTTGCCAAGGTTGGGGTCGAGGGTTCGAATCCC
>CAWFBB010000012.1:0-226700 GCA_963813825.1 uncultured Alphaproteobacteria bacterium
CGCATAATGACAGGTTATGGAACGACGCTCGGACCTCGAGATGGCCTGCACCCAGTTAGTGCAATCGCATAGAAAAAGGCGAGTCGCCAACTCTTCCCGAATGGCGCTAGTGTTATGATAGGCCGTCAAAGCGCCTCATCAATCTAAAGCTCTAAATCGATTCAAGATTTACACGGCGTCTGAATTACACTCTGCCGGTCGGTCTTTCAAAGTCTGTAAAGCTTCGCGGATTGCGAACAAAATCCGTAAAAGCCCTCTAGTCCCTCATCCTGAATATCAGGGCGTCAGCAGCGCCTCCATCTTTAACTTGTCGACGAGGCGGCCGCGAGCGATGACATGGACGGGGGGGATATGGTAACGAAGGGCCTCGACTACATCCGGCTGGTCGAGAACGACAAGGTTTGCGGGTGCGCCCGGCGCCAAAGCAAAATTGGCCACGTTGATCGCCTTCGCGGCATCGGTCGTGATCATGTCATAAAGCGTTTCGATCTCGTCCCGCGCCGTCATCCACAGCAAGTGCGAGGCAAGGAAGGCGACTTCCAGCATATTGTTGCGGCCGAACGGGTAATAAGCGTCCGAAATGTCGTCCTGACCGAGGCAGACCAGTATATTCTCGGCCAGCAATTCGCGGACGCGCGCGTGCAGCGGCCCGGTGTGCGGATCGGTCACCACCGGCACACGCGCGGCCTTCAGGACGCGAGCGAGGCGTTGCACGTAGGGTGCGGGATAGAACTCATGGCGCGGCAATGATGGGCCAGAGCGCGGCCTTGCCAGCCGCGCCGATGGCTTCGACCGCCATCATTTCCAGGGTCCGCAGGCCGGGATCGCCAGTATCATCCAGCAGCATCGAGAGTCCTTATTGAAGCGCTGCGCGAGATCGAAGCAGATGCCGATGTGGGCGTCGGCGTCGGCATCGGTGAGCTCGATCCACGGAATGCCGCCGACCACGTCGGCACCGAGTGTCATGGCCTGGTGCAGCAGCTCCGCCGCGCCCGGTTCGCGGACGAGCCCGTCCTGGGCGAAGGCAACAACCTGGATATCGACGACACTGCGGAATTCATCGCGGATGCGGATAAGCGCCTTGACGCCTTCAAGCCGGGCCTTGGCGTCGACATCGGCGAAGGCGCGGATGTGGAGCGTGCCGTGGAGCGCCGCCAGCGCCACCGCGCGCCGGGCGTTGTCGACGATCCAGGACTTCGCGTATTTCTCCTTGATCACGCTGGCGAGCTCGATCGCCGCCATCGCCCCAGCCATGCCGTTGCCCCGATAGGCCTTCAGCGCCTCCTCCTCCATCATCGGCAGCGTGAATACCTTGCACAGATGCAGGTGCGGATTGACGAACGATTCGGTGATAAGGTTGCCGGCAGCGTCGATCTCGGTGATGGCCTCGCCGTCGAGCCGTTGGCCGATCGCGGCGATATGACCGTCGCGGATTGCGATCTCCATCAACGACGTACTGTTGCCGCGCAACCGCGCGCGGCGAACGGCGATGTCGAACGTGGCTGCCATCTGACGACTCCGAACGGTGAACGGCCGACACGGAAATATCCGACGCTCCCTCCGGTGAAGATAGCCCGCTGCTTGATGCCGTCGATTTGATCTGTCCGGCGCGCTCGACAAGTTCCTCTGCTGTCCACCGCCAGTGGCGGCGGCCACTTCCCCGGTTTAGCTTTTGCGTGAAGCATCGGTGCCGGTGCCTCCTCATCGGGAGGGTGAACAAGGGCTACGGCAAAAGCTCACGGCTGAACCCATTATGGGCGCGGCAGATTCTGGACCCATGGTGCTCTCAGAGCGGTTCATCACGGTTAGAACCGCTTATAACGCAGCGCGTCATTCTCGGGCTGGAACGCCCTCCCAGACGGGTTATGTGCCTAACATTCCATCTTAATCTGACTAAACATTGGGCGCGCCATTCGAGTTGCTCTTTGCGACTATGACTTACCGTCAACCTTGAACAAAGAAGGCGGCATCCGTAGAAGGAAACCTGACCATGCGCTGGAAATTCGTTTCGTCTGTTGTTGCAGCCGCGCTCCTGGGAACGAGCATCGCATATGCCGCCGGGTTCACGCTCTCCGCGGCTCCTAAGATCGCCTTCCTCTACTTCGCCGACAAACATGACGGTGGATGGACACAGGCTTTCGACGAAGCGCGGCCGAAAATCGAAGCGGCCGTCGGGCAAAAAATCCCCTATGTCGAAAACGTGCCGGAGGTTGCCGGCAAAATCAAACCCGCCGCAGAGACTTTCATCAGCCGCGGCTACAACGTCATCATTGGCACCGCATTTGGCTACTCGGACACGTTCAAAGAATTAGCAGAAAAATATCCCAAGGTTGCATTTCTTAATGCATCCGGCACGACCAACGGTCCGAATCTAAATCCTTTTATGGACGCACTTACGAAAGCCAGTATCTTTGCGGCATGGTGGCCGGTGCAATGTCCAAGACCGGCAAACTCGGCTTCGTTGCAGCGCATCCGATCGGTCCGGTGAATTGGACCATCAATGCTTACGAACTCGGCGCCAAGCAATTCAAGCCGAATGCAACGGTAACGGTCATTTTTACCGGCGCATGGAACGATCCGGTCAAAGAGCGTGCCGCTGCCTCGGCCCTCGCCGATCAGGGCGTCGACGTGATTGGACAACATGTCGATACCCCGACGCCGCAAATCGTGGCGCAAGAGCGCGGTATCTATGGAACAGGCCATCATCGTGACTTGAGCGAATTTGCTCCTAAAGCGACCCTCTGCTCCTCGGTCTGGACCTGGGACAAGTTCCTTGCGCCCGAACTGAAGAAGATCGAGGCCGGAAACTGGCAGCCCAGCCCCTATGGGGCGTTCCCGGGCATCAAGGATGGCGGCACCGACATCGCCTTGGGCAAGGTTGCCATCCCGAAGGACGTTGTCGCCAAGGTCATGGCCGAACGGCAGGCGATCATTAACGGCAAGCAGATCTATACTGGTCCGATGACGGATACTTCGGGGAAGGAAGAGCTGGCCGCCGGAAAAAGCATCGACGATGCAGGGCTGTGGAAGATGGACTGGTACGTTCCCGGCGTTATCGCACAAAAATAGCTGCAGTAATTCCCCTGATGACTGCGGCACTTGTGCTGAAAGGAATACGGAAATCCTTCGACGGTGTCGTAGTTCTTGATGACGCGGAATTCGACGGCAATGCCGGAGAGGTTCACGCCCTGCTCGGTGAGAATGGAGCAGGCAAATCGTCGCTGATGAACGTTGCCGCCGGCCTCTATGCACCAGAAACCGGCGGCATCTTTGTCGATGGTAAGCCTGTATCGTTGAGCGGACCTTCGGAAGCACGCAGCCATGGCATCGGCATGGTGCACCAGCATTTCAAACTGGTGCATCCCTTCACCATCACTGAGAACGTTTTGCTTGCCAACCGGCGTCCGCACTATCGTTCAGGCATCAAGGAGGTTCGTGCGGAGATCGAACGGCAATCCGCCGATCTCGGTTTTGCGATCGATCCGGATCGCCGCGTCAACTCGCTGACGGTCGCCGAGCAGCAGCAGGTTGAAATCGTTAAGGTCCTGATCGGCGGGGCCAGGATTCTTATTCTCGACGAGCCGACTGCGGTGCTCACCGACGCCGAAGCGGACCGCTTGCTGGAAACCGTGCGCCGGCTGGCACGCGCCGGCACAGCGGTCGTCTTGATCACTCACAAGCTCAATGAAGTGAAACGATATGCCGATTCGGTGACGATCATGCGCCGCGGCAAAACAGTTGCGACGCTCGATCCGTCAACGGCGACAGCCGCCGAACTCACGCAACTTACCGTGGGCGAAACCCAGCCGCTGCCGGCGCGCGCGCCGAATGCTGTTACCGGAACACGCCTTAACGTCGGGGCGCTGACTTGCGCGCGCGGCGACGGCAGCGTCGCGTTGCAGGAAGCAAGTTTTTTTGTACGCGCCGGGGAAATATACGGCATCGCTGGCGTGAGTGGAAACGGTCAGTCAGAGCTGGGTGAAGCCCTGATCGGAGCCCGCCAACCAACCTCAGGCGAGATCTGGATTGAAGGCCTCGGCAACGTCATGGGCGATCCGCCATCGAACAAACGAATTACAGCGGTGGCTGCAATTCCGGCGGACCGCTACTCGTTCGCGCTGGCCGGTGGACTTTCCATCGCTGATAATTTTACCGTCGCCGAAATCCGCTCACGCCGGTACGGGTCACTCGGTCGCCTGAACCGAACGGCGATGCAACGCGAGACGGCTGCGGCTGTCGTCGACTACGACGTTCAGGGGGTACGCAGTAATAGACAAAAGGCGGCGCTCCTGTCCGGCGGCAACGCGCAAAAGCTGGTTATCGCCCGCGAATTCAGCCGGAACCCGACAGTTGTGGTAGCCCATAGCCCCAGCCGGGGCCTCGACGCACGCGCATGCCTTGCGGTGCATCAACGCCTGCTGGCAGCACGCGACCGCGGCGCCGCGGTGGTCCTGATCAGCGAAGATCTCGACGAGGTGTTGAGCCTATCGGATCGCATTGGAGTCATGACGCGCGGCCGAATTGTCGCGGAGTTCGACCGTCCGGCGGACCGTCAGGCTATTGGCCGCGCCATGGTGGATCATGCATGATCTATCGAACTTAGAACTCCGTGCGCCGGGCGATACCAATGCCGAGGACAAGCCGCTCCCGAGTGGTTCTGGACGTGCGGCAGAGCCTGCCTGCCTGGAAACAGAGCGTGTTTCTTTTTGCCTCGCTCGCGGTCGGGGTGGCGATCTCGGTAGCGATCCTCTGGGCGGCCGGAATCTCTCCGCTCCAGCTTGCCGGTGAGCTGGCGGGCGTCTTCAACAGCGACAGCCTGCACGCCGTGCTTGTCCAGGCCGCTCCATTGATGCTGGTTGAACTCGGCGCCAGCCTCGCCTTTCGCATTGGTTTTTGGAACCTCGGGCTCGAAGGCCAGATGGTCTTCGGCGGCATCTTCGCCGGAGGAGTTTCGATTTACGAAATCGGGCCGCCGACCACTCGGCTCCTCCTGATGGCGGCCGCTTCGGCGATCGGCGGCGGACTGTGGTGCTTGCTTGCCGGATTGTTGAAGCTCAGATTTCGCGTGAACGAAATCATCGCGACGCTGCTGCTCAACTATGTCGCTGTTTATTTCTTGTTCCACCTGCTCTACGGTGCTTGGCAGGATGCAAAAACGGCCTTTCCACAATCGACGCCGTTTCAACCGTTCGAGCGGCTGGGTGATATCGGATACGGCATCAATCTCGGTCTGCTGATCTCGATCGGCGCCATATTAGCGGCGGCCTGGCTCATTCACTTCAGCCGCGTCGGATTTTACATGCGGTTCATCAGTGCGAATTCCAACGTGGCACGCGTCGTTGGCGTCCCGATTCGCGCTGTTACCATTTGGACAGTCGCGATCTCAGGGGCCTGCGCCGGGCTCGCCGGCTTTATTAACGTCGCGAGCCAGGAGGGACGGCTGACGGAATCTTATGCCGACGGCTATGTTTTTTCGGGCGTGCTGATCGCGTTTCTGTCACGCAATGATCCGCTCATCGTCGCTGTGGTCGGCTTCCTAATCGCCATTCTCTTCATCACCGGACAAACGTTGCAGGTGTTTTATCAGATACCGTTCACGATGGTTCAGTTGATCGAGGCCATCATCGTGATGTCTGTCGCGGCGTCCGAATTCTTCATCCGTCATCGCGTTCGCTGGATTCGCTGAAGGGCCGCTATGATAGAGTTCCTGACCAATTGGCTGGCCGATGCGCCCATAACGGCCGTCCCTTATGCGCTTGCCGCCTTGGGACTGATCATTTCTGAACGCTCCGGAGTGCTCAATTTGACGGCCGAGGGTTTGATGCTGGTCGGCGCGCTGACCGGCGTTGGGACCTGTCTCACGCTTGATGGCTATCCCGCGGTCGCGCTGATCGCGGCTATGGCGGCGGCGAGCATTGTCTCGCTTCTATTCGCGGCCCTGGTGGTTGTGCTGCGCGTCAACCAGGTGATTGCGGGACTCTCCATCGTCTTCTTTTGCCAGGGCCTCACCGGTCTTGTCGGAACACTGGCGAATTGGCAGAACAAGCATATCGAGGGATTGCCCCGCCTGGTGATTTGGCCACTTTCGGATATTCCCGTCATTGGCCGGATTCTCTTCAACCAGGACGCCATCGTTTACCTCACAATCCTGATTTTCCTTCTCGTGAATTGGTGGCTGAAATCGACGATGATGGGATTACGAGTCCGATCGGTCGGCGAAAACCCGGCCGCCGCCGATGCCGCCGGCATCAGCGTCTCGCTGCATCGGGTGCTGGCAATCGTACTGGGTTCATCGCTGATCGGATTGGCCGGCGGCTACATCTCCGTTGTCAACGTCAAGCTTTGGGTGACGGGAATGACCGGCGGCCGCGGCTGGATCGCCGTCGCTCTGGTCGTGTTTGCGCGATGGGCGCCGTGGCCCGCACTCGGCGGCGCATTGTTGTTCGGATGTATCGAAGCCGTCATCCCGCATATCGCCGCCGCCGGCATCCGCGTGCCGCAGTATTTGATGATGATGACTCCCTATCTCGCCACGATCGCCGTCATGATTTGGGTCGGCGCCACGCAGCGTGTCGGCACCAGCGAGCCCGGGGCGCTTGGTCAGCCCCATGTGCGCGAGGAACGCCGCTGACGCACCATCGAAGAGGCGAGCCATGCGTATTTATGTTTACGGCAAACCACAAGACACGCGGGAGGCTTTCGAAGACTATCTTGACCCTGCAAAGACCGCGGTCGTGTCGATCGACATGCACCGGGGACACCTTGATGACTTCTCCGCAATGTCCTTGCCCGGCACCGCGAGCGCGCGACATCGTTAAACCGATCGATGCCTTTCACGATAGTGTGCGAGCGCTCGGAATTCCGGTCATCCACGTACGATCGGTCCTGCGGCGCGGCGGCGAAGACGACGTTGGCGGCATCAGTTCGGCGTGGCGCCGCACATTTCCGCTCTATGTCGGAGACATCCCCAACAGCGCGGCCCACGCGATCGAAGGTTCGCCGTGGACCGAATTTGTCACGCGTGTCGGACCCAACGATCTGATCGTGGAGACCAAGAAGCGGCTAACGGCCTTCTATCCGACTGATCTCGATTTTCTGTTACGCAACATGCGGGTCGAAACGATTGTGCTCAACGGCGGGTTCACGGACTGTTGTATTCTCAATACCGCGTTCGACGCCGGCAATCACAATTACCGTGTCATCGTGGCGCGCGACCTCGTTCGCGGGACCGATGACAATTTGGAGAATGCGGCGCTGGCGATGGTGTCGTTGCATATTGGGCTTGTAGCGGACTGCGCCGACATCCTGAGCGAATGGAAGCGCCGCAAGGCAGGCCTGAGTGCCGCCTGACTGGTTCCCTACTTGCGGACGGGCGACCCCACGGGACGCTTTGCGCCAATAATTGGTAAGCGCGAAACGCCAATCCGCGGCCTGGTGAGTGGCACGGTATCTGCTTATCGGGTGGCGGCCGGTACGGCCGCGTTTTCAGCCCAAGAATCCAGGGGAGACCGAGCCCATGACACTTCTGCATGTTCCCGTGATCGATATCGCGCCTTACCGGGAAGGAACACCTGAAGGGAAGGCGGCGGTGGCCGAGCAGATCGGTCAGGCCTGCCGTGACATCGGGTTCCTGGTCGTGTCCGGTCACGGCATCCCCGAAGACCTCATTCGCAAGACCTATGACGTCTCCAAGGAGTTCTTCGAACTCCCGCATTCCGAAAAGATCAAGGCCGATCGGCCTGCGCCCGATCAGGTCCGCGGCTATAGCGCCGTCGGCGGGGAAGGCCTGTCATATAGCCTGGACGAGCCTGCACCGCCCGATATCAAAGAGTTGCTCTCGATCGGCCCGGTCGACGTCCCGCCGGGAGATCCGTATTTCACGAGCGAAGAAGCTGGACCGCATTTCGCCAAGAATGTCTGGCCGGCGAAGCCCGCTGAACTGAAGCCGGTATGGACCGAATATTTCAGGGCCGTCAACTCGCTTGCAACGGATCTCATGCGACTGTTCGCGCTCGCCTTGAAACTCGACGAGCACTATTTCGACAACACCATCGACAAGAACATTTCGATGATGCGGGTGCTCCAATACCCCAAGCAGACAACAGCGCCGCTCCCCGGACAGTTACGGGCGGGCGCTCATTCCGATTACGGCAGCATGACCATTCTTCGCAAGGAACTTTCTGACAACAACAGCCTGCAAGTGAAAAACAAAGTCGGCGAATGGGTCAGCGTCCCGGTAATCGAGGGATCGTTCATCGTCAATATCGGCGACCTGATGCAGCAATGGACCAATGACACGTGGACCTCGACGCTGCATCGCGTCGTCAACCCGCCGCTCGACTCCGAAGCGAACAAGGATCGAATGTCGATCGTGTTTTTCCACCAGCCGAACTACGATGCGGTGGTGGATTGTCTTTCAAGCTGCGAGACACTGGACAATCCGGCGAAATACGAACCGATCACTTCGGGTGACCACCTGCGCAGCAAGTTCGTCAAACAAACGACCTTCGGCAAGGGCGTTTAAGAGCGGAGAGGTTCGGATGCTCTCTTACGTCAACATCTTCGCAAAGGACATCGTGAAGCTCTCTGGCTTCTACCGCGACGTGTTCGGCTTCGACGAAATCCCGGAAATTCGCTCGCCCATCTTCGTCGGCCTGCGGACCGGTCAGAGCTGCCTGGGATTCAACGCTCAGGACGCTTACGATCTTCTCAAATTGTCCGACTATTCCAGCCCGACCGGCGTCAAATTCCTACTCAATTTCGACGTCGATTCCTCAGCCGAGGTCGACCGCATGACTCCATTTGCGGTCAACCTCGGCGCGCGGCTGATCAAGGAGCCTTATCAAACCTATTACAATTGGTATCAGTCGGTTCTTCTTGACCCGGAGGGCAACGTGTTCCGCATCAACAAAATGCTTTAAAGAGGCCCTCGGGCATCTCGATCTGCAGCACTATGACCTGCCATGCCACGAGCAGAAGCAGACCGAAGGTCAACGGGAGCAAAACACGCGCGATCATTGGCCGCCCCTCACCATAACGCGAAGGCGGCGAATGATTGCCGCACAGTCGGGATCTTCGGGCGTGCGTGAATGCGGACATCGCACTGCTACGTCCTCGACCGGGTGCGCCGGCCGGCTCGACAGCACGATGACGCGGTCAGAGGCATCCATCTGTCATAGAGCTATGGTATTCTGTACAGGTACCTTCTGAACCTCCAAGGGTCCCGCCGCTGCGTCGCGGCGGGATTTTTCGTCATCGCGTAGCACGGCAGTCGCCGGCGAATTGGAAATTCAAACGGGGACCGCCGGGCTCGCCGGTGCTAGAATCATCGCAGCCGCTTGGTCAGCTCGAATAGGCGGTTCGGGCTGAGTGGAATCTCCAAGAGTTCGATGTTGCGGTCGACGAGGCCAAGCGCATCTTCGATTGCCTGCGCAAACAACGGCCCAACCGGAATGGCACCAGCTTCCCCTGCGCCCTTGATGCCGAGGGGGTTGAGCGGCGACACAGTCACCATGTGGGCGATTTCGACGCGCGGCACTTCAAGTGCGGTCGGCAACAGATAATCGGTGAGAGAGGCGTTGAGCAGCTGGCCGTCAACGTCGAAAACAAGCTGCTCGTAAAAGGCGTTGCCGATGCCTTGCGCGACGCCGCCATGGATCTGGCCGGCGAGGATCAGCGGATTGATGATGGTGCCGCAATCGTGCACGACGATGTATTTAAGCACTTCGAGCGTGAACGTCAGCGGGTCGACTTGGACGATCATGGCATGGACGCCGCTCGCCGTTGCACCACCGGAAGGTCCGAAATATTGCGTCGACTCGAGACCCGGCTCGGTGCCGGGACGAACCGCACCGCGCATCGGATTGGCCTTGAGCGCGAGCGCGCCAAGCTTCACAGCCTGTCCGGGGACGCCGACGACCGAGACCTGGCCGTTGGCGATTTCTATATCGACCTCGGCACATTCGAAATGTTCGGCCGCAAGCCGAATGATTTTTTCCCGCACCACTTTTGCCGCTTCGTTGACGGCATTGCCGGCCACGACAGCGCCGCGGCTCGCAAAAGTGCCAGCGCCCCAGTAAAATTGATCGGTATCGCCGGTTACAATATCGACATCTCGCACCTCGACGCCGAGTTGATCGGCGACGATCTGGGCGAAGCTCGTAAAATGCCCTTGCCCCTGCGTGCCGATGCCGGTCGCTACGTTCACCTTGCCATTGGACTGCACCTGGACTTTGGCGCCTTCGTAAGGTCCGATGCCCGTACCCTCGACATAGCAGGCGACGCCAATGCCTACGTGCCGACCTTCTGCGCGCAAGCGCGGCTGTTCTTCATCGAGAAATTTCCGATAGCCGATCATATCGAGCGCTTTATCGAGGATCGGCTCGTAATTGCCGCTGTCGTAGGAGAGCGGCGCAAAATCCTGATAGATGATCTCGTTATTGTAAGGAAATGCATCCGGCGGGATCAAGTTTCGCCGCCGGATTTCAGCTCGGTCCAGCCTCAGTCGCTGCGCGGCGATATCAAGCAGCCGTTCCATAACGAAGACGCCGTGCTGGCGGCCAGCGCCTCGATAGGGTGTCACTATTGGTTTATTAGTGAAGACTGCCGTGAAGGTGCTGTCGTAGTTCGGCACTACATAAGGGCCGAGCAGCGTGCACTGACTGTTGATTGGTACCGTCAATCCATAAGGATTGTAGGCACCGGTGTCGTGCAGGAATATATCCTTGATGCCGAGGATTCGGCCGTCGGCCGAGAGCGCGATGTCCGCATCGTGGGTTTGTCCCCGTTCATGGGTCGTGGCAAAGAAATGCTCGAGCCGGTCCTCGATCCATTTGATCGGGCGATTGAGCTTCATCGCCGCCCACGGCACCACTACTTCTTCGGGATAGAACAGCATAATTTTCGGTCCGAAGCCGCCGCCGACAAATGGTGCAATCACTCTCACCTGACGTTCGCTTAGGCCCAGAATTCCTGCGAGCCCATTTCGCAGAAATACCGGCGCCTGCGTCGTATCCCAAACCGTGAGCTGGTTGGCGCGATCGTCCCATCTTGCGACCAGGCCGCGGGTCTCAATTGGTGATGATGCTCCGTGGTCGTATAGAAAGCGCCGGCTGATGACGTGCGCGGCCCGCGCGCGGGCGGCGCTATAGTTTCCGCGATGTTGTCGGACGCGTGCAGCAATGTTGCTGCCGACATCGTCGTGGACCGTCACGGAGGTTTCCGTCAGCGCTAGTTCCAGATCGACAACCGCCGCCAACGGATCGAGATCGACAATAATATCCCCGAGCGCGTCCTCGGCGATATAACGGCTTTGTGCGAACACAACCGCGAGGGGTTCGCCGACGTGACGCACCTTGTCTTTGGCTAGCGGCACTTGGGTGCGCTGATTGAACGTGATGCCGGCGATCGGCGGTGGCGGCACTAGGAGCGGGCCTGGAGCCCAGTAGTCGCCAAGGTCCTCTGCGGTGTAGACCGCGATGACGCCCTCACGGGCGCGCGCCGCTGAAACGTCGATCGAACGGATGCGCGCATGGGCAATGCTGCTGCGCAGGAAGGCGGCGTGAAGTAAGCCAGGAAGTTCGACGTCATCGACGAACAAAGCCTGACCACACAGCAGCCTGGCATCCTCGTTGCGGATAATGGGTGCGCCGAGATTGCGTGTTGTCACCGGATCAGCTCCGCAAACGCGCAGCGGCGAGCAGCACAGCATCGACGATGTGCTGATAGCCGGTGCAGCGGCACAGATTTCCCGACAACGCCTCTCGGATCTCCGCCTCATCCGGCGCCGGCGATTCTTCGAGGAATGCTTTGATGGTCATCAGAATACCGGGCGTGCAGTAGCCGCATTGCAAGCCATGACGGTCGCGCATCGATTCCTGCAATACCGAAAGGTGATCGCGGTCCACCGCCAGCCCTTCGACCGTCTTGATCGCGTGACCGTCGGCCTGAGCCGCAAGCATCAGGCAGGAGCGAATCGCGACGCCGTCAAAAAGCACCGTGCAGGCGCCGCACGCGCCGTGCTCGCAACCGACATGGGTTCCAGCAAGCAACAAATCATGTCGTAGAAAGTCGCTTAGTAGTGTCCGAGATTCCACGCTGCGTCGATATTGCGTGCCATTCACGGTCACTCCGATGTCGTGCATGTCCGTAACGCCGGTTTCAGTGGTCACGCCGCGCCCGCTCGTTCGCCGCAGATAACGCGCGCCCGGTGAGCACGCCCGCGAGGTGCCGCTGAAATTCTTTGCTGGCATGGATGCTACCACCCGGATCTATGGCGGTCTGCACCAGATCTGCCGCCTCCGTGAGCTCCGGCGCCCCGATCCGCCGTCCGATCAGGGATTTTGCCGCCTCCGCCGCCAGGATCGGCCCGTCACCAGCGTTGCAAAACCCGATCCGCGCGTCGATGCAACGTTCGTTTTGGTCTAGTCGCAGCGTGCAGGCTATGCCAACCAATGCGAAATCGCCGCGCCGGCGCGAGACCTCCATGAAACAGCTTCCGGTTCGCGCTGAGGCGACTGGCAGTTCCACTTCGATTAGCATCTCGTCGGGTTCAAGCGCGGTGCGCAGCGCGCCGGTGAAGAAATCCGGCGCGGCGATCCATCGCTCGCCACGCTTCGAGCGAGCAAGCAGTCGTCCGCCAAGCGTCAGCACAATGGCCGGCATCTCGGAAGCAGGATCGGCATGTGCCAGATTGCCGCCGATGGTGCCACGATTGCGGATCTGCGGGTGCGCGATATGGGGCAATGCTTCGTGGATAAGCGGAAAGTCCCGCGCCGTGTCTGGATCGCGCTCAATGTCGCGATACCGCGTTAGGGCGCCGATGCGGCGGGCGTCCGGGCCGCATTGGCGCGATCCTGCGCACTCTGTCAGCGGATTGATATCGATCAGCATAGCCGGCTGGCTGAGCCGGAAGTTCAGCGTTGGCATCAGGCTTTGGCCGCCGGCAAGAAAGCTAGCCTCGTCGCCGAATTCGGCCTTCAGCGCCAAAGCCTGCTCAAGCGAACGAGCGACAATGTATTTGAAGGGGGCAGGTTTCATGGACTTCAGTCGTGGACACGATTTCGTCGCTGCGGATAGGGGCAAGTATGCGAAGCCTAGCTGCCTCATGTCAAAAGCCGTCGACAAGGTTGACCGGAAAAAGCCTTGGCTACCCTGACTTTCCTGCCTATTTTTCCCGCCGCGTGAACAAACATTGGGCGCGCTATCTTTCGAACCACTTGCGAATATTCGGGTCATGGCATTGGGTATGCAAAAATGATGGCTCCGGCCAAAGGAGCGGCCGCTCGGTCGTTACGTGCGGGTGGTCATTTCTACTTGGTTGAACCGATGTAAATCTGGCACTCGTTTCTCCTGAAGCCGAAATGGCCACGGTCGCCGCCCGTTGGCCGTCGCTGTAACGAATGGCAAAGCCGATGCGCTCTCGAATGTCGATTTGCAGATCGATCGAACAGCAAACGCCGATACTGGTGCGTAAGGCGTAAGAAATGACCGGGAAAACACCCCAGTTGCGGGTTGGAATCGACACCGGCGGGACCTTCACCGACATTGTCTGTGTCGATGCGGCGTCAGGCTCGATGCGCGTCACGAAAGTAGCCAGTACGCCGGCCAATCCGGCTGTCGGACTGGTCCGCGGCGTCAAGGAAATTCTGGCCGGCACGTCTTTGGACGATCTCGCCGGCCTTGCCCATGGCACCACGGTCGCGACCAATGCCCTGTTACAGGGCGAGATCACGGGGCTCGGCCTGATCGTCACCGACGGCTTCCGTCATATTCTGGAGATCGCCCGCCAAGCGGTGCCGGAGGGTTACGGAAACTCCTACTTCTGGGTCAAGCCGGAGCGTCTGGTGCCACTCCGTTATGTTCGCGAAGTCGGCGGCCGCTTCAATTTTCTCGGCGAAGAGTTGCGTCCGCTCGACGAAGCAAGTATTCGCGCGGCGGCACAATTTTATCGCCGCGCGAATATCACGACGATCGGCGTTTGTCTGTTGCACTCTTATGCTAATGCCGCGCATGAGCGCCGCGTCGCCGAAATATTCGCCGAGTATTATCCGGGCTGCATTGTTTCGTTGTCGTGTGACGTATTGCCGGAATATCGCGAATACGAGCGCGCAGTTACGACGCTGGTCGATGCGTTCGTGAAGCCGCACATGGGCCGCTATTTGCAGCGTATTCGCGACGAGCTTGGACCAGGCTTGCGCGATAAGCCGTTCCTTGTGATGCAATCGAGCGGCGGCGTCGCAAGCCCCGATCAGGTGATGCGCAAACCGATCACGACTGCTTTGTCGGGACCGGCGGCTGGCGCGATCGGCTGTGCCGTCATCGCGAAGATCGCCGGATTTCCCGATCTGGTGACGCTCGATGCCGGCGGCACGTCAACCGATTTGTGCCTGATCGAGAATGCCGAGCCGAGCGTCAGCAATGGCGGCGCGGTGGGACGCTTTCCGGTGCGCGTGCCGATGATCGATATCAAGACGATTGGCACCGGCGGCGGTTCGATTGCCTGGATAACACGCGAGGGGCATCTCAAGGTGGGACCGCGCAGCGCCGGCGCTGAGCCGGGCCCGATGTGTTACCCCAACGGCGGCAGCGAGCCGACGATTACCGACGCCAATCTCGTCCTCGGACGACTGCCGCCGGCACTGATCGGCGGTGGCATCCCGCTGAATGTCGAGCGCGCCCGCGAGGGCATCGCGGCGCTTGCTGCACGTCTTCCCGGCAATATGGGACCAGAGCAACTCGCCGAAGGCATTATCGAAATCGCGAATTGGGACCAGGCCAATGCGATCCGCCGAATGACCATCCAGCGCGGCATCGACCCGCGCAAATTCGCGCTGTTGTCTTTCGGTGGTTCCGGCCCGGCGCAGTCTGCGGCGGTGATGGATCTGATCGGCATGAAGGCGTGCATCGTACCGCCCAATCCGGGCAATCTGTCCGCCTTCGGACTACTGGCCGTCGATTGGCGCACCGATCATATAGTTACCAGGGTAGCGCATGAGGACGCTGTCGACATCGCCGTGATCGCCAGTATCTATGCGAGCCTGGAGCGCGATGCCGTCACGACGCTTGAGGAGGATGGCATTGCCCGCGAGCGCATCCGGCTGATGCGCGAAGCCGACGTGCGATACGCTGGGCAATCCGTGGAAGTTCGGGTGTCCGCGCCATCGGGCGCCGTCGATGCTGCTTTCATCTCCGCCACCATCGATGCATTTCACGCCGCGCACCGCAAAGCGTTCGGTTACAATTATGCCGGCCAGCAAAAAGTGGAAATCGTCAACTTCTGCGTTTCCGGCTTTGGCATGATCGATCGCCCCGTCATACCGAAGCTCGCCTGGGCAGGGGACAAGCCGCCGCCACATGGTATGCGTTCGGTCTATTTTAGCGGCGCCGTTCACGACACGCCGATCTACGATCGCGCCGCGTTGCCGGCCGGATTTTGCATCGACGGTCCGGCGGTCGTGGAAGAATTCGGCTCGACGACAGTGGTATTCCCGGGCCATCGGCTCGAAGTCGACGAGCGCGGCATTTTGATCGTGCAACGCTGCACCGATATCGGGGCGAGGCAATGAACGTGCAGTCGCAAACCTGGCCGTGGCCGACGGCCCCCGCTGCGCGCGCGAGCGAGGTTGATCCCATCGTTTTGCAAATCGTCGAGGGCGCGCTCAACTCGATCGAGGCTGAAATCGAACATGCCATCGAACGCACAGCGCGATCGCCCATGATCCGCGAAGCGCACGATTACCGCGTAGGTTTATTCGACCGCTACTGCCGCAAGCTCACGGGGCGATCCTATTCGGCGATGCCGAACGCAGTCGTGCGCGACTTCTCGCCCGAGACCATGCAGCCGGGCGACGTCTTTTTGATGAACGACACCTATCTCACCGAAGGTTCGATCGGGCACTTGCCAGATCTGTGCAGCACCGTTCCGGTTTTTCATGGCGGGGAAGTCGTCGCCTATATCCAGGCGTTCGGACACCACGACGACATCGGCGGTCGCGTGCCAGGTTCTATGCCCGGCACCGCCGTGACCGTTTTCGAGGAGGGCCTCGCCATTCCGCCGATCAAGCTCTATAGCGCGGGCGTGCGGAACGAGGCCGTGTTCACGATCATCAAGCGCAACACGCGCGTGCCCGAGACGCTCGCGGCCGATCTCGACAGCGAGGTTCAGGCCTGTGTCATGGGCGCGCGGCGGATGGCCGAACTGTTCGAGCGCTTCGGCCGCGAGGCTGTGGAGGCCTGCTTCCAGGCCATTCTCGACAAGTGCCGCGATGTTTTCCGACGCGAACTGCTGCCTCGGATCGCCGACGGCGAGTATCGTTGGGAGGATTATGTAGAGCATGACGGTCTGACCGATCCCAAGCTGCACAAGCTTTCGATCAAGATGGTCAAAACGGCCGATCACATCATGCTCGATTTCACCGGAACCGATCCGCAATCCGCAGGTCCGATCAATTGGCCCGCCGACTACGCCGGCGGAGCGTTTCTCATCAAATGGATTGCACCCATTCTGCGCAATCTCGCCGATACGCCCGAGCGAGCGGCGGAAATCTTCGTCAACGAAGGGGTGTGCGAAGTTTTTGATATCGTGTTTCCGCCCAAAGGAACGTTGATCACGCCTGAGTGGCCGGCGGCAACCAATGCGCGTTCTTTCGTGCTTTTGCGATGCCTGGGTCTTCTGGCCGGCGTTGTCGTGCAGGCTGTCGAAGGCCGGATGCCGGCCGATCAGGAGACTATCCGTTATACTGGATTCTACGGCGCCGACCGCAACGGCAAGCGATTTCTGTCCCGTGAAGTTTTAGGCGGCGGTTCTGGCGGGCGCTATTACGCCGATGGCAATGATGCCATCCACATCGTTCCCGATTCACGCAATCAACCCGCCGAATTCACCGAGACTCGATTTCCGCTGCTGGTAGAGAAACTGGCGCTGCGAACCGATTCAGGAGGAGCCGGCAAGCGTCGCGGTGGGTTGGGTTACGAAAAGCACTATCGTGCGCTGGTCGATTGCCGAACCATCGTCACCGCCGACCGGGTTCGGTTGGGCTGCTACGGTGTCAACGGCGGCAAGGCCGGGTTGCCATTCTGCGTAACAATCGACACGGAGGGTGTGCCGCGCGATCTCGGCGGCCTTGTCGATGGCGAGCCGGTCCTTGCTGGTCAGATTGTTCGTATCCGCACCACTGGCGGCGGCGGCTGGGGCGATCCGCTCGAGCGCGAACCCGAACTGGTGCTCCGTGACGTGATCGACGGAAAAATTTCAATCGCTTCGGCGCACGACGACTATGGTGTCATAGTCATTGCTGAGGATGACGCGGTCTCGTGGACCATCGATGAAGGCGCTACAAGCACTCTCCGGCAGAAGTTTAAGGCCGAACGGCGGGGCGAGCGACCGATCATCGACCGCGGCGAAGGTTTTGAAAAGATGCTGCGCGGCAAGGTCAAGCCGTGGATGCGAACGCAGTGACGCGCTGAACTAGGCGTCAGACGAGGATTATACGGGATGGCAATTGAAGTCGCAAAGGTTGAGCTGAAGACGGTTCAGGACGCATCCGGGCTCGAAACCTGCATTGGCAGCGGCCAATTCGCCGCCGATCAGGTCATCGCCGTTATCGGGAAGACCGAAGGCAACGGCGGCGTAAACGACTTCACGCGAATTCTCGCCGATCAGGCGTTTCGCCGGGTGCTGATGAAGTTCGGCCGGCGTTCGGAGCGTCAAGTGGGGCAAATTCCGATGGTATGGTCTGGCGGCTGCGATGGCGTCATCACCCCTCACGCCACGATATTCGCTCGCACGAATGCCACCGGTCCGGCGGCAAAATCGCGCCTCACCATCGGCACGGCGATGAGCGCGGAGTTGTTGCCAGAGGATATCGGCCGTCCTGCGATGGTCGAAAAGGTGGCCGCGAGTGTTGAGGCGGCGATGCGCGATGCCGGCATCGAAAATCCGGCGGACGTTCATTACGTGCAGACCAAGACGCCGTTGCTTACCATCGAATCGGTGCGCGATGCAGAATCGCGGGGCCACGACGTCGCCTGTGAAGTGCACAACTCTATGGGCGTATCGAATGGCACGACCGGGCTCGGTATTGCGGTTGCGCTTGGCGAAATCGGAATGCCAAATGCTGAAGAGATTTGCCACAACCTCGACCTTTATTCTTCGGTGGCGTCATGTTCGTCCGGCGTCGAGCTCACTCAGGCGCAGATTGTGTTGCTCGGTAACAAGCCCGGCGCCGGCGGCCGTTACCGGATAGGTCATTCGGTAATGAAGGATGCGCTCGACATTGATGGCATTTATGAATCGATCCGCAACGCCGGACTTGATTTGCCGGAGCGGCCGCGCGCGGAAGACCTCGGCGGTCGTGTCGTGAACTGCTTCATGAAATGCGAAGCCGACCGGCGCGGCACGCTGCGCGGTCGGCGCCAGATCATGATGGATGATTCCGATGTGCCGTGGCATCGTCACATCAAGGCTGCGGTCGGCGGCGTCGCTGCAACTGCGATCGGGGACGCGGCGGTCTTCGTTTCCGTCGACGCCATGCATCAGGGCCCGCAAGGTGGCGGCCCCGTCATCGCAATTGTCGACCTCGGCGAGTGACAGCAGCGGCACAAGATTTGCACGACATTGACGGCGCCGGCGTCACGGCCAGGTGCAGCGGGAACCGGGAGTAAGCCGATGAAAAGCCTTCATAAAATATTATACGGGTTAACCGTCGCGGCAACCTGGATAGTGACCTCGGCCAGCGCGCCGGCGCTGGCGCCGGATAAGGTCAATGTCGGAGTTTTCCCGATCAGTTCGTCACTGCCGTATTTTGTCGCGCTCGACCTCGGCTATTTCAAGGAGCTCAATATCGAGCCGCAAACCATCCAGCTGATGGGTGGCCCGCCCAACGTCGCGGCATTGATGACAAACCAAATCGATGTCTCGGCCGTTCTGGTCACCCTTGAGGGCTTGAATGCCGACGCAAAGAAGCCCGGCGTGGCAATGTACATCGCCATGCACAGCCAAAACACGACGTACAAGATGGAGCAATTCGTCGTGCGCTCGGGATTGGCCGACAAGGTCAAGACTTCTGGCGGACTTCAAGGGCCTCAAATTGATGTCGGCGCCCGGCCCGGCGAATCTGAACACCGCCAAGGGCGTTCTCGCGAAAGTGGGCTTGAAGGAAGGCGATTACACCATCGATCAGCTCGACATGGGCCAACACGTCAACGCCATGAAGGCCGGCACGTTCGACGGCGGCTATACCCTTGAGCCGAGTGCTACCATCATGCACAACCTCGGCGTCGCCGACACGGTCGAGGCGGGCGTGATTGCCAAGTATATTTTGGGCAGCCCCGATGCCGACGCTTATGCGGCCGGCTGCGCATTCTCGACGGGGTTCATCACCAGTCGTCCCGATGTCGCCAAGCGCTTCGCGCAAGCCTGGGCCAAGGCCATCGACTACATCCACGCCAATCCCGAGGCCGCGCGCAAATATCTCGCCAAGAATACAATGACGCCGGATAACGTGGTCGATACCGTGCCTATGTTGGGTTACATCATGACCAAGGACATGAGCCCCAAGCAGCTTGGCTACTTGCAGGAATTCGCCGATTTCGGCCAGCAGATAGGCGTGGTGCCGGAGAAGATCGACGTCAAGCAGGACCTCAAGTCGTTTTGATGTCCAGCGGCTGTGAGTGAGGCGAGATGAGCGCCGCGCCACAGGCTCTTCGGCCGCAATCCAGCGTGCCGGTGTCAACACCGGCATCGGGTGCTTTCAGGCGGCCCCACGTCACAATTCGCAGCCTGAGCAAACGCTTCGGCAATTCGGTCATCTACGACAATTTCGATCTCGATATTCCGCGCGGCGAATTGATTTCAGTGTTTGGGCCGAACGGATGCGGCAAAAGCACATTGATCAATATTATCGCTGGGCTCATTCCGCCCGATACCGGTCAGATCCTGTTCGACGGCATGCGGCTCGACGAGATCAAATTCGGCTACGTTTTTCAGAATTACCGCGAGGCGCTATTTCCCTGGCTGCGCGCCTTCGACAACATCTCGTATCCGCTCAAGATTATGCACGTGCCGTTCGCCGAGCGGCGTGCACGGACCGAGAAACTGGTCGCAAACCTCGGCGTCAAGATCGATCTCAATCTGTATCCCTACCAGATGTCCGGCGGCCAGCAGCAACTAGTCTCGATCATGCGGGCGGTCGTGGTCGAGCCGGAGATACTTTTCCTTGACGAGCCATTTTCCGCGCTCGATTACGAAATGACGCTGTTCATGCGCGAACAATTGCAGCGGATTTTTTTGGAAACCCGCACCACCACGGTACTGGTCTCGCACGATCTCGAGGAGGCGGTGTTTCTTGCCGACCGCGTTCTCTTGTTGTCGCGGCATCCAGCGCGTGTAGCCGATTTTACGCCGGTTGCCGCGGCCCGGCCGCGCACCGACGCGACGCTGTCGGACGCGGAATTCGTGCGCACGAAGGCCTATTGCCTCGAAGTGTTCCAGCGCGAAGTGAGGCGGGCATGAAATCGGAAAAACTCCGGCCTTTTCTTCCCATCGTCGGGGTTGTCGGCCTCCTCGCCATCTGGTCGTTCACGACCTGGCAGCAATGGGTCGATCCGGTGCTTTTGCCGTCGCCGATCTCCACTTTTAAGGCTCTGTGGCTCGGCATGGACGGCGGCTCGCTCGGCTTTGACTTCGTCAAGACCGTCTACAGGACCGCGTCGGCAACGGCGATCGCAGCCGTGATTGCCATTCCGCTCGGCATTGTGCTCGGCTCGTCGGAACGGCTTTATCTTTCGCTCGAATTCGTCATCGACTTTTTTCGTTCAACTCCGGCATCCGCCATGTTTCCGCTGTTCCTGGTTTTATTTGGGGTCGGCGACGAGACCAAAATATCGGTTGCAGCATTCGGTGCCATTCTGGTGATTCTGTTCAACGTCGCTTACGGGGTCATGAATGCACGCAAAACCCGGCTGCTGGCAGCTAAAGTGATGGGCGCCTCGCAGCTGCGCGTGCTGGTCGACGTGACGCTGCTCGAGTCGCTGCCGCAGACTTTCGTCGGTTTGCGCAACGGCGTTTCGTTGGCGTTGGTCATCATCATCGTCGCCGAAATGTTCATCGGCTCTCAGGACGGGCTCGGACACAGCGTGTTCGAGGCTCAGCAATTGTTCGACATGCCGCGCATGTATGCGGCAATATTCGCCGCAGGCGTGCTCGGCTACGGACTCAATCTACTTTTCACTCTGATCGAGCGGCGTTTCGTGCATTGGTCCGGCAAGTAGACCCCAGCTATGGCAGACAAAAGTCTTGCCCGCAAAACCGCGCGTGAATTGGCGCGTCTTATCCGCGAGCGTGCCGTCAGCCCGATCGAAGTGCTAGATGCGCACCTCGCGGTAATTGACGACGTCAATCCTGCGCTCAATGCCATCGTCACACTTGCCGCCGAGCAAGCGCGCGCGGTCGCGCGTCTTGCCGAGAGCGCAGTCATGAGCAAGGAGCCGCTCGGCCCGCTTCACGGGCTGCCTGTAGCGATCAAGGACATCACGCCGACGGCCGGCATCCGCACCACCTTCGCGTCGCCGCTCTACAAGGACTATGTGCCGGGGCAGGACGCCGAAGTCGTGCGCCGTCTCAAGGCCGCGGGGGCCATTATCCTGGCCAAGACCAATACCCCGGAATTTGCCTGCGGCGCATATACCGACAATGAACTGTTCGGTCCGACGCGCAATCCTTGGAATCCGTCACTTAGCCCGGCGGGATCGTCCGGTGGCTCGGCTGTGGCCGTTGCGACCGGTATGGTCCCGCTCGCGCAGGGCACCGATTTCGGTAGCTCGATCCGACTTCCGGCCGCGTTCTGCGGCATCGTCGGAATCAGACCGAACTCCGGGTCTGACGCCAAATTTTCCGATGCCGCTCGCCTGGGATCCAGGCCAGGTCCACGGCCCCTTGGCGCGCGACGCCTATGATGCAGCACTTATGCTCGACGCGATCGTCGGCTTCAGCCGGCTGTCACCGATTTCAGTCGCGCCGCCATGGCAAAGCGCGTTCGCAGAGGTTGAGCGCCGTGACGATGCCAAGAGCTTGCGCATCGCCTACGCTTCCGACGTAGCCGGTATCGGTGTTGACGCCGAAGTCGACGAAATCTGCCGGCGCGCGGCACTTCGTCTTGGCGGCTCTGGCGCCCAGGTTGAGGAGATTAAGTTCGATGCCGGTGATGGCCGCGACCCTTATCAAACATGGCGCGGCCTATGGATGGTCGGCCAACAATATGCGCGCCTCAGTAAGCTTGAACAATTCGGAGAGACTCTGAAACGCAACGTCGAATCCGGCCTGAAACTCGATGCGATGGATGTTGCCGGGGCTGAGGAGAAGCGGCAGGAAATCTACCTTCGTTTCAAAATGCTGTTCGAACGTTACGACATCTTGCTGACGCCAGCCGCTCCCGTGAAGCCCTTTCCAATCGGGATGACCTTTCCCGATCAGCTCAACGGCCGAAAATTCGAGAACTACATCGACTGGATCGCACCGACTTTTCTCATCACGCTGGTCAGCTTGCCGGCCGCGAGTGCGCCGGCGGGGCTCACCCGTGATGGATTACCGGTTGGAATCCAGATCGTAGCGCCGCGCTTTGAAGAACCCACGATATTGAGGCTTGCGGGTCTGATACATCGCCAAGGGGGAGTGGGCTGGCCGCCGCTCGGCATCGCGCTATCTAACCCACGATAAGGAAATGGGCAGTCACAATCTAATCTACGCGATATTCCGCCAATGCGACCAATCCATTCGCAGTACCTCCTCAACGATCTGGAACGTCTAACCTGTGTTGGAGGAAGTAATGGCCCGTTTCGGACGTGTATTGGATACGGAGGCGCTTCGAGTCTTTTTGCGGCGCGTAAATGGTCGTTGGATCGACTTGGTGCGTGAGAATACTTGCTGGCGCCACATTTTCGATCGAGAATGTGTCTGCTGGGGTGGGTATCGCGGCCGTACATCGTTTGCGTAGGGAGCGAACCGTAATGAAACTATCGTACCGGTATTCTCCGCAGCATGCCTTCTTGTGATTGTCTTCAGGGTTGGCGCAATCTCGTTCAACGCGAAGCGCGCATAATTCTTCTTGCGATAGGGTGCATGACATCGCTGACTGGAGCTTTCGCAGCACCACCAGAGAATAGCGATCCATCACTTGCGCCGTGGTTTAATAGCCTTTCGGCACCTGATGGCACCGCTTGCTGCGCCCTAGCAGACTGTCGGCGGACAATGTCTCGCCTCACCCCTGATGGCTACGAAGTATTAATCGACGATACGTGGGTTACCGTGCCCGGCGACCGCGTGCTACCGGAAACTATCAATCCCACCGGCCAGTCTGTCGTCTGCACCGCCCCACGAACCAAAATCATTCTGTGTTTCGTACGGCCACCCGATACGTGATTGAGGAGGACCGGAGCGGCTTACCCTTCAGATTGCCGCCCCGTTGCCCATCAAGTCGTGTCTGCTCTTAGGAAATTGGAGATGCAGTCGTCCTGGCCATCCATGTCCGGCGCAGCGGCTTAAGAACGAACAATGCCAAAAGCCCAGTCAGGATATCCATGCCAATCACCAACCAGAAAACCGGCATCCAACTACCGGTCGCCTCAAAGATCATCGCCGCGACGGGTGCGCCGAGTATTGAGCCCACTCCCTGCGCCATGTAGAGAAAACCGTAATTGGTGGTGGCGTGCTCGGTCCCGAAAGTGTCGGTCAACGTTGACGGAAACAGCGAGAAGATTTCACCCCAGCCGAAGAACACCACCCCAGACAACACGACTAGCAGAAAGGGATCGCTGCGGTACCGCAGCATGAGAAAGATCGCGATGCCTTCGAGGATAAACGCAATTCCCATCGTGTTCTCGCGGCCGATATGATCAGACAGCCAACCGAAGAATGGCCGCGTCAGCCCGTTGGTAATACGATCGAAGGTGAGAGCGGCTGGAATCGCTGCGAGCGTCACGCCGAGAATCACGACGGTGGTTTGCCCGTCGATACCGAACGACTTGGCGAAGCTCGTGAATTGTGTGATCACCATCAGGCCGCCGGTCGACATCATCGACATCATGACAAACATGAGCCAGAAGACCGGTGTTTGCAGCATTTTGATCGGCGTGTAGCCGCCTGACTTTGCGGCGGCCCCCGGCATGGCCTGTCCGGCAATTTTTCCCTCGGGCGGGGACGTCAACATCAGCGCACCGATCAGTCCAATCGCCGCGAAGATCGCTCCGAACACGACCAACGTGTGCTGATATCCAGACGCTTTGAGCATGGCGGCGATCGGAAAGGTCGTGAGCATTGCGCCGAAGCCGTAGCCGGCCGCAACCACGCCGGTCGCGAGACCTCTCCGTTCCGGAAACCATCTCACCATCAGACCGATGATGCCGACATATACGATGCCGGTGCCGACACCGCACAGCAGACCGTAGGTCGCATAGAGGCCCCAAATCGTCGTGATGTAGGAGGACGCAATCCAGCCGAGGCCGCTCATCACCGCACCGAGCCCTATCAGGGCTTTCGGCCCAACCCGCTCGACGAGAAATCCTTGCATCGGCGAGAGCCAAGTCTGCAAGACAATCAAAAAGGTGATGGTCCACTGAACTTCAGAGAGAGCTGAACCGGTGGTCTTCTGAAATGACGGCACGAACAGTGTCCAGACGTACTGCGGGCTAGAGATCGCCATCATGACAATTAAGCCCAGAAGGAGTTGCATCCAGCGCGCGCTTGCGGCCTCAGTCCTATGCCCTGATGCGATCGCCTCGAACGTCTGACTGTGTGCCATGGTTGTGCGTCCTGGAGAAGTTCAGTCTGGGTGTCACGCTGCAAAACTTGTGCCGCCGATGCTCGGAAGAAGGGACATTCCGCCGCATTTCTCAGCTCTGCAATTCCGCAGCTGCGTAAACAATTTGCAAGTTTGCGAGATTTTGCGCCAAATCTTGGCGGAGAATGAAGCTGCTTTGTGCTGTGGAAGGCTCCTCCGCCCGGCACGTGAGTGCTATTGATGTGGGCGATGTTAAGGCTCCTACAATTCGAAGGAGCTGCCACCACTGGTGCCTTCTCTAATCGGCCGGTCGGGGTCAAGCGCTTTCAGACTATCCACTGCTGCAGTGTCGATGTCTTTCGCGGGCTCATGCTTCTCTTCGGAATCGGCACCAAGGCCCTTCCATTATGGGAGTCGAAGACGAGGTGGAACAATCTTTTGAGCGGCCTTGCCATCGGACGAACGGCAGGTCCAAGGGACCAGACGTACTCACCTCATCCATCGTCCCGCGAGGGACATCATTCCACCGCTCGGTGGAGTTCGAGTGTTCTCCTATCGTAATTGATGTGTGCAGCCCTCATGCCGCCACGACCTCTCGGGTCCAACGGAACTCAGTGCCGTCGACCCATATGCGGTGCATGATCACAGCCAACCGTCGTGCCAGCGCCACGATCGCCTTCTTCATCCCGCGGTGCCTGGCGATCTTCATCGCCCAGGCTTTGAGCCAGGACCACTTGTTAGTGCGGGTCAGCATGACCTGGGCTGCTTCGTAAAGCATCACTCGCATCATCTCGTCCCCGCACTTTGATATCGCACCGGTCCGGTTGATCTCGCCGGATTGATACTTGGATGGCGTCAGTCCAAACGACGCACCGACCGCCTTGGAGTTCTTAAAGCGTGCGGGCACGTCGACGGTTGCGCGATAGGTCAGCGCCACTACGGGACCAACACCGGGAACCGTCATTAGGCGCCGGCACACGTCATCGTCTCGAACGATGGCCAGCAAGCGGCGATGCAGGACGCCTATCTGCTCACGGAGCACCCGCCGGACAATGAGCAGCGGTTCGACCAGAATGGCCAGGTCGGGTAGGTTCTCGACCAGCTCCTTGATCCGTCCCTCGAACTTCACTGTCCCCACCATGCCCACCTTGAGACCAAAGTTACGCAAAGTACCGCGCAGGTCGTTGTCGATGGCGATGGCCTTCGACTGCAGCAGCTTGCGATGGGTCAGCAGCATCCGCAGTTTCTGACTGCGTAGCGTCTTCACATGCACCGGACGATAAAGCCCTACCCGCATCATCTGCGCGATGCCGCGCGCATCGTTGCGATCCGTCTTATTGATCTGCGCCTTCAGCACCGCCCGCATCTGCCGCGTCTCAACACAAATCACCGGCAAGCCCGCTTCGGCGGGTGCGCTGTAAAGCCACTGTGACAGCGGCCCAGCTTCCAAGCCAATTCGCTTGAAGTGATAGGCGGGGTTCGCTAGCACCGCCAACAACGCCTCGGGTTCGCTCGCCACCTTCACTTCCCGAACGATCTTGCCCGTGTCATCCACAATGCAGACGCTGGTCTCCTTGACCGACACGTCCAGTCCAGCAAAATGGTCCATGCTGCGCTTCTCCTTCTGATGCTTGAGGCCGTTCACACGGACCTCGTTTCACCATCAGCCTGAAGCGCAGCACCCAAAATCTTCAGCTATCCACAAGATCGCAGGCCGATTACCCCATCTTTTGATTTTGGCACAGACGTTGCTTGGGATGCTACCCTTTCTCCCAAGAGTCACTTCCGAGGCCCCGACCAAAAGTCGGGGCCTTTTTCTTCTTGCCAAATCGTAATTGCGATTGTCCTGCTAGCGGTCCTCTACGCATGGACGTAAGAGTGACGTCGGTAGTTGCGAGCGTCCAGTAATGCCCAAAATCATGATCACTTGCCCTACGGTCGGAAAGGCCGTGCCAACGGGTCTGACTACGGAAACGATCAAGTTCAAGTCACTGGCGGGGATCACGATACCGCTCCAGTGTCCCGCCTGCATGAAGCTGCACAAATGGGAGAAAAAGGAAGCGTGGGTGGACAAGGGAGAATAGGCATCGTGGCGAGGCCGCCAACTAAGAGTTTGTCCGGAGAGATCATACGGGATTGCATAGCTTTCTCAACATCAGCCTGATGGAAGCGAGACGCAGGAACGCGAGCGCCTTTCGATTGAGATTTTCCCAATCCTTGGCGAGCCGTCGACAGCGCCCGAGCCATGCGAATGTGCGTTCTACCACCCATCGCTTTGGCAGCACGACAAAGCCTTTGGCGTGGTCCGAGCGCTTGACGATCTCGACATTCACTTGCGCCATGATTTTGCTCGCAGCGCGACGGAACACCGGGCCTTGATAGCCGCCATCGGCATAGAGTTTCAGCAGGAACGGATACAGGCCGAACATCGTCGCCATCACCAACGCGCCACCATCGCGATCCTGAATGTCGGCGGCGTGCACGATGGCGTGGATCAGCAGGCCGTGGGTGTCGACGAGAATGTGCCGCTTCTTGCCCTTGATCTTCTTTCCCGCGTCGTAACCCGGAGGATCGATCGACGCCCCCCTTTTTCGGCGCTTTTCACGCTCTGGCTGTCGATCACTGCGGCGGTGGGGCTCGCTTCTCTGGCGACCGCCTCGCGGCACTTCACATAGAGTTCGTGATGGATGCGATCGAGCGTGCCATCCCAACTCCACAGATCGAAGTAATCGTACAAGGTCGAGCGCGGCGGCAAATCCTTTGGGATTGCCCGCCACTGACAGCCAGTCGACAGAATGTACATCAGGCCATTCACCACCTCGCGCATGATCACCGTGCGCTTGTCGCCGCCGCGCTTGCCCGGCGGGATCAACGGTTCGACCAGACCCCATTCGTCGTCGGTGAGATCGCTTGGATAGCGTAATCGGCTGCGGTCATAGCGGCCGCGATTTTCGGTCGTCCACATCGGCGGCCCCTCCAAATCAGGCCCGCCACCCTTAAATCACAAACAATTCATAGGATTCAATAACTCACCGGACAGACACTAAGAGCAGGCTGTGTGAAAACTCCGACGCTCTATTTGCTCGTAGATATTTTGTCTCAGTTTCCTCGAGTTGAAAAGCAACAGCGCCGGCGATCACTACTCGGAGAAGACAATAGAGCTAACTGCAGCGCTTCTAAAAAATAAAGGCCCCGGCGGGGGGGCCGGGGCCTTGAAGGCGACCGTTTGGGCACGGGGGATGCGGTCGCGCTAGAGCAACCGCGCTATTGGAATTTAGTTCCCGGTACGGCCCCGAACGCCAGCCGCAAGGGGGAGTGGCAAAGCAAAAGGGGCCCCCGACAGGTCACCTTGGCCGGCAGGAAAATGAATATCGCTCACCGGGCGCTAGATTGGCGTAGCTCTTAGCCTGCTGCCCAGCGACACTGCACTCTCGCTGTGAGGAAAACGTACGCCCGGTATTTACCGTGTGAACGTGGCCATTCAGAACGAACTGCAAAATCAATACAAAACTCATCAGCGCTTATCCCCGAACATCAGGCCGAACACCAGCCGCTACGGATTGGGAGCGGGAGAGAAACCGACCACTATGACGTGGGCGGCGGGAAGCGGCTAAACACTCAACGAGAATGCCGAGGGCTCTGTGCCGGGCGCGGGCGTTGCCATCCCTGCGGACGCCGCTGTTGCACCGGGGTTAGACTACCGTTGACGATCAAGCGATAGCCCTTTCCTTGGCACTCGCTGCATACGGCTCCATGCTGCAATCCGAACCACGGCAACCCTCGCAGGGTGCAGGTAGTTTTTCATTCATTTTGTGAGTCTGCATCTTTCAGGCAGGCAACACTGCCCACCCGTCATTGTTCCTGCACGAGATAGGTTGCCAAAAGGTTTGCCTCGCCGGCTGCGGCGGGAATAGGGATGCGCTCAATCGTCTCTGGTAGCCGAGCTCTTCGGCCGCGGAATTTCTCTCAAGATATTTCGCTCCCGGTTACAGCATTCATGCGGCCAAACTCGTCCGAACGCGCGAAGGCAAGCCCTAGTCGGCCTTCATAAAGGGCAGCTTTCTTTCGAGGTGGCAGACAGGACACCGATAAACAATATCGTCAAGTGACGCGGCCAACATTGACGGCTCTATTGTTTTGATCGTCCGCGACGGTGCCGACCCCCACGCTCAGCGTGAGCAATAATGCTGGCGCCACCAAGGGCCAGGTCATCAATCTGTCCGGCCTGGTGACGATCTCCGATCCCGGCAATGTGAGTTACCAGACGCTGGAGCTGCGGGACTCCGCCGGCACGGTGGCGGGTGGGCAGTTTGTGGTCAACGGCGTGGCGCAGACCGGCAACCACGAGATCGACGTCACGCCGGCGAATGTCGCCAATACGGTGTTCGATGTCGGCACCTCGGGCGTCACCGACACACTATGGGCGCGGCTGCTTCAGGATAACGGCGCGCTGACGGCATGGCAGCAATTCACGGTGGTCGATCCGGTGACGGTGGCCGAAGGCGCGACCGTAGATATCGCCTCGGCTTTTGCTGGACCGGTAATGTTTGGGGGATCGACCGGCACCTTGCGGCTCGATAATTCTTCGGGCTTCTCCGGCACCGTCGCCGGAATGACCGGCCAGGACACGCTCGATCTGAGGGACATTAACCCCGGCACCGTTCAGACCCCGAACTTCTCAGGCAACGGTGCGGGAGGTACGCTGAGTGTGACGGACGGCGCCCACAGCGCCAACATCGCTTTGCTGGGCAACTATTTGGCCTCGATATTCGTTGCTTCCAGCGACGGCCAAGGTGGTACAAATATCGTCGATCCTGTTTTGACGAACGCCTACGGGCAGGCCGTTGTGACGCAGCCACAGCATGCGTGATTAAACGGTTCCCTCAGGAAAATTCGGTATTGTGTAGATAGTTGGCAGCGTCAAATTCATCCAGGCTACGCGATGACGTGTATTGGCACTGATGTGAACCTAGCTGTCCGGCCTTGATCCGGCGTCGCCGAAACGACCGAAACCCGGCGCCCACTGCGTCCGGCGAACGAGCACGATGCTGCCGTGGTATCCTGCTGAGCGGATCGCACATTCCCCATGGCGATCGAACAGCCATCCTGGCAGAGCTCGAGGGATTGCTGATGGCCTTCCGCCGTGGACTGCTCCAGCACGTGATCGGCGGCTTTCCCGTTATCGTGGACGCAGATTTCCTCGCGTTCTTCTGTGCTCTGGCCTTAGATATGGGTCTGGTTTGTTGGACTTCTGACAGAAGCGTTTGACGGAGGCGAGGATTTGATCTGCGGATTTGGTCCATCGGTACGGCTTGGGATCTTCGTTATGATGCGCGAGAAGCGGCGGATGTCTGCTTCCAATTGCCGCATAGAAGTGTGGACCCCGCGTCGCAGCTGCTTCGGGTGAGTTCGGCGAACCATCGTTCAACCTGATTGATCCAGGACGCCGATGTTGGCGTGAAATGCACGTGGTAGTGCGGGAGCCTCGCCAACCAGCTTTTGATCACAGCGGTTTTATGCTGACACCGGCCCTCCCGTGAAGCCTTTCCTGTCGAGATGACCTTTCCCGATCAGCTCAATGGCCGAATTTTCGAGAATTACATCGACTGGATTGCGCCCGCTTTTCTCATCACCCTGGTCAGCTTGCCGGGCGCGAGCGCGCCCGCGGGGCTGGCGCGGGATGGATTACCGGTTGGAATCCAGATCGTAGCGCCGCGCTTTGAAGAACCCACGATTTTGAGGCTTGCGGATATGATACATCGCCATAGCGGAGTGGGCTGGCCGCCGCTCATGATCGCGTCATCTAACCCTCGATAAGAAAAATGACCAGTCATCCATCCGATTTGAGCGATTTCCCGCTACAGCGACCCTTCAAAACTCCAGCCGATAGGACGCCGATATCCGCATCTCGATGGACGGCCGTGGCCGCTGTGTCTTCATCGAACGGCTGTGGCGATCGCTCAAAATATGAATGCGTCTACCTCAATGCCTTTGAGACGGCAGTGTAGCAAGAACAGGGATCGGTCGTTGGGTCGGCCACTACAACGCCGATCGACCGCGCTCAACCTTCGGCGGCAGGACGCCCGACGAGGTCTATGCTATGCAGGCAATCGAGGAGAAATTGGCGGCATAATCAAACCCAGAATCCACCTTAGCCAAGCCGCCATGCTGTCCCGTAAAGCGGGACCACTTCTGTTTCGGACGGAGCGCACGGCGAGCGATAATGCTTAATATGTCGTAATGGCTTCGCCGACCGAGCTAGACGTTGTCATTATCGGCGGCGGTTTTAGCGGTCTTGCGGTTACGCTCTCGCTCAAGGCCGCTTGGCGGCAGTCGCCGGGACGCCGATGGACGCCGGCTGCTCGACACGTCCGCGGGCACCTTCACTGCGCGGCACGTCGGCGTTGCTTGCGCGCCCACTTCGCCCGAGCTTTATCAACTGTTCGACCAACCCCGTCGCGAAATCCTTGAGCCCGACGTCCTTTCAACCTTCTACGTCTCTGCGGCAGTGGCGCCAAAAAACTGATTCACAACCCATGGCCGCGCTTTCCTGAAGGGTCCCGATCACCGCGACCATCTCATAGCGGCTCGTCGCGAGGGCGTTGCGCCGGACCGGCTGGGCGCTATCACTTTGCTGGAGGATACGCAGGGCGTCGACAACGTATGGCTTTGCAACTCGGTGCTTGGCCACGAGAACTGGCGCGATCTTCTGGTTCTCAGCCGTCGGATCGGCAATGGTATCGCCGCCGCGACCAAACTGGCCAGGTGATGGGGCCGTGTCCGTCACCAGCTTTCGCTTTCAACTCGCGATAGCCTCCAGCCGCCGCTTGGTCACTGCGGGGCCAAAGCCGCCGATAACGATGAAGACGATGACCATGGCGCCGGCGATGAAGCTGAAGACGCCGATGGTGCCGTAATTGCCGAGCAGGAAAGCGATGATGAAGCCGGAGAAGATGGCGCTGAATCTGCTCCATGAGTAGACGAAGCCCACCGCCTGGGCGCGAATGCGGGTCGGATAAAGCTCGGCCTGATAGGCGTGGAACGAGAACGACATCCAGTTGTTGCAGAGCGTGATCAATAGCCCGCATACGATCACGCCGGCCGCTGTGGTCTGTTGCGCGAACAGCAGGCCAAAAATGGCGATGCCGATCGCCGCCCAGGCGATCTGCCATTTGCGCTCGAAGCGGTCGGCGAATACGACCCCGACCAGCGGGCCGATCGGCGCGGCAATCGCGATGATGAAGGTGTAGGCGAGCGACTTGGTGACTTCGATATGCTGCGAGATCAACAGCGACGGCACCCAGCTTGAGAAGCCATAATAGCCTATGGTCTGAACCAGATTGTAGATGACAAGCATGATGGTGCGGCCGCGGTAAACCGGTCCCCACATTTCCATCCACGCACCGGTCTTACGCTCGGTTTCGCCCGCGACGATCTGCGGCGGCGGCAGGTCCCGTCCGGTATCGGCACGAATTTTCTGTTCCAGATCGCCGACGACACGTTCGGCTTCGGCAGTGTGGCCGTGCTGTTCCAGCCAGCGTGCCGATTCCGGCAGATTGCGGCGGATCCACCAGATCACGGCCGCGCCGATCGAGCCGATGATGACGACCCAGCGCCAACCGTCGAGCCCGAAGACGGTCAGCGGCACAAGCTGCCAGGCCAGAAACGCGACCACCGGCACGGCGGTAAACATCACGAACTGGTTGTAGGCGAAGGCCGGTCCGCGCTGCTCCTTGGGCACCAACTCCGAGACATACGTGTCGACGTTCACCAGTTCGACGCCGAGCCCGATGCTGGCGATGAAGCGCCACAGGTCGATGGTCTCGGGCGTATTCTGAAACGCCATGATCAGCGCGCCCAGCGAATACCACAGCAAGGCGAAGGTGAAGATCGAACGGCGCCCGTAGCGGTCGGACAGCCAGCTGAACGCCAGCGTGCCGACAAATAATCCGGCAAACAAAGCGGCGACGAAGCTGGCAAACCCTTGCAGGTCGAACAGGCCCTGCGTGGTCGGCTTGAATATGCCGGCCTTGAACAGCCCGATGGCGATGTAGGCGGTGAAGAAGAGATCGTAGAATTCGAACCAGCCGCCAAGTGAAACCAGAGTGACGAGCCAGCGCGTGTGACGCGACGGCGGCAAGCGGTCGAGCCGCGCCGCAACCGTGACGGTCTGATCCGATGCCAAGGCCCACCCCCCTGAACACTTTGCCGATTTTTTTGGCTTGTGAACGGCAATTCTATCAGTGCGGCCCGCTGCCCTGTCAAATCCTTGCCGCCCTGTCCGGACCCGTGGGCTTGCCGGGTTGGTTCATTCTGTGCATGACGGCGGTTACGGTCCATCACGCGGATCGGCGAGGGGCGTGTAGCATCGGTCATGAGCGCAACGACTGCGACACCAATTTCCAAACACAGTGCCGCGGCGGCGACGCGGCTCATCGTTGCCTCCTCGCTTGGCAATGCGCTCGAGTTCTATGAAATCCTGGTCTACGGCTATTTCGCCGTCATCATCGCGAAGGTTTTCTTCCCCGCCGCCGACGAGGCCGTTTCCCTGCTCGTGACTTTTGGCACGTTCGGCGCCTCGTTCCTGGCGCGGCCGGTGGGCGCGATATTCCTCGGCGCCTATGGCGACCGCATGGGCCGAAAGCGGGCACTGACGTTGTCGATCCTGCTGATGACGATCGGCACCGGGCTGATGACCATCATGCCGAGCTATGCCTCGATCGGCATTTTGGCGCCGATATTGGTCATCGGCGCGCGGCTGTTGCAGGGATTTTCGGTCGGCGGCGAGTTCGGCAGTTCGACCGCTTTTTTGGTCGAGCATCGTCCCGACCGCGCCGGCTATTTCGCCAGCTGGCAATGGTCGAGCCAGGGACTTGCGGCGGTCGTCGCGACCAGCCTGGGCGTTTTGCTGACCACGACCATGTCGGCTCCCGACTTGCAGGCATTCGGCTGGCGCATTCCTTTTGCGGTCGGGCTCTTGATCGGGCCGGTCGGCTATTACATCCGAAGCAACATGGCGGAAACGCCGGAGTTCGTGGACGCCGGCCCTGCGCGCGCGCCGCTGCGCGCTCTTTTCATCGGCCAATGGGACCGGCTCCTGCTTACGGTAGGCGCGGTCGTAGCGTCGACGAGTTCGCAATACGTGCTCGTGTTCATGCCGACCTACGCCATGCGCGAACTCCACCTGCCGCAATCGACCGGTTTCATTGCGGCCATGCTGGCCGCGGCGTTGCAGACTGTAGTCGTCCCTATTGTCGGCATCTGGGTGGATCGGATCGGGCAGACGCGCGTCATGATCGCCGCCGCGGTTTTGTTTTTCCTGACCTCGTATCCGGCCTTCGCACTCCTGAACGCCAACGCCACGCTCACGGTGTTGATCCTGATGGTGTGCTGGGTCAGCCTGTTGAAATCACTTTTCAGCGGCGCGCTGCCCTCGCTGATGGCGAAGATTTTTCCTGTTTCAACCCGCGTCAGCGGCATGTCGCTGAGTTACAACATCGCGGTGCCGATCTTCGGCGGCTTTGCGCCGTTTTTCGCGCAGTCGCTGATCGACCTCACCGGCTCGAAACTGGCGCCGAGCTATTACATGATGGCGACGTCGCTGTTGAGCCTCGCGGCGCTTCTCGTGTTGCGCCGGAAATATCGGCTCTGATTTGGTTGCCTTGGTTGTCGCTGGTTCTACAGTCGATTATGTCGGCCGCTCGAAAACGTGAAGCGACTATTCCGCGTGCAAATGCTCGGCTCGGATGATCGGCCACCACTTCTCGGTTTCGGCCCTGTACAGGTCGCCAAGCGCCTGCGGCGTTTGTTGGTCTCGCGGCCAGATATCCTGGCCAAGCGTGGCGAAACGCTCCTTCACGACGGGATCGCCCAGCGCGCTCACTACGGCGGCATTGACCTCGGTGATGATGTCTTGCGGCGTGCCTTTCGGCGCAAATAGCGCGTGCCAGTAGGAAATGTGCAGCCCCGACACGCCGGACTCGTCGATGGTCGGAATATCCGGAGCGAGATGCCAGCGGTCTTTGGTCATCACCGCATAAGCCTTGATGGTGCCGGCGCGAAGTTGGGTCATCGCGTTCGCAGCCTGGTCGAACATGAAATCGACACGGCCGGCCATCAGATCCTGCATTGCCGGCGCGCCGCCACGATACGGCACGAAGCCGAATCGCGTTCCGGTGACCTGTTGAAAATACATGCCGGCGACCTGCGCGCCGCCGGCGGCGCCGACCGTCGCGGCCTCCGCCTGGTCTGGATTGGCCTTGAGCCAAGCGACCAGCTCGCTGACATCCTTGGCCGGGAAATCCTTGCGCGCGATGATGATTTGCGGCGTATCGGCAAGAAGTGCGATCGGCGCAAAATCGTTCATGACGTCGACGGCAAGATCGTAAGTGACCGGGTTGACGACTTGCGTGCTCCACTGGCCGATGAGCAGCGTGTAGCCATCCGGGTCGGCGCGGGCGACCCGGGTAACGCCGATCGTACCGCCGGCGCCGCCGACATTCTCGATGACGATCGGCTGGCCGAGCGAGGCTTGCAGCGGCCCGGACAACACGCGCGCCAGCGCGTCCGACGGCCCGCCCGGCGGAAACGGCGCGATGATGGTGATCGGTCGCGAAGGATAGCTTTGCGCATTGGCGTCACCGCAAGTCAGCAACGCGAGTGCTGCGGCCAGTATCAGCTTCATGGGTTTCCCCTGTTTTTCGGTCCGCGATAACTCGGCAGTTGCAGTGCGCGCTCGACGATCGCCATGAGCGCCGAGTGATCCTGCGCGTGATAGATCGACGCGCCCATCTGCACCGGATCGCCGGCGTAGTACCGTTCATATTGCAGCTGCCGCTGGCCGAACTGCGTGCCGGTCGCATCCCAGGCGAGCTTCGACAGACGGATTTTGGACTCGGCGTCGCGATCGGCGCCGCGATAGTAACGGTGAATATCGGCGCCGATTTCGGATTTCAGATCGGCCTCGGTGGGATTGGTCAGAATTCCGCCGGCGCCAAGCACTTGCGTCAGCCGCACCATGCGCTCGTAGAAGCGCGGAATGTGGTAGCGCAGCGCCTGCAACGGCGGAAGTGCAGGTCGTAATGTGCCATGGTCGCTCACCTCGGCCTTCTGTTCGGACAGCAGGATCGCACCTTCGATGAGTTGCAGATAGCTGATGCATTCACCGAGCTGCTCCTGCACATGAATAAAAGTGTCGGTTTTCACGCTGCGCGACAGCGCGATCGCCAAGGCCGTCATGAATTCGCATTTGGCAAGACCGCGCACCGCAGTCTGATGGCCGGTGTGACATTGCATCCGTGTTCGCGCGAACATGGTGTTGGCCAATGTGACGTTGCCGTAAAGGAAAACACGATCCCACGGCACCAGCACGTTGTCGAAAATCGCCATCGCGTCGGGTTCCTCGAAGCGTGAACCGAGCGGATGGTCCCATTCCGACTGGTCGCCCTGATCGAACGGCTCGCGGCAGATGAAGCGCAGCCCCGGCGTGTCGGCGGGAATGGCAAAGGCGAGCGCGTATTTCTCCTCGCCGGGCCGCACCGAGAATGGCAGCGGATAGACCATGATCTCATCGGCGGTCGGGCCGTGGGTCGCCAGCATCTTGGCGCCGCGCACGATCAGGCCGTCACGGGTCTCTTCGGCGACGCCCAGATAGGCGAACTCATCGGCTTGCTGCGAGGCGGATTTGCTGCGGTCGACCGGTGGATTAACCAGCGTATGGGTGAGAAAAATATCGTTGTCGCGGCAATAGCGATAATACCGCAGCACGTTGTCGGCGAATTTGTCACCGCACTCCGCGAATACGCCTGGTGCATCGGCCATTGAAACGAGCACCGTGTTCAGGAAGTCGGGCGAACGGCCCATGGTGCCGAACGTGGCGTCGGCCCAGGCCCGCATCGCCTTGCGTCGATGCACGAGATCGGCGTGCGTCTTCGGAATGATAAACGAAACGCCGGCCGGCTCGGCGCTGTCGTCTGGCAAATAAGTCATCGTCGAATGCAGCTCGGCGTCGCCCTGCATGTCGTAGAGTCGCGCCATCGCCGCGATCGGGCTGCGAAATACCGGATCCTCGGTAACGTCGCTGACCTTTCGCCCGGCGACCCACACTTCTCGCGGGTGCGCCTTGAGCCGCGAAACGTAGCTTTTGCCGTCACGTACACCCATTACTGCACCTTTTTGGACCGGTTTCCGTCGCTGCCTTTTCAACAAGCGGGTTTAGCGCCGCATTTCAAGGCCGATTGGGCACTTTGGCGCCAGGAACCGGCGCTGTCCGAAAACGTTGTCACGTACGGCGCATAACTAACGCGCCGCGCGTGGGGCCACCTCCCGGATAAAACGATGTGCGGTATTTGCGGTGAGTTGACCTTCAATGGCGACGCTGCGGGTCATTGCATTGCAGCAATGGTCGAGCGCATGCGGCCGCGCGGGCCCGATGCGGGCGGTGCCTTTATGCAGGACCGCGTGGCATTCGGCCACCGCCGGCTCAGCATCATCGATCTTGCTTCCGCCTCGCAACAACCGATGGTCGACCCGCAACTTGGTCTGGCGATCGTCTTCAATGGCTGCATCTACAATTACCGCGAGTTACGCAACGAGCTTTCGGCGAAGGGGTACAGGTTCTTTTCCCAAGGCGATACCGAAGTCATCCTCAAAGCCTATGCGGCGTGGGGTCCGCGCTGCGTCGAGCGCTTTTACGGCATGTTTGCGTTCGCGATTTGGGAACGTAATTCCGGGCGCGTGGTGCTGGCCCGTGATCGGCTCGGTATCAAGCCGCTGTACTATTCCGAACAGCCAGGGTCTTTTCGCTTCGCCTCTACGCTGCCGGCGCTGCTCGCGGCGGGCGGCGTCGATACTTCGATCGATCCGGCAGCGCTGCATCACTACATGAGCCTGCACGCCGTCGTGCCGGCGCCGATGACGATCATCAAAGGGGTCCGCAAGCTGCCGGCGGGCACGCTCTGCATCATCGAGCCTGACGGCAAGCGGCGCGAGGAAACCTATTGGCAACTCGAGGTCGGCCAGCGGTCGGACGATCGCGCCTTGACCGAGGCGGATTGGCGCGAGGCGATCCATGCGGCTATGAGCAAGGCCGTGGACAGGCGCCGCGTTGCCGACGTGCCGGTCGGCGTCCTGCTCTCCGGCGGCCTCGATAGTTCGATCCTCGTCGCTCTTCTCGCCGAGCTGGGACAGAAGGACCTGAAGACGTTCTCGGTCGGCTTTGAAACCGTCGGCGATGTGAAGGGCGACGAATTCTACTATTCGGATCTCGTCGCACGCCGCTTTGTCACCGAGCATCACCGTCTGAGTGTCGACACATCACGCGTCATCCATGCGTTGCCCGGCACCATCGAGGCGATGTCGGAGCCGATGATGAGCCACGACGCCGTCGGCTTCTATTTGCTGTCGCAGGAGGTCGCCAAGCACGTCAAGGTCGCGCAGAGCGGGCAGGGCGCCGACGAGATTTTCGGCGGCTATCACTGGTACCCGACACTGATGCGCTCGAACGATCCGACCGCGGATTATGCGCGGGTCTATTTCGATCGCGAGCACGACGAGATGGCACAGGTGCTCACGCCAGAACTGATGAACGGCGATTACAGCCGCGAATTCGTCGACGATTTCTTCCGCAATTGCCGCAGCGCGACCCCCATCGACAAGACGTTGCAACTCGACGCCCAGATCATGATGGTCGACGATCCGGTGAAGCGCGTCGACAACATGGCCATGGCTTGGGGTCTCGAGACCCGCGTTCCGTTCCTCGATCACGACGTGGTCGAACTGGCGGCGCGCATTCCGGCCGAGCTGAAGGTGCGCGACGGCGGCAAATATATCCTCAAGGAAGCCTCGCGCGGTCTCGTTCCGGACGAAATCATCGACCGGCCGAAGGGATACTTCCCGGTGCCGGCGCTCAAATATCTGCGCGGTCCCTATTACGATTTCGTCCGCAGCGCGCTCGATGCGCCGGCGGCGCGGCAGCGCGGACTGTTCAACAGAAGCTATATCGACCGGCTTCTGGCAAATCCCGAAGGCGAACTGACGCCAAAGGGGCACTCCAAGCTTTGGCAAGTTGCGCTTCTGGAGAGTTGGCTGCAATCACAGGGAATTTGAACGATGGAATTCAGGTTCGATCCGTCAGCGCGGCGATTTCTGGTTCGTACCCTCGTCCCCGAGGGACAGGCCGAACGTGCCTTCGCGCCGGACGATATGTTCCAGTTCGGCATCGAGGAAGAATATTTTCTGAGCGATGCGCACACGCTGCTGGTGCCGCCGGAGACGCCGGATGCACTTTTCCGGCGCGCCAATTTTGGCGTTGCCGGAAGCATCGGACGCGAGTTCCTGCAGGCGCAAATCGAGGTTGCGACCGAGCCGCACATCCGCGCCGGCGATGCACGGCGCGAGCTTCTTCGGCTGCGTCAGAATGCTGCCGGCGCAGCGGCAGAACACGGCCTGTCGATTTTGGCCTGCGGCACCCATCCGACCGCGTACTGGAAAGAAGCAGTGCAGTCGCCGAAAGACCGCTACGCACAGGTCATGGATGCGCTGCAGATGATCGGGCAGCGCAACATGCTGTGCGGCATGCACGTGCATGTCGAATTTCCCGATCCCACCCGCCGCGTCGATGTGATGACGCGGATGCTGCCATACCTGCCGCTGTTCATCGCGCTGTCGGCCTCGTCGCCGTTTTGGCAAGGCCGCGCCACCGGGCTGAAGGGATACCGCTTGGCGGCTTACGATGAATTGCCCCGCACCGGACTTCCCGAGTTGTTCCGCAGCAACGCCGAATATGATGCCTTTGTTGACGCCATGGTGCTCTCCGGGAGCGATGGCGGACGCAAGCCATCTGTGGTGGTCGGTCAGGCCTTCCCTGAAATATCCGACGCTGGAGCTGCGGGCCCCGGACTGCTGCACGCGGCTTGACGATTCGCTCGCGCTCGCGTCGCTGTACCGTTCATTGGCCCGGTTCTTGTATGGCCATCCGGAGCACAACGCGGGGATCGACGTGGTCGACCGGGCCATTGCCGTCGAGAACAAATGGCGCGCGCAACGGTATGGCGTGCAGGGTAGCTTCGTGACCAGATCGGGAGGGGTTGCCATCGGCGACTTTCTGAGCGGGATTTTGCAGTTGGTGGCCGCCGATGCCGAGGTTCTTGGCTGCGCCGCGGAACTCGACCATTGCCGGATCATCGCTGCCGAAGGCACCTCGGCCGATGCCCAGTTGCGGGTTTTTACGGAAAATGAACACGAAGGGGCCGATATTGCACTACATAAGGTGACGCGGTGGATTCGTGATGCCACATTAGTGGCATGACATTTTAGGCCCTGGCATGTGCCGCTGGATTGCATATCGCGGAGAAATGACGGCCCTCGAGCACTATGTGACCGAGCCCGCTCATTCGCTGATTTCCCAGAGCATTCACGCGCTTGAGGCTACCGCCAGCGTCAACGGCGATGGTTTCGGGCTTGGCTGGTACGGCAACCACCCGGAGCCGGGGCTTTATCGTGAGATCAGGCCGGCCTGGTCGGACGAAAACCTGCGTTATCTGTGCCGCCATTTGCAGTCGCGGCTTTTTTTCGCCCATGTCCGCGCCGCGACCGGCACCTCGATCACCCGGGCCAATTGCCATCCGTTCGCAAGCGGCACCTGGATGTTCATGCACAACGGCTTTGTCGGCAACTGGAGCCGGCTGCGCCGCAGGGTCGAGAATCTTATTTCCGACGACCGTTATCCATCGCGCGTCGGCACCACCAACTCGGAGGCGATCTTCCTCGCCATCATGGGCGCCGGCATCGAGCATCCGCTGGCGGCGACTGAGCGCACGCTCGCCACACTCACCGACATGGTCAATCAGAACAAGCCGGGCGACCGTTTGCGATTCACCGCGGCGCTCGCGAACGGCAAAGACCTTTACGCGTTCCGCTATTCGGTGAACGATAAGGCCAACACGCTGTACTACCGGGAAACTGCCGACAGTATTTTGGTCGTCTCAGAACCGCTCGATGACGACCACAAGAAGTGGATAGCGGTGCCGGAAAATCACGTGCTGATCGCGATGGCGGGCGAGCGCGCCCGCATCCAGCCGTTACTTCAGGTGCACCGGGAAGCGGCGGAATAATTCATTATTCTTGATTCTTGACGTGTCCGCTTCGCGGCGCCGGCCGCCACGATGAGGCGGTATCGCAGCGCAAAATGGCCGATTTAGCGAGTTTGGTAGCGCTGCCGCTAGCAACATCCATGGCACGTTATTTGCTTAATTTTCAGGCAAATAATGGGGAGTGCCGAATGTCCACTGCCGCAATCGCCGTGCCGCCGCTCAGCGGACGCACTCCTCTCTACAGCTCGCTATTCGTCCAGGTCCTGGTAGCGCTCGTTCTCGGCATTGTTCTGGGCGTCGCTGCGCCGGATTTCGCGGTATCACTCAAGATCCTCAGCGACGCCTTCCTCAAGCTCATCCAGATGATCGTCGCACCGATCGTGTTTTGCGTTGTGGTGCACGGCATCGCCGGCGCCGGCGACCTGAAGAAAGTCGGTCGGGTCGGTCTCAAAGCGCTGGTCTATTTCGAAGTCATGACCACCGTCGCGCTCGCGGTCGGACTCGTGCTGGCGTTTCTGTTCGCGCCGGGCCACGGCATGAACATCAATCCGGCGACGCTCGATCCCAAAGCGCTGAGCAATTACGCCGACCACGCGAAAAATTTGCAAGGCGCCGGCGTCGGAACATTCATCCTCAACATTATCCCGACGACGTCGATCGACGCGCTGTCCCGCAACGATGTCCTTCAGGTGCTGTTCTTCGCCATCCTGTTCGGCATTGCGTTGGCACTGGTCGGCGAGCCCGCACAGCAGGTGACCTCGCTGGTCGAAGCGGTGTCGAAGGTGCTGTTCAGGCTCATGGGACTGATCGTGCGCGTGGCGCCGCTCGGCGTTCTTGGCGCGGTTGCTTTTACGGTCGGCAAATACGGTGTCGGATCGCTCAAGCAGCTTGTTTCGTTGGTGTTCATTTTCTACGTCTGCGTCGTCTTGTTCGTGGTTGTCGTGCTCGGCGGCGTGTTGCGCGCCGTGGCCGGCCTGAACATTTTCAAGTTCCTCGGCTATTTCCGCGAAGAACTGACCATCGTGCTGGCCACCGCGTCATCCGACGCAGTGCTACCGCAAATCATGCGCAAGCTCGAGCGCATGGGGGTGAAGGATTCCGTGGTCGGCCTCGTCATTCCGACCGGCTATTCGTTCAACCTCGACGCTTTCTCGATTTATCTCACGCTCGCCGTGGTGTTTATCGCTCAGGCGACCAATACGCCGCTGTCGCTCGGCGATCTGCTGCTGGTGCTGGCGGTGTCGCTGGTGACGTCCAAAGGCGCGCACGGCATCCCGGGATCGGCGATCGTAATTTTGCTGGCGACGCTCAACGCGGTGCCGACAGTGCCGGCGATCGGGCTCGTTCTCGTCCTGTCGGTCGATTGGTTCATCGGCATCGCCCGCGCTCTCGGCAACCTGATCGGCAATTGCGTCGCCACGGTCGTCATCGGCACGTGGGAGCACGAAGTCGACCTGCCGACCGCCAGGCGTGTGCTCGATGGCGAGGTGCAGGTCGACGTTACGGCGGGATAGCGCGCTACATTCGTCATTGCGAGCCAACGGGACCGCGCGAAGTCGCGTGTCCCGATGACAAGCTCCGCGAAGCAATCCAGCGCTCAATGGAAGCGGCCCCTGGATTGCTTCCTCGCTAGCGCTTCTCGCAATGACGACGCTACTTCTTCCAGCCCTGCTTCCATGCCGGCGGTGTCTTGCCGTCGATGAGGATGAAGGCGATACGGCACGGCTTGCCCGAATTGTTGACCCAGGCGTGATTGGTGCCCTGCTGCACCAGCACATCGCCGGCCTTGCAGTGAACCTCGGTGTCGTCGAGCAGCATGTCGATTTCGCCTTCGAGGATGATGGCGTAGTCGATGGTGCGCGTGCGGTGGGTGTTTTCGTGCCGCCCATAACCCTGCGTCGCCGGATCGATGCCCATGTTGCGCAGGATCTCGTTATGGTCGTGGGCGCCGTAGCCGCCGGTCGGGGTCGGTGCAAAATCGACGATGCGGAAAATGGTGCCGTTGTCGGGCGGCGGCACTTTCACCGGCGTCTTGGCGCGGTCCTCGCTGCCGGACATATCGACGGGCGCCTCGGATGTGACCCATAACAGGCTCATGCCGTTGCCGCCGGCGCTGCGCTGGACGGCTTTCACCGGCGCATCCACCAGCACGACCGCTTTGCCGCTGGCGTCATGGCCGGTCACGATCCGGCGTGTCGATTTCATCTCCATTGCGTCTCTCCCGTCTCTTGTAAAACAGGGCCGCAATAAACGATGATGCCGCGCGTTTGCCAAGGACTAAAAAGCCAAAGCGCTGAAGCCATGCGTTGCCGGTAGGGGAGAGAAACAGTGAGCGTTCCGTCGTCGCGTCCGTTGCTGCAATCGGCCGAGAATCCCGGCTCGAATTACGACCGCGAGCCGACTTTCTCCACCATCGCGCGCGACATGGATGTCATGGTGCCGATGCGCGACGGCGTCAAAATCTGCGTCGATGTGTATCGTCCCGACGCGCCCGGAAAATTCCCGGCGCTGCTCGCCTTTGCCATCTACAATAAGGATTTCCAGGGCCCCGATATGGCGGCCGCATTACCGCCGCAGCCGGCATGGTCGCCGCTATGGACCGGGCCGATGGAGGCCGGCGATACCAAATTCTTCGTGTCGCGCGGTTACGTTCACGTCATCGGCTCGCCGCGTGGCGTCGGCAAATCCGAAGGCGGCGGGTCGCGCGAGTGGGATTGCTACGATCTGATCGAGTGGATCGCGGTGCAGCCCTGGTGCGACGGCAATGTCGGCATGGTCGGCATTTCCGGTTTCGGCGCCGAGCAGCTCGCGGTCGCCAAAAAGCAGCCGCCGCATCTCAAAGCGATCTTCCCGTTCGACTCGCGCGGCGCCTATGGCGAGCTCGGCGGCTTCCGCGACGAGTATCCCGGCGGCGTCATCCATCTGTTCCGTTATCTGGTCGGCCATTTCTCGGCGATGCACCAGCACAAAGGGCCGCCCGGGCCGTTGCCGCCTGAGCGCGAAAAGATGTGGCGCGAGGCGATGGATAATCCCGACTATAAAATGTATCCGCACGTCTACAATCTGATCGCGCAAAAAGGCCAGCACATGCCGCCGTACTATAATGTGCTGGTCGAGCCGTTCGAACTCCGAAGCGGCGGTGAAAAAGAGCGAAGCGGAATTCGCCGATATCAAGGTGCCGACCTATACCGGGTCCGGATGGTACGGCTACACCTACAAGACGCATCTCAACGGCTGCCAGCATTGGTACAGCAACATCGCGGCGCCGAAGAAGCTCTTGCTCGCCGGCCCGGCGCATGTCGAGCGGCCCTATCACACCTTCCACGGCGAGGTGTTGCGCTGGCACGATCACTGGCTCAAAGGCCTCGACACCGGCGTCATGGACGAGCCGCCGGTGCGGTTCTGGGTCATGGGCGCGAACGAGTGGCGCACCGCCAGCGACTGGCCGCTACCGCAAACGCAATGGACCAAGCTTTTTCTGACGAGCTGGGAGCGGCTGACGCCCGACACGCCGGCAGCGTCAAGCGTGACCGAAACTCAAGCGCCGGATTCGTTCGTGCAGATGCCGCCGTCGCAGACCACCGCGATCCAGCGCCTGCGCTACATGACCGATCCGTTGCCGCACGACGTGCTGGTGGCCGGACCGATCGTCGTCACGCTTTACGCCGCGATCGATCAGGACGACACCAACTGGATCGTCATCCTCAAGGATGTCGGGCCCGATGTGTCGGTGATGAGCGTGCGCGAAGGCGAGCGCGAAGTACCGAAAAATCTGCACGAGCGCGAAGTCACCCGCGGCTGGCTGAAAGCCTCGCACCGGGCGACCGATCCGAAACGTTCAAAGCCATGGTGGCCGTGGCATCCGCTGACGCGGCAGGCGCAAAAGCCGGTCACGCCCGGAGCCATCGAGGAATATCAGATCGAGGTGATGGCGACCGCCAACCTGTTCCGCCAAGGCCACCGCATCTGCCTCGACATCACCAGCCTCGATCTGCCCACCGGCGTTGCCGGTGCAACGAACGCCGAATATGTGCCCTACCACATCTGCTCGAGCAAAACGGTGCTGCACAAGGTCTTTCACGACCGCAAGCATCCCTCGCACGTGCTGTTACCGGTCATCGCGGAGTGAATGTTTTACCATCCTATAAGATGCCACATCATCCAAAAGCGACCGGATTGCCGCGCCGCGGAGAAATGACGCGATGGGCCAAAAAGCTGCCGTGAGCAACCGCAGCAATGATATGCTATTCGATCACTTCGTCGGCGAGGGCGAGCAGCTAAGGCGGCACGCTGATGCCGAGCGCCCCGGCGGTCTTGAGGTTGATGAGGAACTCAGATCTTGTTGCCTGATCGACCGGTAGATCGGCCGCTCTTGCACCTTTGAGGATTCGAGCGGTGTAAATGCCGACATGACGAAACTCGGCGGTGACACTGGCGCCGTAACTCATCAATCCGCCGACAGCGACATATTCGCGCTGCGTGTAGCATGCCGGCAGTGCGCGACTGGCGGCAAGCGCGATGATTCTTTGGCGCTGACCCGTAAAGAACGGACTATTGCCGCCAAGAAGCGCCCGTGCGCCCGCCTTCCAATCTCGTGCGTGAGCGTGGGTCGAAGTCACGTCGCTTTGCACCTTGCTATTTCAAGTTGGCGACCATGCTGCTCGCCGACCGCGTCGGCATCGAGCAACTAATCGCCAAAATCGGATTGTTGGCGTCAAGCAAGCAGCGCCGATTTTTTCGGTGTGCGGAGCGAGCTGCTCCAACAGCTCCAGTCGCTTACGGCCCAGTCTGGCGGTGAAGAACGCGATGCCTGTGAGATGTTGCCGCCCGGCCGCGTTGAGACTGGCGACGAGGCCGCTCTGACCGGATCGGATGCCGACTGACGAACACAATTGGAATTGTGCTTCGTCTGCACTGGTGTGGGCAAGAAGTCGCCGCATTGGCATTGGCCACAATGATCCGCCGGGTTCAGTCTGACGAGTTCGGCTGCTCAGCGCCGGCAACGGTCCGACTCCATCTGAGCCCGAGCGTAGTTCGATCGCGACGATTGCTGCCATCTCACAAAGCCAGCCGTCGCGTAAGCTCAACGCGAAACGCTCGCGTGCAGCGGCGCAATTTGACTCGCTTCCGCGCTGTTCAGAAAGCCGATCATCGGCTTCGCTCCGGTTGCGCGCGCGCCGCGAGCGGCCACGATGTCGCCGGTCCTCCAATAAGCGTGATGAATTCCCGCCGTCTCATGAGTGTCCCTCTGAGCCCGAGGACGATACTCTATCACATCGGACAAGAGCCGGCTGCACCACAGCAAAACTGACGAGTTTTGGCGTCTGTGCAAACACACCAACTGTGCCTATTGCGATCTTACCTGTTGGGCCGAGTGCTTGTCTCTTTCGTATCGCAATCAGTCTTTTCACCAGGGCCTTGGGCAAGGGCGTATCGATGGGAAACTGAAGGGCGCCTTTCGACGTTTTGTATTGCGAGAGTTTCCCCTCGCACTCAGGAAAGACGGAACCACTGTGCGGCAAATAGCTGAGGTGGTTCTTGAAGGCTGCAAATCCCGCGATCACTTTCCCCTGGACCCTGAAGGCCGGCAATCCGTAGGAAATGCACTCCTCTGCCTCCGGGAGAATATCGAGGATTGTTCGTCGCAGTGCTTTCAACGTCGCGCGTTTTGGCTGCTCCAATGAAGCCAGGTAACGATCAACTTCGCTCTTTGCCATGAAACGAAATTACAACAAGCCCCAGTGAGGGTCGAGCGGGCGATGTCGGCTTTGGACCGCCCGCGGCTGAAGCGGCTGCGGCAATCAGTCTGAATGGCTTTTATCAAGGGCCTATGCGATCTTCTGAGCTGATCGGCGAGTGCTCAAGCTTCCGCCAGAGGGGAAAGAGCAGCTACGCCAAGCACCGCTCCAGCGTGTGAAGGGAGGACGCCATGAAACGCATTTGTCTCATTGCTGCCGCAGCGACATTTATCGCCGCGCCGGCATTTGCAGAGGACACTATCACCGTCGGATTCACGGATTCGCAGACCGGTCCGCTCAATGTCAATTCATTAGGCCAGCAGCGCGGCTACGAATACTGGCGCGACGAGGTCAATGCCGCCGGCGGCATCAAGGTCGGCGGCAAGAGCTACAAGGTCAAATTCGTCACCTATGACGACCAGTCGGTCGGCGGCCGCGTCCAGCAGCTCTACACGCGGCTGATCATCCAGGATAAAGCCGATTTTCTGTTCAGCCCGTATTCGTCCGGCCTGACCGCGCCAGCGACCGTGATCTCCGAGCAGTACGGCAAGATCATGATCGATAGCGGCGGCGCCGAGGAGAAGCCGTTCGAGCTTGGCAACAAATATCTGTTCATGGTGATCACCTCTGCCAGTCATTACCTCTCGGGCGCGGTCGGAGCGCTCAAGCAGAACGACCCGCACGCCAAGATCGCGATGGTCTATTCCGACGATCCGTTCTCCAAGGCGGTGCTGGCCGCGGCGGCGGAGCAGGCGAAGGCCGCCGGTCTCGACGTGGTGATGAATGAATCCTACGCGCCCTCAACCACGGACTTCGGCCCGATCGTCACCAAGATCATCTCGTCGAACGCCGACGCCTTCATGGGCGGCGGCCACTATTCGGACGGCGCCACGCTGGCCCGCCAGATGCACGATCAAAAAGCCAACATGAAATTTATTTCGATCCTGGTGGCACCGGCCGACGACAAGTTCGGCGAACTCGGCGCCTCCGCCATGGGCGTGACCGTGCCGTCGCAATGGGAGGTCCAGGTCAACTACACGCCGCAGTTCGGACCGACGACGGCGGAATTCGTCAAGGCTTTCACCGCGAAGTTCAACGCTAAGCCGGACTATCATTCGGCGTCCGGCTACACCAGCGGCGTCGTCCTGCAGCACGCCATCGAGCAGGCCGGCTCGATTGATCCGGAAAAGGTGACGGCGGCGCTCAACGCGACCGACGTCACGACCTTCTTCGGCCACGTCAAGTTCATGACCGATTCCGGACATCACGGCTTGCAGGCTGCGCACGACATGGTGCTGGCGCAGTGGCAGAGCATGAACGGCAAGCTCGGCCGCCAGGTCGTCTGGCCCGAGGCGGCGAAGTCCGCCGATCTTGTCTATCCGATCTCGGCTAGCCAGTAGCAAAGCAAGGCCGGCGGCTAAGCCGCGGGCCTCGCGTCCCGATATCGCAAATGCTCGGCGTCCTTGCTTCAATCATCGACGGCCTGCTGGTCGGCCTGGTCTATGGGCTTGCGGCCATGGGGCTCACCCTGATCTGGGGCGTCATGGACGTCATCAATCTGACCCATGGCACGATGATCGTCGCCGGCATGTTGGGTCTCTATCTGCTGACGACGACGCTCGGCGTGTCGCCTTACGTCACGTTGGCGCCGGTCCTGGTGGCCGGTTTTTTTGTCGGCGTCGCGCTTTACTGGATCGCAATCCACCGCATGGTCGGGCGGCCGCCGCTGATGAGCCTGCTCTCGACCTTCTCGATCAATCTCATCCTGATCGGCATCGGCACCGCGGTTTGGGGAACCGCCCTGTTCAATGTCGATGTATCGCTGCCGGGCATCACGCTTGGGCGTTACACGTTTCCCGGCGCGCATATTCTCGCCGCCGTGCTGGCGGCGGTGATCGCCGGTGCGCTTTACCTGTTCCTGCACTACACGCGCACCGGCAAGGCGTTGCGCGCCGTCGCCAACAACCGTGAAGCGGCGGAACTGGTCGGCATTCCGACGACGCGGCTCTTGGCCATCGCGGTCGGCACCGGTGTGGCGCTTGCCGGCGTATCTGGCGTGCTGATCGGCACGCTGTTTCCCTTCACCATTCTCTCCGGCGACAGTTATCAGCTCAAAGGCTTCATCGTCACCGTGCTCGGCGGCTTCGGCAATCCGGTCGGTGCGCTTATGGGCGGCGTCGCTCTCGGGCTGCTTGAAGGCGCAGTCACGCCGTTCGTGCCGGTGAGCTGGACGCTGGTGATCGAATTCGTGCTGTTCGTCCTGGTGCTGATTGCGTTTCCCGGCGGCATCTTCGCGTCGCGGCGCGGAGCGCTCTAGATGCTGCGGCGGCCGTTCTTCTGGATCATTGCGCTCGTCATCGCCGCCTTCGTGGCGCTGCCGGCGATCGGCAATGACGTCGAGCTGCGCGAAAGCCTAGCGCTCGCCTGCGTCTACATCACGCTCGCCAGTAACCTCAATCTGATGCTCGGTTACACCGGCTATATCAATTTCGGCAGCATCGTCTTCTTCGGGCTGGGCGGCTATATCTGCATCTGGCTCGTCGACGCCCATGGCTGGCCGCTGGCCGCAAGTCTTGCGGCCGCGGGAGTTGGCGTGAGTGCGCTGGCGCTGATTTTCGGTCTCGGGATTTTGCGGCTGCGCGGCGCGTTCTTCGCGCTGTCGACCATCGGCATCGTCGAGGGCGTCCAGGCGTTCGTCGAGAATTTCACCCCATGGGGCGGATCGTCCGGCATCTATATCTCGCCGGAAGTATTCCAGCCGCTGGGCGGCCCCCGCCAGGCGCTGTGGGTGATCTATTTTGGCCTGGTCGCGGCAATGGGCGCGTCACTTTATCTGAGCTACGCGATCAAGACCTCGAAGTTCGGCTTAGGCCTGCTCGCGATCGGCCAGAATGAGGATGCCGCCGCCATCCTCGGCGTGCCGACCTCGCGCTATAAAGCCTGGGCCTACAGTGCGTCGGCGTTCCTGCCCGCCATCACCGGCGGGCTTTATTTTTTTAAGAGCGCATTCATCCAGCCGTCGGATGCGTTCGACCTGACGCTGTCGACGGAAGCAATCGTCATCTGCATGCTGGGCGGCCAGGGCACGGTCACCGGCGTGGCACTCGGCGCCTATCTCTACGAGGAAGTGCGCGGCTATCTCCTGACGTCGTCGACGTTTGCGAATTTCCAGCTGACGATCGCCGGCACGCTTCTTCTCCTCATCGTGCTGTTCTTCCCGTCGGGCCTGATGGGATTCATCTACAGTCGCTTTCCGCGCCTGCAGAAGGTGCTGGAATGACGCCGATCCTGGAGCTTGATCACGTCAGCAAGCGCTTCGGCGGCTTGCAGGCGGTGCGCGACCTGAGCTTCGTCATGAACGAGGGCGAAATCCTCGGCCTGATCGGACCGAACGGCGCCGGTAAGTCGACCTTGTTCAACTTGATCAACGGCGTGTTCGTACCGGACAAAGGCCGCATTGTCTTTGCCGGCACCGACGTCACGGGTTTCAAGCCGTCCGACGTTGCCCGGCAGGGCGTGGCCCGCACTCACCAGATCGTGCAGCCGCTGACCAACATGACGGTGCTGGACAACTGCATGGTGGGCGCCTGTTTCGGCCGCGAGAACCTGCCGCTGTCGCGGGCGCAAGAGGCGGCCCGCGAGGCAATTGCAGTGACCGGGCTCGAAGACCGGATCGACATGCTGGCGCTGCATCTGACGATTGCCGGCAAGAAGCGGCTCGAACTCGCGCGTGCGCTCGCGGCGCGGCCGAAGCTGTTGTTGCTCGATGAAGTGCTGGCCGGCCTCAATCCTACCGAGGTCGAGCACATGATCGGCGTTGTCCGCCGCATCCGCGACCGCGGCATCTCGATCCTCATCATCGAGCATCTGATGCAGGCGATCATGAGTCTCTCGGACCGCATCGTGGTGCTCAATTTCGGCGAAAAACTCGCCGAGGGCCTGCCGGCCGAAGTCGCGCAGCATCCGCAGGTCATCGAAGCTTATCTCGGCGATCCCAAGCTCGCCGCCGAGCTGGAACGGAACGCGTAGCATGGCCGACGTGCTGCTCGAGGTGGAAGCGCTCGAAGCTGGCTACGGCGAGGTGCAGGTGCTGTGGGGCTTGTCGCTGAAGGCCCGGCGCGGTCATCTCACCGCGATCGTCGGCGCCAACGGCGCCGGCAAGACCACGGCGCTGCGCGCAGTCGTGGGTACGATTGCGCCCTGGCGCGGCCGCGTCATGCTCGAAGGTCAGGACGTGACGCGGCTCGCCACCCACAGCAAGGCGGAGCGGGGTGTCGCACTGGTGCCGGAGGGCCGGCAATTGTTCAGCTCCATGAGCGTCGCCGAAAATCTCGAAATGGGCGCGTTCTCCAAGCGCGCGGCGCGCAAATTCGCCGAGCGGCGCGATCAGGTGTTCAGCCTGTTTCCGCGGCTCGCGGAACGTCAGCGCCAGATCGCCGGCACGCTGTCCGGCGGCGAGCAGCAGATGGTGGCGATCGCCCGCGGCCTGATGTCCGATCCCGACATCCTGATCATCGACGAGTTGTCGCTCGGTCTGGCGCCGGTCGTGGTCTATCAATTGCTGGCGACGTTGAAGCGGCTGAAGGAGGCGGGTCTCACGATTCTCCTGGTCGAGCAGAACGTGCATCTCGCCCTGGCGCTCTCCGACTATGCCTATGTCGTCGCCGAAGGCCGGAATTTCATGGAAGGCCTGCCGGCGGAGCTGTCGGCCAAGCCGGAGATCCGCAAGGCCTATTTGGGGCTGTGAGACGCCATCGTCCGGCATTATCCGCTTTCGCGGATGATGACAGGTGAGATGCCGATACGAATCTTTTCCAGGCGAGTGAAAATGATTCGATGTATCGCATGCTGCTGCGTCACGATTGTTTGAAAATGATTTTGCGAATAACAAATTCATGTCTGTCAAAGACTTGCGGGAATGGCGAGGCTCACGCCGAACGAATCTTTTGACATCACTTGCCGCGGCGTGTTTCTGGCATTCAATCCCGTTCGGCGTGAAGGACATCAGCCGGTGACCCTGGTTGATCGGAGCGGGATGCGGTGCCCGCGGGCGGCGGCTCGTCACTTCCGCTCCCGGGCGTCTCGGGCATCATGCCTGCCGGCACTATGACCGGCGCGCGAGGTGCTCGCTGGGAGTGCGGCGACGCGTCGGCGGCGAACCCGCCCCGTGGCGCTCTCCGCACGAAGCCTGGCCCGGGATGAGCCTTTGGGACGATGACTCCCTCTGGTGAGAGCCGTGGTGGAACGCCGATAGGCGAGCGCGCCTTGCAAGGCGCGCGCCGCACCGGAAGGTGCGGTGGTTTTCGTGAACAGCGTTTGTCGGCGTTCCGCTTTCCTTTTTCTTCTTACGCTTACATTTCGTGGCTCAAAGCATTGATCGTGAGGATGCCAGTGACCACCGCCGGCATGCTCTGACGAAGATCGGTGCGGCGAGCGAAGCGCTTCGTAGCTTTTCATTGCATCCGTGACGCACAACTCGGATGCGGGTGCATCGCGAGAACGAGATCGCTTGCTGTTGATCCTCCCTTCGGGAGGGGCGAAATGAAGGACATTGTGCAGGGAGGTGAGCTACACTGTGGCGTTTGTGATGTCCTGATGTCCCAAGCCGGAGACCGCCTTGCAATACGATGACAACCTGACGACCGAACGTCCGACTTTCGTAACCCACCTCGAATGTTCCGCGACCGGCGAGCGGTATGCTGCCGATGAAATTCACAATCTGTCCCGTGCCGGCAAGCCGCTTCTGGTCCGTTATGATCTCGACGGTGTCAAGAAAGCGCTGAGCAAGGATGCGCTTGCCCGCCGCGAGCCGGACCTTTGGCGCTATCGCGAGCTGCTTCCGGTGCGGCACACCCGGGACATCGTCAGCCTTGGCGAAACGATGACGCCGTTGTTGTCGCTGCCGAAGATCGCGGCCAAGCTCGGCGGCGATGAGTTGCTGGTGAAAGACGAAGGCCGCCTGCCGACCGGTTCGTTCAAGGCGCGCGGCCTCGTCATGGCGGTATCCATGGCCAAGGCTTTCGGCATCAAACACATGGCGATGCCGACCAATGGCAACGCCGGCGCGGCGCTCGCCGCCTATGCGAGCCGCTGCGGGATCAAGACCACGATCTTTTGTCCGGAAGACACGCCCGAGGTGAACGTCAGCGAGATCGGCCTGCAAGGCGCGGCGGTGTATCGGGTCAACGGCCTGATCGACGATTGCGGCAAGCTGGTCGCCGAGGGCAAGGCCAAGGTTGGCTGGTTCGACACGTCGACGCTCAAGGAGCCGTACCGGATCGAAGGCAAGAAGACGATGGGGCTGGAGCTTGCCGAACAGCTTGGCTGGCAAGTGCCGGATATCATTTTTTATCCGACCGGCGGCGGTACCGGCCTGATCGGCATGTGGAAGGCGTTCGCCGAACTGGAAGCAATCGGGTTCATCGGCAACAAGCGCCCGCGCATGGTCGCGGTGCAGGCGGCCGGCTGCGCGCCCATGGTGCGCGCCTACGAACAAGGTGTCGAACATGCGACGCGCTGGGAAGATGCGCACACCATTGCGGCCGGCATTCGCGTGCCGCAAGCCGTCGGCGATTTTCTGATCTTGCGCGCGGTGCGCGAGAGCAACGGCTTTGCTATCGCGGTGTCCGACGAAGCCATCGCGGCGGGGCTCGAAGAGGTCGCGCGCGAGGAGGGGTTCCTGATGTGTCCCGAGGGCGCGGCCACTTACGCGGCCTACAAGCAGAGTCTCGCCGACGGCCGCGTCAAAAAGTCCGAGCGGGCGGTCCTGTTCAACTGCGCGACCGGGCTGAAATATCCGTTGCCGCCCATTAAAAAGACGCTTGATCGGCACAAGCCGATCGATTTTGCCGCGCTGTGAGTGTCTTTGGCGACCCGCTCATCCCCGCGAAAGCGGGGAACCAGACTGGATTCCCGCTTGCGCGGGAATGAGCGGGTTGGATGCATACGAGGAGTGAAATGAGAAAGCATTTGTCTATCGCTCTCGTGTTGTCGGCCTCTGTTGGCTTTACCGTCGTCGCCTCCGCGGACGATTATCCGTCGCGGCCGATCACCATGGTGGTGCCGTTCGCGGCCGGTGGACCGACCGACGTCATCGGCCGCCTGCTGGCGCAGTACATGGGACCAGCGCTTGGGCAGAACGTCGTGGTCGAGGACGTGACCGGTGCGGCGGGCACGATCGGTGTCGGCCGTGTCGCGCATGCATGCGCCGGACGGCTACACGCTGAGCCTCGGCCACTGGAGCACGCATGTCGCCAACGGCGCGATCTATGCGCTGCCTTACGATCTGCTCAAGGATCTCGAGCCGATTGCGCTATTGCCGAGCAATCCGATGCTGATCGTTACCGGCAAGAGCATGCCGGCGAATAATCTGAGGGAGCTGGTGGCGTGGCTGAAAGATCATCCGAACGCGACGATCGGCACCGCCGGCGTCGGCTCCGGTTCGCACATTTCCGGCGTCTACTTCCAGAACTTCGCCGGCACGCATCTGCAATACGTGCCCTATCGCGGCACCGACCCGGCGCTGATCGACCTGATGGCAGGGCGCATCGACATGATGTTCGACCAGGTATCGGAGGCAACGCAGAAGCTGCAAGCCGGCCAGATCAAGGCCTTTGCAGTCACCGCCAAAAACCGGTTGCCGTCGCTGCCGGATATTCCCACGGTCGACGAGGAGGGAATGAAAGGCCTCTACATCAATATCTGGTACGGATTGTGGGCGCCGGCAGGCACGCCGAAGGAGATCATCGCGAGACTTAACGCGGCTGCGGTCAAGGCGATGGCCGACCCTACGTTGAAAAAGCGCTTTGCCGATCTCGGGCTCGACATGCCGCCGCCCGATCAGCAAACGGCGCAGGCGCTCGGCGCATTGCAGAAAGCTGAGATCGAGAAGTGGTGGCCGATCATCAAAGCCGCCGGCATCAAGGCGGAGTGATTCATGCAGGATCTGTCAGGTCAAAAGCTCGACGTGTCCAGTGCTGAGTTTATAGACGCCGCCTACGACGCGGATTTTCTTGTCGTCGACGAATGATTTCAGGATCGGCGAAGTGGTCTTCAGTTTGTCCACGGTCATGGCGACGTTGCCGCGGATCGCGTTCGTGAGCAGGTCGCCGGGCTGCCCTTGTGCGGCCTGGACCGCCGGCGTCAGAGCATGCACGAGAGACGGCAAATGACCGGGCAGCGTTGTGCCGTCCTTGATCGACTTGATGGTGGCGTCGACGGCGCCGCAGGAATCGTGGCCGAGGACCATGATCAACGGCGTATTCAACACCTGAACGCCATATTCGAGGCTTGCTATGATCTCTTCGGTCGCGAAATTGCCCGCAACACGGCAGACGAAGAGATCGCCGCGCGCTGCGTCGAAGCAGTACTCCGGCGCAATCCGGGAATTGGCGCAACTCAGCACGGCCGCGTATGGATTCTGGCCCTGGCTCAGCGCCTCACGTTCATGCCGGAAATCGTGCCGCATGCTGACGCCTTCGATATAACGGCCATTGCCTTTCATCAATCGATCGAACGCCGCGTCGGGAGACAGGACGTTTGCCGGCTTCGGCGGAGCCTTGATAGGCGCCGCAAGCGCGTGTGGCGTGATGGCGAGGCCTGCGGCCGCGACGGCCGCGAATTGCAACAAGCCGCGTCGCGCAATAAGCGAGCGCTTGGCCGCTGTCGCGCAAAATTCACACATTTCGGCCTCCCGACCGGTTTCTCCTGCCGCATCTTAGTCCGGCTTGATGCCGGCGTCCCGTATCACTTTTCCCCACTTCGCGGTTTCGGAAGCGCAAAATTTGCCGAAGTCTTCGGGCGAACCGCCGCGTACAATGACGCCGATGTCGGACAGGCGCTGTTTGATGGTCGCATCGGCAAGCGCGGCGTTCACCTGCTTGTTGAGCGTGTCGATGATGTCTTTCGGCGTGCCGGTCGGCGCACCCATGCCGAGCCAGCCTTCAGCCTCGTAGCCGGGCAGGAAGTCGGACAGCGACGGCAAGTCGGGCAGGGCGGGGATACGCTCTTTTGTCGTGACCGCCAGCGCGCGCAACTTGCCCGCTTTGACTTGCGGCAGCGCCGTCGGTGTGACGTCGAACATCAGTTGTACGTTGCCGGCCAGCATGTCGGTGATAGCCGGAGTCGAACCGCGATAGGGCACATGAACAAGGTTGAGACCGGTCATCGCCTTGAACAATTCTCCGGCGAGATGCTGCGGACCGCCAACGCCGGCCGAAGCCATATTGATCTTGCCGGGATTTGCTTTGGCATAGGCGATGAATTCCGGAACCGTTTGAACTGGAAGCGAGGGATTTACTTCCATGATCATCGGCGCCAGGCTGATCTGGCTGATCGGCACAATGTCTTTGAGGAAATTGAAGGTGAGCTCGGGATAGAGCGCCGGGCTGATCGCGTTCTGCGAATTGACGGTGAGCAGCGTGTACCCGTCGTTCGCCGCGTGGACGACAAATTCCGTGCCGACGTTGCCGCCGGCTCCGGGTTTCACGTCGACGACGAACGGCTGGCCGAGATGCTCTTGCAGCCACTGACTGATCAGCCGGGCGTGAATGTCAGTCGAGCTTGCGGCGGCCTGCGGCACGACGACGTGCACCGGATGCGACGGATAGGTGTCGGCCTGCGCCAGCCGGGACACAGCAGGGAGCGCAGCAGTGGCCGCAGCGAGTTTCAGCATTTCACGGCGATGGAATTGCATCATGTTTCCTTGGTGTTTCCTGGGGTCGTCGCGAGATTGCCTTTTGCGTCACTATACTCGTGCGTGAATCGTGCGGAAGGTCTGAAGCAGCGGCATTTTGCATCATGAACGAGGTGCTTCCGGTCATTCCTGTTGTCGATATCCGCGACGGCGGCCCGCCGCGGCACGCCAGGCAAAGCGCCGTCGAGGCGCGCGCCTTGCGCGACGCTTGCTTGCGCTTTTTTCCTCGCGCGGCATTGCCGTTGATACCGGCGCTCGATTGGACCGCTCGGCGCTGGCTCACGCATTCGCGCTCGCCTTATGTCCCCGAAATCGCCCAGATCGCGAGCGAGCTGAATTTTTCAGGGATTTGGATGCTCAATGCATCCTATCAGTGGGGCTGCACCGCGCGCGCCTTCGTGCCGGATGGCACGCCATGGATCATCCGGACGCTGGATTGGCCGTTCACCGGACTCGGCCGCCACGTTGCGGTAACGCGTATGCGCGGCGAGGGCGGCGATTTCTATACCGTCACTTGGCCGGGCTATGTCGGCGCGCTGACCGCGATGGCGCCCGGCCGTTTCGCCGCCTGCATCAACCAGGCGCCGATGTGGCGGCGCACCTCGCATCGCTGGCTTCGCCCGTATGACCTTGCCGCGAACGCGATCACGGTCTGGAAGGTCAACGACATGCCGCCGGACCAGCTTTTGCGCCGGACCTTCGAACTATGCGCCGACTATGCCGCCGCGCGCCACATGCTCGAGGCGACGCCGGTGGCACGGCCTGTGATTTTCACGCTTGCCGGCATCGCCGCAAGCGAGCGCTGTGTGATCGAGCGGACCGAAAATGCCTTCGTGACTCGTGAGGACGATACCAGCGCCGCCAATGATTGGGTGCCCGCGAGGCCGAGCTGGGAGGGCCGCATCGGCACGCGCCGATTCCTGACCAGCACTTTCGACGATGCCACGAGCTATAGCCGGGCGCGCCGCGAGGCACTTGCGGGGTGGACGGGAGCGGTGACAAAGGATCGCTTCGACTGGATCAAGGAGCCGGTCCTCAATCCTTATACGCGGCTCGCCGTAGCGATGTGTCCGGCGCGAGGTGTCCTGCACACCGCCGGGTACGATCTCACCGGCGCAGCGCTGCCGGAAAGGGTCACGCAGATCTGCGAGATCGAGAGCGCGGCCGCGTAGCCTGATGAATGCGTGATGATCGTTTGCCCGTGCTCTCACAATGTCTGTACCATGCCGGATTGCAAAGAAGCGGATGGATTGTTGCCATGAAGATTGTCGACCTCTCGCACACCATGAGCATTCACACCCCCGGCTGGGTCGGTTATGCCGGCAACAAGATGTATTACGCGCAAAATCTGCAAACGGTTGGCATCGTCGCCCAGCGCGTCGAGACATCGATGCACAGCGGCACCCATTTCGACGGCGCCATGCACGCGACCGACGGCCGCACCGGCGACATGGCTTCGCTGCCGCTCGATTATCTGGTCAGTCACGGTGTGGTGGTCGATGTGTCGCCGCAAGTCTCAGATTGGTCGGCGATCACGCCGGATATGATCGAAAAGTCAGGCGCCGAAATCCGCGACGGCGACATCCTCATCCTGCACACTGGCTGGCACAAATATTATGAAGGCCAGAGTCAGCAGGATCTCGTGCGCTATTTCTGCTACCACCCGGGCCCGACACTGGCCACGCTGGAATGGATGCTGAAGAAAAAGATCAAATGGTTCGGCATGGATACCGGCTCGTGCGACCACCCGATGAATACCTCGATCCGTACCATGCGTCCCGACATCGCGCGCGAGTTCGAGAAAGCCATGGGCAAGTCGCCGGCTGATTTTTTCGGCAGCTTCGAATACGTGCATAAGCGTTCGGGGCGGAAGGTCCGGCAGGACGTGTTTCCATTCCACAATTACGCGTTTCAGGAAGGGTTGCTGCATGCCGAGAATCTCGGCGGTGATCTGGACCTTGTACTCGGCAAGCGCTGCGTCATCGGCGCTTTCCCGTGGCGCTACGAGGGCCTCGAGGCCTGTCCATGCCGTGTCCTTGCCATCTTCGACGCCGGCGATGCGCCGGTCGAAGCGCTCGGCGACGCTGCACGCGGTATCTTGCATCATTAGAGATTGCGGAGAGGGCCATGCCCAAGATCAAGACCGCTGACGGCACCAATCTTTATTACGAGGAGGCTGGTACCGGCACGGCTGTCGTCTTCGTGCATGAATTCGCCGGCGATTACCGCACCTGGGAACCGCAGATGCGCGCCTTCTCGCGTTTGCATCGGTGCGTCACCTACAGCCAGCGCGGCTATCCGCCGTCCGATGTGCCGGGCGACCCCGCCCGCTACGGTCAGGATATCGCGCGTTCCGATGTCATTGCGCTGATGGATGCGCTCGGCATCAAGAAAGCGCACGTCGTCGGCCATTCCATGGGCGCCTATACGGCGTTGCATGTCGGCATCCGTCATCCGGAGCGTTGCCTGTCGGTGACCGCGGCCGGCTGCGGCTGGGGCTCGCTGCCCGATCCGGCTGCGCGTGAAGCGATGCGCAAGGTCGCGGCGGACACCGCCAAGATGTTCACGGAAAAGGGCATGGCGGAGGCTGCCGCGATTTACGGCGACGGCCAGATGCGCCAGGCGCATAAGAATAAGGATCCGCGCGGCTATGCCGAATTCATCCGCATGCTGTCCGAACATTCGGCGCAAGGCCACGCGCACACCATGGCGATGCTTCAGGCCAAACGCCCGACACTGTGGGATATGGAAGCCGATCTGAAAAAATATTCGGTGCCGCTTCTGGTCATTTCGGGAGACGAGGACGAGCCCTGCCTCGACGGCAGCGTGTTCCTCAAGCGAACGGCGCCGACAGCCGGCCTGCTCGTAATCCCGCGCTCTGGCCACAACGTTAACACCGAGGAGCCTGACGTGTTCAACGCTGCACTCGATGAATTTTTCTCCGCCGCTGAAGCCGGGCGCTGGCTCGCCCATAAGCCGCCGGCGTGAGACAGGGAGATTTGCCATGTTGACTGGCCCAACGGCATTAGGCTTTGCCGCGGCGTTTGCCGGTGCCGCGTTTTACATCAACGAGGTCGAGCAGCCGGTTCGCCTGACGCTCGACGATGCAAGCATGCTGATGCAATGGAAGCTCAGTTACGCACGCGCGTACAAGATGCAGGCAAGTCTGGCTTTGCTTTCGGGACTTTTCGGCCTGATCGCGGCGTGGCAGATGGAGGATCGGCGCTGGCTGGCAGGAGCTGTGCTGATCCTGGCGAATTGGCCGTTCACGCTGCTCGTGATCAAGCCGATCAACGATCAGCTCAACGCTATTGCCAAAAACGCAGCCGGCGCAAACTCGCGCGCGCTGATCATTAAATGGGCCCGCATGCACGCTGTTCGCACCGCGCTCGGCATCTTGGCCACCGCTTTCTATCTTTGGCCGCTCGGATATTGAAGCTCCGAAGCTGCTATCGCGCGTCGTGGAAGATGATGCCGAGCGTATGCCGGTTGCCGGAACGAATTCGGCTGACACCATGGCGGAGATTGACGCGGTAAGTGCCCTTGGTGCCTTGCACGGGCCGATTATGCACAGCGAATAGCACGGCATCGCCTTGCCCTAGCGGCACGACTTCGACGCGGCTTTGCATTCGCGGCCGCTGTTCGGTCAGGACAAATTCACCTCCCGTAAAATCCTTCTCCGGTGGCGACAGCAGGACCGTGACCTGCAACGGAAAAGCCAATTCGCCGTAGAGGTCTTGATGCAGGCAATTGAAATCGCCGGCGGTATATTGGAGCAGAAGCGGCGTCGGCCGCGTCTGGCCGGCGTTGTGGCAGACTTTCAAATAATCGGCGTGTTGCTTCGGATAGCGTGTTGCGATTTTCATCCGCTTGTTCCAGGCGTTGGCGAATGTTGCGGCACGCGCGTACAGCGCCGTCCGCAGGCCGTCGATCAATTCTGGCAGCGGATATTTGAAATAGCGGTATTCGCCCTTGCCGAAGCCGTGCCGCGCCATGTGGATGTGGCTGCGGAAATACTCCTCGTGCCGATAGAGCGCAGCGGTCCCTTCGCACTCGGCCGGAGACAGTAATCCTGGCAGGACGGCGCAACCGCGGGTATCGAGCTCGGCTCCGATCGGGTTCCAATCGTAAGCCGCCACGCGGCTTTCCGCCGGCTCCGGCACAACAGGCGTGATGTTAGCTGCGGCCTTCATCCGGGGCGGAAATTGCTGAGATGCTATTTGCACGAAAAACCTCATGGCCCAGTGCCGGTTTTCTTCCGGCGGTTCGCCAATCGTAATCTCGTAACCGCAGCAAACCCACCCGAATCCCGCGCGCGCTGTTGCGGTTATGGAACTTGAGTGCTGGCAGCAAGACGCATCATATTGACGGCTTGGCGCGGCGCGTGCTGGAACCTGTCATGAGCACCACGGCAGCAATCGTCCCGGCAAAAACGACGTCCTTCGCGGCGCCGTTTCGCCATAGGGCGTTCGCGGTCATCTGGACGGCGACATTGGTGTCCAATATCGGCGGCTGGATGTACAGCGCCGCGTCGGGTTGGCTCATGACGAGCCTCAATCCCGATCCGCTGATCGTCTCGCTGGTGCAAGCGGCGAGCACATTGCCGATTTTCCTCTTGGCGCTGCCGGCAGGCGCGCTTGCCGATATATTCGACAAACGCAAATATCTGATCGTGGTCGAGGTGCTGACGACAGCGGTCTCCGCGGTCTACGCAGTGATGGTATCGCTGGGTCTCGCTACTCCAGGCAATTTACTTCTGTTCACGTTTCTGATCGGCGCCGCCGGCGCATTGACGATCCCGGCTTGGCAGGCGGTCGTGACGCGCCTTGTGCCGAGGGATGATTTGCCTGCCGGCATCGCCGCCAACAGCGTTGGCGTGAATATTTCCCGTGCGATCGGGCCGGCCATCGGCGGCGCAGTGATAGCGGCACTCGGCATCGCGGCCCCATTCTGGGTCAATGCCATTTCCAATCTCGGCGTGGTCGGCGCGTTGCTGTGGTGGCGCGGTGCAGGGGCAGCGACGTCCCAGCTTCCGTCAGAGCGCTTCGGGCATGCCATGCTGGCGGGACTTCGCTATGCGAGGCACAATCCGCATTTGCGCGCGACCATGGTGCGCGCGACCGGATTTTTTCTTTTCGCTAGCGCCTATTGGGCGTTGCTGCCGCTAGTTGCGCGCCAGCAGATCGCCGGCGGGCCGGGGCTTTACGGGATTCTGCTTGGCGTCATCGGTGCCGGTGCGGTGAGCGGCGCATTCCTGCTGCCGTGGTTGAAATCGCGGCTCGGTCCGGACCGGTTGATGGTGCTCGGCGCGCTCGGCCAGGCGGTGGCTATGATCCTTTATGGCGTGGCCCGCGAACCCGTCCTGGCGCTGGCGGCAAGTGCCGTTGCCGGAGCGTCCTGGATCGCCGCGCTGGCGACGCTCAGTGTTTCCGCACAAATCGCATTGCCGGATTGGGTGCGCGGGCGCGGGCTTGCGCTGTACACGACTGTGTTCTTCGGCTGCCTGTCGCTCGGCAGCGCGGCCTGGGGCGAGGTGGCTGCGATCGTCGGCCTCTCTGCGGCGCATTTTCTCGCAGCGGCCGGCATGGGTCTGGCCATAGTCGTGACTTGGCCATGGAAGCTGCACACGGGGGCCGGCGCCGACCTGACGCCATCGATGCACTGGCCGGCGCCGGTCACGGTCGAGGCCATTGACGAGGATCGCGGACCGGTCCTGGTGACGGTCGAGTATCGCATTCGACCGGAAGACCGCGCCGCGTTCCTCGACGCCATAGCCATGGTCGAGCCTGAGCGCCGTCGCGACGGTGCTTATCGGTGGGGCGTATTCGAGGATGCCGCGGTGGCCGGACGCATCGTCGAGACGTTCCTCGTGGCGTCTTGGATGGAGCATCTGCGCCAGCACGAGCGTGTCACCAATGCCGATCGCGCGGTCGAGGAATGCGTACGCAAATTCCAGCTCGATGGCGAGCCCACGGTGACCCACTTGATCGCCGCAGAGTTCTAAATGCGGCTTACCGTGGGACAATTCGACCGCTATGCTGGGGTTGATGACCGTGCAACGTTATGAATGACAGCAGTGGCGCCTCGTTGGCGCATGCTCACGCGGGCTACAGGGAGAGATTTATGCGCGGAATGCGGGGCGTTTCGACCGGGGTGGTTTGTGCAGCGGCTTTGATGCTCGCCGGGCTGGCAACGCCGGCCGAAGCTCAGGGCACTCCGCCCATCACAATGAAATTGAGTACCGCAACACTCCACGATACCCAAACCGAATGGATGCAGCGATTTGCTGCGGCGGTGGAGAAGGATTCCGGCGGCCGGATCAAGGTCGAGCTTTATCCGGCGAGCCAGCTTGGCGCAATTCCACGTCAGATCGAGGGCACGCAGTTTGCGTCGATCCAGGGCTGGGTCGGACCGCCCGAATTCCTTGTCGGCGTTGACGAACGTTATGAGGCGCTGAGCGCGCCCGGCCTGTTCTCAAGCCGACAACAATATGAAAAGACGATTCAGGATCCGGCGGTTCGCGACTTGGTGCTCGGATTGGGAGCAAATAAAGGTCTGATTGGCGCGGGGATTTTTCCGATCGGGCCATCGTCGATCATCACCAAAAAGCAGATCCAGCATCTGGCCGATTTCGCCGGCTTAAAAATCCGCGTTCTGGCTTCGCCGTTTCAACTCGAACTGATCAAGCGGATGGGCGGCTCGCCAGTGGCAATGACTCTTGCCGACGTGTTGCCGGCAATTCAGCAGGGTGCCCTCGACGGCTCACTGACGACCATGACGCAATACACCACACTCCATTATATCGATGCGGCGAAGTTCGTGACCGAGACGGATCAGCCCTACGTCTCGTCCATCGCTGTTTTGAGCAAGAAGTGGGTGGAGGGGCTGCCGCCGGACTTGCAGAAGATCGTCCGCGAAGATGGCGCGAAGGTCTCGACCGATATCATCCCGTTTGTCGATACGTTCTTCGACGAGCAGCGTAACGTCTGGATCGCTTCGGGCGGCAGCGCAATTCATCTGCCCGCTGAGGATCAGGCGGCGCTGTTGGCCAAGATCTCCAGCATCGCCGATGACCTGTCGTCGTCCAAGCCAGCTCTTGGCGAGGCAGTCAAAGCCATCTCTGCTGTGGCGGCGAAAAACAAGTAAATATCGGTTAGCCTGTTTTTCGCGGTCTAATCAGTTCGCGCAAGCGCTGCGGCGTGACCGGAAGCTGTGTCACGGCACCGGGCATGCCGAGCGCGTCGTCGATCGCCGCTGCGACGGCGGCGCCGACCGCGTTGGCGCCGCCTTCACCCGCGCCCTTCAGCCCGAGCGGATTAAGCGGACTTGGGGCGTCCTCGGTAATCAGCGTCACGATCGGCGGGATTTCGCGCGCGGTCGGCATCAGGTAATCGGCGAAGTTGACCGAAAGCGGCTCGCCGCGGGCGTCATAGCGGAATTCTTCCCACAACGCGCCGCCGAGACCTTGCGCCACGCCGCCGGCAATCTGCCCTTCGATCAGCATTGGATTGACGGCTTTGCCGATATCGTAAGCGACAAAATAGCGCTCGATCACGGCTGCGCCGCTTTCGCGATCGATGCGCACGACCGCGACATGGACGCCATACGGGTAAGTCATGTGGTGCGACTCGAACCAGCCTTCGGCGGAAAGGCCTGGCGTCGTATCGTCCAGAAGCTTGGCGGCGGGTGCCAGCGCGCGGGCGACATCGCCGAGCGAAACCGACGGACCTTGTGGTGTGTTTTTTCGCACGACGTTGCCGTCGACTACGTCGAGCGCATCGGGAGCGGTTTGCAAAAGGCTGGCAGCGGCCGCAATCGCCTTGTCGCGCAATTTGGTCGCGGCGATGCGCGTTGCCTCGCCGGTCATCACCGTGACGCGCGAAGCGAACGCGCCCATGCCATAGGCGATGCGGTCGGTCTGGCCGTGGATCACGCGAATCCGCCGATAATCGACACCGAGCGCGTCGGCGCAGATTTGTGCCATCGCCGTCTCGACGCCCTGACCCACCGAAGCGGCGCCGGTCACGAGTTCGACTGCGCCACTGGTATCGACCGTCACGCGCACGCCGTCGAACGGTCCGAGCCCGCTTTTCTCGACAAAGGCGGCGAGCCCGGCACCGACCGTTTCACCGGCGCCGCGGCGCTGCGCCAATTCCTTTCGCAATTCATCCCAGCGAAACGCCGCCAGCGCCTTTTCGAGAAGGCCGGCATAGTCGCCGGAATCGTAGGTCATTTCGGTGCCGAGCGTGTCGAAACCGAGAACGTACGGCATTTCGGCCTTGCCGATCAGATTGCGGCGGCGGAGCTCAATCGGATCGATCTTGAGCCGCGCCGCGACGGCATCCATCAGCCGCTCGCGCACGAACGTGCTTTCGAACCGTCCCGGCGCGCGATAGGTGCCGCACGGCGTTTTGTTGGTGAGCCGGATGTGGCCGACCATGCGATAGGCGCCGACGCGATAGGGGCCGGGCAGCATCGCGGCGGCGAGGTCGGGCACCGTCGCCGCATGGGTGCGGACATAAGCGCCCTGATCGTGAAAGAACTCGCCGTCGATGGCGAGCAGATGGCCGTCGGCATCGACGGCGGCGCGAACGCGATAATGCTGCTGGCGGGAATGATTGGCCGCCATCAAATGCTCGCGCCGGTCTTCGATCCATTTTATCGGGCGGTCGAGGCGGAGCGCGGCGAGGCAAACCAGGACATCCTCCGGATAGATTTCGCCGCGGATGCCAAATCCGCCACCGACGTGACCTTCATGCAAATGCATGGTCGAGGGCTCGCGGCCGAGCATCCGCGCCAGCGCGTCGCGGTTCCAGTGCGGCACCTTAGCGGCACCGTGCATTTCCAGGATGTCGCGGGTCACGCGCGCGATGGCGCCGCGCGTCTCCATCGGCGTACCGCTGTGGCGCCCGATTTCAAGGTCTAGCGCGATAACTGTGTGAGCGGCGGCGAAAGCCTTGTCGATGTCGCCGTAACTCTTGCGGACGCTCGCCACTGCGGTCGAATGCGCGGCGTCGTCGAACGCGGCGGGCGACACGTGCGTGCTGACGATTTCGGCCAGCGGGTCGATCTGGACCGCAACCAGGTCGGCGGCATCCTCGGCGGTGTACGGATCAGTGGCGAAAATGACGGCGACGGGTTCTCCGACGTAGCGCACCCGGTCCGTTGCGAGGATCGGCTGGCGATAGGGGTCGAGCCCTTCGATGCGCGTGAGCCGGAAATCGATTGGCGGAATATCGGCGACATCGGTAGAGGTCCAAACCGCGGCGACGCCGGTCGCCTGCCGTGCCGCGGCGGTGTCGATCGAGCGGATATAGCCATGCGCGTGGGAGGACCGCACCACGCGCATGTACAATTGACCGGCGAACGATATATCCGCGGCAAAGCGGCCGTTACCGGTGACAAGCGGCCAATCCTCAAGCCGCGGGACCGAGCGGCCGACGAAGCTCATGGTGCTCAAGCCTCCAAGTGCCGCGTCTCGTTGATGCGTTGGACACAAATCGTGCTGCCCGCAATATCGATCTCGTTGAGGCAGCATGGGGACTGCGCGATGCGCCAGTAGGCCGACAGCGATTGATCGAGGAGTTCGAGCAGCAGCGCGCGGTTCACGCTGTCGTGGCCGACCATGACGATCGTCTCTTTGGGATGGCGTGAAAGGACTAGCCGCAGCACGTTGGCGGCTCTCGCGACCAGATCCTGCAACGATTCGCCGTCGGGAAAGCGAACGGACTGCGGCGTCGCAAACCATGCATCGAACAAAGCCGGATCTTCGCTGTTGGCTTGCTCGAAGGTCTTAAATTGCCAGGCGCCGTAATCTATGTCGTTGAGATCGGTGCATATTTCGGCCGCGATGCCGCATGCCTTGGCGATCGCCGCGCCGGTGTCGACGCAACGGCCCATCGGGCTTGTGTAGATTCTGCTCGGTCGCCAGGCGGCGGCGATCCGCACGGCGATCGCCTGCGCCTCGGCGCGACCGCGTTCGGTCAATGCGAGCGGTTCGCGGCCGCGGAATCGCTCGGGTTTTATACCTTCGACGTGACCGTGCCGGGTCAGCAGAATCTTGGTCATGTCATCGGATCTAGGCCCAACCCGGCCGTTCGAGCCACGCGATTGGGTAGCCACGGCGCTCCGGCGTGCCGGGCTTCCAGAGGTGGACCTGCGCGTCGACAATCATTGTGGGCACCCCCGGATTTGCCGCGGGAGTTTGCCGCGTGCGGCCGGGCGCCGCAATGCCATCGATGCTGACTTGCTAAAGCCGGCGCAGCGGCATGGACCAGGCAAGCCAAGTCGCGACACCCGTGAAGAGCGCTATCGTCGCGAAGGCTGCCCGGAACGCGGCGGCAATTTCCGATTGAATGGCGGCTTGCCGCGCCGGCTCTAGCGATGCGATGGCTTGGGGTCCCTGATCGATGATGGCACCGAACAGGCTCGCCGCTTGCCTATCGACAAGCGCGAGATAGGAAAACAATACTGCGGCGACTACGGCCGTGCCGAAAGCCGCGCCGACGGAACGGGAGAATTGTACCATGGCCGCCCCGGTGCCTAGCATGCGCGGTCCGGCCACTGTCTGTACCGTTATCTGCACCACGCCCATTACCGTGCCCATGAATACAGCAACAACGCCGAAGGCCCACGGCATTTCATCTACGCTTAGATGCGAAATGCCGAACGCCAGCGTTCCCAGTCCCAACGTAGTTACCGTCAATCCGAAAGTCGGGAATACGGCGGTGCGGCCAGTCTTGGTCACCAACTGACCGGTGGTCAGCGAGCCCAGCCCGATCCCGAATGTCAGCGGTAACAGCATAAGCCCGGTCTCTGCCGGCGAAGCTGCTCGCACAGCACGCAAATAGATCGGCAAAAATGTGAGGAGCGAAACGAGCGCTGCGCCGTGGCAGGCCGCGAGGGCATCGCTGCGCCAAATCGATGGATTCTTGAACAAGGCGGGCGGAAGGAGGGGCGCCGTATTGCGTTGTTCCTGCCAGAGTAGAAGGACGAGGGAGAGCAGGCCTAACCCCAGGAGGCCGAGAGCCATCGGCACCGTTTGCGGGTCCATGCGTTGCAATTGTTCGAGCGCAAGAATGACGGGGCCGACAAACATCGTGAACAGTACCAGGCCTGGCGCGTCGAAGGTCGTACGGCGCCGATCGCCCGGCCGTCCTTCAAGCCGCAGCACCAGTATGAATGCGATCAAGCCGAGCGGGATGTTGACGAGGAAGATCGACTGCCAGCCCAGCGCCTGCGTAAGATAACCGCCGGCGACGGGGCCGAACGTGCTGGAGGTCACGGCCACGCCCGCGAGGTAGCCTTGGTAACGGCCGCGCTCGCGCGGCGGTATGGCTTCGCCGATCAGTGCTTGCGATAGCGTCATCAATCCGCCACCGCCAAAACCCTGCAGCACACGCGCGGCGGTCAGAAATTCGATATTGGGCGAAATCGCGCAGAGTACCGAGCCGATCATGAAGACCACGAGTGCGACAATCATCATGGAGCGGCGGCCAAACGTGTCGCCAAGCCGGCCATAGACCGGCGCGGCAATTGTGTTGGCGATCAGGTAAGAGACGATGACCCACGACGCCCGCTCGATTTCGCCGAGACCCGAGGCGATGGCCGGTAACGCGGTGGCAACTATGGTCTGGTCCGCGACCGCCATGAACATCGGCAGCATGATCGAGGGAAATATTTTTATGAAAAGCGATGCTGTCGAGGGAAGCTCGCCCGCCGGGCTTTGGGACACGTCTGTCGGCGTCGCCGGTTCGATCGGCGAGGGCTTTTCGACGTTCGAATCGTTCATGGCGGGTAATTCATGATTTGAAGAACGCTGTTCGCGGCCGCGTCAGAGGCAAAAAGCCGGTCCAACGTATTGATGTAAAGTCATAACGAGTATTTTCCGACGCATCACCGGCACGGATCATTGTGACAAAACGCGGGCGCGGCATCGTCGTTCCTGACCGCGCGCCCCAAAAACGTACTGGAGCAACCTATAATAAGCGCCTTGAGGGTGGGCGCCACCGGTTTGCCGTCGCTCGGCGGCGGTGGTCCCGGACGCTGCAACGCGTGGTGCACGATCCCGATGCGCTTCGAGCGGTCAAAACTGGTTGCTGATCGGTTTTGACGGTTTGAAGTAGAAGTCGCCGTTTGATTTGCGGCGGCCAGAAGATGGTCAATCAAAAAGCGCCGGCCGCCTGTTCGGTGGCCGGCGCCTCGCTTATTACACGCAGCACTGATGGGCTGTATCACACAGGCCGAGCGTGGTTCAACCGACGTAACCGACTCGCTCCTGTTCGCGCGCCTCTTCCGCAGTTACCGGCTTCGCCGGCAATTGCAGCACGGTTGCGGTTTGGCCCTCGCACAGCAACGTCAGTAGCACAATGCGTCCGTCCGGAAATTCAAGCGCATCGTGGTGTGCTGCCATCTTGTCCTTGTTGATTTGGCGAAAGATGGCGGTCTGGTGGTTGATTGTCTTCGTCTTCCACCCGAGCAAACCGGCGGGCAGGCATGCAACATCGCCAGTGAAGGCTAGTTCCGTTCCCGGCCGAATACAGACTGCCATGCCGGGGTCATCCGAGGCGGAAAAACCGCGCGTTCCCGTCCCGAAGTCTCGTGTCACGAGTTTATCGCCCACTTGCGCGGGCCGTGATCGAACGCTTTGAAGGCTAAAGTCACACATCGGCGACTCCTCTCTTCCAGGGTTCTGTTGAAAGCCCCCCAAAAAGCTCCTCCGGTTTCTTTTTCAAGCAAGAATGGTGCCGTCTGATGTCATGACGGCGGCATTTTGAGGAAACGTGCGCGTGACGCGCAGACGTGCGGCGTCGGAGCTAATAGCCTTTCGAAAATGGTCGCATAAAATGCCACTGGATGAGGCACGACGTCCATCAGTCTGCCCAGAACGGCGGCTGCCGCGCGCGTCGGTGCGCAGCTGGGGCTTTACTCGACGGTTATGCCGCCGACCATGCCGTTCCAATCGTGGTCCGAACAGCGCAGGTCGTAGGTCCCCGGCTTATGCGCGGTCAGGAACAGATCCTTGACGTCGCCGGGCTGCATCACAATCTCGGTTTGCTCGCGATTGAGAACCTCAGGATTGTCGATGTCGACGCTGGCGAAAAATGTCGGTGCCGTGACCTCGTGGGTCTCCTTGCCGTGGTTTTCCATGTGCAAGCGGTAATGCACGTCGTGCTGGAAGGCCAAATGATCGGGTATGAACCGGTAGTCGACCATGAAAAGGTCGAGCGTAATCGTCCTGGGATCGGATCGCGTTGCCGGCCCGGCAACAATGATTGCCGCCGATGCCAGCAAAAAAGTTTTGGCGAGGATTCGAAACATAACCGCCACCCGGCCCCTTCCGCACCGTTAACCCGCCCCACGCACGTCAAATGCCAGCGGGAGAGAACCCTCGCCGCCAGTCGTCAAACCTCAAATCGGTGGAAAAATCCCGGATTGTCCCTGTCAAAAGACAGGCTCAATGCGCTGCCGCCGAGACCCGCCCGATCTGCACTCGTCTCACCATGATTAGCACGATGGGGATCATGATTGCAGCGACTATCGCGGAGATTTGGAAAACGTCGATATAGGCCATGATCGTCGCCTGCGTCTGAATGAGGTGACCAATAAATCCGATTGCCTGATTGTGCGCGTCAGCCGATGAAGCGCCTTGCTGCATGAAATACTGGGTGATTTTATTCAGCGTGGACTGGAAAACCGGTGACGACGGGATAGTGTTTTCGGCAAGACGCGACTGATGCATCTGGGTGCGCTGGGTCAATACGACATTGGCAAGCGAGATGCCGATGCTGCCGCCAAGATTACGGCCGACATTCATGAGCGCGGAGCCCTGATTGGTCATATTCGCCGGCAGCCCGTCATAGGCCACTGTATTGATCGGGATGAACAGGAACGGCAATGCGATGGTCTGATAAATGCGAACCCATGCAAAATAATCGAAACTCGCGTCAGGCGTCAGCGAAGTCGAGTACCACATCGACAGCATGATCCCGGTCAATCCCAGCGCGATAAGGTACTTCGGTTGAAAATGACCGGTGATCACCCCGGCAATCGGCATCATAACCAGCATAGCGATGCCGCCCGGCATCATGGCGAGACCCGACAGCATAGCGGTGTACGGAAATGTCGTTTGCAGAAGCTGCGGCATAATCTGGTTCGAACTGAACAGGATCGCGCCGATCAGCAGCATCACGCAAAAGGACATGCCGAATTGCCGCTGAAACAAGAGGCGGACCTCGACAATCGGCTCTGCCTGCATGAGCTCCCAGGGCAGGAACACCAGGAATGATATGCCGGCTACTAAAGAGAAAACGACGATGGTACCCGACTTGAACCAGTCGTCGATTTGGCCCCTGTCCAGCACCACTTCGAGGCAACCGAGTGACAATGCAATCAGCGCAAATCCGACCCAATCGACTTTGAGTCCGCCAGCAAGGCGCTCGCGACGTTCGCGTTCCAGCACCTCGGGCTCGTCGACAAACCAGTGCACCAGCGCGAGCGAGAGAATGCCAACTGGCACGTTGATGAAAAAAATCCAGTGCCAGGAGAAATTATCGGTGATCCAACCGCCGAGCGTCGGGCCGACGGTTGGTGCAACGATCACAGCGATGCCGTAGAGCGCAAAGGCCTGGCCGCGCCTTTCCGGCGGGAACGTATCGGCGAGGATAGCCTGCTCGCTCGTCGGCATACCGCCGCCGCCGAGCCCTTGCAGGATCCGGAAAAAGATAAGCGCGCCGAGGCTCGGCGCCAGCCCGCATAAAAGAGAGCTTATCGTGAAAGTCGCGACGCAAATCATGTAGAAGCGCTTGCGGCCGATCACGTTTGACAGCCAGCCGCTGGCCGGCAGCACCACGGCATTGGCGATGAGGTAGGTTGTCACCACCCACGTGCTCTCGTCGACGCTCGCCGCGAGGCTGCCGGCGATGTAGCGCAGCGAAACGTTAGCAATCGCGGTGTCGAGCACGACCATGAATGTCGCAATCGAGACAACGACGGCGACCAGCCAGGGATTGCGCTTGCCTGCCGCCGAGCGGCTGTCGTCCCAGCCCTGGCGCTGCGGCTGATCGCTCACCGCACCTTCACCGTCGGCACGACGGACATGCCGGGCCCGAGCAGCACGTCAGGCGGTTCGTCGAACACGACCTTGACTGGCACACGCTGAACGATCTTGACGTAATTGCCCGTGGCGTTTTCGGCCGGAAGCAGGCTGAACGCCGTGCCACTACCGGCTTGGATACTGTCGATATGACCCTTGAAGGTATGGTCTGGATAGGCGTCTATCGTGATCTCCACGGGCTGTCCGGGCCGCATCAGGTCGAGCTGCGTTTCCTTGAAATTGGCCGTCACCCACATGTCGCGAGGCACGAACATCATCAGCGCCTGGCCGACAGCGGCGTAGGCCCCTTTGGCGGCAGAGAGATGCGTCACGCGGCCGGCAACTGGCGCGGTGACCACGGTGCGCGAAAGATTAGCCTCGGCCAGCGCCAATTGCGCGTCGGAAGTCTGTTGCTGTGCGCCCAACACCGGAATCTGTTTTTCGATTGATACCGCATTGGCTTGCGCGGCGGCGAGTGACGCTTCGCTCTGCAGGAGATTCGACGCATATTGCTGTGCTTGTTCGACGGTGCCACTGCCTTGCTTGGCCAATAGCTGATAGCGATCTGATTGCTGCTGCGCGAAAGTCAGAGAGGCTTGTGCCTCCTCTGCCTGCTTTTTGGCTTGCTCTATTTTTGCGCGCTGCGCGGCAATTTGCGCAATGAGATTATCGATACTCGCTTTCATCTGATCGCGCTGCGCCGTGAAATCGCGATCGTCGAGCCGCACGAGGACAGCGCCGGCCTCGACCATCTGGTTGTCCGTTACCGGCACGTCGACAATGGCGGCGCCGACTTGCGCGCTGATCTGAACCGTGCGCGCATCGATGAACGCGTCATCGGTCGATTTGTACTGTCTGGCGTGGAGCCACCATAACAGGATCGCAGCGACCAGAACGACGCTGACTACTGCAATCGCGATCACCAGGCCGCGGCGTTCGCGAAACACATCGCCCCATGAGCGATGCTTCGCCGCGCCGACAGCCGAAGGCGTTTGGCGGTCTGGTACGGTGTCGGAGCGGCGTTCGTTATCGACGCGCTGGTCCATCTGCGTTAAACGTGTGGGCTGCCAACAGGTTTCCGATGGGTCCGGCCTCGAACGCAAGCGGCCGATCTGATTCTGGCTTGATGTAGCCTTTAACGGCTAAGCTTTCCAGTCAGGATGGCCCGGCAGGATGCAGGGCAGCCGAGATTTTCTGAACAAATTCGCGTAATTCATCGGCATCGAGGTCGCTCACGGCCCAGAAATCGAGTCCTTTGTCGGACCAATGGCAGACGTTGTAACCCTGCACCGTGGTGGCGCTAACGGCCGCGCGCTCAGTGCCTAGTCGCTGCGCGACGAACAGATTGATCACGTGTTTGCGGCGCTGATAGACGACCGATGCCACAGCCTCGCCGTCGATGTAATCGAGGCGGCCGCCGAGCAGCGTAAATCCCTGCGCGGTCAAGTCGATGACCGGCGGTGCGACATCGACCCTGCCGTCGAACCAGGGCTTCACCGTATGTTGATCGCTGGTTTCGACATCCATCAGATGTCCGGCCTGGAGCGAGCGAATATGCGCCGACACGACTTCGCTGGCGGTCGTTTGTTCCCGGTCGTTGCGGATGATGGTCAGCACCAGGCTTGCGGCAAGAGCCGCCGACAAGGCCGTGCCCGCGGCAAATCCGCCGAAGAACGAACGGCGCGATGGCCGAGAAAACTGGCGCGGGGCGATGACGCGCGCCGCGGGAGCCGGAAGTGCCGCTTCGATCCGGCTGCGGAGGCGGGCGGGCGCGGTTTCCTTTAAGCCTGCTCCAGCCATCGCGGTGCGCATGGTGCGGAATGCGTCGAGCTTCTCGGCGCAGCCGGTGCAAGACGCTGTATGCGCTTCGACGTCACGCGCGTGGCCAGCATCGAGCTCGCCATCGATCAGCGCGTGGAGCAGGACTTCGCATTCGGCGCAATTCATGGCGTAGAGCCTTCCGCAACATTCCACGCCGAGCGCAACATGGTTCGGGCGCGAGCCAGGCGCGACATTACCGTTCCGACCGGCACGCCGGCGACCTCAGCAATCTCTTGATAAGATAAATCGTTCATCTCCCGCAGCACGATCGCTTCGCGAAATGGCTGCGGCAACGCGGCGACAAGTTTCCGGATCGTGTCGCCATCCCGCTGGCGCAGCAGCACTGCTTCAGGCGAAGTCTGCGGCTCCTGCCACATTGGCAATGCTTCCGCTTTTAGCTCTTCATCGGGGCAGTCTGTTGGCGACCCGTGCTTGCCGCGCCGCGCAAATTCCGCGTTGCAAACGTTCCTTAGAATTGTCAGCAGCCACGGCTTCATGGCGGGGCCGCGATAGGAATCGAAATGATGCAAAGCGCGCAAATAACATTCCTGCACCGCATCTTCGGCATCGGCGGCATTGCGCATAAGGTAACGCGCAAGCGTAAAGGCATCGTCGAGATAGGGCAGCGCGGCGTCGCGAAAGCGCCGCGCTTTGTCGTCTTGGTCACTAGCGTCACCTGCCATCGTATCGCGTCCGGCCGTCCACGATGAGGCTTGCTCTTGTACACGAGCGAGCATCACTGTGTGGCGTTGCTGCCCGTTGCCGCTTCTACCACGATCGTGCCGGTCATGTGCGGATGGATGTAGCAGAAATACTGATACGTCCCTGGCGTGGTGAACGTAAACGAATAGCTGTCGTCAGTGTCCAGTGCCTTCGATCTGTTAAACGCATTGCCCGTCGCGGCGATGCCGTGCGGAATGTCGTCCTTGTTGGTCCAGGTGACCGTCGTGCCGGCCTTCACCGTGAGTTGTTGCGGCGCGAAGGTGAAATTGTCGATCGACACCGCAGTCGTGGTGGACTGCGCCCGGGCGACAATCACGCCACTGGCCAAACCGGAGCCGACGACGGCGCCTAGCACGGCCGCGGCAATTGCGCTTCGCATCATGTCGTGTCTCCTCAGCTCACCAGCGGCGTATCGACTATCGCCAGTCGTTGCTCGTTCTGCTTGAATGTCACGTTGGCGATGCCGAGCATTTTGCGTAGTTGATCGTCGGGAACCTTCATTGGCCCGGGGGAAGGGCCGGCACCGGGCGCCGGCTGCGGAAATGCTGTCGAACGTGCGGTGTGGAAGGTCACGTTGCCTTCGACCTTCTGCATCACCTGGTGGATGTGGCCGTTGAGTACGGTGACCGAACCGAAGCCCTTGAGATATGACAGCGCCTGCGCGCCATCGTCGGTGCCCCAGCCCCAATCCGGATAGACCGTCCACAGCGGGATGTGGGCGAAGACCACGATCGGCGTCGACGCTGAGCGGCCTTTGACGTCGGCTTCGAGCCACTCGAGCTGCTCGGCGCCGAGATTGCCGAGCCCGCCGGCCTTGAGATCGACCACGTTGACCAGTCCGATGAAGTGCACGCCGTTGGCGTCGAAGCTGTACCAGCCTGCGCCCTTGGCGGCGCGGCCGTATCGCTCGCGGTAGAACTTCTGCTCCGGATCGAGGAAATCGTGCTCGCCCGGCACGTAATGCACGTCGAGCCGCGACTGCGAAATGATGCGGTCGGCGTCATCAAATTGCGAGGCCAGCGATAAGTGGCTGATGTCGCCTGTGTGAATCATAAAGGCTGGCTTCTTGGGAAGCGCATTGACCTTGGCGATGGCTTCTTCCAGCGTGCCGAGCGCGTTCGGATTGGCGGGCTTGTCGAAGCCGACATGGCTGTCGCTGATCTGCAGGAAGGTGAGGCCCTTTGCTTCCTGAGCCTGAGCCTGCGCCTCGCCCATGATGCCCAGCGAATGGGGAACGCCGCCGGAAATGGTCCACAACACGCCGGTTCCGACCCAGGTCATGCATTCAAGAACTTTGCGCCGATTAATGCGCGTCGCGATCGAATTCGCTCATTGTCTGTCTCCGGTTATGCCAAAGCGCGTGGAGCCATGCGGCTTCCGGGGACGTGATTGGGGGAGGGTGTCGTTTATTCCCGGGCCGAAGTGATTTTTGTGGGCGAGCCCGTGTGGGCACTGCTATATCGGGAGTTCTGCCCTGCCGGGCGCGTCAGCAACGCGAAGTCCATGCTGAACTCCTCGTTATTGCCGACCGTTGAGACGCGACAGTCGTGGGTCGTCGCCACCATCGTGCTCATGGTCATGGCGGTTGCATTCGGCGCACCTTGGATCACCGTGGTAGCGCTCAAGGACATCGCCGCAGAAGTCGGCGGCGAGCGTTCGATCCCGGCTTTTGCGGGCGCTCTGGTTTGGGTCGGTGCCGGTGTCGGCGGCATCATCATGGGCCGCCTTGCGGATCGGTTCGGCATACGCTGGACAGTAATCGGGGGCGCGCTGATGATCGCGGCCGGCCTTGCGCTGTCCACCTTGGGTCCGCCTTGGCCGCTTTACGTAGGGCACGGCCTGTTTATCGGCCTGATAGGCATCGGCGGAATCAATGCGCCGTCTTACGTCTATGTCAGCCGTTGGTTCGATCGCCGGCGGGGCTCGGCGCTGGCACTGATTTCGAGCGGCAGCTTTCTGGCCGGCGCTTTCTGGCCGTCGATCTTCGAACGCGCGATTGCTTACATCGGCTGGCGACATACAATGCTGTTTTACGCCGCGATCGAGCTGGTTCTCATTGTGCCTGCCGCGGCCATTGTGTTGAACGCGCCTCCCAACGTGCCACATCACGTTACGCATGCAGATGCCACGCAGGCGCGGAAGTCGGTCATGGGCTGGCCGCCCAATCTCGTTTATGCACTTCAGATGTGCGCGATCTTCACGTGCTGCGTGCCGATGTCGATGCCGCAAGCGCACCTCGTCGCTTTCTGCAGCGATCTCGGCATCAGTCCCGTCCACGGTGCGGCGATGCTGTCGGTACTGCTCGGCTCGGCATTCCTGAGCCGCCAGTTCTGGGGGGCTCTCTCCGATCGCATAGGTGGCCTCTATACGATGTTGGTCGGATCGGCCTGTCAGACGGTCGGCATCGCTCTGTTTTTGCTCACCCAAGATGAAATCGGGCTGTTTACGGTTTCGGCGATTTTCGGATTCGGTTTCAGCGGTCTTGTTCCGGCCAATGTGCTTGCTGCGCGCGAGCTCTTTCCGGTCGGCGAGGCTTATTGGCGCATTCCTACGCTGCTCTTGGTCAGTGGCTCGGGCATGGCAATGGGCAGTTGGAGCGGCGGTGTTCTTTATGATCATTTCGGCTATTACGCACCTGCCTTTGCGACCGGCGTGGCGGTGAGCGCCGTCAACTTTTTGATCATCAGCATCCTCGCGTTCCGACGCAGCCGGACCGCGCCAGCGTAAATCAATGAGCGGTCGTGCTCGCGCGGACCGGATTTGGCGGTTGTCTCTCCTGACTGATCTTCGGACGCGCACGCGCCGCGCAGAAATCCTCGACGGCAGCGACAATCGCCAAGCTGGTTTTGGCGCGTCGTTCGGGGGTTGCCAATTCCAGCTCCTCCTGCCGGTTGATGATCGAGCCGGCTTCGAGCAGCACAGCCGGCATCACGGTCCTGCGCAACACCACCAGTTCGTCGAAGCGATAGACACCGGCGTCGGCGTCGACGAGATCGCGACGGTAGCGCCGCATCAGCGGCAGCGTGTAATGCGGTGTGTACTGCAGGCCATTCGTTTGCAGCGCTTTGCCGAGAAGGTGGCCAAACTGCAGGCTGCCGGAACGATCGGTATTGTCGTAGGAAATGAACAGTGCGTAGCCGGGATAATCGTCATTATAGCTGTACTGCTGCCCCTCGTACTCCCAGGTCTGAAGCAAGTTATCAGGCACGGAATCATGATGGATGGCGAGGAAGAGGTCAGCATGCATCGCGTTCGCCCGCGCCGCGCGTTCGACAAGTCCGGAAGGCGGCGCTTTGTCGGTGATCAGAAGTACGGTCTTGTCAAAGCCGGCGTTGGTCAGCGATTGCCGCGCATCTTGGGCGAGTTGAAGATTGAACGCGTATTCCGGAACGCCGTGCGAGCTTATGGCGCCGGGCACGTCGAGCGTATGACCAACATCCAGTACAACGCGAAACACCGAGCGGTCGCATTTAGAGTGCGCAGGCGTTGCGACGGGCGGTTTCTGGTCCTCGCTGCGCGCCGAAAATTCGCCGCTACATATCAGCAGGATCGACAATGAAATCAGCACAGCGTTCCGGGCGCGCAGCGGCTCGATCATCGACGTGCCGTCCATGCTGGCTGAGAATGCAAAGCTTGGCGTTGTCGCACCATTCGCGGTGAAAGTAGCGTCATATGACTTTGCCGCATAGCGTCGCGGCCGACACCTCTTGCGGGTGGGCGATGAGTGGGGCAGAGTCCCGCGAAATTACAAGGCTGGTTCCGGCTGGCTATGTCCCGCGCGGATAATTTAGGGAGATCTGCAATGAGGCGTGCACTTTACTGCTCCGTCGCGGCGATTGCGGTCGCGGCTTTTCTGGCAGCGGCGCCAACGCGGTTGAGCGCGCAATCGATCGACGGCAAGGATATCGGCGGCGTGGTCAAAGGACCGCATGGACCGGAAGCGGGCGTTTGGGTGATCGCGGAGACACAGGACCTCGGGACGCGCTTCGCCAAAATGGTCGTCACTGATGATCAGGGCCGCTACGTCGTGCCGGATCTGCCGAAAGCCAAATATCAGGTGTGGGTGCGCGGTTACGGACTGGTCGATTCGACCAAAGTCGATGCTGTGCCGGGCAAGCGACTCAACCTGACGGCGGTTCCGGCGCCGAACGATGCAGCCGCGGCGCAATATTATCCGTCGATCTACTGGTTCGCGATGCTCAAAATCCCGGGCGCCGATCAGTTCGGCGGCAAGAGCGATATCCCGGACAAAGTTACACAGACCCAATGGCTGACCGCGATCAAGAACCAGGCCTGCGTCGGCTGCCATCAGCTCGGTTCGATCGGAACGCGGACGATCCCGACAGCGTTGGGCACGTTCAAGAGTGGCGAGGATGCCTGGGCACGGCGGATCCAGTCCGGTCAGGCGTCGCCGCTGATGATCACCCCGATAGCAGGTCAGCTCAACAGCGTGCCGTTGCAATATTTCGGCGACTGGACCGATCGTATCGCCAAGGGCGATTTGCCGGTAACTAAGCCGGAGCGGCCGCAAGGCATCGAGCGCAACATCGTTGTGACGACTTGGGACTGGGGCAACGAGAAACAATACCTCCACGACCTAATTTCGTCGGACAAGCGCAACCCGACCGTCAACGCTAACGGTCTGCTGTACGGGTCCACGGAATATGCGAGCGACCATTTGCCGGTTCTCGATCCCAAGACGGCGAAAGTGGGTTACATCACGCCGCCGGAAGGCGCGGACGTGCCCGAAGCGTTCGGGCCCGGACACGCGGCGATTCAAAAGCCGATGGCGCCTTCCGCCTATTGGGGCATGGAACAGATTTGGGACACCAAGTTCGACAATCATAACGACATGTTCGATTCCCAGGGCCGGTTGTGGCTGACGGGAACCAATCACGCGCCCGGCACGCCTGCCTTCTGCCGCAAGGGTTCGGATAATCCCTTTGCCAAGGCATTCCCGATCGACAACAACGAACGTCAATTGGCGATGTTCGATCCGAAGACGCAGAAGTTCACGTTCATCGACACCTGCTACGGCACGCATCACCTGCAATTCGGCTTCGACAAGGACAATACGCTGTGGACGAGTGGCGGCGGGCCGGTGGCCGGCTGGCTTGACACCAAGGTGTTCGACGAAACCGGCAGCGCCGAAAAAGCGCAAGGTTGGGCGCCGTACGTGCTCGATACCAACGGTGACGGCAAGCTCGACGACTATACCGAGCCCGGTCAACCGCAAGATCCAAACAAGGATATGCGGATCGCCGGTTCGGGCAGCTACGCAGTGATGCCGAACCCGGTCGACGGTTCGGTCTGGTACACTTGGAACGTTTTCGCCGGCCGGGGCGGCGTGTTGCGGTTCGATCCCAAGACCAAGCTTTCGGAAGTGTATTACATTCCGATGCCGGGCTTCGGTCCGCGCGGCGGCGATATCGACTCCAAAGGCGTTGTCTGGGTGTCGCTTGGCAGCGGGCACCTCGGTAGTTTCGATCGCTCGAAGTGCAAGGCGCCGCTCAACGGCCCCAAGGCGACAGGCGATCACTGCCCGGAAGGCTGGACGTTCTACAAATATCCGGGTCCGGGCTTTGCGGGCATCGGCGACAACAGCGCCGAGGCGAGCTACTACACCTGGGTCGACCAGCACGACGCAGTCGGGCTCGGCAAGGACGTGCCGATCTCGACGGCTAACGAGGGCGACGGCTTTGCTGCGCTCGTCAACGGCAAGATGGTTTCGTTGCGTATTCCCTATCCGATGGGATTCTACGCCAAGGGACTCGATGCCCGCATTGACGATGCCAAAAGCGGCTGGAAGGGCAGGGGCCTGTGGTCGTCCGAGGGTGACCGCACGCCGTGGCTCAAGGAAGGCGGTAAGGGCTCAACGCCCTTAGTTGTTCATATCCAGGTCCGGCCAGATCCACTGGCGCATTAAGCGGCTGACGATTGTTGCAATAAAACTCGCCCGGCGCGCCGCAGCGCCGGGCGACCTGCTTTTAGAGCGCCGATCATCTCGGTATTATCCGCTCAGGGGCATGTGAGGAGCCGAATATGGTTCGGGAGCCGATACTGACAACGGTCGCCATTGCCGATCTCCGTCCGACCCAGATCACTGTCGGCATGCGTGAGGTTGATGCCAAACGCAAGCGCTGGCGCGACACAGCAAAGAAAAAAGGCGGAGTGTTTCTCGGCAAGCACATGATTCCGGTGGTCCTCGGTCCGAAGCGGCGGCATTACGTCATCGACCATCATCATCTCGCGCGTGCGCTACATGACGAAGGGGTCGAAGAGCTGGCCGTGACGGTCATTTCGAATTTGAGCAAACTCGATACCGAATCGTTCTGGTTCAATATGGACAATCACAACTGGATGCATCCATTCGACGACGAGGGTCGGCGCCGCGGCTATAAGGACATTCCAAAATCCGTGACCGATCTTGTTGACGATCCGTTCCGGTCGCTCGCCGGTGAACTGCGGCGCGCCGGCGGCTTCGCCAAGGATACGACGCCGTTTAGCGAATTCATCTGGGCGGATTTCCTGCGCCGGCGTATGAAACGCAAGCTTGTCGAGAAGGACTTCGAACGTGCCGTCGAGCAGGCGCTGGAACTCGCCAAGAGCGTGGACGCCGACTATTTGCCCGGCTGGTGCGGGCCGTCACCGGAGGATTGAGATCGTGCGGGACGGTCATCATCGGCATGGACGGCAATTGCGCGCGGGCGCGCGATCCGCTCGCGTCAGTGTACTATTGGCACTGCTCTCTTTGTGTGCGGCCGGTTGCAGCAGCGCTACCGACAAGCCGAACGTGGTGGTGAATTCGGAAGTCTATCCGGCAAACTACAAAGATCAGATTGCAATATTTCTCCAGACTATCCTGACGAACAACGCCGATTATCACAATTCGCTGATCTCGCCTCCCGTGATGAAGACTGTCGGTCAGAATCAGCACTATGTGGCCTGCGTGCAATTGAACGGATTAAACCAGCACAAAGAAAAGGCCGTCATCTATTTTGCCGGCGGCATCAACCAATTCGTCGACCCGACGGCGGACGAATGTTCCGGTGCGGCTTATGAGCCGTTCACGGAATTGGCGAAGCTTGCGCCCAGGTAGGGGTCATCAGGGCTTCGCAATTTTTCCAAACTTGAAGCCTGCGACTAATTCACCGTCACGCACCCAATGAAAAATATGCCAATGCCGCGCCACCGATGGCACAGGTAACGACGGCCAGCAGCGGCGGTGCGCGCCAGACGGTCAGAAGGATAAATCCGACCAGCGCGAGACCGAAGTCGCCGGGCGTCTTTACCGAAGTGAGCCATAACGGGTTATAGAGTGCCGCGCCCAGTAGCCCCACCACCGCGGCATTAACACCGCGCATCGCCGCTTGGGCACCCTCGCGTTTCCGGAAACCGTCCCAGAATGGCAGCGTGCCCAGCAATATGAGCATGCCGGGAAGAAATATCCCGATCAGCCCGAGTGCGGCACCGGCAATCCCGTGGGGATTTGGGCTGACGACGGCGCCGAGATACGCCGAGAATGTGAAGAGCGGTCCCGGAACCGCCTGCGCAGCGCCATAACCGGCCAAGAATGTGTCGTCGCTAACCCAGCCGGGCTCTACGAATGCCTCGCGTAGCAAAGGCAATACGACATGGCCGCCGCCGAAGACAAGCGCGCCCGACCGATAGAAGGCGTCAAACAGCGCTATGCCGGATGAGTCCGTGACATTGCGGAGAATCGGAAGGCCACCGAGCAGAATAAAAAAAACCGCCAGTGCGGCGAGGCCCGCCGCGCCCGAAACCGGCATGAGCATTGGCTTCGATGCAGCCGCCGGCGCACCGCGGCATAACCAAAGGCCCGCGACGCCTCCGAGCACAATCGCCCCGATTTGGGCAGCGGACGAGCTGCTGAACAGAATAATCAGTGCAGCGATTACCGCGATGGTCGCCCGCTCGCGGTCCGGGCACAAAGTGCGCGCCATGCCCCAGATAGCCTGGGCAACGATCGCGACCGCGACCAGCCGGAGTCCATGAAGAAGGCCGGCGCCAATCGCTCCCGTGAGGTCGCCTGCGCCGTAGGCGAACAATACTAGCGCAATTGCCGAGGGCAGGGTGAATCCGGTCCAGGCCGCAAGCGCTCCGAGATAACCGGCGCGCAACAGCCCAACTGAAAATCCGACTTGGCTCGAAGCTGGCCCCGGCAAAAACTGACACAATGCCACGAGATCGACGTAGCTTCTTTCATCGAGCCACTTGCGGCGCACGACGAATTCTTCGTGAAAATAGCCGAGGTGGGCAATTGGTCCGCCAAAGCATGTCAATCCCAGGCGAAGGAAAACGGTGAATACTTCGGCTGCGCTGCCGCCGCGGCCGGTTGCCATGTCGGATGCCTCAGGCATGGCGGCCATTGTTGACAAGTTATGTTGTGCGGGCAACAGTTTCCGCCTCGGCGCGAAAAGCTGCGCCGTGCGGCGTCCAAATCGCTACGAAAAATCGCGCGCCGTGCCTTGGGAGGATCGCATGACCATCACGGTGCCGCAGGGTATTGCGCCGCGTGAGACGGCCGCCATCGCCGCCGCTACGCGCGTGCGCTGGACCTATATCGCGCCCACGCTTCTGATCTATTGGATCATTTCCATGTTCGACAAGAGCAACATTTCTCTTGTCATGGCCGATCCGAAATTCCTCGACGAAATGCAGCTTGTGGGACAGTCCAAGCTGCTCGGCTGGCTCGCCTCGAGCATGTTCATTTCCTATAGCCTCGCCGCGCCAGTCTGGGGCTGGGCCGTAACGCGCTACGGACCACGCTACGCGACAATGGTGAGCCTCGTGATCTGGGCGCTGACGTGTATCTGGTCCGGACTGTCGGCGAGCTACGGCATGCTGCTCGCGTCGCGTGTCGGACTGGGCGTGGGCGAAGCGGCCTGTTACCCGGTGACGCTGGCGCTGGTTGCCAACTGGTTTGCGCTGCGTGAGCGCGGCAAGGCGACATCCTATTGGTGGATCGGCACCATGATCGGCCCGATGCTGACGGGGCTCTTGGTCACGGCGCTGATCGTGAATTTTGGCTGGCGCGGTCAGTTCTATGCGCTTGGGCTGCTCGCTCTTGTCCTGCCGTTGCCGATGATCTGGTTCCTGGTGCGCGACAAGCCGGAGCAACATCCGGCCGTCAACGCCGCCGAAGCCAACATGGTTCACGCCGGTGCGATTGAGCACAACGATGACGCACCGGGCCGCATCCTCAAGGGCGTGAGCAGCGTCTGGCGCAATCACCGCTTCTGGATGATGGTGCTGGCAATCTCATGCAACGCGATCTTTTTCTGGGGCTGGTCGATCTGGCTGCCGACATATTTGCGGAGCGCGCGGCATTTCAGCTTCTCAACATCCGGTTACCTGACCTTCGTGATCTACGGCTTTGCCGTGGTGACGATTCTGATCGTCGGGCGGGTGTCGGATCGCGTGTTTCGCCGTGCGCCGTTTGCCGGGCTCGGCTGGTTTTCGGCCGCAATTTTCTTGATGGCGGCGGCATTCGCGCCAGATCCGACCTGGAGCGTCGTTTTGATGATCTGCGCGCTGTGCGCGCAGCAAGTTGGCATCTCCTGCGCCGAAATGCTGATGCACAGCGTGATCGGCACTGCCGACATGGGCAAGTCGCAAGGCGTCCGGGCCTTGATCACGCAAATGACCGGGGCGCTATCGCCGCTGATGATCGGTTACATCCTGGCTTACACCAATGGCGGCTTTATTGCGCCGTTCGCCGTTCTTTCCGTCGCCGTCGTCGTGTCGGCGGGATGCATGATCGCACTGACGCGGGAAGGGTTCTGACATGGCGCTGCCCAGTATGCGGATCGGTGATGTCGAGGTGCACGGCCTCAGCGACGGCACCTTGCCGACGTCGCTCGACAAGGTTGTGGATATGGATGCCGCGCTAGTCGATCGACTGGTCGGCGGTTCAGATAACGGCACATTCCATATTCCGGTGAATAATTTTCTCATCCGCCGCGGCGGCAAGGTGATCATGATCGATGCAGGTGCCGGCAACACCATGTATCCCACGCTCGGCAGGCTGCCCGGCAACCTGCGCGCCGCCGGCGTCGATCCGAAGTCGGTCACGCATATCGTCATCACGCATCTTCACGGCGACCATGCCAACGGCTTGGTCGATGACGATGGCAATCCGCACTATCCGAATGCCGAGATTGTCGTGCACGAGATCGAAGCGGATTTCTGGATGGGAGCGGACGGCGCCAACGATCCCGACAAGGTTAAAGGCAATCGCGCGCGCACAAAGATCAATCTGAAGCCTTATCTCGACCGTATCCATCGGGTGCGTGGCAACGACGAGTATTTGGGCTTTACGCCGGTGATTGCGCCCGGCCACACGCCCGGTCATACCTGCTGGCTGCTCGCGGCGCCAGGTGGCGGTGGATTCATGGCGCTCGGTGACGTCGTGCACGTCTCGGCGATTCAGATCTCGCACCCCGATGCGGGAATGATCTACGATCTCGACAAGGATCAGGCAGTCAAATCCCGCAAGCGAATTCTCGATATGGCGGCAAGCGAGCGGCTCGCGATTGCCGGCGCGCATGTCAACGCGCCGGGATTCGGCCATGTGGTTCGCAACGGTGCGACCTTCGCCTTCGACCCCACCGGGTAATACGCAGAGAGCGCGGCTGCCGACGTCAGGCGGCTTGCCCGCTGGCGGCACTCGTCCGGCCGGCCGGCTTCACGGCACGAACGATCAACTCGATCTGCTGAATGACATTGTTGAAGCTTTGCGCCGCCTGCCGGACGTCTGTCTCGGAAACTTCCTTGCGCTCGAGGCGGGTCCGCCAAGGTTCACCGAGCAACGAGTTGTGGGTTTCGATGACAAAGTCGACGCCGATATAAATGCCCAATGGCGTGTTGGCGATGCCTGCGGCAATCCAGTTACGATTGGCGGCTTGCGAGAACATGACGATGCTTTCCGCCGTGATCGGGCGCACATGAGTTGGATCGTTGAGATAATGATCGTGACGCGGATGCGGGACGACAATTGTGATTCGGGCACCGTCGCGACAAACGCGATACAGCTCTTTGATGAGTCCCAAATAGACACCCGTCTCGGCGCCGAGATGCTCGAGCACGTGCGACAGCAGCACCTCGTCAACGGAATCGTCGGGCCACGGCCATGGTAGTGCTTCGAGATCGACGACTTGATCTGGGGTGGCAGCCGCGATCTTGTCGACATTGAGCCAGCCGTCGAGCTTCTTGCTGCCGCAGCCCAGGTTCAATCGCACGATGGCTCCTTTTGCTCGCCGAAAGTTTGTGAACGCCGGCGCGCGCGATGATGCCGCGTCACTCATACCTTATGTCCCGCGATTCGTGTTCAGGAGCCCAGACCCGTCTCGTAGGTTCGGGCTGACGCCGTAATGAAGCCCGCTGGCCGAACCGTGCTGGCTTCATCACAAATGCCGTGCAGCCATTCCATCAACTTCAGCCAGAATAGTAGAATATTCTTCTTTTTATGGCGCTATTTAAGCTGGTATAGAGGACATTATTTTACTGGGAGCTTGGCGCTTCAGCCTGGCTTTGCGGAGGTAGACCGGCCATGACGTCCCCGCTCGATCAGAAGAAAATCAAAATCACTGGTTCCGTGGTGGTGACCGCTAACCGTGTCCTGGACGGCGCCGTCGTTTACCGGCGCGCCGACGGCGGCTGGAGCACTCGTCTCGATGACGCCGCGATCGCCACCAATGCGACAGGCGTCCATGCGCTAATCGACGCCGCGAACGCCGACGACTTGCGCGCCATCGGCGCCTATGTCGCACCGGTCAAGGTCACGTCCGGTGGTCAGGTCCGGCCGGGAAATCTGCGAGAACTCATTCGTCTCAGTGGACCAACGATCGATTTGCCGGTGACGTTCGGCATCTGAAGACCGGCAGCGCTATCCGGACCATTCGAGGCGATATGTACGTTTACGACGCATTCGACCGCACCTTGGTCGCCGAGCGGGTCGCGGAATTTCGCGATCAGGTTGCACGCCGCCTGTCCGGCGAATTGACCGAGGAAGAGTTCAAGCCACTGCGGCTGATGAACGGCGTTTATCTGCAACTGCACGCCTATATGCTGCGGATCGCCATTCCGTATGGCACGTTGTCTGCCGAGCAATTGCGAATGCTCGCTCATGTGGCGCGCCGCTACGATCGCGGGTACGGCCATTTCACGACGCGGCAGAACATCCAGTTTCACTGGATAAAGCTCGAGGAACTACCGGACGCGATGGCGGAACTCGCCAGCGTTGGTATGCACGGCATGCAGACAAGCGGCAACGTCGTGCGCAACATCACGACGGATCAATGGGCTGGTGTGGCGCCCGATGAGATCGAGGACCCCCGCGTCTGGGCCGAAGTCATCCGCCAACACGTGACGCTGCATCCCGAATTCTCGTTCATGCCGCGCAAGTTCAAGATCGCCGTCGGGGCCTCGGCGCATGATCGTGCAGCGTTGCGTATCCATGATCTGGCGCTGCGGCTTCATCGCAATGGCTCCGGTGAGCTCGGCTTCGAAGTTATGGTCGGCGGTGGACTTGGCCGCACGCCGTTCCTTGCCAAGACCATCAAGCCGTTTCTGCACAAGCGCGACGTGCTCAGCTATGTCGAGGCGGTGCTGCGCACTTACAATCAGTTCGGGCGGCGCGACAACATCTACAAGGCGCGCATCAAGATCCTGGTGCACGAGCTTGGCGTTGACGCGTTCGCGAAGGAAGTCGAAGCGGAGTGGCAATCGATCAAGGATGGCGCGCTGGCGCTCAATTCCGCGGTGGTCGGCGAGATCGCTGCTCGCTTCCGCTATCCCGATTACGAGCGTCTGGAAGACAGCCCGCCGGAATTCCTTGAGGCACGCCGGGCCGACCGCGTGTTAGACACTTGGGTCACCAATTCCGTCAGCAATCACCGGATGCCGGGGTACGCTATCGTGACACTGTCGCTCAAGCCAGAAGGCGGCACGCCTGGCGACGCCACAGCGGCGCAGATGGACGCCATCGCCGATCTCGCCGACCGTTATTCGTTCGGCGAAGTCCGCGTGGGGCATGAGCAGAACCTGGTACTGCCGCACGTTCCGCAGCGCGACCTGCAGGCGCTGTGGCGCGCGCTGGATGCGATCGGCGTGGCACTGCCGAACGTGAATCTGATCTCAGATATCATCTCCTGTCCCGGTCTCGACTACTGCAGTCTCGCCAATGCACGCTCAATTCCGATTGCGCAGGAGATCACGCGGCGCTTCCGCAATCTCGATCTGCAGCGCGATCTCGGCCGATTGCATGTCAATATTTCCGGCTGCATCAATGCCTGCGGGCATCATCATGTCGGCCATATCGGCATTCTGGGCGTCGAAAAGAACGGCGAGGAGTTTTACCAGATCACGCTCGGCGGCAAGGCCGACGAACACGCCACGCTCGGCACGCTGATCGGGCCGGCGGTGCCTTATGCGCAGGTGGCCGACGTCGTCGAGGACATCGCCGCCGCCTATCTCGAGTTGCGGAAGCAGCCGGAAGAACTTTTCATCGACACTGTCAAGCGCACCGGCGTCGAGCCATTCAGGGATCGCGTCTATGCCGCTCGTTGAAAACGGTCGTATCGTCGAAGACCGCTACGTTCGAGTGCTTGATGACGCGCCGGTCCCGGATCGCGTTCCGGTGTTGCTGCCGGCCAAGCAATTCATCGCCGACGCCAATGAACTGGTGCGGCGCGATGGTTCACTTGGCGTGCTTTGGCCGAACGATTGTCGGGTCGCCGAGCTTGAACCGTGGCTCGGCCATCTGGCGCTGATCGCGCTCAATTTTCCGAAGTTCCGCGACGGCCGCGCCTATAGCCAGGCGCGGTTGTTGCGCGAGCACTTCGGCTTTCGCGGCACGCTGCGGGCCACCGGCGACGTGTTGCGCGACCAGTTCCATTTTCTGGTCCGCGCCGGCTTCAATTCCTTTGAGGTAAAAAAGCTCGCCGATGCGCAGGTTTTTGCCGAAGTTCTCGGAGCGCTACAGCGTGGTCTATCAGCCGGGAGCCGATGGTCGCGCGGCGGCGTTGCGCCGGCGTTTGCAAAGCGATACCAAAGTTCCGAAGCGCGAACCGGCGTGAACTGTCGCTATCGACCGATGCCTAGCATCAACCGCTTCCAAACTGCTATGTTCAACCTCGTCTTACAAACGAGGACATTATGACACCAGTCGTCGCAGTGATCGCGCCCGGCATGATGGGCGCCGCTGTCGGAAAAAGGCTCTCCGATAAAGGCCTAAAGGTTTTGACCTCACTCAAGGGTCGCAGCCAGGACACACAGGCGCGGGCGAAGGAAGCCGAAATTCTCGACGCCGGCGACGAGGAAATAGCGGCGTCTGATTTCATCCTTTCCATCCTGCCGCCGGGCGACGCGCTGTCGCTCGCCCAACGTTTCGCCCCGGCGCTCAAGGCGAGCAATTCAAAGCCGGTCTATGTCGACTGCAACGCCATCAATCCGGTAACGGTCAATCGTGTCGCCGCGGCGATTTCGCCGACCGATTGTCCATTCGTCGATGCCGGCATCATTGGTTCACCGCCAAGGCCGGGCAATGCCGGTCCGCGGTTTTATGCATCCGGTCCGGCCGCACCGCGCTTCGCTACGCTGCGCGACTATGGCCTCGACGTTCGCGTGCTGGACGGCGCGCTCAGCGCCGCGTCGGCTTTAAAAATGTCCTACGCCGGCATCACGAAGGGCACCCAGGCGATCGGGGCGGCGATGATGCTGGCGGCGACGCGCGCCGGCTCCGCCGATGCGCTGTTCGCTGAGCTCAGTTCGAGCCAGAAGGAAATGTTTGCCTGGTTCAAGCGCGGCTTGGCGCTCATGCCGCCGAAGGCTTATCGCTGGGTCGCGGAGATGCACGAGATCGCCGGATTCGTCGGCGAAGATCCGACGGCGCACGAGCTCTACGAAGGTGCCGCGCATTTCTACGAACACATCGCCGAGGATTTTGACAAGGACCAGAAAGACGTCGCCGCTCTGATGGCGTTTCTCAGCAAGACGTCCTGAGATCGCTCGCTAGCGGTTGAGCCAGCGCCGTGCGAAGCCCAGAATTCCCTGCGGCAGGAAGATAATCATCGCGATAAAGACAATGCCTAGGGGGATCAGATAAGGAAACTGATCGCCGAATAGCCGCGACAGCAGTTCGCGCGCGAGCTGGAACACGCCGGCGCCGAGGATAGGTCCAACCAGCGTGCCGATGCCACCCAGGACATTGTAAATCACGGTCTCACCGGAAGTCAGAAAGAAGACGAAATTGGGCGCGGCAAATTCGTTCTGGACGGCATAAAGCACCCCGGCGAGGCCGGCGAACAGTCCGGACAGCATCACCGCCACCATTTTATAGCGTGCGACCGGGTAGCCGATGGCTCGCGTGCGCGGCTCGTTTTCGCGGATCGATTGCAACACCATGCCGAACGGCGATTGCGTTACACGACGCAAGAACAAATAGGACCCGGCCACCACCGCCAGCACGAACCAGTGGAGAGTTGTCGAGGTGAAGCGAGCGTTATAGATGAACGGGATCGTCAGGTGCGGTCGGTCGAAAATCAAGCCGTTCTCGCCGCCCGTGAGCGACGTCCAGGTGAAGATGATGACGTAAAATATCTGACTGAAGATCAGCGTCGTGATGGCAAAATAAATATCACGCAGCCGCGTGGAGAAGTAAGCGACGAACAAAGCCGCGACCGCGGCGCCGGCAAGGCCGCACACGATCGCAAGCCAGAGATTCGCCGGTTTGAATGCGATCAGCGCGCCTGCGGCGCCGTACATGCCGAGTCCGAAGAACGCCGAGTGGCCGAACGACACCATGCCGGTATATCCAATCAGCAGATCGGACGACATCGCCAACAGGCCCCATATCAGCGCCTCGGTCAGGAAGCGTCGCCAGAACTCCGGCAGATAAAGCGGCGCCGCGATCAGCACCGCCATCACAACGGCAAAGCCGAGCCAGAAGACGGTCGTGTGGCTCAACCCTGTTCTGGTGAGAGGCATCGGCTTATCGAGCGGGGCGGTTGTCATTTTGGTGTCGCTACAAATAAGCCCGTGGGGCGGATCAAGAGCGTCAGGATAAGCACGACGAAGGAGACGATCACCGCCTGCGACGGGTCAAGCCAGATCGCCGCGTAGGACTCCAGCAGGCTGATGAAGATCGCAGCGGCGATCGAGCCGCCGAGATTACCCATGCCGCCGACCACCACGACAATGAAGGCCTTGAGCACCCAGTCCAGCCCCATGCTGTGATCGACGCCGGTTGTCGGCGCGAACAGTACGCCGCTCGCCGCCGCCATGGCGGAGCCTATGGCGAAGACGCCGGTGTAGACCAGCGGAACCGGAATGCCCATCGCTTGCGCCATCACCCGGTCTTGTGCGGTAGCGCGGATCCAGACGCCGAACTTGCTGTATTTGAGGAACAGATAAAAGCTGCCGATGATGGCGGCCGACAATGCCGCGATGACGATGCGGTACCAGGGATATTCCAGATAGAACAGCGTGAAATGGCTCGTCATCGGCTCGGGAATCCTGCGCGACACAGGTCCGAACTGCCACAGCGCATAATTCTGCAGCACGAGGGAAATGCCGAAGGTGGCAAGGATGGTGTTCAACGGATCGCGGCCGATCAGCGGTCTTAGTGTTACGATTTGCAACGCAGCGCCGAAAATGCCGACGATCAGCGCGGACGCGACCAGCCCCAGCCAGAAATTGCCGGTGGCGGCGATGACGACAACTCCGACATAGGCGCCGAGCATGAACAGCTCGCCATGGGCGAAATTCACCACGTCCATGATGCCAAAAATCAGCGTCAGGCCCGAGGCGATCAGCGCCAGGATCAAGCCGGTGACAATGCCGTTGATCGTCTGGATGATAATGAGATCGAAGGGAATGGCGTGGAAGAAATGACTGAGGGCATCCATCGCTCACACCCCCAGATACTGCTTGATGACGGGATGGTGCACGTCAATTTCGCTCGCGGCGCAATGGTGGCGCACGCTGCCCTTTTCCATGATGTAGATGCGCTGGCTTGCTTCCAGCGTCAGCGGCACGTTCTGCTCGACCAGAAGAATGGCGACGCCTTCCTTGTGCAACACTTCGATGATCTGCCGGATTTGCGACACCATGCGCGGCATCAGGCCTTCGGTTGGCTCGTCGAGCAGGATGATCTTGGGCTCCAGCATCATGGCGCGCGCGATGGCGAGCATCTGCTGCTCGCCGCCCGACAGCGTGCCGCCGGCCTGGCTGCGCCGCTCCGCCAGCACCGGAAAAAAGGTGAATACCTTATCGAGCAAGGCACGGCGCTTATCCTCGGTCACGCCGCCGCGGTCGAGGCCGGTGCGCAGGTTTTCCATGACCGTGAGCAGGCGGAAGATGCGACGATCCTCCGGCACGTAGCCGATGCCGAGGCGCGCCAGTTTATGCGGCGGCAGGCCAGTGATCGCATTGCCGTCGAGCAGCACTGTGCCATGGCTCGGATGCACGAGCCCCATGATCGTTTTCAGCGTCGTGCTTTTGCCAACACCATTGCGGCCAAGCAGGCCGACGACTTCCCCGGGAGCGATCGTGAGCGAGACGCCATGCAAGATGTGGCTCTTGCCGTAATAGGTGTGAACGTCCTCGACCAGGACAAGCGGTACGGCGCTGTCGGCCATGGCGCTCACGTCTTGAGATAGACCTCCAGCACCTTGGGGTTCTGCTGAATCTCCTCTGGAGTCCCTTCGGCAAGAATCCTGCCATAGTGCAGTACGGTAATGCGGTCGCAGAGACCCATCACCACCTCCATATCGTGCTCAACAATGAGGATGGTGAGATTTTCACCGATGCGGCGAACCAGCTCCATTGTTTCGGAGGTTTCTGCAGCGCTCATGCCGGCGGTCGGTTCGTCGAGGCAAAGCAACGATGGGTCAGTGGCGAGCGCTATGCCGATCTCGAGATTGCGCTGCTCGCCGTGGGACAAATTGGAAGCAAGCTCGTAGGCCTTGCTGAGAAGTCCCACGGAATTCAGCGCGGTTTCGGCCTTATTGTTGATGTCGGCAAAGGCGCTGTGATGCGCAATCATATTCCAGCCGTGCCGGCGCGACTGAGCGGCGATGCGCGCATTCTCCAGCACCGTGGCGTTGGGAAGAATGTTGGTAATCTGGTAGGAGCGCGCGATGCCCTTTCGCGAGATCATGTTCGAGGGCAGACCGCTGATCTCTCCGCCATTGAACATGATACGGCCCGAGGTCGGCCGCAGCACTCCGGTCAGGCAATTGAAGAACGTGCTCTTGCCCGCGCCGTTGGGTCCGATAATGGCGCGCACCTCGCCAGGCGCCACCTCGAAGTTGACTTCGGAGAGTGCCGCGAGGCCGCCGAAACGGACGGACAGCAATTCGGTCCTGAGGATAGGCGCCGCCGCCGCTCCCCGGGCAACCGCCGGGGAGCTTGCGTCGGTCAGAGGTTCGGCGCGCACTTAGGCAGAGAACGAGCAGGCCGGCGGGACGATGGTTTTGTCCTTCTCGATCGTCTGCAGAAGGTTGTAGTTCTGGTCCTTCACCTCGAACAGGAACTCGCGCAAGAACGCCTGATGGTCGGCCTTGCGCAGCGTTTTGTCGCCTTGCGGGAAGTCGTCGCCTTCTTTCATTTCGAGGCCTTCGAGCGCGTCGATCAGCTTGTTGGTATCGTCGCGGCCCTGGAACTTCGACATTTCCATCGCGACCTTTACGGCGTTCATCGCCTCGTAGTTCGACTGCACGTAGCGGTCGGGCAATGGGCCGGACGGATCGATTTTTGCCAGCCGGGCCTTGGCGTCGTCGAAGAACTTGTGAAGCGCGGGCGTGTCGAGCGGTCCGGTAAAGATCGGAATGTAACGATTGATGCCGACGAACCCGTCGGCCTTGGCGCCGATTGCCGGCATATTGGTCGATTCGACGATGGCGCCATCGCCGGCAAATTTATACTTCTTGGTGAGGCCGAGATCGTAGGCCTGGTTGGAGTAGGTCACGCCATCCTTGCCGAACAGGATGACGAACAGGCCGTCGAAACTGCCCGAGATCTTCGACAGGAACGGCGTCATGTCGGCGGTGCCGAGCGGGATGCCGGTGGTGCCGACAACTGAGGCGCCGTTCTTTTTCAACTCCGCCGCATAGGCATCGCGGGTCGACTGGCCCCACGAATAGTCGGCATAAACAATGTGCCAAGTCTTGCCCATCTGGGCGAGCATCGGCCCAAACGCGACAGCTTGCGCCGGCGCGTAATCGTGGACACGGAAACTGACGCGGTTACATGCCGACGTGGTCAACGTGGTGTCGAGGCAAACGCTGATCATGTTGACGATGTGAGCGTCGTTCCAGACCGGCATGCAGGCGATGCAGATGTTGGACAGAAAGCCGCCGACATGAATGTCGATATTATTTTCCTGTACCATCTTCGCGGTTTTTTGGCGGGCGACGGCCGGCGAGCTTTCGTCGTCGGCAATGACAAGCTCGACTGGGCGGCCGTTGATGCCGCCACTGCCGTTGATGCGGTCAACCGCCATTTGCAAGCCGACCAGTGCGGTCTTGCCGCCGGCGGCGCCAGCACCGGACAGCGGTTGTTCTGAGCCAATCTTATAGGGTGCTGCTGCGCCGAAAGCCGCGCGCCAAGGCGCCGGCACCAGCATCATCGCGCCGATTGCTCCGCCGCCCCAGCCGACGATGCTGCGGCGTGTGACTTTGCCGCGGTACCAGATCTCCTCGGCCCATTTTTCGTCTTTCCACTTCTCAGTCATCGTAAAGTCCTCCCACTGGAGTTGAGGTGTTGAAGGAAAGCAGCTCCCGCTTATGGCGGGCCCCCGGCGCGAACGGCAGTCATTCGGTCATTCCCCTTCGCTGCGGTCCCTTGGCGGGCTCTTGGCGGGGAATTTGTGCCATTAGCAAACTTGATATTGGGGGGAGTTTCAACCGTTTTCGCGAGACAAAGGCTCGGGCGGCGGCGCGGCTCGACGTGTTACTTCGTCGCGGTAAAGTATGATTTTGCTGCTTCGTGATGATAAAATGGGCAAGAAGCTTGGCGGCGGAGCCGAGCAAGGAGCGCCTCATGGCGATGGCTACGCTACGCAACGATTATCCCGACGCGCCCCAGACTGGACTTGAGGCGCGGCTCGCGATCCGGGGCAACCAGCACGACGGGCCGACTAACGGCATGGCGCCGGGTTTCGTGCAGGCCAACCTTGCCATCCTGCCGCGAGCGCTTGCCGAGGATTTCATGCGGTTTTGCCAGCTCAATCCAAAACCGTGCCCGCTGATCGGCGTTGGCGCTCCGGGCGATTGGCGGCTGCCGGTTCTCGCCGCGGACCTCGATATCCGCACCGACCTGCCGCGCTACCGCGTCTGGCGCGACGGCGCCGTCGTCGATGAGCCGCACGACCTCATGCGCTGGTGGCGGGACGATCTTGTCACATTCGCTCTTGGCTGCTCGTTCTCGTTCGAGCAGGCCCTGATCGAAGACGGCATCGAATTGCGGCACTTCACGTGCGAGTGCACCGTGCCGATGTACCGTACCTCAGTGGAATGTGCGCCGGCGGGTCCGTTCCGCGGCAAGCTTGTGGTGTCGATGCGGCCGATGACGCCCGCCGCCGCCATCCGCGCCGTCCAGATCACTACCCGATTTCCCTCCGTCCACGGCGCGCCGGTGCATCTCGGCAAACCGGAGCTGATCGGCATCGCCGACATCGCCAAGCCGACCTGGGGCGATGCGGTGCCGATCCATGATGACGAAATTCCCGTATTCTGGGCCTGCGGAGTGACGCCGCAATCGGTGATTGCCGATGCGCGGCCGGATTTTTGCATCACCCATTATCCCGGCGCTATGCTGGTGACCGACCGCCGCAACACCGAATTCGCAATTATGTAAGTCTGCGTTACACTCCTTCATGCTCGTCGACTTCCAGCAACATTACACGCCACCCGAACTGCTCAAGGGCGATCCTGGCAAAGCCACGGTCGAACTCGACCGTGACGGCAATCCGTTTTACCTGCTCAACCCGCTCCTTGCCGATCTCGGGTCGCATATCCGCGTGATGGATGCCGCCGGTATCGATGCCGGCGTGCTGAGCTGCGGCGCGGGCTTCGACCAGACAGATCTCGCAACCTGCCGGCTCATCAACGATCGCATGCGGCAGGCCGAAACCGACTATCCCGGCCGTTTCATCGGGCTCGCGCACGTACCGGCGATGAAACCCGCGGAAGCAGCGGCGGAATTGAAACGCTGCAAGGTTGATCTCGGGCTTCCGGGTGTCGTTATCGCGTCGGAGCTTCAGAACCATCCGCTCGACGCACAAGAGCTGCGGCCGTTCTGGAAAACATGCGCCGATCTCGATCTTTATGTTTTCATCCATCCACTGCCGGGCGTGATCCGCTGGGGACGCATGGACGCCGACGATCTCGGCCGCATGCTCGGCTGGGAATTCTCGCTGATGACGGCGACGGTGCGCGTCATCAATTCGGGACTGCTCGATGAGCTGCCAAACCTGAAAATCCAGTTCTCGCATTTTTCCGGCGGCATCGGCCGCTATCTTGGCCGCATCCGCGGTTTTCAGCAGCGCGACAAATGGGCCACGGCGGCATTGGAACGCCACAACCGCCGTCCGCCAAAACCGTTCGACCACTATCTCGATCACCGGCTGTATTACGACGTCGCCGGCTGGGCCGGCCCCGATCACGCCGCCGAATGGGGCGCGGACTGGGTGCGGTTCGGCATTGAGGAACTGGCATTCTCCCAACTTGTATTCGCGACCGACTATCCGCAAGCGGTACGCGACGCCGGCGAGGTCGCGGCCTATACCGAGGCTGTACGCGGTCTCGGCGCCAATGGCCGCGCGCTCGTTGCAGGCGCCAACGCCGAAAAGCTCATTCCCGATCTTGCGCAGCGCCTCGCGCGGCGCGTCAAGCCGGTCGCGGCCCACGCATGAACGATCAGCCTAAAATCACCGAAACACCGGCCTTCGATCCCGCCGCACACGGTTGGCAGATGGTGAACAATACGGCGTTCGGCGAACTTGTTGGTCCGATCTGGCATCGCCAGGACGGCAAGCAAAAGCTGTTCGGCTTTGTTGTCGCGCCGAAGCATCTCAATCGGGCCGGTAACCTGCACGGCGGCATGCTGATGTCGCTTGCCGATCAGTCGATGGCGATTACGGCGCGCGATGCCACCGGCAGCAAGCGCCACGCCACAATCGAGCTGAATACGCAATTTGTCGGCGGTGTAAAACTCGGTGAATTCGTCGAGGCGCGTCCCGAGGTGATACGTCCGACGCGTTCGGTCGTGTTCATGGCGGTGAAAATGTTTGTCGGCTCGCGCATCGTCGCGACGGCCAACGGGATATGGAAGATTCTCGAACAGTGACTGCCTCCTCGTAATTTTTCTGCCGCTCATTCCCGCGTAAGCGGAAATCCATCGCGCGCACTAGGTCCCGCTTTCGCGGGGACGAGCGGAAAATACTACGCCCGGTATTTCTGCAAGCCGCCGCCTTTCATCACCGATCCGGGTAGCGGATGACCCACGACGTCTTCGGCCAGCCGCGCACATTCGACCAGCACATTAAGGTCGATGCCGGTCTTGATGCCGATCTCGTCGCACATGAACACCAGGTCCTCGGTGCAGACGTTGCCGGCGGCGCCCTGGTGGCCGGCAAACGGGCAGCCGCCGAGACCCGCCACCGAGGAGTCGAAACGCTTCACGCCCATTTCGAGGCCGGCATAGGCATTGGCGATCGCCATGCCGCGGGTGTCATGCAGATGCAGCGCGATGTCGAGGTCGGGCCAACGCTCGCGCAAAGCGCCGACGACGCGCTTGATGGCGAGCGGTGCCGCCCACGCCATGGTATCGGCGAGTGTCACGTATTTCAGCGTGACGCCGTGTTCCTTCGCCACATCGAGGATTTGACCGACGAGCGCAACGACGCGCGACACCGGAATATCGCCCTCGAAGTTGCAGCCGAACGCCGCCATGACGCTGCCGCGCTCGACCGCAACGCCGTTCGCCTTGTACATCTCGACGATGTTGTGCTGGCCGGCGAGCTGCTGCGCCGCGGTCCGGTTCTGATTGCGCATCAGAAATTTTTCCGACGTGCATAGCTGGATGGTGCCGATTTGGGTGAGCCGGTCATGGCCCAGCGCGCGCTGAAACCCCTTTTCGTTGAGCCATAACGCCGTGTAATCGACGTCCGGCTGCATCGTGATGCTTTCAACGACCGTGTCGGCGTCCGCCATGCCGGGCACGTTCTTTGGATTGACGAACGAAACAACCTGAATGTGCTTGATGCCGGTGTGCGAGAGCGCATCGATCAGCGCGATCTTGCGATCGGTCGCAATTGCGCCCTTCTCGAACTGGAAGCCCTCGCGCGGGCCTTCCTCGTTGATGTGCACGAATGACGGCAGATCACTCATCCTCGTCCTCCGACAGTGACAATGGAACGCCGGCTCAGCGCCTCGATTTCGTTTTGTGCGAGGCCGAGGCCGGCAAGAATCTCGGCGGTGTGCTCGCCGATCGCCGGCGCCTGGCGGCGCAGCGCCAGATCGTGATCGCCGATCTCGACCGGAAGGCGCGGGATTTTAGCGCGCGTTCCGTTCGGAAAGGCAATGTCCAGCATGCGGCCATCGAAGTTGAGTTGCGGATCCTCGAACAAGTCGCCCGGTTTGGCGACCGGTGAGAACGGAATATCGATGCGGTCGAACAGCTCGGCAAGCTCGGCGCGGGTGTGCCGTGCCACGATCGCAGCGACGATCGGCTTGAGTGCCGGGCGTTCGCGCACGCGGTCTTCATTGGTCCGGTAGGCCGGATTTTGCAGAAGATCCTGGCGTCCGAAGTGCTCGCAGAAGCGGCGCCATTGCCGGTCGCTGGTCAGCCCGACGAAAATCTGTTCGCCGTCTTTGGTCTCGAACGGCTCGTAAATCGCCCAGGCGCCTTCGCGTGACGGCATCGGCGGCGGCGCGCGGCCGGTCGCCGCTTCGCCGGCCATGTGCTGGGCCATCAGGAATGCGGTCGATTCGAACAGCGCCGACTTGATGAATTGGCCGCGGCCGGTTTGCTCGCGCTCGCGCAACGCCGCCTGGATGCCTATGACGGCAAACATGCCGCCGACGATATCGACGACCGACGCACCGGCGCGCAACGGCTGGCCCGGCGGTCCGGTCATATAGGCGAGCCCGGCCATGTATTGCACCACCTCGTCGAGCGCCGGGCGATGCTCGTAGGGCCCGCTTAAGAAACCTTTCAGTGCGCAATAGATCAGCCGTGGATTGCTTTGCGAAAGCTCGGCATAGCCGCAGCCGAGCCTATCCATCGTCCCGGGCGCGTAATTCTCGATGACGGCGTCCGCCGTGGCCGCGAGGCGATGCAGAAGATTGCGGCCTTCGTCGGATTTGAGGTCGATGGCCAGGCTGCGCTTGTTGCGGTTGAAAGTGGGAAAGAATCCCGCGCCAAAGCCGATCAGCCGCCGGGTGGTATCGCCATCGACCGGCTCGACCTTGATCACATCGGCGCCGAGATCGGCGAGGATCAGGCCCGCGGTCGGGCCCATGATGGCGTGACAGAATTCGAGCACGCGGACGCCGTTGAGCGGCCCTGCGTCATTGGCAAGTTTTCCCGGATCGGCCATCATCTCAATCTATGCCAAGGGAGCGGTTATGAAAAAGTCATTTGTGGGTGCCGCGCGTACCGCCAGGCGCGCCTATTCGCCGGCCGTCATCACCGAGGGGGCGGGCAAGACGATCTGGGTTGCCGGCCACACCGGCGCCGTCGACGACGCGGGCAAGTCGCTCGCCGGCGATTTCGATGCGCAATGCCGGCAGACATTCCGCAACATCGAGAAGACGCTCGCCGAGGCTGGCGCCAAGCTTGCCGATCTCGTTACCATGACGGTGTTTCTGATCGACACGCGCCACACCACGCGGATGACGGAGCTGCGCACCGAAATCTTCGGCAAGGATTTCCCTGCTAGCGCCGCAATTACCGTCGCCGGCTTTGCCCTGCCGGAAATGATGATCGAAATTCAGTGCGTGGCAGTCGTCGATTGATATCTTCATCCAGCGCCTCGCGAGGCTCGTCATAGCCGTTCGAAGAACAGCGCCGCTTCGCTCGCCTATGTCCCGGCTATCCCGATCATTTGGCTCAGTGGCCGCCTAAGCGAGATAGCCGGATCAAGTCCGGCAATGACGAAATAAAATCCCGGTCTCGCGACGCACTCGCGCCCGAGCTATGCCAACGGCATTCCAATAAGCAAATTTCAGAACTCGACCTTCGTCAGATGACGCCGGCGGTGGTGGCCGGCTGCCGTCACGATCATGCTCTGAACCGTCGCAATCTTTCGCAATCTGTAGCCCGGATTACGCTTCGCTCCACGCGGGCTACAAACAAACAAAAAAGGAAAGCGGAACGCCGACAAACGCTGTTCAACAACCTCCGCACCTTGCGGTGCGGCTCGCGCCTTGCAAGGCGCGCTCGCCCATCGGCGTTCCACCGCGGTTCTCGCCAAAGGGAGTCATCGTCCCTAAGGCTCAGCTTCAGGCCAGGCTTCCTGGGACGTGGTCTGAACGGGCGTTACCCGCCTTCGCCTGTCCCAGTCCAGCGAAGCACCTCGCACCCCGGTCATAATGCCGGGAGACTGATGCCCAAGCTGCCCGGGAGCGGGAGTGACGAGCCGCCGCCCGCGGGCACCGCACTCGCCCCAATCAGCCGGTGTCTCCGGCTGACGTCCTTGTTGAGCGAGTATTGATTCGGATGTTACTGGAATAGGGACGAAAGTCAAGAGCTTTGATACAGTTTCGGTGACAAATTTTAAATGAGAAAACAGCAAGAAACACTAGTCGTACAGCAATGACTCGCAATGGCCGCCACGGCCGACGAGCTGGGGCGCGGACCGAACGCCGCCGATATAGACATACGAGGCGCGTACGGACCGAATTGAACGGCCAAGGGTCGCGATCTATAAGGCGGACGAAGGTGCGGAAAAAATCAGCGCCGGGGAGAGAGTAATGAAGTTGTCGCGAAGAGGCTTTCAATCGTTGATGCTCGGGACTGTGGCGCTGCCGTTTGCTGCGGCGCTGGCGTGGGGTGACGATTATCCAAATCACCCCGTCCGTCTGATTGTCGGTTTTCCGGCGGGGAGCGGGCCGGACATTGTCGCGCGGATCATCGGTCAAGGGCTTTCGGAAAAGCTCGGGCAGTCCATCGTTGTCGAGAACCGGCCGGGCGCTGGCAGCAATCTCGCAACGTCCGACGTCGCTCATGCGTCGCCGGACGGCTACATGCTGATGCTGTTGACGACCGCCAACGTCATCAACGCCACCTTGTACCAGAACCTCAATTACGACCTTCAGCGCGATATCGCACCGGTTGCCAGCATTGATAACGAACCATTCGTTCTGGTCGTAAATCCGTCAGTTCCGGCGAACACGATGCCGGAGTTCATAGCTTACGCCAAGGCAAACCCGGGCAAGATCACGATGTCGTCCGCCGGCATCGGCAGCGCACCGCATATTTTTGGCGAGATGCTGCAGAAGATGGCGGGAGTTCAGTTTACGCATGTGCCCTATCGCGGCAATCCGCTGCCCGATCTGATTGCCGGGCAGGTCGACTTTTTCATCGGCCCGGTGCAGTCGTCCCTCGAATATATTCGCGCCGGCAAGCTGCGTGCGCTGGCTATGACGACGGCCAAGCGGTTCGACGGCTTGCCCGACGTGCCGGTGATCGCCGATTTCGTGCCGGGGTACGAAGCGAGCGGGTGGCTTGGCATCGGCGCGCCCAAAGCGACGCCGCCCGATGTCATTGCGCGGCTCAATCAGGCGATCAATGCAACGTTGGCCGAGCCGGACGTTAAGTCACGTCTCGCGAGTCTTGGCGACGGTGTGGCTCCGCGCTCCAGCGCCGAGTTCAGCAAACTCGTTCAGGACGATATTGAGAAGTGGGCCAATGTCATTCACTCCGCCAACATCAAGCTGGAGCAATAATCCAGTCACCTGATCGAGGCGCATCAAGAAGGCCAAGGCTCACGCCATGAAGGTTCTACGCACTCTTAGCTCGCGCGTCGTGGATCGCGCGCCATAGCACCTCGGGCGTCGCCGGCATTTCGACGTGTTTGATGCCGAGCGCCGAGAGCGCGTCGACCAGCGCATTTGCGACCGCCGGCATGGCGCCGACGCAGCCGGCCTCGCCCGCGCCTTTGATGCCGAGCGGATTTGACTTGGTCGGCACCGGATTGCTGTCGACATGAAAGCCGCTCATGTCGCCGGCCCGCGGCATCGCGTAATCCATGAAGGAGCCGGTCAGGATCTGGCCTTCCGCGTCGAACTTGATGTCCTCCATCAAAATCTGCCCGATGCCCATGGCAATGCCGCCGTCGATCTGGCCGTGCAGCAACAGCGGATTGAGCACGGTGCCGACATCGTCGACCACATTGTAATCGAGGATTTCGACCGTACCGGTTTCCTCGTCGATCTCGAGTTCGCAGACGTGGCAACCGTTGGGATAGCTCGCAGCCTTGCCGGTATAGATCGCTTTTTCGATCAGTCCCGGCTCCATGCCCCCCGGAAGGTTCTTCGGGTCGAGTGACGCCTTGGCAATTTCCTTGATGCTGAGCGTCCGGTTGCTCGCCGGTGTCGAAAACACGCCTTCGTTGAATTTGATATCGGCAGCATCGACCTTGAGCATGTGGGCGGCAATGGCTTTGCCTTTTGCCTCGACCTTTTCAGCGGCCATGGTGAAGGCCGAGCCGGAAAAAGCCGCCGAGCGCGAGCCGCCGGTGCCTTCGGCAAAAAACACCTGGTCGGTATCACCCTGGACGTAGGTGACCTCCTTCGGATCGAGGCCGAGGCGGTCGCACACAACCTGCTTGAATGCGGTCTCGTGACCCTGGCCCTGGTTGATGCTGCCGGAAAAGATCGACACCGTGCCGGTGCGGTCGAATCTGATTTCGGCGCCTTCCAGGCCGGGGGCCGCCGAGCGTTCGATGGTGTTGGAAAAGCCCAAGCCTCGCAGCTTGCCGTTCCTCTTCGATTGCGCGCGGCGCGCTTCAAATCCGCGCTTGTCGGCGGCGTCGAGCGCCATGTCCATATTCTTTTCGAATTCGCCGCAATCGTAAGTGAAGGTCACACTGGACTTAAACGGCATCGCACTTGCCGGAATCGTGTTGCGGCTGCGAAGTTCCGCCGGATCGATGCCGAGTTGATCGGCGGCAAGATCGACCATGCGCTCGATAATGTAGCCGGCTTCCGGGCGGCCGTTGCCGCGATAGGGGCGTACCGGCTGGGTGTGCGTGAATACGGCCCTCACATCGACGTACGACGCCGGCGTGCGATAGACGCCGGCGAGCGTGCCGAGATTGCCGGTAAACGCCGGCATGCCCACCTGGAGATAAGCGCCGATCGCGGCGATGATCTTGGCGCGGAAGCCGAGGAAATTGCCGTCCTTGTCGAGCGCCATCTCGGCGTCGGTGACGTTGTCACGCGCCTGCGCGTCGCACAGGAATGATTCCGAGCGCGTCGCCACCCATTTGACGGGGCGGCCGGTCAGCTTCGCCCCAAGCAGAACCAGTGCGACTTCGTTGTAAACCGCCGACTTCATGCCGAAGCTGCCGCCGATATCGCCGCAGACGACGCGAATTTTGTTGTCGGGAACCTTCAGGACGTGTTGCGACAGCTCGGTCTGAAACACGTTGGTGCGCTGAAGCGTGGTGTAGATGGTGTAACGCGCCTCGGTCGGCTCATAGATGCCGATGCAGCCGCGCGGCTCCATGGTCGCCGCCGTCACCCGGTTGATGACGAAATGATGCTTGACGACATGGGCGGCCTTGGCGAAGGCGGCGTCGGTCGCGTCTTTGTTTCCTTCAATCTGGATGAAGCCGATATTGTTCGGGCAATCCTCCCACACCAGCGGCACGCCCGGCTTGACGGCATCGCCGGTCGAAACGATCGCCGGCAGCGCTTCGTATTCGACCTCGATCAGTTCGGAGGCGTCGACCGCCTGGTAATAGGTTTCGGCAACGACGAATGCGACGTAATCGCCGATCATGCGCACGCGGTCCTCGACCAAAGCCGGGTAGCGCGGCTTGTAGCCGGGCGTATCGCCGGCGCGCTTAAGGCCGCCGGGGACGGGCAGATCGCCGAAGCCCGCGGCCTTGTAGTCGGCTCCGGTGAAAACCGCGAGCACGCCGGGCGCGGCTTTGGCCTTTGCCGTATCGATCTTGCGGATGCGGGCATGGGCGTGCGGTGAACGCAACACATGGCCGAACGCCATCCCGGGAAACACCATATCGGCGATGTAACGCCCGCCGCCCTGGATCAGCCGAGGGTCCTCGAAGCGGGGTACCGGTTGGCCGATGGCGAATTCACCCATTGCATCCTCGCATTCTGGTGACGCGGCGTGGGTCCATCGATCCACACCGTTACGATGTCGAATTTTCGTTTGCGTGCCCAGCGGATGGCCGGACATCAACGGAAGCCTCTATTTACCTCGCCGCGCCGAGCCCTTCAATCGGGCTCGATTTCGGCGCTATGCTATATCGATGCCACAGACATTCGAAACCGCCCTGCAGGAGCGCGTCGACGCCATGGTCGATGCCTGTACGCGTTGCGGCAAGTGCGTCGAGGCCTGTCCGGTCACCGGCGCCGCCGGGCTCGAGGCCGAAGCGCGCGACAATCCGGTCGGCGTCATCGGCGGCATCCTCGATATCCTGCGTCACGGCGAAGGCAACGAGGCAGCGCGCAATTGGGCAAGCGGTTGCGTCTTCAGCGGCGAATGCATCAAGGCCTGCGACTACGGCGTCAATCCGCGCTTCCTCGTCTACATGGCGAAGGTGGAAATGGCCCGCGCCGCGAACGATGCCACGACGCGGCGCCGCGACGGCGTCCTCGGCTTTCGCAATGTCGCGCACGACGTGAATCATATCTCGCGGCTGCAGCTCGACGACGCGCTGCTGGAGCGGCTCGGGCAGGGCAGGAGGCCGCCGGCCGGCGAGCTCCCGGACTTTGTGTTTTATACCGGCTGCAACGTGCTCAAGACGCCGCATATCGCGCTGCTCGCGCTCGACATCATGGATGCGCTGGGCATGACTTACGAAACGATGGGCGGGCCCAGCCATTGCTGTGGCGTCGTGCAGATGCGCACTGGCGACGTCGCGACCTCAGGACGGTTCGGCGAGAACACCATCGACAAACTTGCGCAAAGCAAGGGCAAGCAGGTGGTGTCGTGGTGCCCGTCGTGCCAGGTGCAGTTCGCCGACACCACGCTGCCGACGCTGGAGAAGATGCGCGGCGCGAAGCCGTTCGACATGACGCCGTTCACGATGTACCTGCGCAAATATCTCGACCGTTTGCGGCCGATGCTGCGCGAGCGGGTGCCGATGCGCATCGCGCTGCACCGCCATCCGGGCATCGACGGCGTCGTCGAGGCGGCGGAAGACATTTTGAGCGCAGTACCAGGAATCGCAATCGTCGACCTGCATCAGCCTGCGGTCGGGCTGCAAAGCAACAATCTGAAGGCGTTGCCGAACTACCGCCGCGAACTGGACCTTGCGGAGCTTAAGGCTGCCGAAGCCGCCGGTGTCGATGCGCTGGTCGCGGTCTACCACTCCGATCACCGCGCACTGTGTGCGCACGAGCGCGACTGGCCGTTCCGTATCCTGAACATTTACGAGATCGTCGGCGCCAGCATGGGGCTGTATTACGACGACCATTTCAAGCGGCTGAAGATGATGCAGGACGTCGACACCATCCTCGACGATTGCAAGGACCTTGTGTTCAGGCACGGGCTCGATCCGCAAGCCACGCGGCTCGCCATTCAGTCGATGCTGGCAGAGCAGCCCGCGCCGCTCCGCGGCTGATAAGCGCTCCAAGCGTCATGAAACTTCACCGCAGAACGCTTCTCCGCCTGGCAGCCGGTGCCGCTGCGCTTCCGGCCGTGGCCCGCATCGCGAGGGCGCAGGCCTATCCGGCGCGTCCGGTGCGCCTTCTGGTCGGCTTTCCGCCCGGCGGCGTGACCGATATTGTCGCGCGCCTGATCGGTCCGGCGTTGTCGGAGCGGCTTGGTCAGCAATTCGTGGTCGAGAACAAGCCCGGCGCCAGCAGCAATATCGCGCTCGAGGAGACAGTGCGGACGGCGCCGGACGGCTACACGTTATTTCTCGTCTCGGCGACCAACTCGTTCAACGTGACGCTCTATGACAATCTCCATTTCGATCTTCTGCGCGATATGGCTCCGATCGCCAGCATCGGCCGTGATGCGTTCATCATGGTCGTCACCCCGTCGTTTCCCGCAAAAAACGGCGCGGAGTTCATTGCCTATGCCAAAGCCAATCCTGGCAAGGTCAATATGGCGACGTCGGGGCTCGGCAGCGCATCGGACCTCTATGGTGAGTTGTTCAAATCGCTCGCCGGCATCGATTTGCTCGCGGTGCATTACCGCGGCGTGGGACAGGCATTGCCCGATCTCCTGAGCGGTCGGGTCGACGTCATGTTTTTCCCTCTGGTCGGCGTCCTCAGTACAATCAAGGCCGGCAAGCTTCGCGCACTCGGCGTCACGACGCCGACGCGACGCGAGGTGGTGCCGGATGTGCCGCCGATCGGCGATTTTGTGAAAGGCTATGAGGGTACCGACTGGACCGGCATCGGAGCAGCCGCGAATACGCCGCCGGAGGTCGTCGCAACCCTCAACAACGGCGTGAACGCTGTTCTGGCCGATCCGACGTTCAAAGCCCGGCTCGCCGATCTCGGCGTCGAGCCATTTCCGAATACGCCTGCGGAGTTCGGCAAGTTCATCGCCGGCTACACCGAGCAGTGGAGCAAGGTGATCCGCGCGGCTGGCCTTAAGGCGGAGTGACCTCGGCCGTCGATTAGCCGAGCGTGACCATGCCGGTCCAGAACTGCTGGAAATTGCCAGTATCGATATCGTACTGGCGCGCCATATCCAGCTTGCCGTCCGATGCGATGCGGAACACCGAAAGTCGCGCCGGCACCGTCTTTATGCCGCTTCCATCCCGAACCGGCACGGACTTGATGCTGGCGGCGACCAACATACGGCCGCTGGGGTCGATGCCGAAAGTACGCAATTCATAGGCGCGGCCGTCAGCGTTTTGAATCAACGTCGGTTCGCCAGTCGCCTGATCAATCGCGAACACCGCGACATTGTTTTCGCCTTCAATCACGACTGTCTTGCCGCCGACAGTCGTCAGATCCGATGCGCGATTGGTCAGATAGACGAATTTACCGTTCGGATGGACGTGGATCGAGCCCGCGGCCTGGCGCACCGGTGGTTTCGGGTTCGCCAGCGTGTCCTTGACGAACATCGGGTCGCGGGCGAGGCCCGTGGTGTCATCCCGCCTGTAGACATAAAGCTTGTTTTGCCGCTCGATCGACACGAACACCCAAGGCATGGTCGGATGGAAGTCGAGGTGGCGCGGGCCGAAGCCGAGCCCGGTGTCCGGCGCAATGGACGCGAGGCTGCTCAGCACGCCGGCGTTGAATGCGAATGTCTTGATGGCGCCGGGGTCCTCGGGCTTGTCCGGTTTGGCATCGTTGCCGCGGGTCACCAGCAGGACAGCCTTGTTCGACGGCGCGGCGAGAATTTGGTGCGCGTAAATTCCGAAATCGAGTGTGCCGGATTGGGCGACCGGAGCACCGATCGTGCCGTCGGCATTGAGTCGATGCACGGTGATATTGCTCGGATTATTATATGCGGTGAGCAAATATTCGCCGCTATGATCGACGCTGGCATGGATCGGCCGCGACGGAAGTGCGGCAGGTTCCCCGTGCAAGCGCAGCGCGCCGGTTGCCGGATCGATCGTAAGCGCATTGGCAAAGTGCTTGTCGCCGGTGAGGCCGGGCCCGCCGTTGCTCGAGACCACATAGAGATAACGCCGCGATGGGTGTGGCCACGCGTATTGAATATTCGCCGGTAGCGTCACTCCGCTTTGCTTCGTCAGAGCGGCGCCATCGACGTCGATATCGTACAGCGCGAGTTCGGGGCCGATACTGGCGTAATAAACAGTCTTGGGCATGACGTTACTCGCTGTGGCGACGCTTCAGCCGGCAGTCTCGATGGCTTGAAGATGCTCGTCTAACACCTCCGGCATTTGCTCCGGCGGAATCCGGCCGAAGCCGCAATAGCCGGCCACGCCGAAATCCGGCAGGTATTTGCGCGCGAGCGCGATACGCTCTTTGAAGCCGTTCATGTGATGGACGACGCCAAGATAGACGCGCGCGCCGCGTGGCCGCAGGTTTTTCAGCGGCGCGAAAAACGCATCGCCGACATCGGGCAGTACCGGAAGGTGAATCCAGTCGACGCGGCGGCCCGAATTCTCGACGACGGCATTGGCAAGCTCGACTGTCGCCGAAAGATCGGCCGGCGCAAAGCGCGGCCAGCCGCCGAGCGTGCCGAAGCAGAAATGGTACCCGAGCATCGCGGTCTCGGGAACGAGCGGCGACAGCCGGCGAAACTGCTCGACATTGCGTTCGATCGCGCCTTCGGCGGGAAGACCCGGCACCGCGCCGTAGACGTCCTGTACTTCGGTGGAGCAGTCCCACTGGATCGCCAAATCTTCGTTCGGGATCTTTTGCGCGATCATGCCGATTTCTGCGGCGAGCGCATCGGTATAACCAGGTCTGATCCTGGCGACGTCCGCAGTGTTCGGAAAAATTCGCGGCGGCAGCGCGCTATTGACCGACGGCAGCGACACTTGAAAGCGCAGGTGCTTGGCCAGCACGCCCTTCTCGCGCAGTGTCTTGAACACGAAATACGAATTGACCGCGTCGCGCGTATAGCCGAGCCGCCAGCCGGGATCGCCGAAGCTTACGCGCTCCACGCCCTCTTTGACCTTGAACAGCCAGGAGTCAGCGGCGTTGCGCGGATTGAGCCGCTCGACGCCGTTCTCCGGCTGAGGATGCCGCACAGTTTCGAGCTCGGCATGGCCGGCCAGGACCTGATAATGGACCCGGCTGATCCAGTGCTTGCGTGGGCCGACCTCGCCGTCCGGCATCGCTTGAAGCGACGGCCCGAGTTTTGCGCCAAAGGTGCGAAAAACTTCGTCGGCAGTATCGAGCGGGATGCTGCCGACCAGAAGCACTTCCTTAGTCACGCGCCCTCCACCGCGCCGTTAGCGGCGCTGCTCGTTATGGCGCGCGTATCTTAGCGGATGAAAGTGCCTTTGCGCAGCTCCGTAAAAGCCTGCTGCAGCTCGGCCTCGGTATTCATCACGATCGGTCCATGCCAGGCGACGGGCTCCTCGATCGGTTTGCCCGATACCAGGAGGAAGCGAATTCCGTCGTCGCCGGCCTGTACCGTGACTTCGTCGCCGCTGTCGAACAGAACCAGCGACCGATTGCCGGTCTGCTCGCGGACCAGGGTTTCGTTTGCGCCGTCGGTCTTCTCGGTCAGCACTCCGAACGGTTTTGACGCCGCACGGAAATTGCCGGAGCCCTCGAATATGTATGCGAAGCCGTGCCGTTCGAGTTCGACCGGCAGCGTCTTTTGCTTACCTGGCGGCACCCAGACGTCGAGATAACGCGGATCGGCGGCAACGCCTTCGATCGGTCCTTGCTTGCCCCAGAAATCGCCGCAGACGATCCGCACGCGGGTGCCGTCGTCGTCGACGACCTCCGGAATTTGCGCGGCTTTGACGTCCTGATAGCGCGGCGCCGTCATCTTCAGCGACGACGGCAGGTTGGCCCAAAGCTGGAAACCGTGCATGCGCCCCTGCGCGTCGCCCTGCGGCATCTCCTGGTGGAGGATGCCGCGGCCCGCCGTCATCCATTGCACGTCCCCGGCGCCGAGATTGCCGCGATTGCCCAGGCTGTCACCGTGCTCGACATTGCCGGCGAGCACATAGGTAATCGTCTCGATGCCGCGATGCGGATGCCATGGAAAGCCGGCACGGTAATCGTCAGGCTGGTCGTTGCGGAAGTCGTCCAGCAGCAAAAACGGATCGGTCTCACCGGTATCGCCGAATCCGAAGGCGCGGCGCAGCTTGACGCCGGCGCCCTCCATGGTCGGCTTGGAGGTGATGATTTTCTTCACGGGTCGAATGGACATGGCGTTCGCCCTCCTCGTGATCCTCTGCCGCGAAATGGGGAGGCGGAGGGAACACGCAAGAAGGCACACGCTTGTTACTGCCGGCCGCTGGCGGCCGAATAGCAAGCTCCCAAAAGAAAACGTGCTGTTTCGAAAGCCGGATGCGCCGAATTGATGGCCGGACTCTAGCGGCTCATCGCCTGACTACTGCCGAGCAATCCGCAGACCAACCGGTCTATTTGCGCGATCGAGCGGAAATTCGAAGGCGTCATGTCCCGGTCGGGGATCTTGATTGCAAACTCCGTCTCGACGCCGAGCATGAGATTGACGATGTCGAGCGACGACAGACCATTCTCCGTCAGGCTGTCTTCGTCGCCGATCGGCCGATCGATTGATCGTTTGACCAGCAACTCGCGAACCAGCCGGGTTACGCGATCCGTAGAACGGTTATTGGTACGGTCGAGCACGGTAAATTTTCTCTAAACGCCACGCCGAAGGGCTGCTTGCACCGCGATCGTAGCAGCGAACTGCCCTGCGATTGGTTAGCACAGGATGTGTTTGCGATTGGTAACCTTGATGGCAAAGAACTGCGCTAATCCCCGGCGAACGCCACTAGGATTTGGCAATTCTAGGATACCCGGACGGTGTCAGTGCGCTGTCGGGTGGACGGTGGCGCCAGAGTGAGCCGGATCGTGAGTGCAAACAGGAATACCGAAGCCGTGACGCTTTCGGATGTCAAAGATGACCGTCACACCGCGCGAAGTGCCATGCGTGGTCTCATCATTGCTGCAAGCAATCTGCATACATCGAATTCGGCCGATCTGACGTCGCGCGCCGAAAAGGTTGCCGCCGTTGCAGCCACGCACGCCGCATCCGTCGATTCCCATTCGCGATTCCCGAGTGAGGCGATCGGCACCGCGCGCGCCGAACGGCTGCTGGGCGTTGCCGTGCCGCCGGAACTTGGCGGCGAGGGCGCGAGCGTCTCCGATGTTGTCGATATCTGCTACATGCTCGGCCGCAGCTGCGCATCCACTGCCATGGTCTATGCCATGCACCTGACCAATGTGGCCTGCCTGACGCGCCACGGACAGAGCAGCACTTGGCATCAGCGCTTGCTGCGCCGGATTTGCGGCGAGCAACTTCTCCTTGCCTCTTCGACCACCGAGGGCCGCTCCGGCGGCGACGTGCGCTCGAGCTCTGCGCCTATCGAGTGGCGCGGCTCGTGCATAGCGCTGGAACGGCAGGCGACAGTCATCTCCTACGCCGAAGTTGCCGATGGCATCCTCACCACCGCGCGCCGCTCGCCCGAGGCCGCCGGTACGGACCAGGTTCTCGTCGCACTGCTCAAGGCCGACTACACGCTTAATCGGCTGAATGGTTGGGATGCTTTCGGCATGCGCGGCACGCGCAGTGAAGGTTTTGCGCTGGTCGCGGAAGCCGCCTCCGAGCAGATTCTGCCTGTCGGCTATGACAAGATCCACGCACAGACCATGATGCCGGTTGCGCATTTGGCGTGGAGCGGCGTATGGGCCGGCATAGCGGCGTCCGCCGTCGATCGCGCCCGCGCCTTCGTCCGCAAGGCCGTGCACGGTGCTGGCGGCGCGATGCCGCCCGGCGCCGACCACCTGACACGCGCGAGCGCCTCGCTGCGCACGTTGCGCAGCATCATCGGCGCCGCATTGCAGCGGTTCGAGGCGGCCTCAGGCGATCCGGCCTCGCTCGAAACGATCGATTTTCAGACCGGCATGAACATGCACAAGGTGAACGCCTCCGAGCTCGCGGTTTCGACCGTGATGAGCGCGATGCAGGCATGCGGACTCTCGGGCTACCGCAACGACGGTGAATTCAGCATCGGCCGCCATCTGCGTGACATCCTGTCGTCGCCGATCATGATCAGCAATGACAGGATTCTGGCGAACATCGCGGCGGCATCGCTACTGAGCAGCACTCCGGCGTCGCTGCGTGACTGAAACTGCATAAGAAGAATTTGAAATAACGGAGACGCGTACGATGAATGTGGCATTCCAGGAAACGACCCGGCCGGCCCGTTCGCTCAATTCCATCGCCGATGCGCTGTTGCTGCCAAGCGGCATCGACGGCGTGTATGCCCGTACCGCCAAGTTCGAGCAGGCAGTCAATGGTCTTTCCGCTCTAATCTCGCGTTATCGCGATCCTGATACCGAAGTGCTGCAATTCCCGCCGGTCATGAGCCGGCGGCAGATCGAGAAATCGGGATACCTCAAGAGCTTTCCGCATTTTCTCGGCTGCGTAAGCTGCCTCGGCGGCGACGAACCCGAAATCCGCGCGTCCGTCGAACGCAGCGAAACCGGCGAGGATTGGACCGGCGCGCTTTCAGCTGCGGACCTCGTGCTTAGCCCGGCCGCCTGTTATCCGGTTTATCCGCTGGTGGCTAGCCGCGGCTCCGTCCCGGCAACCGGCCTGTTGTTCGACGTTGCCTGCGATTGCTTTCGCCGCGAGCCATCGAAAATGCTGGACCGGCTGCAATCGTTCCGCATGCGCGAATATGTCTGCATCGGCGAGCCGGCGCAGGTCGACGAATTTCGCAAGCGCTGGCTGTCGCGGGCGCAGAAATTCATGGGCCAATTGGGCCTTCCCTGGCATATCGATACCGCCAGCGATCCGTTCTTTGGTCGCGGCGGCAAACTGATGGCGATGAGCCAGGTCGAGCAGTCGCTCAAATACGAGCTCCTCGTTCCGGTGCATTCCACGGAAGAGCCGACCGCTTGCATGAGCTTCAACTATCATCGCGATCATTTCGGCACGACTTGGAATCTCGAAGACCGAATCCGGCGCGGTCGCGCATACCGGCTGTATCGCGTTCGGCATCGACCGGCTCGCGCTGGCGCTGTTTGCGACCCACGGCCTTGAAACTTCGCATTGGCCGATCGCCGTGCGCAAAGCGCTGTCGATCTGAAATTGCGTCAGACGCCGAGTACCGCGTATTCGGTATAGGCAAGGTCGCCGAGCCGCGGACGCCGCGGGCCCTTGAAGTATTTTGTCATGCTGCCGCGAAAAAATGCGCCGAGCAGTCCAGGAATAGCGTCATTTAAATCGACAATGACGAATGGCCTGCCGTGCCGGGCGAGGTATCGCCCGATCGGTCCGGCGAAGCGGACAAAATCGGCAATGTTGCCGCAATAGATCATTTGCGCACAGGGCAGGAGGCTCTTCACGAGCCGCGGGCGAAACACGAACGGGTAGGCGCGATCGGGGGTTTCACACCACAGGCTGATGCAGCCGTGCTCGGCATGACGCGACAGGATCTCGTGGTCGAACGGATCGAAGGTGACAGCGGGCTTTTGGCCTGCGTCGAACACCTTCACCACTGCACCTTTGAACAATCCTTGCAGGGTCGGCATGGCGAGGAAAACGCCGTCGCAATAGCGCGAGAAACCCTGCGCCTCGATGATCGGCCAGGTGTGCGGCGCCGCCGATACGTTCAGGTACGTGACGTCTTTATGGCGAAGCGCTTGCGAGACCAGCAGCGTCGCATAGGTGCGGTAGGCTGGCTCGACATACCAGCTCGAAAGATTGCAGCGCGTCGAAATCTGGTGGCCTTCGCGCGTCGTCGAGAAAATCAGCAGGATTGCTCCGACCGGATCGCCGCCCGTTTCCAGAAGGTAACCGTATTTCGGCAATCCCGGCGGCGGTTTGTGTCCGGTCAGGCGCCGCAATGCGAGCATCCAGAAGCGGCGGCCGCGGTTCGGGAAACCGCGCCCAAGCAAGTGCGCCACAGCTGGAATATCTGCCTCGCCGATCTGACGGCAGCGGATCGCCGGCACGGGATCGTCCATTTGTCCTGATCACAACGATGGTCGTGAACTTGATCGTAATCTTACGCGAATATACCGGACCCGCGTGAACAAACGTAGGCCGACCGATGAATAGCATTAAGTTAACCATAATGGAGCTGATGGCGCAGGTCGCGCGCGAACACGGCAAGACGCTGGCGCCATTGCGCGACGATCTCGTGCTTCTGGAGTCGGGTCTGGATTCACTGGGCTTCGCCGTGCTGGTCGCGCGTCTCGAAGATACGCTCGGCATCGATCCATTCACGGCCGCCGAAGACGCCATGTTCCCGCTGACATTCGGTGACTTCGTGAAGGTGTATGAAAATGCTGCACGTAGCGCAAACGCTGCGTGATTGCATTGCGCGGGCGGCGGCGGCGCAATTCTTCTGGGATCGATCTGCGCACGTAAGCTTCAATCATCTCGTTCACGGTACTGCTCTCGGCAACCGGCTTGCGGACCTTGCGGGCCGTTCCGTCGTTCTGGCGACGTCGAGCCAACTTACCGCGGCGCTGGCGCTGATCGAACTTGATGGCGTGGCGCGGCGGCTCACGATCCTGCCGCCTGATACCGCGGCCGATCATCTCGGCGAACTGATCGCGCGTGCGGAGGCGGACGCCGTCGTGATCGACGACGGTACGTCGGATTGCGCAGCCTTCGATCTGCCAATTCGCGTTGCTTGCACGCCGGCTATCGTTCCGGCCCGCGAGCGCGCATTACCGCGGCTACCGACCGAATGGCTGCTGCTCACGTCCGGTACTTCGGGCGTGCCGAAAATGGTTGCCCATAGCCACGCGAGCCTCATCGCTCCAATCGGAGCTGGCCGGCGGCTCGACGGACTTGTCGTCTGGGGGACGTTCTACGACATCCGCCGCTACGGCGGCTTGCAGATATTTCTGCGCGCGGTCATCGGCGGCGCTTCGCTTGTGCTATCGAGCGCCGGGGAGCCGATTGCCGATCATCTTCTGCGGCTCGGTGGACATGGCGTGACGCATCTGTCCGGCACGCCGTCCCATTGGCGCCGCGCTCTGATGTCGCCGCAATTCCATGGCATAGCACCGCGCTACGTCCGCCTCTCGGGAGAAATCGCCGATCAGGCGATCCTCGATGGCCTGCGGACTGCGTTTCCCGAGGCAACTGTCGGCCATGCCTATGCGTCTACCGAAGCCGGCGTCGCCTTCGAGGTCGATGATGGATTGGCCGGTTTTCCGGCTTCTTTCTTCGACCATGATCGTGACGGCGTGGAACTGAAGGTCGTCGACGGTTCGCTGCGCATTCGTTCGCCGCGCACCGCCTCGCGCTATGTCGGTGCGCAGCGGCCGGCACTGCTCGATGGCGAGGGCTTTGCCGATACCGGCGACATGGTGGAATTGCGCGGTGGCCGTTATGTGTTCGCCGGCCGCAAAGGTGGCATTATCAATATCGGCGGACTGAAGGTTCATCCGGAAGAGATCGAGGCGGTCATCAACCGGCATCCGCAAGTGAGGATGTCGCTGGTGCGGCCAAAAAAGAGCCCGGTCACCGGCGCGATTGTGATTGCCGATGTCGTGTTGCGCACCGAATGCGGCCGCCCGGTTACCGAGACACAGGTCAAAGACGACATACTGGCGTTGTGCCGCGCCGCATTGCCGCGCCACAAAGTGCCGGCTGCCATCAGTTTCGTCCCGTCGCTGGAAGTTGCGGCGACCGGCAAATTGTCGCGCCGCAATGGCTAAGGCCGCGCGCACCGTTCTCGTTACTGGCGCGAGCCGCGGCCTTGGGCTCGGCATCGCGCGCAAGCTCGCGGCGTCTGGCTATGACGTTGTCGCGCTGGCGCGGCAGAAGACCAAGCAGGTGACCGACGCCAGCGCCGAAGCCAAGCGGGCCAAGCACGGCGCCCTGCATTTCGTGTCCTTCGATCTCAGCGGCATCGACGAGATTCCCGACCTGGTGAAGAAGTTGCGCAAGGACTTCGGTCCGCTGTTCGGCCTCGTCAACAATGCCGCCGTCGGTCACGATGGCGCGCTGGCGATGATGCATAATTCGCGGATCGGCGAACTTGTCCGCGTCAATACGCTGTCACCCATCGTGCTGACCAAATACGTGGTGCGCTCGATGATGTCGGAAGGTGTGGGCCGCATCGTCAACGTAGCCTCGATCATCGGCTCGACCGGCTACAGCGGTCTGTCGGTCTATGCCGCCACCAAGGCGTCGATGATCGGCTTTACCCGCTCGCTGGCGCGCGAAGTCGGCCGGCTCGGCATCAATGTGAATGCGGTAGCGCCAGGCTTCCTCGATACCGACATGACGCATGGCCTCACCGGCGAGCGGCGGCAGAAGGTCGTCAGGCGCAGTGCATTGCGCCGGCTCGCCGAAGTGGAGGATGTGGCCAACGCCGTGGAATACCTGCTCAGCGACAAGGCTCGCAATGTTTCCGGCACGGTGCTCACTGTCGATGCCGGCGCGACGGCCTAGTTCTCTCCCGCATAATCCCGGCTAGAGCCGGATCGCGCCGTTCTGGATGCGCTGGAACAGCGCGGCGTTGACCCGCATGTAAGCCTGCCGCGAGGGATCGTCGAAATAGATTTCGTCTGCCGTTGTCGTTGGGCTGAAACCCTGCTGTGCGAGTTCCGTCTTCTGGTGTTTGAAGGTGGTGGTCACCGCAATGCCGGTTTGCATGCGCAGGAACAGCGGCCGGGCGTAAGCCGGAAGCCGGCGCGCAAGATGAAGCCGCAATTGCGCCAGGTCGAGCGTGCTACCGACGGCCAGCGCCGCCATTCCGGCCGCACCCTCGGTGCCGGGAACGGATACGCCGTAAACGGTCGCGTCGGTGACGCCGGGAAATGTAACGAGAGCAGCGGCGACTTCGGAGGTCGAAACATTCTCGCCTTTCCAGCGGAACGTGTCGCCAAGGCGGTCGATGAAATAGAAAAAGCCGCCAACGTCCTGGCGCATGAGGTCACCGGTGCGGTACCAGGCGTCGCCACGCTCGAACACATCGCGGATGATTTTCCGGTCCAACTCCGCGGCGCTGGTGTAGCCCTCGAACGTGCTGCCGCCAGCCACGGAACCGCTTGATATCTTCCCGAGCGCTTCGCCGGTCTCGTCTGTCGCGCACGACACGCAAAAACCACCGACGCCGCGCGCGGGTTGACCGCGAGTGTGATCGAATTTGACCAGTGCAAGCGGAAAACGATGTTTCAGGAAAGGGGGCACCCGGCCGATGGCGCCGACTTTGCCCTCGACGTTGTAGAGCGAAACATTTGCCTCTGTCGCGGCATAGAATTCCAGGATCCTCGGGATTTTGAATTTCTCCTGGAACTGCTCCCAGACGTCGGCGCGCATTCCATTGCCGCAAGCCATTCGCAGCCGATGCATCGCCGGCGCTTCGGCGCCATTGACGAGGTATCGGCACAGCTCGCCGATATACTGAAACAGCGTGCAGTCCCAATCGACGATATCCTTCCAAAAATTCTGCGCCGAGAATTTTTCGCGGATTGCGACCGAACCGCCGTGAACCAACAACGCTCCGGTCGCTACAATTCCGCCGACCGAGTGATACATCGGCAGGCAATCGTACATGCGGTCATCGGGCGCGGTATTCATCAATCCGGCGAACCAGAAGCTCCATTGCATCAGCCGGTGATGACTGACATTCGCGGCCTTCGGCAGCCCGGTCGTGCCAGAGGTGTAGATATGCAGCGCGGGATCCGCGATCGTCACGCCGCGGCGTTCCGCCACCGCCAATGGTTCGGCCGGAAAGGCCTCGATATCGCGATCGATGCGGGCGAAGTCGTCGCTGCCGTGCGACCAGATTTTCGGCCGGCTCGCCAGCAATTCCGCCGTCGAGCGGAATTCGTCGTTCAGTTCGGCGGCGACGATGACGTGTTTTGGCGCGGCGATATCGAGGCAATGCGCGAGCGACGCGCCACGCAGATTGGTGTTGATCAGCGACACCACCACGCCGACGGATGTGATGCCGAGCCAGATTGCCAGATATTCCGGCCGGTTCGGCATCATCAGCGCGACGGCGTCGCCTTTCGCGAGATTTTGCGCCAGCGTCCAGCGCGCGTAGCGATTGGCGCGCTCGATGAGCGAGCGGTAGGTCAGCGTCTCGCGCGCTGAGATCAGGGCTGGCGCTCCGCCGCAGGCCGCTGCAACTTCCTCGATGACATTGAAAAGGATGCGCCGCGGATTGCCGGCGATCGCCGCCGTCGCCTCGAGCGCGCGGACCCAATCTTGCAGCGCGCTGTCCTTGCCGCCGGCGCGCGGCGCTGGCTGATTTCGCTGGTGCAGAGTCATGCCCGATGATCGCCGAACAAAGTGAATATTTCGCTTCGCGTCTGGACGAAATTTGAACGAAAATCACGGTTGGCTGCGTCCCGCAACGCTTCTTGCCGGTATGAAAACTATTAAGGCTATTCGCTCGAATTTGACGTTCTGCCACGGATCGGAAACCCCATTCGCCTAGGCTGCGCATACATCCGGCAAGGGGTGGCGCCGGATGTTTGTGGCGGGCAGGCATGAAGAAAGAAACGATAGCCGTCCATGGCGGCTATGAAACCGATCCGACGACGAAATCCGTCGCGGTACCGATTTATCAAACTGTGGCCTACGAGTTCAACAGTGCGGATCATGGTGCCGCCCTGTTCAATCTCGAAGCCGACGGATTTCGCTATTCGCGCATCAGCAATCCGACGACGGCCGTGCTCGAGCGTCGCGTCGCCGCGCTCGAGGGTGGCGTCGAGGCGCTGTGCGTCGCGAGCGGCCAGGCGGCACTGAACTATGCCGTGCTCAATCTCGCCAGCATGGGCCGCAATATCGTTTCGGTGCCGCAACTCTACGGCACCACCTATACGCTGTTCGCGCATCTCCTGCCGAGCCAGGGTATCACCACCCGCTTCGCCGAGACCGACAGCCCCGACGCGATCGAGAAACTGATCGACGACAACACGTGCGCGATCTTCTGCGAGAGCGTCGGCAATCCGGCCGGCAATGTCTGCGACATCGAGGCGCTGGCGACAGTTGCCGCGCGGCACGGTGTGCCGTTGATGGTCGACAATACCGTGGCGACGCCGATCCTGCTGCGCCCGATCGAATACGGCGCCGACATCGTCGTGCACTCGCTTACTAAATTCATGGGAGGCCACGGCACGACGCTGGGCGGCGCCATCGTCGACAGCGGCCGTTTTCCTTGGCGCGCCAACGCACGGCGTTTCCCGATGTTCAATGAACCGGACCTGTCCTACCACGGCCTCGTCTACACCGATCATTTCGGCGAAGCCGCCTATATCGCGCGTTGCCGCAGCGTCTATCAGCGAACGACCGGCGCGGTTCTGGCACCGCTGTCAGCCTTCCTGCTGCTCCAGGGAATCGAAACCGTGGCGTTGCGCGTCGAGCGGCACGTCGAGAATGCGCGCCGGGTCGCTGAATTCCTGCGCCGCGACTCGCGCGTAGAATGGGTCAATTACACCGGCTTCGACGATAATCCCTATCACGCGCTGGCGCAGAAATATCTCGGCGGCCGCGCCTGCTCGTTGCTGACTTTCGGCGTTGCCGGTGGCCTCGAAGCGGCAAAGTTTTTTTACGATGCGCTGACGTTGATCAAGCGGCTGGTCAATATGGGCGACGCCAAGTCGCTCGCCTGCCATCCGGCTTCAACGACGCACCGGCAGATGCCGGCGGCGGAGCAGGCCAAAGCCGGCGTCAAGCCGGAAATGATCCGGCTCTCGGTCGGCATCGAGCACATCGACGACATCATCGGCGACCTCGATCAGGCGCTCGCCGCCGCACGGCAGGGCCGCTCGCCGCTGCTTGCAGCCGAATAGGACAAATTCAATGCCGTTGCTTCTGGATACGTTTCCCTCGAATCCCACGGACGAATTACGCACTTCGAATTGCGTCACGGTCGGGCTCATCAACAACATGCCTGACGCTGCGGTAGAAGCGACCGAGCGGCAATTCGTCGATTTGATGCGGGCAGCGTCGTCACGAGTGGTCGTGCGGCTGCAATTGTTCTCAATACCGGAAATTCCGCGCGCCGACGCCGTGCGGCAAGATATTGGCGAACGTTATCGCGACATTTCCAAAATCTGGGACAGTCATATCGATGGGCTGATCGTCACCGGCACCGAACCCCAGGCGCGCAATCTCAGGGACGAGCCGTATTGGAACACGCTCAGCCAGGTGGTGGACTGGGCCTACGACCACACCACGTCGGCGATCTGGTCATGCCTTGCGGCTCACGCCGCCGTGCTCCGTACCGACGGTATTGAACGCGAGCCTGCCGCTGACAAGGTATCCGGCATCTTCGAGTGCGAGACGGTCGCGCTGCATCCGATGACAATCGACGCGGCGGCGGGCCTGCGTGTTCCGCACTCGCGCTACAATGGCTTGTCCGAACAGGCGCTTGCCGCAAGCGGCTATCGCATTCTTACGCGTGCCGGCGGTGCTGGCGTCGATATGTTTGCCCGCCAGGAGAAGAGCTTTCACATCTTCCTTCAGGGCCATCCGGAATACGATGCGAGGACGCTGTTGCGCGAATATCGCCGCGATGTCTGCCGCTATTTAAAGCGCGAGCGCGAAAATTATCCGGCGCTGCCGCAGAACTATCTCGACGACGCTGCTGCGGCGATCGCCCGCCGCTTCCGCGAGCAGGCCTACGCTGAGCGCCGGCCGGAGCTGATCGATGGTTTCCCGATGGATCGTCTCCAGGCCGGTCTCGAGTGTCCGTGGCGGCCGTGCGCGGTCGGCATTTACGAGAAATGGTTCGAATATCTCAGCGGGCGGAAGTCGGACCGGCGTCCGTTAACCACGCCGCTGCGCCGGGCCTGGCGCGACTGGCCCATCAATCGGCCCGAAGCACAGGCCGCGCGCTAAGCCCGGCCTGCAATTTGCGGCTGTACCGCACGGCAGGCGGCCTGCCGGGGCGTTTACACTTTGTTTGGTTTCGGAGCGTTTTAATGGCGGCTTAAAGCCTATTGGGGGAACAGCCGTGTCGAAGCCAGTCGTCTTCTGCGTGCCCGAGAAACTCGAGCTCAAGCCCGCGCCGATCGCGCCGCACTTCATTCTCGAAGGCAATCCGGTGGCGCGCGCGCGCCGCCTGTCGGGAAGCTACGATACCACGTCGTCTTCGATGATATGGACATGCACGCCGGGCAAGTTCCAGTGGAATTATTCGGTCGACGAGACGCTCTACATCCTTTCCGGCGAAGTTTACGTCACCGACGAAAAGGGTGAGGTTCACCACATGACGGCGGGAGACTCGGTCTTCTTTCCAGCGGGCAGCCGCAGCGTCTGGCAGGTGACGCAGGAGATCACGAAGATCGCCTTCTGCCGGCACAGCATGCCCCTTCTTGCCGGTTATGCCTTGCGGGCGTGGAACAAGTTCTGGAACGTGGTCACCGGTTTTGCCGGCGGAGTGATCGAGAACGATGACTCGGCCGACGAATTCGACGAGGAAGCGGCTGAGGAATCGCGGATGTCTCAGGTCGACGTCCGCCGCATAACGACCGCGTAGGCGTGCAAGCCTCAAACCGTGGTATCGTATTCGCGGGCTGTGATGCCGCGAACGGACGATGCTATGATAAAGACCGAAGGCGTTTTGCACTTCACCATCCCGGTCAAGAATTTGGACCGGTCGGAACAATTCTATAGCGAACTGCTCGGGTTCAAGAAGATCGGCCGCACCGAGCGTATCGTTTTCATGCGCGCGGGCGAAGATTATTTCAATCTCACGTTTTCGGAAAATCCGATCACGCTCAATGGCGCCGGCCGGCACGAAATCCATTCCGCCTTCCGAGTGACGCCAGCGACCTACGAGCGGGCGCTGAAGGCCCTGCCGGAAAAGGGCATCGAGATTTTCAAACAGGAAGACCGCAAGGTCGGCGTTTTCGTCGGTCGCAGCGCTTACATCCGCGACCCCGACGGCAATGTCATCGAGTTCATCGATCTCGTCAGCGCCAAGGAATAGCTGAGTAACTAAAGCAGACGTCAAAGGAACCGCCAAAGGATTCGCAATGCCTCACCAACCGATCCGCCGCGTCATCACCGGTCACGACGGCAAGAATGTCGCCAAGGTCATCCGGGAAGGCGTGGCGACCAATACCAAGACACCGCGCGAGGGCGTCGCCTCGACGCTGATGTGGTGCAGCGACGCCATGCCGGCGGATATCTCGATCGGCGAGAACGCCGAGGATCTGGGAGCGCGCATTCTCGGCACGGCGCCGCCGCCGAACGGATCGCGCTTCATCGTGATGGAATTCGCGCCGGGCATCGCTTCGGAAATGCACCGCACCGAAACCATCGATTATATCATCATGCTGTCCGGCGAGATCGAAATGGACATGGACGATTCGACAGTCAAACTCGGCGCTGGTGACATCATGGTCCAGCGCGGCACCAACCATGCCTGGGTCAACCGCAGCAACGCGCCGGCACGGATGGCGATCGTGCTGCTCGACGCCAAACCGCTCGGCATTGGCCATCCGCGGCTCGGCATGCAGAACGCGCGGTGATTTGGGCCCGCGTACTCATAAACACGGCTCAATGTCCGCTTCGCTCCGAAAACGACCGAAATGACACATCGCCGTCAAATGTCGCGAAGGGCCATTAGGCGACATTGCACGCAAAGAGCCGCCGTGAGGAGCTTTGCTTCCCCTTGACCGTGAGAAATTGTTAAGAAGGTAATTAGCTCTTGAATTTTGGATCGTCATGCAAAACGACATCCAGCAGTGAGCTGTGGATTGTCAAATGGCCGTTGTAATCAATAAAACCCAATTTTCGAAACTTATTCATGAAAAAGTTCACGCGTGAACGAGTTGCTCCAATCATTTCCGCGAGCGCCTCTTGTCGAATTTTCGGAATGACCCGCTCGGACGCGCCTTCCTTACCAAACCTCGCGAGAATGAGCAGTAACCGAGCCAAGCGTTTCTCACTGGAATTAAATAGATGATCGACTAGGTCTGCCTCCATTCGGATGTTGCGTGCCAAAAGATGCGACATGAATCTCTCGGAGAATTCTGGCTCGTTATGAAGCAGGCTAATCATTGCTGCCTTCTCCAGACGCATGATCTTGCATTCGACAACTGCTGCGGCCAGCGCCATGCGTCGGGTTTGGCCGGCCAAACATCCCTCGCCAAAGAAATCGCCTGTCCCGAGTATGGCGACGATGGCTTCTTTCCCTTGTTCGGAAAGCACGCTGAGCTTCACTTCGCCTTTGTCGATGTAAAAAACAGAATTCGCTGGATCGCCTTGCGAAAAGACAACCTGATTCGCTTGATAAGTGGATATGGTAGTTCCTCCCTTTATCTTGGCGAGCAAGGTGAGAGGATCGAACGGGGGGATGGGAGGTTTTGGGTCTTTATTCACGATCTGTGTCGTTGCGGCAGAATGTCACCGATTGGATCGACCTCGCCAACATTTGCTTGCTCCTGGTATAATATTCCTTGCTCGTAGGCTCTGGATCGGCTCGCTCGGCACTAACGCTCGGCCACCGAGGCATAGTCGGAGAACTTCATGGAGACGGTGTTTTCGACTTACGAGGTCCATGTCCGTGATCGATTTGACTATTGGCACGACGTGGCGTGCCGGAGCATCGTCAACCATGATTCCCAGCCCGAGTGCCGGTTGACGTTCAACGCCGCGATTTAAGCAGGCGCTTTGGCCGACATTGGGTTCGTCTTGTTCGAGAATTCACCCATGGACATTTCGCGCACGCTCGGCCAGGCCGCGCATGCGACAAACGACGAAATTTTCGTTTGCCGGCAGCTCTCAGGGTCGCTGGCGCTCGAGCAGAACGGCCGGAGGATCGTTCTGAAGGCTGGCGACTTCACGTTGATCGATCCGCTCCTGCCTTACGTGGGGAGATTTTTCTGCGGGTCGAACTTGCTTGTTTTGAAAGTTCCGCGGCGAGCACTGGAAGCCCGGGCCGGGAAGACGCGCGAGATAGTAGCCCGCCACATCACAGCGTGCAGCGCCGAGACCAGTCTGACGTCATCGTTTCTCGCTATGCTGCCATCTCACGCCGGCCGGATGCGACCAGCCGTCGAGCAAGTCATCAGGGATCAGGTACTCGATCTGGTCGCCATGTCGCTGACCAACGTGATGGGGACAGTCAGGGCAAGATTTTCATCAGCTCTCTCGGTTGTCCTGATGAATGTGCGCGCCGCGATCGAGACGCGACTGTCCGATCCGGCTCTCGACACCGCCACAGTGGCTGCCGCCGCCAGAATCAGCGTGCGGTACGCCAATGCTGTGCTGGCACGAGAGGGCACCTCGATCATGCGCCTCATTCAGACTAGGCGACTGGAGCGGTGCCGACTGGCACTTGAAGATCCTTTGCAGTCGCATCGGACATTAAGTGAGATCGCCTATGGATGGGGATTTTCCGATATGACCCACTTCAGCCGTAGATTTAAGGCAACCTACGGGGTGCTGCCTAGCGAGTACCGTAGCATGGTAAACTTGACCGGCCGGTGATATGAACCGAATGCTCACTCACCCCGTCTAGTATTGCGATTGGTGCCTCAAGCGGGCTCGCTCGTGTTTGACGCAATGGATCAGTGTCGACAGATACCAGACTGTCAATCTGTCCCGGAATGTCCGTTGTGTTGCTGAGAGCGTCTAAGTTGTTTCATCGCCGCGAAATGACGCGATGGGCCACTTGCCGACTCATGCACCGCAGCAAATAGAGCCCTACTGTCACGACCTCCCCTGATGGCGGGAGCAGTGGGCAATCCACAGCACATCCGTGCGTGAATAGAAGGGCCATGTATGGACGGCGCCCGCGGTGCAAGAGGAATTTGACGTTTTGCGAAGCGTTCGGGTGCAGCCATGTATCCGGCCTGTTTTCGCGTCGAGGCTTGCCCCGTTGCGATGCGGCCGCTATGGCCGCTGGCCCTGATGTGATCCGCTGATCGAGTCCCAACCAAAAGCGCGCGCTCAAGTATCGCGTGGCCCTTCACGGGTTTTCCCGATCGACGGTCTCGACCGTTTCGCATCAACGTCGTCATCACCCCTGCAGTTCGTGAACGCGCAGACGCAACCTCATCCTCCCATCGCTTGACCAGTTAGGCCGCTGCCGCAAGTGCAGGCGCTCGATAGGTGCCACCCTTGGCCAGCAACGCCCAGGCAACGCGCGCCATCTTGTTGGCAAGTGCCACCGCTACGACCCTGAACGGTTTGCGGGCGAGAAGCCTTGTGACCCACGGATACTTCTCCGGTTGGTGGCGCGCCCGCTTCAACACCGCATGGGCTCCGACCACCAGAATGCGTCTTAGATATTGGTCGCCTTGCTTCGAGATCGGTCCGAGCTTCTGTTTGCCACCGGTCGAATCTTGCCGCGGCACGATCCCGATCCAGGCCGCAAAGTCACGACCCGATCGAAAAACCTTCGGATCCGGAACGGTGGCGGCGATAGCGGTCGCACCCACTATGCCAATCCCAGGGATGCTCCTGAGCCGCTTGCTTGCTTCGTCCGAGCGATGCTGAGCGATAATCCGCCTCTCGATCGATTTAATCATCGTCTGCAGCGCCTGCAGCCCAGCCGCCAACACGACGAGGCTGGTATGAGCATCAACCGGCATACGCGCATCCTGTTCGCTCGCAATGATCTTCAGCAGCTCCTTGACCCCTTCGCGCCCTTGCGCAGCCACAATGCCGAGCTCCGCCATGTGCGCCCGCAAGGCATTGATCACCTGGGTCCGCTGACGCATCAAAAGGTCTCGCGCGCGATGCAGCATCAGGCGCGCCTGCTGCTCGACCGACTTGATTTGCACGAACCGCATGGTCGGGCGTCGCACCGCCTCACAGATTGCCTCGGCGTCGGCGGCATCGTTCTTGTTGCGCTTGACGTAAGCCTTCACGTCCTTTGCCGGCATCAGTCGCACCTGGTGGCCAAGCTTCGTGAGTTCACGTGCCCAACAGTGGGATGACGCGCAGGCTTCCATGCCGACTAGGCAAGGGGGCAGTGCCTCGAAAAACGCCAGCATCTGGCTGCGCCGAAGTTGCTTCCGGACGACGACTTTCTCGCCAGCATCGATCCCGTGAACTTGAAACACGTTCTTGGCGATATCCAAACCAATCGTAGTAATTTGCATGTGACCGCTCCCTGATGTGATTTGTTGACAACGATCACCCTATCGGAGCTCGTTGTCGGGAGCGGGCGCCGTCCACCACATCAAAGCCAGAATGCGCGGTGTTTCTGTCACCGAAATAATTTCTGTCGATATTGTTTTCGCCCGTGGGCGTTTCTGTGGATGTCTAATCCGGCATCAAAATTTTGTCACGTCGCGGTCATCCAGCCGGACTTTAATATATTACGTGGGGCGGTGCGTTTTGGACTGAAGTTGCCTGGGATAGTTATTGTGCTCACAGGAGGGATGTGATGGTCAGTCGGAAAATCGAGAAACAACAAGGACTTTTACTTTCGCGCAAGTGCCTGTTAGGTAGCGCCGCACTGACCGCCATCGCGCTTTGGTTTGGCAATACCTCAGCCGCAAACGCATTTTCGTTTACCCCGGACGACCTCGTCATCGACACAGTCACCGGAACGGGCCTTGATTCCGCGTCGCCAATCACGCTGCAGGAGTTTGGCCTTGGCAGCGGCGGCCAATCCGCTACCTCGGTAGGCAGCTTGACGCTCCCGCAAACGTCAAGCGGCGCCAACTCTGTAATATCCGGCGAATACGGTTCTGCCTCGGAAGGTTTCCTGACGCAATCGGTGAACGGCCAATACCTGACGGTCATGGGCTATGGCGTAAAGGCGGTCACCTTCAATTCTGCGCCAGCCGGTACTTATGGCGCGCCAACCGCACTGTCGCCTGGTCAAACAACGGCTTTCGCGCTTGGTCAAACTACCAGTCTGACTGCGGGCAACCAAACCGGCACGATATACACGACCGTACCGCGTGTCGTCGCCCTGATCGGCAGCAATGGCGGCGTCAACACCAGCACAGCGCTTACAGGCGTCTTCAATACGAACAATCCCCGCAGCGCAGTCACAGTCGACGGCACCTCTTTCTACGTATCCGGACAAGGCGCCAGTAAGTGTCTGTCCGGTGAGTTATTGAATCCTATGAATTGTTTGTGATTCAAGGGTGGCGGGCCTGATTCGGAGGGGCCGCCGATGTGGACGACCGAAAATCGCGGCCGCTATGACCGCAGCCGATTACGCTATCCAAGCGATCTCACCGACGACGAATGGGGTCTGGTCGAACCGTTGATCCCGCCGGGCAAGCGCGGCGGCGACAAGCGCACGGTGATCATGCGCGAGGTGGTGAATGGCCTGATGTACATTCTGTCGACTGGCTGTCAGTGGCGGGCAATCCCAAAGGATTTGCCGCCGCGCTCGACCTTGTACGATTACTTCGATCTGTGGAGTTGGGATGGCACGCTCGATCGCATCCATCACGAACTCTATGTGAAGTGCCGCGAGGCGGTCGCCAGAGAAGCGAGCCCCACCGCCGCAGTGATCGACAGCCAGAGCGTGAAAAGCGCCGAAAAAGGGGGGCGTCGATCGATCCTCCGGGTTACGACGCGGGAAAGAAGATCAAGGGCAAGAAGCGGCACATTCTCGTCGACACCCACGGCCTGCTGATCCACGCCATCGTGCACGCCGCCGACATTCAGGATCGCGATGGTGGCGCGTTGGTGATGGCGACGATGTTCGGCCTGTATCCGTTCCTGCTGAAACTCTATGCCGATGGCGGCTATCAAGGCCCGGTGTTCCGTCGCGCTGCGAGCAAAATCATGGCGCAAGTGAATGTCGAGATCGTCAAGCGCTCGGACCACGCCAAAGGCTTTGTCGTGCTGCCAAAGCGATGGGTGGTAGAACGCACATTCGCATGGCTCGGGCGCTGTCGACGGCTCGCCAAGGATTGGGAAAATCTCAATCGAAAGGCGCTCGCGTTCCTGCGTCTCGCTTCCATCAGGCTGATGTTGAGAAAGCTATGCAATCCCGTATGATCTCTCCGGACAAACTCTAAGTGTCTGTCCGGTGAGTTATTAAATCCTATAAATCGTTTGTGATTCAAGGGTGGCGGGCCTGATTCGGAGGGGCCGCCGATGTGGACGACCGAAAATCGCGGCCGCTATGACCGCAGCCGATTACGCTATCCAAGCGATCTCACCGACGACGAATGGGGTCTGGTCGAACCGTTGATCCCGCCGGGCAAGCGCGGCGGCGACAAGCGCACGGTGATCATGCGCGAGGTGGTGAATGGCCTGATGTACATTCTGTCGACTGGCTGTCAGTGGCGGGCAATCCCAAAGGATTTGCCGCCGCGCTCGACCTTGTACGATTACTTCGATCTGTGGAGTTGGGATGGCACGCTCGATCGCATCCATCACGAACTCTATGTGAAGTGCCGCGAGGCGGTCGCCAGAGAAGCGAGCCCCACCGCCGCAGTGATCGACAGCCAGAGCGTGAAAAGCGCCGAAAAAGGGGGGCGTCGATCGATCCTCCGGGTTACGACGCGGGAAAGAAGATCAAGGGCAAGAAGCGGCACATTCTCGTCGACACCCACGGCCTGCTGATCCACGCCATCGTGCACGCCGCCGACATTCAGGATCGCGATGGTGGCGCGTTGGTGATGGCGACGATGTTCGGCCTGTATCCGTTCCTGCTGAAACTCTATGCCGATGGCGGCTATCAAGGCCCGGTGTTCCGTCGCGCTGCGAGCAAAATCATGGCGCAAGTGAATGTCGAGATCGTCAAGCGCTCGGACCACGCCAAAGGCTTTGTCGTGCTGCCAAAGCGATGGGTGGTAGAACGCACATTCGCATGGCTCGGGCGCTGTCGACGGCTCGCCAAGGATTGGGAAAATCTCAATCGAAAGGCGCTCGCGTTCCTGCGTCTCGCTTCCATCAGGCTGATGTTGAGAAAGCTATGCAATCCCGTATGATCTCTCCGGACAAACTCTAAGACCGATCCGACGCAAGGTGTGTTTTACGCTCCACTAGGCGCAACCACCGCCACGACGATTGACAACAGCACTGACACGCGTGCGCTGGAGATTTACAACAACACGCTTTATGTCTCACGTGATCAAAATCCGCCGGGCTCGGGAAGTCAAAACTTTACGAACGTCGGTAAGTACGTAGTCTCAGGTGGTGGCCTTCCTACTTCTTCGGCGGGCTGGACCTATAACCACGTCGTACCGCCCGCGAAGTCCGCTTTCAAGCGGCGGCAACAACGGTTCTATCAACCTCACCGCGGGCACCGCAAATGGCATAAACAATGCCCGGATTGGTAGTTTCGTCTATCTCAGTCCGGAGCAATATTTCTTTGCAAATGCCGATACGCTTTATGTCGCCGACAGCGGCCAGCCGAAGAACGGTAATGTCAACAAAGCGGCTCTCGGCGAAGGGGGTTTGCAGAAATGGTCGTATAACGGCTCGACATGGATCCTGGATTACGATCTTGTGAAGGGATTGAGCTTGGTGAATAACGCCAACGCCAATGCAAGTACACCAACGGCTCCGGGCGTCACCGGTCTCTTTGGTCTGACCGGTGAAGTAATCGGCAATAGTGTCGAGTTGTTCGCAACCAGCTACGGCCTGAACGAACTGTCCTCCAGCTTCTTGTATGAAATCACCGATACACTCTCCAATTCGACGATCGCTCAGGCGAGCGGTGAAAGTTTCATGACGCTCTATTCAGCTCCCTCAGATATTTCCATCCGCGGGGTTGCTTTTGCACCGGAAGGTTCGTCATCCCTAACGCCGACACCGTTGCCGGCTTCGTGGACTTTTATGATTATCGGTCTTGCCACGTTTGGGTGGGCGAAAGCGCGGCGGAACTCGAACGGCTCTCGTTTTGCAATTTGATTGTGCGTCTCAATACGCCTAAAGAAAGCAACGTTGTCACCATCGGGCAATGCATGACCATTCGCGATGTCTGCATTACTCCGGAGAGCCGCAGCGGCGGTCAACGATTAGTGTAATAACTACGCATTGGTCCGCACCCAGCGATTATCAATTTGCAGCGCCTGTCCCGCGCGAAGCCCGCCGACCTGCCGGTGCAGGCGCCGAACAAGTACGAATTGATAATCAACCTCAAGACTGCCAAGGCGCTCGATCTCAACATCCCGCCTACGGTGATCGCGCGCGCCGACGAGGTGATCGAATAAACTTTTCGCAGTGCGGCCATGACGGTCTCGAAATGACGTTGTGGGTCACTTTCGACCGATTTGGCCGGTCTTGCCTGCCGTCCATGTCTGCTTCGGTTCGAAAGCCACCGATTGGCGCGCGGACCAGGACGATCAGAGTTCGATGGTGGCGTCCATCGTCACCCGCGCGGGTGCGAGCGCCGTGGCGAGCGCCGGGAGTTGCGCGCGGTCGCAAAAGGCCGGGATCACTGTTCTGGCTTGTAGCGCGCGCACCAGCGTTACAGTGTCGGACAGGCGTGGATGCACATTCCAGCGCATGAATTGCGCGCGGCCGCTTTTGACCAGACGATCGGCTGGCGTGGTCGGATTGACGTAGCCGGTGAAGACGATTGCCGGCTGGCGCGCCTTCTCCCATTCGGCGAACAGCTTGCCGGCCATGCCGGATGTGCCGTCGGCAGATGCTGCAAGCATGATACCGCACGGTCCGTCGATCGGTTTCACTGCATCGGCAAGACGCTTGATATCGCTACCGGCATCCGCAAGCAGTGAAATGCCGTCGCTGCCGGCAAGCCGGTGCAGTGCTGTCCGCATCGCCTCATCAACATAAATATCGCTGCGGCCATGACGAAAAAATGCCAGCGCGATCTCCGGGCCGCGACCGTTGGCGGGCACCGGCAACAACAGCGGTCCGTGGTCCACGAATGCCGCGAGCTTGCTCCAGCATGAGGCGATCGGCTGTTCGTAACTGCCGTAGGAACAATCCAGAAGCGCGACCGCGGCCGTCGTCGGCGGCGGATCGTAGGCATAGAGGGAAGACTCGGCCGAAATATCGCCGCTGTAGATGAAGCCGCCGCCAATGGCGAAGCGCAGCCAGATGCCGCCGGGCGCATGGCCGTTACGTCCGGTCTCGACGGCGATGCCAAAAATCTCAGCGCTGCCCTCGGCTGGTAGTGGCCGCACGTTGGTGCCTTTAGGCAATGCACGCGCAACAATTTCGGTCGCATAGACCGGCGGATTGCCGAGCTCGGAAAGGAGTGACAGGCCGCCGACATGGTCTCTGTGGCCATGGCTAAGCACCAGCGCGTCGATGGCCCCGATGCCGTTTACGTCCGGCAACAGCCCGGGCGGCGGACCTTCGCCAAGGTCCAGCATCAGGCGCTTGCCGGCCGTCTCGAGCAGAAAACACGCCGGGCCCTTGGCGCCGACGCCGGAGATAAGCCGCAGCAATCCCGATCCATTGCCCATGGTCTATTCGATCATATCTGGCGGGCAGGGGCCGCGTTGCTAACATTGACAATAACAGCGCCCGTCCTTATCAACCGCGCAGCAAGGAATAAGGCCATGAAAGTCCGTAACTCGTTGAAATCGCTGCGCAGCCGGCATCGGGACAACCGCATCGTGCGCCGCAAGGGCCGCGTCTATGTGATCAACAAGACGCAGCGCCGGTTCAAGGCTCGCCAAGGCTGAACTCTGCTTGAGCCAGAGCTGAACCAAGCCTGACTGCTTCCACTAAGCTGTAAGACATAGGCGAATAGCTGCCCAATTGCGCCGCAATGTTTGCGGAACATTGGGCAGTTTTCGGGCTTGTTGCCTCGCAACCGGCGAATAAACTTGTGCCCATGCACACGCGATTCTCGAATTTGCAAATAGCGGTTATTGCTGTGAGCGCCGTGCTCAGTACGGCGCTTGTTGCGCCGGCGTCGGCGCAAGAGCCGGGTCAGTGGGTCCGGCCGCCCAACAATCTGTCCCACTCGGCGCATCCCGATCAGGCCTATAATCTCGATACGCTGTTCGACGCGCTGAAGATCGCGCCCGACGACACCAGCGCCAAGGCGATCGAAGAGCGCATCTGGTCGGTATGGATGGTGTCGGGCAGCGACACCTGTAATCTGCTGATGAGCCGGGTCAAGGCTGCGGCCGACGACAAGGACTACGATCTCGCGATCAAGCTCCTCAACGCCATCATCATCATCAAGCCCGATTACGTCGAGGCATGGAATCAGCGTGCCACGATTTTCTATTTGAAGAACGATTACGGGCACGCGCTGGCCGACATCAGTGAGGTGCTGGCGCGCGAGCCGCGCCATTTCGGCGCGCTGTCGGGCCTCGGTCTCATTTTGCAGGATATCGGCGACGATAAGCATGCACTCGAGGCCTACCGCAAGGCGCTGGCGATCGATCCGCATCTCGAGCACCTGCCCGACGTCGTCAAGACGCTGAGCGAGAAGGTCGAGGGGCGGGATATCTAGATCTCGCCGGCCGTTTCCGATCCGACAAACGCGATGCGCATGAAATTCGTCGCGCCCGGTGTGCCGAGTGGTACGCCGGCGACCACGATGACGCGTTCGCCGGCTTTGGCAAAACCTTCTTTGAAGGCGAGGCTGCATGCGCGTTCCACCATGTCGTCCTGATCGTGCGCATCCTCGGCGATGACGCAATGGACGCCCCACACCACGGAGAGTTTCCGCCCGGTATTCTCGATCGGCGACAGCGCTACGATCGGACTGCGCGGACGTTCGCGGGACAGGCGCAAGCCGGTCGAGCCTGACGAGGTCCAACACACGATGGCCGGCAGGTCGAGGGTCTCGGACACCTGGCGCGCTGCCGCGGCGATGGCGTCGGCCCCGGTCGGCTCCGGCTCTGTGTGCAGCACGTGCAGCGACGGCTCGTACATGCCGTCGTTCTCCACTTCCTCGGCGATACGGTTCATCGTCGCCACTGCTTCGATCGGATACTGGCCGGACGCGGATTCCGCCGACAGCATGATGGCGTCGGCGCCGTCGAAGATCGCGGTGGCGACGTCGGAGACTTCGGCTCGGGTCGGTACCGGGCTCGAAATCATCAACTCCAGCATCTGGGTAGCGACAACGACGGGCTTGCCGGCGCGCCGGCAGGCCCGCGTCATTTCCTTCTGCACACCCGGCACTCTTTCCAGCGGCATTTCGACCCCGAGATCGCCACGCGCCACCATCAGGGCATCGGCGAGATCGAGGATATCGCCGAGCCGGCTCACCGCCTGCGGCTTCTCGATCTTGGCCATGACCGCCGCGCGTCCGCGCGTGAGTTTCTTGGCTTCCGCGATGTCTTCGGGCCGCTGAATGAACGATAGCGCAATCCAGTCGACCCCGGCATTGAGCGCCGCTTCGAGGTCGGCGATGTCCTTCGGCGCCAAGGCGGCGAGCGGAACGATGGTGTGGGGCAGGCTGACGCCCTTGCGGTTCGATACTTTGCCACCGACTTCGACGCGCGCGGTGATGCGCTGCGGACCGACATCGGTCGCAACCAGGCGCAGCTTGCCGTCGTCGATCAACAGCGCGTCGCCGGGCTTGATAGCGGCGAAAATCTCTGGATGCGGCAGTTGCACGCGCTTGGAGTCGCCGGGCGTCGCATCGTCGTCGAGGATGAAATCCTGGCCCTTGTCGATTTCCGCGGTGCCGTCCTTGAACGTACCGAGCCGCAGCTTCGGGCCTTGCAGATCGACGAGGATGCCAATCGGCCGGTTGTGATCCGCCTCGACGGCGCGGATGTTGCCGATCAGCTCCCGCATCTTCTCGTGCGAGGTGTGACTCATATTGATGCGGAAGACGTCAGCGCCAGCTTCGAACAGCTTGGCGATCACGCTGCGCTCCGACGAGGCCGGACCGAGCGTGGCAACGACTTTGGTGCGCCGCTGCCGCCTCATTGGCTCGTCGTTCCAGTTCTGGCTGAGGGCGCCACTGGCGCGGGGGTCGGCGTTGGGCCGGCTCCGGTGGACGGAGCTAATGGGCTGCCCTGCGGCAATGGCTTCTGCGGCGGCTGCTCGGCGGATTCGGTGAGCTGCACGGTCCAGGCACGCTGCTCGCCGGTATCGACTTCGAAAAAGCCGCTGCGGTCATAGCCATGCGCCAAACAATCGCCGATGCCGCGGATCGTAAACTCCTTGTCACGGGTGCACATATAGGCCCGTCCGGTCCATTCGCCGCCGTGATCGTAGTCGATGGCATAGACATAATAAAAACGTGCGACGAGATTGCCTTTGAGCACAGTCTCGCAGGTCCGTGACGGCAAGTTCCACCACCCTTCCGTGGTCCAGCCCTCGGCGTCTTTGTAACCGACCGCGACACCGACTCGGCTCGCCGTATTGTTGCACAGCCGGAAATCGGCTGCTGCCGGCCGCACCGAAGCGAAGAAGCAGAGCATGGTAACGAGGCACAGCGCCGCCACCCCTGCCGGTATTGTGCGAGAACGCGTCTGCGTCATTACAGGTTCAGATTCCCGGAAAAACTTATGGCCTGTCAACGACGATGGCGCGGAAGTCGGTGACGTTGGTGAACGTCGGGCCGGGAACGAATAAATCGCCGATGCCGTTGAAAAACCCCGTTGAATCGTTGTCGGCGAGAAACGCGGCGGGATCGAGGCCGGCGCCCCGGGCACGCTGCAGTGTGGTCGGGTCGACAAAGGCGCCGGCCGGGTCGTCCGGCCGTCCTTGGCCACCGTCGGTTCCGTCGGAATCGGCCGCCAGCGCCGATATGCCGGGGGCGCCATCGAGATGGATGGCGAGCGCGAGGTCATATTCCTGGTTTGGGCCGCCGCGGCCGTTGCCGCGGAGCGTCACCGTGAGCTCGCCTCCGGAGAGGATGGCCACCCGGCGGCCTTGGGCGCTCATGGCGCGGGCGAGCCGGGCGTGTTCGGTGGCTACATTCCGCGCCTCGCCTTGCAGGCGGTCGCCAAGAACTATGCCTTCGTAGCCGGCGGCTTCGGCGCGGGCTTTCGCCGCGGCCAGCGCGTCGGCCGGCCGCGCGATGATCCGATAGGTTGAACCTGCGAAAATCTTGTCGCCGGGCTTTGGCGTTTCGTTTTTGGCATCGGCCAAGGCTCGCGTCACGGCGTCGGGCAGCTCCAGCCGGTATTTGCCGACGATGGCGCGGGCGTCGTCGAGCGTTGTCGGGTCCGGCACCGTCGGGCCGGAACCGATGACGGCCGGGTCGTCGCCCGGCACGTCGGAGATCGCCAGCGTTACGATTTTCGCCGGATAAGCATGGGCGGCGAGGCGGCCGCCCTTGATGCGCGAGAGGTGCTTTCGCACGCAATTGATCTCGCCGATATTCGCGCCGCTGCGTAGCAGCGCCCGCGTGGTCGCCTGCTTTTCCTCAAGCGTGATGCCGGCGGCCGGCGCGATCAAATTCGCCGAAGCGCCGCCGGAAAGGAGAACAAGAACAAGATCGTCGGCGCCCGCCGCATCGGCAAGCTTCATCATGCGTTCGGCGCCAGCGATGCCCGCCGCGTCCGGGACCGGGTGACCGGCCTCGACGACGGGGATATGCCGGGTCGGCCGGCCGTAGCCGTGCCGGGTCACCGCGATACCATCGAGCCGGTTTTCCGGCATGCGGGCGAGATAGTGCTGTTCTGCGACTTCGATCAGCGATCCGCCGGCCTTGCCGGCGGCGAGGATGATGAGCCGCCCGCGCGGCGGAGGCTCAGGCAGATGGGCAGGCAGGCAGCCGGACGGTTGCGCCGCGCCGACCGCGGTCCTGAACAGGGATTCCAGAAAATCGCGGTTTAACGTGGCCAATCGGGTGTTCCGGCGTCGAGCGCGTGGCGTATGGCAACGCGGCGTTGCAGTCTTTATCTTTGTCATAAGTAGAACGCGGAGAAGCACATGGCTACCGATCTGGCTACCGATCCGGCTACCGACGAGAAGACCCGCACGGAACTCGAAGCCGCGGTTTACCGCCGCCTTGTCGAGCACCTTCGCGAGCGCACCGATGTGCAGAATATCGACCTGATGAATCTGGCCGGATTCTGCCGCAACTGCCTCTCCAACTGGATGAAGGACGCTGCCGACGCCAAAGGCCTGCCTATGACCAAGGACGAGAGCCGCGAGATCGTCTACGGCATGCCGTACGACGAATGGCGCGCCAAAAATCAGAAGGAAGCCTCGGCCGGTCAGAAGGCTGCATTCGAAAAAGCAAGCCAAAAGCACTGAGGCCGCCACTTTTGCGCGGCCGTCCTGTGCAGAGCGTGGATGAGCGTGCGGATCGCTTGAACAAAGCGCTGCGGCGTTCGAAACCATCCTCGCAGTCGATACTGCGAGGAGTACCCGATGGCCACCGCCGCCGCCGCCAAGGATGAACAGACCGCCCACCGCTTCGCCAAGGATCAGCTCAAGGCCTTTGTCGAAAGAGTTGAGCGGCTTGAGGAAGAAAAGAAGACGATCGCCGACGACATCCGCGACGTCTACGCGGAAGCCAAGGGCAACGGCTACGACGTCAAGACGTTGCGTGTCGTGGTCCGGTTGCGCAAGCAGGACGTCAACGAGCGCAAGGAGCAGGAGGCCATCCTGGAGACTTACCTGCACGCGCTCGGGATGTTGTGAGCGGTTCATCGATCCCGTCCTCGATTCAAAGGTCAAACAGCAACCCACCTCATCCCGCCCGCTTCGCGGGGGTGGATAATTTCTGCCGTCATTGCGAGCGGTAGCGAAGCAATCCAGCGCTCAATGCAAGCGGCCCCTGGATTGCTTCGTCGTAAGAACTCCTCGCAATGACGAGCAATCTCGTTCTCGCGATGCACCTGCATCCGGGTGCGGTCACGTCAGCAATAAAGCGACGAAACGCTTCGCTCGCCGCACCGATCTTCGTCAGAGAATGCCGGCGGTGGTCACTGGCATCCTCACGATCAATGCTTTGAGCCACGACATGAAAGCGTAAGAAGAAAAAGGAAAGCGGAACGCCGACAAACGCTGTTCACGAAAACCACTACACCTTGCGGTGCGGCGCGCGCCTTGCAAGGCGCGCTCGCCCATCGGCGTTCCACCACGGCTCTTACCTAAGGGAGTCATCGTCCCAAAGGCTCACCCCGGGCCAGGCTTCGTGCGGAGAGCGCCACGAGGCGGGTTCGCCGCCGACGCATCACCGCACTCCCAGCGAGCACCTCGCGCGCCGGTCATAGTGCCGGCAGGCTTGATACCCGAGACGCCCGGGAGCGGAAGTGACGAGCCGCCGCCCGCGGGCACCGCATCCCGTTCCGATCAGCCAGGGTCACCGGCTGATGTCCTTCACGGCGAACGGGATTAATCGCTCTTATTCAAATCGCTGTAGCAATGTCAAAGCGAATCATTTCCGTTCGCAATTGTTCAAACAAACCGGGATGTTACGCGGACATGATTCACACGCCACAACGACCGAACACGTTTCACTCAAAAAAAGATTCGCATCCACGGTGAGGGCGAGCATGCAGGGACGCCGCGGCAAGATGCTTAATCGGCAGTTAAACGCACCCAATCAGAAATTTAACAGGTCTCAGGCTAATAATCGGCGGAGTTGTGCCCGCATGTGGCCCGAGAGAATGGGCCCAAGAGCAATAACGGGATTTGAGCGCGTCAATGCTGCGTCGTCTGTTGAATCCTGTCGCCATTCTCGGCGCCGCGATCATCGCCCTCTGCTGGAGCGAGATCGCATATCAGCTTCATAGCGACTACACCGAGACGATCGATCTCGCCGTCGAGCGCGGCGACAGCATGGCCAAATTATTCGAAAAAGACACCATCCGGCTGCTCAAGAGCATCGACACGATTCTGCTGCTGTTGCGCCAAGCATACCAGAACGACCCGGAAAACTTCGATCTGATCAACACCGCTCGCATGAGCGGACTGGTCGGCGATGTCGCCACCGAATTCGGCCAGATCACGGCGAGTGGCTATCTCATTCGGAGCACTTCCGGCCCGCTGGTTACTCCAATCTATGTCGGTGACCGTAAGCACTTCATCGCTCACCTGGACAACCCCAAGGACGAACTGTTCATCGGCGATCCGGTCTTCCTGCGGTCGACAGGAAAATACTCGATCCCCATTTCGCGCCGGTTGCGTGCGCCTGACGGGAGCTTCGCCGGCGTCATCACCGGTCAGGTCGATCCGCTCTTTGCCGAACAATTTTCGCAAACGCTCAAGCTCGGGCCCGGAAGTAACATCAGCATTCGGGGGCTCGACGGCGTACTGCGGGCTTCGTATGGCTTCGTCAAGCCGCCGGTGCAGACGACCAGCGTCATGAAGGAGGCGCTGACACATGCCCGTGACGGCTACTTCTGGGGCGCCGGCGCCGCCGACGGCGTGAACCGCCTCGTCACCTATCGGACGCTCTCGGATTATCCGCTGGTGATTACCATCGGTGAGAGCGAGGAGCACATTTTTGCCGACTTCCGTCATCATCGCTTGATCTACGTTTTGATCGCGGCCGCTTTGACACTGGTCACGGTCGTATTCGTCGTCATCATTCTGCAACGCCAGTCGGCGCTCGCGCGTACCAACAGGCGGCTGGAGACGGTGAATGGGCGGTTTGACACCGCGCTGAGTCACATTTCACAGGGCATTACGATGTATGACGGCGACCACAAGCTGGTCGTCTGGAACGATCGGTATGCGAAAATATATGGATTCCCGCCCGAATTGGTCACGGTGGGACGGCCCTTCCGCGAGCTCCTTACCTATCAGATAGAGAGCGGCAATATCGATCAAGATTGCGATCGCTACATGGCGATGCGCACGGAGCGCCTTTCGAGGGATAAAATTTATTCGGCGCAGCATCTGCTTTCTAACGGCCGCACGGTCGCCGTCTTCAACTGCGCGCTGGAGAACGGCGGCTGGGTCTCGACCCACGAGGACATTACGGATCGCAAGAACTCCGAGACTCAGATCGAGCAAATGGCGCATTTCGACGCCCTGACGGGATTGGCGAACCGCAACCTGTTCAAGGAGCGAGTCGAGGAAACGCTGGAGCGCTATCGGCGGTACGGAGGAGGTTTTGCTGTCCTCCTCCTCGATCTCGACAAATTCAAGGGCGTCAACGACTCGCTAGGCCACCAGAGCGGCGACCTGCTGCTCAAGGGTGTCGCAAGCCGGATCAAGGCCGCTGTCCGCGACGTCGATCTCGCCGCCCGCCTCGGCGGCGACGAGTTCGCGGTGATCGTGCAGCCGGGCAAGGGCGGACTGCGCGAGCGCACGGAAGCGCTGTCGGCGCGCGTGATCGAAGCGGTCAGCGCCCCTTATGCGATTGACGGCCATCCGGTCGTCGTGGGCTGCAGCATCGGCATCGCCCTCATTCCGCAGCACGGCGAACGCATCGATGAAGTGCTGCGTAATGCCGACTTGGCCCTCTATAAATCGAAGAACGCGGGACGAAATTGCTTTCACATTTATTCCATCAGGATGAAGGCGGAGGCCGATCAGCGCAGCGAGCTGGAAATCGATTTGCGCGAGGCGATCTGGGGCGATCAGCTCGACGTGCATTACCAGCCGGTCATCGAGCTCGACACCGGACGCGTGGTCTCGGTCGAAGCCCTGGCGCGCTGGAATCACAAGACCAAGGGCTCAATCCCGCCGTCTGAGTTCATCCCGGTCGCCGAAGAGGCCGGACTGATTGTCGAGCTCGGAAACTGGATCATGTTGAAGGCCTGCCACGACGCCATGCGGATGCCGAAGGACGTCAAGGTCGCCGTCAATCTGTCGCCGGTTCAGTTTGCCAAATCCAACGTCTTCGAAGCGGCGCTATTCGCGACGGCCAAGTCCGGGCTAGCCGCGGAACGACTGGAGCTCGAGATTACCGAAGGCGTACTGCTCGAGGAGAGCGATCAGAACCTCGCGACTCTACGACAATTGAAGGACGTCGGCGTTTCGATCGCGCTCGACGACTTCGGTGTCGGATATTCGTCGTTGGCCTATCTAACTGCGTTCCCGTTCGACAAGGTCAAAATCGACAAGTCCTTCATCGATCGTCTCGACCGGCCCGAGACGAGTGCGGTGATCGCGTCGATCGTTCAGCTCACGACCTCGCTCAATCGATCGACCGTGGCCGAGGGCATCGAAACGCAGGATCAGCTCGACCGCGTTCGATCGCTCGGCCTCAAGTTCGGCCAAGGCTATCTGTTCTCAAGGCCAGTGCCGGCAAGCGAACTGAGGTTCGAGCCCGTGAGCACCGCCGCCAAGAGCAACGCAGCCTGATACTGAGGCGATCGCCGCATTCGTGAAATCGAAGGCGCCGGGCAGGTGCGGATCGGCCTTCACCACCTTAGCGGCGCGCTCGGCGTCGAGGCCGCGGCTGCTTTTGGGGTTAAAGCGGAAACGACTATTCGACCGCGCCGCGGCTGCTTATGACCCACGACGTCACTTCGCTACCGCCCCTTGCCGCAGTGCGAAAAGCTTATTCGATCACCTCATCGGCGGTCGCAAAGTGCGTTGGCGGGACGGCGAACTGCACAAGAGCGGGTCCGTCCGTGACACCATATTCAATCTGCTCCTGCCGCGCGAACAAACGCATGTCGGCGCGGACACTGGCATCGGCGTGCGGGTCAAGATCGAGCGTGCCGCCGATGGTCGGGGCAAACCACTGCCGTGATAGGACGATTTATAGATAGCCCAATGTGACGATCATCGCGGCTGCCTGCGTCCGTGTCTTCACGCCGAGCTTCTTTTTCACTTGCTCAATGTGAAAATGCACGGTCGTGTGGGAAATGCCTAGAATCTTCGCGATGTCCGTGTCGGACTTACCCTGCAATACCCACCGCAGGCACTCTAATTCGCGAGGCGTCAAAGGGGCCTTTACGGAGCTCGCCTCGGTAAGGCCACCAAGCGCGCGACATCGCTGGTGAGCGTATAGTGACGCGGTGTGCAGCGCCAATCGTTCGTTCGGATCCTCGATGGGATGATTCGCCACACTGACGCAGAGCCCTAGGTCTGCGCCCGGATAGTGGATCGGCACCGCGAGAGCATCGACAACGCCGAGACTTGCGACCCATCTACTAAAATTAATCTGCGCTTGTGACTGCTCCTTTCCCCGCATGGCCTCGCGCCACGTAAAAGGGTGCACCATGAGGCGTGCGATCGTGGGCGCCAAATCATGCCTGACGTAGTCGTTTTTTTGATATTCAAGCAGCCATTCGATCGGCCAGGTATTGAAGAAGAACTCCCAGGTGCGACCCGTGGGTATCTCGCGAGACTCGCCGCAGGAAACGGCAAGATATCCACCGGGAGATATCCATTTCGCGAATGCCGCACCGACATCACGTGAAGAATCTTGTTTGGGGAGACCTTCAATGAAGTCCGCCGCGTCGGTCAAATTCATTGCTTGCCCCATCCAAGGCTTGGAGGTTTTCTTTGTACGAATTGCGCCCGCATTAGACATGTTACGGTGCAAACGGGCTCGACCCGTAAGCAATCCGCAGAACCGCTACTATCCAAGCCCCTCCAATTGGAGAGGTGCGCAAATTTGTCGTGTCCCCTAAAAATATATTGTCGGGATAGATAGTCTGACAGTCTGGAGCGATACGTCAACGGCGTGACGTTCAGCCGGTGCTCTTGGTTGTTTCCTAACCATGCAAAACAGCAATTTGCGACGGCGCATCAGTGTAGCGCCATTAGATGTGTCGGCCGGCTCGTGATTGGTGCTGCCCGTTCTATACGCGATATTTTTGGAGAGGTTTGATGCCCACCAGTCTGCCTAATCGATCACGTATCGAAACTCAAAGTGACGAGTCTGAAGCAGGTTGGCAAGCTCTACTCAGATTTTACGGAAGCGCCGGGCTAGCGGCGTTGCTCCTCCTTGCGATCGAACGACAAATTGGAATGTTGGATGGCTTCTCCGTCGCAGAATCCATATGCAACGCGACTGGCGTTCAATTTCGCAACGACGGAATCGACCCGTTTTGGGCCTCATCCCTGCCACTCTAGGAATAAAGCAGGTGGACTGCCTGTGGCAGATGCAGGCGTGGCCATGCCTACACCTACCGCCGTTATCTTGCCCGCCCATAACACTGGGAGCATAGCGGAAAATGCCTTCGCCGTTCTTCGAAGCCGATTGGCGCTATGGACCGTAGCCGAAATTCTCAGTCTGACAACCTTGCCTGGCTCGTGACGCCTGCTTCGTTTTAAGTCGATTCACCGTGGGTCGGCGGGCTCTGACATTGCCATTCGGCAGCGGCCATATCGTGCACGTTGCCTTTCAACGGCTGAGGTCGCCCTTGAGCGAGGAAAGGTGTTTCGGGCACAAGGGCGTTCAATACAAAACACAGTTCTTATCGCGATCATCGCCATGACCTCGCTGGCTGGTGCTTTTGCGGCACCGCCCGAGAACAATAATCCTTCGCTTGCCCCATGGTATAACAGCCTTTCAGCGCCCGATGGCACCCCCTGCTGCGCGATAGCGGACTGTCGTCGAACCATGTCGCGCCGCGGCGCTGATGGCTATGAAGCATTAGTCGACAATACGTGGGTCACCATACCATGGGACCGGATACTACCGAAAATTGACAATCCTACCGGCCAAGCCGTCGTTTGCACTGCGCCGAAAACCAAAATTATTCTGTGTTTTGTACGGCCGCCCGATAGCTGATTCAGGACGGCCGAAGCCAGCTTAGGCTGCCAAGGAAAAAAGCTCTCCACGATACATTCTCGTATGTCGAGACGACCAGATGAAGGGCGCGGTTGGCTCATCGCGTCGGCTCAGTGACCACAAAAACGATCGCGCGGGCACCAATTCCAGTGCCGTGTGGAATCAATGAGCGCGTCTGGTATCCTGATCAATGGGGGCGCTTAATATCTTCGGCACGTCTCGGAACATCCGGCGGGCGCGTGCCACGCGGCTGGAAAGCACCGACAATGAACTTAAATTGGATTGATCTTCTCGGCTATGCGGCATCAGCCAGCGTACTCATCACATTCTGCATGAGCACAATGGTGCCGCTGCGCGTCGTGGCAATTGGCAGCAATGTGTTGTTCGCGACGTTCGGAGCATTCGCTCATATCTATCCTGTTCTCGTGCTGCACGTCGTTCTGTTGCCGGTTAATGTCGCGCGCCTGGTGCAAATCCTGCGCCTGATCAAAGGTGTCAGGGCAGCTCAGCTTTCTGAGATGTCGATTGAGAGCTTGCTTCCCTTTATGTCGCACCGGTCTGCGAAAGCCGGTCAAACTTTGATAAGCAAAGGCGATAAGGCCGACCACATGTATTACCTGGTCAGCGGCACAATGAATATTCCAGAACTCGGCAAGGTCATAGAACCTGGTGCGGTTCTCGGAGAGATCGGCATATTCGCGCGCGACCAAAAACGAATGGCAACGGTCGTCTGTGTCAGCGACTGCGAACTCTATGAAATGAGTGAAAGCAAGGCCAAACAGCTCTACTTCCAGGATCGGTCCTTTGGCCTGGCGGTGCTACAACTCATCATTGCCCGCCTTACGGAAGATGCGAATCTTTTGCACATCAAACCCAATGCCAATCAAGACGGTGGTGCCACCGCCCCTGCTTGAATATAACTACGCTTCGTTGCGCTTGTCATACGCTAATTCGAGTCTTGGTTCCGTGCACCAGTTTCGCACTTTAACTAGACGGTCGCTCTCGCGATGACAGCAGATATCCCGGCATGATCGGGCTGCGGCAATTATTAAGCCCAAACGGCCAACGGCCGCGCCAAGTCGTGGCACAGCGCGACTGCTTTTAGGGGGTAAAGCGGACGCTCTCACTTTAAGGCGCTGCGGCAGTTTGTGACCCATAACGTCATTTCGCCACCGCAAATTCCCGCACTGCGAAAGGTCTATTCAATCACCTCGTCGGCGATCGCAAACAGCGACTGCGGCACATTAAGACCAAGCGCCTTGGCGGCCGTGAGGTTGATGCGAAATTGCAGTTTCGTCGGCTGCTGAACAGGAAGGTCGCTGGGTTTGGCGCCCTTCAAAATCTTGTCAACATAGACGACCGAATCTTGGCACATCTGGACCTGATCCGCCCCGAAGGACATCAGTGCGCCGACCTGGAAGGTCTCTTTTGAAAACGCGCAATATGCCAGTCGGGAATTAATCGCCAATTTTGCGATGATGGCTCTCCACTGGAAAAAACTCCCGCCTGATGCTGTGATAAGCGCCTGCATTTTGGCCTTCATCATCGCATCGAAGGCTGGACCAAGCGCGTCACTAGTATGTGCGTCGAAGACTTGAATGGATAGTCCGAGCTCCTTCGCCACAGTGTTCGTCTCGTCGATATAGACCTGGGCGGCAGGTTGCGCTGAATTGACGAGCAACGCGACGCGAGACAAGCCGGGTACGATCTCCTTGAGGGATTGCAATCGCTTGCCGACGAGATCGCGTCCAAAATTGACAAAGCCCGCCACGTTGCCGCCTGGTTGAGCAAAGCTTCTGACCAGATGTAGCCCGATGGGATCTGGAACAAACATGAATACGATCGGAATACTCGACGTGGCATCCTTCAAATACGACGTTGTGATAGCCCCACCCATAAGGACGTCAGGGTTTAACGATACAAGCTCAGCAGCCATGCTCTTGAAACGCTCGGTTTTTTCATCCGGAAAACGATGTTCGAGCTTGATATTGCGTCCGTCGACGTAACCCAGTTTGGCGAAGCCATCGACAATCGCCGAATAGTACGGTTCCTCTTCATCTGCACTAGCCGCGTGCCAGAGATAGCCGACCAGAGGAATCTTGCGGGCTTGCTGTGCCTGCGGCGCGAGCGGCCACGCCACCGTCGCGCCGCCGATCAGCGTGATGAACTCACGCCGCTTCATTCGATCACCTCGTCGGCGGTGGCGAGCAGCGACTGCGGGACGGTTAGGCCAAGCGCCTTGGCAGTCTTGAGGTTGATCACCAGTTCGAATTTCGTCGACTGTACGACGGGAAGATCGGCAGGCTTCTCGCCCTTGAGAATCCGCCCGGCATAAACGCCAAGCTGACGATACGAATCAGCGAAACTTGCCCCGTAGCTCATGAGCCCACCTGCTTCGACTGCCTCGCGCAACTGATAGCTTGTGGGTATGCCATTACGTGCCGCCAGCGCGACAAGTTGCTCCGTTTGAGCAGTAAAGAATTCATTCGCGTTAATGGCAAGTGCCCCGGCTCGTTGTTGGACAAGGCTCGAAAAGGCGGCCTCGATCTCGCTTTTGTTGCTTGCCTTCACGATCAAGAGCTGAAATCGGTATGCGACTGCCGCGCTCTCGGCTTCGCTTATTGCGAGTCCCGCTGTCGGAAAGCTCGGGTCTACCAAGAAGCCGATCGCAGTCGCTGCAGGGACCAGTTCTCGCAGCAGCTCAACCCGTTTCGCGACCGTAGCATTGAGAAGAAAGCTTATGCCAGTGATGTTGCCGCCTGGGCGATTGAGGCTGTTCACAAGGCCGGCCCGCACGGGGTCATCGCCGGTCGCGAAGACTATCGGAATTGTTGCGGTTGCAGCCTTGGCGGCAAGCGCCGCAACCAAGCCTCCCGTAGCGATAACATTCATCTGACGCCCGACAAGCTCGGCAGCTGTCGCAGCCACCTGCTCTCCGCCGGTCCAGCGGTAGTCGACCGTTATATTCTGCCCCTCGACGTAGCCGATTTCGCTCAGGCCCTTTCGGAAAGCCGTCGTTAGCCGAGAATCAGGCAACGTGTTCCTGAGGAATCCGACCACCGGCATCGCCAACTTCTGCGCGCGTGCGGCGAGCGGCCATGCCGGCGTACTGCCAAGTGCGGCGATAAACTCGCGCCGCTTCATTCGATCACCTCGTCGGCACGGGCGGACAGGCCGGCGGGCACCTCGATGCCGAGTGCTTTCGCGGTCTTCAGGTTGATCACCAGTTCTGCCGCGCTGCCAGCCAGCATGATGAACTCGCGCCGCTTCACTCGATCACCTCGTCGGCGCGGCCAAGCAGCGTGATCGGGACGCTGACGCCGAGAGTCTTGGCAACTTTCAAATTGATGGTGAACTCGACTTTCGTCGATTGCTGCACAGGCAAGTCAGCCGGCTTCTCGCCTTTGAGAATCCGGGCGGTGTAAATGCCGACCTGGCGAAAAGCGTCCTTCTGGCTACCAGTGTAATTCATCAGGCCGCCAGCGACAGTATAGCCTCGTTCGTCGTAGATGGCAGGAACTTTATTGCGCATCGCTAATGCGACGATCTTCTCGCGGCGACTATTAAAAAATGAATCGGATTGAACAACCAGCGCACCACTTTGCTCTATCTGCGCCGCGAATGCCGCATCTATGTCGGCTTCGGTCTCGGAGTTAATGACATGGAGCTGTAGCCCGAGGCTGTGCGCCGCGGTCTGCATATCACTCGTATTGACCTTGGTATTCGGATTAGTCGGATTTACCAGAAAGGCGACGGTCGGTACTTGGGGCACCAATTCATGCAGCAGCTGCAGCCGCTTCACTTCCAACAATGATGCAAATTGGCTCACGCCCGTGAGATTACCGGCAGGCCGATTGAGAGCAGGGACGAGGCCGAGCGCGACCGGATCGCCGCCGACGTTAAAAACGATCGGAATTGCTGTGGTTGCTGCCTGCGCTGCTTGAACCGCAGGCAGAAAGGCAGCGGCTATGACGGCCACTTGACGGCGAACCAAGTCAGATACCATCGCCGGTAGACGCTCGTATTCGCCCTCTGCCCACTGATACTCAACCGCTACGTTGCGACCTTCGATGAATCCGACATCGCCGAGACCCTGACGGAAAGCGGCGACAAAATCGGCGGAAGCAGTATCTTTCGCAGACCGGCTGTTGAGGAACGCAACGACGGGCACCGCCTGCTGTGCCCGCACGGCGAGCGGCCACGCAGCGGCAGCGCCGCCGAGCGCGAAAACGAATTGCCGTCTTCTGATACAGATTGACATTGGCCCCGTGCCGACGGGATTACGCTCCGAATAGAATATCACGCCTTAAAATGGTGGTCTGTTGCTCTCAAGAGCCCGATCGATGACGATATGCGCGGCGGCTTTCGGGGTAAGCGGACATCACACTCGACCCGGCAAAAACGTCGCGGGCCCTATCGCAGCGACGCGGTGCGCGTCGGATAGGTAATCGTCGAGAGGAACACGATCGCGCTGCCGCTGAAGTGATCGTTTGTCAGTCCCATCGACGGGTCGATCGAGAACGTCATCATCACCGAGCTTGCGGGTTTCACCATCTGCGCCGCCAAGGTGGTGAAGTCGCGTGCGCCGAGCGCCAGCGTGGTCAGGAAATGGTTTACGCTCGGCGAAAGAACGATGGCGCGCAGCCACGGATCGTCGAACCGTTCGCCGACTTTGACAGCGGCTGACGCGAGCCGGATGGCGCGCTGGAACGAGGAGTGCGGCTGGTCGATAACGCCCTTTGCCACGATCGTCATGCCGTTTTGCGCGATGACCTGGCCGGGCTCGCCCGCCGCCGTTTGGGCCGCCGCTGCCGCGGTCGCGGCGGCTTCAGACGGCGAGACGCGGTTGAACTGTTCGGCATAGCCGAGCGCGAGCGGTACGCGATCTGGAGAGGCGTCAGGCAACGGATTGATCGATCCGGTCATGTTCGGGTCGGCGCTGGCGACGACGATACCGGGCGAATGCAGCGCGTTTTTCAGCGCCGATTGCGCCAGCGGCTGCGCGGCGCCATCAGGCGAGCCCTGCCAGTAGCCGCGCGCCGAGATGACCTGGTTGGCCGATAGCGCCGCGTAGCGGCCCGCACTCGCATCTGACGGGGGTGACGGCGGGTTCGCCGCCGCTTCGGCGTGGGTGACATGAATCAATGAGGCGGTGTGGACGAGCTTCGTCTCGGCCGCCTTGGCAAGATGCGTCGTTGCCGCCACCGTCTTCTCGGCGGTGTGCTCGATAGCGGCAACGACCTTAGCTTTCGCCGCCGCCATCCGGCCCGGGGCAACCGAGGCGGTGGTATCGGCTGCAGCGCCTTCCGCGTCGTCATCCTCGTCGCTCTTCAAGCCCAAAAGCCTGGCGAACGGATTTTTGAAATGAGTGTTGCTCGCGACCACGGAGCCGACGTCCACGCCGGAACTGCGCGCCACGTCGATTGAGTTGTCGGAAGGCGTGTTGCCGCGCTGTTTGATTTCGGCGAGCGCAAGCGCATAGCCGGGCAGCGGCTTGCCATCGCTCGGGATCTGTACGGTCTTGCCGTCGGGGAATACGCGGGCGAGCTCCTCATGCGTCATGCGTGGCCACATGCGGACGCTGCCGGTGTCCATATGGACGAAGGGCGATCCGGAGGTCGGATAAAATCCGACGCCGCCGCGGGCGAGGCGCAAGCCAATGACGCGCAGCTGTTCGAGCGAGGCGCCCGGAATATAGAAGTCCATGGCGTGGCCGAGCATGTGCTGGCTGAAACGCGCAACGCCAGAGCTGCGGTGGCGGAGCATGGCGTTGGTCTCCGGCGAACGATAGCCGCACACGACCCAGATCGGCTCCTTGCTGCCGGATTCACGTTGCACTTCCCACACCAGATCGATCAGGTGCGGATCCATCTGGGTCTGTTCGCTTTTTCGCCAGTCGCGCAGGAACCAGTTCAACTTCGCCAGCGCCGTATCATCGTACTGGCCATTGCGCTTGTAGGTGATGGTGATGTCTTCGTCGGTATGGATGTGATGCATCGTGATGGTGCGCGTGTCGCCTTCGGCGACAGCGTTTTCCAGTGCTCTCGATGCAAACAGAAAAACGAAAAGGGCGAGAAAGCACGGATAGCCAGCGCGTGCCGCGGCGAATCCGAAAGCTTTCAGGCGCGCCTTCCCAATCGGCACTGGCCATCTCACCTTGACGCGCTAGGCGAACCTCCCACCGCGGCCCCAGCCACGGCGAGTAACGCTAACGCAATGTTAACTTGGGAAGGGTTAACGGGAACTTACGCCACCCCACCCCCGACGTCCCAAGGGCTACCGTCACAGTGTGGCGAAAAGTGGCCGAAAATGGCCCTTGTGTGCAAGGGGCCATTTCGGAGCCGCTCGTCCGGCCAAATGGTTAACGGGATAGGGTGTTTTCGCCCGATTTTACAACCCTAGCGCTGTATTGGGGCACCGGCACTGGTCTGTTTCTGGTGCGTATTCGCCACATGGCGATGGGGCGCAACCGCCGGCGGCGCGGAGGCAAAGCCGCCCCCGAACAGCCGTGAGAAGAAGCCGCCGCCGTCAGCCGAGTATGAGCGCCCGCCGGGGCCGGACGGACCGCTCAGCGGCGTGCCGTCGGGAATGGCCATGGCCTCACGATGGGCAACGTCCTCGCGATGCTCGACCGGGATGTCCGCCACCTTCATGTCCGGGCCCTTGAGGATCGCCAGCAGGGCGCGGTCTCGGCCATACACGTCGTCGCGGAATTGCAACTTGCCGTTATCGTCCACGAACGCGGTCTGGTACGTCAGATTGTCCGGTATGAAAGTCGGAAGCTGAATATCCTGCTCGCCGCCCTCGGCAATCATTTTACGGATGCGCTCTTCCGTATAGCCGTCATGCGGGCGAACCAGCGACAACAACACTTCGGCGTAATGCTGCGGGTCCTGCACCCGCATGCAGCCGTGGCTATAGGCGCGCTTGTCGTACGCGAACAGGTACTTGTCGGGCGTATCGTGCTGATAGACCAGAAACTTGTTCGGGAAGTTGAAGCGGATGCGCCCGAGCGCATTCTTGTCGCCGGGCGGCTGCCAGATGTGGACGCTGCCGTCGGGATTCTTACCGACCTTAAGCCCCATGCGGTCGAGCACGGTCGGATCCTGTGCCAGCGCCGGCAGGTATTCGTGATTTATGATCGACGGCGGCACGTTCCAGGTCGGATTGATCGTGATGTATTTCATCTCGGCCGACATGATCGGTGTCGGCTTGTCCGGCTTGCCGTCGACGATCCTGGTGGTCCAGAGCGGCTTGCCGTCGTGCATGACGCGCAACGTGTAGTCGGCGAGGTTGACGATCACATAGGTATCGCCGCCGAGATCGTGCGGCGCCCAGCGCCAGCGCTCCATATTGGCAAGGATGATGTCGACCGGTTTGTCGGGCTTGCGGCCGTTTAGCGCCTCAATGGTTTGTGGCGTGAGCGTGCCGGTGGCCTTCAGGTCGTTCTGCTGCTGGAATTTCTTCACCGCTTCGGCCAAAGCCTTGTCGTAGGTCGTGCTGCCGTCGCCGGGAACGCCAAATCGGTCGCGCAGCAGCGGGACGCGGTCGTCCTGAGCGCCGACTTTCGGCGCCGGTCCGGCCGCGATCTGAGGCTTGCCGCTGTCGGTCTGGCCGGCCCGATATTCGGCGAGCTTGGCCTTGAGCGCGCGATATTGCGGGACTTGCGGCTCGTAGGAATCCAGCGCCGCTGCCATGTCCTTGGCTTCGACCATTTTCGCCAGCACATCGGCCGGCTCCGGCGGCTTTTGGTCGTACGAGATATCGGGGCTGACACGCGACCAGTGCACGCGGCCTACGGAGGCGTGATGCGCATAAGTGATGACCGCCATGGACAGCTTGAGGTCGGCCTCGGCGAGATCGGCAGGATCATTCAACGCAGCGAAATCCGGCACTGGATAATCGGCGGGATCGAGACCGTCGGCGTCGACGTGATGCAGATAATTGATGGCGGCTTTGGCCTGGTCGCTTGCTTTGCCGTCGGTGATCCACAGCGGCGCGTAGTCACGGCCGGAATAGAACGCATCGATCAGGATGCGGTCTTTCTTGTTGCCGATGATTTTGTCGAACTTGCCGCTCGACATGGCGCGCAGCTGGTCGGCGATCGCCGCATCGGCGGACTTCACAGCGGTTGGAGCGGGAGTTGCAGGCTGTGCCGCGGTTTCGTCCGGCTGCGGTGCGGGCGCAGGTGTTGCGGCTGCGGCCGGGGTAGGGGCCTGGATCGTTGTCGCCGCTGCGGGAGCAGGAGCCTCGGGTGCGGCGACTGCCGCTGCGGCAGGTGTTTGGGGCGCTGATGGCGCCTGCGGGGCGGGAGGTGTTGCCGCTACGGCCGGTGCAGGGGCCTGGGGCGCTGCGACTGTTGGGGCAGCAGGTTGGGTGGCTGCCGCAGGCGCGGCAGCTTGCGGCTCTGCCGTAACAGCGGGCGCCGGCGTCTGATTCGTCGTCGTCGCAGTTTGGGCGGTGCTTGCCGGCATACTGGCTGTTGTATCCGGCGGCGTATCGGCAGCTGCTCCCCTGATCGGCGGCAAGTTGGGGGAATCGAGCGGTTCCGGTGTCAGCGTCGCGGTCGAAGCCGGATTCGCGGGTGTCATTGCGGTTTTGCCGGGGTCCGTCGCGGTGTGGCTCATCGGCTCAGCGAGCGCGGCGAGCGGCGCGGCCGACAGGAACAGTGCGACAGCAGTCGAAGCTAGAAACCGATCGAGGCGAACGCCCGACATTGCAAATTCTCCTTAGGAGTCTGCGCAATAGGCGCAGCCTCGAACGGCGTGGGTAGTCTCACCCCACCTTGGCATTAGTATGGAACCACGCCCGCGCGCCGCAAGTTTAGTTGACCAAGCTCGATTTGTCCTGTGCGCAACCAGTAACATCCGTTTGATTCAGTCGATTTTTGCGGGCTGTCGCTCTGCGGCCACGGCTTCGCTATCTGCCTCATCTGGCTCACTATTCAGCCCGAGCGCGTCCAGCTTTCGGTAGAGCGTCGAGCGTCCGATCTGCAGCCTCCGGGCAACCTCCGACATCTGCCCGCGATAGTGGGTAACGGCGTATCGGATCAGATCGCCTTCGAGCTCCTCAAGGGGGCGAACTTCACCGGCCGCGTCGAGCAGCGGCAATACGTCGGCTGGCATTGCGGACAGCGTGGCAGGGTGCGGCGGGATAATCTCGCTATCGAGATGGGACACCAACAGCTCGGCTTGGTTGAAATCGGGAACCAGCGGCTGATCCGCCGGTGCCGGTGCGCTCGGATCGGCGGGCTGCGCCGCGACCTGCGCCGCGATTTGCGGAAATTCGGCGAGCCCGATCGTATCGCTCTCGGCCAATACTACGGCGCGGAACAGCGTATTTTCGAGCTGGCGGATATTGCCCGGCCAACGGAACGCGGTCAGGACATGCAAAGCTTCGGGGGTGATGAGGCGGATCCGCTTGCCCTCTTCGGCGGCGAAACGCGCCAGGAAATGCCGCGCGAGGGCGGGAATGTCCGAGAGACGATCGCGCAGCGGCGGCACTGTGATCGGAAAGACATGCAAGCGGTAGAACAGGTCCTCACGGAAACGGCCGGCCTTCACGTCGGCGATCAGGTCGCGATTGGTTGCCGATACGATGCGGACGTCGACTTTGATCGGCTTGCGGCCGCCCACCGGCTCGACTTCGCTTTCCTGAATGGCGCGAAGGAGTTTGACCTGGGCCGCAGGCGGCAATTCGCCGACCTCGTCCAGGAACAAGGTGCCGCCGCTGGCTTCGACGAATTTGCCGGTATGGCGCTCAGTCGCGCCTGTGAACGAGCCCTTTTCATGGCCGAACAAAATCAACTCGACGAGATTTTCCGGCATCGCGCCGCAATTCACTGCGACGAAAGGTTTGGCGCGCCGTTCGCCGCTGCCGTGAATGGCGCACGCGATCAGTTCCTTGCCGACGCCGGATTCGCCGGAGATCAGCACCGGGATATTAGAGCTCGCGGCTTTTTCCGCCATGCGCAGTACAGCGTGCATGGACGGGCTCTTGGTGATGATGTCGGCGAAACCGAGTGTGCCGGAGCGGCTGTGCTTTATGCGTTGTAGTTCGCCTTCGAGCGCGCTGGTATTGAGCGCATTGCGAAGGCTGACCTGCAATCGTTCGACGCCGACCGGCTTGACGACGAAATCGATGGCGCCGGCGCGCATGGCGGACACGACGTTGTCGATGCCGCCGTGGGCGGTCTGCACGATCACCGGCACGGCGATCGCCGCTTGCCGCAACCGCGCCAATACCCCCATGCCGTCGAGATTCGGCATGACGAGATCGAGGATGACGCAGTCGATGCGCGCTCCATCAGCGCCGGCGAGCAAAGTGAGTGCGGCGTCGCCGTTGTCGAGGATGACCGGCTCGTAGCCGGACTTTTGTAATATGCCTTCGAGAATTCGGCACTGCACGGGATCGTCGTCGACGACGAGGATACGCCCACTCATGACTTTAACACTCCGCGCACTCACTGTGCCGAATTGGGGCACTTTGCGGCAGGAGGCTTAATGCGGTGTTAAAAGGGGGTATTGTGCCGTGGCACTGTCATGCCGTGCACTGCTCCGGGACCGTCGCATGCTGATCGATCAAACACGCCGCCTGTTCCTCAAGCTGTCGGGCGCCGCTGCGCTCGCGCCGCTCGCCGCGCCAGCTCGCGCCGACGATCAATGGCCGACGCGGCCGGTGACGGTGTATTGCCCGTTCGCCGCGGGGACCAGCACGGATTCGCTGATGCGTCTCGTTGCGGCTTCGCTGAGCGATGGATTTGGCCAGAACTTCATCATCGAAAATCGCCCGGGCGCGAACGGCAATATCGCGGCAGGGTCGGAGGCCAAGGCCAATCCCGACGGTTACACGCTGCTGATCGCGACCGTCGGCCCGATCGTCAACAACAAGTTTCTGTATAAGGATCTCGATTTCGATCCTGATCGCGCTTTCGCGCCAATCGCGCTGCTTGCCTACTCGCCGCTGATTGTCGTCGGCAGCCCGAAACTGCCGGTGAAGAACCTCAATGAGCTTATCGCCTATGCCAAGGGCCATCCGGGTCAGCTCAATGCCGGCACCGTCGGCGTCGGATCGCAGGCCCACATCTGGCTCCAGCTGTTCAACAAGGTGGCCGGCATTTCCATCGGCCATGTGCCTTATCGCATCACCTCGCAGTCGCTGCCCGATCTGGTGTCGGGCGATCTGCAGCTTTCGGTCCAGTACGTTCCGACCTTCGTGCCGCAGGTGCAGTCGGGGATGCTCAAGGGTCTTGCGATGACCAGCCGCGAGCGCCTGCCGGAAGTGCCGGATGTGCCGACCGCGGACGAGTCGGGGATTCCGGGTCTTGCGGCGAACGGCTGGTCCGCCCTGTTCGCGCCCGCCGGTACGCCGCGCGGCATCGTCGAGCGGATCAATGCGCGCGTGAATACCTATCTCAAAGGCGACGAGGGCCGAAAGCAGCTCGCCAATATCTGGATGACCCCGATGGGCGGCACGCCGGAACAGCTCGCCGACCACATCAAGAGCGAGAACTTGAAGTGGGGCTCGATCATCAAGGACGCAAATATCAGCTTGCAATGACCATGTCCGAACGCCTGCCGAAAAACTCCTGCGATACCCACCTGCACGTCTTTGGCGACGCCAAAATGTATCCGGTCGCCAATGCGAACGCGCTCTACCAGCCGCCGCAGGATTGTACGTTCGAGGCCATGAAGTCGTTGCACGCCGCAATGGGTGTCGACCGCGCGGTGTTCGTGCAGCCGACTATCTATGGCACCGATCACAGCCTGCTGCACGATGTTCTCAAAGCCGCGCCGGAAGGCAACTATCGCGGCGTCGCTATCGTCGACGACAGTGTGAGCGATGCGGAACTGGAGCGGCTCAACAGCGTCGGTGTGCGCGGCGCGCGGTTTAATTTCGGCGGCCGGTTCAAACTGGCGCCAAGCCTCGACGGGCTGCGCCGTAATCTCGACCGCGTGCGCGAGCTCGGCTGGTTCGTCAAGGTTTTCGGGTTCGAGGACGATTTTCTTCCCGTCGCCGATGAACTGCGAAAGATCGAAATTCCGGCAATCATCGATCACATGGGCGGCCCGAATTATCAGCGCGGCACGTCGCAGCCGGCGATGCTGCTGATCCTCGATCTGCTCAAGCGCGAAAACTGGTGGATCGGGCTGTCGAACGGCGATCTGCGCTCGCTGTCCGGACCTCCGTGGGACGACGCGGTCGAATTCGGCCGCATGCTGTACGAGGCGGCGCCGGACCGCTGCATGTGGGGCACCGATTGGCCGCACGTGCATCGCTTCATCCGGCCTCACGAGGCCGGGCATTCCGACTACGGCCTCGACCACGAAATGCAGCGCGTCGCGCTGCTCGAACGTTATCTGCCCGATCGCCAGGCGCGCGACCGGGTTCTGGTCGACAATCCGGCAAGATTTTTCGGCTTTGGCTGATACGGCCGTCGGGCTTGCGATTGTGTTCGCGATGAATTTATGGCCGAAGTCCTTCACTGGAGCAAAGAAGCGCCGGCGCAGATCCTCCGCGGTCTCGAATACAAAGAACGGACCGTAGAGTGGTTCATCTGCGGGCCGGATCGGACGAACGAAAACCGCGCTGCCATTTGGCAGTTTCAGGTGCCGCTCCCACTCCTTCGGATAGGTTGCCATGATGAGGAATTCAAATTGCTGCAGTATCCGCGGCGCAAGCCGTGCCGCCGGTCTGGAAACAGTGTTAGCGCTCTCCGCTGACCGTCTCAGTCGGCAAGACGCCTTTCATCCAGCCAGCGGCCGCGAGCGGCCCTTGCAGGCGCATGGGCACTGCGAGCCACATGATGACGCGGTGAGGGCTAGCACATGCCAAGATCGCAAAAATCCCGAAAATCTCTGACCAAGCGCGCGGCCAAACCAAAGTCGGCTCGCCTCGGCGCACTTCCCGAGTGGAATCTTGCCGATCTCTATGCCGGTCTCGACGATCCCGCGATCAAGCGCGACCTCGACCGGGCCGATGCCGACTGCGCCGCGTTCGAGGAGGCCTACAAGGGCAAGCTCGCCGGTCTCGCCGGCGCACCCCAGGGCGGCGCCGCGCTCGCCGAGGCCGTGCGGCGTTATGAGGCGATCGACGATCTGATGGGCCGGCTCGGCTCCTATGCCGGGCTCATCCATGCCGGCAACACCGTCGATCCCGCGCGCACCAAATTCTACGGCGATATGCAGGAGCGGCTGACCACGGCCTCGACGCATCTGTTGTTTTTCACTCTCGAACTCAACCGCATCGACGACACGTTGCTGGAAGCGGCGATGGCCGATCCGGCGCTCGGTCATTACCGGCCGTGGCTCGAAGACGTGCGCCGCTATCGGCCCTATCAGCTCGAGGACAGGGTCGAGCAACTGTTTCACGAAAAGTCGGTCACCGCCTATTCGGCCTGGAATCGCCAGTTCGACGCCACGATCGCCAACCTGCGTTTCAAGGTTCTGGGCAAGACGCTCGCGATCGAGCCGACACTCAACTTCATGCAGGACCGCTCCGCCGCAAAACGCAAAGCCGCCGCGCAGGCGCTGGCGCACACGTTCAAGGACAACGTGGCGCAGTTCGCGCTGATCACCAACACGCTGGCCAAGGACAAGGAGATCGCCGACCGCTGGCGCGGCTTCGCCGACATCGCCGACGACCGGCATTTGTCGAACAGCGTCGAGCGCGAAGTGGTCGATGCGCTGGTCGCGGCGGTACGCGCCGCCTATCCGCGGCTGTCGCACCGTTACTATGCGCTCAAAGCAAAATGGTTCGGCAAAAAGCGCCTGCCGCATTGGGATCGCAACGCGCCGCTGCCGCAGGTGCCGATGCGTACGGTCGGCTGGATCGAGGCCAAGAATACGGTGCTGACCGCCTACGGCGCATTCTCGCCGAAGATGGCGGCGATCGCCGAGCGTTTTTTTGATGATCGCTGGATCGACGCGCCGGTGCGTCCCGGCAAGGCGCCGGGCGCGTTCGCGCATCCGACCACGCCGTCGGCGCATCCTTACGTGCTGCTCAATTATCAGGGCAAGGTGCGCGATGTCATGACACTGGCGCACGAACTCGGTCACGGCGTGCATCAGGTGCTGGCCGCGCCGAACGGAGCCTTGATGGCGCCGACGCCGCTGACGCTTGCCGAAACCGCGAGCGTGTTCGGCGAGATGCTGACGTTCAAGAAGCTTTTGGCCGCGGCCCGCGACAAGAAAGAGCGCAAGGCCATGCTCGCCGCCAAGGTCGAGGACATGATCAATACCGTGGTGCGGCAGATCGCGTTCTACACCTTCGAGCGCGCCGTCCATACCGAGCGCAAGAACGGCGAATTGACCGCGCAGCGCATCGGCGAATTATGGATGGCGGTGCAATACGAAAGCCTCGGGCCGGCGATCGAGCTCAAGCCCGGCTACGAGACATTCTGGACCTACATCCCGCATTTCATCCATTCGCCGTTCTACGTTTACGCCTACGCATTCGGCGATTGCCTGGTGAATTCGCTCTACGCCGTCTACGAGCACGCGGCGGACGGTTTCGCCGAGCGCTATCTGGCGATGCTCTCGGCTGGCGGCACCAAGCGCTATTCCGAACTGCTCGTCCCATTCGGGCTCGACGCCCGCGATCCGAAATTCTGGGACGGCGGGTTATCGGTGATCGCGCAGGTTGATCGAGGAGCTGGAAAGCCTCGGCTGAGTAATGGCTTAGCGCTGTATAACAAGTGTTGAACGAGTTGCCCTCTCGTGTTATACCAACTGTAATACGAGGATTGAGCAGATGAAGCTTGAAGTCAAACGCATAGGTAATTCGGACGGCCTGATGCCTGCCTCGCGACCTGATGGTGCGGCTCGATATAAAGCGAGGTCAGCAATTCCACGTCACGGAACTCGCGGGCGGCGGCCTTCAATTGCTTCCCTACAATCCCGATTTCGAAGCGACGATGGAAGCTGCCGACGAAATCATGGACGAGTACCGCGATACGCTCGCGACGCTGGCAAAATGATCGACACATCAAATGAGCAGCGGGCCGAAGTGGTTGACCTACGATCAGGTTATTGCGATCCACAGTCGGCAGTTGCGCCGCTTTGGCGGCGCGGCCGGACTGCGTGACGATGGATTGTTACGTTCTGCAATCGAGCGGCCGGTCAACAAATGGCATTACCAGCAAGCTGAACTTGCAGAGCTTGCCGCGGCATATGCTTTCGGTCATGGCAAAAAACCATGCATTCGTTGACGGCAACAAGCGAATTGCTTTCATGAGCATGATGATCTTTTTGCGCAAAAACGGCGTGAGATTTGCTCCCGAACAGGCGCATGCAACCAAGATAATACTCTCGCTCGCAGCCGGCGAGGTGAGCGAAGAGAGTCTCGCGCGCTGGATTCGCGACAACTGGCCGAAAGCGTAATGGCAAAACGCGAAAAACCCGACGCCGAAAAAAACCGTTTCTCCGCCCGCGCTGCGCGCTATGCGCGGGTCGGCGCTAACGTCGGCGGCGTGGCCGCGCGTTATGCCGGACGACGGCTGATCGGCAGCGCGCCCGACCGCGCCGGTGACGCGAGCGCGCTGTCCGGCGCGCTCGGCCGGCTCAAAGGGCCGCTGATGAAGGTCGCGCAATTGATGGCGACCATTCCCGATCTTTTGCCGCCCGAATACGCCGCCGAGTTGCAGAAGCTGCAAAGCGAAGCACCGCCGATGGGATGGGCTTTCGTCAAGCGCCGCATGATGGCGGAGCTCGGCGCCAGCTGGGAGAAGAAGTTCGAAAGTTTCGAGCATCATCCCGCCGCGGCGGCCTCGCTGGGCCAGGTGCATCGCGCCCGTTCGCTCGACGGCGCGATGCTCGCCTGCAAGCTGCAATATCCCGATATGCAGTCCGCGGTCGAAGCCGACTTGCAGCAGTTGGGATGGCTGCTCGCGATCCGGCAGCGCCTTACCTCGGCGATCGACACCAGTGAAGTCGCCAAGGAGATCGGCGCACGTGTGCGCGAAGAGCTGGACTACCGGCGCGAAGCCAAACACGTCGCGCTCTACCGCGAAATGCTCAAGGATACCGATATCGTTCGCGTGCCGCAGGCGTGGCCCGAACTGTCGACCGGGCGGCTGCTCACGCTCGACTGGCTCGACGGCACCAAGATGCTCGCGCACAAGAACGATCCGCTCGCGGTGCGTAATACACTTGGCGACCGCCATGTTCACTGCCTGGTGGTTTCCGTTCAGCCGCTTCGGCGTCATCCACGGCGATCCGCATCTCGGCAATTACACAGTTTTCGGTGCGGACGGAGACAGTCCGCGCAAGACGCCCTCAGGGGTTGCCGGCATCAATCTGCTCGATTACGGCTGCGTCCGGATTTTTCCGCCGAAATTCGTGCGCGGCGTGGTCGATCTCTATCACGGCCTGCTGCGCGGCGACGACGATCTCGTCGTACATGCCTACGAGACCTGGGGCTTCCGCAAGCTGTCGCGCGATCTTATCGACACGCTCAACATCTGGGCGCGCTTCATCTATGCGCCGCTGCTGGACGACCGGGTTCGCACCATCGCCGACGGCGTCGCGCCTGGCGGAATACGGCCGCCGCGAAGCGTTCCGCGTTCATCAGGCGCTCAAACAAAAAGGCCCGGTGACGGTGCCGCGCGAATTCGTGTTCATGGACCGCGCCGCGATCGGACTCGGTGCGGTGTTCCTGCATCTGCGCGCCGAGCTGAATTTCTATCGCCTGTTCAACGAAGCCATCGAGAAGTTCTCCATGGATCGGGTGGCGAAGCGCCAGTCTGCGGCGCTGGCGAAAGCGGGTCTTAAAGACGCATAGCTCCCAGCGTTTGCAGGTGCGTTGACGGCCCGCCGTGAACGGCCGATGATTCCTCCAAAGTTTTTACGGGAGGAAATCATGCCCACGTCACGACGCAATCTCATTCAGGCGTTGGCTGCCGGCGGGGCAGCACTTGCGACCGCCGCTGGCCCGACAAGGGCCTTTGCGGAAGGGGCCGCGGCGGCACCGCCGCCGGATTTCGGCCAGCCGAGTTCGCAAGAACGCGAGCTCAAGATCGTCAACGTCGAGCGCCTCGAAGACGACGCCCGTAAAATTCTCTCGCCGGGACGCATGGCGATCATGGGCCCGTCCGGCGACGGCTGGACCTACCGCGAGAACCGCCGCGCCTTCAACGATTTTCCGATCATGCCGCGCCGTCTGCAGAACGTCGACGACAAGGACATCGACCTGCATACGACGCTGCTCGGCCACACGCTGCCGATCCCGGTGTTTACCTGCCCGACCGGCGCGCAGGGCAATTTCCACGTCAAGGCGGAATTGCCGAACGCCGGCGGCACCGGCATGGCGGGCTCATTATTTGTTGCCTCCGGTGCATCGAACCGGCCGATGGAAGAGATCGCGCAGGCGACCACCGGCCCGAAGTGGTTCCAGATTTACATGAACCGCGACATGGAGCTGAACCGCTGGCTGGTGCAGCGCGCCAAGGCAGCGGGCTATTCCGCCATTGTGCTCACCGCAGACGCGCTCGGTCCCGGCCAGAGCGATGACTACATTGCGCTTGGCCGCCCGCGCGATCCGGCGCTCACCGCTGGCAATCACGATCCGGCACTTGGCGGCCACGGCAATTTCAGCGACCAGAAACGCAACCTGAGTTTCAGCGACATTACGTTCCTGCGCGAAGCGTCCGGCCTGCCGGTGGTGGTGAAGGGCGTGGTGCAGCCCGACGACATCAAACAAAGCCTCGCGGACGGCGCGGCCGGTATCTGGATCTCCAATCATGGTGGCCGGCAAATGGACGGCGGCCCGGCGTCGATCAGCATGCTGCGTACCGCAGTCGATACGGTGGCGGGCCGGGTGCCGGTCGTGCTCGACAGCGGCATTCGCCGGGGTATCGATATCTTCAAGGCGCTGTCGCTCGGGGCGACGGCGGTCGGCATCGGCCGGCCGGCGCTGTGGGGTCTCATCAATGGCGGTTCGCAGGGCGTCAAAGGTGTCTATGCGCAACTGGCGTTCGAACTGAAATCCACGATGCTGTTGTCGGGTGTCGCGAAGGTCTCGGATCTCAACCGCAGCAATCTCGCCAGGGTGTAAAATCTAGCAGCACTCAAGATCGGCACCTTCGACCGCGACCAGCGCGTTCTTCATGAAGGCAGGCGGCAGGTCGTCCTCGGTCACGTCGGCGAGCGGCTTGAACACTTTGAAATGGTGCCGCCCCACGCCGGTCCAGAACACAACGTGGGCTTCAATCGGCGGGCAGCCGGGGACCCCGCAGGCGATCTCCGACACCATCACCGTCTCGTCATCCGCGAGTTTGAAGCGCGCGCGTGTCCACCCCCGCACGCGATCGATCGCGCCTTGGCTGGGGGTTTTCTTTGTGAAGCCAAGCATGGCACCTTATATCAGCATGAAAGAAGGAACGTGAAAGTGGCCGACAAAGTACTAGCAGCCGTTCGGACGGGACCGAGCAAGACCGAAATTCGCGAATACCCGATGCCGGACATTCCGCCGGATGCGGCGCTGATGAAAATGGAAGTCGGCGGCATCTGCGGCACCGACGTCAAGCTCTACAAGCATCCGCCGAGCAACAAGCCCACCATTATGGGCCACGAGAATATCGGCTACATCGCCAAGGCCGGCCGCGAGTTCACCCAGCGCAAGGGTTTCAAGGAAGGCGATCTGGTTTTCGTCGAGCACTACGTGTCGTGCGGCAAGTGCGAGTGGTGTCATGCCGGGCAGTACCGGCATTGCGAAAACACCAACTGGCGCACCAATCCCGACGCGATCCGATACGGCTACACCTCCGACGAGAAGCCACCGCATCTCTGGGGTGGCTTCGCGCAATACATGTACCTGCCCTGGAACGCGGTGGTCCATCATGTGCCGCAGGGCGTGACGCCGGAGCTCGCCGGACTGGTGACGCCGATGGCCAATGGCGTCGAGTGGTCGCTGTTCGACGGCGGCGTCGGTTACAATTCCACAGTGCTGATACAGGGCCCGGGCCAGCAGGGCTTGTCGCAAACCGTGATCTGCAAGCAGGCCGGCGCCTCGCTGATCATCGTCACCGGGACGTCGAAGGACCGGGCGCGCATCGAGGTCGCGAAGAAACTCGGCGCCGATTACGTCATCGACGTGCAGAAAGAAGACCCGCTGGCCCGCATCATGGAGATCACCGGCGGCAAAGGCGTCGATGTCGCGCTCGACTGCACGGCCGGCGCCGGCACAATCCCGATGCTGCTCGGCATCGAGGCGCTCAAGCGCAAGGCCGGTGTCATCGTTGCGCAAGGTGAAATGGCGCAATTCCCGAACTTCCCGCTGGAAAAATTCACGGTGAAGTTCATCACCATGAAGAGCGCGCGCGGCCACAGCTACAGGGCATGCGAACTGGCGCTGGCCCAGCTTGCCTCGAAGCGCTTTCCGTTGGAGATGATCACGACCCATCGCTTCGGTTTGAAGGACGTCGATCTCGCCATCAAGTCGGTGGGCGGGGAGGGTGTGCCGGACGTGATCCACGCCTCGTTGATGCCGTGGATGTGAGCGGAATGTCGCAGGCCGCAATCGTGGCTGCGTGCTAGTTTAGGGCCGCCGGGTATGAAATTCGTGGAGGCGCAAATGGCGCATAATCAAAAAGTCCGACTATTGCCGGTCATGGCGCTCGCGATGGCGGCGGCGCTTGGCCTCGGTGCTCGCGCCAATGCGCAGGAGCTGACCGTCGGCACCATCGGCGCCTCGAGCGATGCGCCATTTTTCATTGCCGACGCCAAGGGCTACTTCGCCGAGCAGGGCCTCAAGGTGAAGTTCGTCCGCTTTGACTCGGCGGCCAAGGCCATCCCCTCGCTCGGTTCGGGCGAGATCGATGTCGGCTCGGGCGCCACCTCGGCCGGCCTCTACAACGCCTATGCGCGCGGCATCGGCATCAAGGTCGTTTCGGACAAGGCGCGCAACGCCAAGGGTTACGGCTTCCAGGCGATCATGGCGCGCACCGACCTGATCGACAGCGGCAAAGTGAAGAGCGTGAAGGATCTCAAAGGCCTCAAAGTGGCGATGTCGGCGAACGGCAACAGTGAAAACGCCTTCATGAACTACGCGTTGGTGCAGGCCGGATTGACCTATAACGACATTGATCCGGTGTTCCTTGGTTTTCCCAACCAGATTGCGGCCTACGCCAACAAGGGCATCGACGCGAGCCTCACGGTCGAGCCAACAGTGAGCGAGCTGATCAAGCTCGGCACCGCGAAGAAGCTCGTCACCGCCGATGAAGTTTTTCCGGATTACCAGACCGCCGTGGTGTTCTACGGCCCGAAGTTCATGCAGGAGCAGCCGGACAACGCCAAAAAATTCATGGTGGCGCTGGTGAAGGCGATCCGTTTCTACGACGATTCACTCAAAGATGGGCATATTGGCGGCCCGAATGCGGATGAAATCATCAAAATCCTCACGCAGTATTCCTTCATCAAGGATCCCGCCGTTCACCGGGCGATTGTCTCGCAGGCGATCGATCCCGACGGCGACCTCAATATACCGTCGCTTCAAATGGCCTGGCAGTTCTTCGTCGACACCAAGCAGATCGACGGCTCGGTAAAGGTCAGCGATGTGGTCGATCTGAGCTACGCTCATGCCGCGGCGAAGGCGTTGGGGCCTTACGTGAAGAAGACGGCGTCGCAATAGGGCGGTCGTCCGCCGCAACCAGAATGCCGTTGGCTCGTTGTTATGGGCCATTGTGACGCGATTTTCGTGTGCGCCGCTATATTTCAATCATCAGGACCATCGCCATGGCGAGGATTTGGGTCCGCAAAAGTATTGCAGCCCTGGAAGCGGAGGCTTCCGAGTCCGACGAGAAGGGTGCCCCCTCCAGCGGCGCCATTCCGCTCAAGCGCAGCCTCTCGGCGCTCAATCTGGTCGCGCTCGGTATCGGCGATATCATCGGCGCCGGTATTTTTGTGCTCACCGGACATGCCGCAGCCGCCAATGCCGGGCCGGCGATCACATTATCCTTCGTGCTGAGCGCGATCGTCTGCGGCTTCGCCGGGCTCTGCTACGCCGAGTTGGCCGCAGCCGTGCCGATTGCCGGCAGCGCATACACTTATGCCTATGCGTCGATGGGCGAGATCGTGGCCTGGATCATCGGCTGGGATCTGCTGCTGGAATACGCGCTGGGCTCCGCCACGGTCGCGATCGGCTGGTCCGGTTACGTGGTGAGTTTCCTTTCCGACTTCGGCATCACCGTTCCGCCCGCGTTCGCCCGTTCGCCCTTCGATTACGATGCCGCGCAACACGCCTGGCACACGACCGGCGCTGTCATCAACGCGCCGGCGATGCTGATCATCGCTATCATCACCGCGCTGCTGGTGCGTGGTGTGCGAGAATCCTCGCGCGTCAACACCGTCATCGTCGCCGTCAAGCTCGTCATCATCGTGGTGTTCATTGCCGCGGCGGCGCCCTTTGTCACCACCGCGCATTGGGTTACCGCAGGCAATCCGGGCGGACAGTTCATTCCGCCCAATGCCGGTCCGGGTCAGTTCGGATTGAGCGGGGTCGTGCGCGGCGCAGCCGTCATCTTCTTCGCCTATATCGGCTTCGACGCGGTCTCGACCGCGTCGCAGGAGGCAAAGAACCCGAAACGCGACATGCCGATCGGCATTCTCGGCTCACTCGCGATCTGCACGATTTTGTACATGGTGGTCGGCTTCGTACTCACCGGCATCGTTGCCTACGACAAGCTCAATGTCGCCGATCCGATCGCCGTCGGCATCGACGCCATCGGGCTGAAATGGCTTGCACCAATCGTGAAGCTCGGGATTATCTTCGGACTGACCTCTGTCATCCTGGTCGGAATATATGGTCAGCCGCGCATCGTTTATTCGATGGCGCGAGATGGCCTGCTGCCGGCCGCTGCCGCCAAAGTGCACGAGCATTATCGCACGCCCTACGTGACGACGATCATCGCCGGTGTCGTGATGATGGCGCTTGCGGGCGTCCTGCCGATCGGTCTGATCGGTGAGCTGGTCAGCATCGGAACGCTGTTTGCCTTCGCCGTAGTGTGCGTCGGTGTGCTTGTTCTGCGCATCAGGGAGCCCGGCCTGCCGCGGCCGTTCCGGGCGCCGGCAATTTATCTGGTGGCTCCGGGTGGAGCGCTCGCGGCGATCTTCCTGATGTGCGGCCTGCCGATCGACACCTGGCTTCGCCTCGCTGCTTGGCTCGTGATCGGGCTTGGGATTTATGCGCTCTACGGCGTCAAGCACAGCCGCGCGCAGCGCGGCGCCGTTCCAGGCCGGGCGTAACGCGCGCGCAAGATCGCAAAGGGGCGCCTGTCGCTTCCCGCCCGCTATACGACGTGCTAGCAGAGCGTGCTTTCGTCACAGGCACGCGCAATGAATTCGATTTTCGTCACCCGCGGTTCGTCCGACGCGATTCCGATCTGGTTCGTTACGGCGATAAATTGGCCGGAGGTGCGCGGGCGGCTTGACGCCGGCGCCCGCGCTTTTGCCGAGGCCGCCGGTTTCGAGCCCAAGGCGGGCCGTCATTTGCTTTTGCCGGGTAAAAAAGGTCTCGGCGGCGTGCTGTTTGGGCTGGCCAACGACGGCGATGCCGGGGACCGCTTTCTGCCCGGGCGCCTGCCGCATTTGCTGCCGGACGGTGTCTACCGCTTCGCCAGCGAGCCGCACGACGCCAGGCTTGCAGCGCTGGCGTTCGCGCTCGGCTCGTATCGATTCACGCGATACCGCAAGGCGGAAGCGAAACAGATCACGCTCGATCTGCCGCAAAGCATCGATCGCGAAGAGATTGAAAGCATCGTCGAGGGCGTGGCGCTGGCGCGCGATCTCATCAACACGCCGGCCAACGACATGGGCCCCGCCGAGCTCGAGGACGCTGCGCGCAAGCTTGCGGCGCGCCACGACGCGAAATTTTCTGCAATCGTCGGTGACGATCTTCTCAAGCAGAACTTTCCGCTGATCCATGCCGTCGGCCGCGCCGCCACCCGCGCGCCGCGGCTCCTCGATTTTTCCTGGGGCGACGACAAGCATCCGCGCATAACGCTTGTCGGCAAAGGCGTCTGCTTCGACACCGGAGGCCTCGATATCAAGCCCGAACTCCGGCATGCTCAACATGAAGAAGGACATGGGCGGTGCGGCAACGGCGCTCGCGCTCGCGCACATGATCATGGCGCGCGGGCTGAAAATACGGCTTCGCGTGCTCATCCCGGCGGTGGAGAATGCAATAGCCGGCGACAGCTTTCGCCCGCGCGATATCTACACCTCGCGCAAGGGCATCACGGTCGAGATCGGCAATACCGACGCCGAGGGCCGGCTCGTCCTTGCCGATGCGCTGTCGCTTGCCGACGACGACAAGCCCGATCTGATCGCCGACTTCGCGACGTTGACGGGCGCCGCCCGTGTCGCGCTCGGTCCCGACGTTCCGGCATTTTTTACCGACGATGACGCGCTCGCTGACGAACTGATGCGCAGCGCCGGTACCGAAAACGATCCGCTGTGGCGGTTGCCGCTGTGGCGGCCGTATGAGGCGATGCTGGAGTCCAAAGTCGCCGACATCAACAATGTCGGCGGCGGCCAGGGCGGCGCCATCACCGCGGCCCTGTTCATGCGCCGCTTCGTGACCGCCAAATCCTGGCTGCACTTCGACCTGTTTGCATGGACGGCGACGGCGAAGCCCGGCCGGCCTGAAGGCGGCGAATGTCAGACGGCGCGCGCGCTTTATGCGTTGCTCGCCGCCCGCTACGGCTGAGCGGCGCGATGGCCGCATTCGATCCGCGCGTCACGCCTGCCCGGGCCGATCTGGCGGCAAAATTTCTTGAAGGCAAGGTGGCCGCGGCGCGCTACGTCGAGGGTTGCGGCTTTGAGATTGTCGAGCCGCAAGCACCGCTGTGGAGCGAGGCGCGGCCTGATGCACCGCTTTTGACCGAAGCCCTCAAAGGCGAACGGGTCACGGTCTATGAGCGCAATGCCGAAGGCTTTGCCTGGGGTCAGCTCGATGCCGACGGTTATGTCGGCTGGCTGCCCGAGCATGCGCTTGCGGCGCCCGGCCCGCCGGCGACACACAAGGTCACGGCGTTGCGCACGCTGGTGTTTTCCGGGCCGTCCATCAAGCTGCCGCCGGTCGAAGCGTTGCCGTTCGGCGCGCGCATCGCGGTCGCGCGGATCGACGACCGCATGGCAATATTGCCGTCGGGCTTCTATGTACCGCTGGCGCACCTCAAACCGATCGGCGAAGACGAGCCGGATTTCGTCGCCGTCGCGGAACGCTTTCTCGGCGCGCCCTATCTGTGGGGTGGCAAGACGGTGCTCGGTCTCGATTGCTCGGGCCTGGTGCAAGTCGCGCTTACCGCTTGCGGCATCGCCAGTCCGCGCGACAGCGACATGCAGGAAAAGGCGCTTGGCCAATCCGTCGCCGCGGACGCCTATTCCGATCTGCGGCGTGGCGATCTGATGTTCTGGAAGGGCCATGTCGCCATCATTCGCGACCGCGCTACTCTCCTTCACGCCAATGCGTTTCATATGGCGGTCGCTATCGAGCCCATCGCCGGCGCCATCAAACGCATCGGCGCCGCCGGCAGCGATATCGCCAGCGTGCGGCGGATCGCGTTATAGAGAACGACGGATGGCGCGGCAGTCTCGCGTGCATTACTCTCATTGTCCGATCCCGGAGCGGACGCGATGAGCAATCAAGACCCAGTTTTAGTCCCGCATACTTACGACACACCGGCGCCGAGCCATTTCTGGCGCCTGAATTTCTGGATCAAGGAACTGCCTTTTAGCGCGGTGCTGATCCTGACCTTGATCGGCGTCGCCTATACGAGCTTTTCAAAAAAGCCGATTACCGGATACTGGGAGCTTTTGACGCCGCTGATCGCGCTGGTCTGCGTCGGTACCGGCTGGCATAGCGAGACCGACAGGGCAGGGCGGGTGCGGCTCATCGGAACACAGGTCTTGCATTGGTGTGCTTTCCTCGTCGTGATGAACATGATGCTGCTGTCGAGCGTGCAGCGCGTTTTCACCGCCGGGGCGACTGGACTTGCCATATTCACGCTGCTCACTCTCGGCACTTTCACCGCAGGCGTGCATGTCCTGTCGTGGCAAGTATGCTTGCTGGGCCTCATTATGGCGCTCGGTATCCCGGCGATCGCATGGGTCGAGAACTCGGCTTTGATCTTGGTGCTGATTGCCGGCGTTTTGCTTGGCATTGCGATTGTGCTGTGGTGGCACATTCACGAATGGCGCGGGCACAAGGCGTGAGGGGTCAATAAGCGATAGTGGAAAGCCGGTATATGTGGCGCAATTGCAACATCCAGCGCGGATGTTGCGTGCTAGTTTATTGAGTTCCAACGGTGTGGGTATTTCGTGATTGCCATGAAGAAGCTGTTTCTTGTCGCTGTTGCATCCGCCGCTCTTGCTATTCCCGCATGGGGCGCCGACCTGCCGGCGCCTGTGTCGGCACCGGTCTACAAGGCTCCGGCGTTCACATCGGCTTACGACTGGACGGGGGTCTATTTCGGGGGCTTTGGTAGCTACAGCTGGACTACTGCGAATAGCACGACCACCAACCTCGCGACCGGCGTAGCCTTCGCTCCTGTCACCAACAAAGCATCGGCTTGGCATGGCGGTGGTCAGATCGGCTATGACTACATGCTACCGGCCGGCATCGTCATCGGTGTCGTGTCCGACCTTTCCTCAGGGGCAACTCACTCCATCACGACCACCGACGCGTTTGGCACAAGCACGCGGCAAGACCATACCGTTGTAAGCGGTACAATCCGCGGCCGCCTCGGCTACGCTTTCAATCGCCTCCTGGTTTATGGAACCGGCGGATGGGCTTGGGCGGACCAGACGACGCAGCGGACCCAGGTTCTGGGAATCGTCGGAGGCGCCGGGCCGGGAACTACGGAAACCGTAAAGCCGATTCTGAGCGGGTGGACAGCGGGCGGCGGAATGTCTTATGCGTTCGCGGACAATTGGAATGTGTTTGCTGAATATCGCTACACCCGTTTTGTCAACACTGTGACTTTTCCCGTTTCGCAGCTTTCCACCACCTCCACGACCGCAGGAAACCTGGTCGAGCTCGGGCTTAACTTCAAGTTCGGTGACCCGGACGGCTGTTTCTGGAACCAAAAAAGCTGTTAAGCACGCGCGGCGGATCGCGTTTGGCGCTTTTGGGCGGCTTGATTTTTCCATCCCGAATAAATCGTAATCGGATTGGCGCACGTCGGACACGGCGACTGCGAGCCAGCTCTAATTTACGTGTTGTCTCTGTGAATGCGAACTCACTCTGCTCTCCCAAGTATGCTACCGTTCGAAGGCGGCGCGATCCGCCTGCCAATCTCCGCAATCTTCGAGAAATGCAGTTTAGATGGTGAACGCCGCGCGCCGTTCGGAGTTTCCAGCATGACCATTTTGAGTCTATTTGGCCTGTGCGCGGTTACGGCGGGCGTTGTGTTCTACGCCATGGAGAACTTGAGCAGTTGGTTCATCCTCGCGCTTGGTATCTCGACCGCAATGGCATCTGTCTATGCGTTTCTCCAAGGCGCGTGGCCTTATGGACTCATAGAGATTGTCTGGACGGTCGCAGCACTATTGCGCTGGTGGCCAAAACGCCGCGGGCGGTTGAATGCGTTGCGGTCAAAAATTGACGAACGATATGCCCGTGGCGAGATGAAACGCGAAAAATACCTGCAAAAGAGAGTTGAGATTGCCAGGTCCATGGCAAACATTTAGGCGCTGAACATGATCGTGTGGCTCGTATTAGGTGGGATTGTGATTGTGGGCATCATCTGGCTTGTGGTCGCGAGAATTCGGCGAGCCAGCTCCAGGCGTTATTTGACACGGCGTTCGCCGGGCCTTGAGATCCTCGACGATCGCTATGCCCGTGGCGAGATCAATCGCGACGAATATCTGCAGAAAAGGGAAGATATTCGCGCCTAGCCGGATTGCCCCGGATGCCGGCCTGCCCGTTGCGGAAGAATCAAAAGGCAGATGATGATAAAGACGGCGATCGCCGCCGAGGCGAGAGGGCGGCTTAGCGCCAATCCGCCATCGGTCGTCGGCTTGTCGAGAAAATCGCCCGCGCTGGCGCCGAGCGGTCGTGTCAGGATGAAGGCGGCCCAGAACAGAAACACCCGCGACACGCCGGTCCAGAAATACGCCGCCGCGAGGAGCGCCAGCCCGGCGCCGAATACGAATATGCCGTGCTCGTAGCCGGTGCTGTCCGCCATCCAGTCGCCGAGCGCGGTGCCCAGCGTTTGTGAAAAGGTGATGGCGACCCAATAGAACGCCTCCACTTTCGGATTGTCGACGGTGGCAACGGATATCGAGCCCATCGTCCAGTACCACGCGCCTAGCGTGGCCATCAGGCAGGCAAACAGCAGCGCCGAACCGCCGGGGTAGCCGATGCCGAGCGAGCGGTCGGCGAAATCGGCCATGGTGGTCCCGGCCGTGGTGGATGCAATGATCGTCGCCCAGTACAGGAACGGGTGAAAGCGTTTTGCGCTGATCTGAAGACTAACGAGAACGACCAGCAGCGAAAGGAACAGCGCCGTGCCGGCGAGATAGCCCCAGTTCAAGGTCATCGTCACGGTATCGCCGCCGGTTTCGCCGAGCGTGGTCGCGGCGATCTTGAGGATCCAGAAAACGATGGTTACTTCCGGAACCTTGGTGGCACTTCCTTGGGCGCTGTCCGTCATCCGCGGCCTCTGATTAATGCTTGCATCGGTCGACTTGCACGCAGCCTTATACAAACTCACCAACCGGCATTAGAATAGGGCGCAGGATGGTTTGCTATCGATCCGGCCTTTTGGGATAATTGGTGCGTTCCGTAGCGGTAAAAACTCTTGCGGTTTGCGGCGTGCTCTCGGGATTTGCAGTTCCGGCGCTTGCAGGTCCGCCATATCTCACCGACGATCCCGAGCCGACCGACTATAAGCACTTTGAGATTTACACGTTCGCGAGCGGAACCGTTACGCAAGACGGCACCAGCGGCGAAAGCGGCGTCGATTTCAATTATGGCGGAGCGTCAAACCTTCAGCTTACGGCCACGGTACCGGTGGCGTTCGACTTTCCGAATTCAGGCGCCACGACGGTCGGTCCCGGCAATATCGAGCTCGCTGTGAAGTATCGTTTTCTGACCCAACAAAGCTTCGGGTTCGACGTCGCTGTATTTCCCAGACTCTTTCTGCCGAGCCTGTCGTCGAATGTCGGCGATCAGCATGCCTCGTTTCTGCTGCCGGTCTGGATCGAAAAGGACTGGGGTCAGTGGTCGGCGTTTGGCGGCGGCGGCTGTGAACTCAATCGCATCGGAGACGGACAAAATTTCTGCGAGACCGGACTGGTCGTGACGCGGCAAATCGTTTCCAACCTGCAAGTCGGGTTGGAGATTTTTCATCAAACGGCGGACACACGCGGCGGGGCGGATACGACGTCGCTGGGCGCCGGCGTCCGATACGATCTCAACGACAATCTTCACCTTCTCGGCTATGTCGGCCGCGGCATCCAGAACGTCGATCAAACAGATCGCTTTAATTGGTACACATCGGTGTTGTTCACGTTCTAGCGCATGATTCCGAAAAGCCTGCCCTCGGACTTGATTAGAGGGTGATCACCGGCTTTCGGAAGAGGTGATGCCCAATCAGGGCGTGTACCCGTAAATCGAAATTGGTGAGCGGACGCTGGCCATGGCCGCGTCACCCTCCAGCCATTTTCGGACATTGCAATTCGGACATTGCTTACCATAAGCGCCACGTCCTTGCCTGCTTGACCCTGCCAACCGGGTTAATCCCAGTGGGCGCCGCGGAGTTATCCGAAGAAGGCTTCCGTCGATGTGGCGGCCCCATTGCTGTGCTATCTTCCTAAGAGCGATGCCCTACGTCTGCGCTAACGGGCGGCATATTGTTGGGTCTCAGCGTCACGCACCAAGAGTACGGTAATGTCGCGAACAACAGATCTGGCTGAATGGTTAGGTAGGTACGGTCTAGGTCAATACATCCAAATTTTTGCCGAAAACCATATTGAAATATCCCTACTTCCGGATCTGACGGAGAGCGACTTCAAAACTCTTGGAGTCTCTTTAGGTCATCGAAAGATATTGCTTAGGGCCATTGGAGCATTGACGGCAGCGAACGAGTTCGAGCGATGTCACAGCCGCGATTCCGAATCTCGGCACGGAAGTATCATCCCCGTCGCAAAATCGCGAAGCTGAACTTCGGCAGATCACCGTGATGTTTTGTGACCTGGTAGGGTCTACGCAGCTTTCCCAAAGGTTGGACCCCGAAGATCTTCAGATACTCATTGACGCTTATCGGGAGGTTTGCAGCTCGGCGGTGAGGCGTTATGGAGGTCAGGTTGCCAGTTTTGCCGGCGATGGCGTGATGGCATTTTTCGGTTGGCCACGCGCACATGAGGATGATGCCGTCCGCGCTTTACACGCCGCCCTGGAGACACTTTCTGCCGTGACGAATATTCGAGGGCCGGTTAGCCTCGCCTCACGGGCGGGCATCTGCACCGGCCGTGTAGTGGTTGGCCAAATTGGACGAGCAGATCCCGGATTATCGATGGAGGCGGTGGGCGAGACACCCAACATTGCTGCGCGTCTACAAACGCTCGCTGAGCCCAACACTCTGGTTGTTTCAGAATCAACGCTACGGCTCACATCGGCCGCCTTCAATTTTCAAGATCTCGGTTTCAAGGAACTCAAGGGCATAACCAAGCCTCTTCGCGTATATCGTGTCCTTTCCGCGAAGAATAAGGGGAGCCGTTTCGAGGCGGCGCATGTAAGTTCCCTCACCCCATTAATCGGACGGTCAACTGAGCTGAACCTGTTGCTCGACAGGTGGCAGAAGGCCAAAGAGGGTGACGGACAAGTCGTGCTGCTTTCGGGTATTCCGGGAGTTGGCAAGTCAAGGCTCATCTATGAATTGAATTCGAACATCCGGCACGAACCGCATTTCTCGTTGAGCTATCAGTGTTCGCCCTATCACAGCCAGAGCGCGTTTTTCCCGGTCATCGAACAAATTGAACGGGCGGCCGAATTCAGAGCTAACGATTCTGATGCCAACAAATTTGCCAAACTTAAGGCTTACCTTCCCAGCTCGACAGATGATGCGGTAGATCCGGCCTTACTGATCGCCAATCTGTTGTCAATTTCCACCGAACATCATAACGAGCTGTCCAAGCTTTCGCCCCAGCAAATAAAAAATAAGACGATAAGTAAGCTTCTCGATATGCTCTTGATCTTCTCTGCCCGGCGCCCGGTGCTGTGCATCGTCGAGGATGCGCACTGGATAGATCCCTCGACGCTCGAGCTGCTTGAACTGGCTATCAGCCGTATTGATCGCGCCCGTGTTTTGCTTGTTGTGTCCTACAGGCCCGAGTTCCGGCGCACGTGGTTCACTGGCGCGAACGTAACTATGCACTCGCTTACTCGATTGTCGCGTAGTGAAGTGACGAAGATGATTGGAGATTTGTTCCAAGACTCGATTATGCCGCAACAGATCTTCGACCAAATTATCGACAAGGCCGATGGCCTGCCGTTGTTCATCGAAGAACTGACAAGCGGCATTATCAAAGTCCCAACATTACGTAGGCCAGGGGAGAACGATGTCGAGCGAACGACACAACTAGAGGCGCTCAAAGTTCCAGAGACGCTGCATGATGCACTGATGGAGCGGCTCGATCGCGTTGTGCGCGGGGGTCGTAATGTGGCGCAGATTGCCGCGGTGGTTGGGCGCGAGTTCTCCTACGATCTTCTGGCTCTCGCATCCAGAACTGGCGAAGACGAACTGCGCTCGGCTCTCTTACTTCTTGAAGAGGCCGACATTATCGGTCGGCTGGAGGTTTCACCTTCCGTCCGTTTCGCCTTCAAACATGTATTGTTACGGGATGCAGTTTACGATTCTTTGCTTCGGGGCAAGAGACGGGAGATTCACGCAGATATCGCCGTCGTGTTAGAGGACCATTTTGCTGAAGTCGTCGAAAATCAACCCGAAATCCTCGCCTACCATCACAGCGAGGCGGGAAATAACCAGTCGGCTGTTCGTTGGTGGCGTAAGTCTGGTCGACGCGCGCTTGCAAATTCCGCCAACGTGGAAGCCATTAGTCATTTTCGCAACGCCTTGCGGCTCTTGAGCGCTTTGCCGGACACGTCCGAGCGCACCAGGGAAGAGATCGAGATTCAGCTGGCATTAGGTATCCCTCTCATCGCTGTTCGAGGATATGCCGCAGCGGAAACCCGCGAAGCATTTGCGCGGGCTCTTACTTTATGCCTCAAACTGGGCAGCCCGCCCGAGTATTTCCAGGCCCTGTTTGGACTGTGGGGACATTCCTGGATGGGCGGCAAGAATGATCAAGCACTAGCCATGGCCAATGAGTTCATGTCGAGGTCGCGGGCGTCAGCCAATAGCGATCTATTGATGATGGCTCACCGCATTATGGGAAGCACACTATTGACTGCCGGCGAGTTTCAGACGTCGAGGGAGCACTTTGAGGAGACAATCGCGCTGTCGAACAGTACAAGCAGGCGGCCGCTGTACGACCTTTACATGGTGGAGCCCCAGGTGGCTTCGTTGTTGCTGCTGTCTTGGGATCTGTGGTTTCTCGGTTACCCGGACCAGTCCTTGGCGGGCGCTTCGGAAGCTCTTGCCCTCGCCCGAGATCTTGCACAGCCTTACTCTATAGCCTTTGCCCTTTACATAATTTCCGTGGTGCATCTCCTGCGTGGCGATCCCGCTTTGGCCCGTGAATGTGCTGAACAAAGCCTCGAAATATCAGAAGAACAACGGTTCTCGCTCTACGTATTTCTGTCCACGATTTCCCGAGGGCGCGCACTCGGCGAATTGGGGCGCGCTCGCGAGGTTCGGATTGAGATACAACGGGAAGTCGACGAAGCGCACCAAAAGGGCGTCGGATTCATGCTTCCGATGATGTGCAGTTGGTTAGCTGAGATGCATGCTGAAAGTGACGAAAATGAAACTGCGCTGTCGATTGTTGAGCAGACATTGGCTGACATGAATGACGCGACGGGCCGGCCATGGGAATCTGAATTGCACCGTCAAAGAGCGCGTTTTCTTCTGGCGCTCGATGCAACAAAAACTAGCGAAGCTGAGTCGTATCTTAAGAGCGCGATCGATGTAGCGCGCCGTCAAAACGCCAAGTCATTGGAATTACGGGCAACTACCGACCTCGCAACGCTTTGGCGGGCACAAGGAAGAGTAGATGAGGCGCGAAACCTGATAGAGCCAATCTATCATTGGTTCACAGAAGGAGCCGCTACGGCTGACCTGAGGCGCGCGCACGACGTTCAATTGACTTTGCACTAATTCAGACGTTCCGGCTTGCCGCACCCGCGGACCTAAGTTCTGGTTCGCGAACGATTTCCGTTCATGCCGCGGGCCGGGCGGCGCGCTTTTCGCCGGGCGAATGACGTGAGCCGTGACCATACAGGAGCGGTTCTCCGATCACCTGCTGAATCTCTCCGAGCACCTTCTCCTCGGATTTGAGGAGTTCGTGATTATAGCCATCCGCCATGATCAATGCCAATTCATACGTCTCCTGAACGACCTGGATACGGTCATTCGCGGAAAGCGACGCGACGAACTCAATCGTCTCTTCGACGTGCGTGACCTCGCTTCCGAGGGAGCTGTGACTTCTGAGGAAGCGCGTCGCATCGACGCCATCGGGGCACAGCGCTTGAACCTTTTCGATATCGGCCTCCTGCTTGAGCGCGGCAATGCGCTCCAGGCAGTACGAATAGCCGATACAGCCCATCGGATAGTCCTGGGCGCAGAGGTCATCGAAACGCTTGCAGAGCGGCTTGATGCCCTCTGGAATAAAGTTGGCGACCAGTCGATCGGCGGGTACTCCCAGTGCACGCAGATCCTTGAGCGCGAGCCGGTCATGACCGGTCTCCTCGCGCGCACGCTCTTCAAGGTACGCCGCGACCTCTGGCCGCCCCAGCTCGTTGAAGCGCTTGGCGGCCTGCCGGAGATTTCGCGGCGTGTGGACTGACGTGTGATAGGCGCCGACCAGGGCGACAATATAGCCGGCGAGCGTCGGTTCCGGGCGCGCGAGGCGCTTTTCAATTCCGGAAAATCCCAGATTTATTGCGCCGTCCAGGAGCCCGACCGTGCTGCCCGCCGCGCCCGCGCCCGTCATCGGTGTCGCGAATGGATCTACGTCATTTTTCGTGCCGCTCGGGGTATGAAACCAAACCTCTCCCAACTCGCGAGCGATGATCGAAATACCGCCCGCAACATTGACCCACTCCGTTACCGATCGTGCCATTCGAAATCTCCCAATTCCGAGTTTTCGCCCGTGATCGCGTCTTCGAGGATGGATTCTTGTATGCCGATCTGGCCCGCTTCAAGCCAGAGATAGACGGTCAACCGACTCGCAACAGCACTAAATTCCGTTCGGCGTACAGGCCATCAGCAATTTGGCCGTCTCCATAAGATGCGGAGGAGCAGCTTTTATTCGGGTTTTGTTCGGCAGCACAAAGACGATTTCATCATCAGATTGCATGATGTAGTCGTTATCGTGCTCTGCTTCCGTGATTACGACGGCGCGCTTCAGATCGAAGCCCGCTGCATTGATCCTCCGCGTGGCCTCGTCGACGGCACCTTTCGTCGGAAGCTTTGTCTTGGGATCCCGGTCCAATAGCGAACCGGGATTGGCCCACGCGTCGATGACCAGTTGTGCGAGTTCATCAGTGGGCTGGTAGGAAAACGCCGGCAACACCAGGTGTTTTGCTTCGCCCGGGTGTGTGTGATCCGGCACCTTCTTGTGAATGGCCATTTCTCAAACCCTCTCTGATGAAGCGGGTCCGGCATCTTGCCGTCCCGCGATACTGCGCACTTTAGTTGTAAGATCTTGGGGTTGCAAGCCAGACCAGGCGGCGCGCCAAGTTGGAATGCCGGACGATCCGTAAAATCTTTCGTCTTGCTGAACCAAATAACAATCGGATGTTAGAAAAATTGCTGCACCGATTCCATGGCCTGGCCGAAGTGCGGAAATTCAAGGAGCATGAACGTTGTTGCCAGTAAACCGAGCGTGCAAAGCAACACGATCACCGGGAAATCGGGATTTCTCAAGACTGCAACGATCCGATTCCACGGAGTTCCCTTGCTGACCTGATTCCAGGGGGCGTCCCTCCTGATAATCCGCGGGTCCACGGGATTCTCCGGGATCAGGTGTTCGCGCTTCGTCGGCACAAAATTCATAACGGCCTCCATCTGTTGTAGCCCGTCGAAACGAGATCTGGATGTCACGTGACGGGTGAGCACGTGTGATGGCGCCGAACTTAATCTCTATTCCCGGTATGTCTGTGCCGCGCGTCACAGCAAAAACAAGACGCGTCACGCAACTGGAGTATCAGAACATCAAGCTGGCTTCAGGAGTTCGCGCAGCGCTTCGGGCTTGAGAATGATTATCCATCGATCCTTCAATTCGAGAATGCCTTGGCGTTGCCAGGCGCGAAGGCAGCGGTTGACGTTCTCCCGCGTTCCGCCAGCCATTTCCGCCAGCTCGGTCTGGGAGAGCGAAAGTTTCTTCGTTTCGCGGCCTTGGGGTGGGTAATGCAGTAGCGTCTTGGCAAGTCGCACCGGTAGATCGTAGAAGGCAATATCGGACATACGCTCATCGGAACGGCGAATCCGTGAGCAAAGGATTTCCATGAGCTTGATGCAAGCGGATGGGTTGCGTTCAAGGAACGGCATGACGTCGCGCCGCTCCAAAACCATCAGCTCGCAATTCGTATGCGCAGTCGCATTGGCCGAGCGTGGTTTGCCATCGAGAAGCGCGATCTCACCGAATAGCTCGCCAGGCTGCAGATCCGCGAGAATGATTTCTCTGCCTTTGAGGGCCGGCAGCGAGATACGAACGGTACCGACAACGACCGCCATCATACTGTCGCCGTGATCATCGAGCCGGCATATCGGCTCGCCGGCGGCGTAACGACGTGGCTTGGCATACGCGGCGATTTCGCGCCGTACCTTCTCATCGAGGGCGCCAAATAGCGTGGATTTTTCCAGTGATTTGCGGCCATGATCGGACGCGGGACCCTCAGCCATCATATTTGCCCCCTAGCCGCACATTTGGCGAACCGAACCGGCGCCCATCAAATGCCGCGGCAGCTTATCTTATTTTTATTCTGGGGGCGTGACACTGTCGCAATGATCGCAGTGAGGCGGCCGGACCGATCCTATTGCCAGGTTGATCCCGTCTAATGGTGCATGTAAATTTCTACGATCTATCGGCAAGATAATCGCCGATAGCAGGAAGGTCGCTTACGAGTTGGCTGACGGCTTTAGATGAAATCGCGCTTGCGGTCCGCTTTGCAATCATAATGACCGCCAACCGAGGCGCGCCATCAGCCGACACCGGGACAATTTTATTCGATCATTCTGTCCACACGTGTTGGCGCGAACCTGTGCAGTTCTTTCTCTCTGAGAGCAACGTAGACCCGACGCAGCAGTCCGCGGAAAAAGCCGGACGGCGTAGTCGGATCGGTCGAAATATAAGAGTCCTTGGCTGAGTCGGGCATGGGCTGCCTCCTCTCGGAAGTGAATGCTAACGTGAAATAGCCAGCCATCGTCGCCACGGCTGTGCCGCGCGTCACAGCGAAATAGCCACTCATTTCCGCTTCCGGATATAAGGCGAATCTTGGTCCGTTCAGGCGAGTATGCTTTGCCCCCGATAGGGGGCATTGGACGACGCTTTCAGGTCGGCATACGGGTGCCGTTTATGAACCGACGCCCTAAATGCTGCGTCAGGCTTTCCGATTATGCGCGTTCCACTCGCGCTCGAGATTGGCGATCAGCGCCGGACTGTAGTGGCAATAGGCCTGATCGCGGGCGTAGGCCGAGAAATATCCGCGGAATGTATCGAGCGATTCTTCGCCAATGCGGATGGCGCGGCGGTTCGACGTGGCGCTGACCGCGCCAGACGAGGTCAGCCCGGCGATGACGCGGTCGAGAGCGCCGTCCATTTCGGCTGGCGCGGCGATCTCGTCGCAGATCATACGGCCCTCGGGCGAGTTGCAGACCAGCTTGCGTTCGTACTGGATCGCCTGCCGCGTAATGCGATCGCCGGTGAAGCGCGGCATGCGCAGGTTGGCCGCGCCAGGGATGATGCCTTCCTTGCGCGCCGGCAAGGTCATGAAGGCGTCGTTCGCCGCCAGCACATAGTCCATCGTCAGCAAAATCTGACAATGACCGCCAATGGCGAAGCCGTCGACCGCGGCGATCCAGAGTTTTTCGATGCCGGTGCCATGCACGTCGTCAGGTAAGGCATCGGGCCGCGCCACGCCGCGGTAGAATTTGTGCACGAAGCCGAGATCGCGCTTGAGAAACCAGACGAACGGAATCTGTCCGCGATAAAGATGCGTCAGGTTGATGCCGGCGCCGAACAGCCTGCGGCCGGCATATTTTGGATGCACGACCGGTCCGCCGCGCAGCACCGCAATGTCGGTCTTGGCATCGAGGATTGCGGCATCGACGGCGATTTCCATGAAGTCGAGGGTGGTGTTGTCCTCGGCGTTGAGGAATCGCTCGTTCTTCGAGGTCACCACCGCCGCCTTGCCACGGCGCTCGACGCTCACTTTGCCGAAATCAATGGCGCCGTCGGCATCGAGTTTTTTCAGGGCGTCCGCGGTCTCCGGCCGCGGCAACAACATGGCGTGGCAAAGGTGCCGACCGGCGGTCTCGCTGGCGAGCACGTGGGCGAGGAAAATGCCCTGATCGATCTCGACGCCGTCCTTTTCGCTTTGCAGAAGCTGTGCCTCGGTGGCGACCTGCGCCGGCGTCGGCGTGAGGCCGGACGTCACCTCCGCGGCGGCGAACACCAGATCTTCCAGACGAATGAACCGGGTGCGATTGCGGGTCAGTTCGTTATAGAGCGTGTCGGTGTGGGCGCGCAGGAAACGTTCGCGTTGCTCGCGGGCGGCGGCAAGGATCGACTGTGCGGCGGCGGCTTCGGCCTCGCTACGCTTGGGCTTTGGCGGCAAGCGCCGAATAAGGTCGTCTCCTGTTTTCCAGAATTGCGAATAGCGACGCCGGTCGCCGTCGTAGTCGCCCCGCTCCCGGGGAATGGCGGCCAGCCATGCTGCGATGGAGGCCTCGTCCAGTCCGGCCGATTTCAGGCTCGCGGCTCGCCGTGGCATCAAGACTCATCGCGCCGTTCCTCTCGACAATTTACGCCTTGGGCCGCCGATCGATCACGCGCTTGGCCTTGCCCTGCGAGCGCTCGATCGTTCCTGGCTCCAGCACCCGCACGGTCGTACTGATGCCGACATAGGCCTTGATCAGGTGATCGGCCTTTTTGGCGAGCGCCGCAATCTGCTCGGCATCGAGCTTGCCGCCGAGTTCCTGGCGCATCTCGACCAGCACGTCGAGCTCATCGAGGCTGTGCGGCCGGCTGACCTCCAGCACGTAATGCGGCGCGAGCTGTGGCTCTTGGCCGAGCACGGCTTCGATCTGCGAGGGGAACACGTTGACACCACGAATGATCAGCATGTCGTCGCTGCGGCCTTTGACCCGTTCGATGCGGCGCATGGCGCGCGCGGTGCCGGGCAGGAGCCGCGTCAGGTCGCGGGTGCGATAGCGGATCACCGGCATCGCCTCCTTGGTGAGCGAAGTGAAGACCAGTTCGCCCATCTCGCCGTCGGGCAATACGCGGCCGGTGTCGGGATCGACGATCTCGGGGAAGAAATGATCTTCCCAGACCGTCAAACCGTCCCTGGTCTCGGCACATTCCTGCGCCACGCCGGGCCCCATCACTTCCGATAGTCCGTAGAGATCGAGCGCCTGAATGCCCATACGCCGCTCGATCTCGGCGCGCATGGTTTCGGTCCACGGCTCGGCGCCGAAAATGCCGAGGCGCAAGCTGCAATCGGCGGGCTTGAGCCCTTGGCGTTCGAACTCATCGGCGATCGCCAGCATGTAGGACGGCGTCACCATGATGATGGTCGGCTTGAAATCGCGGATGAGCTGCACCTGGCGCTCTGTGAAGCCGCCGCCGACGGGAATGACGGTGGCGCCGAGATATTCGCCGCCGTAATGCGCACCAAGGCCTCCGGTGAACAGGCCGTAGCCATAGGCGACATGAATGATGTCGGTGGAGCGGCCGCCGGCGGCGCGGATCGAGCGCGCCATCAACAGCGACCAGGTATCGATATCCTTCTGCGTATAACCGACCACGGTCGGCTTGCCGGTGGTGCCGCTCGACGCGTGAATGCGCACCATGTCGGCCATCGGCACGGCGAACATGCCGAACGGATAGTTCTGCCGCAGATCGTCCTTGGTGGTGAACGGGAATTTGGCGAGGTCGGCGAGCTGCTGCAAGTCAGCGGGATGCACGCCAGCCGCGTCGAGTTTCTTTTTGTAGTGCGGCACGCGGTCGTAGGCTTGAGAGAGCGTGTTCTTGAGACGCTCGAGCTGCAAGGCGAGCAGCTCGTCCTTGCTGGCCTTCTCGATCGGTTCGAGTTGATCGCGCGCGGTCACGTCATTCAGCCTTGATGCCGGTCTCCTTGATGACCGGCGTCCAGTGGGCGATTTCTGTTTTCTGCTTTGCCGCCAGCGCCTGCGGTGTTTGATCTTCAACCGGCCAGATTTCCTGCCCGACTTTGCGGAATTTCTCCTGCACCGACGGGTCGGCCAGGGATTCGCGGACCGCAGCATTGAGTTTGGCGATAACGTCGGCCGGCGTGCCTTTGGGCACCCATAGTCCGTGCCAAAAGCTGGCGTCGATATCGTGGAAGCCCAGTTCGTCGAGCGTCGGCACATCGGGAGCGGCCCACCAGCGCTTCGGCTGAAGCACGGCGTAGGCCTTGAGCTCGCCGCTCTGGACGTAAGTCAGGTAGGTCGCCGCCTGGCCGAACGCGAAGTCAATATGGCCGCCGAGCATGTCCTGGAGCAGCGGCGCGCCGCCGCGATAGGGAACAATCTGAAAAGCCGTGCCGGTTTCCTTCTCGAAAATTCGCGCGGCGACGTCGGTCGGCCCGCCGACGCCGACCGTTCCCATGGTCGCTTTGCCGTTGTCGGCCTTGAGCCACGCGATGAGACCTTTGACGTCGTCGGCTGGCACCGATTTGTTGGCGATGATCCAGATCGGCGTGTCGGCGATCAGTGAGACCGGTGCGAAATCGGTCACTACGTCGTAGTCGAGCTTCATGATCGCCGGATTGAAGACGTGTGTCTGCACATGGCCGATGCTCAGCGTGTAGCCGTCCGGCGGCGAATGGGCGACTTTGCCGACGCCGATGCTGCCGCCGGCGCCGCTGATATTCTCGATAATGATGGTCTGGCCGAGCGCGGTCTGCATTCGCTCCGCCAGAATACGTGCGATGGTGTCGGTCGGTCCGCCGGCGGGGTAGGGCACGACGAGCGTGATGACGCGAGACGGATAGTTGTCCGCCCGCGCCGCAAAAGCCCCGGCTGCGAGCAAAGCGGCGGCAACGGCGAGCACTTTGCGCATGGCTGCGTCCTCCCACCGGGCGGCTGGGTTCTTGAGGCCTCCGGCATCTCGCGATACATCTTACATGAAACGAGCCGGCATCAAGCCGCGCAGGGCCCGGAGGACATGCCGATGCAGGACGTTCTCGACATCGAGGTCACGCCTTTATCGCCGGCCTGCGGAGCCGAGATCAGCGGCGTCGATTTGTCGAAGCCACTGACCGAACAAGAGGTCGACGCGATCAAGGCGGCCTGGCGCAAGCATCTGGTGCTGGTGTTCCGCGGCCAAAAGGTGTCGCAGGACGATCAATTGCGCTTTGCGTCTTATTTCGGCGATCTCGGCAGCCGTAAGAAGGCGCCGGAGCCGTTGCGCAACCGCGCCGAAGGCATTCAGCAGGACAACGAGAAGGTTTTGCTGGTCAGCAACATCAAGGTTGACGGCAAGCCGATCGGCGCGTTCGGCGAGGGCGAATTCTGGTTCCACATCGATTCCGGCTACACGTCGCGGCCTTACAGGTACACGTTCCTCTATGCGCTCGAATTGCCGTCGCACGGCGGCAATACGATGTTTTCGAACATGTACAAAGCCTATGAGGCCGTGCCGCCGGCGCTGAAGGAAAAGCTCAAGGGCAAGACCGCGCTGCACATCCACGAATACAATCGTGCGAAACAGGCCAGTTCATCGGGTGACATCAGCGGTATCCCGCATCATTCGCATCCGATCTTCATCACTCATCCCGATACCGGCCGAAAGACGCTGTTCGTCGACCGGCTGATGACGACGCGTATCGAAGGCGTCAGCCAGGAGGAGAGCGATACGATCCTCGATCAGCTTTACGAGATCGGTGAGCGCCGCGATTTCATTTTCGAGCATGTTTGGCAGCTCGGCGACTTCCTGATGTGGGACAACCGCTGCACCATCCACGCCCGCACCGATTTTCCGAAAGAGGAACGGCGGCTCCTGCGCCGCTGCACGGTCGAGGGCGAGCCCCTGTACGAATAAGGAATGAGCGATGACTAATCCGCGCCTGCCAGTCTTCGACAAATTCATCGCCGATCTGCGCGCGATCTGGGCTGCGGAAGCCGAAGATCAGCGCCGTATGGAAAAGGCGAAGCCGCTGCTTGAACGTCTGGTGATGGACGGTACGCTGAAATCCCATTCGGCGGCTTGGCCGTCCACCGAAGGCCGTAAGAATCTGCTGCTTTATGTCGATCCAGACTACGCCTTCGTCGTCAACGCGGTGGTGCGGGTGCCGGGCCGCACCGGCAGCGTGCACGACCACGCCGATGCCTGGGTGCTGTATGGCGTGATCGACGGCACCGAAAGCCTGGAGCGTTTCGAGCGCATCGACGACGGCAGCCGCCCGGGCCATGCCGAGATAAAGCTCGCTTCGGTGACGACCGGCTCGCAGGGCAAGGTCGATCTGGTGGCGCCGCGCGCGATCCATGCCGAGCAGGGCGGTCCGACCCGCTCCGTCGCGCTTATCGTGCGCAGCCAGAAACTCGGCGAAGGCACCGTGTTGCAGCACCAATACGACCGCGTCGCCAACACCGTGATCGAACGCTACGGTCCGACCCAGGTACCCTTCGACCTCGCCGTGTGATTTTCTCATCGTTACCGCTTCGTAGTCCGCGCAATCCCGTACGCCCCGCCTCTTTCAGTCTCGTGGAGAGCCGCTCATGGAATCGTTGCCGAAAGGCGCAAACTTTGTTCGCGCGAAAACATTGTGGGAGATCGGCCTGCATATCGCCGGCAATCCGCTGACGCCCTATGGCGGCAACCGCGACATGATCATCTGCGTCGGCTCGGGCTCGGGCGAACGCTTCCGGCCGTGGCTGCGCATGGCGAGCGGTTCGGCGATCCTCGCCGAAGGCGTCGTCAATGGCGACGTCGAGGCGGCCTTCGTCAATCCGTCGGCGCTGCTGACGCAAGCCTATCGAGGTGTCGGATTGTTCAAAAAGCCGCTGCCGGTGCGGATCATCGCTTCCTATCCGAGCTGGGATCGTTTCGTCATCGCCATTCATCCGCGCGCCGGCATCCGTTCGCTCGCCGACATCAAGAACAAGAAATATCCGCTGCGCGTCTCGGTGCGTGAAGATCCCACCCATTCGACGCTGGTCCTGATCGAGCAGATGTTTGCGCTGCACGGCTTCACGCTCAACGACATCGAGGCGTGGGGCGGCCGTATCATCACCTGCGGCGGCCCGGGCGACGTGCGCCGCCGCCTCGAGCCCTTGGCGCGCGGCGAACTCGATGCCGTATTCGATGAAGGCATCAAGGTCTGGCTCAACGAGGCGCTGGCGGCCGGTTTGGTTCCGGTCGAATTCGACGCCGGCGACTACGATGCATTGGGCAAGCTCGGCTGGCGCCGCGTGGTGCTGCCGAAAGCGCGCTTTCCCGGTCTCGCTAAGGATGTCGACACCATCGATTTCAGCGGCTGGCCGATCTATGCCAGTGCTTCGCTTGCCGAACAGACCGCCTACGATATCTGCGGCGCGCTGGCGGCGCGCGAAGGCGAGATACCGTTCGAAAAGGGCACCGGCGGCAATGCCATGCAGATGGTCCAGGAGACCGACATGACGCCGATGGACGTGCCGCTGCATCCCGGCGCCGAGCGCTGGCTGCGCGAGCACGGCTAGTTATGGACCGAGCGGTCCAAGAGCGTCACGCAACGGCGCACTGGAAATCATCATCCATCCGGTGAAAGGTCTACCGAGCTCCAAAATCAGATAAATCGCGCATGATGACGACAGCGCAAATAGCGACAGCGAAATGAATACAGTCGCGTTGAGGCCCGAAAAGAGGCTGAAGCTCGCAAATATGATGATCAGCCATAGCGCCAGAACACCGAGAAACGGCAGCGGCATCGAGTTTCCTGTCTCGGTAAACAGCAGAAGGCGCTCTCGCGCGATATCCGTGCTGGCCTCTATGGCGCGCGCCTGCAGCGATCGCTGAAGGTCGTTTTGCGGCGCGAGCGATTGAATCTGTACGTAGACCTTCTCGACGGCAACGCTCGGTTCGTACGGGGCTGTGGCATCGGAGGCCTTCTCGCTCCACAGGCGATCGGCGAACACCGGGATGGCAGTGCGGATTTCCGCGCGAAGGGGCGCTGCCTCTGGCCCATATTGCGCCAGCAGATTATCGAGCAGAACCACGTCAGCCGTGATCTGCCTGACTTGTCCGCTCTGGGTATCGAACGAATTCTTCGCGGCCGCAATCAATAAGCCGACAACAAGCGCGGCCATTGTGGCAATGAGCCCGACTCCCAGTCGGACCGCGTCCTGGGAGTCCTTGTTCAGGTGATGCTTTGGCAAAGCGTCGCGGAGCAGGGCGCCGAGGAAAATGCCGCCAAGCGTCAACAGGAATATGCCTGACGATAATACGACAGGAGTCATGGCTCGGCGGTCGCGCTCGAATTACGGGAATGGAGAAATACGCGAACCAGATTTTGCCTTCCGACCACTTCGCCAAGCGAGCGAAATGCGAAGAACGGCACCAGCACCAGAAAAATGACGAAGCTTGTCGCAATGAGTTGCTGGAGCGTGCCGCCTCCGACGCTTGAGATCGAATCCGCAACGGTCCGGTGATGGAAGAGTCCCACGGCGACTTCCTCGAGAACATTGAGCACCAGGAGCAAGGCGAGAAAGACAAGCGACCTATAGAGCGTCGGCCAGATCAGAGCCCGGGTCTTGTAACGTTCGCCGAGGTGCATCGCGTGTCCGATGCTCATGAACTTGGCGCAGATCAGCGCCTTGGCGGCGGCGAAGCCGAACGGCGCGAAAGCAATGTCCTGCGCCTGGAGAATTGCATATTTCAGATAGGCGAGCGCGCTGAAACAGACAAAGAGATAAGCCGCGATAACGATAAACTCCTTCAGCTCATCGACCATTCTCTCGCTGATTGTCGATTTCGAAATAGCCTCGGCGGTCATGTCTATCCCCCTGCCGCGATCGAACGGTGCTCAAATCACTTCCTCGGTCTTGTCGTCGGTCTCGCCGTAACGGCGGAGCGTCGCCGACTTGGTGCCGGCATAGAGCTGCGCCAGGCCGGGCGCGATCTTGGCGTTCTCGCGCTCGAACAGCGAATTGCCGGCAAGATCGCTCTCGACCAGGAACGGGCCGAACTTTTCGACGTCGAGTACCCACACCGCCTGCGCGAGGCCGAGTTCTTCGAGCCAGTACACGCCGGCGACCTTCTTGATGCCGCGCCCGAGCAGTGCGCCGGTGCCATAGCCGACGGTGGTGAGATAGATGGCGTTGTTCGGCACGAAGTGCTGGCGATAGGTTTCCGACGTCATGCCGCCCTTGCCGATAATGACGTTGCAGCCGGACAGCTTGAACCAGCCCTCAAGCCATTGCGCGAAGCGGAACGATGCCGTGGCGGTGACAGCCCCGACCGTAAAGCTGCCGTCGGGATTGACGCTTGCCGCCGGCGAGCAGTGGAAATTGGTGATGCCGAGCGCATCTTTGCTTGCCGGCATTCCTGCGCCCTCGGCAATCGCCCGCTTGTAGACACCTTCGCGTGCGGTGAAGACCCGGCCGGTGAGATAGGCGACCGAGCCGATTTCCAGTTTGCGCAAATCTTCGGTGCGCGCCGGAAGATCGATCTGCACGGTTTTGAGGTCGGCCATAGCTATTCCGCCGCCGCGGCCGCTTGCTCGCCCCATTCGACGGTGGAGCGGCGCATGTAGTCGGTGAACCACATCGGGTCGGTGCGGAACGTCGCCTTGCCGTCGGCGGCGATGCGCGCCACAGCGCGGCGCGACGACAGGCAGAACATATGCACTGACATCGGCATGCCGCCGGTGTGGCAATAGCCGACTTCGATATGGCAATCGATCACCATGGACGACCCGACGAAGCCCATTGCGCCCATGCCGATATTATTGCCGAGTTCCTTGAACTCCTCTTCGAGCGCGGCGATTTTCGGATCGGGATTGCGCGAGCCGACGACGCGCAGGCACGACGCCTGCTTGCCGAGCACCATCGAGGTGTCCTTCGAGCCGCCGAGCCCAACGCCGACGATGGCCGGCTGGCAGGCCAGCCCGCGTTTGCCGAAGCCGATCAGCGTATCGAGAAAGAAGCGCTTGATGCCTTCGATGCCGTCGCCGGGAAACAGCATGCGATAGTCGGAGCCGAACAACCCGCCTTTGTGCACGGTGGTAAGCTCGATCCAGTCGGCGTCGGGATGAAACGCATATTCGATCTCGGGCGCGTTGATGCCGACATTATTGTTGTGGTCGGTACGCCACAGCGGATGCACGCGGTTCGGCCGCAGCGGTACACTCGTCGTCGCCCGCGCGGTGGCGCGCCGCAGCGCCGCCTCAAGCGCCACCGGGCCGCCTTCGATACGCGCGTCGTTGCCGATCTTGACGTACCAGCGCGGCAGGCCGGTATCGCCGCACATGGCGCGGCGGTCTTCCTTGGCAGCTTCGTAATTCTCCAGCATCGCTTTGATGACGAAGGACGACAGATCGCCCTTTTCGCTGTCGGCGCAACGCCGCAAGCCGGCGAGATAATCGTCCGGGATCTCGATGGCGGCCTTGGCCATCAAGTCCTCGGCGGTGCGTTGAAGGCTCGACAGCGGAATCATGTTCGTACCCGTTATTCGGCCGCGACCGGGTCGCGCAGCAACGTGTCGCCCGGCTTGACGTGGGTGAACAGCACCGGCTGTTCGCCAATCTCGATGCCGCCCGCACCTTGCCGCGCCACCGTGAAGGTCGACGTGGCGAGATCGCCCGGCTCCGGGAAGTCGGACCGGAAATGCGCGCCGCGCGAATTCTCGCGCTTGAGCGCGGCGAGCGCAATGACCCGGCTCACCTCGCACAGCGAGCGCAGATTGAGCCAGTCGTGCCAAGTCAAATTGAAGTGACGGTTGCCGTCGGCGACGCCGGTCGCCAGAAGTTCCGCCTCGATCCGGTCGATGCCGTCGAGGCCGCGCTTGATGCTGGCGCAATCGCGTACCACGCCAACCTCGTCCCACATCGTATCGAGGAGTTTTTCGCGCAATATATTGAGATCGCCGGGAGGTCGGCTGAACGGATGCTGGGCGCGCTCCAACTCGGCGTCGAGGACGTCGGGGTCGGGACTGCGGAAGCCGCGATTGGCGGCGATCCAGCGCGGCATGACGTCGCCCGCAATACCGCCGAACACGGTAGAGTTGGCAACACCGTTGCCGCCGAGCCGGTTGGCGCCGTGCATGCCGCTCGCATCCTCGCCGGCGACGAACAGACCTTGACGCTCGGTCGCGGTGTCGACCTTGCAGACCACGCCACCCATAAAGTAATGCGCGGTCGGTACCACTTCGACCAGGCCGCCGGCGAGATCGAAGCCGCAGTCGCGGCAGCGGTCCACCATGCCCTTGAACTCTTTAGCCACCCGTGCCGGGCCGAGATGGCCCATTTTGATATAGACACCGCCGTTCCTGGTGGTACGCCCGGCGCGCATCTCCGCGTAGATGGCGCGACTGACGACGTCGCGCGTGGCGCGCTCGAGCTTTGGATCGTAGTCGCCCATGAAGCGATGCATGGCGCCGTTGAGGAGGTGGCCGCCGGATCCGCGCAAGCCTTCTTCCAGCACCGTGCCGGTCATGCGGGTGTCCGGGCCGGCCAACAATCCGGTTGGATGGAATTGCACCATTTCCATGTCGCGCAGCGGCAGACCGAGCCGCAGCGCCATCGCCAGCCCGTCCATGGTCTTGTCGCCGGACGGCGTGTGATAGCGGTACATGGTCGGGCCGCCGCCGGTCGCCAGCAGCACCGCCTGCGCGGCGACGAAACGGAATTCGCCGCTGCGCACGTCGATCAGTAGCACGCCGGACACGGCGCCGTCGGGTGACGGGATCAGCGCCACGGCGCGGTGCTCTTCGAGCCGGCGCACCGGCCGCGACCAGACCTGCTCCATCAGCCGGTTGATGATCTCGATGCCGGTGAGATCGCCCTTGTGCACGGTGCGGTCGAAAGTCTGTCCGGCGAAGGCCTTGCCGTGCAGCGTGCCATCGGCATTGCGGTCGAAGAAACAGCCGATCTCGTTCTCGAGTTCCTGCACGCGCTCGATCGCTTTGGTGACCAGCGTCCAGGCCAGTTCCTGGTGCGGCAGCCATTTGCCGCCTTCGATGGTGTCCATGAAATGGCGTTCGATCGAGTCACCGGGATTGAGCGCGACGTTGTAACCGCCTTGCACCATGCGGGTGCAGCCGCATTTGCCGAGGAGGCCCTTGCTCACAACAGTGATATCGAGATCGGGATTGGCCTTCTGTGCATGCAGCGCGGCAAACAAGCCGGCGCCGCCGGAGCCGAGGATCAGAATATCGGTTTTCAGGTGCTCGACGGTCATGGGATGCTCAGAACACCCGCGCCAGAAAGATGAAGGCGACGATGGCGGACACCGCGGCAGCAAGCGTCGCCAGCTGCTTCTGGCCATCGCGCCAGTCGAAATTCTCGATCACCAGCACGCGCAAGCCGCCGAGCAGATGCACCGTGAGCAGGAACACAAGTCCGCCCTCGGACAATTTCACCCAAGGCTGATCGCTCCAGCGCAGAAAGCTCTCAAGTTTCGCCTCGCCATGGACCGCCAGTCCAAGCGCCAGAAAATGCAACGGCATAAAAATCGCCAACGCCAGACCGGAGAGCCGATGGATCATCGCGGCGATCCATAGCGGATCGCTTCGATGTTTTACCAGCCGCGCGGTCACGACAGGACCACGGCGAATATCGCGCGCGCACCGAGCACCGCGAGCAGGAGGCCGAAAATGACGGCGAGGTAGCCGGCACCGCGATCCTCTAGCGGCGACCATTCGGTCAGGATATTGCGCACGCCAATGGCGGCGTGGATTGAAACCGCGGCAACGAATAATCCATAGAACGCCGCCCAGACCACGCTGCCGTGAGTGCGTGACAAAATATCGGCGGCGCTCATGCCCCGGCGCGTGGCATAAAAAATGACGGCGATGTGGATGAGAACAAGCGGCGCCATCAGCGCTGCCGTCGCCCGCTGCCATACATAAAGATGGACATTCATGCCTTGATCTCGCCCTTGAGGTACGCCGCGGCGGTCCGCCGTTTCAGGCCGGCGATGGACGCAGTTGGATTGAGCGTTTGCGGGCAAAGCTCCTGGCAGGATTGGTGCGAATGGCAGGCGTGACAACCGCCCGCCGCCGCGACTGCTTGCAGGCGCGCGGTATTGGCGCCATCGCGCGTGTCGTTGACCAGCGTCCACGCCCGGGTCAGCGCCGCGGGGCCAAGATAATCCTCGTTCCAGCGCACGGTATCGCACGCCGCGTAACAGACCCCGCAATTGATGCATTCGATGGCCGCGTCGGCGGCGCGCCGCGCCGGCGAATCCGGCCTGATCTCTTCGATCGGATCGTGCCGCGTCTTGGTCGGCGCGAACACGCCCTTGGCGTCCTGCCACTTCTCGAAGAAGCGCGACATGTCGGTGGTGAGATCCTTGATCACCGGCAGGTTGTCGAGCGGGCCGATTTCGAGCCGGCCGCTGCCCGCGACCTTGGACACGTGGGTGCGGCAGGTCCAACGCGGCTTGCCGTTCACCGTCATGGCGCAGGAGCCACACACGCCGACCCGGCAGGCGAATCGATACGACAATGTCGGGTCGATATTGCGCTGTACGAAGGTCACGACGTCGAGCACGGTCTGGCTCTCACGCCGCGGCACGCTGTAGGTCTCGTAGCGGCCTTCCTTTGCGCCGCGCCAGAGCGATACCGACAGATCGGCGAGCATGTCGCGGACATCTCCTCAGTCGGCGCTTCTGAAAGTGCTTCGGCGCGCAGTCTAGCAAGCACCGGCGAAAAGCCAATGATGGGCGAAATCAAGGGCTTGCGGTGGAACCCGGCCGCCCTATCGTGAGTTTACCGGGCTTATGTGTGAGTCTTTGGCGGGGAAATGGGCGGGCTGGCCATGAATGATACCGCAAGCGCTCCATCCAAGGCCGGAGTGGGAATACCGGGCCTCGATGACATTCTGCTCGGCGGGTTGCGCAGAAATCGCCTGTTTCTCATCGAGGGCAGCCCCGGTACCGGAAAGACCACGCTGGCGTTGCAATTCTTGATTGAAGGCGCTCGGAACCGGGAAAAAGGCCTGTACATCACACTCTCGGAAACCGCAGAAGAACTTAGAGAGACCGCGAACTCTCATGGTTGGTCGCTGGGTGACGACATCGATATTTTCGAACTCGCGCCGCCCGAGAGCCTGCTCGACAAAAGGCAGCAACAAAGCCTGCTCTATTCGTCCGATCTGGAGCTTGGCGAGACGACAACGCGCATATTCGAGGCCATGGAGCGCAGCAAACCGCAGCGGGTGGTTCTAGATAGCTTGTCGGAGATACGGCTACTGGCGCAGAGCTCGCTTCGTTACCGGCGGCAAATTCTGGCTTTGAAGCATTTCTTCAGTCAGCGCGATACGACCGTGCTGTTGCTTGATGACATGACCGGCGAGACCGACGACAAAACCGTTCATAGCGTCGCCCACGGCGTCCTGAGAATGGAGGAACTCGCGCCCGACTACGGTGCGGAGCGCAGGCGCATGCGCGTCATGAAATATCGTGGGCAACCATTCCGGGGCGGCTATCACGATTTTACGATCATCACGGGCGGCGTTCAGGTTTTTCCTCGCCTGGTCGCCGCGGAATTTCGCACGCAAAAGCAGTCGATTGTGCTGACCAGCGGCATTGCCGATTTCGACAAATTGCTTGGAGGCGGAATCGAAAGCGGATCGAGCACGTTGATCATAGGTCCGGCTGGAACCGGAAAGTCACTCATCGTTCTTACGATGGCGGCGGCGGCGGTCAAACGCGGTGAACGCGCCGCGCTTTTTATTTTCGACGAAGAGCTGGGACTGCTTTTCACCCGGTCGAAGGGCATGGGTATCGATCTGAAGGCCTTGCGTGACGCCGGACATCTTATCATCGAGCAGATGGACGCGGCGGAGGTATCTCCTGGAGAATTTGCCCACAAGGTTCGAAGATGCGTGGAGCATGAAAAAATTCAAACGGTCGTCATCGACAGTTTGAACGGTTACCAGAATTCCATGCCCCAGGAGCAGTTCCTGATCCTGCACATGCACGAGCTGCTGCAATTCCTCAACCGCCAGGGCGCAGCGACTTTTCTCACCGTTGCCCAGCATGGCTTGATGGGCGAGATGAGGTCCCCAGTGGATGTCACTTATCTAGCCGACACTGTCATCATGCTTCGGTATTTTGAAGCAACGGGACAAGTACGCCGCGCGGTTTCCGTCCTCAAAAAGCGTACCGGCCGGCACGAAAATACCATCCGCGAATTCAGCATCGGCGACGGCGGGCTCAAGGTTGGTCCACCACTCGATAAATTTCAGGGCGTCTTGCGCGGTGTACCGCAAATTCTCGGCAGCGGTTCCGTCGTGCCTTCGGAAGGTGGGTAAGCCTTGAGTAATAGCTTATCCGAACGCGCGCTTATTCTCGCGCCGCAAGGCAGAGACGCCTTTGTTGCAGTCAGAATCCTGAGCGAGGCCCGCTTGGTCGCGGAAATATGCGATGACCTGCCGCGGCTATTGGATGAAGTGGCTCTCGGCGCAGGCGTCGCGATCCTGACCGACGAGACGATCCAAAGCGCGGATATCAAGGAGCTTGCGGCCTGGGTCGGTGCGCAACCGTCATGGTCGGACTTTCCCTTCGTGCTGCTCACCGAGCGCGGTGGCGGCCTGGAACGAAATCCTGCCGCTGAAAGGCAAATGGAGGCGCTGGGCAACGTCGCCTTTTTGGAAAGGCCGTTCCACCCCACGACCTTCATCAGCGTGGTGAAGACCGCCTTGCGCGGGCGGCGCCGGCAATACGAAGCGCGTGCAAGACTTGAAGCGTTGCGCGAGAGTGAACGTCATGCGCGTCGTGCGGAGGTTGATCTGCGCGCGCTCAATGAAACCCTGGAAGCGCGGGTTGTCGCGCGGACCGGCGAGATCGAAGCCGCTAACCGGCAGCTTGTCGCCCAGATCGAGGAGCGCGAGCGGGTCGAATCGACGTTGCGTCAAATGCAGCGGCTTGAGGCAGTGGGCCAGCTGACCTCGGGCGTGGCCCATGACTTCAATAATCTGCTTACCGTTGTGCTTGGCAACATTGAATTCATCGAGAAAAGAAGCTCTGGCAACGGTGCCGCCGACTCGCTGATGAAGCAGCGGCTTTCTCACATGCGGCTTGCCGCCGAGCGCGGCGCCAAGCTTACCTCGCAGTTGCTGGCGTTCTCCCGCCGCCAGCGTCTCGAACCCAAACCAACAGATCTCAACGAAGCGCTGGCGAGCATGAGGGACCTGCTGCAAAGTACGCTTGGCGGCAGTGTGCAGATCAACACTGTGTTTCGGCCGGGCCTCTGGCATGCCCTGGTCGATCCGAGCCAGATCGAACTGGTGGTGCTCAACCTGGCCATCAATGCACGCGACGCCAGTTCCGTCGGGGGCACCATCACGCTGGAAACCGGCAACGCGACGGTCGGTGCGCCGGAAAAGCCCGAGGAGCCCTCGGCCGGCGACTATGTCGTGATTGCGGTGACAGATACCGGCTCGGGCATGACCAAAGAGATTATGGCAAAAGCCTTCGAGCCGTTCTTCACCACCAAGGAAATCGGCAAAGGTTCGGGATTGGGCCTCAGCCAAGCGCTTGGCTTCGCCAAGCAATCCGGCGGTGGCATGCGGATCGAATCGCGCGTGGGTGAAGGCGCCTCCGTAAAAGTTTTTCTGCCGCGCACGATTGGCGGCGCCGCCGCGGAATCCTCTGCACATTCCACCGCGCCAACGCAGCGACACCGTAAGGGCGCAATTATCCTTCTTGTCGACGATGACAACGCGGTGCGCGACGTGACTGCGTCGATGCTGCGCGAACTTGGTTATGTGGTACTGGAAGTGGGCAGCGGCGGCGCTGCGCTCGATCTTTTGGACGGTGACACCAATGTCGATCTGGCGCTGCTGGACTTTGCCATGCCCGGCATGAACGGCATGGAAGTCGCCCGGCAACTCCAATCCCGCTTTCCGACGCTTCCCGTGTTGTTCGTGACCGGTTACGTCGACAAAACGGAACTTGCGGAAATCGGCGACGCCCGGATCATCAAGAAACCCTTTATCGGCGATGAACTCGCCAACAAGGTCAATGCAGCACTCGCCAAAACCAGTCCGCGCGCTGGCGGCAAGGTTCTCCCTCTGCGGCGATAGCGTCACTTCCACATCCCGTAAGCGCAGCATGTTGTAACTGCCGTGGCGGCTCTGCCGCTTCCGCGCGTCTACCGCATGCATGCATCGCGCTTTCGCACCGTGTTCCCGCCTTGCGAGGATTGCGCAAAAGGAACAGTCTTGGTGGGCAAAGGGCGCGCGGCCGACGGTTTCGGCTTAAAGCGCGACCGGCCGACAACGGGAGGAGCAATCATGACCAAGCATGATGAAGGACGCCGTGCGTTTCTGGGCACGGCGATAGGAGCCGGCGCCGCCGCGAGCGTCGCGCTGGTGCCGGAGGCACTCGCCAAGGACCATCCGCAACATCATGCCGCGGCCGATACGCCGGCGATGGCGCCGGCACCCATGTCAAGTCAAGCCATGCATGACATGAGTGGCGGCCATGGCGCATTTTTCAACGACGACGATACCCGCACCATCACCGCGCTGACCGAGCGGCTGATGCCCGGAGCGCCGGGGCTGCCGGGCGCGACCGATGCCGGCGTTACGAACTACATCGACCTCGCACTCTCTGGCGCCTATCAGGACCAGCAGTATTTCTACCGCTGCGGTCTTACGCAGCTCGACGTGCATTGCAGCCAGGCTTACGGCAAGCCGTTCCGCCGTCTCGCCGCGGCGCAGCAGGACGAAACCATTACGGCGCTCCAGCAAGGCAAGGTGGCCGAGTTCGTCTGGCCGACGGCGCAGGCGTTCTTCGGCACGCTGCGCACCCACACGATGGAAGGCATGTTCGCCGACCCGGTCTATGGGGGCAACAAGGACTTCGCCGGCTGGCGGCTCGTCGGCTTCCCCGGCGCGCAGCCGCTGTTCACCCAAGAGGATATGGAAAGCAAGCAAGCGTTCACCCGCGAGCCGATGACCGGCCTGCAATCGCGCGCGAAGGAGGGCTGAGCCATGGCAACCGAAAAAACCGATGTTGTGATCGTCGGCGTCGGCGCCGTGGGAGGCATCATCGCCGCTGAACTCGGCAAGGCCGGCATGAAGGTGATCGGCCTCGAACGCGGGCCGCGCCTCAAGACGGCCGACTTCGAACCGCACGATGAGCTGCGCTACTTCGAGCGCCAGGATCTGCGGCCAAATATGAAACGCGAGCCCGTAACCTGGCGGCCGAACGCCAACGCACGGGCCATTCCGCTGCCTTTCCTCAACAACGGCAACCAGGCCGGCGGCGGCACCGTGCATTACGGCAGCTTGTCGTGGCGCATGCACGAGGACGACTTCCGCGCGCGAACGAAAACCATCGAGCGTTACGGTGCCGCGGCGGTCCCGGACGAATCCTCGTTTGTGGACTGGCCGGTGAGCTATGCCGAGCTTGAGCCTTTCTATGACCAGGCCGAGTACGAGCTCGGCGTGTCGGGCAAGGCCGGCAACTTGCAAGGCAAGAAGATCGAAGGCGGCAACGTCTTCGAAGCGCCGCGCAAGCGCGAATATCCGCTCAAGCCCCTGCTGGTGGATCAGTCGGCGATCTTGTTCGAGGCTGGTGCTAAAAATCTCGGGTTGCATCCGTTCTCGTCGCCGCGTGCGATCGTATCGGAGGCTTATAACGGCCGGCCGGGTTGCACCTATTGCGGCTTCTGTCAGGCATTCGGCTGCCATGTCGGCGCCAAGTCGTCGATCCTGGTCACCAAGCTGCCGGAGGCCGACGCCACGGGCAACTTCAAACTCATCACCGGCGCCATGTGCCACCGTGTCAACAGCGACAACAGCGGCAAGGTGACCGGCGTGTCGTATTACGGGCCGGACCGCTCGGACAATACGATCGAGGCGGATCATCGTCATCGTCGCACCCTTCATCTACGACAATACGCGGCTGATGCTGTTGTCGAAGACGGAGAAATTCCCGAACGGGCTTGCCAATTCGAGCGGCCAGCTCGGCAAGCACATCATGACGCACATTAATGCGGGCGTGTTCGTCACGTTCGACGACCGCCACGTCAACAACTTCATGGGCCCGAGCGCCCAGAAGCACACTGTCGACGATTTCAACGCCGACAACTTCGATCACTCGGGATTGGGCTTCATCCGCGGCGCGCAATTGTCGATCGGTACGCCGAACCTGCAAGGCGGCCCGATTGCGTTCTCAACGATCGCGACGCCTCCAGGTACGCCGAACTGGGGCGCCGCGTATCGCGATTTCGCCGCCAAGGCCTATGCGCGCCACGGCGCTATGGTCGCGCAGACCGAAAATCTGCCGTTTCCGGATCAGACCATCGATCTCGATCCGAACGTGCGCGACGCCTGGGGTCTGCCGGCGCCTCGCATCACCTACGACTGGCGGCGGCCGAGCGAGCGCGCCCGCGTCGAATTCGTGCAGAAGAAACTCGTGGAGATTGGCCACGCGATGGGTGGGCCACAGGTCTGGGCGGCGCCGGTCAGCCCGGCCGGTGCTCCCGGTGGGCACCACGAAGGCGGCACGCGCATGGGAAGCGATCCGCACGATTCGGTCGTCAACAAATACGGCCAGACCTGGGATCATCCCAATCTGTTCCTGATCGGCAGCTCGACGTTTCCGACCATGGGAGCGGGCTTCAATCCGACGCTGACGATCCAGGCGCTCGCCTACATGTCGGCAGATGCGATCGTGAACCGCTACCGGAAGAATCCCGGACCGCTGATCTGAAAGCTGCGCCGCGGCTTCTTGCCCTCTTCCTTACCGGGAGGGGGCGAGGACGCTTTCGTCCGTCACTTCACGTCGGGATAAAGCCCGGAGCTCTTCACCACGGAAAGTCCTTCGGCGCGATCGGCCGGGAGCTCTTTGGCGAATTGCTCCGCGGATTCCAGCGACGGCGTCAGGCCACGGCTGATCAGGAATTTTTGCTGGAAGTCCGGCTTCGATTCGATCGCGACGATCGCTTTGTTCAGCTTGTCGATGATCGGCGCCGGCGTCCCGGTGGGCGCGAAAATGCCGAAGAATGTCGCCGCGATGTGCTGGGTGTAGCCAGCTTCCTTGAACGTCGGAATCTCCGGCGCAAGCGGCGAGCGTGTATCGCCGTCAACAGCAAGTCCCGCGACTTTGCCGTCGCGCATGAACGACACCAGATTGCCGATGCCGAATATGGCGATCTGGGCCGTGCCATTGAGCATAGCGTTGACGGCGTCGCCACCACCCTTGAATGGCACGCGAACGATATCGGTGCCGTTATGCTTGTTGAAGTCTTCCATGAATGCGACCTTCGACAGTGAGGCAGCCGTATAATTGAAAGTGCCCGGCTTGGATTTTATCAGCGCCGCGAGCTCGGCGAAGGATTTGACGCCGAGCGACGCATTGATCGCGAACATCTGCGTCAGATAATAAGGCCGCGCCACCGGGACCAAGCCCTTGATCGGATCGAAATCCGCTCCGGGGAGGAACGGATTGGTGACGAACGTCTGATCGGGAAGGATGCAGATCGTGTAGCCGTCCGCCGCCGCGTCGGCGCAGGCCTTGGCGCCGATGGTGCCTTCAGCGCCGACACGATCCTCGACCACGATCGCGGCCCCGAGTGCCGGTCCCAACTGGTCGGCGAGCGCGCGCATGAACAGGTCGCTCAAGCCGCCCGGTCCTTGCGAGGCAATCGCCCGGATCGGATGCGACGGATAATCGTCAGCGGCCGCGGATAACGATGGCGCCAAGAACCCGACCAGCGCGACGGCAAGCGTCCACCGCTTCATGACTTCCTCCCTTGTGGCATTGCTTTTTGATCGCGTAACAATGCCCGCGCAAGCCCCGCCGCGCGCATGCGGCGTAAACGCGCAGATCATATTCGCGTCGGGCCGGACAGGGGAGGCGGTGTGTGGCGGATTACGCGATGAAGGTCGAAAAGGGCATCACGGTCACGATGCGCGACGGCGTGCGGCTCTCGCTGTGCGTGTACCGGCCCGACGCCGCCGGGCAATTCCCGGCGCTGTTTGCCGCCTCGCCCTACCAGTACGAAATGGACGACGTGCCGGCCTATCCGCTGTTTCTGTGGCGCGAGACCGGTCCGGTCGAGTGGTACGTCAGCCAGGGCTACGCCTATGTCCATGCCGATGTGCGCGGCGCTGGACAGTCCGAAGGCGAGTTCGAGTTCATGGGGCTCAAGGAGCAGCAGGACTATCTCGAACTGATCGCCTGGATTGTGAAGCAGCCGTGGTGCTCGGGCAGAGTCGGCGGCATCGGCCAATCCTATTACGCCATGGCACAATGGCTAATGGCGACCTACAACCCGCCCGGTCTCGCCTGCATCGTGCCGTACGACGGCCTCGTCGACCAGTATCGCGGTTCGAACTATCACGGCGGTATCTACTGCTCGTACCGCTCGGTCTGGTACACGTCGCTGCGCGCCGACAACCAGCACCGGCTCGCCGGCAAGCACGGCCGACCGCCGATGAAATTCGATCTGGTCGGCGAGATCATCGATCATCCGCTCGATGACGACTTCTGGCGCGAACGCTCGCCGTATTGGCGGCTCGACAAGATCAAGTGTCCGGTGCTGTCTGTCGGACATTGGGGCAAGATGGGCCTGCATCTGCGCGGCAATATCCTTGGCTATGAGGAGGTCAAGGCGCCGAAGAAGCTCGTCGTCACCGGCGCGCGTAATACTTTCGAGGCGCATCGTATGTTCGACCAGGTCGAATTTCACCAAAAGGAATTGCTGCCGTTCTACAATTTACATCTCAAGGGTGCCAATAACGGCTTCATGGATGCCGAACCGGTAAAGTTGTTCGTACGCGGCGCCAATATCTGGCGCAGCAGCGAGGACTGGCCGCCGCAGCACACTCCGCGCACCTATTACCTGCGCGAGGGACCGTCGGGCAGCGTCACTTCGCTCAACGATGGTGCGTTATCGGCCGAGCCGTCTGCCGCCGGCGACGCTGCGACAAGTTACACTTATCCCGATTGGGAATGGGTCAACGGCGTCGCCGTCATTGGTCCGGACGGCAGGGTCGATCCGCCGCGCCGCGTGCTCACCTTCACCAGCGCGCCACTCGACGCCGATCTCGATGTCACCGGGCCCATCGTGCTCAAGCTGTTCGTGTCATCGACCGCGATCGATACCCAGTTCATCGTCAAGCTGACCGACCAGCACCCGCAAGATGCGGCGGCGCGCACAAAAGGCGAGCAGCCCGGCTTCACGCCGGTATCGAAGGGTTGGCTCAAGGCCTCGCATCGCGAGAAGGATCCGACACGATCGAAGCCGGAGCGGCCGTTCTACACCCACACCAACCCGCAGCCGCTCGTACCCGGCGAAATTTATGAATTCGACATTGAGGTGCTGCCGATCGCCTATGTATTCAAGAAAGGTCACCGTATCAGGCTCGAGCTCGCCAACGGCGATTCGCCTGCGACCGACGGCGTGTTCTCGCACCCCTATCATCCCTCGCTGATGGGCACCGATACTATTCATCACGACGACGCGCATGCTTCGCGCCTCATTCTGCCGGTTGTGGAGACGGCGTGAGTGTGCGTACTGCGGAGCGCTAGCGCCTGTTGGCGTACTCAACTAACATTCGACGTAATCAGACGACGCCCGGGGACATCATGAAACACAGCACCGATCGTATTCTCACCACCCATGCCGGAAGCCTGTCGCGGCCGGCAAACCTGATCGCCATGAGCAAGGCCGTCGCCACCGGCCAAAGCAGAAGCGACGATCCGGCTTATTTGCAGGCCCTCGCCACGTCGGTGGCCGACGTAGTGAAGAAGCAACGCGAGCTCGGCATCGACATCCCCGACGACGGCGAATTCGGCAAGCCGGTGGCCGGGTCTTACGATTACGGCGCGTGGTGGAACTACGCCTTCGCGCGCATGTCGGGATTTTCGGCGCCGGGCACCTCGGCCGCGGCGACCGAGGCCAAGCACAAAAAATCGAGTGTCGCCGATCTCGCGCTGACCTCGTTTGCCAACCGCCGCGACTGGCAAAAATTCGGTGAGTTCTACAAAGATCCGGAATTCGGGCGGCGCCCTGATGGGCAGCGCTGCGCGCCGGCCGGTGGGACGGCCGACCTGCACCGGGCCGATCAAGTATATCGGGCACGCGGCACTGCAAGCCGACATTAACAACCTGAAGAAGGCGATGGCCGCAACGGGCGCCGAAGAAGGCTTCATGTGCGCGATCGGGCCGGGCAGCTTCGCCCGCAGCGAAGACCTCTACTACAAGACCGAAGAAGAATTCCTGTTCGCCTCGGCCGACGCGATGCATGACGAATACAAGGCGATCGTCGATGCCGGCATCGTGTTGCAGGTCGACGATCCGAGCCTTCCCGACAACTGGGACATGATCAATCCGGAACCGCCGCTCAAGGAATTCAAGAAGTTCGAGCAGGTCCGCATGGAGGCGCTTAATCACGCGCTGCGCGGCTTGCCGCCAGACCGTATCCGCCTTCATATCTGCTGGGGCAGTTGGCACGGCCCGCACACCACCGACATTCCGCTCAAGGATATCGTCGACCTTGTGCTGAGCGTGAACGCCGGCGCCTATTCGGTGGAGGCCGGCAATGTCCGCCACGAGCATGAATGGCGAGTGTGGCAGGACGCCAAGTTGCCGGACGGCAAATTGCTCATTCCAGGTGTCGTCAGTCACGCCACCAACATCGTCGAGCATCCGCAGGTCGTCGCCGACCGTATCGTGCGTTACGCCAAGGTCGTCGGACGAGAGCGGGTGATCGCAGGCACCGATTGCGGCTTTGGCGGCCGCATCCATCCGCAAATCGCGTGGGCGAAGCTTGAGGCGCTGTCGGAAGGCGCCAAGCTCGCGAGCAAGGAGCTGTGGGGCTAGATGGCGATCTGATTGCCAAGCCTTGAGGCCGATGGCATCACCCACGGCGACCTGTCATAATTCGCGCACGCAATCTTAAAAAAGGGAGGTTACCTTGGTTAAATTCACGTGGGACCACATCCATCTTCGCACCACCGATCCGGAAGCGATGGCGCAGTGGTTCGAGAAAATGCTCGGCGCCGAAGTGGTCCGCACCATGCAGGCTGGCAAGCCGCGCATCGATTTGAAACTCGGCGGCGCCAATATCTTCGTTGCCCCGGTGGCAAACGGCGACGGCACCAATGCTGCGCCTGCAATTCCGTATCGCGGCCTCGATCATTTCGGGCTGTCGGTGAGCGGCATCGACGCCATTGCGGCCGATCTGAAAGCCAAGGGTGTCGAGTTCACTCGCGAACCGACCACGGTGCGGCCCGGTACACGCGTCTGCTTCATCAAGGCGCCGGAAGGCGTGTCGATCGAGCTACTCGATCGCAGCGTCTAATTTTTAGAACAAGCGGAGAGTTTGGGTATGTTGCAGCTTTATTACGCCCCCGGCGCCTGCTCGATGGCGTCGCACATCGTGCTCGAAGAGAGCGGCGAGAAATACGAGCCAACTAAAGTCGATCTCGCCGGCGGCGAGCAGCGCACGGAAGCCTATCTCAAGATCAACCCGCTCGGCCGCGTGCCGGTGCTCCGCCTCGATGACGGCAAGCCGCTGGCGGAGAACACCGCCATCCTGCCGTATCTCGGCAAGCGGTTCGGCCTTTGGCCGAAGGACGACCTGGGCGAAGCGAAGGCGCTGTCGACCATCGGCTTCTTTGCGGCGAGCGTGCATCCCGCGCACGCCCATGTCGGGCGGCCGGAGCGTTACACCGCCGATACCAGCGCGTATCCAGGCATCAAGGAAGCCGGACTGAAAACCTTCCACGGATATCTGAAACAGATCGACGGCATGCTGGCGAACCGCGAATGGCTCGCCGACAGTTACTCGGTGCTCGATCCGTACGCCTTCGTCTTCTACACATGGGGCGTGCGCCGCGAGCTGCCGATGGGCGAGCTCAAGAACTACACCGCGCACAAGGACCGCATGCTCAAGCGTGCCGCAGTCGGCCGCGTGGCTGCGGACGAGAAGATCAAGGTGTAAGTCGCCCGGTCATGCGCCACGAAGGCGGAGCGGCCATCTCGTTGACGAAAGTGCGCGGCCTGCGTTTACGGATCGAGATGCCCGGCACAAGGACGGGCGATGACGATGATGGTTCACACCGCCGGCTCTTCGAACTTGAAGCCGATCTTTTGCAGCCCTTCGAGCGCGGTCTTGCCGTATTCGGATTCGATTTCCTTGGCGAGGCTCGGCGCATAGGAAATCGGATCGACCTGTTCGGCGGTCTCCGGCACGATCATCACCAGAGGCGTCCGGTTTCGTTGGAGACGTTGCGGAAGCTGCGGTTCTCGCCGCGCGGCACCGAAATCATGTCGAGCGGGTCGAGCACGAGCTTGTGCTCGCCGTGGTCGCCCCAGGCGATCTCGAAGCGGCCGGAGAGGCACATGAAGTTCTCGACCGTGTTGAGATGGCGATGCAGGCCAGGACCGTTGCCCGCCTCGCATTCGGCGATGGTGACGATCAGGCCGCGCGGGCCTTTGACCGGCGCGCCAGCGCTGCGGCCCTGATAATCCGCGGGCGCCATCACCGGAAAGACCTTTCGCGCAGTGATCTTCTCCATTGCGCCGGGCGGTATGCCTTGCGCGGCCAAATTTTGCGTCTGGTAGCTTTGCAGCGTGTTGAAGCGGGCGACGCGGGTTTCCATCACTTCGGGACTGAGTGTTTTCGTGCTCACGGCGGCTCCTCCATTTTGGCGGCTATTATTCGCGTCATCCGGCGGCTTGTCGAGGCGTCGGGTTCGCTTACAATCGCACGCGACAACAGAAGAACAACGGCCGCAAGGCACAGGGAAGGAATGTCATGAGAAAATTTGCGACCACAGTTGCGGTCGCGCTTGGCTTGTTAAGCCTGGCGCTGGCGCCGTCGGCTGCGCAGGATTGGCCGTCGAAGCCGATCCGGATGATCGTCCCGTATCCGGCCGGTGGCGGCACCGACTTCGTCGCGCGGCTGATGGCGGACCGTCTGTCGAAATTGCTGAACCAGCCGATCTTCGTCGAGAACCGCGGCGGTGCGAACGGCGCTATCGGTTTGCAGGCGATCAAGCAGTCCGATCCTGACGGCTACACGATCGGCTTCACGGCCGATACGTCGCTGACGGTCAATCCGTTCCTCTACAAGGATCTGTCGTACGATCCGCTGAAAGATTTCATCCCGGTCTCAACCGCCGTGCGCCTGCCCGGTATGCTGGCGGCCAATCCATCGTTCCCGGCGAACACCATTGCCGAGCTGATCGCGCTAGCGAAACAGAGGCCCGGCGGCATCGCCTATGGTTCCGCCGGCGTCGGCAATTTCAGCCATCTCGCGATGGTGCTGTTCAGCCAGGCGACCGGCATTCAAATGCTCCATGTGCCGTACAAAGGCACCGGCCCGTTGGCGCTGGGCATCCTCGGCGGCGAAGTGCAGATCGAATTCAACAATGTCGCAACTTTGCTGCCCTTCGTGAACGACAAGAAGCTGAAACCGCTCGCGGTTGCGGAACCCAAGCGGATGCCGGAGTTTCCCGATTGGCCGGCAGTGGCCGAGACCGTGCCCGGTTTCGAAATGGCGCCGTGGGTCGGCATGGTCGCGCCGGCCGGCACGCCGAAGCCGATTGTCGATAAATTGACAGCCGAAATGCTTGTCGTTCTAAACGATCCCGAAATCGTCAAACAGTTTTCTGCTCAGCAGCTCACCGTGATGGCATTGCCGCAGGATCGTTTCACGGCTCTCATTCGCAGCGATACCGCGAAGTGGGACAAGGTGGTCAAGGCGGCCGACATCAAAATGGAATAGGCTTGTTGGGCTGAAACTCCGATTCCGGTTTTACGTTCTCGCTCAGCCACGCGACTGCTGCCTGCACGCCGCCTCTGCCGTGCGGAATATCGAGCGCGCCAAGTGCCATCTCGACAACTGCAAGTGTGCCTAGCACCATCGGGGCGTTGACGTAGCCCATGTGGGCGATGCGAAACGCTTTGCCGTCCAGGAGTCCGATGCCGCGGCCGAGCACGACGCCGCATTTGGTCTCGCAATAATCGCGCAGACGTGCTTCGGGTCGAAAGCCATCGACTAGTACGGTTGTCACGGTATCGGACCGCTCGGCGGGTTTGGTGACGTTGAATGCGATCGCCTTGCCGATCTGCCACTGCCGCGACGGCGCGGCGGACCGCTTCGGCGAGCAGGCGGTGGCGCAGGAATGCATTTTCAAGGCCTTCCTCGAACAGCATGTCGAGCGCTTTGCGCAGCGCATAGATAAGGTGCTCGGGCGGCGTGCCGGCATATTTGCGATAATGCGTGTCGGCTTCGCGCGCAGTCCAATCCCAGTACGGCGTGCGCAAGCCCGCTTTGCGGTGTACGGCGCGGGCGCGGTCGTTGGCGGCAGCGAAGCCAAGGCCTGGCGGCGACATCAAGCCTTTCTGCGAAGCCGATACGGCAACGTCGACGCCCCAAGCGTCCATCGTGAACGGCACGCAGCCCAGCGAGGCGACCGTGTCGACCATGAACAGCGCTTCGTGTCCCGCCGTCTTGATGGCTTGCCCGATGGCGGCGATATCGTTGACGATGCCGGTGCTGGTCTCGATCTGCACGGCAAGGATAGCCTTGATAGCACCGCCCTTGTCGTCGCGCAGGCGGCGCTCGACATCCGCCGGCTGCACGGCGCGGCGCCAGTCGCCGCCGAGCACTTCAACCTCGACGCCAAGCCGTGCGGCGGCATCGCCCCAGTCGATGCCGAACCTGCCGCTGGCCAGCACCAGGATCTTGTCGCCCTTCGACAAGACGTTGGTGAGAGCGGCTTCCCAGGCGCCGTGGCCGTTGGCGATGTAGATGTAGGCATGTCCCGCGGTACCGAACAAACGGCGGAGATCGCGAAGCAGTGTGTCGGTGAGTTCGACCAGCGGCGGCGAATACAGTTCCACCGCCGGGCGATGCATCGCCTGCAACACTTCGTCGGGGATCGTGGTCGGTCCGGGAACCGCCAGAAATTCGCGGCCGGTTCGAACGGTCATTTGCTCGCCTTCAATGCCGCCGCAGGAAGTCGAGGACTATATCGTTGAATCGGCCCGGCTGCTCCCATGCCATGGCATGGCCGGCGTCGTGGATCACCGCCCATTCGTGATGCTTCAGGTACGCGGCCCAGATCCGCATCAAGGCCGGAGGCGCCAAGAGATCGGCGTCTGCGGCGATCACCAGCGTCGGGGTTGAAATGGCTGCGACCTTCGCCAGCGTATTCGGGGTATGCAGCCCGGGCTGGAATTCGACGCCGGGCTGGCGCGAGTGCTCGTCGATCTCGATCCAGCGTTTGACGCCTTCCGGATTGGCGCCGCGATAGGATGGCCCGATCTCGCGATAATGCGCGGACTGCTTCCTGATCTCGGGGATGGCAATCCGTGCGAGGAAATCGGCGATCTCTTTGTCCTGGATGGCGCCGGTAGCTGCCGCCAATGATGAGGCTGCGCAGGCGCTGCGGCTGCCACGCCGCATAATCGAGCGCGGCAAAGCCGCCACCGGCGACGCCGAGCAGATGGAACGTTTCGAGCGCGAGATGTTCGGCGAGGGCATGAAGGTCGGCGGTGACGCTCGCCGGCTGCGAAGCGGCTGCCGGATCGGCCACGCTGTGGCCCCAGCCGCGGCGATCGAAGGCGACGACCCGGTAGCCGGCTTGCGAAAATGCCGCGATCTGATTGTCCCAAGTCTCGACCGTGCCGGTGTTGGGATGCAGGAGAACGACCGGCACTCCGGTGCCGCCGGTGTCGATGAACCACAATTTCACGCCGGGAAGCGCGGCGTGCGCGCCATTACTCGGGAGGTTCGGACTATCTTGCATCGCTCTTCCCATGTCTCGGCCGCGCTGGCGCAGCCACTCAGCCTAAACTAACATCCGCGTAAGCCTGCACAATAAGCGCGGCGTCAAGGCCGGCGTGCTGGGTGGGGAGCACAAGATGAAGAGTGACCGGGTACGGCTTTTCTGCAAGTGCCTTGTCGCATTGCTGGCGGCCGTCGGCGTGGTCTGTTCGGCGCCGCGCGCGGACGCGCAATCCTATCCATCACGGCCCATTCGCGTGATCGTGCCAGCGTCGGTCAGCACGCCGCCCGACATCGTCACCCGCATCGTCGCCAACGCCGTCGCCGACGGCGAAGGCTGGAATATCGTTGTCGAGAACCGTCCCGGCGCCGGGCAGATTGTGGGTACACGCGAGGTGCTCAAGCAGCCTGCCGACGGCTACACCGTGCTCACGGTCGGCTTCCCGCTGACCGTGACGCAATCGCTGGTGCCCGACGCCGGCTTCGATCTCAATATCGACACCGCCCCGGTCGCGCAGCTCGCTATGACCGGAAATGTGCTGGTGGTGAATCCGGACGTGCCGGCGAAGACGGTCGGCGAGTTGGTGCAATATCTCAAGGATAATCCCGACAAGGGCACGTTCTCGTCCGGCGGCATCGGCACGCCGGCGCACATCATCGGCGAATTGTTCAAGCTGCAAACCGGCGTGCGCACGACGCATGTGCCCTATACCGAATTCCCACGCGCCATTGCCGACCTGCTGCAAGGCGTCAACACCTACCAGTTCATCGCGGTGGCGCCGGTGCTGGGTTTCATCCATGAAGGTAAGCTGCGTGCGCTCGCGGTCACGCCGGCAAAGCGCATGGCGGCGCTGCCTGACGTGCCGACGCTGGCTGAGGCCGGTTATCCCGGATTGACCAGCTTCGACTGGGTTGGCTGGTCGGTGAAAGCCGGAACGCCGACGGACAGCGTCGCGCGGCTCAATACGGCGGTGGACAAGGCACTGGCGACGCCGAAAGTGCAGGACGCTCTTGCCAAGATCGGTTCGGAGGCCGCAGGCGGTACGCCGCAGCAGCTTGGCGAGCTCGTGCGGTCGCAGATCGCGCTGTGGGCCAAGGTCGTCAGCGACGCCGGGCTCAAATTGCAGCAATGAGCAGATCAATATGGATGCCGCATCGGCCTGGAACGGCGACTGGGCGTGGAGCCTGCCGTTGATCGTGCTCACTGCATATTTCACGTCATCGGCCTCGGTCTTTTCAATGTCAGCTGGATCAATTCCTGGCTGCGGTGAAAAACCATCGCCACTACGACTTTGTATTCGTGCTGGTCATGGGCGTCGTCGTGATGTGGGCGACTTTCTTGCACGCGGTCGAGGCCGGCGTGTGGGCCGTTGCCTACCGCAGCTTCGGCGCATTGCCGGACGGCAAATCGGCCATTCTATATTCGTTGAGCGCGATGACGACTTACGGTCATGCGGATATTCATCTGGCCGACCATTGGCAGCTCATGGGCGCGCTTGAAGCCCTCAATGGCATCATCCTGTTCGGACTGACTACAGCCTTCATGTACGGCATGATCCAGCGGGTCTGGCCAATCGAGCGCCGACGCGGCTATCGCGCGCCCGGACTATAATGTGGCGAAGACGGCTTGATGATTTCCTTCAATCCGGTACTGCACTAACATTCGCGACAATAGATTGCGGGAAACATTCATGCCGGGACGGGTTGAGGGCAAGGTCGCACTGGTCATGGGGGCCGGCTGTGTCGGCCCTGGCTGGGGCAACGGCCGCGCCGCGGCGGTGCTGTTCGCGCGCGAGGGTGCAAAAGTCTTTGCCGTCGACAAGAATCCGGACGCGATGACCGAGACGGTGGCGCGAGTCGGCAACAACAGCGTAATCGTCACCCATATCTGCGACGCCACCGACGATGCGCAGGTCAAAGCTACAACCGAGGCGTGCCGCAAAAAATTCGGCCGCATCGATATCCTGCTCAATAATGTCGGCGGCTCGGCGCCGGGCGGCGTCGCCGAAATGTCCGAGGACACGTTCGACCGCCAGATCGATTACAATCTCAAGAGCGTGTTCCTGTCCTGCCGCCACGCTATTCCGGTGATGATCGAGCAGGGCGGCGGCGCCATCGTCAACACCGCCTCGACCTCGGGCATCAGCTTTTCCGGCTCACCGCAGATCGGTTACGCCTCGTCGAAGGCGGCGATTATCCAGTTCTCGCGGGTGACGGCCGTGCAATATGCCAAGCAGGGCATCCGCGTGAACACGGTGATCCCGGGCCAGATGCACACGCCGATGGTCGAGGTGCGGCTCGCCAAACAGCGCACCGGCGGTGATATCGAATCGCTGCTCAAATCGCGCGTCGCGCGCATTCCGCTCGGCTTCATGGGGGATGGCCGCGACACCGCGGCTGCCGTACTGTTCCTTGCTTCCGACGAGGCGCGCTTCATCACAGGAACCGAAATCGTGGTCGACGGCGGCATGACCGCCCGCAGCGACTGAAAGAGCAAGACAGCAATGGCCATCGACCCGAACGATCTCACGCCGACTATCCCGCCTCACGATCGAAATCCGAAAAAGCCGAGCATCGTGTTGCCGCCGCGCTCGTGCGATTCGCATTTCCATGTATTCGGACCGCATCGCGAATTTCCCTATGCGCCGAATCGGCCGTTCACGCCGACCGACGCTTCCAAGGAAGACCTGTTCCGGCTGCATCAGTTTCTCGGCATCGAGCGCGGCGTGTTCGTGCAATCGACCGCCCATGGCAGCGATAACCGGGTGCTCGTCGATCTGCTCGAAGCCGGCAAGGGCCGCTACCGCGGCGTCGCGCTGCTCGAGCCGACGACGCCCGACGCCGAGGTCGAGCGCCTCGACGACGCCGGTGTACGCGGCGTGCGGCTGCACTGGTATTTTCCGCACGGCGGCGCGCCGCGGCCGCGCGAGGAGATGCGCAGGATCATCGAGAAGGTCTCGCCCTATGGCTGGCACATCGCCAATCACGTCGGCGGCAGCGGCATGGTGGACTATTGGGAATTCATCGCGTCGATCGAGGCGCCGGTGGTGATCGATCACATGGCGCGGATCGACATCGATCAGGGCCTCAACGGCCAGGCGTTCCGCATGCTGCTGCGGTTGCTCGACCGCGGCAATGCCTGGGTGAAGCTATCCGGCGCCGACCGCATCACCAAGCACCCGCACTCCTACGCCGAGGCGCTGCCGTTCGCGCAGGCGCTCGCCAAGCACGCGCCCGAGCGCATCGTCTGGGGCACCGATTGGCCGCATCCGAACCACAAGCCCGGCGCGGTGCCCAACGACGGCGAACTCGTCGACCTGATTGCGCAGATTGCGCCGGACACCAAGACCCGCCAACTCATGATGGTCGACAATCCGACACGGCTGTTTGGGTTCTGATATACAGAGCCGGCCTTAGCACAAAACCTTGCCGCAACTACTCACGTCATCGACGATCGCCTGCAAGCGGTAGCGGCCCGGATAGCCGAGCACGGCGACGCCACCGGCGATGAATGACGGCGTCGCGGCGAGGCCCAGTGCATTGCCGAGCCGGACGTGGTCTTTCATCTGCTCGGTCACCTCGTCGCTGTCACCGACCGTGGTCAAGGCGGCGACGTCGAAGCCGAGGCCGTGGGCGACTTCAAGCGCGCGGGCGCCGTCAGTGACACCGCGCTGTGAATATATCTTGCGGTGGAAGTCGTAGAATTGTTGCGGGGTACCGAGCTTTGCCACGGCAAGCTCGACGCGGCTCGCCGCGATGGAAGCGACGCCGAGCACGGGAAATGGCACCAGTACAAGCTTTAGCTGCGGGTCGAGATCGACCATGTCAGCGACGTCGGCCGAGGCGATCCGGCAATACGGACAATTGAGATCGTAGAATTCAATCAGCGTCGTCTTGCCGTCCGGATTGGCGGCGACCACCACGCCCGCCAGCTTTTCGATCGGTCCCGGCACCTTGACGGTGTGGTTGGCGAGCCTCTGGCCGTCATCGCCGGTCAGAGGAAATTCCGATACCAGCTGCATGGAGCGGTCGCGCTCCTGCGCCGCGGCGACGGTACAGCAGCCAATCGCCAGCGCAGGCACCAACGCAAGCGCGCATGGCATTACCGTACCGAAATTTTTCATCGCTTCCTTTGGCGCGTAGTCACAAACAGGCGCCCGGCTTCCAGTCCGGTTGCATCGGCAATGCTGCTATCGGAGATATGGCGGACATAAGGCGGGAGCGAAACTGTGTCGCGCTTCCCGAAGCGGACACACAAGCGGCTCGGTCCGAGCCGAGTTCGGGAGCGCCAGAAACTCGCAGTGCAGCTTACTGGTCTGACGACATTGATCTGAAATAATGTTCGGCGTGCTGGTAGTAATTTTCCGCAGCGACTAAATCCCCGGCCTGAGCTTGAGCCTGGGCTAGCGCAATATAGCGCTCATAGCTTCTTTGCGCGCTTTGAGAGCCCCTCTGCTCGGGGCGGGCACCATTCGGGGTCCATTGCTTCGAACGGTTAGCAGAAGGTCTCGCCGAATTGCGGCGGTGCATGTTCATGATTGTTCTTGGGCCATTCCGCACAGCCCACTCCTTGGTAATGACGGTGGTAATTTTCTTGTGGCGCCGGACGAGAATCGGAAAGGGGAATTTATGCCGCTGTTTCCGGTTCCGATCTGCATCATTCGCAGCGGGAAAACCGTTCCTGAGAAGGCGCTCACGATTTCTGAAGCTGTTCGGTTCGCTTTGCGAGGCGACGGACGCCAATTAGACGCGATATGTATGAACCAACTGTGCATCAGTTGGACGTATTAGCGTCGATTGTCAAGCATTGCAGCCTGTCGGTAGTGCCTCAGTTTGAAAATTTAGCGGAAACTAGGAAATCTACGAAGCGTTCGCCAAGGGTTTCTATGTTTTCGTGGTGTTAGCTCTAGTGGGACATCAAGGGGGGTGACGAACTCTCGCTCTATACGCTTTTGCAAAGCCACCCGGATAGTCATGTCGTCGTTGCTGCGCGGCCTCATTAACAATTCGCGGTAATCGTTGAATTTATGAAGCAAAAGAAAGAATTTGGGAGTGTAATTGAAGAGCCCATGATCCCAGTCTCCCGCTGGAACCTCATGGTACATGATACCGTTTGGGCATGCGAGGTCGTGAATTACCCTAAAAGCATTTTCCTGATTGGCAATATGCTCCGTAGTGCCGGTGTTGATTACGAGGTCAAATTTTCCTTTTAGGTTTTCGGGTGCAGATTCGCGATTAATATCAACCGAGATGCTGTCCCGGTGACCATCAAAATCTACCGCCGCATACTCAAATCCGAGCGATCGCCAGAACTCTCTGGATGAGGGGGCTGATGTAAAGGAACCCGCAGTCGGAGTACCCAACGGGACCCTTGGCTGTAAAAAGGCGCGATATATCTCTTCGAGAAGTTCATCGGCTTCGAGAAAAGAGTTTGCAAGCTGCTGCGATCCAATTTCGATTAGGCGCCTCCGACCATTCAGTGCGCCAGATTGCTGAAGCGTGAGCAAATCCTGGAGAAAGGAAAATCCGAGTCCCATTCTATTTGAACCCCTCCAAATCCTCCAGCACCTTCACAATATCATCAATTTCCCAAAGCTTGTCAGTCACCCAAGCGGCCATTGCGGGAGTAATGCGCAGCGTCTTTTGGATGCGGCAGAAATTACTGAGGCACTAGCAGCTTGTCCGCGTGGCCCGTACGGATGGATCGGGTCGAAATACGCCCCGCCAACTCGCGTTGACGGGGATCGAAATATTAAGCGCGCGTCCAAAAGTTAAACCGCCATCTTCAGATCCTTGGCCGCCCGGAACGCGACTTTCCTGCTTGCTTTGATTTTGATCGCTTCGCCGGTCGCGGGATTGCGTCCCATGCGGGCTGCGCGTTTTCTGACCTGCAGAATACCAAGGCCCGCAATGCGGACTCGTTCGCCCTTTTTCAGATGCTTTGTGATCATGCCGACGAGATCGTCGAGAAGGGCTGTTCCTGCCCGCTTCGTCAGTTGGTGTTCCTCGGCCAAGGTCGCAGCGAGATGTTTGAGCGTAACGGTAGGTTTGGGCTTGGCTGCGGCGATTGGTTTCTTTGCTTCTGACAGCGCCATAATTGCTTCCCTCCGAAGAGCGCGGAATGCGCTGCTCAATCAAGGCAGTGATTCGGTGGCAAAAGAAAAGCGGCTGGATCCAGGATCGGCGCCTGAATTACCGCATTACGGCACCTTATGGCGCTGTGCGCAGTCATGTCTCCCCGTCCGCCTGGGCCCAAGGCGCAACGGAACCGGGCTTTTGGGTTCCTAGGAAATCGTCATGCGAAGTATTAAATCAGGCATGGTGGGCGTCGTGCTGGAATAAGGCTCGAGCCCGTGACTACGGGGAACATCCCATGTCCACCTCCGAGGAATACCGCAAAATAGCTGAAGAATACGATCGGTTGGCACTTGAGGCTAAAACCGAGACTGACCGTTTAGCATTGCTCGGTCTTGCAGAAAATTGGTTCGAGAACGCGTCACGCCAGGATGAAATGTCTCCGGGGCAGATCGCCGAGGCGCAGAATCTGGCGCGAGAGTGGACGGCGAAGCCGAAAAAACATGAATCTCAAAATCGTCGGGGATGGTGGCAGCGACTGTTAGGTGTTTTTCGTACTGACGAGAACGATATCGTTCAATGACTTGGTTGCTGCTTGCTGAGAAGAGCGGCGGCTGCGAAAATAGCGCGGCTGCGCTGGCGGGTGGCCCGAAGACGCTTGGCAGGTAATCCAATGCGACCATGGTACCACTGCGGAATCCTATAGCGGCCTCTTAGAGTATGCCGCCTGAGTTTCACGTTTCCTTGATCCGAATCAACAGGTGCGGCATGTTGCTTCGGCACAAGATTTGTTATTCAGAGGCCTGAGCGAGTTCATAAGGAACGTTTTAAATGGCTACACGTCGCTATGCGCTTGAAGGATTGATCACCGTGTCGGTATTGGCATCTGCGCTGGTCGTTTTAGGGCCACTCGCCGCGCGTGCTGCCGATGCTGCATACTGCCAGGATTACGCTCACGCCACGCTCGATCAGGTGGAAACCGGGCTCGCGATCCCGGCCTGCGCGGGCGGCATGAAAGGAAATCGCTGGTCGCAGGCTTTTCAGGCGCATTTCGTTTATTGCATGTCCAACCCATCGTCTGCGGTCGAAACTTTGCGGGGTGAGCGCTCCGATTACCTGCGTTCTTGCGGCGCGCTGCATTGATCGCACGCCGACTTCGGCCGGCCGTAGCGGACACAGCAGCTGGTTCGCGCCTTCGGCGGACGCCGTGCCCGAGTCGCTCACATCCGCCGCGCGCCGCCTATATCACTTTTGCAAAGCGGCGCGGCGCAAGCCCAGACGCTGGCGTACGACGTGAATGTGGTTCTTGAGTTCGAAGAACAGGTCGGAATGCCGTATCGGCACTCCCAAATCATTTGCCGACTTATCGATTTTCTCAAGTTCGGATTGCAGTGTGTCGAGCTGCGACACGGTGAGCTCGGCGAGCATGTTCGTCTCGACGCTCCTGATCTGACGATACAAATGGAGCATCCGATCACGAACAAACCATCTGGTCAGCTTAGGCAGGAAATTTGAAAAGGGCACCAGAATCACGGCGCACGACAGCAGGACCGCGATGACCTTCTTGATGAGACTGATCGTCGCGAAGGACAAATATTTGCTCAAGGAGGACGGGCCGTTTTTGTATAATTCGCGAGCACCATCAGCCACCGGGAATTCCGGATCGGTTTGACTGGGAAATTCACCGGCGTGTTGAAAAACCCCTACGCCGCCGTGCGCTTCCACCAGCGCTTTCGCCAATAGATCGATTATTTCCGGATGAAGGTCTTGCCGTACAACAACGGCGTTGGTCGTTCCGATGAGGTTTACGTCGAGCGACGGAATATTCCTTTCAAGATCGACCACCCCTTGCGGCAGGACCAGTCGAACAAGGTATGGAAAAACTCGCGTCAACGCCTCACTCTGAGATATGTTCATCAGCCGGATATTGGGATCTTGAAACAAAGGCAGCAGGATCGACGAGACATTTGGCGCCAGTGCGAGGACTATGGCGTCGAGTTCGCCATCGATCAGTGCCTTGACCGCGGCCGGCCCAGCAAGAGGCAACAGCGTTGCACTTTCGGAATTGACGCCGGCTGCAGCGAGGATTTGGAGAGCCACAACGGCCTCCGATCCCACCGCAATGCGTTTGCCCTTGAGCTGCGTCAGGTGGTCCAAAGTCTCCGTGCCACGATAAAATATCCAAAAGACCTGATAGTCGACGCGCCCCAATGACAGCAGGTCTGGCGCTTGCTTGCTGTTCGAAGTTCCCCCCTGCACAAAGGCGACCTGGACACCCGACTGCGGGTCTTCCAAAAGTCTTATGTTGTCCGAAGTGCCACTCGTGAGTTTTATGTTCAGAGTTACGTGGTCGCGGGCGAGTATTTTCTGATATTGCTGGGCGAAGAACTCGTAGGCGCCGCCTTTGAAGCCTGTTGCAATCGTAATGGTCGATGGTGGCGCAGGATTGAAATGCTCCAAAGCCAGCCATACTGCGCCGGCAACGCAGGTCATCGCGACCAAGATTCCGAGCAATGCAGGCGGCCAATACATGCCGCCGAATATTCGTCGCATGTCTATCCGGCCTTGGGCATTTTTGCCGCCTTGGCGGAGTCATACCACCAGGTGTCGGGAATACCGCGAAAATAGCGTGGCTGCGCCGGCGGGTGGCCGAAAACGTCCCAATACGCGATCCAATGCGACGCCTTGTACCATTGTGGAATCCAATAGCGGCCGGCGCGCACGACGCGGTCGAGTGCGCGGCAAGCGGTGACAAGCGCGGTCCGCGTGTCGGCGGCGATGATGGCATCGACGAGGGCGTCGACCGCCGGGTTGGCGATGCCGGCGAGGTTGTTGGAGCCCTTCAGTGCCGCGGCCTGCGAAGAAAAATATGAGCGCAGTGAATCGCCCGGTGTCGCCGAAAAGCTGAATCGGTCGATGGTGATGTCGAAGTCGAAGTCGTCGCGCCGCGCCTGGTATTGCACCGGATCGACGACCCGCACGGTGGCGCCGATGCCGAGCGTCGCCAGATTTCTGATCAACGGCGCGTGATGCGGCTCAAACGACTGCTCATCGATCAAGAATTCGATCGTGATCGGTTCACCGCTCGGCAGCACGCGCTTGCCGTTGGCGATGATGCAGCCGGCATCGTTGAGCAATTGCGCCGCCTTACGCAACTGGGCGCGATCCTGTCCGCTGCCATCGGACACGGGCGGAACATACGGCTCGCCGAACACTTCCGCCGGGAGCTTGTCGCGAAACGGCGCCAGGAGTGCCAGCTCGCCCGCGTCCGGCGATCCTTTCGCCATCATGTCGGAATTCTGGAATACCGAAATCGTGCGATCGTAGGAACCGTACATGATCGTCTTGTTGGTCCATTCGAAGTCGAAGGCATCGATGAGCGCTTCGCGCAGCCGTGCATCGGAGAACTTCGGTCGCCGCGTATTGATGAACCAGCCTTGCGCACCGGACGGCGTGTCGTCGGGCAAGGTGTCGCGTTTAACCCGCCCGTCCTTCATGGCGGGGAAATCGTAGCGTGTCGCCCAGGTCCGCGACGTGAACTCCTCCCGGAACAGGTAATTCCCGGCGGTGAAGCCCTCGAATCCAACATCGCGGTCGCGGTAGAATTCGAAACGCACGATGTCGAAATTGTTCTGGCCACGCGCGGCCGGCAGATCGGCGCCCCACCAATCTTTGACGCGCTCGTATTCGATATAGCGGCCGGCGTCGAAGCGGCCGACTTTGTATGCGCCCGAGCCGAGCGGCACGTCTAGCGTCGATTCGTCGAACCGCTTGGCGGTGTAATAGGCTCTCGAAAAAATAGGCAATCCGGCAACCAATAGCGGCACATCGCGTCCGCGTTTCGGCGCAAATGTCGCCGTGACGCTGCTGTCGTCGTTCGCCGTGGCGCCGGAAAAATCGCGCAGCGATTGCGTGATGAGCGGATGGCCCTCGGCTTTGAGGATATTCAGTGAGAAGGCAACGTCGTGGGCGGTGAGCGGCGTGCCGTCGTGGAATTTGGCCGTCGCCCGGATGAAGAACTGGTAGGTCAGACCGTCGACCGAGCGCCGCACTTTCTCGGCGGCCAGGCCATACATGGCGTCGGGCTCGTCGCCGGATCGCACCATCAATGCGGCGAACGTCAGTTCCATGCCCTGCGCCGCATCGCCTTTGAGGATGTAGCTGTTGAGTGAATTGAAGGTGAGAAAATTCTGATTGAATTGCCGGTCAGGTCCGATCTGCGAGAATATGCCGCCCTTCGGCGCGGCTGGATCGGCGTAACGGAAGTGCGGGAAGTCCGCCGGATAGGCCAGATCGCCGAACGCGGACATGCCGTGGGATTCGATGGCGCCATCGGCACGCGCATCTCGCGATCTGCCGCGCAACGCTACAAACCCCGTTGCGGTGGCTGCCAGTGCGAGCATGCGCCGCCGCGTGAGGCGAATCACGAGTGCGTACCCGCCTTGGCGGCCTTGTCGGCGTCCCACCACCAGACTGTCGGGAACGCCGACGCGCCGTATTTCGGCAGCGGATCGGGATGGCTGAAGCGGTCCCAACGTGCGCTGCGCATTTTGCCGTAGGTCCATTGCGGCACGACGTAGTGGTTCCACAACAGCACGCGGTCGAGCGCATGGGTGGCGACGACCAGATCGTCGCGGTTCTTGGCAAAGATGACAGCATTGATCATGGCATCGACCGCCGGGTTCTTGATGCCGATCGTGTTACGCGAGCCCGGCTCGTCGGCGGCTTGCGAGCCCCAATAGCCGCGCTGCTCGTTGCCCGGCGAAAGCGATTCGCCCCAGCCTTCGGTGATGACGTCGAAATCCCAGCTGCGCAGCCGGTTTTCGTATTGCGCGTCGTCGACGGTGCGCACCGTCACACCGATGCCGAGGCGGGCGAGCGATGGCTTGTAGAACAGGAAGATGCGCTCGAAATTCGGTTCGTTGGCGAGGAATTCGACCGCATAGGGTGTGCCGGTCTTGCTGTCCACCAGTTGCTCGTTGCGGATCTCGTAGCCGGACGCCTTGAAGAGCCGTAGCGCCTCGCGCAGATTGTTGCGTACGGTCTCGGGATTGCCGCCGGCCGGATTGCCGTAGGCTGTGGTGAACAGCTCGGCGGGCACCTTATCGCGCACGGTTTCGAGCAGTTCGAGTTCGCGGCCTGTGGGCAGGCCGCTCGAGGCGAGCTCGGTGCCCTGGAAATAGCTCGAAATGCGGGTGTACTGGTTATAGAAAATCTGCTTGTTCATTTCCTCGAAATCGAACGCGTAATTGAAAGCAAGACGGACGCGCGGGTCCTGGAATTTGGCACGGCGGATATTGAACGCGAAGGCTTGCATCAAGCCGAAATTGTTGATGGGAAATTCCTCGAGCACTACGCGCTTGTCGGTCACCGCCGGAAAATCGTAAGCAGTGGCCCAGTCCTTGGCGCTGTTCTCGGATCGCCAGTCGACAGCATCAGCCTTGAAAGCTTCGAGCGCCACGGTGGTGTCGCGGAAATATTCGAAGCGCAATTCGTCGAAATTGTCGCGGCCGACATTGACGTTGATGGTGCGACCCCAATAATCGGGGGCGCGTTCGTACACTATGGTGCGGCCGGCCGAGAATTCCTTGATCCGATAGGCGCCGCTGCCGAGCGGCGGTTCGAGCGTGGTCCCGCCGATATCGCGCTTCTTGCCGTTGTTGTCGGCGCCCTCCCACCAATGCTTGGGCAATACCGTCAGCTCGCCGACGATCTGCGGCAGTTCGCGGTTGCCGGGCGCGTCGAAATAGAACGTGATCTCGCGATCGCCGGTCTTTTCGACCTTGGCGACGTGACGGTAGTAAGCGGATCGCTGCGGACTGTATTTCCGAAACGCTTCGAACGAAAAAATCACGTCCTCGGGCGTTATCGCCGCGCCGTCGTGCCACTTTGCTTCGGCGCGCAGCCGATAGGTGGCCGAGGAGAAATCGTCTGGATAACTCACTGCCTCGGCAAGAAGCCCGTATTCGCTCGTGACTTCGTCGAGTGCGGACGTCAGCAACGTGTCGTAGATGATCTCGATGCTGTCGGCGAGCGTACCCTTCACGCCGGCGACCACAAGGTTGAAGTTGTCGAACGTGCCAATCGCGATCTGTCGCACTGTGCCGCCTTGCGGCGCATCGGCGTTGACGTAATCGAAGCGCGCAAATCCCGGCTGGTATTTCAGGTCGCCGAACAGCGACAGGCCGTGCCGCCAGTTTTTGTCCTGCGCCTGCGCGGGGGTTGCCGAGAACGGCAGCGGAAGCCCGCGAGCGGCAAGCGCGAGCAGGGTTGATTGCAACAGCGATCGGCGGTTCACCCGGCGCTCCAATCAATTGCGAAGAACGCGAAAATCGAACCGGTGATTATGTGCTTTTCAAACGCGGCGCCAGCGTGCCGGCGCGCGCCGCGACGAAATGGACTTCACATCCGCGTGCGGTCGAATACGCGCAGGCGCCTACTGTGGCTTCGGCTGCGGCGGGCGGTGCGGAACTCTGGCCGGCGGGCGGCGAATTGGTTTGCGGCAGCGGCGCGTTGGCGCGGCGGCGGGGCGGGGAGCGGGCAGCCGGGCCGGAGTTGGCGGGCGCAGCCTGGGCCGCCTTCGGCAGCGGCAGCGGACTGTCGGAATTCGAATTGAGAAAGGCGATGATGTCGGCGCGCTGCTTCTCGCTCCCGATGCCGCCGAAGGTCATCAGCGTGCCGGGCACGTCGCCGCGCGGATTACTGAGCCATTTGTTCAGGGCATCGAAGGTCCAGTTGCCGCCCAGCCCTTTCAACGCGGATGAGTAGTTGAAGCCCGCCACGGAGGCGACGGGGCGGCCGACGACGCCATAAAGATCCGGACCGACCTTGCTCCCTTGGTCTTTGGCCAGATTGTGACAGGTCAGGCAGACCTTCGCGCTTGACTGCCCGGCCTGCGGCGAGGCGCTGGCCAGCAGGGTCTCGATCGGCACTTCCGCGGCTGCCGGCGCCGCGCCCTCGGCAGGCTGCTCCGCTTTCACTTCGATCTCGTAACCCGGCTTGGCCGGGACGGTCGGCGTAAAGATCGCCCCCGAGGCGATGTGCATGGCGACCAGGACGAGGCAGGTTCCCAGCACGGCGCCAAGAACTTTGTTGAGTTCGAACGAATTCATCGGGAAATGGCTCCGGAGCCGGCGAGGTGGGCAGTGCACAAATAGCCGGTTTGCCGCGCGTCTTGCAACACGTATAAGCCGCCTGCGATGGCCGACGTTTTGATCCTGATTCCCGCCCGGATGGCCTCGACCCGGCTACCCGGCAAGCCGCTGGCCGAAATCGCGGGCCTGCCGATGGTTGTGCATGTTTTGCGACGGGCGCTGGCGGCGAAGCTCGGCCCAGTCGTGGTTGCCACGGATTCGGCCGAGATCGCGGCGGCGGTGGATAAGTCGGGCGGCCGTGCGGTGATGACCCGGGCGGATCACGCCTCGGGCTCGGACCGCATCTTTGAGGCGCTGGGCGCCGCCGACCCGCACGGTGAGGCGAAAATCATCGTCAATGTGCAGGGCGATCTGCCGACGATCGATCCGGCTCACATTGCTGCCGCGCTGGGTCCGCTCGCCGACCCGGCGGTGGATATCGCGACGCTGGCGGCCGAAATCACCAAGCCCGCCGAGCGCGGCAATCCCAACGTCGTCAAGATCGCCGGCACGCCTATTGGACCGTCGCGGCTACGAGCGCTGTACTTCTCGCGCGCCACGGTACCGGCGGGCGACGGGCCGCTCTACCACCATATCGGCCTCTACGCTTACCGCCGCACGGCACTCGAACGCTTCGTCAAGCTGCCGGCGTCGCCGCTCGAACAGCGCGAGAAGCTCGAGCAGCTACGCGCGCTCGAGGGCGGCATGCGCATCGACGTGGCGATCGTCGATACAGTGCCGCTTGGCGTCGATACGCCGGAGGATTTGGAAACCGCCCGGGCCATGCTAGATCATGGCCTGGAGAAGTAGCCTCCGGCCTTCCGCAAATGATCATGCTCAAGAATAAAATCTAGCAAGCGGATTATGAGCACACGCAAGATGATCGCCTTCCAGGGCGAACCGGGCGCCAATTCGCACATTGCTTGCGCCGAAGCCTATCCGAGCTACGAGCCGCTACCCTGTCCGACATTCGAGGATGCGTTCGCCGCGGTGCGCACCCGCCGCGCCAAACTAGCCATGATCCCGATCGACAATTCGGTGGCTGGCCGGGTGGCGGACATTCACCACCTGATGCCGCGATCGGGGCTGCACATCGTGGCCGAGTATTTTTTGCCGGTGCAACATCAATTGATGGCGCTCAAGACCGCGACGCTGCGCAATATCGAAACCGTGGAGAGCCACGTTCATGCGCTCGGCCAGTGCCGCAACATCATTCGCCAGCTCCGCGTCAAGGCGGTGGTCGCCGCCGATACCGCCGGCGCGGCGCGCGAGGTTGCCGAATCCGGTGACGTCACGCGGGCGGCGCTGGCGACGACGCTGGCGGCGAAAATCTATAAGCTGAAAATTCTCAAGAGGAACGTCGCCGACGCCAAGCACAACACCACGCGGTTCGTCGTATTGTCGCGCAAACCGAAGTGGCCGGGCCGCTCGGAAAAACGTGTCGTGACAACTTTTGTCTTTCAGGTTCGCAACATCCCGGCGGCGCTGTACAAGGCGCTCGGCGGCTTCGCCACCAACGGCGTCAACATGACCAAGCTTGAAAGCTATATGGTCGGCGGCAGTTTCGCCGCCACGCAGTTTTACGCCGATGTGCAAGGTCATCCGAAGCAACGCGCGCTGGAGCTGGCGCTGGAAGAGCTGGAATTTGTTTCGCAACCGAAAACTCTGAGGATTCTCGGCGTCTATCCGGGGCACAAGTTTCGCGACACGATAAAATAGGTTCTCGCAAACAGGATTTGGGCGATGAGCAACGATGACCCGAAAGTTCGCCGAACGCTGCAAATGCGGTTCACGCTGCCGGCCACGGATACCACCCACTACATCGCCATGATCAAGGCCGCGGCGCCGTTCTACCAGGCATTCGGCAACGCCCAGGTGCGGCTCCTGCAAAACGTCGACGATCCGGCGAAATTCATCCAGGAAATCGAATACGAGGCGGACCAAGGCTGGGAACTCAACCGCCAGCGGCTGGCGGGCGATGTCCGTATGCAGACCTTCCTGCAAACCTGGCGGACCATGTTCCCGGGCGCAATGGAAATGGACGTCTATCAAATCGCGTGATTGCTGCCGGTCTCGGCCGAGCCGTCGGAACCTGTCGCCTCAGCGCATTCCGCGGCGTTCTGTTCGCTCTTATCGACCTGATCCGCTAGCCGGGTCCAAGCCTGGGCAAGATCGAAAAGCGCCAGTTTGCGCCCCGGTTCCGCGGCCCCCTGCGCAAGTTCCGCGCAATAAACAGCGTACAGCCGGTAGCAGGCTGCTGACTCACGCAAAGACATACCCCGATTCCCATACGTCTTTTGACGTACCTACAATTCGCATTAGGGACACACGTTCCCACGTATTTTTGCGCCGCAGCAATAAAATGAGCGGCGCCACGCCTTAGTTGCCCACGTGCGCGTCAGTCGCTTCCTCGATAAAGCCCCTGAGCGCATCGGAATCGAAGGGCTTGCGCAGTATTCGCAGGTTTGCCGGCGCGGCTCCCGCGGCATCGCTGTAGCCGGTGGTCAGGATCACCGGCAGATTCGGATACTGCGAGCGGATTTCGCTGGCGAGTCCGACGCCGTCGATTGTCCCCGGCATGACGATGTCGCTGAAGACGAGATCGAACTTGGTACCGTTTGCCAGCAGTTTCAGCGCGGCGTCGGCCGACTCGCGATAGACGGTCTCATAACCGAGATGCTCGAAAAGCGACGACGTCACCTCCGCCACCTCGGCGCTGTCGTCGACGATGAGGACCGCGGGGCGTTGCGGATGTGCTGCTTCCGCAGCGGTATCGCCCCCAATGACGATCTCATTTTCGGCAATTGACGGCAAATAGAGCGTGATCTTCGTTCCTTTGCCGACCTTGCTGTCCGCCATGACCATTCCGCCGGATTGATGGGCGAAACCGTAAACCTGCGACAACCCAAGGCCGGTGCCCTTGCCGACTTCCTTGGTCGTGAAAAACGGGTCGAAAATCTTCGACAGAAGATCCGGAGGAATACCTGTGCCGGTATCGCCGAACTCGATCGCCGCGAATTCCTTATCGGGATGAGCCTCGTCGTAATTACTCGTCACGTTGCCGATCGTCACAGTGAAAGTTCCGCCGCTGGGCATGGCGTCGCGGGCATTCACGGCGATGTTGACGATTGCCAGCTCCAATTCGGCAAGGTCGACTTTGATCGGCCGAACGTCGGAGTCGATCTGTTCGTTGTACACGATGTTCCCACGCAGCGAGCTTTCGATCATCGTGCGCATGCCTCTGATGCAATCATTCAGATCGACCACCGTCGGGCTGAGATGCTGCCGCCGGGCGAAGGTCAACAATTGGCGCGTCAGACTTTCACCGCGTTTCGCCGCCGTCTGGATAGCCTCGATGGCCCGCGGCAATTTCGGGTCGAGCAGGCGCTTGAAGGTCTGGGCATTGCCCCCGATGATCATCAGCAGGTTGTTGAAATCGTGCGCGATACCGCCGGTCAGCTTGCCGATCGCCTCCATTTTTTGCGACGTCACGAGTTGTTCTCGGGCCTCGACCAGCTTTTCCTGCGTGTCACGGCGTTCGGTTGCGTCGCGCAGGATGTTGGCAAAGCCGACCAGATTTCCGCTTTTATCGCGCATCGAAGTGATCGAGCCGGTAACGAACAGCAGCGTGCCGTTCTTTCTGATGCGCCATCCCTCGACTTCATGCTTTCCCCGTTGCAGGGCTATTTCGAGGGCGCGGCTCGGCTCGCCTGTGCGGCGCTCGTCCGGCCGGTAAAATATTCCAAAATGCTGGCCGACGATTTCTTCGGCGGTGTAGCCGACGATCTGCTTCGCAGCGCCATTCCAGCTCGCGACGTGCCCCGTCGTGTCGAGCACAAAAATGGCGTAGTCGGCGATGCCGTCCATCAAAATCTGGAAAAGCCGCCGCGAGCTTTCGAGTGCAAGGCTGGTCTGCGCCAATTGGCGGCTCAACTGGTCCCTTTCGAACGCCAGATTTGCCTCCGCGTCGCGGCGTCGGGCGATGACGGCGCTCACAGCGAGCGCCGACAGCGGTGCGCCGATTGAAAGCGCCAGCAACAGCAGCGGGGCGTTCAAGTCCGTTTGCGAAAATGCGCCGTCGCTCTCTGACAACCCCCAAATCGCGGTTCCGCAAAAGATCAGCGCGGCCGTCGCGGCGTTTCTTTGATTTCCGCGCAAAGCAGCCCACGTCAATGGCAGCAAAACAAGAAAGCCGAGCAGGTTTTGCTGCGGCTGCAGGCCGTCGAGCATGCTGCCGAACACGGGGCTGAATGCAACAGTCCCGATGGCGCTGGCGAGAATGAAAACGGCGGCTGCTTCCAACATGCCGGATTTGGACATCGGGCGAAGCGACATCGTCGCCCAAAGCACGACAGTCGGAGTGACGAGCAGAGTGCCGGCTGCGTCCGCCAGCCACCAGGTCGCCCATTTTGCATAATCGGGGCTTACGCCATCGGCAAGAATCAAACCCGCGATGGCGGCGACCGAGCTTGTCATCGCGGTCGGAACAAAAGCAATCAGCGCAAACCGCGCGATGCCAGAAAGAGTTGCGAACGTCTTGCAGCCTTGGGACCAGCGATTAATCAGCCACGCGCCTGCCAACGCCGCGAGAACGGTGCCGATCCCGACCGCGCCGGCCGCCAGGACAGATGGCGCCCCGCCGGCATCGGAATTCAGCCACACAAGCGCACTCGAGGACAACGATCCAAGCAGGATCGCCGGCCAGATGCGATAGCCACATAGGAGGACGAGGGCGAGCGCAAAGCCGGTCGGCGGCCAGCATGGCGTCGCAGTGTAATTGAGCGCCGGCAGAAATTGCCCGAGCTCCGCGACGCCGGCGTAGCTGGCTGCGATGATCAGGAGCTCGACAGGATAAGCGGCGGTATCCGGAATGTTGCGAAGACCGGGAATTCTGGCCTCGCCCGTGCCAACTCTTTTCATCGCGGTGATTCTCGCGGTGGAAAGCCCAGCCAGCTATAACATCTTTCCGTCCGGGTTGGATAGGTTGGAACTCGAACGAGTTCCACGCAGCGAGTAGGGATTTCCCCATACAACCTTGTCGCGACAATAATCGCGGACGCTAAACTGCGGCCTCAGGCGTCAAATCGTCTGATTATATTCGCCGACTTCCTTATGCGTGCGCAGGACGGCGTCGACCGATTTGAACATGTCGCGCATGCGCGCTTCCGAGACCGGGCTTTCGACGACAACGACGAGTTCCGGCTTGTTCGATGAGGCGCGCACCAGGCCCCAGGTGCCGTCCTCCACTGTGACGCGCACGCCGTTGACGGTGACGAGATCGTGGATCGGCTGGCCGGCGACCTTGCCGCCGTTCTTGTGCTCGGCCTCGAAGTGCTTCACCACCTCGTCGACCACGGCGTATTTGGTCTCGTCGGCGCAGTGCGGCGACATCGTCGGCGACGACCAGGTTTTCGGCAGCGCGTTCTTCAAGTCCGCCATGCTCTTTCCCGGATTGCGGTCGAGCATGTCGCAAACCGCGAATGCGAAGATCAGGCCGTCGTCATAACCGCGGCCGAACGGCTTGTTGAAAAAGAAATGCCCGGATTTCTCGAAGCCGGCGATCGCGCCGATCTCGTTGACGCGGCGCTTCATATAAGAATGGCCGGTCTTCCAGTAATCGGTTTTGGCGCCGTTCTTGATCAGCACTGGATCGGTCATGAACAGGCCGGTTGATTTGACGTCGGCGACGAACAGCGCGTTCTTGTGGTTCGCTGAAATATCGCGCGCCAACATGACGCCGACCTTGTCGGCGAAAATCTCCTCGCCGTCGTTGTCGACGACGCCGCAGCGGTCGCCGTCGCCGTCAAAGCCCAACCCGACGTCGGCTTTGTTGGCCAGCACGGCGTCGCGCATGGCGTGCAGCATCTTCATGTCTTCGGTGTTGGGATTGTAGTTCGGGAAAGTGTGATCGAGTTCGCAATCGAGCGGCACCACCTCGCAGCCGATCGCTTCCAGCACCTGCGGCGCGAACGCGCCGGCGGTGCCGTTGCCGCAGGCGCACGCGACTTTCAGCCGCCGCTTGAGCTTCGGCCGTTTGGTGAGGTCGGCGATGTAGCGCGCCGGAAAATCCGCGATGAATTCGTAACCGCCGCCAGACTTGGCCTTGAATGCGCCGCCGAGCACAATGTCTTTCAATCGCGCCATTTCGTCGGGGCCGAAGGTGAGCGGGCGGTTGACGCCCATCTTCACGCCGGTCCAGCCGTTATCATTATGTGACGCCGTGACCATGGCGACGCACGGCACGTCGAGATCGAATTGCGCGAAATAGGCCATCGGCGTCAGGGCCAGCCCGATGTCCTTAACCTGGACGCCGGCCGCGATCAGGCCGTTGACCAGCGCCATCTTGATCGACGCTGAATAGGAGCGGAAATCGTGGCCGGTGACGAGTTGCGGGTTGACGCCAAGCTCGGCGATCAGCGTGCCCAAGCCCATGCCCAGCGCCTCGACGCCCATCAGGTTGATCTCGCTGCCGAACAGCCAGCGCGCGTCATATTCGCGGAAGCCGGTGGCCTTCACCATCGGCTCGGATTCGTACGCATAGGTATTCGGCTTGAGCGCAGGCTTTGGCTTGGGAAACATTGAAATTTGTCCGAATCGAAACCCCGACAGCAATAGCTTAAACAGCGGCGGACCGGAATGGTTGCGTCGCTGTCGTGCCCCGCGAAGGAGGGGCATCCAGTAATTACCGAGATATCGGATGCTGATCTCGGTTGGCACGGAATACCGGATCATCCGCCTGCGCGGATGATGACAATGTGGGAGGCGGACGATGACAGGCGCTACTGCTCCAGCACCAGCTTGCCGTCGGCGAACTCCCAGCGGTGCAGGCGCGACAGAAACGACATGCCGAGCAGGTTCTGGCTCAGCGCGCCGTCCGGCATCACCAAGGCCGAGACATTGTGCATGGTAATGTCCTCGATCTCGACCATGCCGAGTTCGACCGGTGCGGCGCGCACGGTGCCGTTCGCGGTACTGACCATCGCGGTGAAGTCGCTGGGCGAGGGATGGATGCCGAGTGACGCTGCGTCTTCCGCGGTCAGGGCGATCACCGAGGCGCCGGTGTCGACCATGAAAGTCAGGCGGCGGCCGTCGACCTGGCCGTCGATCTGGAAATGGCCTTGCGCGTTGCGCGGCACGATCACCGAACGCGAGTCGTACGCTGCCGGTTGCGGCGACTGCGCCGTTGCCGCCATCGGCTGCGCGGCCATCAGGGCCGGCGCCGCATGGCCGACGGTGGCCTGCGAGGCGTAACGGGGAATGATGATGCCGGCGGCGATCGCGAGCGCGGCAAAACTGGCGATGGTGCGCATGGTGCAATCTCACCACGGCACGGCGAATAAGGCGCTAATGGCGCGCGCGGAGTGTGCGATTTTGGCGGGCGATGGTAAGCGACTGGCTAAAGCGATCGCTCGAAGTCGAGGCGAAGTGAGAATTTGGGGTGGAGACGGGTGCGATCCGAATTGCGTCCTGAGCCGGCCCAGTTGCTGCGTAGTCCCCGAAGAAAAAATCTTTCGGTGACGCGTTGACAGCAATTTGCGTCAGGCTGAGTGTCTATATTGAGAGGTCTTCTATCCACGCGTCGCTTTCCTGGTCCCGGTTGGGACGGGGCCAGGGACGCATTTCTGCAACCTCAAATAGTGTTCACGCCAAACCCTGGGAGCCGAAATCTCATGTTCGATTTCGACCGCGTTATCGAGCGTCGCGGCACACACGCTTCGAAGTGGGACAATATCACACGTCTTTCGGGCATCGGGTCGCCGGATGCGATTCCGATGTGGGTGGCGGACATGGATTTCGCCGCTCCACCCGGTGTGACGTCAGCGCTTACTGCCGAGATCCAGCGCGCAGTCCACGGCTATTACGCCGACACGGGCAGCTGGGCGGCCGCGCTCGCTGACTGGATGGGGCGCCGTCACGGCGTGCAGATTGATCCCACTTGGGTGAGCCCAACGCCCGGAATTGTTTCCGGGCTGGGTCTTATCCTGGCCGTGAGTGCGCCGGGGGATGAAGTCGTCGTCTTTCCACCCGCCTATCACGCATTTCGGAAGATCATTGTCGCCAACGAAAGGCGTATTCTCGATGTTCAGCTTGTCGAGACCGCGGGGCGCTACGCGATGGATCTCGATGCGCTGCGCCGGAAGCTGACACCGCGAACGAAAGTCGTATTCCTATGCAGCCCCCACAATCCCGGCGGAACCGTCTGGTCGGCCGCCGAACTTCGCGCGCTGGCGCTATTATGCGCCGAGCGCGATTTGTTTCTGGTTTCCGACGAGATCCATTGCGATCTCACCTTCGACGGCGCGAAGCACACACCGACAATGGCCGCCGCTCCTGAGATCGCGGATCGTCTGATAACATGCGTCGCCGCGACGAAGACGTTTAATCTTGCTGGTGCCCATGTCGGCGCGTGCATCACCTCAAACACCGCATTGAAGCGTCGTCTTGACGCGCGCATCGCGGCGAGCGGCCTTGGTTCCTACAACAGATTTGGCATGATCGCGACTGAGGCGGCTTGGTGCACCGGTGAGATGTGGCTCGATGCATTGCTGCCTTATCTCACCAAGAACCGCGATTTGTTCGATGCGCGAATCCAGGCTGCAGCGCCCGGCGCACGCTCGATGCATCTCGACGCCACGTATCTGGCGTGGGTCGATTTTTCCGGAACCAAGCTGGCGCCCGAGGAAATTGCCTCCAGGATCAAAAACCGCGCGCGCATCTTTGTCAGCCCAGGTGAGCAGTTCGGGCCCGGCGGTGCGACATGGTTGCGTTTTAACTTTGCTACGCCGCGTCCGATCCTCGAGGAAGCTCTTGTGCGGTTGGAGGATGCGTTTGGCGATTTGCGAACAGGCAAGTGACAATCGGACAGTGAGGCGCTCTTCACCGGCATAAGGCCCCATATCTTGTCCGGCTTCGGTCTATGCACCGTTCCAGCGCTGAAACGGTCGCATCTTCTCGAATCCTTCCGGTAGGATGTCGTGACCGTGGAGACGTTTGTGCAACTCGGCGTGCACCGTT
>CAWFBB010000013.1:0-111959 GCA_963813825.1 uncultured Alphaproteobacteria bacterium
GCTGTACGTTGCGGAGTTTCAGTTCCGGTACAACAATCGCGAGAACGCCGATATTTTTGGTGCCGCGATAGCACGTTGCTGAGGCGTCAATCCCGGGGGCGGCGGAGACGTGCTCAGAGAAAGTGATCTTTGGAATTTGATAATAGCCGTCGTTGGGATCGGGTGGCCTTCCTGTGCGGTCAATTGTATGACCCGTATGAGAAAGATAGCTCCAGATATTACGCACAAGCTCCAGCCGATAACAAAACTAACGCAGCCGCCACGGCCCAACGAATGACAAAAGAGTGGAACGCCGAAGAGCGCGCACATTACGGCAAAGAGGAGCGTTTCTGGTGCAAGTACCTCATATTGACTGGTGTCGTGGCTCTCGGTGCGCTCGCTAGTGCGTTTTTTGCTTTCGGCGCTTTGCGTTCCAGCTTGGGCTTTTCAATCATTTAGCTCCCCGGTACCCAGAAGGTGAGTTTGCTACCGAATACCGGTGAAGCCGCTCTTATCCACACCGGCCGGCGACCACAGCGCGCCGCCATAGAGAAAGGCGCCGTAGCGCCACAAATCGGTGCCGGCAAAAATCAAAAAAGTGGGATCGTTCGGCCCAGCGGCGCTGGCCCGATCCATACCGTCACAACAAACCACCATTGCTACGGTGAACACCGTAGCAATCGCACGCCAAAATACTAACACTGGAAACGCACCCCCCGAGGCGTCTCAAGCCACCGCAACCGCAGGTTAACAACCAAATGGGACCGTGGTCGAGGGTGCTTACGTCTCGAGCCGGCCACGCTCGGCACATTCGCTTCGGACGCCGCTTATGAGCCGGGAAGGACGGTTGGCCGGTATCGCCGCCGACCTGCCTTGCAGCTTTAGGGTATGTCGCGGTGCGACAGCGCGATATAACGCAGCCGCCGAGGATCATGACATGACTGCCGATGTTTCGACGTCCGAGCGCTTCACCACTGCCGATGCCGCCGACCGCTCACACCGGCGGCTTGCGATCGGATTCATGAATCTTGCGCACGGGCTCGATCACTTCGTGATCCTGATCTACCCGACGGTGGTGATCGAATTGCAGGTGGCTTACGGCGAATCCTACGCATCGCTGATCGCGCTTGCGACCGCATCCTTCGTCGCCTTCGGTCTGTTTTCGCTGCCGGCTGGCTGGCTCGGCGACCGCTGGAGCCGCCGCGACATGATGGTCGCTTTCTACGTGGGCTGCGGGCTGTCGCTTGTTGCCGCGGCCTTTGCGCCGTCGCTGGTCTGGCTCGGCATCGCGCTGTTCGCGCTCGGCATGTTTGCCGCGATCTATCACCCGGTCGGCACCGCGATGATCCTGGAAAATGCCACCCTGCGCGGCCGGACCATGGCGTTCAACGGGGTGTGCGGCAATATCGGCGTGTCGCTCGCCGCCGGCATCACTGCGGCGCTCACGGCCGCGTTCTCCTGGCGCGGCGCGTTCCTGGTTCCCGGCCTGATTTGTATTGCGAGCGGCGCGATCTATTACTGGCTCGTTCCCAATCAGGCGAGCCACGCGGCGAAACGCAGCGCTTCCGCGGACGTCGTGCTGTCGGCGCCCGTTGCGGCGATGATATTCGGCCTGTTCATTGTGGTCGCGCTCAGCGCCGGCCTCGTCTTCAATACCATTTCGATCTCGCTGCCGAAGATCGTCGATGAGCGTGTCGGCAACGGCATCTCGCTGCTGATGGTCGGCGGCGTGACCACCGCGGTGTTCTTGTGCGGGGCGGTGGCGCAGCTCACAGTCGGCCGGCTGGTCGAACGCTTTCCACTGCACATCCTGTTCGCCATCGCAGCGGTGATGCAGTTCTCCGGCGTGCTATGGGCGGCCTATGCGAGCGGCATAAGTCTGATATTTGCGCTCGCCTTCACCATGGCGGCGATCTACGGCCAGATCACGCTCAACGATCTCGTCATTGCGCGCTACACCGCCGATGCCTGGCGCAGCCGCGTCTATGCGGTGCGCTATTTCCTCACCTTCATGGTATCGGGCGTGGCGGTGTCGATGATCGCGCTGCTTTACGCTCGCGGCGGCTTCAACCTCGTGCTCGGCGCCACCGCGGTGATCGCGCTTGGCTTCCTGGTCGCGGTGCTTTTGATTGCGCTCATTGCCAACGGCGTCGAGAAGTCGCGGGTCGTGCAGCAGCCGGCGGAGTGACGCGCCTCCCGGATTCGCCGCCGCGCCGCCGATCCGATATTGTCCGGCAGAGCAAGGGGGAATCCATGAACAAGCTCAAAGCGCGCCTGAAATCGGGCAAGGCCTGCGTCAACGCATGGTTGGCAATCCCGTCAGGCTTTTCGGCCGAAGTCATGGCCCAGTGCGGCTGGGATAGCGTCACCGTGGATATGCAGCACGGCGTGCAGGATTACCTGTCGATGGTGCAGTGCTTTCAGGCAATGAACGGCCATCCGGTGACGCCGATGGTGCGCGTGCCCTGGAATGAGCCTGGCATCATCGGCAAAGTCCTGGACGGCGGCGCCTGGGGCGTGATCTGCCCGATGGTGAACACGCCGCAAGAGGCCAAGGCGCTGGCGAACGCGTGCCTCTATCCGCCAAAGGGCAAGCGCAGCAACGGACCGATCCGCGCCTCGATGTACGGCGAGGCGAGTACCTATCAGTCGATCGCGAACGATGAAGTCCTGGTCATGCCGATGATCGAAACCCAGGAGGCAATCGACAATATCGATGCCATCCTCGACGTGCCGGGCATCAGCGGCATTTATGTCGGCCCGAGCGACCTCGGCTTCTCGCTTGGTTTGAAGCCGGTGCTGGACCGCGAGGAACCGCAGATTTTTTCGATCTACGAGAAGCTGGTGGCGGCAACGGCGAAGCGCGGGTTGGTCGCCGGTATCCACAATGCGACCGGCGCCTATGCGGCGCGCATGATCGGGATGGGATTTCGTTTCGTCACGATCTTCAACGACAGTGGATTGATGGCGCGCGCAGCGCGCGAACAGATCGGCATCGCGCGCAAGAACGCCGGCGACATCGCGACCTGACGGAAGGCTGGCGCGGTTCCGTTCCCGCGCCGGTTCGACCGATCAGGGCGTGGACTAAATAAACAAGGTCAGCTGATCAACGACTGGCCAATCAGTCGCTTTTCGAACGATTGTGTTGCAAAACAATTTTGCGCCCTGAAGCGGAGAAGACTTCTCTAAGTCAAGGCCCGAGCGGGGAATTTTGATTCAAGAAAACGGTCATTTGGATTCTGATATTGCCCATTTTTGGGGCTGATCACTCACTGGCCGAGTTTTGCAACATGGGGTAATTCCGGGATCGAGCCAGACAAAGGCACAGGGAATCAGCTCTCCAGGAACGTATGAGGCCAGCCTCATGTGGCCTCGCAACGATGGAGAGCGGCAATGGAATATTATGTTGGACTGGACGTGTCGTTGAAGCTGACGTCGATCTGCGTCGTGAATCAGGCGGGATCGATCGTACAAGAGGGCGTGGTCGATTCTGATCCTGAGGCGATCGCGGCGTTCGTGAGATCGAAGGCGCAGGGAACGGTACGGATCGGCATCGAGACCGGACCGACGACTACGTGGCTATGGACTGAGCTCAAGCGACTTGGCTTGCCAGTGATCTGCATCGACGCGCGCCATGCCAAGGCGGTACTCAAGATGCAGATCAACAAGAGCGACCGCAATGATGCGGCCGGCATCGCCCGTATCATGCAGACCGGCTGGTTCAAGGAGGTGCGCGTCAAGGACCTCGACAGCCACGCGGTCAGAGCTCTGCTGGCGAGCCGGGCGTTACTGGTCAAGATAAAGCGCGATCTTGAGAACCAGATCCGTGGCCTTCTCAAGAACCTCGGTCTCGTCATCGGCCGCGCCAAGTTCAATGTCTTTGCGGTGCGAGCCGAGGAGTTGATCGAGAACCGTCCCGAGCTAGTGGCTGCGGTCAGGCCGTTGCTTGAGGCGCGCAAGGCCATCGAGCAGCAAGTCGGCGATCTCGATCGTAAGGTTCACAAGCTGGCGCGTCATGATGTGCAGGTCCGCAGGTTCATGACCGTACCTGGTGTCGGTCCGATCACTGCGCTCTGCTTCAAGGCCACGATCGATGATCCGACACGCTTCAAGCGATCGAGAAGTGTCGGCGCCTATGTCGGATTGACGACCCGACGCCATGCCTCCGGGGAGATCGACTGGTCCGGCCAATCTCAAAGTGCGGTGACGGCATGCTGCGCATGTATCTGTTCGAGGCAGCCGGCGTACTGCTGACCCGCGTGCCGAAATGGTCGGCGCTGAAAGCTTGGGGAACGAAGCTCGCCAAGCGCAATGGGCTTCGCAAGGCCAAGGTTGCCGTCGCGCGCAAGCTCGCGGTCATTCTGCACCGCATGTGGATCGACGCGACCGAGTTCAATTGGTCGACGAAGAAGGTTGCCGCGTAACGCGCAGAAGGAGATCACAGGGTTCCCGCGACACGGCGGGAAAAGTCGTCCCTGCCGGGACGGTGGCGGTGGTGAGATCGTCCGATTTTTTGCGAGCACCCGAAAGGGTGACCGCGCTTTCAACATTGATCCACCAGCGTCGTCTTACGCCATCATGCGGAGGGCTTGCCCCTACCGCGGAGAGAACAGTGGGCCCGGCAAGGATGATCGTGGAGAGCTTGACACCCAGACCCGGAATTAGAGAACAATCCGAACTGAAGCGGACATAGACCGGCAGGCATGACCGGCTTAATCAGTCGAAAGTGACCCGATGTATGGTCCGGCCGTGCGTTGCAAAAGTCTTCGTCGAGATAGCGGTAAGCGGTCTTGCATCAATGTATCCGGCCTCTGATTGGAGCGTGTCGTGCTCCTGGCCATCATGGATATCAGCGCGCGTGCGATCTCATTAGCGGACAGGCCTCGACCGGGCCATTTGGGTCACCAGTGTTCGCATGCGCCGGGAAGACCGAACCTCCATCTCTTCTCATCCTCTCGCAGACCTCGGCGGGGTAAGTCGTGTCGATCTGACTACGTCATCGCGGGCTCCTCGTTTTTGCGCAGGTCCTGTGATCGTCGGCGCAGAATGTGGATCAGGCAGATTGGGCGACGGTCTCGTCGATCTTTCTCGCCTCGAAGTTCCGGCCATGAGCCAGAACGCTCCAGGCGATGCGCGCCAACTTGTTGGCGAGCGCAATTGCCAGCACGTTGCGGTGCAGTCGCTTCTTGGCGGCTTCGATCCAGGGCTTGAGGCCATGGCGCTCCCAGCTCTTAGGCTTGATCAACACGACCCATGCTGCCTGCACGAACAGGACACGCAGGTAGCGATTGCCACGTTTCGATATCTTGCCGAGGATGGTGCGGTCACCGGTCGACATTTGTTTCGGAACAAGCCCGAGCCAAGCAGCAAAGTCGCGGCCTTTGGAGAACACATCTCCAGTGCCGATCGCGGCCACCATCGCGCTGGAGATGATCGGGCCAATGCCAGGCACGCTCATCAGCCGCTCGCAACCGGCATCCTGGCGCGCAACAGCCTCGATCTCGCCCGATAAACTCTCGACCCGCTCGTCGAGCCGGCGCCAGTCGCCAGCCAGACCCTCGATGATCCGCACCATGCGAGGCGACAGCACATCCGGTGGTGTAGCCAGGATGCGCGGCATCTCGGCACGCAAAAACCTTAACCCCTGCCGCACCGCAACGCCGCGCTCCAACAGGAAGGCGCGGATCTGATTGATGATGCCGGTGCGCTGGCTAACCAGCCGCTCCCGCACCCGGTGCAGGGCCTGCAGGTCGAGCTGATCGGCGGTCTTCGTCGCCACGAACTTCATCGTCGGACGCTGCACCGCTTCGGCGATCGCCTCCGCATCACGGAAGTCGTTCTTCTGTCCCTTCGAGTAGGGCCGCACGTACCTCGCCGGCATCAACCGGGCATCGTGACCAAGTGCCCTGAGCTTGCGACTGAGATGATGCGCGCCGACGCAGGCTTCCATTCCGATCAGGCACGGCGGCATGTTCGCCAATCGCGCGTCCATCTGGCCGCGTGACAACTTCTGCCGCAGCACGATCGCGCCGCGCTGATCCAGGCCAACAATGTGGAACGAGTTCTTGCCGATATCGATGCCGACTACTGCGATCGAAGTGTTTGGGTTCTGAGACATGGCGTGCTCCTTGTCTTTAGCGCCCCCTCCCAGCTTCCATCGCTGGCGGGGCAGGAGCACGGCCGGACCATTCCATTAGCAGACATCAGTCTATTCATCTCCCGCGCCCTCAAGACGCCCCACGCTTTCGAGGGCCGCGGCGCAACGGCGGAGCAGGTTGTCGAGGAGAAGCGCCTCTTTCGGGGAAACTCCGGAAAGCATTTGGCGTTCTACGGCGTCTGCCGCAATCGTACCGGCGTCCACAGCCTTCCGCCCCGCCTCCGTCAACTCCGTCATGATGATCCGGCCATGGACGAGGTGAGGATTGCGCACGATCAGACCCGCTCGCTCCAAGTTGACGAGAATGGCCTGCATCGTCTGCGGCGTGACGAATGCCGCCCGGGCCAAGGAAGCATTCGAAATGCGCGGGTTATCGGCAATAGCCAACAGAGCCGCGTTCTGAGGGGCGGTTATGCCAACCGCAGAGAGCTCCGCATCAAGCCGCTGCCGGAGCAGATGCTGAGTGATTTTCAAACGGTAGCCAATCCAGCCGGCCCCGCCCTGAGCACTGATTTTAGCCATTGCAATATCAGTGTCCTGATATTAATATAAGGAACCTGATATTAAAGGAGCGACATCGTCATGACAATGCCTATCGGTCCCGACTTCATTGCGTTGCAAGTGCGCGATCTCGCGGCATCTGCTCAATTCTACAAGGATGTGTTCGGCTTTGAGCCAGAGAATCAAAGTCCCCCTGGCGCGGTGGTGCTGAAGAGCCAGCCGATCGCGCTGGCGCTACGCGAGCCGCTCCATCCTCTTCCAGAAGCCGGTCCGCTCGGTATAGGCCTTGCCCTCTGGGTGGCCTGCGATGATGCGGACAAACTTCACGACCTGATCATTGCCCGAGGTGGAGCTATCCTCGGTCCACCAGTCGATGGTCCCTTCGGCCGTTTTTTCGTCGCCCGTGATCCCGATGGCTACGCGATCACTTTCCATACCAGCAGAAAGGCGTAGTCACCGTAGTGCGGGTGCCGATGTCCAGAATATCGACCAGATCGTCGATGTGGACGTTCGAATAGTGATTGCCGTTGAGGGCGACCGTGTCTGTCGCATAAGGCCGATTATGGACTGCGATGGCTCGGCGAGGTTTCTCAAAACCCTGCCGGTTTTAGCCCAAAAATCGCTGAGCGGAATTGTTGATTTTTGCATGATCAGGGAGAGGATATCCGGCATGGCGAAACGCAAAAGCGAAACCCCTCGGGTCAAGTTGCAAATAAAATTGAGCCGCGTCGCGAGAAGAGTCCAAAAGCGGAGATTTACATCGATGAAAAAGACGGCTACGCCTCGGATCGGGATGACTTCAGCTTTTGGCCCATCGCGTCACTCCGCGGCAACGAAACAAATCAGTAGTGTCAGGGCATAGCGGACATTGAGCCGGATTTTTGAATACGCGGGCTAACGCGCATTCACGAACGTGATGGTCCCGGCGAGCACCGTCTGAGGCGTGCGCTTTTGGGCGCGTTCGGATTGTCCATTCGGCGCGGACTCGTTTGCCGGTTCGCGTTGCTGCGCGCTGCCGTTGCTACTCGTTGTCTGCGGCGCAGTTTTCATGAGGCCGCGCTCCAGGCGCGCCCACTGCCTTTTGAGTTCTTCAAATTTTTCGGGCTTGCTTGCGAGCTTCACCGCAGTCTCGAGTTGCGCGATCCGTTCGGCCAACACCTCATTTCTCGCTTCGGAGCGGGCGAGAGCCAAGTCGCGCGTCTCGAAGGTTTTCAGCAATTCGCTGGTGCCCTCGATCAGTGTCGAGCGCGATTCCTCCAGTTCCTGCATTTGCCTGTCGGTAAGCCGAAGCAGGGTTCGCTGCATTTCGAGTTTATTTTCGGCCGCGTCGCGGGCATCAATTGCTTCCGCAACATCGCGTTCCGCCGCGGCCTTGTCATTGACGAGCGTGCGCAAATTCAGCTGCGCTTCCTCGCGTTTTTTTTCGGCGGCAACGCGCAGTGCTTCGCTCTCGGCGAGGCGGCCGGAGAGACGCGAGTTCTCGGCGATCAGCAAATCGAGCGACGTCTGTAGCGAGCAGTTCTCGTTTTCCTGCAAATCAAGCTGCTCGTATGTCGCGCCGAGGTTGGCTTCCAGTTCGCCGATTCGCTGTTGCACGGCGGCAAGCTGTCCGGCGAGCGCCTCGACCTGATCATGGAGTATTTGTTCGTTGGAAAGCACCGCTTGCGGCTCGATCTCATCGAGACAATGGTCCGCTGGCTGTCGTTCGTTTGTAAGCTCGACCGGGCTCGTATCCTCCGCGCCTTCATATTCAGCGCTGGGCGCCCGAAAATGGCGTGATATCTCCTCCGCAAGGGCCTCTTCGCGGGCTTTCGCGGCTGCGCCGACACCAGCAAACGCCACTGTTCTGTGAGTGGAAACGAGATTTTCGGCCTGATAAAGCCAGCCGTCTTGCCGCGTAGCCTTCTGGTAGAGAGCCATCGATGGCGTTTCAGCTCGTTATTTGTTTGGCGTAGCGTCGCAACTGGTTGATTCGCAAGTATTATTATATATGCGCTGCAGCAGCCGCGATTGGCTGCACGCAGGCAGAACGATGCTGGCGCCGAAATAGCGAGCGGGCGCGCGGCTGTTCGAGCCGCGCCTGTTGCCTTATGACGCGGCCTAGGCGTGCGGCCGCGCCGCGAGCGCCATGCCGATCATTGCTGTGCCGCCGAACAGCAGATTGATTCCGACGAGTAAGCCGAGCGCCCAGGCCGCTGAGCCCGGCAAGCCGGCGAAGATGATGCCGGCGAGGATCAGGTCGACTACTCCGCTCGCCAGCATCCAGCCCCAGCGGCTGGAAAGCTGGTTGCGGTGATCGATCGCGTACATGATGGTGACGATGCCCTCGATCAGGAAAAACGCGATCAAGACGAAGGTCAGCGACAGGGTCCCGCTGATCGGCCAAAACAGCAGCACGACACCGGCGGCGATGGCGACGACAGCCGATAGCAGCGACCACAAGAAGCCGGGCGCATTGCGCATCCAGAACGTCGTGACGAGGCCGACGATGCCGCTGATGAGAAACAGCCAGCCGATGATCAGCTCGAAAGCGAGTGTCGCGATCGGCGGCACCACGATGGCGATGAGGCCGAGCAGGGTGAGCACAATGCCCTCGAACAGGAACAGTTGCCAATGCTCGTGGATGGCGCCGGCGAAGGCGCGCTGGATGCCCTGTTCGTCGCTCGGCTGGTTCATGGTCATGGTTTGCTCCCTGGCTTAAGGCCACCGCCGTTTCCGGCTGGGCGATGACCGATTGTATGGAAAAACTGAAAAAATTAGTCTGTATTGCAACGGTTCGGAACGGTAGTCTTGCACAAAAGCCCGATAACGCCTATCTATGTCCTGTGGCGTCGAGACCTGTGAGGGTTTCCGCTACGGGACGGCCACGGTTACGATGGGTGACGCCGGATGTACGCGCACCTTGTCGTTCGTGGCCGTTAGCATTTCTGAACGGCAAATCCGCAAAAGATATATTCCGGCCATGCATTGCGCCGTATTTTCAATCGCTCTTGATTTCGGCAGATGACAACCAACGCCTCCCCTTATTTGGCTTCTTCAGCCATGAACCTGGCGCTGTCATAAAATCGTAATCGTCCACCGTCATGTGATTGCAATAAAGCTGTTGTCGTAGTTGGCAGGGACGCGAAATGGCCGATACGTCTATAGATTTTGGTATCCTGGCAGGCGCCGGCGCGCCCGTACGCGCGTACAAGGCCGGCGAGATCATCTTCAAGGAAGGCGAGCCGGCGAACGAATTCTTTGTCATCCAGAGCGGCGAGGTCGATATCCAGTTCGGAAACCGCCTGCTCGGCACGCTCGGTGATCGCGATATTTTCGGTGAGATGGCGCTGATCGATGCGGCACCGCGCAGCGCGACGGCTGTTGCCAAAACCGACGTGAAAATCGTTCCGGTCGGCGAGAAGCAGTTCCTGTTCCTGGTGAGCCGCACGCCGCATTTTGCGCTCAACGTCATGCGCACGCTGGCGCGGCGGCTGCGCATGGCCAACACAGGTTTGTAGGCCGGCATGCTGTCCGGGCGCGAAATTATTCCGGCTTGATATCCGCGAAGCGGACCACCTTCGCCCATCTGTCGGCGTCGGCAGCGATGAAGGCGCTGAATTTGGCAACCGACATCGGGGCCGGCTCGATGCCCATATCGAGAAGACGGGTGTTCAGAGCGGGATCGGCAAGGACCGCATTGATCTCGCCGTTGAGTTTCGCGACGACGGCTGCGGACGTATTCTTCGGCGCGCCAATGCCCAGCCATCCGCTCGCCGCATAGCCCGGCACGATTTCGCTGATCGTCGGCACCTCCGGCAATGCGGCAAACCGCGTCGCGTTGGTGACGGCGAGCGCCCTGATCGTGCCGTCCCTCACGTCACCGAGCGCGTCGGCGATCGCGAAAAATGCAACCTGCACCCGGCCGCCGAGCAGATCGGCCTTGTAGTCGTTTCGGTACGGGACGTGGACGAGATCGACGCCTGCCATCATCTTGAACATCTCGCCGAACACATGGGTCGACGAGCCGATGCCGCGCGAGGCGATGTTGATCTTGCCCGGATTGGCCTTGGCGTAGGCAATGAACTCGCCAAGGGTCTTGGCGGGAAACGACGGATTGACCGCCATGATGAAAACAACACCGCCGAGACTGGCAACCGGCGCAATGTCGGCAATGAAATTGAAGTCGAGGTTGGGATTGAGCGCCATGTTGATGGCGTTCGCCGCCGCAACCAGTAACAGCGTGTAGCCGTCGGCGGGCGCCCTGACGACATTTTCGGCCGCAATATTCGTTCCGGCGCCCGGCCGGTTGTCGACGATGAATTGCTGGCCGAGCCGGGACGACAGCCGTTCGCCAACGAGGCGGGCGACAATGTCGGGCGCAATGCCGGGCGGATATCCGACCACGATGCGGACCGGCCGCGTCGGCCACGATTGCACCGATGATTGCGCCAATACTGGCCGCGGCAGCCATGGAAGTAGCGCGGCGCCAGCGGCGAGACCGAAAACCTGTCGGCGTTTCATGGGATTTCCTCCGCATGGCGGCTTCTGGCGCGTGATCACGGGATGCATAATACTGTCAGTCGGCGAAATCACAGCCACCCAGAAGAGGAACCATGCCGGACATCAAAGGCGTCGCTCATTTCAGTATTCCGGTCAGCGATGTCGACCGCAGCACCAAGTTCTACACCGAAATCGTGGGCTGCAAATTCCTGGCGCAGCGTCCCGATAAAGTTATCACTTTCCTCGACGCCGGTGGCGTCTGCCTTCTGCTTATCAAGCGCTCCGCTCCCATCAACAAGGGGCCGCCCGACACATCGGACGGCGTGCATCACGCCTTCATGGTTGACGCGGGGGAATTCCGGGCGGCGGTCGAGAGCTTGCGCACCAAGGGCGTCGACGTTTTCTTTGAGGAGGACCGGCGCGGCGGCACGATTGACGGGCCGCGAGCTTATTTTCGCGACCCCGACGGTACCGTGCTCGAATACATCAATCGCACGGCCTACGCGGTTTCCAACTAACGCGCCAACGTCCTCAGTGCTCCTTGAGCAATTTCAGGCCCGCCGGGAACGTCAGGACGGCGGCCAGCACCAGTACGGCGATCAGGCCGCTGAGCAGATAGATGCTGTGCAGCGCGTGAGCCAGCGCGTCGAGAACGCCCTGAATCCCCGGAATATTGGCAATCCGCTGAGGCCCCTCCTGGAGCAGGTGAACGAACTCGTTGCCATTGACCGCTCCCTGACTTGCCAGTCCCGCGTTGAATATGCCGCCGAATATGGCGCTGCCGAAGGACTGACCGATAATGCGGGAGAAGAACAGACTAGACATCGCCGCCCCGCGATGAGACCAGTCGACGTTGGACTGGATCGCGACCACGAAGGAGATATTCGTGATGCCCATGCCCAGACCCATGATCCCCACCGCGACGATCGGCTGCAACGGGTTGGCGCCGGGATGGAGCAATACGAGCAATGTGCTTCCAGTCACGAGAATGACGCCGCCAATCGCGGACGACAGACGATAGGACATGCGAAGCACGAGGCGGCTGCCGACGAAGCCGCCAGTTGGCCAGAGCACCGACATGGTTCCGAGCGCCAGGCCCGACGTCAACGTGCTGGCACCCATCAGCCCCTGCATGTACACCGGCAGGAACCCGACGACCGCCATTGAGATCACGCCATTGGCGGCGCCGACCCAGTTGCCGCCGGCAATCAGGCGGTTGCGATATAATCGGACCGGGATCATCGGTTCAGAAACGCGGCTCTCGTAGAAAATCAGCGCCGCGACCAGCATCGCGGATACGCAGAACGCTCCGGCCAGTGCCGCGGCGCTAAATGTATCGGCGTGGATCAGCGCGATCATGATGATCGCGGTCGCCGACGCCAGCAGCACCGCACCGATGTAATCGATGTGGTGGCGCCGCTTCTTCACCTCTTCCTTGAGCGCGAAGGTCAACAGTGATGCGGCGATGATGCCGAGCGGGATATTGATCCAGAAAATTGCCCTCCAGCTGACGTAAGTCGCGATGAGCCCTCCAATCATCGGCCCGATGATGGCGGCGCTGCCGAAGGTGCTGGAAATGTAACCCTGCATTCGGGCGCGTGCTTCGCCGCTATAGATGTCAGCAACCACGGTTTGCGAGACCGGAATCAGCGCGCCGGCGCCGATGCCCTGCACGATGCGAAACGCGATCAGCGAGATCATATTCCACGCCAGTCCGCACAGCGTGGAGCCGACAAGAAAGACAGCGATCCCGAACAGCAGCACCGGCTTTCTGCCGTAGAAATCGGACAGCCGCCCGTAAATCGGAATCAGGATGGCTTGCGTCAGCAGGTAAGCGCCGAAAATCCAGCTGAAGAGATCGATGCCGCCCAGCGCGCCGACAATTGTCGGCATCGCAGTGGCGACAATCGTTCCTTCGATGGCCGCCATGAAAATTGTCGACAGCGCGGCCACGAACACCATCGGGCGGTGCGGTGCCGGCCCGGTGTTGGCTTTGCGATCTTCAGGGGGCGAAGCTGGAATCGTTTGAGAACGGGTATCGGCGTCTGTCGCAATATCCATCACTGAGCCGGATCTGGCCTGATTGTATCGCGCCGGGAAAGGGCAAGAAGCGCCGACTTCGGCGAAATAGTTTCGCAGTAGCGTTTTTCAAGGCCGAACGAGAGATTCGGAGGTCTTATTGGCAGCGTCGCGGTGACTTGTCTACCTTCGGTGCCCGCCGCCGAGCGTCATTATCACGGACGCGGATACATGAGTGCGACAACCGCGGGCCGCCATTATCTTGGCGACGAAACCCTTTGCCACATCTCATGCCAGGGTCGACCCGGAACCGGAAGTCGCGGCCCGCTTGCCTCACGTCAACTTTGACCCTGATTGTATTGCGAAACACCGATTGAGCCAACTAGGTGAAGAATCGAACGGGGGGCGGCTTCAGCCGCCCCCGTTTGTTGGTCCAGACTTCCGTTAGTAATCGGTGCGGACGCTGTTGTTGTAACCGACGCTGCCGCCACCCGTGAGCGAGGGATTGTCCTGGCCGGAAGCGGCACCCGGAATGCTCGCGAAAGCGTTCAGGCCGCTGCGCCGCATGGCGATCTGGTTTTGCTGGTGCGCTGTGCCCATGTGCAGGCCGCCTTCACTGTCATAATAGCCCGGCAGGACGTTGCCGGTGCCGTAAGTGTTGCTAAACGACTGAGCGAGCGCCGGCGATGCTAGACCGAGCATTGCAATGGTAACCGCTGCAAACAGCTTTGATTTATTCAACATGACATGTTCTCCTGGTTAGAGAAGGCCGGTTGCCTTCCGCCGTGGAGCTATTTGTCAGCTGAAAAAGATTAATTGGCTGCGCCGCGAAATAACTGTTCGGCATTGCCGAACAATGACGGCGCCGCGAAAGAAATCAGCGGCAGGCAGGAAACATTGCGGCCAAATCCGGGCCGCTGAGCGTGATGAGCTTCGCGTGCAGGCCGCCGTGCCGCTCTATCCATCGGCGCACGCTGTTGGGATAGCTCGCCAACAATATGCGGTTACCGTCGGCGGCTACGCGCTGATCGCCCGCGCCGTCCCACGCACTGTGGAAAACGAGCCGTGCGCCCGGACCAACGCAAATCCGGTTTCGCGGAATGATTCCGAGCACCATGGTGCAGGCCGACGCACAGGTGCCGGCGATCTCGACCCGTTCGCCCGATGCACGCAACGCATGATATTTGGCAAGATAAGTGCCGATCTGCCCGCCACCATCGTCATCGATCGTGACAGCGGCAGCCGACCCCCAGACAGCTGAAGACATCACTAGGGCGGCAAGAATGGTGCGTATTCTCATGGCGTCTTTGACCCGACGCTCGTCAGCGGAGGAGCCCGAGCCAAGTCACCCGAGCCAGATCACATGACGGGCCTGCTTCTACCACGCGGCACTGGCTGTAAACCTGCGACAAGTGCGGCAAGCGCAGGGCGTGAGCCCATCACGCTGACGGGATCGGCGCCCGCTCGAAACCGTAAATTACACGTCGGCTCGGTACGAAATATCAAATATTTTCAAATGCTTGTGCCGATTGTTCTGAATTGACGAACAGTCAATTTCCATTCCGCTCAATTAAACAGCGGCGGCCTCGCATCTATTTCCCGGGCTGGGAAGTGCGAGGTCGTCATGCTCGAAAATCTGAAATTCACACTGCGTTCGGTCGCGATTTCCGCTTCGGCGAATGTCTCTGCGGCCAATCCAGCGGGATACGTCGCAGCCGTGCAACTTGTCTCCGCAGTCTTACTTGCAACCGCCCAGGTGATTTCTCTGCGGCTGCGCCGGCCGCGGCGCACCGGATGGAGAGCTGAGAGTCGCAGGTTGCGCAAAGACGCGCCGCGCAACGTCCTTCAACATCGTATCTGAGGAGGATCGTCGTGTTTAAAGCCGACGCGGATCGTTCCGGAGAGCAGACGGCAGATTTGCAGCAGAATTTGCTTGATCGAGGCAGCGCGTTCGCGCGCAGCAAATCCGCCGAACAGCGCTTGGACCGCATCGAGGCGCCTGCGAATGTACCGGTGACGCCAATAAAGCGGCCCGATACGAACCAGCCCGGAACAGGCCGCGGCTTTCTTGCGTCTGGGCGGCAACGGGTCCGCTGGGGACTGTTCGCGCTGTTGCCGATCGCGCTGATTGCCGCTGCCGGCTGGTATGTCACCACGGGCGCCGTGATGTCGACCGACGACGCCTATGTCGACGCCGACAAGGTCGGCATTTCAACAGACGTTTCCGGTATCGTCCAGGACGTCGGTGTCCGCGACAACCAGCACGTGACTGCCGGACAGACTCTTTACCGGCTCGAACCTCGTCAATTCCAGATCGCACTCGACAACGCGAAAGCAAATCTCGCCGAGACTGCGCTGTCGATCGATGCGATGAAGCAAGATTACAAGCGCATGCTAAGCGACGCTGCGGCCGAGCAGGCGCAGCTCGATCTCGACCAGATCAATTACAATCGCCAAAGCATGCTGCTGCGTTCCGGCACGGCGTCACAGGCCATGTTCGATCAGGCGCACTACACGCTGCTCGACGACAAGAGCAAACTTAAGTCGCTGCAGCAGCAGGCGGCAACGCAATTGGCCCGGCTTGGCGGCAATGCCGATATCGAGACCACGCAACACCCGCAATACCTGCAGGCGGAGGCGCAGGTCGATGAAGCTCAGCGCGAGCTTGACCATACAGTGGTGAAGGCGCCGTTCGCAGGCCTCGTCACGAATGTGCCCTCGATCGCACCCGGCAAGTATCTCGCGGCCTCGGTGACCGCCTTTTACCTAGTAGCCATTGATCACGCCTGGGTGGAGGCCAATCCCAAAGAAACGCAGATGACCTATGTGCGGCCAGGACAGGCGGTCACGGTGACCGTCGATACCTACCCGGACGTCCAATGGCACGGCACGATCGAAAGCGTCAGCCCGGCCGGGGCGCAGGAATTTCAGCTCCTGCCAGCGCAGAACACGAGCGGCAATTGGGTCAAAGTCGTCCAGCGCATCCCCGTGCGTGTACGCGTCGATACCGGCGATGCCGGTCAGCCGCCATTGCGGGCCGGCATGAGCGTCGAGGTCAACGTGGATACCGGTCACCGGCACGGCCTGCCGCACTTCCTGACCGCGCTGTTTGATCATTCTCATCGAAGCGTGTCATGACCGAGGAAACCTCAGAGGCTGGAAGCCATCGCAGCACGATTACCGTCCTGGTGATACTCGCTGCCATGATGCAGACGCTCGACACCACGATCGTCAATGTCGCGCTGCCCTATGTGCAGGGAAGCGTGGCGACAAGCCCGGACCAGATCGATTGGGTGCTGACCGCTTACATCACCGCGGCTGCGATCATGACGCCGCCGACCGGTTTTTTGGCCGCACGCTTCGGTCTCAAGCGCTTGTTTATCGTATCGACCCTCGGCTTCACGCTCGCCTCAATGCTCTGCGGGATGGCCGAGTCGTTGACACAGATTGTCGCTTTCCGGCTGCTGCAAGGCGCATTCGGGGCAGCGATGATACCGTTGTCACAAACGGTCTTGCTTACGATTTACCCGAAAGAGCGCCATGGATTCGCGATGGCGTTATTCGGCCTCGGTGTTGTGGTCGGTCCCGTGCTCGGTCCCGTTCTTGGCGGCTGGCTCACCGAAAACTACACTTGGCGTTATGTGTTCTATATTAACGGGCCGCTCGGAATCATCGCCTTTCTTGGCATGATGGTGTTTCTGCCGGAGAGCCCGAGAAGTGGATCGCAGAAATTTGACTGGTTCGGCTTTGGCACTCTCAGCCTGGCAATTGGTGCGCTGCAGGTCTTTCTGGACCGCGGCGAAATCAAGGATTGGTTCGGTTCAAGCGAAATCGTCATCGAGGCGCTCGTTGCCGGCTCGGCCTTCTACCTTTTTCTAATACACACCTTCACGGCCGAGCGGCCTTTCATGCGGCCGGCACTGTTTCGCGATCGCAATCTTTCCGCCGGCGTGATGTTCAGCTTGGTCGCCTTCGTCACCCTTTACGCCTCGCTCGCGCTGCAGCCGCCTTATCTGCAGGACCTCATGAACTACCCGGTCTTCACCGCCGGTTTGGTCATGGGACCGCGTGGCGTGGGAACAATGATAGCCACGCTTGTCGTCGGCCGGTTCGTTGGAAAGGTCGACACGCGTTTGCTTCTGGCGATCGGCCTCGGCTTTTCCGCCTGGGCCTTCTATGTCATGACGGGATGGACGCCGGACGTTTCACAGCAGGACATTGTGATGGCCGGATTGGCGCAAGGCGCTGGTTTCGGCGTTCTTTTTGTCCCAATGAGCACGGTTACCCTGTCGACGCTCGCTCCGGCCGATCGTGCCGACGGAGCCAGCGTTTTCAGCCTTTCGCGCAGCCTCGGCTCAAGCATCGGGATTTCCATCTTTACCGCGCTGCTGACCACCAATACCCAGGTCAACCATGCTGACATCTCTACGAATGTCACCGCTGTCAATCGCGCCTTCGCAGACCCGACCGTCACACAGTTTTTGAGCCCGTTGACGGCCGCCGGCCGGGCGGCGCTCGATGCCCTTGTCACGCAGCAAGCGCAGATCGTCGCCTACATGGACGATTACAAGCTTTTGATGATCGCCACACTTGCCTTGTTTCCGCTGCTCATCATCTTCAAGAAGTCGCGCGCGCCGGTCGGGCACGCGGCGGTAGTGGAGGCGTGACGGCTTGAGTGGCAAATGCAACAGGATACAATCACAAACCGCAGGAATGAGGTGAGCCATGGATCGCATCTCATCGATGGTATCGTTCGTCAAAGTGGTTGAACACGCCGGTTTCACTTCGGCGGCACGACAGCTCAATCTCGCGACCAGCGTGGTGACCACCCATGTGAAGTCGCTGGAGGAACGGCTCGGGGCTCGGCTCCTTAACCGCACGACGCGCAACGTGAGCCTTACCGAGGCCGGCCAGGCCTATTACGAACGATGCGTTCAGATCCTGTCGGAGATCGAGGATGCCGAGGACGCCATTCAAGTGCTCCAGTCGCGGCCGCGAGGCGTGCTGCGGCTCAATACGTCGCCCGGTATCCCCATTCTGATCTCTCCGTTTATTGACGAATACACCGCTCTTTATCCAGACGTGACAATCCATCTCACAGCCACGAGCCGCATGCTTGATCTCGTCGAACAGGGGTTCGATCTGGCGATCTGGTATGCCACCATTCCGGATCCAAGCCTGATCGTGCGCCGGCTCGCGTCTTACCGGGCGGTGATCTGCGCCTCGCCGGAGTATCTCGCCAAGCATGGCGAGCCCAAGCATCCATCCGAACTTTCCAATCACAGTTGTCTGATCTTTTACGACGCCACCTACAGCAAGGACGGCAAGGAATGGATTTTTACCGGCCCTGACGGCGACTTCCCGGTGCGCGTCTCCGGTGCGCTGGAAACAAACAGTCCCGATGCATTGAAATTGGCGGCACTCCGCGGTCAGGGACTGCTGTTCGCTCCAACGCCGATGATGGTTGGGGAATTGCGATCTGGCGCACTCGTGCCGGTTCTAAGCGAGTTTCTGCCGCATCAATTCGCAATCGAAGCGCTCTACCCAAACCGCGAGCACTTGCCGGCGAAGGTGCGCACGTTCATCGATCTGATTGCAAAAAATCTCCATCAGATGGATTGGGACTGCTGCGTACACGCAGACAAAGTGACTGTAAAAGCCACCAAATCGGCGGCTCTCGCAAATGGTTCGCCGTCGGCCGCCACCCTCGCGCCCGGCCCCAGGCCGAAAGCCACGGTGGCGCTCAAGTCCGCAGCCGGCGCCTGACGTCTCTGGAGATGCTGCATGCGTGAATTGGGGTCAAAGAGCCGTTCACGCGCTCAATTGCTCAATCAATGTCATCGCGCCCGCCGGGGCGCGGACTTTGCCTTCATGAATGACGTAGGCGAACACGTCGCGCGCAGTAGCTTTCGTCGCGCGCGCCGCGTCGACGCGCGGTAGGTCGTCCGGAGTTTTGCCTGCGGCCCAAGATCGCAAGCGGCCGGCCCATGCGGTGATCTCCTTCGGCACGTAGGCGGTCTTCACCGTGTCCTTGCCGCGTTGCAGGCGCGCATAGACGAAATCGCCGGTGATATCGGCAATGTTCGGATATTTGGCGTGGTCGGTGAAGACAACCGGCATCGCGAACTGGCGCAACAGTGAAATGAACTCACCCGTGCGGAAACTGTCGTGACGCACCTCAATGACATGGCGCAGCGGGCGTTGGTCGAAGTCCTTGGGCAACAATTCCAGAAAGCCGCCGAAATCGGCGGGGTCGAACTTTTTGGTGGGTGCGAATTGCCACAGCAGCGGGCCGAGATGGTCGCCAAGCTCGGTTATGCCGGATGCGAGGAAACGCTGGATCGAGTTGCCTGCCTCTTTGAGCACGCGTCTGTTGACGGCAAAGCGCGGGCCTTTGAGCGCGAACACGAAGCCTGGCGGCACCTCGCTCGCCCACTTGCGGAAGGTGGCGGGCGTCTGCGAGCGGTAGAATGTGCCGTTGACCTCGATAGAGGTCAGGCGCTCGCTGGCGTAGGCGAGCTCCTTCGCATGCGGCAATCCCTTGGGATAAAACACCCCGCGCCATGGCTCAAACGTCCAGCCGCCGATGCCGACAAAGATCTGTCCGGCGCGATTTGGTACTGGTTTTGGAGTCATCAGATTGTCACCGAGCGCTGCTATAATGTCATTGTAACCGGCGATGGTCTGTGAGTGCTAAGGTCCCGTCGCCTTGACGGCCACGACACGATCTGGCGACGCCGGATGAACGCGCGCCACTCGTTCGTGGTCGTTCCCATTTTTGCTCCCGCCCACGCGACATACTGCTCCCGGCCCGCTATAACCTGCGGCAATCGAAGCCGCAGCCCGTATGGCGCGAGCTTAAACGTTTTGGAGAGTGTGGGGGGATGGGTATGCAGCGCAAGGTCATCATTTCATCCGCGCTCACCGGCTCGGCGGACACGCCGGGGCGCAATCCGGCGGTGCCGGTGACGCCGGAGCAGATCGCCAAATCGGCAGTCGATGCCGCCAAGGCCGGCGCCGCCATCGTGCACATCCATGTGCGCAATCCGAAGACCACCAAGCCGAGCATGGATCCTGCGCTTTACCGCGAGACGGTCGAGCGCATCAGGGCTAGCGGCACCGACGTGCTCATCAATCTCACCACCGGACCGGGCGCGCGCTTCTCGCATGACGACAACGACCCATCGAAGCCAGGGCCCGACAGCGTGCTCAAGTCGCCGGAAGAGCGCGTGCAGCACGTGCTCGAACTCAAGCCCGACATTTGCAGTCTCGACATGGGCAGCCTCAATATGGGCGACCGGGTGTTCGTCAATACCCCGAAGCACCTGCAAGCCATGGCGACCGCGATCAAGGGTGCCGGCGTGATGCCCGAACTTGAAGTGTTCGAGACCGGCCATCTGCTGCTTGCCAAACGCTTCATCGAGAACGGGTTTGTGAAACCGCCCGGCATGTTTCAGATCTGCCTCGGCATTTCCTGGGGTCAGCCGGCCACACCAGAGGCTTTGACGTATATGCGAAACCTGCTGCCGCCGGATTGCACGTGGTTCGCCTTTGGCATTTCGCTGCATCAATTCCCGATGGTGGCGCAGACGGTTCTGCTCGGCGGCCATCCGCGCGTTGGGCTCGAGGACAACATCTATCTTGAAAAGGGCAAGATGGCGCCGAGCAATGCTGCGCTGGTCGAAAAGGCCGCGAAGATCATCGAGGTTTTGGGCGACCACGTTGCGACGCCCGCCGACGCGCGGCAAATCCTCGGTCTGACGGCCGGCAACGCCTGACAGAGTCGCGCATGACCATTCGCGTTGCCGCCATCGAAGTCAGCCACTGGCACGCGCTCCACGACGCTGCCTATCTGCGCCATCTCGTCGCGATGCCGGACGTGGAACTGGTCGCGATCCAGGATTCCGACGCTGGCCTCGTCGCCAAGCGCGCAGCCGAAGTAGGAAATCCGCAGACCTTTACCGATTACCAGAAGATGCTGGCCGCGACCCGGCCGGATTTCGTCCTGGCGCTAGGGCGGCACCGGCAAATGGCTGCGATCGCCAACGATCTGATCGACGGCGGCTATCCGTTTCTGATGGAAAAGCCGATGGGGATCAGCGCCGCGGAAGTGGAAGCGGTCGCCAAGAAGGCGGCGAGCCACAATGCCTTCGTCGCTGTGCCGCTGGCGCAGCGCTACGGAGTCTTTGCAAAAACCGCGCGCGAACTCATCGCAACCAAGAGCCTCGGCCCACTGTCACACATTTACGTCCGCATCAATCGCCCAGGCCCGGCGCGCTATCCGGCGTGGGATTGTCCCTGGATGCTTGATCCCGCAGAAGCCGGGGGCGGCTCACTGCGCAATCTCGGCTCACATGGACTCGACATGTTCCTGCATCTGACCGGCGAGGGGGCGGAGGTGACGGGCGCGCAACTGAGCCGCCGGGCCCACGACCTCGCCGTCGAGGACTATGCCTCGGTGATGCTGCGCTCAACGAGCGGCATCCTCGGCACCGTCGAAATCGGCAATGTGTTTCCCCGTGTCGGCACCGACGGCGAGTGGAAGCTCGCCGGCCGCGATGGCATTCTCACCATGAAGGACGGCGTGCTGAAACTCGCTACTGCCGAGGGCGACAAGATCCTGCCGGGCGCCGACCTGACCGCGCCTTATTTCACCGCCACGCGCGATGCGCTCGACCGCTGGCGGGACGGCGAGCCGCCGACGATCAGCGTGCACGATTGGCTGCCGGTCATGCGGCTGGTCGATCAGGCCTACGCGCGGGCAAGGGCGTAGTAGCGTAACCATTCTTTCATCCCTACGTTGTGATGCTGAAACAGAACACGGTGTCTTGGATAGCCACGAAGGCCCTGTTAATCTGTCCCACGTCGCACATATGACGTGCGAGTTTCTCCGCGTCACCCCACTCTGAGGAGAGCTACGGTGATCACGATCGAAGTCAACGGAACACCCCGACAAATCAATATTGAGCCCGACACCCCTCTGCTTTGGGTGTTGCGCGACGTGGTCGGCCTCACCGGCACAAAATTCGGCTGCGGTATCGCACAATGCGGCGCCTGCACCGTGCATATCGACGGCAGGCCCATGCGTTCCTGCTCGGTGCCGATCGGTGCGCTCGATGGCGCAAAGATCACGACCATTGAAGGGCTCTCATCGGACAACAGCCATCCGGTGCAGCGCGCCTGGATCGCCGAAGATGTTCCGCAATGCGGCTACTGCCAGTCCGGCCAGATCATGGCCGCCGTCGCGTTCCTGAAGGATTTCCCCAACCCGACCGATGCCGATATCGACGCCAGCATCACCAATATCTGCCGTTGTGGAACTTATGAGCGTCTGCGCCGCGCCATTCATCGCGCCGCCGACATGTTGAAAGCGTAAGGGAGGCCGCGATGCACGGAACTCACCTCGCTCTGAGCCGTCGCCATTTCATTCTCACCGCAGCGACTGCAGCCGGCGGTTTCATGATCGGTATCGGTGCTGCGCCGCATGCGGCTGATGCCGCCACCGTTTCGGGCCAGCCCTGGGATACCGAAAGCGGTTACTCGCCAAATGACATCGACGCCTGGATCGCAATCGATCCGGACGATTCGATTCTGATCCGCTATCAGCGATCGGAGATGGGGCAGGGCAGCATGACGGCGCTGCCGATGATAATCGCCGAAGAGCTGCAGTGTGACTGGGCCAAGGTGCACATCGAATATGCCTCGGCAAACCGCAATATCCGGGAAAAAAAGGTCTACGGTGACATGTTTTCGCACGGCAGCGTGTCAGTGCGGCAATCGCAAAAGAAGATGCAGCAGGTTGGCGCCAGCGCGCGCGAGCGCCTGATTGCGGCTGCCGCGGCACGCTGGAACGTGCCCGCATCTGAGTGTTCGGCAGCGCAGAGCGTGGTGACTCATAAGCCTTCGGGGCAAAGCCTGCGCTACGGCGAAATCGCCGCCGACGCCGCGAAGGTTACGCTTGCTGCCGAGCCGGCGATTAAAACGCCGGAGCAATTTACCTTTATTCCCAAGGCGCTGCCGCGCGTCGACGTCGTTCGCAAGACCGACGGGTCGGCGAAGTTCGGCATGGACGCGCAAGTCCCGGGCATGGTTTTCGCCGCGATAACGGCGTGCCCCGTGCCGGGCGGCAAGCTTAAGAGCGTCGATGAGTCCGTGCTGAACGGCGCGCCTGGCATCATTCAGGTGGTGAAGCTTGATAATGCCGTGGCAGTCGTCGCAACCGATACCTACTGGCGCGCCAAGCGGGCGCTCTCCCGACTGCAACCGGAATGGGACACCGGCGAAGCGGGCAAGGTCGACAGCGAACAGCTTTCGAGGGCGTTTCGCGCTGCACTCAGCGAACCCATGCTGACCGCGCGCAACAACGGCAATGTCGATCAGACGCTCTCGGGCGGGACAAAGACGTTCGAAGCCATCTACGAGACGCCGTATCTGTCGCATTCGCCAATGGAGCCGATGAACGCGACAGTAAATTTGCAGCCCGACCGGCTCGACGTCTGGGTCGGTACGCAAGACGCCGGTGAAGCGACCGAAGCGGCGGCCAAGGCGTCCGGCCTAAAGGAAGAGCAAGTTTACATCCACAACGGCTTCATCGGCGGCGGCTTCGGACGCCGCGACGCCAACGACGAGGTCAAGCAGGCCATTGCCATTGCCAAAGTCGTACAACGGCCGGTGAAACTTGTCTGGACGCGCGAGGAAGACACCCGCCAGGACAAGTTCCGTCCGCACGCGGTGGTCGCGTTCAAAGCCGCCACCGGCGCCGACGGACTGCCGACGGCATGGTCGATGCGCGTGGTGACCTCGTCGATCCTCAATTCGGTCGGCGTCAAACTTCCGGCCGGCAAGGTCGAGCCGCAAACCGTCGCCGGACTGGCGGACAACGGCTACAACGTACCGAATATGCGCGTGGAGTCGCTGGTTAAAAACACCCACTTGCCGGTGTGGTTCTGGCGCGCCCCCGGCATTAATCAGCACAACTTCGCGATCGAGAGCTTCCTCGACGAGATGGCGGTGGCGAACGGGCTTGATCCTTATCAGATGCGGCGCAAGCTGCTCGAGGGAAAGCCCGATTGGCTCAAGGTGCTGGATACCGCCGCCGAAAAGGGCGATTGGGGAAAGCCGTTGCCGAAAGGCAGCGGCCGCGGCATCGCCATCTGCACGGATTGTGACAGTCTCTGTGCGGAAGTCGCTGAGGTCACCGTCAAGCCGAACGGCCAGGTGAAGGTTGATCGCGTCACTGTCGCGCTCGATACCCGCTATATGGTCAATCCGTTGACCATCGCCGAACAGGCCGAAGGCAGCGTGATCTACAATTTATCTGCCGCGCTCTTCGGCAAGATCACGATCAAGGACGGCGCAGCGGTGCAAGGTAATTTCGACACCTACCGCATGGTGCGTCTTGCCGACGCGCCGAAAATCGACGTTCATCTGATGCCGAGCGGCGGCAAAGTCTGGGGTGGAGCGGGGGAGCCCGCAACCGCACCGATCGCCGCCGCGGTGGCGAACGCGATCTTTGCCGCCACCGGCAAGCGCCTTCGTTCGCTGCCGATCAGCGACCACGACCTGACCGGTTCGTCGGCCTAATCGGCGCATCTCACAATCGGTGCGGGGGCCAACGGCAGCCTCCGCCAATTCGCAAAAAAATGTAAGGGACGAGGCCTGCCAAGGAGTCAGAGGACGTGACGATAATTTCCCGGGGAGTCTTCTGCAGTCTCGTTTTGCTCGTCGCCATCTCGACGTCACGGGCGGACGAGAGCACCAATTCTCCCGGCAATCCTGGCGAATATCTGGCGCGAGCCGGCGATTGCGTGTCGTGTCATTCGGCCCCTGGCGGAAAGGCGTTCGCCGGCGGCCTGAAAATGGGCTCGCCGCTCGGCGCCATTTTTTCGACCAACATCACACCCGATCCGGAGACCGGCATCGGCGGCTACAGTGTTGATGATTTCGGCCGCGCCTTGCGCCAGGGCGTTGCCAAGGACGGCCACCATCTCTATCCGGCGATGCCGTATCCGTCGTACGCCAAGCTCACCGACGCCGATGTCGCGGCGCTCTACGACTTCTTCATGAAGCAGGTGCCGGCGGTTCACCAGGCCAATTTGCCGAACGAGATTCCCTCGATGCTGAGTTTTCGTTGGCCGCTTGCGTTGTGGAATCTGGTTTTTACCAAAGGCGGCAGCTATGCCGCCAACAGCGGCCATGATGCCGACTGGAATCGCGGTGCCTATCTGGTGCAGGGGCTAGGCCATTGCGGCGCCTGCCACACGCCGCGCGGTCTCGCTTGGCAGGAGAAGGCGCTTGATGACAGTAGCGCGAATTATCTCTCCGGAGCGTTGCTGGATGCCTGGTACGCGCCGGACTTGCGCGGCGATGTCCGCAACGGTCTTGGTGGCTGGTCGAAAGACGATGTCACTGATTTTCTCAAGACCGGACACAATCGAGCCGAGGCGGTATTCGGCTCGATGATCGATGTCGTCAACAACAGCACGCCTTACATGTCAGACGGCGACCTCAACGCAATCGCGGTCTATCTAAAATCCCTGCCGGCCGCGTCGGAGCAGCAGCCCGTCGCATATGACGACACGACCACGGCGGCGCTGCGCTCCGGACGTGCGCAGCAACCGGGAGCCACCGTTTTTGCCGGTTCCTGCGCGAACTGCCATGGCTTCGATGCCAAGGGCTTCGCCCCGTATATGCCGGCGCTCGCCGGCAATCCCGTCGTGCTAGACCGCGATCCGTCGTCGCTCATCAATCTGGTGCTGAACGGTTCAAATCCGCTCGTCGTCAGAGGGACGCCGGATTCCTATCGCATGCCGCAATTCCGGCTGCAGTACTCCGATCAGGAGATCGCAGACGTCGTCACCTTCATTCGCAACGGCTGGGGCAACAGTGCGCCGGCGGTCACGGCCGACGAGGTCGCCAAACTTCGCAAGACGACCGATCCGACCAGCGATCAGGTCCTCATCCTCAAGATGCGTTAGTGTCGCGCTCACGCGTCTGGATCGAGCGTAAACAGTTCTTGCGCATGCGACACGCCGCGGAGCGCATACCGTCCCACCGAGACCAGGCGGTGTTTGATGTTGCCGACGGCGGCGAACGCCGCCGACATCAGGATCGGCTGATCGACGGAACGGCACATGGCCGCAATCCGGCTGGCCTCGTTCACGGCTGGGCCAATGACGGTGAAGTCCAGGCGCTCTTGGCTTCCGACGTTGCCATAGAAGACCTCGCCGACATGCAAACCGAGATACATGTCGCTTGCGGGCTTGCCGTCTGCTGCGCGACGCTTCTTTAATTCGGCGACACCTTGCCGCGCCGCGATCGCGGCTGACAATGCCATGTCGCATGCGTGCATACGGTCCTCAGCGGTGAAGATGGCAAGCGTCCCATCGCCGATCAGCTTGAGTACGTCACCGCCATACTTGTAAATCGCCGAAACAATCACGTCGGCGTAGTCGTTCAGCAACGGGATAACCTGTTCTGGCGTCTTGTCGGTGATGCTAGTAAATCCCCGCAGATCGCTGAACCAGACAACGGCGTCGATGCGTTCGGCAATGCCGCGCATGATCCGTCCGCTCAGCACCCGCTGGCCGGCGTCGCGGCCGAGATAGGTCTGCATCAGCGTGCCGGCCATGCGCGCGAGCGATACCGACTTTATGGCGAGTGCGAAATACGGCGCGATACGCTCAAGCGCTGCGATGTGGCGGTCGTCAAAGCCGCCGGGCATCTTGGTCGACCATGACGAATACACAGCGTCCATCTCGCCGATGACCCCTTCGGCGGCAAAGCGGGTGATCATCGCCACGTAGTCGGTCATCCCCGCCGCGAGCAAGTCCGGCACAAACGAGAATTCGTCGGCTGTGGCAGCGCTGACACGCAGGCGTAACAGCAAGTCGCCGGTTTGCAGCATTTTGTAGAACAGGCTGCGCCGCCAGCGCTCGGCCGCCGCGACAGCAACCGGATCAAAACCGGATGCGCCGAGCGCGTCCGGGCTGGTACGGCCATATTCGAGCAGGGGCGATTCGGTTGGGCCATAGCCCCAGCGAAACAGGCGGCCTTCATGGACGGGATGCAGCGTGTCGATAAATACGAGAGCGCGGTCCAGCGGAAGTCCGGCCGCGACACAGCGGTCGCACAATTCAGTGACGATATCGGTTTCGGAAGTGCCGGCCAATCCGGCCTGGACCAGCCATGCCGACAGTTCGGCTAAGAAGGCTTCGTTCATAACCGGATTATAGTGCCGCTCGTTACTGGTTCCGCCTAGTGAAAAGGCCCGGGATCGCTCCCGGGCCTTCGCATTCGTCGTGTTGAGGTGCGGACTTAGAAATCCATTCCGCCGCCGCCACCCGGCATCGGGGGCATGGCATCTTTCTTCTTCGGCAGTTCGGCAACCATCGCCTCGGTGGTGATGAGCAAACCGGCGACCGAGGACGCGCCTTGCAGAGCCTGGCGCACAACCTTGGTCGGATCGATGATGCCCTTCTTCACCATGTCGACGTAGTCTCCGCTTTGGGCGTCGAAGCCGAAGCCATAGCTGGAGTTCTCGAGGATCTTGCCGACGATGACGGAGCCGTCCTCGCCCGCATTGTGCGCGATCTGGCGTGCCGGAGCCGACAGCGCCTTGCGCACGATCTCGACGCCAGTCTTCTGGTCGTCGTTTTGCGTACGCACTTTCTTGAGCGCCTCGCTGGCGCGCAGGAGCGCGACGCCGCCGCCGGGCAGGACGCCCTCTTCGACAGCCGCACGGGTCGCATGCATCGCGTCGTCGACGCGATCCTTGCGCTCCTTCACCTCAACTTCAGTCGCGCCACCGACGCGGATCACCGCGACGCCGCCGGCGAGCTTGGCAAGACGTTCCTGCAGCTTCTCGCGGTCGTAGTCGGAGGTGGTTTCCTCGATCTGTGCCTTGATCTGGGAGATGCGGGCCTCGATCTCGGACTTCTTGCCGGCGCCGTTGACGATCGTGGTGTTTTCCTTGTCGATCGTTATCTTTTTGGCCTTGCCGAGCATGGCAAGGGTGACGTTCTCGAGCTTGATGCCGAGATCCTCGCTGATCGCCTGGCCGCCGGTCAGGACGGCGATGTCCTGCAGCATGGCCTTGCGGCGATCGCCGAAGCCGGGAGCCTTCACGGCCGCGACCTTTAGGCCGCCGCGCAGCTTGTTGACCACGAGCGTGGCAAGAGCCTCGCCCTCGACATCTTCGGCCACGATCAGAAGCGGCTTGCCGGTCTGCACTACGGCTTCCAGAAGTGGAAGCAGTTCGTTCAGCGCCGAGAGCTTCTTCTCGTTGATGAGGATGTAGGGGTCTTCCATCTCAACGCGCATCTTGTCGGCGTTGGTGATGAAGTACGGCGAGATATAACCGCGGTCGAACTGCATGCCCTCGACGACGTCGAGCTCGGTCTCGAGGCTCTTGGCCTCTTCCACCGTGATCACGCCTTCGTTGCCAACCTTTTCCATCGCCTTGGCGAGGTAGTCGCCGATTTCCTTGTCGCCGTTGGCGGAGATTGTTCCGACCTGGGCGATTTCGGCGTTCGACGTGACCTTCTTGGAGTTCTTCTTGAGTTCCTCGACGACGGTCTCGACCGCGAGGTCGATGCCGCGCTTGAGGTCCATCGGGTTCATGCCGGCGGCAACCGCCTTCGATCCTTCGCGTACGATCGCGGCCGCAAGCACGGTCGCGGTCGTGGTGCCGTCACCGGCGATGTCGGAGGTCTTGGAAGCGACCTCGCGGACCATCTGGGCGCCCATGTTCTCGAACTTGTCCTCAAGCTCGATTTCCTTGGCGACGGTGACGCCGTCCTTGGTGATGCGAGGAGCGCCGAACGACTTGTCCAGCACGACATTCCGGCCCTTGGGGCCCAATGTCACTTTCACCGCATTGGCGAGAATGTCGACGCCGCGCAGCATCCTGTCGCGCGCGTCGACCGAGAATTTGACTTCCTTGGCAGCCATTGAAATTCACTCCGTGTGATTGTTGTGGCGAAGCGCCGTGTTATGCGGCCTTCTTGCGGGCGACCTCGACGTCGAGCACGCCCATGATGTCGGACTCCTTCATGATCAGTAGCTCCTGGCCGTCGATCTTGACCTCGGTGCCGGACCATTTGCCGAACAGCACGCGGTCGCCGACCTTGAGATCGATCGGGATCAGCTTGCCGGACTCGTCGCGGCCGCCCGGGCCGACGGCGGTGATTTCACCCTGGGAGGGCTTTTCCTTCGCGGTGTCGGGGATGATGATGCCGCCAGAAGATTTCTCCTCGGCATCGATGCGCTTGACGACGACGCGGTCGTGAAGCGGACGAAACTTCATGGTGTCCTCCTAAGTTATTGAAAACGCTAGTGTGGGTAGCTTTGAGTAATCCCCAAGCGACGTGCAAACGCCACTGCGGTTGACCCTATGGCGCTGACTTGGGGCCGGATTTTTGGCCCGCAAGAGGTGCCTGAGAATTTTTTAGCACTCGTTTCGGGGGACTGCCAACAACATTCTGGAGGGGATTATAACCTTGACAAAGCAAGTCGCTACCTATAGTTAAGGGGCAGTAAGGCAGACCCCGGAGCTACCCATGTCGATACCCGGCGAGATTAAGCAGATAGCCGCACGCCTTGCGGTGAGCCTGCACCAGCGCGCCGCGCAATTGCAGACCGATCTTGCGGAGATAGAGGCCCAGAAGGCAGCGCTTCAGACGCAATTGGATGTGGCCCGCCTCAGCGAGCAGCGCCTTATGAACTTTGAGCCGCAGATCGGCGGGGACTTCCAATGTCCCCGTTGCTGGATTGAGCACGAAAAACGGTCGGTACTTTCCCCCATTGGGGGCGGCACGGCGCACGAGGACTTCTGGCGCTGTCACACCTGCGGATTTGAAATGAGCACGGCTGCTTAACGGAACCATTGTCATGACTGCCAATCTCCAAAACCCGATTTTCACTGACGAAACGAAAGCCCGCGAATGGCTAGAAGCCCGCGTATGGCCGAATGGCCCGGTTTGCCCTCATTGCGGCGCTACAGGCGATGATGTGACGGCGCTGAAGGGAAAGGCCCACCGTCCCGGCCTGTATCAGTGCCGCCAGTGCCGCGAGCAATTCACGGTTACGGTCAAGACGGTATTCGAGCGCAGCAAGATTCCGTTGTCGAAATGGCTGGCCGCGCTGTTCCTTCTGACGGCCTCAAAGAAAGGCGTCAGCGCCCATCAGGTTCACCGCTCGCTTGGCGTTTCATACAAATCGAGTTGGTTCATGATGCACCGCTTGCGCGAAGCAATGCGCTCCGGTGGCTTGCTGCCGCCGATCGGTGGCGAAGGCAAAGTTGTCGAGGCCGACGAAACCTATTTTGGCAAAACGGAAGAACAGCAAACCGTGACGACGCGCGGTGGCCGTCCCCTCAAGGCCGGCCGTCGTGGTCATGGTTCGGTGAACAGGCGCGCCGTGATTGCTCTTGTCGAGCGCGGTGGTCAGGCCCGCACGTTCCATGTTGCCAGTGCCGACATGAACACGGTTCATAATGTCATGCGCGATAACGTTGCGCGTGAAACCCGCATCCATACCGACGAAAGCCGTCTCTACAATCTCGCACAATGGCGCTTCGCAAAGCACGAAACGATCAATCACTCCACGGACGAATACGTGCGCGGCGACGTGACCACCAACACGGTGGAAGGTTATTTCTCAATCTTCAAACGCGGCATGAAGGGCGTCTATCAGCACTGCGGCGAGAAACATCTTCACCGTTATCTGTCGGAATTTGAATTTCGCTACAACACGCGCACCGCGTTAGGCTTCAACGATCTTATGCGCGCGGAAGCATTGGTGCCGGGGATCAAAGGCAAGCGCCTGACCTATCGACGGCCTCGCAAAGTCACTCAATCGATCCCGTATTAAGCGCGAAGCAAAACGCTTTATTCGCTGGCGCGAGAAGCGCGGCGACCCGAAGCAATTGTCTTTGCCCTTCCCGAAGCAGTTGGTTTTGCCTCTGTGGAAGAAGTCTTAGATTTGCGATGTTGTGGCGGGCTTTTCGCCACAACATCTACGGCGCGTTCAAACCGCTCCCATGCGTCTGAGGTAAAATCACCCTCTGTCTTTTTTGCCTTGGCGTCAGTGGACACGAGGCGCGTCTCCCATAGCTGCGCGCGCAATCTTTTGAATGGCCGCTACTTCGTCACCTCTAAACTCCGTTACGGCATCCAATCTATTCATTGCTTGCTGGCGCACTTTTGCGCTTATTCCACGGCCCCTTTCTAGCAGGGCGATAATCTGGACGGGCTCATGCACCTCATATTGGGCGCGCATGTGCATGAAAAGCGCTTCTAAGATTCTGTTGTCAGATATTCCCAAATAAACGCCGACCGGCGGGCGACCAGAGGCGCGCAGGACAAAGTCTGCCGGAAAATCTCCCAACTTGTCGGAAATCTTCTCGTTCTCTTCGAACGTAGCGCTGCCCTGCACGGCCTCTTTCAAAAGCTTGGCTGCGTCTTCGCGGAAAGTCGTCGCTACACGAAATTCCGTCATCAACATGAAATCGCGCACGCGCAATAAGAACGCGACGAATTTCAGAGCGGTGGCCGGCACTTCATCTTCGTCCAAGCCACCCACAAAAAATTCTTGCGTCAACTCGTCGATAGACACGCCGTATTCGTTTTGAAGTTCGCTCAAAGCTTCGCCGCGCGTGCCCGAACTAAAATCGACACCGCTTCCCTCCAGGTACGGAAGCGTGACACCATCGTCTTCAATGCGATATTTCCCGCCTTCGCTAATCACATAAAAACCGATGTGATCTCCGTCTGCTGCTGAAAACGCAGTTGTGACGGCAAGACCAGCAGGAACTTGCTGGACCTTCAAATCATTGCAAAACGCGTGGCACAATTGTTCCTTGTTCATATCATTGCCCCATCGGGCGGCGCATTGATTCCAAAAAACTCGAACGACGTACTTAGCGCAGAAGAACTCAGTCATTTCATAGACCATTCGGCAATGATGTTTGCCGTATTTGGGAACGCGGACCGTGCCAAAAGGCTTCACGATTCCAGCAGTAATGTCGTGCAACTCATCGCAATGAGCATGACAGTGCAATCCCGGCTCGTGGCCGTGATATCCCAACCGGGCAGCCACGACGTAGGCCGACCCGCGCTGATATGACATCCATGCAAGGAAAGACTGCTTCGACGGCTCGAACGCGGTCAGCAAGCGGCACTCCACGCCGTCGACTTCCAATAGGTCGAACTCGCCAAGTCCATCTCACGCCGAGAATAAAATTTCGAGTGCGCGAAAGTGGGAAGGCGTTCCGGGCCATTTTTCCCGTCTTCCATTCCCCCGCCTTCACTACAGTCTTCTGTTTGCGAAGCAGCTCGCGCACCCTCATGACGCGAGACTATCGCGCGCGCTCCAACGAGCGCAAACACGGCGGTGCCGGCCATTTTTTTGGCTTGTGTTCCCATGAGGAAATGAGAACACAACAGGAACAAAAGCACCACCCCTTGGGCCTGCTTTTTTAAGGTTATAATCCCCATTCTGGAATTGGTTAACCTAATAGACCGGGGATGGCTCCCGGCGTCGCCCAGACCTCAGAAAAGTTCCCGTAAAGGGCGGAAAATATTCTCTTCGAACTCGGAGAAACGGTTCCCGGTTTGCTCGATTGTTCCAACAATGCGACTTGGTTATGGCAGTTGTTAGCAACCTCGGATGGATGCTGCTAGTGCCTTGATAGTAAACAACTTATTTACTTTTGAGGCTTGCAATGGAGAAGCGAGTCTCGAAACATTCCCGAGCCGGGATTGGAGGGCACTATGGTGTCGAAAGAGTTTCGCAGTCAGCTCGAAGGCTACGGTTTGACTACCGCTAATATCCTCTACCGGCGGCCCGATCATCCCTGGTTGTTACAGACCTACGTCTGGCAGGACTACGACCTCTGCCCGAACTTTCCAGTGCTCAACAAATTCCTCAATTTCTGGCTGGAGAAGCTCGAAGGGCCGCTGCACTCGGTCACGGTGGCGCATGCCCGCCTGATCAAGCCGGCCGAAATCCGCGCCGTCGACGGTGAGTTCCGATTGAACTGAGCGGTTCCGTTCGCGCCCTGTCTCTTTTCCCCAGCTCGCCGACATCTGAGCGCGCGAAGAGAAGGTGAGCATGCTTCGCGGCCGTGTTTGTGATCTGAATTTGAACACGTGAGCGGTGTTCGCATTTCTTGTTTCAGCGGAGCAACATTTTGTCCGAGCGTAATCATATGAAAGGGACGAGATTTTTGGCGGCGCTGCGTAGCGTGCTCGTCGTCATTGTATTCGAATGTGTATGTAGCGCATTCGCGCTGGCCGATCCAACCGGACTATGGTTGGCAAAAGATGGCGCTCACGTCAGTATCACGCCGTGCGGTAACGGATTATGCGGAGTGCTGGCCAGTGCGAAGTCTGCGAATGATCCCGCGAGCGGCGCGCCCTGGACGGACAAGCATAATGTCAATCCCGCATTGCAGATCCGTCCGCTAGTTGGGGTTCCGGTACTCATGGGGATGAAACCCAGAGGCGACGGAAGATGGTCAGGTTATTTGTATAATACGGATGACGGAAAAACCTATTCCGGAAATCTCATTGAGATCGACACAAAAACAATCCGGATCGAGGGCTGCGTGGCGTTCCTCTGCGGAGGTGATAATCTGACGAGGATCAAGTAACTCTACCCTGATCTAACTCCGCGCCCTAGCTCAGCACACCCACGATCGCGCCGAGCAGACACGTCGTCAGCGTGCCCGAAACGATCGACTTCAGCCCCAGCGACACGACCTCGTCGCGTTTTTCCGGGCACATCGTCGATAGGCCCGGCGATCATGATGCCGAGCGAGCCGAAATTGGCGAAGCCGCACATGGCGTAGAGCATGATCAGCCGCGAACGCGGATCGAGCGCGTCTTGGGGCAGCGCGGCAAGCTGCAAATAGGCGACGAGTTCATTCAAGATGGTCTTGATCCCCATCAGGCCGCCCGCCGTCACCGCTTGCGACCACGGGATGCCCATCAGCCAGCACACCGGCGCCATGATCCAGCCGAGTGCGCGCTGCAGGGTCAGCGGCGCGCCGAACAGATCCGGCAACAGGCCGAGGATGGAATTGGCGAGGTAAACCAGCGCAATGAACACGATCAGCATGGCGACGATGTTGAGCAAGAGTTCGAGCCCGGCGCCGGTGCCCTTGACGATGGCGTCCATGGTGCTCGAGGCCGGCTGCTCGACGTCGTCGAGCGAGCCGCCGGTGTGCTTATTGTCCGGGTCCGGCACCATCAGGAGGCTGATGAAGATCGCGGCCGGCGCGCCGAGCACCGAGCAGACCACAATATGGCCGGCAGCGTCCGGGATCGCGTTGGCGAGGATGGTCGCGTAGAGCACGAATACCGTGCCGGCGATGCCGGCCATGCCGCCGGTCATGACGATGAACATTTCGCTGCGCGTGAGCTTTGCGAGATAAGGCCGGATGAACAACGGCGCCTCGACCTGACCGACGAAGATGTTTGCCGCCGTGGACAGGCCGGCGGCGCCGCCGACATCGAGCGTGCGTTCGAGTGCGACGGAAAACCAGCGCACGATCGGCGGCATGACGCGCCAATAGAACAATAGCGACGACAGCACGCTCATCACCAGCACCACCGGCAGCGCCTGGAAGCCGAGGATGAATTCCGCGCCCGGCGTCTTCAATTCGAACGGCAGCGTGCCGCCGCCGACATAGCCGAACACGAACGACGTGCCGGCCCGCGTCGCCGAAGCGATGGCATCGACAGCGTCATTGATCCATTCGAAGGCGATCTTGACCTGCGGCAGCTTTAGCATGATCAGCGCCAGCGCGAAGGTCACGGCAAGTCCGACAATCACCGGCCGCCATGGCACCGCGTGCCGGTTCTCGCTAATGGCCCAGGCAAACGCGATGATGGCGACGACACCGAGCGCGGATTGGAGGTGAAGCATTACCGACGAAATCCCAATTCCCGAGCGTTATCGTTTATAGCCTCATCAGCCTGTCCTCGCGAAAGCGGGGACCGGAGACCTCAACTCATAAGGGAGGGGAGCAAAGCGGACGTGGCACCAACGGACTGCGATTTTCGCTTTTGACCCCATAAGAGACCTTGGTCGGTCGCTTTGTCGAACCGCTGTCAACAAGAATCATCGGCTCGTTTGCAGACAAGCCATGCCAAATCAGCTGATCCTTGTATTGTATGGGGCGCAGCAGGCCTTCCTGGCGGCCGCCCCCGCAAACGGAGAGGACATTACTATGGCTAAGAAAGCAAAGAAGGCAAAAAAGGCCAAGGCGAAGAAGTAAGCCATTAGCTCGGGCGGCGATTCCGCCCGAGCTGTTCTCCCCAGCGCATCCTTAGGAAACAAGGTCCCATGACAAAGCTGATGTCGAAGTCCGAGCTGATTCAAAAAGTTGCCGATGAACACTCTCTGTCAAAGAAAGACGTTAAGGGTGTCATCGAGTCACTGGCATCCGTGGGCTATAAGGAATTGAAGAAAAACGGCGCATTCTTGTTGCCGGGCTTTGCAAAATTCGTGGTCATTAAAAAGCCCGCCACAAAAGAGCGCGCCGGTATCAATCCGTTCACGAAAGAGCCGACCGTGTTCAAGGCTAGGCCGGCCCGAAAGATTGTCAGGGCTCGTCCGGTAAAGGCAGCAAAAGACGCGGTGTAAGCACGTTGCTTGCGCTTGCCGGTCGGGGGAGCGTCGCTATCAGCGGCGCGAGTTGGATATTCAGAATGTAGGCAGGGTGCAGGCTCGGCGAGTCACCAAATCGCCTTCCCTCGAATATCAATCGCCCTCTCGATCTTGATCAGCGCGCCGATCCCGGTATCGGCGCCGACATGGGTCTGCTCGCGCGGCAACAGTTTTGCGAAAATCGCGCCGTGAACTGGTCCACCCTCGTGCAATGCGACGCTGCCGTAGAAGCGCAGGAAACCGCTTTCGAGCACGCCGTCGCGCTGCGCCTTGAAATTTGAGTACATCACGCAGACGCGCTTATCGTGCGCCAGGTTTTCCAGCGCCGTGCGGTTGGAGCGTTCCCAATAGGCGAGGTGGGTGTCGTCGAACACGAGCATGCTGCCCTTGACTGAGATGTTCGGTCCCGCCGGTCCGTCGGTGGCAACGAGACAGGGATAGCCGTCGTCCCAGGCGTTGCGGATCAGCGTCTTGATGGTGTCGGAGAGCGGCATTGGCATGACCTCAGGGGATGTCGAGTGATTGGCGCGAGCGACTATCCTAGCATCGTTGCCCGCAAGTGCGTGCGTGACGATAGTGCGCGACGAACGACGTTCTTCCGGCCCCGCCGGGAGGGGTTCAAAGCTCGGCACGGGCCGCGGCACTTTGGCGGCGCGCGCGCTCAAGCCGCCTTATTGCTTTGCTTGCGTGCCGTCGGCATTGAATTCGACCGGTTTGCGGTCGAGCCATGTCACTGCGCGAAAGGCGTTTACCAGACCGGCGCCAAAGCCGGAATCCGGCACCGGCGGCCCGATCTGCTTCGCCGTGGCGATGAGCACGCTGCGAATATCGCTCGGCGTCAGCGACGGCTTGCGCTCGAGCAACAACGCCGCAATGCCGCTGACATGTGCCGCCGCGATCGAAGTTCCGGTGGTGACTTGGTAGGCGCCGCCCGGGGCGAGGGCGAGGATGTCGACGCCCGGCGCGGCGACCGCGATGTAGCGGCCGCGATTTGCCATGTCGAACATATGGTAATGCTCGTCCGTCGCGGTGACGGCGATGACATCGGGATCTGCCGCTGGGTAGAGCGGCTCCGATTGCGGTCCCGCATTGCCGGCGGCTGCAATCAGTACGATGCCTTTGTTGAAGGCCGCCGCCAGGAGGCGCTCCAGCATCGGATCGGCCGGGCCGGCGAAGCTCATATTGATGATGCGCGCCTGATTATCAGCCGCCCATTGCACGCCCTTGTCGATCGCAAATGACGTGCCCGTGGCACGGCCGGTGCCGCCGTCGAAAGCATGCGCGGCCACGATCTCGACGCCTGGCGCGATGCCCAACAGCTTGCCGTGGGCGGCAATGGCGCCGGCGATGGAAGTACCGTGCGGATGCGGATTGTGGTCACCCGTCAACGCATCGAAACTTTTCACGACTGTGCCGCCCAAATCTGGATGGGTCTCGTCGATTTCCGAATCGATTACCGCGACGACGACGTCCTTGCCTGTCGCCAGATGATGAGCTTCCTCGACCTGCAATTCCTCGAGAACATATTGGGCCGCGTAGCTCGACGCGGATGGCGCCACCGCGCGTGCGTCTGGAGCAGGTGCGGAGTCCCCTTGCAGCGCGAACAGATAGTTCGGCTGCACGCTAGCCACAGTGTTCTCGCTGCCGAGCGCTTGCACGACGCTAGCCACACTGCGGCCGCCGCCGATGCGCCAGCGATAAAGGCTCGTGCCGATCAACGGCAAGCTTTGCGTTTCGATCGCGGTCAGATTGTTGCGACGTGAGACGTCCGCGATCGCTTGCGGCAAGGTGCCTGCGGCAAACGATGTCACGATCTCATCGGGAATGTACGCCGGATTGCTTGGCGGAGGAGTCGTACCGTTTCCATTATTGTTGCTGTTGTTGCCGCCGCGTGCCGCAGTGCCGCCGCCGCCAACGCCGCCGCCAACAAGGCCTCCGCCAATAATCGGGCGGTGCGGACCCAAGGCCCGGCCGGGATAGCGGCCGACGGTGCTGCCGCCACGCGCCGGTGGCACCGGCCGCCGCGGCGCCCCGCCCATGACTGGCCTACCGAAACCGCTCGTCCGTCCGAAGCCGAACGCTGCGGCCGGACGCGATTGCCAGACGCAGCACGCGGCAAGCAGCAGGCCGCATAGCAGCAACCCAGGAATCGACCGAACGTGCGTTGAACTCTTTCGCATGGCAGTCTCCCGATGCAACGCCGCTCCAAATCAAGGGCGAGGGACGAAAGGGCGAGCGTAAGCGTCAATTCGTCATGGTCTGTTCGCCATTGCTCAGTTCGTTGTGGCAACGAACGCCACGACTTTGTCGTTTTGCAGCGTGTTCACGATGCGTGCGAGGTCCGCATTGGCAAGTTTTTTCGCTGCGACGCGCACCTGAAAAATCTGGCCGCCAGACGGTCCGCCAACGATGCTCAGTTTATTGGTGTCGAGGAAACTTGCGATATCCGCGGCGCTCGCCTCCGGCCGGAAGCGGATCAGGACGTAACTGCCGTCGCCCAGAGCGATCGCCGGAGCGGAAGCCGTTCCGTAAGTCGCTGGAGACTGCAGCAAAATGACGGCGGCCAATACGCCCGCCTGCAGCACGATGGCCAAAGCGGCCGCGGTCGCCGACCAGGCCAAAGTCCGCGGCGAAAGACCGGCCAAGAACTCGACGACGCGCGAACCGATCGTGGCCGATGGTTGAACCCGGCGCGCCGGCGAAGCGTCGATTTTGGCGAACAGCGTATTCAAATCTCCCGGCGACGGCTCGCCCGCAGCATCGCCAATGGACTTTTCCTGCGCGAACTCCTCGCGCACCCACTCGTAGCGGCGGGCAAGCTCGGGGTCGCTGGCGAGCGCAGCTTCCACCTGCCGCGTCTCGTGCGGCTCCAGCGTTCCCGCCGCATACCACGGCAGCAACAGCTCGACTTCGCTCGGTTCGCGCTGGGTATTGTTTGCCGTATTCATGGCCAACCTCGATCGATGCCTTGCTCCGTGAGGAGCTCCGATAATTTCTTGCGCGCGTAGAACATGCGCGTCTTCACCGTCGCTTCCGGGATGCCGACAATTCCCGCAACCTCCTCCACCGACTTATGCTGATAGTAGACAAGACTGACGATCTCGCGATGCTCCGCCGAGAGTTTGAGGAGGCATTGCCGCAATACCGCAGACTTGTCTTTTTTCGCCAGCGCGATTTCCGGATCGTCGGCATGATCCTCGATGGCGCCCGCCTTTTCGTCATCAAGTTCCTCCATCGGCCGCCGCGACAGCGCATTGAGCGCCTTGAAACGGGCGATACTGAATATCCAGGTGGAAAGCGCCGAGCGGCCCTCGAACATTCCGGCTTGACGCCAGACGTCGAGGAACACGTCGCTGTTCAAATCCTCGGCGGTGGCCTGGTTGCGCACCATGCGCAAAATGAACCGATAGACCGCGAACTCGATAGCGCGCGAACAACGTCTCCATGGCGAGCCGATCGCCCTTGGCGATCTTTGCAATCAGGACCTCGTCCGCGGTCGTCTGCATCGGCAGGCCTGTCGGGCTCATCAGTGAGACAGTCGGTGAACGCGCAGGTTCAAGCAAAACTGCGGAATATTTTGCGCGGCCTTTTCGGCTACCGAAGGCTCGCCGCAAGTGTCGCTTTTCGGGCTGGCTTGGGCAAGCTATGGGCGGCAGGCGACATTTTGAGGCCATTTCGGCTTTGGCGCGCCGCGAACCGGCGCAAATGCGACGAAATCGCCCTGATTTTGATCGGCGAGAAATCCGCTGAACCTTTCTCCGAGGCGGCTGTCCTACGGGTATTGGAATTCACCTGAGCCGCCCAACCAACCCAAACCCGGAGAACGACCATGTCACGCAAACTCATCCTCAGTCTCGCTGCGGCGACCCTTGCAGTCGCGACCCTCGCCTCTCAGTCAGCTAACGCTCGCGGTTTTGGCGGCGGCGGTGGCCGCGGTTTTGGCGGCGGCAACGTCGCGATGGCGCGTTTCACCGGTCACGGTGACCGCACGTTGACCCCGATCTTCCCTGGTAAGCCGCCCGGCGGACATCCGATCATGCCCGGCCCCTTCCCAATCGGTCACGGCCATCCCGGCTGGGCGTTCAATCACCACGATCACGCCCACTGGGTGCTGCGTTTCGGCCGCTGGATCGTCGTAGACGACGTCGCCGATGAAGTGCCGGTAGGGCCGGCGGTGGTCGCGACGCCCGCTCCGTGCACCTGCCTGACCAAGACGTATACTCCGAGCGGTCTCGTTGTGTTCGCCGACGTCTGCACCAAGGAATCGGCCAGTGCTTCGGTCAACGGCAGTGCCGACGCGACGCAAGTGCCAACGACGCCAGTTGCGGCAGCCGCAGTGCCGATGTCGGTGGTGCCGACCGCACCGAACTTCGCCGGCCGCACCTATGAGGACTATCTGGCGGCGAACCTGCAGGCGGCGCAGCCGCAGGCCGCCAACCCGCCGGCGCCTCAGACTTCGCAGAAGAACTGACGAAAAAACGACACGCTCGTTGGAAGACAAGGCCGCCAGCGGTGCTCCCGCAGGCGGCCTTTCTTCCGTTGTGGCAGCGCGTAATAATTCGCCGGATCGAACGGTTGGGAGGGTGCCTATGCGTATTCGATTTGAATTCGGTTCGGTCGTTCTCGACGTTGAAACGCTCGATACGCCGACGGCGAAGGCGATCGCTGAGGCGCTGCCGATCACAGGCTCGGCCATGACCTGGGGCGAGGAAGTTTATTTCGATATTCCCGTACAAGTCGCCCGCGAGAGGGATGCCCGCGCTGTGGTGACGCCGGGAGAAATCGCCTATTGATGCTGTGGACGGCTCCTCCACCCGGCACGTGAGTGCCATGGATGTGGGGGCTACTGAAGCTCCCACGATTCGGAGGAGCTACCCATGCAGACGGTTACGACAATCGGTCTGGATATCGCGAAGTCGGTTTTTCAGGTCCACGGTGTCGATAAGGATGGCAATGTCATCATTCGTCGCCAACTCAAGCGGCGCTATGTATTGGCATTCTTTCAGAAGCTACCGCCGTGCTTAATCGCTATCGAAGCCTGTGCTTCGTCGCACCATTGGTCGCGTGAACTCCAGGCGCTTGGCCATACTGTGCGGCTGATGCCGCCGGCCTATGTAAAGCCCTATGTGAAGCGACATAAGAACGATGCCACTGATGCCGAAGCGATCTGTGAGGCGGTCACCAGGCCGAACATGCGGTTCGTCGCGACCAAGACGCCAGAGCAACAGAGCTGCCTGACGTTGCACCGTACCCGTCACTTGTTCATCCGCCAGCAGACCTCGGTGATCAATGTCATCCGCGCTCACCTTGCGGAGTTCGGGATCGTTGCACCGGTCGGGCGCCAGGGCGTCGAGCAGTTGCTTGGGGTCGTTGCGGATGCGAGCGACAAGCGGTTGCCTGAGGTCGCCCGCGCCTGCGTCGCCGCTCTCGGCGCCCAATTGCAGACGCTGAAGACTCGGATCCTTCAGTTCGATCGTATGATCATGGCCTGGCACCGATCCAGTGAAGCAAGTCGGCGGCTCGATGATATACCGGGCGTGGGTCCGGCACTCGCAACTGCTCTGGTTGCCAGCGTCGCTGATCCGAAGGTGTTCCGATCAGGAAGGGACTTCTCGGCCTGGATCGGGCTGGTGCCGAAGCAGAACTCGAGCGGCGGCAAGGACAAGCTTGGCAGTATCAGCAAACGAGGTGATCGCTATTTGCGCAGCCTGTTCACCATCGGCGCGCTTGCCGTCATCCGCTATGCAAAAATCCATGGCACCAAACATCGGCCTTGGCTCACCGCGCTGCTGATGCGGCGACCCACGAAGGTCGCGGCCATCGCACTGGCCAACAAGATCGCCAGGATGGCGTGGGCGATGATGGCCACAGGCGAACGATACAAGGAACCGGTCGCGCTCGCGACCTGAACGAGATCACACCGGGCGTCCGGCGTGATGTGAAGGTTGGGAGGGCGAACAGCACGTAATGCAGAGCCGGTCGATCCGGCGATCAGGACAACCCACATGGGCCAGAGCATCTCGAATGCGTCCTATTGACTGGGACCTGATCCGCGGAGGGCATTATGGCCAGCGGTCATGTGAACCGCATCAACAGGCCGAACACATGGCTGCACCGACCAATGCTGCAATCGTGAAGATAGTCCTTGCCAACTCGGAGCCGTCCACACATGGCCCGACGGGCACGCCATCGCCATCGGTTTCGGTCGCACGCCGATCTCCAAGGGCGACGAAACGCGGCTCGCCAGCCCTTGCAACATCTGGGCGAAGGCGCTGGGCGACGTGAAGGCGCTGGCAAAGATTCGTGCTGGAACCAAGATCAAAGTGACGGAGGTGACGGCGGCCGGTTGAGGATTGCGGATCGCCGCGCCATCGACAGCATCAGGTCCCAGGCATTTCGGATATTGACGACGAGCAACAGCAGTGCGGCGCCGCCCAACACTTCGAGGCCCGCTGCGGACTCGTTCAGGATAAGGGCTGACGAGACAAGACCCGCGCAGTAGCAGACAGCAGGAACGGCGCCGTAGGCGAAATTGTCGACCATGTCGGCGCGCGAGTCGCGCAGCACGCGCACCAGGATGACGAGCGAATAGGCGAGGCTGCCTGCGGCGGCAACGGCAAGCGTCAGGCCGAATGACTCCCAGGTCTGCGTCGGGATCAGTGCCACGAGACCGAGAAACAAGACGTTGGCGTAGTGGAAAGCGACCGGGCTCATAAAGGTGCGCGTGCCGCCGGAGGTTTCGGGTGTCATCGCGCTGGCGCCGATCGAAGCCACGACGAACAACAGCGAGAGCAGCGCGGCTGCGGCGGTGCCGAGCAGTTCGTAAAATTCATGCCAGTTGTCGAGCATGCTTCAACTTCTCGTCTGCCGTTATCCGCGCCCGACGAACGGCATCATGTTCGCCATCACGGTCATGAACAGCACATTGGTATCGAGCGGCAGGCTCGCCATGTAGACCACGGCGCGGCCGACATCGTCGGCTGCCATGCGCGCTTCGATCTTCATGCTGCCGTCGGCCTGCGGCACACCCGAGCCCTGTACCATGCGATCGGTCATCGGCGTTGCTGCATTGCCAATGTCGATTTGCCCGCAGCAGATATCGGAGCCGCGGCAGTCGAGCGCGGTCTGCTTGGTAAGCCCGGTGACGCCGTGCTTGGTCGTGGTGTAGGGCGCGGCTCCCGGCCGCGGCGTATGCGCCGAGATCGAACCGTTGTTGATGATGCGTCCGCCGCGTGGGTTTTGCGCCTTCATGATCTTGATGGCTTCCTGCGTGCACACGAACATGCCGGTGAGGTTGGTGGCGACCACGGCCAGCCATTTATCGAGCGGGATCTGTTCGATCGGCATGGCTGGCGCGCCGATGCCGGCATTGTTGAACAATACGTCGAGTCGGCCATAGCTTTCCTTTACCCTGGCAAAGAGTGCCTTGATCGAGTCAGGCTCTGCGACGTCGGTTGCCACGCACATGGCGGCGCCCGGCGTCTGCGCGCCTTCCTTGGCAACGGCTTCAAGCATCTCCTTGCGCCGGCCGGCGAGCACGACGGTATAACTCTCGCGCATCAGCGCCAGCGTTGCGGCGCGGCCGACCCCGGTGCCGGCCCCCGTCACAACTGCAATTTTTCCCGTCGACATCGGCGTCTCCCCACGTTCTGCGTGTCATCGTCCGCGAAGGCAGACGATCCAGTATCCTCGGCGATTGAGATTGTACACCACAGCTGGCGACTACTGGATGCCCGGCGGAGCTTGTCATCGGGCCGTACCCATCGGCGGCACGACGGCCACAAATTAGCTCGCCAGCGCGACTTCCTGGTCGGGGCTGCCGACGCGATAATCGTCGGGCGAGGCAAGCCGCGCGTTGATCTCGGATGCGGGGCCCGGTTTGCCGAACCGGTAGCCCTGCATCGAATGAACGCCGGCGGCGCGCAGGAACAGATGCTGCTCGGCGGTCTCGACACCTTCGGCGGTTACCTTCATGCCGAGGCCGCGGCCGAGGCTGACCACGGCGTGAACGATAGCGGCGGCATCGGGTGCCTTTTCGATCGAGCGCACGAAGCTGGAGTCGATCTTGAGCCGGTCGAACGGAAAGCGCCGCAAATAGAGCAGGCTCGAATAGCCGGTGCCAAAATCGTCGAGCGCAAAGCGTACGCCGATGGCCTTAAGCCGCAACATCGACAACTCTGCGGTCTCGAGATTGCCAAGAAGCGTGCTTTCGGTGAGTTCGAGCTCGAGCCGATTGGCGGGAAAATCTGTCTCGGTAAGGATACGCTCGACGACCTCGACGAAATCCGAACGGCGGAATTGCAGCGGCGACACGTTCACCGCGACGGTCAAGCCAGGCCACGCGCGGCCGTCAAGACAGGCGCGCCGCAGCATCCATTCGCCGAGATCGATGATCAGCCCGGAATGTTCGGCGATCGGGATGAATTGCGACGGCGGAATCTGACCGAGCGTCGGATGGTTCCAGCGCGCCAGCGCTTCGACGCTGACAATGGTCTCGCCGCTCGCGTTCATGATCGGCTGGTAGGCGGCGGCCAGGCCGTCGTTCTTGATGGCGTAGAGCAGGTCGCCTTCCAGGAGCTTGCGGTTGGACAGGTCGGCATCCATCGCCGCGTCGTAGATGCAGGCGCGGTTGCGGCCTTCGTTCTTGGCGCGATACAGCGCCATGTCGGCGTAACGCAGGATATCGGCGGAGTCTCGCGCACGGCGGTCGATCGCGGCGATGCCGATCGAGGCGCCGATGACAATGTTGTGGCCGCTGATCAGGTATGGCGCGCAGACCGCAGTGATGATGCGGCCGGCGATCGCCTGCAGCGAGTAGGAGTCGGAGGCGCAGTTGGTGATAATTGCGAATTCGTCGCCGCCGAGGCGGGCGACGAGATCATCGCCGCGCATGATGCGGCTCAAGCGCTGCGTGACATTGAGGATCAGCTCGTCGCCGATGTGGTGGCCGAGCGTGTCGTTGACGTCTTTGAAGTGGTCGAGATCGATATAGAACACTGCGGCTGCGTCGCCGCCCTGGCGCACATCGTTGATCGCTTTTTCGAGCCGTTCGCCGAAATAGATGCGATTAGGCAGTCCGCACACGGGATCGTGCAGCGCCAAGTGCCGCAATTGCGATTCTCCAGCGCGGATCTCCTCGGTGGTTCGCCGCATGTAGCGCATCATCAAGCCGATGAGCAGCGCAAACCCGGCGAGCGCCACCGCGATGAAGGGCAGAATGCTGCCGGCAATCTGTCCGCCGGGCCGCGTCGGTGTCCAGACGAAGTCGGCGATGGTGTTGCCGCGCGCGTCGGTGAGTGCGAGCGTGTGCTCGTCGGCGGCTGGCGCTGACGCCGGATCGGCACCGCGATGGAGGTTGGTCAGTTGCCGCCTACGCGCAATCTCCGCCAGCATCGCGTCGTCGATATATTTGACCGAAAAAACGATCGGAGCGTGCTCATTGCCGGCCGCCAGATCGGCGTCCGAACCGATCGCGAGTGCGGCGACGACGGCGGGTCGGCCCAGGAAACGTTGGATCAATACTGTGCTGTGTCCCGGCTTGGTGAGGTCCTGATCGCCAATGACGGGGATGACGTTGTCGGGCAATGCGCTCAAGCGGCCCCGCAGAAGCGCCAGCGTCGGCGTGAGACCGGCGTGCACGTCGGCCGCTGCGTCTTCGCTGGACTGGAACAGCGTGAATTTGATCTGGTCGAGAGCGTCGACGATCACCGTGCCGTCGTCACCGTAGTACGTTTGCAGCCATTTTGCCCGCTCGGCGACCCATCGAGGGTCGTAACTGGTACGGACGGAGGCCAGCGCCTGGGCGGTCGTCATCTTGCTTCCGAGTTCGCGCAAGACGCGCGCGCCATGGCCGGTAATGGCGCCGCGGATGAGTCCCTGCTCGCGGGTGAGTGCAACTTCGTTGGCCCGCTGTGCCGAGGCGAGCACCGCGATGACGACGCAGACGATCGCCACGGCGACGATCACGCCCATCGGCAGAAGCAAGCTCAGCCGCGCCTTGTCCCAGCGCGACCGCTTGCGTTCCCCGGCGATATGCGATTGCGCCGTAGGCAACACGCTTCCACCCTAAGTTATTGCGGCTTGGCGACGATAGGGGCGAAAGTTTGCAAATCGCTTGCGGAATGCCGCACAACGTCCATGCTTCGCGGGCGCGGCACAAAACCCTCCGGTTGCGTTAATTTTCGGTCAAGAACCACATGCCGGATTTGCGCTTTGCCTTATTCACAAGCTGTTCTCGCGGCCGTGGCAATTCGTGCGGTCGCGCCGGTCAGGCGCGGGTGCCGTAGGGCGGGCGCGGGATGGCAATGTGGGCGGCGCGCAATGCCGCCGACCAGCGTTCACGCAGGTCGGTGAAATACGGCTCGCCAGGCTCGATGCGGTAGATCAGCTCGGCCACGCAACTATCGCGACGCGTCACTAGGAGATCGATCGGCAGGCCGACGCTGAGATTCGAACGCATGGTTAAATCGATGGAGACAAGACCGACCTTGAGCGCGTCGTACAGGTCCATCTCGTAGCTGATAGCACGGTCAAGCACCGGCTTGCCGTACTTGTGCTCGCCGATTTGCAGATACGGTGTGTCGGTGGTGCATTCGATGAAATTGCCGGCGGAATAGATCATGAATAGGCGCATGCGCTCGCCCATGATCTGGCCGCCGAACAGAAACGAAACGTCGAAATTGACGTCGCTCGCTTCCAGCTCCTTGCCTTCCATCTGATGGATCATGCGGATGACGTGGCCGACGCGCTGCGCAGCCTGGAACATCGTAGGCGCGTTCATTATCGTTTCGCGTTCGCCGGTCTGCGGATTATCGAAACCCTCGGTCAGGACGCTGATGACCGACTGGCTGATCGAAAGATTGCCAGCCGATGCAATCGCCATGATCCGCTTCTTCGGATCCTGGAAAATGTGCAGTTTGCGGAAGGTCGCGATATTGTCGACACCGGCATTCGTCCGCGTGTCCGCGAACATCACGAGGCCCTCGCGCACAAGAATTCCGCAGCAATATGTCATCGATTCTCATGCTCCCAGCGCGGCGCTTATACCATTTGCTCTTGGGTGGAAGCGCGGGAAAACGTCACGCTTACTGGTCAACCTTGACGGCGACCGCGAGCGTCTCGCCGCCGGCGCCCAGGCGTGTTCCGCGCATCGGTGCCGCGCCGAGCGCGTCAAGCCCAACGGCGACGCGAATATGACCATCCGTCGGGCAAAAGCCGTTCGCCGGATCGAACCCGACCCAGCCGAGATCGGGCACCAGGGCCTCCGCCCAGGCGTGGCCGCGGTCGTGTGCCGTGCCTACTTCGGCGCCGCGGGCATAGCCGCTGATAAAGCGGGCGGGAATGCCGAGAGAATGTGCCGCACCGATGAATATATGCGTGAAGTCCCGTGCGGTGCCGCGCTTGAGCGAAAAGGCTTTCGCGGCATGGACTGCTGTCGTCGGTCGCTCGCCGTCGTCGCGCGCCGCTTCGTCGTGGCTCATATCCTCGTGCAGGCGGTCCAGCAGCCCATGAAGCTCGGCCAGAACGTTGCCGCCGCCGGCGGCGCGGACAGTTTCCGCAAAGTCGCGGATCGCGGCGTCCGCCTGAGTCAGCGCGGTATCGCGCAGGTAGAGGCTCGGCGGGAAGAGCTCGACCGTGCCGCGCACGATGCCGTCGGTGTGTTGGGTCTCGACCTGTCCCTCGACCTCGACGCGCAATTCATCCAGCGGGCCGTCGGTGGTGAAGACATGGGTGATATTGCCGAAGGCGTCGTCATGGGCGGCCAGCCGCACGTCCGGGGTGACCTCGATGCGCCAGCCGACGATGTACTGGCCCTCATAATTGCGCGGCGTCAGCCGCAGCACCTGGATCACTCCGGTGGCAGGTGGATCGTAACGGAAGACCGAACTGTGGGCGATACGCAGGCGCATGTGAGATGACGGGAGACCGACGGCGGAGGACCGATGATAGACGGCCCAATGCCCGTCTGTCCTCTGTCCCGGTGTCCTCTTTAAAGCAGATATTGCTGCGCGACCGCGCTGCCTAACTGGTTATTGTCCTCGATGAATTCGTCGATGAATTCATGCAGTCCGTTTTGGAAGATGCCCTCGATCTTGCTGTTCTCCAGACGCGCGCGGACGGTGCGGGCGTGACGCTGTGCCGGCCCTTGGCGGCCGTAGGCTTTGGCAATGCGGTCGAGGTTTTGCACAAGATTCTCGTAGCAACTCGCCAGCGAACGCGGCATCTCGTCCCGGAGCATGAGCAGGTCGGCGACCAGCCACGGCTTTATGTTCTCGCGATAGACCCAGTGATAGGCCGTGAGCGCCGAGACCGAGCGCAGGATCGAGGTCCACTGGAAATAATCGAGAGGCCCACCGACTTGCTCTATCGCCGGCAGCAACAGGTGATATTTCACGTCCAGTATTCGCGCGGTGTTGTCGGCGCGCTCGATATAGACGCCGAGCCGCGAGAACCAATAAGCGTCGTTGCGCAGCATGGTGCGGTAAGCGGAGCCGTCAAAGGTCAGCGACGAGCCCATGACCCAACGCAGAAAACGGGCGAACTCCTCGCGCGACGACGGCCCGTTACCCCACTTTTTCAGTTCGAGCCACGCGCTGTTGATCGCGTCCCACATCTCGACGGTGAGAGCTGTGCGCACGGCGCGCGCGTTGATCCTGGCGGTTTCGAAGCAGTTGCGGATCGACGATGGGTTCTCGGTCGAAAATGCGAGGAATTCCGTAACCGTTTCTTCGTTTGCTTCCGAGTAGGCCTCGAAAAACGCGGCGGCGCAGCCGGCGGTTGCGACCGCGAACTCCCGCTCATTGGACTCGCCGACGTAGGCGAGCGGCAGCGCGGTGAGACGCAATGTGGTGTCGAGGATGCGCGCCAAATATTCCGCGCGCTCGACATAGCGAGCGAGCCAGTACAGGTTGTCTGCAGTGCGTGAAAGCATCGATCAGGTTCGCCGCGATTTTTTCATCAGCCCAGCACCCAGGTATCCTTCGTACCGCCGCCCTGGCTCGAGTTCACCACCAGCGAGCCCCGTTTCAGCGCGACGCGCGTCAAGCCGCCGGGTACGATGCGGATGCGGTCGCTACCGGCGAGCACAAAAGGCCGCAGGTCGACGTGCCGTGGGGCGATGCCTTCCTCGACGCAGGTTGGACACGTGGAGAGCGCCAAGGTCGGTTGAGCGATGAAATTTTTTGGGTTGGACTTCAGTTTGGTGCGGAATGTCGCGATTGCGGCTTTGTCCGCCTTCGGCCCGATCAACATACCGTAGCCGCCCGAGCCGTGAACCTCCTTGACTACAAGGTCCTCGATTTTATCGAGCACATAGGCGAGATGCTCGCTCTCGCGGCAGCGCCAGGTCGGAACGTTTTTGAGGATCGGTTCTTCGCCGAGGTAGAATTTCACGATCTCGGGCATGTAGCTGTAGACCGCCTTGTCGTCGGCGATGCCGGTACCGACGGCGTTGGCGAGTGTGACGTTGCCGGCTTGGTAAGCTGACATCAAGCCGGGCACGCCGAGCGCGCTGTCGGGGCGAAACACCAGCGGATCGAGATAATCATCGTCGATGCGGCGATAGATGACGTCGATGCGCTTCAAGCCTTCAGTCGTGCGCATCGACACAACGTCGTCCTTGACCACGAGGTCGCGGCCTTCGACGAGTTCGACGCCGAGCTTGTCGGCCAGGAACGAATGTTCGTAATACGCGGAATTGTGGACGCCCGGAGTCAGTAGCGCGACGGTCGGTTCGGACGGTGCGGTCGGTGGCGCGATCGATTTTAGCGTTGCTAAAAGTTCGTCGGGATAATTTTCAACCGGCGCGATGCGATAGCGCGAGAACAGTTCGGGAAACAGCCGCAACATGATTTCGCGATTTTCCAGCATGTACGACACGCCGGACGGCGTGCGCGCATTGTCCTCAAGCACATAGAACGTCTCGGGATCCACACGCACGATGTCGATGCCGGCGACATGGACGTAAATGTCGTGCGGCACTTTTTGACCGTTCATTTCCGGACGGAACACCGGATTCTGGAATACGAGATCTTCGGGTACGATCTGGGCCTTCAGAATTTCGCGACGGTTATAAACGTCCTTGATGTAGGCGTTGATCGCCTTGACACGTTGTTCGAGACCGCGCTGCAGAATCTCCCATTCCTTGGCCGAGATGATGCGCGGGATGACGTCAAATGGGATCAGGCGTTCGGTCGCTTCGGGATCGCCATAGACCGCAAACGTAATGCCAATGCGGCGGAACAAGAGCTCCGCCTCACGGCGGCGAAAATTGAGCACATCGGGCTGGATCTGGCCAAGCCACTGCGACAGCTCGGCGTAGGGCGCCCGTACGGCGCCTGCGCTGTCACGCATCTCGTCGAACATGTCGCCGACCCCGGGCCGCCGCGATAAAACGCACAAAATGCCAAGGCAACGAGCCCGCCCCGACACTTACAATCATAGTTCAAGCAATCTTTGCGCCAAATTGTTCCGGCCAGCGAAGGGCCAAGCGCTTGCCGCCACCCGGATAATGCTCACCTTTTAGGCGGTATGACCATTGCGACGGCGGGGCCTAACGACGCCAAGTCCGGTGCCTACGTTGCCGCCCTGCCATCCTTCAGCCTCAGGCCGACGCGGGAATGAGCGGAAAGAGACCCACGTCGAACCGGCTTACGCGCGGTTTTCGCTGTTGGGGTGATAAGGACATTGCGATGGTCTGCGGTATAGCTCAGGCGGTCAATTGCAGCGGCTCACGCGCCCAATCCGGAAGGTCAGCATGAACTATCAAAAGAAACTCATCGTTGAACCCGGTTCGAAAGTCAGCCTTGCCAAAATCGATCCGTCGTATTCGGGAAAGCACAAATCGCACAAACGGGCAATGCCGGATATCGACAAGCAGATCGCTCGGATGGACCGGTTGCAATATCTGCTCTACGCCGACGCCAACCAATCGCTGCTTATCGTTCTGCAAGGGCTTGATGCGGCCGGAAAGGACGGCGTTATCCGGCATCTATTCACCGGCATGAATCCGCAAGGGACAGCGGTCGTCGGATTTAAGCAACCGAACGTGCTGGAGGCTGCCCACGATTTTCTTTGGCGCGTACACACGCGCGCACCGGCCAACGGCGAGGTCGTGATCTTCAACCGATCGCATTACGAAGATGTCCTCGTCGTTCGCGTACACAAGCTCGTGCCGCGCTCGGTGTGGTCGAAACGTTATGAGCTTATCAACGACTTCGAGGAGATGCTTTCGGAAAACCGCACGCGCATATTGAAATTTTATTTGCACATCAGTCCGGACGAGCAGCTTGAGCGTTTCGAGAAGCGGCTGGACGATCCGGGGCGGCGTTGGAAGATTAGTGAAAGCGATTATTCCGAGCGCAAACTTTGGCCGCAATACATCGAGGCTTATGAGGACGCGATTTCGCGCACGAGCACCAAACGGGCGCCGTGGTATGTCATTCCGTCGAATCACAAGTGGTTTCGCAATCTGGCGATTTCGCACATAATCGCGGACACGATGGATGAAATGAAGCTTAAGCTGCCGGCGCCGCGCGTCGATATCGCGGATATCCGCCGCAAATATCACGCCGCCAAGCGTGCGTCACGGTAAGTATCATGCCGGCCAGCCTTGAGCCGTTTCCGCCGCCGCGCTACAAAAAGCCGAGCACGGAGATTTAGCCAAATGGCCGACGCCATGGCCAAGAACGACGGCGGCATCGTCACCGCCGCTATTCTCGTCATCGGCGACGAGATCCTGTCGGGCCGTACCAAGGACAAGAACATCGGCTACATCGCCGAATATCTCACCAATATCGGCATCGACCTGAAGGAAGTGCGCGTGGTCCCTGACGAAGAGCCGGAGATCATCGCGGCTTTGAACGCGCTTCGGGCGCGCTACGCCTATGTGTTCACGACCGGCGGCATCGGACCGACCCATGACGATATTACGGCCGATTGCGTGGCCAAGGCGTTCGGCGTCAGTCTCGATTACCATCCTCGCGCCGTCGAAATGATGAAGGCGCGGGTCGCCGAGACCGGCGGCGTAATGAATGAAGCCCGCATGCGTATGACGCGTGTGCCGGCCGGCGCCGAGCTTGTTCTCAACAAGATTTCGGCGGCGCCCGGCTTCTGGATTGGCAATGTCATCGTCATGGCTGGTGTGCCGAACATCATGCAGGCGATGCTGGATTACGTCGCGCCGAACCTGAAGACCGGCACCAAGATGCTGTCTCAGTCCGTGCGTGCCGATTGTCGCGAGGGCGATATCGGAACCGAGCTTGGCGAGATCGCGAAAAAGCATCCCGATGTGGTCATCGGCTCCTATCCGTTCATGGATGAGCGCGGCGGCAACACCAACGTCGTGGTGCGCTCGCGCGACCCGCAAAAAATTGCCGCCGCAATATCGGCAGTCGAGACCATGCTGACGCGGGTGAAAGCGGAGCTTGCGGCAGGTTAGAGGTAAGGATGCAATCGTTATGGCTGAGCCGCAACAATCGAACCCGCCGCCGCTAAGTCCGGAAAAGATCTTTCCGGTATCGTGGGACCTCTTCCACCGCAACTCGCGCGCGCTGGCCTGGCGGCTCAATGGCGCAGGTCCGTTCGAAGCTGTTGTCTGCATTACCCGCGGCGGCCTTGTGCCCGCCGCGATCGTGGCGCGCGAACTCGGTATCAGGCTGATCGAGACCGTGTGCATAGCAAGCTACGACCACACCACCCAAGGTGAACTGACGCTCCTCAAAGAGCCTGCGCCAGCGATTGTCGCGCTTGGCGGCGGCAAAGGTATGGGCGTGCTGATCGTCGACGATCTGGTCGATACCGGGCAGACCGCGAAGATCGTGCGTACGCTTTTGCCGCGCGCGCATTTCGCTACCGTTTACGCCAAGCCTATGGGCCGCCCGCTGGTCGACACCTTCATTACGGAGGTGTCGCAGGACACCTGGATCTACTTTCCATGGGACACCGGCCTGGCGTTCCAGCCGCCGATCCGCGAAGCGGGCTTGTAGAGCAGGCCCTCACCATCCGCTATAATGACCGCAGCCCAGATAGTGCAATTGAAGGGAGCCTTCCCATGGACGCCGTGACACCTAAATCCAGGCACGACACCGCCGATACCCATTCGCACGTGGTACGCCCTGCGGAGATGGAGTGGAAGAAGACGCGCTTTACCGGCTGCGAGGTAAAGGGCCTGCTGTTTGACAAGGAGACCGGCGTCGTCACCGCGCTGATGCGATTTGCGCCGGGCGCGGTGCTGCCTGACCACGAGCACGTCAAGATCGAGCAGACCTATGTCCTCGAAGGCCGGCTGGTCGATAAGGATGGTCCGGCGAAAGGTTTGAGCGTCGGACCCGGCGAGTTCGTTTGGCGCGAGGCCGGCAGCCGCCATGTCGCCTGCACGCCCGAAGGTGGCCTGATGCTCGCCATGTTCCAGGTGCCCAACAAATTCTACGAGAGCGATGGGCGGGTCACCGATATATCCGGGGTCGAATGGGACACGCTCTGGAGTCACATATTCAAGGAATGAGGCAGCAATCGCGCTGCCTTGACCGCGCCAGATTAAGGCGCTTTGAGTGGTGCACAGGAGCCGAACAATGCTGCGAAAACTCCTCGGAGCCGGCATCATAATCGCCGTCATGACCGGAGCCGCTGTGGCGCAGCTGCCGATGGGCCTGTCGTTTGGCCACGACGAAAAGAAGAAGCTCACTCCGGACGAACAAGCCCAGCAGGACGCGACCGATCACGCCTATAAATCGACGCTGCAAAAGATTCCCGAGAAGAAAACTGTCGATCCCTGGGGCAACATTCGCGCCGCGTCGCCGACGGCGGCTGCTCCAACCGCCAAGAACAAGCAGCAATAATTTCGCCGCGCTGTCCCCACCGCCGGCGCACGCGCGGCGGTGACTACAACGACGTGATCGCGCAGACGTGGTACACCTGTCCGCCGTGCGGACGTGGCGAAATGGTAGACGCAAGGGACTTAAAATCCCTCGGGAGTAACTTCCCATGCCGGTTCAAGTCCGGCCGTCCGCACCAGCCTTCGCCGCCGATGTCGTCACGTAGAACGGATGGTAGCGGGGAGTGGCCGCTGGATTGGTTTCGCAAGCGGCGCGCTCATGACAAAGCGCGGCAGCAGGTGCCGCATCAGTCCGAAACCGCCGAGCGTAAGGCCCGTAGGTCGACAATGATCGCGCCTGATTCGTCATCACAGTAGTTGCGCGACATGCATAGGACAATTTACGGGTCCTTAATGGACTTTCCCTACCGTTGAGCAGTCGGTCGCCGTCCGAAATTCGGACGGCTCACGAGGGCCTTTGCGATGGTTGCTGTCGGAAAGTTCAGGGACCGCGCCGAACTGCGCAAAAAGCCGCGCCGGCAATTCCATTACCACGCGAGTATGCTCATCGAGGGCGAAAAACTTCCGTGTCCATGTGCAATCGCCGATATTTCGGAGAGCGGAGCGCGGCTCCAGCTCGAAGCCGATTGTGCGGTGCCCGAGCGCTTTATTCTGCTGTTGACCAAAGGTGGCGAAGCGCGGCGCCATTGCCGCCTGGTTTGGCGCGACGGCCTATTCGTGGGCGTCGAATTTCCCCCCGCCCAGCCTTAATCAGCACCACTTTTTGGTCATTCTGGCAGAGTGCCGTCAACCTTATTTGGGGCGCACCTGACTGCGATCGGATACTATAATTGCGGGCAATCGGCGCGGGGACACCGGTACGCTATGAGTGACGCAGTGAAATCGCGCGCCGGTCAGCAATTAGCCGCCGCGATCTGCATGATCGGCGGCATGGCACTATCTGGCTGCGGACTGAGTAATGGTCTCGGCCAGTTGGTGGTCGCTCCCGGCACATTCGACGCGTATCACTGCAACGATCTCGTCAATCAATGGAATACGCTCAACAAACGTGAGCAGGATTTGCGCGGATACATGAGCCGGGCGAGCCAGGGCGGTGGCGGTACCGTGATCGGCACGATGGCTTACGGGACCGATTACCAGACCGTGCTGACTCAGAAGAAGATGGTGCAGCAGCAGGCCACCGCAAAAAACTGCGAGCTCGTACACAATTTTCAAAGCGATCAGACGATTCGTTGAGCAGTTCGTCTCAGGCGGCGAAAATATAAACTGCGAGTGCGCAGCCAACGCCGGCAATGGCGAGCAATACCAGCGTCACGGCACTCGCGGCAGTCGCGCGGCCGCCGGCGAAGAACGCGGCGTAAAACGCCTTGAGAATGTTGTTGGACGACGCCGCGATTGCCGGGTTTGGCGATAACCCAATATTGCAGCGCGCAGATCGCGAGCGCGAGCCAGACCTGCCGCGGTGTAATGCTGGTCAACGTCGTGACTGGCTCATTCGGCAGCAGCGGCAGAACGATCCCGGTAAGGGTCAGAAACTGGCCCGCCGTAACGATCTCCTTCAAATCAATCCGCTGCGCCAAGGCGTGAAGTTGCGAGCGGCCGGTGAGCAACAGCACCGCCGTTACCGTTGTCGCCACCGCGATCCAGGGCGGTAGCGCCAGCGCGATGGCGCCGAGCAAGTAGGCGTGGATGTTGAGCAACGGAACGACGAGGCTTGTTTTGTTTTCGTCAGTCTCGTCCTGCGCCGCCAAATGCGACTTGTAGAAGACGATAAGCCAGGCGCCGAGTACCAACAGACCGCCGGTGAAGGGTACAAAATGCGCGGGGTCGAACAGATAAAGCACGCCGCCAGCGAGCGCGAGCATCGGGAAGGTGCGAATGCCGCCCGGCCGTTTCGGATTGGTCTGGGCGAAGAAATCCTAGAATGCCAACCCGAGAAAGAAGCTCAACCCGAGCAGGAGCGCGACGCTGACCGGCGATGGTGCTGAGATCACGGAAAGGTTCCCCGGAAGTCGCGAACGCCTTCGATCGCAGCACCGCCGGAACTATACGGGATAAGTCGGAAAATGCGAATAGAGCGTGCGCAGCCGGTTCATTTCAGCAGCGCCAGCAAGTTGGCCGTGTTCTGTTCGACCTGATCGAGGGTACATTGCCGAGGTGCCTTGTCGGATCGCCAGCGCAGGATGCGCGTGCCGTGTCTGAAGCGGTCAGCGGTAAAGTGGTCGTAGCACACTTCCAGCACGAGCTTCGGCTTGAGCGGCACCCACTCGGCCGATCGCTTGGTTGACCACCGGCTGGGTCCCCCGGGTGCGCTGCCGGTAAAGCCGGGCGGGCCGGCCAATGCCTTCAGCTTTTTGGTGAGTGCGGGCTTGTCTTCCCGCTTGATCGTCGAGGTGAAGCCGACATGATTCAGCAGACCGCGGCGATCGTACAGACCCAGCAGCAGCGAACCGACGACCGTCGTGCCTTCATTGTAACGGAACCCCCCCACCACGCAGTCGGCGCTGCGGTAGTTTTTGATCTTTTGCATGCCGGTGCGCTCGCCCGAGCGATAATCGAGATCGCGTCGCTTGGCGATCACGCCATCGAGCGTTTTTCCGGTTCGTTTGAGCCAACCTTTAGCGTCGCTCAGTTTGGGGCTCGATGGCGACAACCGGATTTTCGGGGAGGTGCGGCAATATCGGCCAAAGAAGAATTCAAGTTCGCGCCTGCGCTCGTCCAGTGCGCGATCGGTAAGCAACCGTCCCTCAGCATCGGCGAGGAGATCAAAGACGATGAGCATTGCAGGCGTTTCGTCGGCCAGCTTGCGGATGCGGCTTGCTGCGGGATGAATGCGCTGCAACAGCGCATCGAACGAAAATGCGCCCTCGGCGGGAATGGCGATCTCGCCATCGAGTACGAATTTTCTCGCTTCCAAGGCGGCGAAGGCTGCAACGAGTTCCGGAAAGTAGCGGGTCAAGGGCCGGCCAGATTTCGATTGCAGCTCGATCTTGGCGCCATCGCGAAAGACGAGGCAGCGAAAGCCGTCCCATTTCGGCTCGTAGCGCCACTCTTTTCCAATCGGGATTTGATCGACGGAGAACGCTTCCATCGGATCGAAAGGCGGTCTTAGCGGAAGTGCCATTGCGGGCCGGTGCGGTTCTCTGCCTTAAGCGGACCCAGCGTCGGTAGGTTCCCGAACTCGGCCTTCAACAGGTCGATGATCGAGGAATTTAGCCGCAGCCGCGCCCCGGCCAAGTGATTGTCGCGCCGGAGTTCCGAATATAATTAAAGCGCGACGCGCCGCAGCCGCAGCGCGTTGGCGATGACGCTCACCGACGACAGTGCCATCGCAGCGGCGGCGAATGCCGGTGACAGTAGAATTCCGAACACCGGATAGAGCACGCCCGCCGCGATCGGCACGCCTAAAGCGTTATAAAGGAAGGCGAACAGCAGGTTTTGCCGGATATTTTTCATGGTTGCGATGGACAATTGCCGCGCCCTGACGATGCCGGTGAGGTCGCCTTTGACCAGAGTCATGCCGGCGCTGGCCATGGCGATGTCGGTGCCGCCGCCCATGGCAATGCCGATATCGGCGGCCGCCAGGGCAGGGGCATCGTTGACGCCGTCACCCGCCATGGCGACGACGCGGCCGGCGCGGCGAAGGTCTTCGATCGCGGCGCTCTTGCGCTCCGGCAGCACTTCCGCCTCGACGTCGGTGATGCCGAGTTTGGCCGCGATGGCGCGCGCGGTGGTGCGGCCGTCGCCCGTGAGCATGACGATGGCGATGCCCTGCGCCCGCAGCGCATCGAGAGCGGCTCGCGTGGTGGGCTTGAGTGGATCGGCGATGGCGATCAGCCCGGCTAGCGTACCGTTGATGGCGACAAAAATGACGGTGCCGCCGTCGTTGCGCAGGCGCTCCGCTTCGCTTTCCATCGCATTCGTTGCAATGCCGAGCTCGGCAAAGAATTTTGCGTTGCCAAGCGCGACATGGCGGCGTTCGACGGTGCCGGTTACGCCTTTGCCCGAAAGCGCGTCGAAGTTGCTGATGGGGTAGATCTCGATACGACGATTGGTTGCCGCCGTGACGATTGCCGCGGCCAGCGGATGCTCGCTGCCGCGCTCGACGCTCGCGGCAAAGCGCAAAAGGATATTTTCATCGAAATGCTGCGCCGGAACGACGGCGGTGACTGTGGGCTTGCCGAGCGTCAACGTGCCGGTCTTGTCGGCAACCAGCGTGTCGACCTTTTCCATGCGTTCGAGCGCCTCGGCGTTTTTGACAAGGATGCCCGCTGACGCTGCGCGGCCGACCGCCACCATGATCGACATCGGTGTTGCCAGGCCCAGCGCACACGGGCAGGCAATGATCAATACCGTGACGGCGGCCACCAGAGCGTAGGCAAAACGTGGTTCGGGGCCGAACGCCGCCCACGCTGCAAATGCAATCAGCGCCACAGCGATGACCGCCGGCACGAACCATGCGGCGACCCGGTCGGCGAGCCGCTGGATCGGCGCGCGTGAGCGCTGCGCCGCGGCGACCATGGCGACGATGTGCGCCAACATGGTGTCGCGGCCGACCTTTTCAGCGCGCATGATGAAGCCGCCGCTGCCGTTGAGCGTTCCGCCGATCACGGCGGCGCCGGATTCCTTACCAACCGGCATTGCTTCGCCGGTGACCATGGACTCATCGACGGCCGATTTGCCCTCGATCACGATGCCGTCGACCGGAACCTTTTCACCCGGTCGAACGCGCAATCGGTCGCCGACGGCGACATCGTCGAGTGGAATATCCTCGTCGCGGCCATCGTCGGTAACGCGACGCGCGCTCTTTGGCGAAAGCGCAATAAGTGCGCGGATCGCACCAGATGTCGAAGCCCGCGCACGCAGCTCGAGAACCTGCCCAAGCAGCACCAGTACGGTGATGACAGCAGCCGCCTCGAAATAGAGTGCGATGCCGCCGTGTTCGTCGTGGAAGGCGGGTGGAAAAAGCGCGGGCGCAAGCACGGCAACGATGCTGTAGCAGTAGGCGACGCCGGTGCCCAAGGCGATCAGCGTAAACATGTTCAGATTGCGCGAGAGCAGCGACTGGAAACCGCGCACGAAGAACGGCCAGCCACCCCACAGCACAACCGGCGTCGCAAAAGCGAACTCTATGAAACTCGAAACGCCGTGAGGCAAGTGAAAGAGGCCGAAATGCCCGCCCATGTCGAGCACCACGACCGGCAGCGCCAGCGCGAGCGAAATCCAAAATCGGCGCGTCATTTCGGCAAGTTCGCCGCCGCCATCGCCGCCAAGCTCGGGCTCCAGTGCCATGCCGCATATCGGACACGAGCCTGACCCGACTTGGCGCACTTCCGGATGCATCGGGCAGGTGTAGATCGCATCGGCAGAAACGTCCTGCGGCGGTGGAACCGCGGCGGTTTCGTCCAGATATTTCACGGGATCGGCGGCAAACTTGCTGAAGCAGCGGGCTGAACAAAAGTGATACGTCTTGTGCCGATACTCGTGGCGATGCCGGCTCTCACCTGGATCGACCACCATGCCGCAAACCGGATCGATGACGTCGCCCGCGGCGTGCGAATGGGTTGAGTGGTCCACAATCGAAAATCCCGCTTGAAATCGATACCCCACGGGGGTATATAGCCGGCATGCAGCCGCTTGCCAAGATGTCGGTGTTGAAGCGCCTGAAAAGGATCGAAGGCCAGGTACGCGGGCTTTCGCGCATGGTCGAGGATGATCGCTACTGCATCGACATCATGACGCAGCTCTCGGCGGCGCGCGCTGCGCTACGCAAGGCCGAGGAAGAGATTCTCGCCGACCACGCGGCGCATTGCGTCGAACACGCTATCGCGTCCGGAAACAAGGCCGAGCAGCGGCGCAAGGTCAGTGAATTGATCGATGTGATCTCGCGCAGCGACCGCTGACACGTGGGCTACATTAGTCGAGAAGTTTAGCGGCGCCGGCGGGAAGCTTCAGCGTCTCGGCCTCGGTCGAGGTCGCCGGCCGGACTTCCAAAATCGAATAATTATAAAGTTCTTGATTGATCAATCGCCGTTCGATCTCGCAGCGTGCCTCGTGCTCGTCTCCGGCCGACACGCCGTAATGCAAGCGGACCGCACTGCCGTTGTGGTCGGAAAAAGATACGGTGGTCACGAACGGCACGTACATTCTCGCTTCCTTTTGTTGCGGTGCATCCAATCGGCAAAACTTTAACAAAATGCTACCTGCACCCCGAACGGTGCTTATTAGGCTTACCCTCGCGATTGCGTTTGATCAGCCGAGCGTCTTGCGCGCCAGGGCGGCGCCTCGACCGAGTGCTTCGAGTTTCATTGCGGCGATTTCGCGGCGCATGGGCGCCATGCCGCAGTTCGTGCCGGCGACGATTTTTTGCGCAGGGACATATTCTGCCGCTTTAACTATCACGGCCGCTACTTCCTCTGGCGTTTCAACCTTGTCGGTTGCGACATCGATGACGCCGATCTGCACGTTCTTGCCGTCAAGCAGCTTGAGCACGCCCATTGGCACTCGCGAATTGATGCACTCGATCGAGACCTCATCGATTTGGCTTTTCGCCAAGGCCGGGAAAAACGTCTCGTATTGCCGCCACTCGGCACCGAGCGCCGACTTCCATTCGATGTTGGCGGGGATGCCATAGCCGTAACAGATGTGGACGGCGCTGACGCACGACGCCCCCTCGATGGCGCGATGCAGCGCCTCGATACCCCAGCCGGCGGCGGCGTCCATGTAGACATTGAACGCCGGCTCGTCGAACTGGATCACGTCAACGCCGTCGTCGGCGAGCCCGCGTACTTCCTCGTTGAGGAGCGCCGCAAAGGCAAAGGCCATTTTCACCCGGTCGCCATAGTGAGCATCGGCGATCGTATCGACGATCGTCATCGGGCCGGGCAGGGTGAATTTGAGTTTTTTCGCCGTGTGCTTGCGCGCCAGCCGTGCCTCGCGCTGATGCACGCGGCGGCGCAGTTTCAGTTCGCCGACGACGGTCGGGCATAGCGCCTTGTAGCGATCGTTGCGGATGCCCATCTCGACGCGCTTGTCGAAATCGATACCGTCGACCGCTTCGAGAAAGCCGTGCACGAAATGCTGACGCGATTGCTCTCCGTCACCGACGATGTCGATGCCGGCGTCCTCTTGCAGCTTGATCGCGAGCAGCGTGGCGTCGTCCTTGGCGGCGTCGAGTTCGTCGCCCTGCAAGCGCCACTTCGGCCATAGCTTGTTCGGCTCTGCGAGCCAGGCGGGCTTCGGCAGACTGCCGGCGATTGTGGTGGGGAACAGCACGGTGTCTCTCGCTGCTGGCTCAGGTGATTTAATTGAGCATGATCTTTCCGAAAACCGGTGACCATCCTCGGATCAAGTCCGAGGACAGGCATTTTCGGGATCATGCTCTAGGCTGCGGGCGGGCGCCAAGCATAAATCCAATCGTAGTGCCGCAACAGGCGTGCGCCACCCATCATGCGCATCGCGGTGTTACGAACCGCCCCGCTTAGCCCGCCGAAATGGTACCGCCGCCCATTACGGCTTGCCAACCGCTGCACCTTGTGCGCCCGCGCGCGGCGCAAGATGCAGAAGGTTTGGAGCGCTTTCTCGGCGTCGTCGGGCCGTTGCGCAAGACATTGCGCCGCAACGGAAGCATCCTCGATCGCCATTGCGGCGCCTTGCGCGAGATAGGGCAGCATCGGATGGGCGGCGTCCCCAATCAGCGCGGCGGGTCCTTGCGACCATTTGCGCGACGGTCTGCAATCGTAGAGTGCCCATTTCAGCCAGCTTTGCGGCAAATTGAGCAGATCGAGCAGTTGTGGCGCCCAGCGCTGCCGCGGCAGCCGCGGCAAGAGATCCCGCCGGTTGGCCGGCGCGCTCCAGCCCGGCGCATTCCAGCGGTCGTCGATGATGACGACGACGTTGATCATTGCGCCGGCCTTCACCGGATAGTGCACGACGTGGGCGTCAGGCCCGAGCCAAAGCTGGATCAGTGGCTTGCGAAATTCTGGCGCGGCAAGCTGGGCCGGGATCAGCGTGCGCCAGGCGACCCTTCCGACAAAGCGCGGCGGATCGCGGAGGCCCATACGTGCCCGTGCGACCGACCATAATCCGTCGGCTGCGATCAGCGCATTACCTCGCTCGTGCCAAATGCCGCTGCGGCCGCGCGCCGAGACGCTGATGCCGTTATCGAGGGGCGCAAAATCCTCCATCCGCATGCCGAGCTTGACGCCGATATCGAGATTTTCGCCGACCGCGGCAGTGAGTGCGGCTTGCAGATCGCCGCGATGAATCGACCAATAGGGAGCGCCGTAACGGCTGGCCGCGGCGTCGCCGAGCGGCATGTGCAGGATTTCGCGGCCATTCCTGGCATTGAGAACGCGCAACCCATCCGGCGCGACGACGTGCGGTCGCAATCGTTCGCCGAGGCCGAGATCGATAAGGATGCGCGTGGCGTTGGGCGAGAGCTGGATGCCGGCACCGGTTTCCTCGAGCCGCTCCGTCTGTTCAAGCACCGTGACTTGAAAGCCGTTGCGGGCAAGGGTGAGCGCGGCGGTCAGCCCGGCGATGCCGGCACCTGCGACAATGACGTTGCGCGAGGACCTCAGGATAGGCGCTCCTCGGAGCCGCTTACGCGGCGGCGTCGGTCCACGCACATTCCGCCGGGCGCGCGGCATTTGCCGGCAACGCCGGATCGTGGCGGTAGAGGGTCGAGCAATAGGGACAGACGTATTCCTTGTCGTCGCCCATGTCGCAGTACACATGCGGATGGTCGAACGGCGGTATGGCGCCCATACACATGAATTCCCGCGCGCCGATCTCGATCACGGCAATACCCAGGTCATTGTGGAAGTGGGGAACGATCGCGTCGGTCATGGTCTCAACGGTACGGTTGCAAGCCTGACGGCACCTTAGCGGCACCACGCCGCGATTCCTAGCGATCCATCACGGCCGCGCAACGGCTCTCAAAAAAAGCCGCAAATTGTGGCAATAGCTCTGGCATGTGCCGAAAGCGATTCATGGGCAAAAAGCGATTCGTGGGCAAAGATCAATTCATCGATGTGGTGCATCATCCGGCTTTTGCGCTGGCTGGCGCGATCTTGTTCGCGCGGCGGCGTTTGCGCGCTGTTCGGCTTTGCCTCGTCATGCAAAGCCACAACCGAGCGAGTGACACTGCGTTATTTGCGCTGGCGCAAGGCGCGGCGCGCTTATGCCGTACCGGCGCTGCAGACGCGCACCGGATAGGACTTGAAGCCACGAAAACGCGCACGCCCGCCGCGCACGAACGCTCCATTCGGCTCGATCTGGGAAAAGCGTTTGAGCAAATGACCGATCGCGACTTGCGCCTCCATGCGCGCCAGCGAAATTCCGGCGCAAGCATGGATCCCAGTGCCGAAGGCGAGATGGCGGTTCGGCCGACGGCGGATATCGAGGCGATCGGGATCAGCGAATTGCGCGGGATCGCGATTGGCCGCGCCTATGCAGATATGCACGTAAGAGCCTGCCGCGATGTCGAGACCATTCAGAACCGTGTTTTTGACAGCTCTTCGATTGCCAAGCTGGTTCGAACTCTCCATGCGCAGGAACTCTTCGACAGCGGTTTCGATGAACTGCGGATGATCGCGCAGGTCGGTCATTGCGCCGGGATGGCGGATGAGCAAATCAACTGCATTGCCAATCAGATTCGTTGTCGTCTCATGCCCGGCGTTGAGAAGAAAGATGCAGTTATGGACGAGTTCCAGCTCGGAAAGCTGTTCGCCTTCGTCGGCGCCGCCGGCAAAGTCGCTGGCGTCGATGAGCTTCGACAGAATTTCCGCCGGATCACGGCTGCGGCTCTGCACCCGCCCGGCAATGACCTCGTGCAAGTAGTCTTTGAAATCCGCGACTGCTGCGACTCCAGTGTCGAATTGATCCTTGCTTAAAACCGGCTCGAGCGCGCCGAGGATAGCGAGCGACCAGCCGCGCAACGGCTCACGCTCGCCCGGCGGAATGCCAAGCATATCGCCGATCAGCGCAATCGGGATTGCGGCGGAAAAATCCGCGATAAGATCGATTTTTCCACGTTGTGCTGCGGAATCCAGCAGGCGATCGACAAGCGTCTCGATCCGCGTCTGCAATTCGCGCAGCGCACGCGGCGAGAATGCTGGGGCCAGCAGCTTACGCACCCGCGTATGATAAGGCGGGTCGTTGAAGACGAGGCTTGTGGTGTGGTGCTCGTACAGAAGGCTTTCGCCGAAGTTCGGGCGGAAATCGAGTTTTTTGTCCGAGCTCCAGGTTTCAGTATCCCGGTAAACCCCGAGGCAATCGTCATAGCGCGTGAGAAAATACGACCCGTCTGCCATGCGGTGAACGGGATCAAATTGGCGTAGTGCCCGATACGTCGGATACGGATTTTCGAGGAACTCCGGCGTCAGCCGCCGGATGTCGAAATCGAGCGCCGCCTCGCGTTCGATGAGACCGCCGGCTTGCTCACCATTCATCGAACGACGCCTGTTTGCGCCGGTCAGCCCTTGACCAACGGGCACTCCGGATTGGGTGGACCGAATGCCTGCTCGCCGGGAATATGCGTGAGGATTTGATAATAGTCCCATGGATATTTCGACTCGCCGGGCTTCTTGACCTGCACCAGAACGAGATCGTGCACCATCAGTCCATCAGCGCGCAGGTGACCGTTGCGGGAGAAGAAATCCTCCACCGGCATTTCGCGCATTTTCGCCGCGACCTTGAGCGGGTCGTCCGTGCCGGCAGCCTGGATCGCCTTGAGATAGTGCGTGACTGACGAATAGACGCCGGCCTGCCACATGGTCGGCATCCGGTTCATTTTGGCGAAGAAGCGTTTCGACCATTCGCGCGTTTTGTCGTCCATGTCCCAATAGAATGACGTCGTAAGCACCAAGCCTTGGGCGGTCTTGAGTCCAAGCGCGTCAATGTCGGTAATCAAGACCAGAAGCCCGGCCATCTGCTGGCCGCCGGCAAAGACGCCGAACTCGCCGCCGAGCTTGATCGCGTTGGTGTTGTCGGGCGGTCCGCTGGCAAGCCCGATGATTTTCGCCTTCGAAGCCTGGGCCTGAAGAATGAACGATGAAAGGTCAGGCGTGCGAAACGGATGCCGCACCGAGCCGATCACCTTGCCGCCGTTCTGCTCAATGACTTGCGAGGCGTCATGCTCGAGCGAGTAGCCGAAGGCATAATCCGCGGTCAGAAAGAACCAGGTATTGCCGCCGCGTTTGACGACCTCCTGCGCGGTACCGACGGCAAGCGCGTGGGTGTCGAACACCCATTGCATCGTATAGGGCGAGCAGAACTTGCCGTGGAAATCTGCTGTGCCGGTCGAATGGGTGATGAACAGCTTTTTCTTTTCGTTGGCGACGCTTTGCACCGCCAGGCCGACGGCGGAGACCGGCACGTCGACGATCAAGTCGACCTGATCGCGATCATACCACTCCCGGGCGATGCCGGCCGCGACGTCCGGTTTGAGCTGATGGTCGGCGGATATGACCTTTATCGGCTTGCCCAGAACCGAGCCGCCGAAATCGGCGACCGCCATTTCCGCGGCTGCCACCGAGCCCGGGCCGGTCGGCGTCGATGCCGGACCAGACAGGTCGGTAAGAACGCCGATTTTCACCACGTCGTCGGAAACTTGCGCGCTGGCAACGCCACTCGAAAAAACGAGAACGCCAGCGGCGCAAAGGAGCCCAATCCGTTGCATTCGATCCTCCCGCGATTTTATCGTTACCCAACAATGTCATTGCCGATGAAGCGAAGCAATCCAGTGCCTGGGCGATTTCCGCGCTGCTTCACCGCGAAGCGCGCTGTGATGACTGGATGCGGCGCGTGTTGGATCGTATGGTCGCGCGATGCCGAGCTTCAGCCACGACGGTGTTGAGATCGCATTCCTCGACGAGGGAGAGGGCGAGCCGATTGTGTTGGTGCACGGCTTTGCCTCCAACAAGGAGGTGAATTGGGTTTTCCCCGGCTGGGTATCGACTCTCAGCCGCGCCGGCCGCCGCGTCATTGCCCTGGACAATCGCGGCCACGGCGCGTCGACCAAGCTTTACGATCCGGCCGCCTATCACAGCGCGATCATGGCGGACGACGTGCGCGCGCTGCTCGACTACCTCGACCTGTCGCGTGCCGATGTCATGGGTTACTCGATGGGCGCGCGCAACACGGCGTTTCTCGCGATGGCAAATCCGGAGCGCATGCGCGCGGGCGTCCTCGGCGGTGTCGGTATTCGTCTTGTCGGTGGGGTGGGCTTGCAGCCCGAGACGATTGCCCAAGGGCTCGAAGCGCCGTCGCTGGCCGACGTGGCCGATCCGACCGCGCGTACGTTTCGCGCATTCGCCGAACAGACAAAATCGGATTTGCGCGCGCTGGCTGCCTGTCTGCGCGGTTCGCGCCAGCCGCTGGAGCGCGATCATCTTGTCCGTATCACGGTGCCGCTCCTGGTTGCCGCCGGCAGCAACGACATCGTCGCCGGTTCGCCCGGCGAGCTCGCCGCGCTGATCCCCGGGGCGCAGGCGCTCGACATTCCCGGGCGCGACCACATGGTGGCGGTCGGCGATAAGGCCTTTAAGGCCGGAGTTTTGGAGTTTCTTGGCAAGCAGATAGGCCAATGACTTTGTTCGGCCAATGCCCTAGTCGGTCAGCCGATGGCTGTAAGCCTTTGGCCTTGAATAGATTTAACCTCTGGCCCTTTGATTTGCCGAGGCTACTGCCCAATATGATAGAACGCGGCACGGCGGTCGCCGCCGTCACGGAGGCATTGCAATGGCGCAGCATCAAGCCAAGCCGGCGCTCGACACGGTCGATCCGGTTTGGGCGCGCGTCCGCCGCGAGGCGGAAGAAATCGTCAAGCGCGAGCCGGAGCTCGCCTCATTCATCTATTCGACCGTCTTGCACCACGGCACTCTGGAAGCGGCCATCATCCAACGTTTAGCGGATCGGCTCGATCATTCGGCCGTGTCGGGTGAATTAATCCGGCAGGCCTACGCCGATGCGCTCGGGGATTTGCCCGCAATCGCGGAAATGTTCCGCGCCGACTTGATGGCGGTCGTCGATCGCGATCCGGCAACACATCGGCTGATCGAGCCGCTCCTGTATTACAAGGGTTTCCACGCCATTCAGACCCATCGGCTGATGCATTGGCTTTGGCAAAAGGAGCGCCGTGATTTTGCGCTGTATTTGCAGAGCCGTTCGTCGGCGGTGTTCCAGTGCGATATCCATCCGAACGCCAAGATCGGCCGTGGTATTTTCCTTGATCATGCCACCGGCCTAGTCGTCGGCGAGACCGCCGAGATTGGCGACGATGTCTCGATCCTGCATGACGTGACGCTGGGCGGTACCGGCAAGGAATGGGAAGACCGTCATCCGAAAATCCGCTACGGCGTTATGATCGGAGCCGGCGCCAAGATCCTCGGCAATATCGAGGTCGGCCATTGCGCTCGCATCGCGGCGGGCTCGGTGGTGATCAAAGCCGTGCCGAACAACGTAACGGTGGCCGGAGTTCCGGCCAGAGTGGTGGGCCAGGCCGGATGTCCGGAGCCGGCGCGCACCATGGATCAGATGTTCCACGACTAGATTTGGCGGCCAGGCCAGTGCCGGCGCTGCGATTGTTGTCGCGACCGCTGCATGCTATTCGGGAGCCATGTTTCGAGCCTGATCGTTTCCGAAATCGGTGACCGTTTTCGTGATCATGCTTTAGGAGAGCCACGGTGGACGTTCAGGAAGTCAGAAAACTCGACGCTTATATGAAGAAGCTATTCGGCAATGCGCGCATTCGCGTCGTGCCGCGGCCGAAGAAGGATGATTCCGCCGAAGTCTATGTCGGCGAGGAATTTATCGGCGTGCTGTTTGTCGACGACGAAGACGACGAGCGCTCTTACAATTTCCAGATGGCGATCCTCGCTACCGATCTGGAATAAGCCGGTTCTTTTTCTCTACCCCTGCGGATGAATTTGCGCGAGCAGTCGGTCGAATCCGACCGAAACACTGCGCCAATCGTCAAGCCAGGCGCGGGGAAAACGGAATGTGATTTCGGCCGCACCGATCAGGCGCTCGTGGATGCAGGTGCCGGGTAGGTTGCGGCCGTCGCGCGTGCAGCGGGCGAAAAACTGTTCCGGCGTACCGGCAAGATAGACCAGATCTTCGCCCGCGTAGGGTGAAGCGATGCCGAACGGCAGGATCGCAAGCCCGTCGGCACCGGCGGTCGCTTCCGCCTCGACATAGCGCGGGTAGATGCCGCGCAGGCGTTCCAGTGGCGGCAAAACCGGCCCCAGAGGCGCGATCGTAACGAACAGACGCTCCGTCGTTGCGGGCGCTTCCGTCCGGTCGTTTGCCGGCTCGTCGGCCACCTTGGCGTCGGCGGGCTGTGGGGGCGTGAGCGAGGGCCACCGAAAGGCGAGGTCGATCCGTTCCTGAGGTCCAGCGTGACGCTGGATTGCGGCGCGGATTGCCGCGGGCGGCACGTCGAACAGTACGCCGGCGACCGTGGTCGGGATCGCGGGCGCATCGAGCGGTATCGGCGCCCCGTGCCAGGTCGGCCATAGCGCGAAAGCCACGAAAATCCCTGCTCCTGCCACTAACAGGCCGAGGAAAGTCACCGGCAGCATCAAGAGATTGCGCGACTTGCGGGAGAAGTTGCGTCGGGGAAGCGCGTGCGCAGTCATGGATTTTGCCCGTGTTGCGGGATTCGACCCGAGATTCGATCCATCAGTACTGCAGGGTCGTTAACCCTTAATTAAGCAACCCGTGGCGAGCCGCCGTGTCCTCTGCGATTGGTTGCTGGCAAGAAAGGCCGACAGATTATGCCGCACGGGATTTCTCCGGACACGCTCGAGTCCATTTTTACGCTTGCCTGGGGTTTTGCTATCGCCGGGTTATGCGCGAGTGCTTACCGGCTGTTCGCAAAGCATTTGCCGAGCTTCCGCCAGCTCGAGGTCGGTCCGATGGCGGCGCGCTTTGCGGTCATTCCTGTACTGATGTTCTCGGCGCCATACATCATCATGCGCAATACGCTTCGAGGCCGCCGCCTCGAGCGCCGCCGGCCGGAAATCGTCATGGTCGCGACCGTGGTCGCAGGACTTTGGAGCCTGATGTCGGGAACCGTGGTCGTGCTTGCGCTTCAAGCGTTGCTCTCGGTCTGATATCCGTTGCCCCGAACAAGGGCAGAGCGGATCAACCAATGATCTATGAACTCGACGGCCAAAGACCGGAACTTCCGGAAGCGGGCCGCTATTGGGTCGCAGAGAACGCGACGCTGATCGGCAAGGTGCGGCTCAAACTCGATACCAGCGTTTGGTTCGGCGCGGTATTGCGCGGCGACAACGAGTGGATCGAGCTCGGCGAACGCTCGCAGATCCAGGATAATGCGACGCTGCATACCGATCCCGGCTTCCCGATGACCATCGGGCCGGAATGCGTCATTGGCCACAACGTCATCCTGCATGGCTGCACCATCGGTGCGAACTCGCTGGTCGGTATGGGCGCCATCATGCTCAACGGCTCGCGCATTGGCAGCAACTGCCTGGTCGGCGCCGGCGCGCTGATCACTGAAGGCAAGACCTTTCCCGACAATTCACTCATCGTCGGCTCGCCGGCGCGCGCGGTGCGTACGCTCGATGACAAGGCGAGGGGAATGATCGCCCACGGCGCCAACATTTACGTCCAGCGCTTCAAGCAATACGCGAAGGGATTAAAGTCAGTTTAGAACGCCGTATTTCGCTTCGCCAGGTTCGAAACGCAATCAGGTGATCAAAGCCTCAATCGTAGTCCGCGTCGTGTAGATTATTGCGAAGCAAGCTGAATTTGTAGTTGATTCAGCTTTGAGAAGATGCTCCGAGGCTCCAAGAGGATATATGAGGGTACTGTTCGAAAACGTGAACTGATGGTGGATATAGTCGATGTAGTTGTACTCGACTTTGGCGCTCAAACGGGGAAAAGGCATATTCGAAGCCGCCGCAAGGAGGAGGCCACCTAAAGTACCGCTGGCGTTTCCAACAACAAATGGAGGCTCATTGAATGTAAAATCGAAGCCTCCAGCGCGCAGCCTTCGTAGATCAAAACGTTGTCAACAGCGATGCCAGCTCGGACCGCCACGTCGGCGTCCAGCGATTATTGGTCGCCAACAACTCGGTCACAAAGCCTCCGCCGATAAATTGAAAGTACTTTGTAAGCCGGACCACCAGCCTTCTGCTTCGACGCCAAAACGAACTGAGCAATTTGCCGGTTGCAACCAAGTTGCCGCCGGCAAGCGCGCCGCCGCCGTTTTCAAGCGTCAATCCGTCGTACAACACACCACCACCGCCTGAATACCACATAGCAGCCGGTCCAATTGTAGATTGCCGGCGCAGGCGGTGGTGCTTTGTACAGTACCGGTCGCATCGGCGGCGTGCGCGGAGCAGCAACAAATGTGATGAGCGCAGCAGTGGCGAGCAGAATAGTTCTCATAATCAGGCCCCCTTCAGTCCGATATTTAGAACGAGAGCCTAGAATAATCGTCAAGGCCTTGAGCGACGCAGCAGAGTCAATATTTTGTAAAAAATATTCCGCAGTTTCAGTTTCGTATCGTTAACGATTTGTAGAGCGGAGGTACGTGGAAGCGAGTGCATGTCGGAAGTAATTGGCGCATTGTGCGGACTGAAGAGGAAGAGGGAGAGATCTGAGAGAGAGACGCGGAATAGTTCGCTAGGCTGCTTTCGTAGATGCGCTTGAGTGCTGAACGAATCTCGATCGGATTGAGGTCCGGAGAATATTTGGGGAGGTAACGCAGTTTCGCACCGGCCGCCAATCACCTCTCGCACACCGGCAACTGTGCACCGGGAGGCTGTCCATCATCACGATGTCGCCGCGCTTGAGGGCGGGAACGAGACAATGTCAAGATAGGCCATGAAGGATGTGCATCATTGGTACATCCAACACGAAGGGCGCGACATCGCGCGACGGCGCAGACCAGCGATGAAGGTGATCGTCTTCAATGCCATGAGGCACATGGTCGATCAACGAATGCACGCGGGCAGCGGCGCGAAGCGCACATGGCGGTGTTGGTTGAGGTCTCATCAATAAACACCAATCGGGCTGGGTCAAACATGCTTGTTCTCGCATCAGAGCGCGTGCGCGGACCACATCCGCTCGCTGCTGCTCGGCGCGCGCAGACTTTTTTTAAAGCTGATATTGTGCATTGAAGAACGCCACACCGCGCTGCGGCTGCGGCAATCCGACTTTGCGCATTACGCAACGATCTCATCCAGCGTCAAATCCGGCTGCTCGGCAATCAGCCCAGCAAAACGTCTGGTGCGCTCCAGCGGCGAGATGCTGCCCGCTGGCTTGGCCGCAATGCTTCGGTTTCGTTTAAGCGCTGCATCCACTTGATCGCCGAGCTGGCGCTTACCTCGACGCATTCAGCTGCCTCGCGTCGCGACGCACCTGCTTCGACCTCTCGCAGCACACGCATGCGCAAGTCCAGTGAACAAGGTTTCGGCATCGATCCCCTCCAAAAATCGAATCAATGCGCTAGTCTCCGCATTTACAATTTGCGGGAAATCGTCACTCAACGCAGCCGAAATATGCTCTAATTACCGGCAGTACGAGTGCAATCGCGCGCCAAATGGAAGCGGATACTAGCGAGATGAAACGAAGCGAGCTGCGCTGGTCTTTCGTTACAGCCCGGATGTACGCTGGGATTGTTGTTGAAGACGCCGGCGGCATACTTCGCGAGTAGGAGCCCTCCGCCGTTGCGGATCAAAGTGTTGACGCGTGCGCCGTCCCAAGCGGTGATGCTGTAGTTGTGGTTCGCGCTGAAGACCGAAGGCAAGACCTTCCCCGACAATTGGTTCATCGTCGGCACGCCGGCGCGCGGGGTGCGCACGCTCGATGACAAGGCGAGGGCAATGATCGCCCACGGCGCCAATATTTACGTCCAGCGTTTCAAGCAATATGCGAAGGGCCTAAAGCCGATTTAGCCAAGGGTTACTTTGCTTCCGCGGTCTCCGGCTGCGCGACGCGGGGCGCGGCACGGCCCATCGCCGCGCCGGGTGCGCCGGCAATGCGGACCGGATCTCCCGAGGCGACACCATCCGGCGGGCTTTCGATGACGTTGTCATCGGCGGACAGACCCGATCCGATCTCGACCTGCTTGCCGAGGTCGCGCGCAATCGTGATTTTCTTCAGCACGACGCGATTGTCCGATCCGACCGTCGCTACCTGCAATCCGCTCTGATCAAAGATCAGAGCACTGGCCGGCACGTTGATGGCCACCGCTGGATGCGGCAGGACGAAACTCACGTTGGTAAAGGCCCCGGTCATCAGTTCGCCGCTTGCATTATCGACCACCAGCAGCATGCGGGTCGTGCCGGAGGCGACATCCACGGACTGCGCCGACGCTTCGACGGTCGCCGAAAAGGTTCGCCCCGGATATTCAGGGACGGAGAGGTTGGCTTTGGTGCCGACGCGGATATTCGGCACGTAACTTTGCGGCACGTTGACGTAAACGCGGAGCTTGCTGGTGTCGGAAACCACAAACAACGGCGCGCCACCGCTACCGGCGTTGATCAGGGCGCCGATGTCGGTATTGCGGGTGGTGACCAGGCCGTCGAAGGGTGCCGTGATCTGCTTGTATTTTTCCAATACGCGCAGGCGGTCAAGATTGGCCTGCGCCGAACGGACTAGTCCATCCTTATTGGCAGAGTCGGCGGCGCGCTGATCGAGATCCTGTTTTGATACGGCGCCGGACGGGATCAGCTGCTGGCCGCGCTGGAACGTTGCGGTCGAAAGCGTGGCATTGGCCTTGGCACTGGCCAGTCCCGCTTCCGCCTCCATGATCTGCTGATCGAGATCAGGTGCGTCGATTTCGGCGAGCAAGTCACCGGATTTCACCGATGTGCCGATGTCAGCCTTCCAGTTTTTTATGTAGCCACTGACGCGCGCGTAAATCTGCGCCTGCGTAAAGGCCTCGAGGCGGCCGGGCAGGTCCAGGGTCGTTCGCTGGCCGTGGGTATCGGGTTTCGCCGCGGCGATGACCGGAACGGCCTGTTCTTCGGTCCATTCGCCGAGCTTGGCGTCAGCCGCCCTGCGGGTCGTGATGCCCATCAGCACGACGACCACGGCGACGGCGGCCGCGAGGCCGCCGGCAATGAAAAGCCCGCGACGCGATAAAGCGGTTGGAGCGGTATCAGGCGGCATGTGGTTCTCCAACAGCCAGGGCAGCCTTGCCGCGGCGTTCGTGCAGGATGCTGAATACGACAGGAACGAAGAGCAGCGTAGCTATGGTGGCGCAGATCAGCCCACCGACCACGGCACGGCCAAGCGGCGCGTTTTGTTCGCCGCCTTCGCCGAGACCCAGCGCCATAGGCGCCATGCCGATGATCATGGCCAGCGCGGTCATCAAGACCGGCCGGAAGCGGACGAAGCCGGCTTCAAGCGCGGCCGCGGCGGCATCGCCGCTCTTCTCGAGTTGCTCGCGGGCGAAGCTGACGACCAGCACGCTGTTGGCGGTGGCGACGCCCATGCACATGATGGCTCCGGTCAACGCCGGCACCGATAGCGTGGTGTGCGTGGCAAACAGCGTCCATACGATGCCGGCCAAAGCGGCGGGCAGGGCGGTGATGATGACAAAGGGGTCGCCCCACGATTGGAAGTTGACGACGATGAGCAAGTAAATCAGCACGATAGCGCCGAGAAGCCCAAACAGCAGGCCGTTGAATGCGCTGTTCATCGTCCGGACCTGGCCGAGCAACACGGCCTGCACGCCTTTCGGCAAGTCCTTGGCCCTGGTGTCAATGACATGCTGCACGTCCGCCGCGACCGCGCCGAGGTCGCGACCCTGCGTGGTGCCGTAAATCTGCACCAGCGGCAGGATGTTGTATTGCGAATAAACCGCCGGCATCGTTTCCCGTTTGATATCGGCGATGGCGCCGAGCGTCTGTGAGGCCGCGCCGGCTGCCGTGATCTGCATGTTTTGCAGCGCGTTGAGAGAGTCGATCCGATACTGCGGCGTTTGCATCACGATGGCATAGTTCACGCCGTTGCTGGGATTGAGCCAGTAGGTCGGTGCGACCTGGCTGCTGCCGGCAAGATTAACCACCATGCTGTTGGTCACGTCGCGCTCGGTGATTCCGACATACTGGGCGCGCGTGCGATCGACGTCGACGTTAAATCCCGGGCTGTTGATCGACTGCTGAATGCGTGCGTCGGCCAGGCCCGGAACATGACGAAGGTCGCGCAGCAGCGTTTGTGCATAAGCAAAGTCATCGTTCAGATTGGGCCCGCGGATTTGCAGGTCGATCGGTGCGGGAGCGCCGAAGTTCAGAATCTGGCTGATGATATCGGCCGGCAAGAATGAAAATGTGACGCCCGGGAAGCGTGCCGGCAGTTCCTCGCGCAGCATGCGGACATAGTCCGCGGTCGGCCGATGATCCTCGGACAGCTTGATCTGAACTTCGCCGTCCTGCGAGCCGATCGTCCCGGTGTTGTTGTACGTCATATTGATGCCGCTGCTCGGCGGGCCGATATTGTCGACCAGAGTTGCAAGCTCGTCGGGTGGAATGATCTGCCGGATTGCTTTCTCAATTTCCGCGAATTGCTGCGCCGTCTCCTCGACCCGCGTCCCAACGCGCACGCGCGCATGCATCAGGATTTGTCCAGCATCGACGGTGGGAAAGAAGTCCCTGCCGAGGAAAGGCGTCAGCGCGAAGGACACAATCACGATCGCCAGAAAGCCGCCGACGAAAACAAGCCGGTGACCGAGCGCGAGAGCGAGCAGATCGCGGTAGACCCGGCGGAATTGTTCGAAACGCCGTTCGAAGGAGCGCTGCATTCGAACCAGAGGATTGCGAGACGGGGGCAGGGGACCGTCGAGGCCATGCATGTCGGTGTGCGGCGCATGTTTGCGCAGCAGATAGTTCGCCATTGTCGGCACCAGCGTGCGCGACAGGATGAACGAGCAGACCATGGCCGACATCACCGCTTCGGCCATGGGCACGAACAGGAATCGCGCAACGCCGGTCAGGAAGAACATCGGCACGAACACGATGCAGATGCAGAGCAGCGACACGAAGGCAGGCGTGACGATTTGCGCCGCACCGTCAAGGATCGCGGTCTCGACTTCTTTGCCCTGCTCCAGGTGGTAGTTGATGTTCTCAATCGTGACGGTCGCGTCGTCGACCAGGATACCGACCGCGAGGGCGAGGCCGCCCAGCGTCATGATGTTGAGCGTTTCGCCGAGCGCCGAAAGAATCGCGATCGAACCCAGGATCGACAGCGGGATCGATATCGCGATGATGACGGTCGAACGCCAGCTTCCCAGGAAGATCAGGATCATCAGGCTGGTCAGCGCCGCCGCAATCACCCCTTCGCGCACGACGCTGCTGACTGCGGCCTTGATGAACACCGATTGATCGCCGATCTGCGCGACCTGTAAATTGCTCGGCAGCAGATCCTTGATCTCAACTAGTTTTTGCTTGATGCCGTCGATGATGGCGAGTGTCGATACTGAGCCGTTTTTAAGGACCTGCATCAGCACCGAACGGCTACCTTCGACATGTACAATATTGGTCTGCGGCGGATTTCCGTCGCGTACGTGAGCGACGTCGTGAATGTAAACCATCGCGCCATTGACGGTCTTGATCGGCAGGTCGCCGAGGTCGGCGATCACCGATGGCGCGTTATTGAGCTGGATGCCGTATTCAAAGGACCCGATTTTTTCCGTTCCGACCGGCGTGATGAGGTTTTGCGCGGCGAGTGCGTTCGCCACGTCCTGTCCGGAGAGGCCACGCGCCTGCATCTCGATGGGATCAAGATCGATCTGCACCTGGCGCAATTTGCCGCCGAACGGCAGTGGAATGGCGGCGCCGGGAATCGTGACCAGCGGCGTGCGCAACGTGTTTAGCCCGATATCAGCGAGCGCTTGCTCCGACAAGCCGGAGCCTGACAGTGCGAGCTGGATGATCGGAACGGTCGACGCGTCGTAATTGAGAATGAGCGGCGGCGTGGTGTTCGGCGGCATCTGCTTGAGCAGCGTCTGGCAGATGGCGGTGATCTGGGCGTTAGCGAGGCGGATGTCGGCGCCGGGCTGGAAGAACACCTTGATGATGCCGAGGCTGGTATAAGAATTGGCCTCGATGTGCTCGATATCGTTGACCGTGGTCGTCAGCGCGCGCTGCGACTGTGTCGTGATGCGTCCCGCCATATCCGCGGGCTCGAGGCCCGTGTATTGCCAGACGATCGCGACCACCGGGATTCGGATATTCGGAAAGATATCGACTGGCGTGCGCAGAGCCGAAAGCGGTCCGATGATCAAAATGGCAAGCGCCAGCACGACGAACGTGTAAGGCCGTCGCAGCGCAACGCGAACAATTCCGATCATTCCAGCAACGCCCCCAAAGTCACGAAGAGCTCTCGCCGCGCGGCCATCTTAAACTACGGCCGAGACGCCGAGGTCACGCGCTACTGTTGGCGCGGATAATCCGGCGATGCCTTCCAAGGTAAAGGATGCTTTGATTCAAACAACAGTAAAAGCGCGCCTTTTCTAAGGCGGTTGGTCGCAGCTGTTGCAGGGCGCGCGCGTCTAAGGGTTGTTTATTTGTTGTTTATGCAAGGCGTGCGGCTCACTGCGTTCATCGCCATGCTTAGTTCAAAAAAGGTGCGGCCGGCTCTTGGGGGAGAGCCGGCCGCGCGCGATCCGGTCTGGGGACGGGGAGGGGTGGGGACGTGACCGGGCCGCGTAGCTCCTTGTTCAGCGCGACGTTGCTGTGAGTGGCACCGAGCGTGGTTCGCCGAGCGCGAGCCAGACGTTCGGGTCGGATTGGGACTGACGCTTCACGAAGCGGTATCCGGTGTCAGACCACAGCGCGATATCATCGGTCTGATTGTCGAGGATGTATTCGCCCTTATCGGTTTTGACCGTCAGGATGGCGTGACCGTCACCATTCTTGTCGCGCACCACGGTGATCAGCAGCGCCTCGCGCGGCCAGCCGGCTTGCATCAGCATCTTGCGCTTCTGCAGGACATAGTCTTCGCAATCGCCGTAACCGTCGTCCGGGTAATTCCAGCGTTCGACCACGCCCCAATGCTCCATATCCGTCATCGGTTTGACGTGAGTGTTGACCCAAAGATTGACGCGCTTGAGATCTTTCCAAGCTTGACCTGACAGCACTACGTCGCGCGGTGCCGACGGCTTGGTTTTGCACTCCGGATCGTATTCGACGCAGAATTCGACCCAACCGATCGGCGCACGTGTGGCTTCGCCGGTTGAGATGAACAGCGGACGCTCCTGTGCGGTGCTGCCGCTGGGTGAAGCGAACAGCGCAAGCGCAACAACGCTTGCTGACGCGGCTCGGCTAAGAATTGTTTTTGTACGCGAACTCATTGGACCCCATCCCGTCTCGATGGGGTCACGTTTCGCACAAAGATTTTGCGTCGCCGCTAAGTTGAGTGGTTCAATTTGAAGTAAAACTGACTCAAGACGAAGCAAAATTTGAGGAATTTCTGCTGCTAATATTGTATAAAATTTGAACTATACAGATTTGATTCAAATGCTATGCAAAGTCCGACATGCGCAGTGTTGGCGCTATTTCTCGTAGCATCGGGCGATGTGTAGCAATTGAAATTCGCTGCGGAGGGAAGTCTAAATCAACGGCAATGGCGCGTGAAAATGCCTCCGCGCGATGGCGGAAAGAACCGAAGATTTTAGGCTTGGGCTTTACCCGCCGCTGACGTTGTCTTCGAGGAAGTCGGGATGTTGCAAGCGGGTGAACTCGATAGCGAAGCCGTTCTCGAGGTGGCGCACCACCCGGCCTTGCACCTTCCCTAGCGTGATCAACACACCAATCGGCGGCCGTTCGTCGGACGCAATGCCGGCGCCCGATTGCGAGACATCGATAATGCGGCAGGCAAGGTTGACGCCGTTCGGCAAAATCAGGCGTCCCATAGGGTTCTTCGGCGCAACACGGCCGTGGCGGCGATCTTCTGGAGAATCGAGGATATGGCGGTTGGCGAGCCAGGTGAGCTGGGCCGCGAGCTTATCGCGCTTGCGCTCCGTCGACCCGATCGTCATTGCGAAGCCGTTTTGGAGCAGGCGTGCGACGTGACCTTCCAAGCGGCCCAAGTGATCGACATAGGCAATTATGCGTTCGCCAGGCGCGCCGCCGACCGGCGCAATCACCGCCATGCCGCCCGGCGACATGTTGATGACCTGGCAGGGGAATTCACGCCGGTCCGACAGCATGTAGCGGCCAAGCAGGTTGACTTTGACACGCTGGAACCGGCGGCGATCCTCGCTGAGGGCCCGCACACTTGGCTTTCGTTCAACTAAGGCCATGCGATTGCTGCGCCCGCCAGACGTTCGTGGGCAGGAGCCTAGGCGCGCGATGTTAATGGGGCGTTATATTGAATTAATACGTATTTCTACGAAATTCCGACTAAGTATTTCACATTTCGAAGGAACCTCTAGGAACGGCCGCCTTGGTGGACGACGAGGCCGCGGCGTGGAGCCATGAAACGCGGCAACAACCGTGCCTTGCCGGTTGCGCCGATGTGGCGTCGGCCGCCCAGCGTTAGCGCCCCAAGCGCCGTCGCACCGAGCCATGCGGGGGGGTTGAGCGGCGCCAGGATGCCGATGGTGCGGGCCAGGCTAGGCCGCCGGGTGCCGAGCGGCAGCAGCAAAAGCTCCAGATCGAGAGGTTCGCCGAAAACGTTCTCCGCGGTCACTCCCGCAACAGTGCCGACGCTTTCGTCGGACGAGATCGTCAGCAGGTCGGAAATCGCTTGCCGGCTGCCGGTGGCCCAAAGGTTGACGAAGGATTCGCCTTTGAGTTCGCGGCCAAATAGCGCGCAAACCCGAGTTCCGGCGAGCCGGAATGAATGACCGTGCGCGGCGTCCGCTAATTCAAGGATGAATGTATCGCTCAACGCCTGGCGAATTGCGCCCGGCTCGATATCCGCGCGCTCCGGCGCCGGGCGCCCATCGCGCCGTTGTTCCCAGTAAGCATAAAGCTCCTGGCTCGCTGCGTGTTTCATGTACGCCCCACTCCTGTCGCCGCCTGCAGCCGACCTGTCCCTGATCGGGACAGGCTTTGCGCTTTTCGGCTGCACGATGAGCTGAGGAGCAGGCGGTGTGCCGCCGAGCTGTGCCGGGTGGGGCAGGCGGCGCTGACGCAGAATTAGCCTTAACGAAGTGTTGACGTTGGCGCCGGGAGCTCGGCCCCCTAGGGTTGGCGACGGAACGAGCACTTGTCGCGCACGGTCCCGCGCGGCAGCTTTTCACATAGAGGGAGGCGAGGTTGATGTGACCGATGGCGTGGCCGGATTCGGCCACCTACCGTCGGCATGAAACCGCGCAAACGGGTGCAAAAGGGAGGGCAGTGCCCTCCCTTTTGTTATTTTGTCGCGTCGGTTGAATGTTGCGCCGCTTGCCGGGACACCCAGCAGGCCCTATGTCGGCCTGACGCAGGTATGTCTCGGTGACGGAACGCCACGAGCCGATATTCAATGTGCCGCCGGCCGTGATCGCGACCGTGATCGTGCTGTTGGTGGTGCATGTGTTGCGCGCGCTGGTGTTGACCGACGAGCAGGACGCGCAATTTCTTCTCACCTTTGCTTTCATTCCGGCGCGTTATGACGCCGGTGGATTGATCGGCGGTTCGCTGCCTGGCGGCTTCGGCGCCGAACTGTGGACCTTCTTCACCTATGCGTTCATCCATGCCGATCTTCTGCACATCGGCCTCAATCTGGCATGGCTGTTGCCGTTCGGGACCGCGCTTGCACGCCGTTTCGGGACTTGGCGGTACGTCGGCTTCATGTTGGTGATGGCGGCGGTCGGAGCGTTCGCGCATCTCGTCACTCATCCGGGCGCGATGGTTCCAATGATCGGCGCATCGGCCGCGATCTCGGGTGCAATGGCGGCAGCGATGCGTTTTGTCTTTCAGCAGGGCGGCCCGCTCGGTGTGTTCCGTGCCGGCGGCGATGCCGACACCTATCGCGTTCCAGCAGCATCATTGGGCGCCACGCTACGTGATCCGCGGTTTTTGATTTTTCTCGCGGTCTGGATCGGACTCAACGCTTTATTCGGGCTCGGCGCCGTGTCGATCGGTACCGAAGCAGGGCAGGAAATCGCTTGGCAGGCGCATATCGGCGGCTTCTTCGCCGGCCTCATTCTTTTCAACGCCTTCGATCCCATTATTCCGCCGAGCGAATTGGATACCGAACCGAGCGCTTGATCGCGTTTCGATGTTGCGTTGCAGCGCAATTGGTTGCGCAGCCGGCGGAACCGGGCGCCACCCCCGGACATTGAACACAACACCTTCACTTCGCCGGCACGCTGTCGCCAAGTCCGGCATCGTGAAGTTCAGGGAGGTAACGATGACCGTCAGCTTAATCCTGGCCGGCAAAGGCCGTGATGTTGTCACCATCGAACCCAATGCTACTCTCGGCGCCGCGGTGGAGTTGCTCGCCAAAAAGCGCATCGGCGCCGTGCTTATCCTCGGCGCGGACCACCGTATCGTTGGGATTCTGTCTGAACGCGACATTGTGCGGGCGCTCGCCGAACGTGGACGTGGCGCGCTCGACGAAACCGTAAGCGCTTCAATGACGCGCAGAGTCTTCACCTGTCACGAGCGCGAAGCGATTTCCAACATCATGGAGCGGATGACCACGGGCAAATTCCGGCACGTTCCGGTGGTCGAGCAGGGTCGTCTCGTCGGCATCGTATCGATCGGGGACGTGGTCAAGCACCGCTTGAACGAAGTGGAGCGCGACTCCGCGGCGATGCGCGATTACATCCTGACGGCGTAGCGTCGCGTATTGGCGCGGGCTGCTTGACTAGCTGAGTGCGGCGATCGACTCAGTGATCGGATCCAGTGACTTCTCCGCCGCGATTTGGCCGGCTTCGATGGATTCCGCCGCGCGGTGGAAATCGAGGAAGCCGATGTGGCCGACGCGCGGGGTGATGTGCACGTCGGGCGGATCGCCCGCGAGCCGCATCCGCGTCAGCCGGTCTTGCATGATGTTGAACGACTCAACCATCACCGTCGAAAAGCCCGGCCGCGCGTTGCCGGCGATGAATTGACGCTTGATCGCGTGTTCGGCGCCGAACACGCGTCGCAAGCCGAGAAAACCACCGGCGCGCGTCTTCTCGGCCGGCGCGGCCGGATCGATATCGTTCGCGTCGGCGCCGTGGCTTGAAATTGTGGCGCCGCGGCCGAACCGATCAGCATTCAGATTGACCGCGATGACGACCCTCGCGCCGAAGGCGCGCGCGACGGAAACCGGCATGGGGTTGACCAGCGCGCCGTCGACCAGCCAGCGGCCGCCGAGACAAACCGGCGGAAATATCCCTGGAAGTGCGTAGGACGCCCGCAGCGCGAGCGCCAGCGAGCCGCGCGACAGCCATACTTCATGGCCAGTGCCGATCTCGGTGGCAATGGCGGCGAAACGGATCGGCATTTCTTCTATGGAGATTTTGCCGACGGACTCGTGAAGCCGCGCCGCAAGCCGGCCGCCGCCGATCAAGCCCGAACCGCCAACTCTCACGTCGAGATAGCTGAGGATCCGCCGTCGCGTCAGCGAGCACGCCCACTCTTGGAGTGGATCGAGCTTGTCGATGGCACAGCAGCCGCCGACCAGTGCGCCGATCGAAGTGCCGACGATGATATCGGGCTTGATGCCGGCGGCGCTGAGCGCGTGAATGACGCCGATATGTGCAAAGCCGCGCGCGGCGCCGCTGCCGAGCACCAGCCCGATCAGCGGCCGGCCGCGCTCAATTCCGACAGGATCGCTATCGATAGGCTTCGCCGCAACGGAATTGGCGGCAATGGTTCTTGCATGAACCACCGGGACTTCAATGTCGATGACACTCACTTAATCCTCGTAATCTGCGGACTGCCGAAGCCGAGGTTTAGCCGCGGCCGCACCGTTAACGCGCGGCAAGGATGAAAGTGCCAATAAGCTTCAAAGGCTTGACGCATCGGCCGGGGCATGAAAATGCCGTGATTGCCACCGAGAAAAACGTCATGGCGGGATGGGGTTTTAGGGCAATTTGGCGCCGCAACATGGTTTTGGCGACGGCGCTTGTCTGCGTCGCGCCTGTCCATTCCTTGGCGCAAGTGCGCAATTTGACCGCGGCGCCACAGGCTACGGCGGCCGCACCGCTCACACCCGGCACCGGCTCTCCCGGCGCCACAATTGCGAACCCGGCGCCATTGGCACAGCCACCAACGCTGCCGCCGGTGGCGCAGGCCGCTCCGATCATTCCTCCCGGGCACGTCGCGCTCGCAGTCGCCGCGCGTTACGGCCACGATTCGCCGCCGATCAGCGGCGGCCTGATCTGGCGCGTCTATGCGGCCAAGCCGGACTCGACTGGCGTATTTCATCTGCTCAAGGAAGATCGCGGCGCGGCGCCAACTTTTGTTTTGCCGCCCGGCAATTACGTCGTCCATGCAAGCGTTGGGTTAGCCAGCGCGGCCAAGGCAATCCAGTTGCGCGCGGAGACGGTGCATGAAGTCTTCGACATCCCCGCCGGCGGCGTCAGGATAGAGGGACGCGTCGGTGATGTGCGCATTCCCACCGGACAGATCGCGTTCGATATCTTTCCGGGTAGCCAATTCGACACCTCCGATCGCCGGCCGGTGGCGCAGAATGTGGCAAGCGGCGACGTCGTCATGCTGCCCGAGGGCACCTATTACATCGTGTCCAATTACGGCGATGCCAATTCGGTGGTGCGCTCGGACGTCCAAGTCCAGGCCGCAAAGCTTACCGACATCGTCGTCACCCACCGCGCGGCCGTTCTCACGCTCAAGCTCGTCAACGAGGCGGGCGGTGAGGCGCTGGCCAACACCCAGTGGACCGTGCTCACGCCCGGCGGCGACGTCATCAAGGAGTTGATCGGCGCTTTTCCGCGTGTCGTGCTCGCCGAAGGCGACTATCACCTCATCGCGCGCAACGAGGGCAAGACCTTTCAGCGCGACTTCAAGGTCATTACCGGAGTCGACGGCGAGGTCGAGGTTTTGACGCACTGACGCTGCGTTGTCGGCAGCATGCGGGGATCACGCTGTCTGCTTCATCCGCGACTCATCCGGCGGCACGGCTTCCTGCGCCAGTGCCGCGAGCGCTGCGTCGAGCGGCATGACCTGCTGGCCCTCGTGGCCGAGACGCCGGATCGAAACCGTGCGTTCGGCGGCCTCCTTCCGGCCGAGGACAAGCAGGACCGGGACTTTCGCCAGGGAATGCTCGCGGACCTTGTAGTTGATTTTCTCGTTGCGCAGATCGCCTTCGACCCGCAGCCCCGCGCGCCGCGCCGCGGCGATGGTCTCGCGCGCATAATCGTCGGCGTCCGAAGTGATCGTCGCGATCACGGCTTGCAGCGGCGACAGCCATAGCGGCAAGTGGCCGGCATAGTGTTCGATCATGATGCCGGTGAACCGCTCGAGCGAGCCGAACATCGCCCGGTGCAGCATTACCGGCGTCACTTTGTTTGAATGCTCGTCGATATAAAACGCGCCGAGCCGGCCAGGCATGTTGAGATCGACCTGCACGGTGCCGCACTGCCAGTCGCGGCCGATGGCGTCGCGCAGCACGTATTCGAGTTTCGGCCCGTAGAAGGCGCCTTCGCCCTTGTTAATAGTCCACGGCCGGCCGGCGGCTTCCAGCGCTTTCATCAAAGCGGCTTCGGCCTTGTCCCAGACCGCGTCGTCGCCGATACGCTTTTCCGGCCGGTCGGAGAATTTGATCCGCACATCATCAAAACCGAAATCCTGGTAGATCGACAGGATCAGATCGTTGACCTTCAGCACTTCGTCGGCGATCTGCTGTTCGGTGACGAAGATGTGTGCATCGTCCTGGGTGAATGCGCGCACGCGCATGAGTCCGTGCAGAGCGCCGGACGGTTCGAAGCGATGCACTTTGCCGAACTCGGCGATCATGAACGGCAGGTCGCGATACGATTTGAGGCCGTTCTTGAAGATCTGGATGTGGCCCGGACAGTTCATCGGCTTGATGACGAAGGTGCGCTCGTCCTCCTCGCGCGGCTGCACCAGGAACATGCCGTCGCGAAATGTCGCCATGTGCCCGGACGCGACCCACAACGAGGAATCGATAAGCTGCGGAGCGTTGACTTCGAGATAGCCGGCGTCGGTCTGGCGGCGGCGGATGTAGTTTTCCAGCGTCTGAAACAGCGTCCAGCCCTTCGGATGCCAGAACACCGAACCGGGGGCCTCTTCCTGGAAATGGAACAGGTCCATCTCGCGGCCAAGCTTGCGGTGATCGCGCTTTTCGGCTTCTTCGATCTGTTTTAGATGGGCGTCGAGCTCTTCCTGCTTGGCGAAGGCGGTGCCGTAGATGCGCGACAGCATTTCGCGGTTTGAATCGCCGCGCCAATAAGCACCGGCAACCTTCATCAGCTTGAACGCGTTGCCGATCTTGCCGGTCGAGGTCATGTGCGGGCCACGGCATAAATCGAACCAGTCGCCCTGCTTGTAGATTTTGATCTGCTGGTCCTCGGGAATGGCGTCGACCAGCTCCACCTTGAAACTTTCTCCCATGTCGGCGAAGACGCGCTTGGCTTCGTCGCGCGGCCACACTTCCTTGGTGAAGGGTTTGTCGCGCGCAATAATTTCGCGCATTTTTTTCTCGATGGCCGCAAAATCCTCTGGCTTGAACGGCTCGTTGCGGAAAAAATCGTAGTAAAAGCCGTTCTCGATCACCGGCCCAATGGTGACTTGGGTCCCGGGCCATAGCGTCTGCACGGCCTCAGCAAGCACATGCGCGGCGTCGTGGCGGATGAGTTCGAGCGCGCGCGGATCGTCACGAGTGAGGAACTCGATCTTGGCGTCATGCTCGATCGGATCGGACAGATCTGCGACCTTGCCGTCGAGCGCCATGGCGACCGTGCGCTTGGCGAGCGACGGCGAAATGCCTTTGGCAATGTCGAGGCCGGTGGTGTTTTGCGGATAGTCCCGACACGCGCCGTCGGGAAAGGTCAACGCGACCATTTTCAGCTCCTGTTGCTCACTCCTGCGAACGAGCGCAGGTAAGCGTGGTCTGACGAACTCAATTTCTCAGAGTTTTGCCTTCATCAGGTCCGGCAAGGTCGTGTGTCGGACGTGGTCCGGGATTCGTCCCGCGCCATCGACCGTAACGCCACGGCATATACCAGCGCGATTTTGGCGGCAACGCCTCGCAGATGAAATCGAGCCCCGAGGTGCCCCACGGTTGGCAGCGCAGCAGCCTGGCGAGAGTCATCCAGCCGCCGGCCCACAGGCCGAAGCGCTCGATCGCCTGATCGGCATAGTCGGAACAGGTCGGCAGATGCCGGCATTCGAACCCGACCAGCGGCGATAGCGTGTACCGATAGGCCCGGACAAAGCCGCGGCCGGCGCGGCGCGGGGCGAGGCGGCAACATTCGGCGATCTGCCCCAACTTACTGCGCCGCGGTTTTGCCGCCGCGCTTGGCCTCGATCTGGCCGATGGCGTCGACCACGGCGTCAAACGTCAGCAGCGTCGAAGCGTGTCGCGCCTTGTAATCGCGCACCGGCTCGAGCACCGTGATATCGGCCCACTTTCCGCCGGCTGGTGGTTCGCCCTTTTCCTTGAGCATCTTGCGGACGCCCTCACGCAACGCGCGCAACTCGTCCGCTTTGGAGCCGATGATGTTGCTCGCCATGATTGATGATGAGGCTTGGCCGAGCGCGCAGGCTTTCACCTCATGGGCGAAATCGGTCACGGTATCGCCATCCATTTTCAGATCGATGGTGACGGTCGAGCCGCATAGCTTGGAATGGGCTGTGGCGCTGGCATCCGGGTCGGCCAGCCGGCCGATCCGCGGGATCGTTCCCGCCAGCTCTATGATCCGGCGATTGTAGACGTCGTTGAGCATTGCAAAAGCGCGCGTTTACTTGTTTCTGCCCGGGTTTATTGTCTCTACCCGTCAATCGACTATATAGGCGCTGGCACGGTGGAATTGAAGTTCAGGTTTGGGACTGGGGTTGGCGGACACCCCGGCCGCCAGGCCGCCTCATTGGAGAGAAAATGGACGCCGTTATCAAGAAACTGACGCGGGAGGCGATGCCCGACCACGTGCACGACGCGCCTGCCGCAGCGGAAAAGCGGCCTTCGCGCGAAGAGGCAGAAGCGGCTGTGCGCACGCTCATCGCGTATGTCGGCGACAACCCGGCGCGCGAGGGCCTGCAGGCCACGCCGAAGCGTGTGGTCTCGGCCTTCGACGAGCTTTATCGCGGCTATCACGAAATTCCCGCTGACACGCTCGCCCGCACCTTCGGTGAAACGGCTCCCTATGACGATTTTGTGCTGATCCGCGACATCGGCTTCACGTCGCACTGCGAGCATCACATGATGCCGTTTTATGGCAAGGCCCATGTTGCCTACCGGCCGGTAGAGCGCGTGGTCGGGCTTTCAAAGCTCGCCCGTCTTGTCGACGTCTATGCGCGGCGCCTGCAAACCCAGGAGCAACTCACCTCGCAAGTGGCGATCGCCATCGAGGAAGTTCTCAAACCGCATGGCGTCGCCGTTATGATCGAGGCCGAGCACACCTGCATGTCTATCCGCGGCGTCAGCAAGCCGGGTGTCTCGACTGTGACGACGCGATTCCTCGGCACGTTCCGCGACAGCCCGGAAGATCAAATGCGCTTCGTGACGCTGCTGCGCAGCGCCGCGACTGGAACTTAAGCGGCGCAGGCGCTAAAGCAGGGTCTCCGTGTCGAATAAATCACCATTTGGGTCGCCTGGCTCTGCCGCCGATCTGGAAGAAGGCAGAGCGCTGACGCCGAAGTTCGATGCCGACGGGCTCGTGACCTGCGTCGCCACCGATGCCGGGTCGGGCGATGTGCTGATGGTCGCGCACATGAACGCGGAGGCTCTGGCGAAGACAATTGCGACCGGCGAGGCGTGGTACTTCAGCCGTTCGCGCCATGCGCTCTGGAAGAAGGGCGAGGCCTCGGGACACACCCAGCGCGTCGTCGAGATGCGCATCGATTGCGATCAGGACGCTGTGTGGATCAAGGTCGAACAGGTCGCTGGCGCCTGCCACACCGGCCGCCGCTCGTGCTTTTATCGCGCGGTGCCGCTCGGCAAAGGCGGCGACGCGACGCTGGAATTTCGCGACGACGAGCGGGTGTTCGATCCGAAAACGATCTACCCAGCCGGCAATTCGTAGCCGCGTTGCTCACGCCGCAGCCGTGCGGCTATTCCTTGTCGATCGGCGTGATGGCGCGCAGCTTCCGTTTGACCTTCCAGCTGCCGTAGTTCTTTTTCATGCTCCCAGACTTGCCATGGGTGTTTTCGGCAATGACGTAGGTCTTGTAGTCGCCGCCGATCGTTTCGCTGCACTCGATGCATAACCGCGTATAGGGCAGAACTTGCAATCGGGCGGCTGGGATCGGATTGCCACACCGTTCGCAGTCTTTTTCCTCGCTCATTCGCAGGCTCCCTTCCGTGAGGGCTTCCCCGAATAGCTAAATGGCCCCGGTTTTCACCGGAGCCACCAAACCGACAGGGAAAATCCCCTCGCCATTTGATATCTACATCGTGCGTCGCGCTGCCGTTGTCAAGTGTCATGCGGGAGCGTGTTCACTCGCGCCAGCAGACGTTGCGCGCGTGCGAGATGCGGGCGGTCGTACATGACGCCGCCGATGCCAACGACCCCGGCGCGCGGATTGGCCTCGAACGCATCGACAACCGATTGCGCGCGCGCAAGCGCCTCTGGCGACGGCGTGAAAATATCGTTGAGGATCGGCACTTGTGCGGGATGGATAGCCATCTTGCCGACAAAGCCGTCGCGCGCGGCTTCCTCGCATTCGCGGCGCAAGCCTTCGCTGTTGCGAAAATCGACATAGACGGTGTCGAACGCGGGCACTTGCGCCGCGGACGCGCCGGCAAGGCACAGCGCGCGCGCCAACCGATATGGATCGAGAAAACGGCCATCTGCACCACGGTTGGTCTGCGCGCCGAGTTCGGCGGAGAGATCCTCGGCACCCCAGGTCAGGCCGGACAGCCTTCCACTCGATCCGGCGAAAGTGCCGGCGACGAACAAAGATGCGGCGGTTTCCGTGGCGATCGGCAGGATCTTGATGTGGCCGTCGGGCAGATTGTTGATCGCCTCGCGCACGGCAAGCTTGGCGTCGGCATGCATGATGGATGCGCCACCTTCGGCCTTTGGCAGCATGATGGCATCCGGTTTTGCCGGTGCGACGGCGTCGAGATCGGCGTCGGTCAGTCCGGTCTGCAAGCCGTTGACGCGCACAAGGATGTAAGGTCGCGTCTTGCTTGCGATTGCTTCCCTGAGAAAGGCAGCGGCGCTCTCGCGTGCCTTCGCCTTGCCGTCGAGCGCAACCGAATCTTCGAGGTCGACGATCAGCGCGTCGGCGCCACTCGTCATGCCTTTTTCGAGTTTTCTCGCACTGTCGGCGGGTACGAAGAGCAACGAGCGCATCAGATTTCGATCTCGCCTTCGGTGACAACAATGGCTGGGCCGCCAACGCTGGCTGACACTAACGCGCCGCCGCGCTTGGTTAGGCCGAGTTCGATCAGGCTGCGGCGGCCCATTTCAAAACCTTGCTCGATGGTGAAACGGTGCTCGCCGTCAACGAGCGAAAATGATTTTATGCAGAATCCGGCGAAGGCGGCCGCGGCCGAACCGGTGGCCGGGTCCTCGCGCACGCCAAAACCCGGCGCGAACATGCGGGCATGGAAGTCGCTGGCTTCGTCTTCGGTCTCGCGGCTGAAGATGTACGCGCCGGCGCCGGCAAATGCCGCATCCCATTGCGCATCGACGATGCGGCAGCGGCGCACGGCATCAATATTGCGAACCGGAACGAAAGTGAAAGTGATGCCTGCGGACCATTTCGACGGCTGGTGGCCATCGAAGCCGATGTCGTCGATCGCCAGCCCGAGCGCCGCGGCGATCGCTTTTCGGCCAGCCGCGGCGCCGGCTTCGCTGGGGAGAGCCGGAATGACGAAAGTCGCCCGGCCCCGGTCGGTGTCTTCAGCCTGAACCCGGCACTTCAAGAGTCCGATTTTCTCCTCAAGCACGACATCGCTGCCGGCGTTGCGGCGGAGCGCGAGCACGACCGCGGTGCCGACCGTGGGATGGCCGGCAAACGGCATTTCCAGCATAGGCGTGAAGATACGTGCATGCGCTGTGCTGCCCGCGGCCTTCGGCTTGAGCACAAAGACCGTTTCCGGGTGATTGAATTCGCGCGCGACGGCCTGCATCGCTGCGCTATCGATGCTGTCGGCATCGAATACGACGGCAAGCGAATTGCCGGCAAAGCGCGTGCTGGTGAACACGTCGAGGGTTGCAAATTTAAACTTCATTCGGCTGGGCGATCATTTCGGTTGCATCAAGATGAACGCCTGGCGGCGGCATTCGGCGACCAACTTGTTGTCCTGATTGAAAGCGCGGTGATGAAACTCGACAATGCCGGCGCCCGGCCGCGATTTCGACTCGCGTTTGCCGATGACCTCGGTCGTGCAATGCACGGTGTCGCCCTCGAACAGCGGGTGGGGGAATTTGACATCGGTCATGCCGAGATTGGCGATGGTGGTGCCGACCGTCATGTCGGAGACCTGAATGCCGATCATGAGCCCGAGCGTAAACAGCGAGTTCATCAGCGGTTGGCCCCATTCGGTCTCTTGCTCGCAGAAATGCCGGTCGATATGGAGCGGTTGCGGATTGAGCGTCATGTTGGAAAACAGCATGTTGTCCATCTGGGTGACGGTCCGCGTATAGCGGTGCTCGGTGAGCTCGCCGGGGGTGAAACCCTCGAAATAAAGCCCGCCCCGCTTGTGCCGCAGGGCTGTCAGTGGGGTCATTTCCGCCTCCATTCTGTTAATTGCCCATTTACCATAAACGTTAATGATCCCTAAGCCCGAAGCAGCCGGTGGGAGCCGGTTGCCAGGAGCGGCCGGTGAGAGCCGGCAGGGGAGTTTGGCAATGCTGGTCGATTCCAGCACGACAGCCGTCGGCTCGACGGTGACCGGCGCTATTCGTCAGGCGTCAGCGGTCACCGGGACGAGTTTCAATTACCTATTGGCGACAGCGCAAGTCGAGTCCGGCCTCAATCCGCATGCCGGCGCCTCGACATCTTCTGCGCGCGGGCTATTTCAATTCATCGACCAGACCTGGCTCGGCACCATGAAACAATCCGGCGCCGAGCTGGGCTATGGCCGCTACGCGGCCGCCATCAGCAGAACCGCGTCCGGCCACTATCAAGTTACCGACCCGGAAATGCGAAGCGAGATCCTCAAGCTGCGCAACGATCCGACCGCGAACGCCGTCATGGCGGGTGCGTTCACGCGGGCCAATGCCGATACCCTGTCGAAGAAGCTCGGTCGCGCGCCAAGCGAAGGTGAACTTTACATCGCGCATTTTCTCGGTGCCGGCGGCGCAGCAAAGCTGATTTCCGCCGCCAACAGCAATCCCGATGCGAAGGCGACGCAATATTTTCCTGTTGCCGCAAGTGCCAATTCATCGATCTTTTTCGACCGCTCGACCGGCGCTCCGCGCACCGTGGCGCAGGTTCGCAATATCCTGACCGCGCGTTATGACGTGGCGCGCGGCCGGTCTGATCCGGTCCAAACCGCGCAAGTCACGACGGCGCCTTCCACAGCGGGTGAGCCACTCGACGTTACCGCCATGCTCACGTCGCGCGTTCGCGATTCGATTCCTGTCGCGACTGTGAAGATAACCGCGCCGGATACAGCTGGCATCACCTCGGCCTATGCCGCAGCCGCGCCGGCAGGTGTGGAGGTCCCGGCTTCGGCGAACAATCGAGCGCACGCCGGCGCCGAGAATCAGATGTTCCATGGCTTGTTTCAGGATACCGATCGGTCCGCGCCCGTTGCCGCTATCGTGAGCCAGCTTTGGACAACGCCGAACGTTCCGATCGACGGCAAGAGCGAGTCGAACGAGGGCTCTCAAGATCGCGGTTTACGGAACCTGTTCTCGGATACCGAGCAAGGCTCGTAAGGCACGTTCCGTGTTTAAGAGTCCGATCATAATCACAAAGATTTATGGTGAACGATTTGTTAAGCGCGCGCCGCTACGATCGCTGATGGCGAAATCAGTTGCGTGAGCGAAGCATGATCGTCCGCAATTTCCTTCAATGGGTGCGCACCGCGTCGGCTGGCGAACGGGCCGACGCTACTGCGGCGCTGGCCCGCGCCTATCTCTATTCCGAACTTTCGCCGGCCGATCTCGGCGCCGCCGAGGGCGCAATGCTGATGTTGCTGGACGATCCGTCGCCGCTGGTGCGCCGGGCACTGGCCGATGTGCTTGCAGCAAGTCCCGATGCGCCGCCGGCAATCGTTTTCGCGCTGTCCTCCGATCAGTCGGGTATCGCTGCGCCAGTTCTGGCGCTGTCACCGCTCTTTATCGACGCCGACTTGGTCGACGCTGTTGCGACCGGATCGCCAGTCGTGCAGGCCGCAATCGCGAGCCGGGCCGCTTTGCCGCGTTCGGTCGCTGCGGCGATCGCTGAAGTGGGTACGGCAGAAGCCTGCCTGGTGCTGGTCGAAAGCGGGGATGCCGATCTCGCGCCGCTGTCGATTGATCGCATCGTCGAGCGGTTTGGCCATCTCGCAGCCTTCCGCGAGTCGCTCCTGGCGCGCGACAACCTGCCGGCGGCGACGCGACTAACCCTGGTCGCCAAGCTGTCGGTGGCGCTTGCCGGTTTTGTCGCCGGGCGCGAATGGCTAGATCCCGATCGCGCCAATCGCATTGCGCGGGAAGCTTGCGAGAAAGCGACGGTGGTAATTGCCGCCGACACGTCGATGTCCGAACTCCGCCCTCTGATCCGTCATCTGCGCGGCACTGGCCAGCTTACCGCGGGCCTTATTTTGCGCGCGCTGTTGTCCGGCAACATCGCGCTGTTCGAAGAGGCGCTGGCCGAGCTCGCGGATATGCCGATTACCCGCGTATCGGGTCTGGTACGCGACCGCGGCAATGCGGGCCTTCTCGCGTTGCTCGAGAAAGCGGGGCTGCCGCGATCGACCTATCCGGCCTTTAAAGGGGCGATCGAAGCGATGCGTGAATTTGGGCTTGCTGATCAGCCGGGCGATGCCGCGCGGCTGAAGCGACGCATGATCGAGCGCGTTCTCACCGGTTGCGAGGAACAGGACCTCGGCGATCTCGAACCGCTGCTCACACTGCTGCGGCGCTTTGCGACCGAAGCCGCACGCGAAGAGGCGCGCTTGTTTTGCGATGGTCTGGTCGCCGCACCGCTTGACGCCGCCGAATGCAGCGAGGCGGCGTAATCGCATCTCGGAGCATAATCCGGAAACCGGTTTTCCGATAAGATCATGCTCCGGCGAAGCTACCAGACCATGATCTGTTCAACGTGATCGGGTCGTGGTCTAGAAGCCCGGCATCAGCGAGGGCGCCAGGATATTTTCCAGATAGTCCGGACGGAATTGGTTTTCCTTGATCAGGAATTCGTCCGTGACCTCGCGCAGCCGCTTTGTCAACTGGCGGGCGATATCCAGGACGTCTGGCCGTGCATATTCGCGAGTGATGGCGCGCATCGCGTCGACATGCTGATCGACGAGATCCATCGGAATACGCAACATGTCCGGCGTGTGCTCGATCAGACGGCACAGGCTGTCGGCGACACCGGCGACGGCGGGAAAGCCGAACGTGCCGGCTTCGCCCTTGATGTCGTGGGCCGAGCGAAACAGCGCGTCATGCGTTTGTTCGGTGAATCCCTCGCGCTTGACGGTTTGCCGAGCCGCTTCGAGCCGTGTGCATTCTTCGTCCATCCAGCTGCCGAATTCGCCGGAGAGTTCCGCTAGCGCTGCTTCAGCTCTCGCCACCGGATCGTCGATTTCGTTGCTCGCCGCCGCGACGGCTTTGCGTAACTCATGGGCCGGCGTGATCACTTCGTGATCCGCGAAGGTCGCAACCGACGGCGTATCGGCCTTACGACGTGACATGGCTAATCACGCTCCTTAAGCATCAGACCAATGCCTTCGCTTTTTCAAGCAGTGGCTGTTGGCGCATCACTTCGGCTTTGCCGCCCTTGCGCCGTTCGGGGCCGACATAGTTCGGATTGACGTTGCGGCGCCGATCGGGCCCGAAATAAGTCTGGGTCTTCACGAACGGCCGCGGATTGGCGACGACGTTGAAGATGCGTTCGTACAACGCTTTGGCGGAAATAGGTTTGGTGAGGAATTCTGTCACGCCGGCGTCACGCGCGCCGATGACGCGTTTTTTCTCCGAATGGCCCGTGAGCATGATGATCGGCACATAGGGATTGGCATTGGCGCCTTGCTGCCGAATCATCTGCGTGAATTCCAGTCCGTCGAAGATCGGCATCACCCAGTCGGTCAGCACGATATCGGGCAGGTAGTGGGTGAAGGCTTCGAGTCCGGCGGCGCCATCCTCCGCTTCATGGACTTCGCGCGCGCCGAAGCCGTGCAGCAGCGTGCGCAGAATGCGCCGCATGTGCGCGTTGTCGTCGATCACCAGAAAGCGCAGCCGGTTGAAATCGATGCGAACCATTGAGGCCCTCGCGCGGCGGACTCCAACTGTCCTCCGCACACCGAAAACCGTAAAGATTTGTCGTTAACGCTCGGTTAAGACTTGACGCCTGCGGTGCATTGTTCCGCTCATTCACCGCTGTGTCGAGCGGCTTACGCCGGACCTATTGGCTGGCTGCTTTTGCAGCCAGCCTTCGATAACACCGGCAATGGCGTCACTGTTCTTTTCCAGCATCATCATGTGGCCGTTGCCGTGGATGCCGCGATCGGCGAGATGGATAAAGGTGTTGGCCACTCCCGCTTGTGTCAGATATGCGGCGGTGCAGTGGTCGTAAGACGAGTGATACGAGGCTTCCGAGGAAATAATCAGGACGGGAATGTCCTTGAGGTTGGCGAGCTTGCGCGCCGGCGCTGCTTGCGACCAGCAGCGCACTAGGTCGGGCTTGTCCGCCTTGTCCTGGCGCACGAACGTAAGTTGTTCGCCATCCTTGAGCGGCGGATCGTAAGTAAGCGCGATTTCGCCGAGACCGGAAATCTTGGTCTTGGTGACGTCGGTGAACCAGTCCGGCGCGCCCTTGAATTCGACGTCATGGACGGGAGGTCCGCTCGGCTCGACGGCGACGATCGCTTTCACCAAATGGGGTCGTTTATCGGCGATTGGCCAGCCCATCGCGCCGGACTGCGAATGGGTAAGCAGGATCGCTGGACCGATCTTGTCGAGTAGCGCCGCGCCGGCGTCGCGGTTGAGCTCTTGCTGCTTGGCGAAGTCTGTTAGTGATGGAAATTGCGTGGCGTAGAAAGCGTCGAAAACCGGATCGCCGGGTTTGGCGGCGCCAGGCCATTGCGTGTGCAGATGCGCCTGAGGCCAGAGATTGTAACGCTCCGGTGCCGCAAAACGCTGCAACGTGCGATCGAGGTCCGGTGCGGTGACGGGGCCGTAGCTCTGCGTCCAATAGCCGGCGCGGCCGCGCGCGACCTGGTCGACGACATAGACCGCATAGCCGCGGCGCAGGAAATATTGTGCCCAGCCTTCGCGACCGTCCGGCGTGCCGGTGAAATTGGTTCCGGTCTGGCTGCCGCCATGGATCATGACAATCGGATAGAGGTGTGTGAGTTTTTGTGGGATTTGGAATTCGGCGTAGAGCTGCCCGATCATCGGCGACCCTGGCAGCGATGTATCGATTTTGCCGCCGGCGAACAGATAGCCGGATTTGGCGATAACGAGCGGCGGCTCGGCAGCGTCGGCTGGACGCGTCGCAGTCCATGGCAGTGCAGCGAGACAGGCGGCCGCGAACCGGCGAATGATCTTCATGCGAATTTTGCTCCCTGCCGCAATTTTCATCGCCTCCTCCAATTATTCTTTTGGTTCGATCGCAGCCTAGAACCGGTAGCGGCTTGCGACAACGATTTTGGCGCAGGCGGTTGTATGAATCGCGAATGTAATGGGCACGAAGATAACGGTCGCGATCAGTAACCGAATTGCTCGGTGAGGATTCGCTCATCGAGGCTGTGATCGGGATCGAACAGCATGTGCATGTCGATCGAATGATCCATGCTGATCTCGACGGAGCGGACGGAGCGCACCTCGTCATGATCGGCGACGGCTGCAACCGGGCGCTTGTCGGCTTCGAGCACCTCGATCGTGACCCGCGCCGTGTCAGGGAGGAGCGCGCCGTGCCAGCGCCGCGGCCGGAACGGACTGATCGGGGTGAGCGCCAATAACGGGGCGCCGATGGGAATGATCGGGCCTTGCACGGAAAGATTATAGGCGGTCGATCCGGCCGGCGTCGCTAACAACAACCCATCGGCGACAAGTTCCGGCAGCCGTACCTTGCCGTCGATCAGCACGCGCAGCCGCGCCGCCTGATAGGTTTGACGGAACAGCGAGACTTCGTTGATGGCGCGATGGCGATGGACGCGGCCGGCGGCGTCACGCGCGCGCATCAACAGCGGATGAATCACGGTGACCTGGGCAGCAGCGAGACGTTCCGCGAGACCCTGTTCTGAAAACTCGTTCATCAGAAAGCCGATGGTGCCGCGATGCATGCCGTAGATCGGCTTGCCCGAATTCATGAACCGTTGCAGGGTCGCCAGCATGAAGCCATCGCCACCGAGCGCGACGACGACATCGGCCGTCTCCGGCCGCGCGTCGCCATAACGGCGCGTCAACCGGCGCCGCGCGAGCTGCGCCGCGGGCGCGTCGCTGGCGACGAAGGCGACGCGGCTAAATCGGGGCGTTGGGCGGCGCTTTGGCATAAAGGCTTCGTAATCAAGCGGCGCAACGCCGCGGTCAGTGGACTGTGGGAGGCGGAATTGGAACGCGCGGTGTTCGTCTATACGACCTATCCGTCCATTGTCGAGGCGGAGCAGGCTGGCCGTACCCTGGTCGAGCGGCGGCTGTGCGCCTGCGTTAATATTCTTCCGGGCATGATTTCATTCTACTGGTGGCAAGGCAAAATCGATCGCGGCGAGGAGGTGGTCATGATCATCAAAACGCGCGCCTCGCTCGCCGAAGCGGTGCGCGCTGCCGTCAAACAGATGCACTCCTATAGCACACCTGCCATACTCGTTCTGCCCGTCGAAAACGTCGATGCGGACTACCACGCCTGGATCGTGGCGGAAACGCAAGGGAAGGGGATGTGATGCGCAACCTTGTCGCGATCGTGTTTTGTGTTGTCGCCGCGATTGCGAGTCTGCCGGTGTGCGCGCAAGACTTTCCCGACCATCCCATCAAAATCATCGTGCCATACCCGCCAGGCGGACCGTCCGACACCACGATGCGTGTCTCGACGCATAATTTGGCGGCCAATCTCGGCCAGACCGTCATTATCGAAAACGTCCCCGGCGCTGGCGGCAGAGTTGGCGGGCGCGATGTTGCGCGAGCTGCGCCCGATGGTTACACGCTGTTGTCCGGCGGTTCCAACGAGAACGCGATCACGCCGGCGCTGTACAAAAATCTCGACTACGATCCGGTAAAGGATTTCGTTCCCGTAGCCGCGCTGGCGACCGACTCTAACGCCGTTGTCGTGAACCCCGCGGTGCCGGTAAATTCGCTCGCCGAGCTCATCAGCTACGCCAAAGGTAACCCGGGCAAGCTCACTTCAGGCTCCGCCGCCGGCATCGCTCCGCATCTCCTGCTCGAATATCTGCGCGCTCATACCGGCACGGACATTGTGTTCGTCCCTTACAAGGGCGCGGCGCCCGCCATCGCCGATGTGCTGGGCAACCAGATTCAGCTTCATGCCAGCGCCAAATCGGTTCTGTTGCCACTGATCAAAGCCGGGAAGCTGCGACCGTTGGTGGTGACGAGCGCAGAGCGCTGGCCCGAGCTTCCCGATGTGCCGACGCTACGCGAACTCGGCTTCACCAATTATCCGACCACGCTGTGGTTTGTCGTGATGGCGCCGGCGGCGACGCCATCCGGCGTCATCACCAAGCTCAATGCGGCCGTTGATGCCGGATTGCGCACGCCCGAGACGCAGGATGCAATCGCCAAGCTCGGTTTGCTGCCGCAAGCGCTCTCCGCTGCGGAGATTGCCGCTATCATGGCCAAGGAAGTGCCGCTCTGGAAAGCGGTTGCCGATGAGGCCGGTGTGCATCTGGAGTGAGGCGACAATGACGGCATGGCTTGACGACACGCCGTTGCCGCGCCGGTTCGACGGGCCGGATGAGTTGGACGAATTTTTGAGCCTGCCCAGCCGAGCGCTGGTGGCGGATCTCGCCGCGATCGATGGCGACATTGCGGTCCTTGGCGTCGGCGGCAAAATAGGGCCGTCGCTAGCGCGGCTGGCTCGGAATGCCGTGCCCGGCAGACGCGTGATCGGCGTCGCGCGCTTCAACGAAATGGGTTTGCGCGAAAGCCTCGATGCCTGCGGGGTCGAAACCATCGCCTGCGATCTCTTGGATCGCGCCGCAGTCGCAGCATTGCCGCAAGTTCGGAACATCGTCTTTATGGCCGGACGGAAATTCGGCGCGCAGGAAAATCCCGCGCTGACCTGGGCGATGAACGTCCAGGTGCCGGCGATTGTCGCCGAGCAATTCCGTGCCTCGCGCATCGTCGCCTTCTCGACCGGTTGCGTCTATCCGTTTGTCGCGGTGGAGAGTGGCGGTCCGACCGAAGAGACGCCGCTCTCCGCGCCCGGCGAATACGCCAACTCCTGCATCGGGCGCGAGCGGATTTTCGAATATTACTCTCAAGCCTACGCCACGCCCGGCCGGCTGTTCCGCCTCAACTATGCAATCGACATGCGCTACGGTGTGCTGTTCGACATTGCCTCGAAGGTGCGCGACGGCGAAACGGTCGACGTCGGCATGGGATACGTCAACGTCATATGGCAAGGCGATGCCAGCGCGTACGCGTTGCGCTGCCTGCGTCACGCCACGACGCCCACCAGCGCGCTCAACGTGTCTGGACCGGAAACCATCTCCGTACGCTGGCTCGCCAAGGAGTTCGGCGAGCGGCTTGGCAAGGAGCCGCGCATCGCCGGCGAGGAGGGGCCGACGGCGCTGCTGACAAACTCGGAGCGAGCCGTGCGGTTGTTCGGCAGGCCGATGATTGATCTCGCGACCATGATCGATTGGGTTGCGGATTGGGTCGCCCGTGATCGCCCGAGCTTGAACAGGCCGACCCATTTCGAGGTTCGCGATGGAGTCTACTGACCTCCTGCGCCTCGACCGGCTTGCCGAGCGTCATATCAACGGCTGCATGGCGCTATCCGCCGAAGCAGGATGGAATCAGACACCGGAAGATTGGACGTTGTTCTTGCGGCGCGGCACCATCTACGGACTGCCCGGGGGTCACGGCGAGCCCGTCGCAACCGGAGCGGTGCTGCCTTATGCCGGTGGTTTTGCCTGGATCAGTATGGTGCTTGTCACCGCGCCGCGCCGCCGCAATCGGATTGGCACCCGCATTTTGCAAAAGTGTTGCGGCGACGTTGTAGAGCGCGGGCTGGTGGCGGTGCTCGATGCCACGCCGGCGGGCGAGCGCGTCTATCGGCCGCTCGGTTTCGAGCCGGTATTCGGTTTGTCGCGCTGGCAAGGCGAATGCAGCGCTGGTGAAAGTCAGCCCACCGGTGTCCGCATCATGGCCGAGAGCGACTTGGCCGCGGTGGCGGCGCTCGATGCTTCTGCATTCGGCGCCTCGCGGATGTTTTTGATCGAAAGTCTGTTCCGCCGTGCCCCACAACTTGCATTCGTGACGGCGGACGGTTCGGGTTTCGCGCTGGCGCGTCCGGGCCGCCTGGCGACCCAGATCGGGCCGATTGTTGCTGTGGGTCAGCAAGCTGCTGCGGAGTTGCTCGAAGCGGCCCTTAATGCCGCCGCGGGGCCGGTATTTCTCGATCTCGCTGACCGTTGGGACGAGCTAAAGCGCGCGCTTGAGCATCGACGCTTCGCGGTGCAGCGGCCGTACCTGCGGATGGGATTGCGCCGTGCCGCGCCGTTCGGCGACCCGTCGCGTTTGTTTGTCGTCGCTGGGCCCGAATTCGGCTGAACCGTAATGAGGCCTCTGCGGAGTTCGATCCGTCAATTCAATATCGGACATGAATTACGGCGACTTGCTTAAAACTGGTTGCCCCATTTTTTTAAAAGGGGGGCACGATTCGGACGGCGGCGGCGCTCAGCGCGATCGCCGGCGTTGCCATGCTAAGAGACGGGCCGTTAAAGTGGCGCAACCATCGGGCCGTGGCCGACGGGGGCGATGAACGGCATTGGCACTGGGAAAGCGTAGCCAAAATCCCGCTCACTCATCTCGATTTATGCGTACTCGGCTAGTATGTCTTGGTGCCGTCGATCACCGCTTTGAGCTCGACATATTCACGGCATTCGGTATTGCCGCAGATCGTGTGCACCTTTTCCAGATCGTCCTTGGCCTTGAGCATGTTGCCTTGCTCGGCGTGCCACATGCCGTAATAGGACCAGGTCAACGCGTGGTCGGGATCGGCGGCGAGCGCTTTGTCGTACCAATATTTGGCATCGTCGTAGCGGCCAAGTTTGCGGCTGGCGTAGCCGATCAGGGTGGCGACATCGGCATTGTCGTCAAAGCCCATCGCACGAAGCACGGCGATACCGCCGGCATAATCTCCTTGGTCGTAAACCAGCGCGTAGGCCTTGTGCCAGCCGTTGTAGAAATCATCCAGAGAGCTGCTGCCTTGCGGTTTCGATTTCTTTGACTTGGTGGACTTTTGCTTGCCGCTTGAGCTGTTCGACGGCGGGGGATTCTGCGGCGCAGCGGGGCTGGCCCCCTCGATGGCCTTGGCGAAATTGGGTGCACCGACGGCTGCGCTCAAGAGACAGGCGGCGGCAAGCAAGGGAATTTTGCGCATGGACAGCTCCGGGCTTGAGGGCGCTAGGCCATAAACACCGCATCATAGCATTTCATCCCGCCCGAGCCTTACCGAAAGTTCACGTAGGTGAACGGCGGCCATTGCTGGACTTCAGGGTGCGTTCAGCGCCAGCCGCGTAAGACTCATCTCGACAATCGGCGCGACCAGAGAATCGACGCCGTAAAACAAACAAGGAGAATGCCCATGTTGAGGATTATTTCAGCCGCGCTGGTTGCAACCGCCTTGGTTGCCGGCACGGCTTTCGCCGCGCAGCCCTCTGCCAGCACCGGAGCAGCGACCGCAATTGCGCCGGGGTCGACGACCGTGCAAGCACCCGTCAAGCAGACTGCGGTTAAGCCGGTTTCCAAGGTCAAGCACGCCAGCGCGCGCAGACAGCATCACGCCGTTCATACCGCCAAACCAGGCATGTCCAGGACCGTGAAGTCGCCTGCGTGATGGAATTGCCTGCGGCCCGGTGTTCCAGCAACCAGTGATGAGGTCGGATACCGGATCGTATGCACCGACTTGCGAGCGTTCCAGATGTTCGCCGCTCGCTCGCAAGTCGGACCAAAGTCATCCCCGGCCGGCGTGGCCTATTGGGCCTCGCTAAACAGCAAGAACAATGCCGGCGGGATCAGGGAGGCCGGCCGAAAAGCCGGCCTCCGATCTTTTATTGCAGGTTCGGCTGCCAGGGCGCCGGAACGTGCTCGTATCCGCCGGCGGTCTTGACGAGATGGCCGCAGGCCGGAAACGGGAAATGATAGCCGGTCACCAGCATGCGATCGGCGGCGGCGCGGTCGAATAACGTCTTGCGTGTCGCCACCGCCTCCGCCCCATCCACATCGAACGCCGCCTGCCAGTTGGGATGGCGCGCGAAGATCGCGGGATGCTGCGCGGTATCGCCGAGTACCAGCAGCGACTGATCGCCGGAATGGATGGCAAACACGGTGTGGCCGGGCGTGTGGCCGGGCGCTGCCAGTGTGACGATGCCCGCCGACACCTCCTTGCCGGGGTCGAAGCGGGTCACCTGCGGCGCGATGTCGGAGAAAATCCGGCGCTGATTGAGGAACGTGAGTTTCAGGTCCGCGGGGGCGGCGTTCAGGTTGGCGTCGTCCATCCAGTAGGCCCACTCCGGCGCCGGCACCATGATCTCGGCATTGGGAAAAACCAGGCCGTTGTCCTTGTCCTTGATGCCGTTGATGTGATCGGGATGAAAATGCGAAATGACAATCTGGTCGACTGCCTTCGGCGAAATGCCGGCGGCGACGAGATTGTCGCCGACCATGCCGGCGGTGGGCGAAATCTGGCCGCCGGTGCCGGTGTCGATCAGGATGAGCTTCTTGCCTGTATTGACGATGAGGGTCGTGAATGGCGTCTCGAGCTTGTCGTGTGGCATGTAGGCCGCGTCCAGCGCATGCTCGACTTCGGTGAAGGAGGCGTTGCGGATGAATTTGTCGGTGATCGGCCGATACCAGATGCCGTCGTACAGGGCGGTCAGCTCGAACGATCCGATTTTGTAGCGATAGACGCCCGGGGCCTGCTTGCCCGCTGGCGGCGCTTCGGCGGCAGCGGGTTCGGCGCCGGCAAAAAGCGCCATGGTCGCGGTGCCGGCGAGCAAAGAGCGGCGGGTCAATGTCGGCATGACGATTTAACCCCCAAAACCTGGTCGTTATTCCCTGACGTCCAAGCATGGTAATATTGCGATGATGAAAAAGGGACTTGCCGCAGTTTCGATAGGAATGGCGGCGCTGGCCTTTGCGGCCGGCCATGCGCCCGCCCATGCTCAATCGGCCGAAATCGTGTTGTGCGACCGGCTCGCGGCCGACCCTGCCGACCCGGATAAGCCGGCGGACGTCAAAGGGACGCCGGCAATTGCGCCGTCCGATATCCCGACGGCGCTCAAGTTTTGCAAAACCGCGTCGGGCGCGTCACGGCGCACCCTTTTCGAACTCGGTCGCGTCTATGCGGCCGGCGGGCAGCTTGCAGCAACCGTCGCCGCGTATCGCAAAGCGGCCGACAAGGGCAGTACCGCCGCCATGGTCGAACTCGGGTTGCTATATGCGAACGGAACCGGCGTCGCGAAAGATCAAGATCAGGCGCGCAAGCTGTTCGAGCGCGCTGCCGCGGGCGGCAACCCTCGCGGTGCCACCTCACTTGCGGCGCTTTTCACCGGCGGCGGCACGCCGTCCGATCCCATCGAGGCGAGGGCTATGCTGGAAAAAGCCGCTGACGCGAATTCCGCTGAGGCGCAGTTTCAGCTCGGCGTAATGTACGCGGAAGGCACTGGCGGCCCGAAGGACGACGGTGCGGCCCGTGCGCTGTTCGAAAAGGCCGCCGCGCAGGGGCATGCACAGGCGCTCGATTGGGCCGGAAATTTCGCCGAAAACGGGCGAGGGGGCCCGGCAAACAAAGATGCCGCCAAAACCTATTACCAACAGGCCGCAACGCTCGGCAACGATGATGCCAAGGCCGCCCTCGAGCGCCTGAAATGTCCCTATGTGGTGAAAGATAAACGCGGGAAGGTCGTCTCCAACATTTGCTTCTAAATATGCTCATTGCCGATGCCGGCAATCGCATGTACCAACCGTTATCCGGACAAGAAAGAAAGCCTGAAATGTCGAAAGAATCGATGCGCGCGGAGGCCGAGCGCCTGGTGAAAGAGGCGATGGAGCGCAAGACCGTCAGCGTCAAGCAGGGCAATACGCGCATTGAAGCGATTTGCGGCAAGTGCGGCGCGCCGAACCGCGTCACGGCCGCTCCGGGCGAGACGCGTGTCGCCTATACCTGCAAGGAATGTGGCGACAAGCAAAGGACGCTTTAAGCGAGGCCGCTGTCTTGTTAAGCGAGGCCGCCGTCTTGCCGTCCCGGAAATAAAGCCGCCGTCACCGCGACGGGGCTGTGAGTATTCTTAATTCCTGCGCGGTCTTACCACTCATGGCGGCCGAATGCGCCGATTGCCGAACGGGTATGGTTGTCGACTCAGCGTCGCAGATGAAATGCCAATGGAACCTTCGCGACGCGAATTCAGCGAATGGCCCTACATTCCTCGTTCACGCGTCAGACTGCAGCCCGGCGGCGAAAGCGTCTGAGTCTTTGAGGTTGAGCGGGCTGTTGTTGAGGATCGGGAGAACGACCTGTGCCAAAAATCTCGTGTTGTATCGGAAGCAGATTAGCGTGGAGCCGCTCCATATAGGTTGGAAACTCCTTGCTGATACGCCGATAGCTGGCTGCCCACGGTTCTCCTGCCTCGATCGCCTCACTGTAGCGAGAGAGGCTTTCGGCGAACGGCACTTCAAAGCGACTGCTGTACCAGGCCAAGAAATCTCGCTGCGCCTCACAGGCGCGGCGAAACTCCGCCTCTGCTTTCAATACTTCAACCTCAGCGTCGCAATGGTCGGCGCTCGCCATCGATGGTCCTCCCAACCTTAGGAAGGAGGAGGCGCGGATTCACTCCGGCGGTATGTGACGGCGATCACAATCCTGCGCAAAGTACGCCCAATTGCCGCCCAAACGACCTTAATCTAGTTATTTATTGGGGGCGTCGGCACGGGCGAAGGCGGCGGCCATTTTTTGTCATAACAGGATATCCTCGGCAATCACGCACATACGTTTCTGCGATAGATCCGATGAGTGGGCGCCGCACTGACCACAGCCGTCGAGACTTTGCTAGTCGGGTAGCCGCAGTATCGCGCTCTCGTTCGGCCGCCTCCCTCCGAGCACGTTCGACCGCCGCGGGATTGACCAGTCGCACCGCCGAACCATCGCGGATATGGCCGTGCTCGCCGCAGCGAGCACAATGAAACGTGGCGAAACCAGCGTCGACGCGCCAGACGCGCAAAACAGGCTTGCGCTGTTTGGTCGGCTTTTGGCGTGCAGGACCGCAGAGAGGGCACGGCACGTCATAAACTCCGAGCCTACAGCCGGTGAGTTGATCGATAGTCCCGAGATCGAGGCCGCGCTGCATTATACCAACCCGCTGAGTGACTGACTCTCTGGGGAATTCACAGAATCACGTGGGGAATAATTCAAGGTGGCAAACGGAGGGTGGTTTGCCATGGGCCAGGCGATTGCGGTTCGGACGGACTTTACGGTTGGCGAGGTTCGCCGGTTTGCCAAGCGGGCGAAGGATGCGGCGCAGGCGCGCCGACTGCTGGCAATCGCGGCAGTGCTCGACGGTGCTTCGCGGGAAGCTGCCGCCAAGATCGGTGGGATGGACCGTCAGACGTTGCGGGACTGGGTGCTCCGGTTCAACGAGCAAGGACCGGACGGTCTCATCAACATCCCTTCAGCGGGCGCGCCACCCAAGCTGGGCAAGAAGCACCGGGCGTTTCTGGTCCGGCTCGTGGAGGACGGGCCGATCCCAGCGGTCGACGGTGTGGTGCGCTGGCGGGCGTGCGATCTGATCATGCGGTTGTACGAGGAGTTTAGGCTGTCGGTTTCGGACGACACCAGCGGCTGAGACGATTTGGCGCGCAGGCTGATCGCCGTCGGCGCCTCGGTGCAAGCGCTTGATTCGCGAAACGCCATGCTCCCGAAAGCAGCCGCCGAATTAGTTCCGATAATTCCCATCATCGGAACCAAAAACGGCGATGGTCGCTTCTATTAGCTACGCTCGGCGTGGCCGTGGGGGACTAAAGGTGGAAAGGAGGTCAAATGGTCAGCCGCCAACTCAACGAAGCCGTGGAGCTATTTCTTAACTATACGGTTTCTCGAGGGATCGCCTCAGAGACGTTCCTTAACTCCAAGCGAGTATTATTTGGCAAGAGCTAGCACGACAAAGGGGCGCCACTCGCGTTGACTACGAGCGTCGATAGCTGGTCGGCCTAACCGCTCCGGAGTCTCGACGGTCAAGGGCCATATTCCCTCGGGGGATACCCAAGAACTACTGACCGCCTTTGCGATCGAGTGCAGAAATGGCAAATACAAAAAGCCTAAGTGATCAGAAAATCCAATTGGATGCAGCCCTGAACAATATGTCCCAGGGTTTGCTGATGTTCAACTCCTCTGGGCGAATTGTCATTGTCAACCGACAGTACATCGACATGTACGCGCTGTCCCCTCAAGTCGTGCAGCCGGGTTGCGCTTTCTATGATCTCATTTGTCATCGAAAAGATCGAGGAAGCTTCTCAGGTGACGTTGAACAATATTGTGCAGAGATCCGGGCGGCCATAGCGCAAAAGAAATGTACCAGCTTAGTAGTGGACGTTCTTCCCTCCGGTCGATCAATCCGCATTGTGAACCAGCCAATGCCGGATGGCGGATGGGTGGCCACGCACGAAGACATTACCGAGCAACGGAGCGCCGAACGCGACCGCGATCGTAATCGAGAATTTTTGGATCTGATTATCGAAAACATTCCTGTGACAATTTATGCGAAAGAGGTGAATAGCCGCCAATATATTCTCATTAATCAGGCCGGTGAGAAGTTGTGGGGGATATCGCGCGCCGAGATGCTTGGCAAGACCGCTTTAGATGTCTTTCCAAAAGAAATGGCCGATCGGATTAGTTTACGCGAAAACCAACTGCTGCAATCTCGCGAAGCATCATGTTCAGATGAATTCCCGGCACAAACGCGCAGCCACGACGGCACGAGAACCGTTACGTCAAAGCGCCTTGTCATCCGCAACAAAGATGGAATGGAGCAATATCTACTTGGCGTTATTGAAGATGTAACGGAACAAAAAAAAGCTGACGAACGCATCGCATATCTGGCGCATCACGATGTAGTCTCTGATTTGCCAAATCGCTCTGCATTCATCGATTGTCTCGCGTCAGTCTTAGAACAATCGGCGGCGTCAAAGAAGAACTTTGCTATATTATCGATCGACCTGGATCGTTTTAAAGAAGTAAACGATGTATTTGGGCATTCAGTCGGTGATGCTTTGTTACGTGAGGTTGCTCGGCAACTCCAGATTGAAGCTGGACAAGAGTTTATTGCGCGTGTAGGCGGTGACGAGTTTATGATCATTGCGACGGATGCCGTACAACTGTCGCAGATTAGAATACTTGCGGATCGCCTGCTTGCCGCTGTCGAAGATGACATTGAAATTGACGGGAGCATGCTTCGAATCGGCCTCAGCATCGGGGTCGCATTTTACCCCGCCGATGGCATTGACGCGAACAAGCTTCTGGCCAACGCGGATGCCGCGCTCTATCAGGCGAAAGCCGAAGTCAGAGGATCAATTCGTTTCTTCGATTTTGATTTGGACGAACAATTGAGGGATCAACGCACGCTACTGCAGGATCTCAGTGTAGCGTTGAAAAAGGGCGAGATGGATTTGCACTATCAGCCGTTGGCAAAGCTGTCCGGTGATATAGTGGGATTCGAAGTGCTGCTCCGTTGGTGTCACCCAATCCGCGGAATGGTCCCACCCGCCGCCTTTATCCCGCTCGCCGAAAAAAACGGCCTAATGGTCTCGATTGGCGAGTGGGTTCTTCGCAAAGCTTGCGCTGAGGCGGCGACTTGGCCAAAGCCATTGCGCATCGGGGTCAACCTGTCTCCGATGCAGTTTCGCCATCGAGATTTCCCATCGCTCGTCCATTCCATCCTGCTTGAAACCGGACTGCCCCGAATCGTCTAGAACTTGAGATTACCGAGGGCGTGCTTATTGATGATTTCTCGCGCGCTATATCTCTTCTGCGGCGGCTGAAAACGCTCGGTGTCCGGATCGCGATGGATGATTTTGGAACCGGCTACTCATCTCTTTCGTATCTACACTCTTTCCCTTTCGACAAGATCAAGATTGATCGCCTTTTCATTTCCGATCTAGAGCAAAATCTTCAGTCGGCGACCATTGTTCGCGCGGTCATCGGACTTGCTCGAGGGCTCGGGTTACCGGTAGCTGCAGAAGGGGTCGAGACCGCAGGCCAGCTTGCAATTCTAGCGCGCGAAGGATGCGACGAAGTCCAGGGTTATCTAATGGGTCGGCCGCACCCCATTGAGGATTATGCGGAATCGATTGGCCGTCAAACAAGGGCGAAGCAAAAATCTGCGCGCGCAAGCTAAGGCGGAGAGAGGTTTTCGACGAATAAAATTCGAAATCTTATTTGCGGAAGAAATTCCACTAATGGAATGGTCCGGCCGTGCTCCTGCCCCGCCAGCGATGGAAGCTGGGAGGGGGCACTAAAGACAAGGAGCACGCCATGTCTCAGAACCCAAACACTTCGATCGCAGTAGTCGGCATCGATATCGGCAAGAACTCGTTCCACATTGTTGGCCTGGATCAGCGCGGCGCGATCGTGCTGCGGCAGAAGTTGTCACGCGGCCAGATGGACGCGCGATTGGCGAACATGCCGCCGTGCCTGATCGGAATGGAAGCCTGCGTCGGCGCGCATCATCTCAGTCGCAAGCTCAGGGCACTTGGTCACGATGCCCGGTTGATGCCGGCGAGGTACGTGCGGCCCTACTCGAAGGGACAGAAGAACGACTTCCGTGATGCGGAGGCGATCGCCGAAGCGGTGCAGCGTCCGACGATGAAGTTCGTGGCGACGAAGACCGCCGATCAGCTCGACCTGCAGGCCCTGCACCGGGTGCGGGAGCGGCTGGTTAGCCAGCGCACCGGCATCATCAATCAGATCCGCGCCTTCCTGTTGGAGCGCGGCGTTGCGGTGCGGCAGGGGTTAAGGTTTTTGCGTGCCGAGATGCCGCGCATCCTGGCTACACCACCGGATGTGCTGTCGCCCCGCATGGTGCGGATCATCGAGGGTCTGGCTGGCGACTGGCGCCGGCTCGACGAGCGGGTCGAGAGTTTATCGGGCGAGATCGAGGCTGTTGCGCGCCAGGATGCCGGTTGCGAGCGGCTGATGAGCGTGCCTGGCATTGGCCCGATCATCTCCAGCGCGATGGTGGCCGCGATCGGCACTGGAGATGTGTTCTCCAAAGGCCGCGACTTTGCTGCTTGGCTCGGGCTTGTTCCGAAACAAATGTCGACCGGTGACCGCACCATCCTCGGCAAGATATCGAAACGCGGCAATCGCTACCTGCGTGTCCTATTCGTGCAGGCGGCATGGGTCGTGTTGATCAAGCCCAAGAGCTGGGAGCGCCATGGCCTCAAGCCCTGGATCGAAGCCGCCAAGAAGCGACTGCACCGCAACGTGCTGGCAATTGCGCTCGCCAACAAGTTGGCGCGCATCGCCTGGAGCGTTCTAGCTCATGGCCGGAACTTCGAGGCGAGAAAGATCGACGAGACCGTCGCCCAATCTGCCTGATCCACATTCTGCGCCGACGATCACAGGACCTGCGCAAAACGAGGAGCCCGCGATGACGTAGTCAGATCGACACGACTTCCCCGCCGAGGTCTGCGAGAGGATGAGAAGAGATGGAGGTTCGGTCTTCCCGGCGCATGCGAACACTGGTGACCCAAATGGCCCGGTCGAGGCCTGTCCGCTAATGAGATCGCACGCGCGCTGATATCCATGATGGCCCGGAGCACGACACGCTCCAATCAGAGGCCGGATACATTGATGCAAGACCGCTTACCGCTATCTCGACGAAGACTCTTGCAACGCACGGCCGGACCATACATTGGGTCATTACGTTGCGCCACACCGCAGCAATGACGCGGTATGGGCCAAAAGCCTGACGGCTCTGCACTTCAGCCTTGTAATGGGTAATTTGGCTTCGGGAAATAAATTTCGATACAGCCGTCCTGAAAGAGGCGTTGATCATCGAGCGCGCCAAGGGTCTGGAGGTTACCGCGGAGCTGGCGGTCGCCCGGGCCAAGGCGTCCGAAGACATGGCACTGATCGCCCAGCAGAAGCTGCGGATCGCCAAGCTGGAGCGCCAGGTCTACGGGCAACGATCGGAGCGCTCGGCGCGTCTGATCGATCAGTTGGCGCTTGACGTTCGAAGAGCTGGAGGCCGGCGCCACGGAAGACGAACTCGCGGCGGAGGCGGCGGTCGCCAAGACGACGATCGGTGCGCGGATTTACGCGCAAGCGACCCGAGCGCAACACATTCCCCGATCACCTTCCCCGCGAGCGCGTGGTGATCGATCCGCCGACGGCATGCGAGTGCTGTGGCGGCAATCGCCTGCGCAAACTCGGCGAGGACGTGACGCGAACCCTGGAAACGCAGCCCCGTCAGTGGAAGGTGATCGAGACGGTGCGGGAGAAGTTCACCTGCCGCGACTGCGAGAAGATCACGCAAGCGCCGGCGCCGTTCCATGTCATCGCGAGGGGATGGGCGGGACCGAGCCTTCTGGCGATGATCATGTTCGAGAAGTTCGGTCAGCATCAGCCCCTGAACCGCCAGGCCGAGCGCTACGCTCTGGAAGGCGTGCCGATCGCGCTGTCGACCATGGCCGACGCCGTGGGGTCGGTCTGCGCGGCGCTCGATCCTCTCCGTCGCCTTGTGGAAGCCCATGTCATGGCGGCCGAGCGCTTGCATGCGGATGATACGACCGTGCCGGTTCTGGCCGAGGGAAAAACCGACACCGGGCGATGCTGGATTTATCTGCGCGACGACAGGCCCTTTGGCGGAACCGGGCCGCCCGCGGCGATGTTTTACTACTCACGCGATCGCAGGGGCGAGCATCCTCAGGGGCATCTGGCTGGATATGCCGGCATCCTGCAAGCGGACGCCTATGACGGGTACAACAAGCTCTATCTGGCCGGGCGAAGTCCTGGGCCCATCCTGGAGGCGGCGTGTTGGGTGCATGCCCGGCGCCCGTTCTTCGCCATGGCCGACATCGAGGAGAACGCCCGACGCAAAGCCTCGGGCAAGAAAGAGATCGCGCTGTCGCCCATCGCGATCGAGATCGTGCGCCGCATCGACGCGCTGTTCGAGATCGAGCGATCCATCAACGGCAAGAGCGCCGAGGAGCGCCTGGCCGTCAGGCAGATATCGAGCCGGCCATTGGTCGACGATCTTCATGTCTATATGCGCGCGCAGCTCGCTCGGCTCGCTCGCGGGCACGACCTGGCCAAGGCGATCAATTACATTCTCAAGCGCTGGGCGGGCTTCACCCTATTCCTTGAGGATGGGCGCGTCTGCCTCTCGAACAACGCCGCCGAACGAGGACTGAGAGGCATCGCCCTGGGCCGAAAATCGTGGCTGTTCTGCGGGTCCGATCGCGGCGGACAACGCGCAGCCGCCATGTACAGTCTCATCGTCACGGCCAAAATGAATGGCGTCGATCCGCAGGCCTGGCTCGCCGATGTCCTCTCCCGTATCGCCGCCCATCCTGCCCATCGACTGGATGAGCTGTTGCCGTGGAACTGGACGCCGCTAACGTCAGCGATCTGCCGCTCAGGCGGCCTGACCATGCACATCAACAAGGTCCATCACGTCACGACGATCAACCGCGTCGCCAAGGATCTCGGCGAAAGCGAGGACTGGCTCTCCGACGTCGCCAACGAGATGGAAATCGAAGACGGAGTGATCTGGGTCTACGGCATCGGCGAAGACGGCGTGATGGCGTTCACCGACTTCGGAATCGAGAACCTGATCGATCTCATCAAAATGCATAAAGAACGACCCCACGCTGCTCAAGCGTCGAGACGGCGGCAAATAGGCACCCTGCGGTCTACGCCGGATGGATACGGGCAATCCGCCTGTCCGGTTCGATGAGCGGGATGTGGAAACGGAGTCACGGCTGAACAACTAAGGCACCGCCAGACGAAAGAGGCGGCGACAGATATGTCAGCCTAAAACCGCCGCGCCACATCTCGACCTACCACGAGCAACCAATTCGCGACGATCGCTCTATGTCGGCTTTTCCCAAAGCGACCGTCGGCCGCGGACATGTCGGCGCGCTTAAATCAATCCATACCCTGCCAAACGATACTTATGAACTTGGCGCCGAGTTCTTGTTTTAGTCGCCAGACCACTTTGTATTTGCTCTCCTGGGTGACGCGGTGACCGGTGAGGACCAGCACGAACTCATCGGGCACCTCGAACCCGTCAACGCGGAGCCGCACGCCGCTATCGGAGATGTCCATGACAACACACTCGCGCGGTAGCGCGCCGTCGCCGAGTTGGATCCTCGCCGCACGGTAGAGCGGGCGGCGCGGCTCCCGGCGCCTCTCCTGGGGCGGCAGCGCAAGCATGACCCTGGCTCCGTGTTGCGGACGTGATTTCAGAGATAAGCGACCGCACCCTTCCTTAAAACAACTACCCTTATGACAATTGCACGCAGCTTAACGCCGGCGCTTGGATTTTCCTCGCATTTGCCTGAATTTGGCGCCGCTGTTCCACCCGGTAAATGACAGATCGATTTAGCCGATGGAGTAAGGGGGCAGCGGCAATAGTCCCACGATGCTGCCGGGGTTCGGCAATAGCGGCGGCACCGGCAAGGTGACGATTACCACGGGCTCAAACTGTAACGGCAGCGGTCTGACTGAATCCAACAGCACTCGTGCGATCAATCTTAGCCCGGAGGACTGCTTTTTCGCCAATTCGACGACACTCTATGTCGCCGATAGCGGCGATCCGAAGAAGCGACTCCAATGGGGACGATGCCACGTCGAAAACCAACATCGGCGACGGCGGCTTGCAGAAATGGACTTTCAACGGCACAAACTGGGTGCTCGACTATAGCCGCCCCGCCCAGCGGCGTTATGAAGGTCGCGCTTGCTTTGCCCGTGTGCGATAAAAGCTCAGTATTTCCTCGGCGGTCTCAATCTTAAGCCGCCGGTACGCCATTATGGATCTTTCCGCATCATTAATTATCGTATGGCCTTTTCCACGCAGCAGCAGGATCCTGCGTAATCCCGAAACAGACAAATCTGCGGCGCGCGCCAGGACCAGAAACGTCTCGACGCTCTTTTGTCCAATCGCCCGATCGACGAAGTCAATTGGCATTTTCGATAATGTGGCGATAGCCGATGACACAGCGTCAAGATCATTTGCTGCCAACCTGTTGTCGATCTCGGCAGCGGTTTCGCCCCCTGAAGCAGACTTTGCAGGCGCGGGCCATTGCGAATGCTTAGCTGCTTCGGCCGTAATGCCTTCAGCAACTTCCGCAACGACGTCTCGGATCTCCTCGTTAGCTTCCGGACGAGCTGCGGTAAGCGTGGCGCGAACGGTCTGTGACGCCTTTGCAACCAGCTGACGAAACAAATGGCGCGGCATCTCGGCGCGCGATCCAACACAGACCGCTAGCTCACCGTCGCCCTCGGACCGCTCCACAACAACTGAAAATCCGATGCCAGACAGCTTTGCCCCTTTGTTGCTAACAGTTCTCAGAAGGACCCGGCGGTCCCCACGCCTGACCAGTACATCGGTGACTGACTGATTGAGAACAGGACGCCCAGCTATCGCCAGCAAATGATCTTGGCTTTTCTGACTGGCGTTTTCTGCAAGGTCTTCATCTGTCAACCGTTCGGATTGGGCCAAGACCGGCGCGCAACCTCAGTCGCATCGTCAAATGCAAGCCTTCGGATAGTTTTCGGCGGTGCATTGCGAATCGGAGCGAGACGAACCGCCATGATGGCGCGCGCCGCGACCTCGATTTCGATCATAAGCCGAGAGTAGCTCGTCGAATACCTCGACTTCTGCGTCGGATAGTTTTGACGACTGAGTAGCGAATAGCTCAGTAAT
>CAWFBB010000014.1:0-272834 GCA_963813825.1 uncultured Alphaproteobacteria bacterium
GCGGGCCGGCCGCCGTCGCGGCGAGCGATCAATCGGAACCATTTCTGACACTGACCCTAACCGAGCATGCGTTCATGGTCGCCGCCGCCGACACTCTAATCCCGGCCGACGACCTATCGCCCTCGGGCAGCGACTGCGGTGTCGCGACCTTCATTGATCGCCAGCTGGCGGGCGCATACGGCTCCGGTGCGCGGCTCTATCGCGATGGGCCATTTGTCAAAGCGAAGCCCGAACTAGGCTACCAGTTGCCGCTCAATCCGCGCGAATTCTTCCGCGCCGGCATCGCGGCCGCTAACGACTGGTCGCGCAAGACCTACGGTAGGGATTTTGACCGTCTGGCGGACGCCGACCGCGTAACGGCGCTCAAGGCCATGGAATCCGGCAGCGCCGAATTTGCCGGTTTCTCCAGTCGCATGTTCTTCAATGCGCTGCTCGACATCAGCATGGAGGGTTTTTTCGCCGACCCTATCTATGGCGGCAATCGCGACATGGCGGCGTGGAAGATGGTCGGCTATCCCGGCCTGCCCGCGACTTATCGCGAGGACATCAAGACCTACTTCGGTAAGAAGTACGACAAGCCGCCGCGCTCGATCGCGGACTTTTCCTGAGGAGGCGCGTCATGACCATCATCCTCAAGGAAACGGATGCGGTCGTCATCGGTGTCGGCTGGACCGGCTCGATCATGGCCCGCGAGCTGACCAAGGCCGGTCTCAATGTCGTCGGTCTCGAGCGCGGCGCCAAGCGCATGCCGCGCGAGAACTTTACCATCCCCGCGGTGCGCGACGATCTCAAATACGCAGTGCGGCAGGAATTGTTTCAGGACACGCAGCTTGAAACCGTTTCGCTGCGGCATTCGCCGGCGGAGACTGCCCTGCCGATCCGGCGGCTTGGATCTTTCCTGCCGGGTACCGATCTCGGCGGCGCCGGCGTGCACTGGAACGGCATGACGTGGCGCTGGCTGCCGTCGGACCACAAATTGCGCAGCCATCTCACCGAGCGTTACGGCAAGAACGCGATCCCGGAGGAGATGACGATCGAAGATCTGCCGGTCTCCTATGACGAGCTCGAGCCGTATTATGACAAGTTCGAGAAACTGTGCGGGGTTTCCGGCAAGGCCGGAAATCTGCGCGGACAAAAAATAGACGGCGGCAACGTGTTCGAGGGACCGCGGCAAAACGAATATCCGAATCCCCCACTCACCAAGAGCATGGCCGGAGCCATCATGGACGAGGCGTCGCGCAGCCTCGGCTATCATCCGTTCCAGGCACCATCGAGCAATGCCAGCGAGGTCTACACCAATTTCGAAGGCCAGACGCTCGGCGCGTGCGAATATTGCGGCCATTGCGAACGCTTCGGCTGCGAAGCCAACGCCAAGGCGTCGCCCAACGTCTGCATCCTGCCCGCGCTCCTGGCCGATCCGAAGTTCGAGTTGCGCGACCACGCTCAGGTGAAGGAACTCGTTTACGACAAAGCGGCGCGCAAGGTGACGGCGGTACGCTATGTCGACACCCGAAGCGGCGAGGAATACGAGCAGCCCGCGGGCATGGTCATTCTCGGCGCCTATGTGTTTAACAACGTGCTGTTGATGCTCACCGCCGGCATCGGTGAGCCGTACGATTACAAGACTGGTAAAGGCGCTGTCGGCCGAAACTACTGCTACCAAGTCAGCGGCAATGCCGTGACGGTGTTTTTCCAGGACAAGGAAATCAATCCATTCATGGCGGCCGGCGCCCACGGCGTTCTGATAGACGATTTCAACGGCGACAATTTTGATCACGGCGGCCTCGGCTTCTTCGGCGGCGCCTGGATTCAGGCCGGGCCGTCTAACGGGAGACCGATCCTGACCCGTCCGGTGCCGCCCGGCACACCACGCTGGGGTCACGAATGGAAGCAGGCGACCGCAAAGTGGTACAATCACGCCTTCACCATCGGTGCGTCGGGTTGCAACTACGCCCACCGCGAGAATTTTCTCGATCTCGATCCGACTTATCGCGATGCGCTGGGCCGGCCACTGATCCGCATGTCGTATAATTTCCACGACAACGACTACAAGCTCGCCAACCATATCGGCGGCGTGCTTGGACAGTTGGCAAAAGCGATGAACCCGACAGTCATGAGTTCGCCGACCGTGAAAAAAGGCGACTATAGTGTCGTGCCATATCAATCGACGCATAATACCGGCGGCACGATGACCGGGACCGATCCGAAGACCAGCGTCGTCAACCGCTATTTGCAATCATGGAATGCCGACAATCTGTTCGTGATGGGCGCCTCTGTATTTCCGCAAAATGCGTCATACAATCCGACGGGATTGGTTGGCGCACTCGCTTACTACGCGGCGAATGCGATCACCACCCAATACCTCAAGAGCCCAGGACCGCTCGTGCACGCATGAGAGTGCCGACGCCCGAATACCGTGCGGGTCCCTATCGTTGCTGCAGAAGCGGCGTCGGACTGATCGGATCGGCTTGCGCTGCTGCCGGAGCGGGGTCGTTCGATGCCGTTGTGAACTCAGTATTGGCACCGCGATAGACAATGACGCCCGCGGCCAGAACAGCAAAAACCACGACCGCCGCGAACCAGTAACAAGTTGCGTCGGCAGCGCGACAGAATTCTGCGTCGAGTTTGAAGTGATCGCTGCCGAAATCCGGTTTCTCGGTGTTGATTGGCGCGTCCATTTGACCCTCCATTCGAAGGTATTGGAACAACTCGAAGGTATTGGACCAACGCCGAACAGCTCCGACTTGGCGCAAGGGCTGATATGCAAAAGTGCGATCTCGTCCACGAAACTCTCGCCTATTTCGCGTGATCTATTCCCGTTGCGGCGGGCTGGGTCTATTGTGGTTCCAATCAAGACGCGGGCCGCGCCGTTGTAGTGCGGCCAAGGGGAGGTTCCGATGACCGACGAGACGCTTCCACGTCGAAAATTTCTCTTGGGTGCGGGTCTTGCGGGCACTGCCGTCGCTGCTGGGCTGACGCCGGACTCGCCGGCGCAAGCCCAAATGCCGCCGGCCGGGGTGACTTCGACGCCGCAGACAGAACCGCTCCTCCTGCTCAACGAAACCGAGCACGCCTTTGTCGTCGCCGTAGTCGACACGATGATCCCAGCCGACGAATTGTCGCCGTCGGGCAGCGATTGCGGTTGCGCGGTTTACATCGACCGCCAGCTTGCCAGCGCCTGGGGCGGCGGAGCCAAAATGTACCGCGCCGGCCCCTATTTGAAAGGCAAGCCGGAGCAGGGCTATCAGCTCCCCTTGACGCCAGCCGAATTCATTACCGCCGGCATTGCCGCCGCCAACGTCTGGTCGCGAAAGACTTACGGCCAGGAATTAGACCGGCTCGACCCGGCCAAGCGGATCGAGGCGCTGACCGCGATGCAGGAGGGCAAGGCCGACCTTGGTGGCCTGAGTTCGCGCGCGTTCTTCGCCCGCTTGCTGACGCTTACCATGGAAGGCTTCTTCGGCGATCCGATCTACGGCGGCAATCGCAACAAGGCGTCGTGGAAGATGCTGGGATTCCCCGGCCTGCCGGCTACCTACGCCAATGTCATCGATGAGTACCGCGACAAACGCTATGTCGCCGAGCCGCAGTCCATTGCGGACTTTTCGTAAAAGGAGGCGGACATGGTGACGCGATTGAAAGAAGTCGATGCGGTCACGGTCGGCCTCGGCTGGACCGCTGCGATCATGGCCCGCGAACTGACCAAAGCCGGTCTCAATGTGGTGGCTCTGGAAAAAGGTCAGGACCGGACCCCGGGCGAGGACTTTACGATCCCCGCCGTGCGCGACGAGGTGCGCTACGCACAACGTCTCGAACTGATGTGGGACAATTCGATCGACACGCTGACTTTCCGCAACTTCGCCAACGAGCAGGCGCTGCCCATTCGCCGCATTGGCGCCTTCCTGCCGGGTGAGGGCGTCGGCGGCTCCGGCATCCATTGGGGCGCGCTGCACTGGCGTTTCCTGCCGTCGGACTTCCGCATCAAGAGCGCGCTGACCGAACGCTACGGTGCGAACGCGCTCCCCGAAGGCATGACCATCCAGGACTGGCCGGTCAGCTACGACGAATTGGAGCCGCACTACGATTATTTCGACAAGATCTGCGGCGTGTCGGGCAAAGCGGGCAATCTGCGCGGCAAGAAAATCGACGGTGGCAATGTCTTCGAAGGCCCGCGCAGCAACCATTATCCGAATGAGCCGATCAAATCGAGCAATGCCGGCCTGATGTATGGCGAGGCGGCGAAGAGCCTTGGCTATCATCCGTTCCCGGCGCCGGTTGCGATTGCGAGCAACGCCTATACCAATGCCGAGGGCGTGCCGCTCGGCGCTTGCGAATATTGCGGCTACTGCAATCGCATCGCCTGCGAAACCAACGCCAAAGCTTCGCCGAATTCCACGATCCTGCCGTCACTGCGGCTCGATCCGAAATTCGAGATCCGCACTCGCGCCTTTGTCACCAAGCTCAACTACGACAAGGCCGCAAAGAAGGTCGTCAGCGTATCCTACGTCGATATGCGCAACGGCGAGGAATACGAGCAGCCGGCCGGCATCGTCCTGCTGACTTCGTATGTTTTCTCAAACGCTCAGCACATGCTGCTTGCCGGCATCGGTGAGCCGTACGATCGCGCAACCGGGAAGGGCGTCGTCGGCAAGAACTACGCTTACCAGTTCGAAGCCGGCGCCAGCGCCTTCTTCGAGAACAAGGAGATCAATCCCTATTGGGGCAATGCCGGCACGGGGGTCGTCATCGACGATTTTAACGGCGAGAGCTTCGATCACGGTGGCTTGGGCTTCTTCGGCGGCGGCTACATTGCCGGAGGTAGCGCGGGCGCACCGCCGATCGCCGGCCGCACCGTGCCCCACGGCACGCCCGAATGGGGTTCCGAATGGAAACGCGAGACGGTCAAGTGGTATTACCACGCCGCCCGTTTCAACACGCAGGGCTCGGTCTATGCCAATCGCGACAACTACATGGACCTCGACCCGACATATAAGGATGCGCTTGGACGGCCGCTGGTCCGGCTAACCTACAATCCACCCGACAACGAATTCAAAATGTCGGACTATCTCCTGGCCAAGCTCGAGGGTGTCATCAAGGCAATGAACCCGACGCATTACGACATGCATCCGCGGCCCAAGACCTTCACCGTCGTTCCGTATCAGTCTACCCACAATACCGGCGGCACGATGATGGGAAGCGATCCGAAGACCAGCGTAGTCAACCGCTATCTGCAATCCTGGGACGCCCACAACCTGTTCATCCAGGGCGCTTCGGTGTTCCCGCAGCAGCATGGCTACAATCCGACCGGCACAGTCGGCGCGCTCGCTTATTGGTCGGCCAAGGCAATTACGTCGAACTACCTCAAAAATCCGGGACCGCTCGTTCACGCCTGACACATGCGGCGCATCGGGCAAGGGAGGGACAATGCGAAATCTGAGACTGGGCGCGGCGATGTGCGCCGCGCTAGCCGGCGGTGTCATGGCGCTGCCGGCAATGGCGGCCGATGCCGCCCACGGCAAAGTCGTGTTCCAGACGTGTGCCGCCTGCCACAGCGATAAGCCGGACGCGATCGGGCCAAGCTTGAAGGGCGTGTACGGGCGTAAATCGGGCTCGCTGGCTGACTTCCGCTACTCGAATGGCATGCTGCATGCCAACCTGACCTGGGACGACGCCAATTTGCACGCCTATATCAAGGACCCGCAGGCCAAGGTGCGCGGCAACCACATGCCGTTTGGCGGCCTGTCGAGCGATGCCGACATTGACGACGTCATCGCTTATCTCAAGGATTACAAATAGCTACGGCTTTGTGGCGGTGGCCATAGAAAATCCCCTTTGGATCATGTAGAGACCGCGCGCGGCTGCCTATATGAAGGCGGCCGGCAGGCGGAAATCATCAATGATCAGTGTCATTATCATCATCCATCTCATGCTGGTCGTCGCCTTGATCGGCGTTGTGATGCTGCAAAAATCCGAGGGTGGCGGGCTCGTCAGTTCGACCAGCGGCTTCCTGACGGGCCGTGGCACGGCGAACGTGCTCACCCGCACCACGGCGCTGCTTGCCGCGGGGTTCTTCTTGACCAGTCTGGCGTTGTCGTGGCTCGCCGGGTTCGACCGCAAGCCGACCTCAATCATCAATACTGGCGGCGGGGCGACCCAGGAGGCGCCGCTGAGCGCGCCGACCGCACCGCTCAGCTCCGGCGGCGGCGTTCTTAACCAGTTGAAGAACGGCATCGGCGGTGCGCCGCCCGTACCTGGGCCGGCGACCGGGCCGGTTCCGGCACCGAGTGGACCGCAGGTCCCGGAATCGAGGTAGACGTAGCGTTGTAATGAGTTCCGGCACCGCCTGAGGAGTTCGGCCTAAGTCTCTGTTGTGTTGCGTTTAATTGATGTAGCTGTGGATCGAATGCCGATGCGCGGCAGATATTCCGGAAAATCGCTCGTCGAATCGTACGGCTGGCGCTAAGCGTTGGGCCCCATGGCGCGGTACATTTTTATCACCGGCGGCGTGGTTTCCTCCCTTGGCAAAGGTCTCGCGTCCGCCGCGCTCGGCGCGCTGTTGCAAGCGCGCGGCTATAAGGTCCGTCTGCGCAAGCTCGACCCCTATCTCAACGTCGATCCGGGCACGATGTCGCCATACCAGCACGGCGAGGTGTTCGTAACCGACGACGGCGCCGAGACCGATCTCGACCTTGGCCATTACGAACGTTTCACCGGCCGCCCGGCGACGCGGCAGGACAACATCACCACCGGCCGCATCTACCAGGACATCCTCGCCAAGGAGCGCCGCGGCGACTATCTCGGCGCCACCATCCAGGTCATTCCGCACGTCACGAACGCCATCAAGGACTTCATCCGCGACGGCAACGACGGCTTCGATTTCGTGCTGTGCGAAATCGGCGGCACGGTCGGCGACATCGAGGGCCTGCCGTATTTCGAGGCGATCCGCCAACTCGGCAATGATCTACCGCGGGGTCACGCGGTCTACATCCATCTTACCCTGCTGCCGTTTATCCCGAGCGCGGGGGAATTGAAGACCAAACCGACTCAGCACTCGGTGCGCGAATTACGCGCCATTGGCATTCAGCCTGATATCCTGCTCTGCCGCACCGACCGGCCGATCCCTGATGGCGAACGCAAGAAACTCGCTTTGTTCTGCAATGTACGCGAAAGCGCGGTGATCGAGGCGCGCGACGTCGACAATATTTACGCGGTGCCCGAGGCCTATCACGCCGGCGGACTCGACGACGAGGTGTTGGCCGCGTTCAGTATTGATAATCCGCCGCCGCCCGATCTTGCGACCTGGCATCTCATCAACGAGCGCATCCGCAACCCGGAGGGCGACGTCACCATCGCTATTGTCGGCAAATACACCGGTATGAAGGACGCCTACAAATCGCTGATCGAGGCGCTGTCCCACGGCGGTATTTCCAACAAGGTGAAGGTCAAGCTCGACTGGATCGAGAGCGAGGTGTTCGAGAACGAAGATCCGGCGCCGTTCCTCGAGCATGTTGACGGCATTTTGGTGCCTGGGGGCTTCGGCCAGCGCGGCGCCGAAGGCAAGATTCTCGCCGCGCAGTTCGCCCGCGAGCGCAAGGTGCCGTATTTCGGCATCTGCTTCGGCATGCAGATGGCGGTGATCGAAGCGGCGCGAAATTTATGCGGCATCGAGCAGGCGAACTCGACTGAATTCGTGCCGACCAGCGAGCCAGTGGTCGGCCTCATGACCGAATGGATGAAAGGCAACGAGCTGCAAAAGCGCGGCATGACCGGCGATCTCGGCGGCACCATGCGGCTCGGCGCCTATCCGGCGGTGCTGCAGCGCGGCTCCCGTATTTCCGATATCTATGGCGCCACAGAGATTTCCGAACGGCATCGCCATCGCTACGAGGTCAACACCGCCTACAAGGACCGTCTGGCGCAGCACGGCATGCGCTTCTCCGGCATGTCGCCTGACGGCTTGCTGCCGGAAATCATCGAATTCGACGACCATCCCTGGTTCATCGGCGTACAATTCCACCCCGAGCTGAAATCGCGGCCGTTTGCACCGCATCCGCTGTTCTCGTCCTTCATTGGAGCGGCGGTGGAGCAAAGCCGGCTGGTGTAAGCCCCTAACTCGGTTGCTCCAAAGGGTCGAGCGCCTGATGATCTCCTACAGTCGGCGAAGCATTGGTGTCGTTTCGCTCTTGATGTGGATCGCGGCTCTCGCGCTTCCGGTCGAGACCGATTGCGGGGTTCCCCATGCCACTCAGGGTTACATAATTTTGGAGGGCGGGTGGATTGGCCCACTGGATCTGCAATTCGGCTGGTTCGCCAATCCATTCATGCTGTGGGTTACGGGCCGCCTCCTTTTTGACCGGCGTCCAGGGGTGCTTCCTTCTCTTATCGGTCTTGGTTTGGCATTAAGCGCCTTGGCGTGGAAAACGACCCCGCGCGGCGACGCGCCGGGCCGCGATACGATCTGCGCGTGGCACACGGGGTTCTACTTATGGATCGCGTGCGCCGTCGTGCTGGCCATAGTTGCGCTCATGGAACTGATCAGACATCGTGCCAGCACATCCTCGGGAGTAACCCATGATCTATGAATCCCGCATCTACACCTGCATTCCCGGCCGGCTGCCGGCGCTGCTCAAGCGCTTCGAGGAGCAGACTTTGAAAATATGGGAGAAGCACGGCATCAAGCAGGCCGGATTTTGGACCGTGCTGGTCGGTGACGGCAACCACGACCTGCACTACATGCTGGCTTGGGACTCGCTCGCCGACCGCGAGAAGAAATGGAATACGTTCCAGGCCGATCCGGCATGGCACAAGGCGCGCGATGACAGCGAGAAGGACGGGCCGATTATCGCCAACATCAAGAGCGCATTCTTGCGACCGACGGCATTTTCTTCGGTGAAGTGAGGCCGGTTGACCCTCGCGCTGCCGATGTTCATGGTCGGTTCATGACCGCAAAGCCGAATTCCATCGTCGCCGTTGGCAACGTGCGCTTTGGCAACAAGCTGCCACTGGCACTCATTGCCGGGCCGTGCGCGCTGGAAAGCCGTGCGCACGCGTTCGATATGGCCGGTGCGCTCAAGGAGCTCACCGTCAAGCTCGGCATTAGCTTCGTCTACAAGACCTCGTTCGACAAAGCGAACCGCACCAGCGCCAACAGCGCACGCGGGCTTGGCATCGACAAGGCGTTGAAAATCTTCGCTGAACTGCGCGAAAAACTTGGCGTAGCGGTGCTCACCGATGTGCACGAGCCCGAGCAATGCGCTGCCGTTGCCGAGGTCGTCGACATTCTGCAAATCCCCGCATTCCTGTGCCGGCAAACCGATCTTCTGATCGCCGCCGCAAAGACCGGACGCGTTGTCAACGTGAAGAAGGGCCAGTTTCTGGCGCCGTGGGATATGGTCAATGTGGTGGCGAAAATAACCGGCGCAGGCAACCGCAACGTGCTGGTCACGGAGCGCGGCGTGTCGTTCGGCTACAATACTCTGGTGTCGGACATGCGTGCGCTGCCGCAGCTTGCGCAAACCGGCGCCCCGGTGATCTTCGATGCAACCCATTCGGTGCAGCAGCCGGGCGGGCAGGGCACCTCATCCGGCGGTGAGCGCGAGTTTGTCCCTGTACTGGCCCGGGCGGCGGTCGCAGTGGGCGTTGCCGGTGTCTTTATCGAGACCCATCGAAATCCGGACAAAGCGCCATCTGACGGGCCGAACATGATCCCGCTCAAGGGGTTGCGGCCGCTTCTTGAACGGCTGATGCAATTCGATGCATTGGCCAAGCAAGGCTGAGTACCATTCCTCCAATCCTCAGAGTTGTCAGTCTCGTGATCTTCGCGTCGACGCTTTTTTCGCGCGCCGTCGATCCCGTCATTCCGAAGATCGCTGCCGATCTTGCGATCGATGTGAAGACTGCGGCGCTGCTCTCGACGGCGTTCACATTCCCCTACGCGCTGATGCAGCCTGTGCTCGGCACCATCGCCGATTTCTTCGGCAAGACGCGGCTCATGAATATAAGCCTTGCCGCCGTGGTGACGACGACGCTGATCTGCGCTTTCGCCAGCAATTTCACGTTGCTCGTCGTCATGCGCATGATCGCCGGCGTTTGCGCCGGCGGCATCTTCCCGATCGGCATGGCGCTGGTCGGCGATCTGGTGCCGATCGAATCGCGGCAAGTGGCGATAGGGCGGCTGCTTGCCGTCGGGCTGACCGGAAACCTGGTCGGTGCGGTGATCTCCGGCGGCATTGGCGATCTGCTTGGTTGGCGCGGCGTCTTCTTTTCCATCGGTAGCTTCGGACTGATTACAGCGGTCGTTGCATATTTCGCGTTCCGCGGCCTCGATGTCGGCAAGCCAAGACGTTTCAATCTCGCCGCCGCCGCCGCGGGATTTCGCGGCGTGTTCGCCGATCCGCGGGCCAAAATTTGCTTCGGTTCGGTATTCTTTGAGGGCATCGTTATCCACGGCATGTTTCCCTATGTCGCGCTGATTCTGCTCGCGAGCGGCCTGACGCAATCGTCCTATGCCGGCCTCGTCATCGGTGGTTTTGGGCTCGGCGGAATTCTGTTTTCGCTGTCACTGCCGTGTCTTAGTGGTACGGATGACCGAGCGGCAACTTATGCTGACAGGAGCTGTTGGCGCAGCGATCGCCTTTATGATGCTCGCGTTGGGAGTAGCCTGGTATATCGAAGCCGCGATATTCGTGCTGTTCGGTTTTTCCTTCTATATGCTGCACAACAACATCCAGGTCCACGTCACTGATCTCTCGCAGACGGCACGTGGTGCGGCGCTGTCGATGCACTCCAGTTTCTTTTTCACGGGTCAGGCGATCGGGCCGATCTATTACGGCTTGGCGTTTGGCTATCTGGGCCTGCACATTCCGCCGCTGTTTGGCGCTGTCGTGATTGTTATCGTCGGATTGGTCTGCGCGCGCTTCCTCCGGCACCGCCGCCGCGAACCGGGTCTTGCCGGCGGGCAATAACGCTTTCCGAACATCTTCGCCGCAATTCGGACCCGCGGGAACGTGAGCGTGTCACTGATTTGCATCGGTGCCGCGGAACTCGTCCCATCGCGCGATTGGACGCGCACGCCTTGTACTTAGTTAACTTGCGAATGCATTAGAATCAGATCAAAGTTTTTTTCTCCAAGAAAACTCCACGCAGCTCAGGCAATGAGGGCAACAACGCATGTCGCATGAAATGGCAGCTCAGGCTTCGCGTGCTCGCGTGATTGTGGTCGGCAACGAGAAGGGCGGGTCGGGCAAGTCAACGGTTGCCATGCATGTGACCGTCGCATTGATGAAAGCACACCAGACTGTCGCGACTCTCGATCTCAACTCCCGTCAGAAGACCTTCACTCACTACATCGAGAATAGACACGCCTGGGCGCAGCAAGCGGGGCTCAGCCTCGAAATTCCCGATCATCGTTATTTCGTCGAGAACATGGATCACCCGACTGCCGAGGATGAGGCGGCGGACGGCGAAGCCCTGTCTGGTCAAATCGAGGCGCTGGCGCGCAGCCATCGCTTTATCGTTATCGATACGCCTGGCCGCGACAGCTATTTGGGACGACTGGCCCATTCCATGGCCGACACGCTGGTCACGCCGTTAAACGACAGTTTCGTCGACTTCGACGTGCTCGGCACCGTCGACCGCGAAACCTTGAGCGTTACCGGCCCAAGCCTTTACGCCAACATGGTGTTAGAGGCGCGCCGGCAGCGTCAACTCCGCGACAGTTTCCCTTTCGATTGGATCGTCTTGCGCAATCGGCTGTCGATGCTGGGCTCGCGCAATACGCGCAGTGTCGGTCAGGGGCTGGAGGACTTGTCGGGACGGCTCAACTTCCGACTTGTTGAAGGACTGGCCGAGCGGGTGATCTTCCGCGAATTCTATGCTCGCGGATTGACCGCGCTCGACACTCTCGATGCTACTACCTTCGGCACGCGGCCGACCCTTTCGCACCTCACAGCTCGTCGCGAAATCGAAGCCCTGGTCGCCGCCATGAACCTCGGATGCTCGCCATCAGGCGGCGAAGTCCTTGACCGCAACGCTGCCTAGGCCAGTGCTTCGCGCACGTGATCAGGTCTAACCCGGGCCAAACAGCGCCAGCGTTGCCCCGGTGGTGCCTCCGGCCGCCATGTCGGGGCAAATGCTGACCGCGGCCAGCAAATTCATCTCGGCGCGCAGAATCACGTGGGCGCCCGGCGGCTTGGGTCGGATATGCGAGTGTTCCAGTTCGCCGGTATCCTGATGGATAATCATGTGCTGGAAAATGTTGAACGGACTGGGAATGTCCTCCACGGCAATGCCGTATTCGGCCAAAACATTGCCGAGATTCTCGGTGCAGCCTCGCGGTGGCATTTCCGATAGCGGCCGCTTGTAGGTGATTTCCCAAATTCCGCGCGCTGCTGCGAGTTCGTGCCGTTTGCGGCTGCACATGCCTTCCTGCAAATCGTGGTGGCCTTCCTTGAACGTGTCTTCAAGGATGGTCATCATCGTGTTGTTGAGCTTCGAGATCAACGCGTCACCGCTGGAAATGAATACTTTGCGCTGATTGGCCTTGGTCCGTGCCTGATCGAAGCGCTCGCGCAAGTTCTCGCGATTGAAGCAGACGAAATCGATAATGGTCTGCGACATCAAGCGCACGGACTGGCCGGCCCTGATGTCGAAGGCAAACCCGGTGTTGCGCGGCAGTTGCTTCTCCCACAGCATCTTATCGGGCATGCGTCGTTCCTTGTGGATATTGCGCGGAGGTTTCGTCGAAGATTTATGCGCCGCTATTCGATCGCCTGCGCCGCCTTGGCGATAACGCCGGGCGGCAGCGCGTAGAGCTTGGCGATCAAGGCGTCGACCTCGTGACCGTTCATCGGCTTGATGTCCATTTTCTCACTGGCGGCTTCAGCAAGCAGTTCAGGGTCCTTCATTGCCGCGTCGAATGCCGTGACCAGCGCTGCCAGCCGATCGGCGGGGATGCCGGGCGGCGCGGCAAACGGTCGGCCGATCGCCTGGGGTGCGAAATGCAGATAGAGGATCTGTTTCTTCTCCGGGTCGTCGATCACATCCAGGGCGAGCGGCACCTCGGTCAATTCCGGGTCCTTCTGCAACGCCGCTTGCAGAAGGAAGTTGACGGTCCTGCCGCTAACCCATTCCGGGTGCGCGACCTTGATCGTGCCCCAGGACAAACCACAGATGCCGTCAACCTCGCCGCGTTCCATGGCGAGCGTGATGTCGTTGGTTCCAGGATAACCGGAGACGAGCTTGATCTTGGCGCCGAGCACGTTGTCATAGAGCCGTGCGTAAATGTCGGAATCGGCGGCGGCAAACTGGCCGCCCATCACCACCGGCATGGTCAGCATGTCATGCCAGGTTTTGACGGGCGATTTGCTGCCGGTCAGGCACATGCTGGTATCACTCGACATGCTGCCGATCCAACCGAATTTGCGGCCGTCGAAATTCAGGTTCGGGGTCACGAGTGGCATGGTCGGAATACTGCGCGAAAAGGTGCCGATGACCGAGCCGTCTTTCGGCGCGGCGGTGTAAAGATAGTTGCTCGCGCGCAGCCCGCCGGCGCCGGGCATGTTCTCCGGTACGATAGTCGGATGTCCGGGAATGTATTTGCCGAGATATTTCGCCAGCACCCGAGCGTAAAGATCGTAGCCGCCGCCGACGCTGTACGAAATGACCAGCATCAATGTTTTGCCGCGGTAGAAATCCTCGACATCGTCAGACGCCGCTGGGCGGATGAGTGCGAGGAGAAGGGCGGCCGCTAAGCTTGCGCATGCGCCGAAGACATGCACGCAATGAATAGGCTGCTTCATATGACGCTGACCCACGATGTCCGAGAGCCCCGGCGTCTTTCGCTCAACCGTACTGTCGCGCAATCCCTTAGTGTAGACAAGCGCCGCCGTTTTGGCGCGCGAGCGCACTGGAAATCATACCGGTCCATGCGCATACTTGCGTGATGGTCGATCATCGCGAAACGCTCATATGACGGCGAACGGAGCCGAAGCGGTCGCGCAGCGCATCGCCGACACCGCCGCCGGGTGTGGCATAGCATTGGTCGCCAGCCTTCCCGACGGCTGGATCACGCCGCTGATTACGAGGATTGCCGCCGACGAGCGATTTCGCCATGTTGCGGTCAACCGCGAGGAATCCGCGATCGGACTATGCTCCGGCGCATTTCTCGGTGGCATCGGCTCTTTTGCGCTGATGGGTGCATCCGGTTTTATGACCTGCATCTACGCCATCACCAAGATCAACTACACCTATCAAATCCCGCTTTTGATCGGAATCACGTTGCGCGGACGTCCCGGTGACGGTGCCAAATTCCATCAGTCGAACGGGCTCTATCTCGAGCCGGTCATTGACGCGATCGGCATGCCGTTCGTGCCGATCGAACGCAGCGAGGATATACCGCGTATGGCTACGGCCTATCGACACAGCCGGGTGATGTCGCGGCCGGTCGTGGTCGGGTTCACGCGCGAAGTGCTGCGGGGAGAGGCGTAATGAATTTCGAAGCCTGTTTCCGCTTGCTCGCAGATCGCCTCAAGGACGAAGTGATCGTCACCTCGGCCGGTAATTGTTCGGAGTTATGGTGGGAAATCACCGGAGAATCCGAGCGCGTTTTCTACCTCGAAGCGTCGATGAGTCTCGCTTCGCTGTTCGCCGCCGGCATTGCGCTCGGCGCGCCGGAGCGTACCGTCGTCGCGTTCTGCGGTGACGGCGCGTTCTGCATGAACCCTGGCATGCTTCTGGTCGAGCGCCAGCTCGCGCTGCCGAACCTCAAGCATTTCATGGTGGCGAACGGATGCTACGGCTCGACCAATGATCTTGCCCACCCGTTCGGCGAGATAGCCGACTATGCCGGCATGGCGAAGGCCGCCGGAATCGAGCGCGTCTACGAATTCTCGACCGTCGATGGTCTCGCGCAAGGCCTGGACGACATGGTGCGTGGCGCCGGCCACGCCTTTGCCGTTCTGCACGTCGAACCGCTCGGACGACACGCGAAGTCGCCGCCACTTGACGGTCCGGAAGTGAAATTCCGCTTCGGCCGTTATCTGGAACGCACCGGCGGGCGTCCGGTGTTTGATACACCGCTGTCGGGTAAGCCGGTCTAAACCAGCATCTCTCGCACCAGCGGAATGACCTTGGTGCCGTAAAGCTCGATGCTCTGCATGAGCTTGTCGTGGGGCAGGGTGCCGGAGGAGTATTTCATGTCGAAGCGTGCGACGCCGAGCGCCTTGGCGGTCGCGGCGATGCGGCGCGCGACGGTTTCCGCACCGCCGACATAGAGCGAGCCGCCGTCGGCTTCCTGGTCGAACGATGCCCGTGTCGCCGGCGGCCAGCCGCGCTCGGCGCCGATTCGGTCACGCATGGCCTTATGGTGCGGCCACAATTCCTCGCGCGCCTGCTGGTCGGTGTCGGCGACATAACCATGCGAGTGCAGCCCGATGGCTTTCACCGGCTGACCAAGCTGCACATAAGCGCGCCGGTAGAGATCGATATAGGGCAGGAAGCGCTTGGGATCGCCGCCGATGATGGCAAGCATCATCGGCAGATCGTAATGCGCCGCGCGCACGACCAACTCCGGACTGCCGCCGACGCCGATCCAGGTTTTGAGCGGCCCGTTGTCGATCGGGGGAAAAACGCGCTGGTTGGTCAGCGACGAGCGGGTCGTGCCGCTCCAGGTCACCGTCTCGTTTCGCAGGAGGGCGACGAACAGTTCGAGCTTCTCTTCGAAAAGTTGCTCGTATTGCTTCATATCGTAGCCGAACAGCGGGAATGACTCGGTAAAGGAGCCGCGCCCGACTGTGATTTCGGCGCGGCCGCTGGAGGCGGCGTTGAGCGTCGAGAACCGTTCGAATACCCGCACCGGGTCGTCCGACGACAGCACGGTCACGGCCGAGCCCAGCAGGATACGTTTGGTACGGCCGGCGATCGCCCCGAGCACCACCTCCGGCGCTGAAATCGCGAAGTCCGGGCGATGGTGCTCGCCGACGCCGAAGGCTTCGATGCCAAGTTGGTCGGCGAGCGTCGCTTGCTCGATCACTTCGCGGATCACCTTCGCATGCGACTGCGGTTGGCCGTCTGGGCCTGCGGTGACGTCGCCGAACGTATCGAGGCCGAATTCGATGTTGGGCATGTGCTCTGCTTGGATGTAGTCTGCGGGAATGTGGTTGGCTTAAATAGGTTCTGCTCGGTTCAATTGTCAGATGGGCGGCCTCGGGCGCGGCCCTCAGTCGGCGACAATCAATGCATCCAAAGCAGTCGCTCCCTGTCCCTTGGCATGCACCATCAGCGGGTTGACGTCGATCTCGATCAAGTTGGGGACAGTCCGCATCAGCCGGCCGATCGCCATCACCGCCTGCACGACTGCGTCGACGTCGGCCGGAGGTGCGCCACGGACGCCGGTCAGAAGTTTTGCCGATCGGAGCCTAGCGAGGGCTGCACGGATCTGCGTTTCGTCGGCATCGACCGGGAGCAATTGGACGTCGCCCAACGCCTCCACCCAGATGCCGCCGAGGCCCAGCAGCAACACCGTGCCCCAGCCGGGATCGCGTTTGGCGCCCAGCATCAGCTCGATCCCCTTGGGTGACATCTTTTCAACGAGCGCGCCGTCGAGACTGACATCGGGCGCCGCGCGCTTGACGTCGCGCATCATGGTGTTCCAGGCCGCGCGAAGCGCCGCCTCATCGGCGAGATTGAGTGCGACGCCGCCCGCTTCGGTCTTGTGCGACAGCGCCGCCGCCTGCGCCTTGAGAACCACCGGATAGCCGATCCGCCGGGCTACCGCGGCTGCTTCGTCGGCAGTGCGCGCAAGTTCGCCGTCGGGCACGTGAATGCCGGCCGCCGCGAGCACTTTCTTGCCGAGCCATTCCGGCTGGGCGCCGTTGCCGAGCTTGGGCAGATTAGCGAACGGCGCGGGTGTACCGGTGACGCGGGTACGGGCCAGCGAACGTCCGTATTTGGTATAGAGCGCGATAGCGCGCAGCATGCGGTCGGACGAGCGGGAATAGACCGCCGAGCCTTCCTTCACCGCCGCATCGACGTCGGGGCCGAGCTGCCACGTGTCGCCAAGTGCGACCATCACCTTCGGCTTGGACGAATGCGCCATGCCGGCGTTGAAGGCGTTTATTGGAATCGGCGTGTTGATCGGGAACGAGATGAACAGCATCCCGACATTGGGATCGTCGATCAGGGCTTTGACCACGCCGGGAAGCATGGATGGCGTAAAGCCGGCTGTGGTGTCGAGCGGGTTGCCGTAATTGCCGTAGGGCGGCAGCGCCTCGCTGATTTTTTTCAACGTTTCCGGCTCAAGGTCCGGAATCTCCAGGCCGATTTCTTCGGCGAAATCGTTGGTCAATCCGACATAAGCGCCGGACGCGGTGAGGATGCCGGGACCTTTGGTTCGGTGGTGTCGGAAAGCGTTGCAAGATTTCGACGAGATCCATCACCTCGTCCATGGTAGAGACGACGACGGCGCCGGCGTCTTCGGCCTGCGTCTGCATTGTTGCGAAGTCGCCGATCAGCGCGCCGGTATGCGATTGCGCGGATTTTCGGGCCTTGGCGCTGCGGCCCGCCAGCATCAAGACCACCGGTTTACCGGCCGCGCGGGCACGCCGGCAGGCGGCAAGAAATGCTTGCGGCCGTCTGATCTCCTCGCAATAGAGCGCGATCACGCGGGTCGAACGATCCTCGATGAGGAACTCAAGGAAATCGGTGGATTCAAGTCCGGCTTCGTTGCCGGTCGAGACCACGTAGGAGAGCGGAATGCCGCGGCCGTCGGTGGCGCGCTGGAAGTGTCCGACCAGGCCGCCGCTCTGGCCGACGAAAGCGACTCCGTCGGTGACGCCGCGCAGCGCCTCGCGCGCATACAGCATGTGCAACATCATGCCGTCGACATTGTTGGTAACGCCAAGGCAGTTCGGCCCGACAACGGCAAGCCCGGCGGCTCGCGCCGTGGTCGTGACAGCGTCCTGCATGACTTGATCGCCTACTTCGGCAAAGCCCGCGGCGAACACCATGGCGGAGCCGACCTTGCGCCGCGCACACGCCTCGATCGCCTCACGAACCGCGGCGGCCGGCAGGGTGAATACGGCAAGGTCAATGCCTTCCGGCAGTTCGTCCGGACTCTTCAGCACAGGCCGGCCGTCGATCGGCTCGTCGGTGCGGCCGACCAGATGAATGTCACCCGCGAACTTGTTGACCTTCAGACATTGCAGAACGATCTGGCCGGCGCTGCCTGCACGCGTCGACATGCCGATGATCGCGACCGAACGCGGCCGCAGGAATTTGGCGACAGCTTTCGGACCGCGTGCATCTTGCGGTCCGCTCATGCGGCGTTGTCGGGCTGAAACATCAGCAAATGCGTGCCGTCGCCGATCGGATGCCAGTACGGCTTGACCTTCATGCCGACCTTCAACTCTTCGGCTTGGCAATGGACGATGTTGGCGATGAAGTTGACGCCAACATCGAGTGTCACGCTCACAACCGCGTAGGGCTCGATGCCACGGAAGGCCGGTGTGCCGCGCTCGGTGATGGTATAGGAGTACACAACGCCCTTGCCGGAGACTTCGCGCCATTCCAGGTCGCGCCGCCGACCGGTGAAGATGCTCACCGGACGTGGGAAATGCTGATATTTCCCGGTCGGTTTGCAATATTGGACAAGAAGCTTCTTCTGCTTCGTGCCCTCCCAGTACGGCTCGGTGAAATCGAAATGCTTGATGGAGCGTTTGACGCCGAGCGTGTCGTTCAATGGTTTGTTGGTTGCAGGATTGGCCATGGTTGCCTCGCTCATTCCGGGACCAGCACTAGGGCCGCGCTCGAGCCCCAGTTGCGTCCGTAATTGATCCAACCGATTCCGGTCACCAGCGCGTTCTTGGTGTCTTTGACCTGGCGCTTGCCGGCTTCGCCGCGCAACTGCCGCACCGCTTCGACCAGATTGTGCGACGAGCACGCTGCCTGACCCGCGGAAATCTGACCGCCGCCCGTATTGAGCGGCAAGTCGCCGTTGAAGGAGAAATCGTGCTCGCGGATGTAGGGCACGCCTTCGCCCGGCTTGCAGAAGCCGAAGGCCTCGAGTTGCAGCATGATGGCGATGATGAAATCATCATAGGGGTGGAACGAGGCGATGTCCTTGATGCTCATACCGGCCTCGCCGAGCGCCTTCTTGCCGCAGACCTCGTGGCCGCTCTTGGTGACGTCGACGAGGTTTTCGCCGCCCTTGAAGTTGGTGCGCTCGGCGTAGCCGATCGGGATGATGTTCTTGGTCAGGCCTTTTTCTTTGGCGCGCTTGCGGCTCATCATGATCAAGCCGGCGGCCCCGTCGGCGCGCATCACGCAATCCAGGAGCCGGATCGGATCGGCGATGATGCGCGAATTCATGTAATCGTCGACGGTGATGGGCACCCGCAGTTTTTCGCAGGCGTTCTCGTTGAGCAGTGCGTGGTTGCGTTGGGTCACCGCGATCTTGCCCAGCATCCGGTAGTCGAGACCGTATTTCGCCTCGTAGGCCCGGCTGAGAAGGCCGAAGGCGCCGGGTGGACCCATCAATCCGTAAGGATCGGTCCACTCGCGTCGATAGGAGTGGCTATGATCGGTCTTGTCCTCGAGCACGTGGGTATCGGCGAACAGCAGAAACGCAACGTCGCACAATCCGTAATCGATCGCGGCCGCCGCCCGCACAACGCATCCCGCCGCCGAACAGCCGCCAGTGTGAACCTGCTCGCAAAAGCCGACATCGAGGCCGAGCACATCGGCGGTGGTTTGCGCCCAGAACGGATTGGCAGCGCCGGTGCCCGTGAGACCCGCCAGCACCAGGCCGTCGATCTCGTTCTTGTCGATGCCGGTCTTATCGAGGAGAGCCTCGAGGATTTCGCCTCCCAGCGTGAAGACGTCACGGTCACTCTTCTCCATGACCTTGGTTTCTGCGTAGGCCACGATCGCATTGTCACGCAAGCTCATTGACCGTTTCTCCCTGGTTACATCGTTCCGCGTTCAGTCCGGCATGCGGACGCGCGGCGCAGTCTTGTCGAGGAATTGATTGAGCCGTGTGATCAACTCCGGGCTGCGGGTGTATTCCGCCACCATGCGCTCGAAGAACAGGCCGTCGTCGTAAGACATATCCTGAAGCCGCGGCAGGCTGTTGGTGATGGCGAAATTCGACAGTGGCGCGTTCTTACAGATCTTCAAGGCGAGTTCCTTCGCCTTTGCCATCGCCTGACCTTTCGGCACCATATACTGCACAATGCCGTAGCGCTCGGCTTCATCAGGCTTGAGCACGCGGCCGGTCAGCATCATGTCCTGCATGCGGGCAAAGCCGACGAGCCGCGCCACGCGCACCGAACCGCCGCCGCCGATGAAGATGCCGCGCGTACCTTCGGGCAGGCCAAAGAAGGTCGTCTCATCGGCTACGCGGATATGCGCCGCGGCGGCGGTTTCGAGACCCCCGCCCAGCGTTGCGCCATGCAGGGCGGCGATGAACGGGATGTTGCCGCGCGCCATCTCTTCGAAATAGGTGTTGCGGTTGAACGGGAAGGGCAACCGCGCCGAGCGCCCGGTCTTCCAATTCTCCGCCGCCCAGCGCAGGTCGAGGCCCGCACAGAAGTTGTCGCCGTGGCCGAAAATGATGCCGCATTTCGCTTCCGCGCCGGCGCGCTCGACGGCTTCGCGCAATTGCTTCATCACGGTTGGATTAAAGCAGTTGCGCTTATCCGGGCGGTTAAGGCCGACCAGCGCAATTTCGCCGTCCAGCTCGTAAGTGACCGTTTGCTCTTCGCTCATCAAAGTCTCCTGGTGCTTACGCCGTCAAATCGGCGACTGCGATATAGCGGCGCCGCTGCGCTGCGGCGTTCCCGAATAGCGACGATAGCAGCATCGCCCGTTTGAGATAGAGGCCGATGTCGTGCTCGTCGGTGAATCCGATTGCGCCGTGAAGTTGTATGCATGCCTCGGTGACGAACATGGCATCTTCCGACGCCTTGGCCTTGGCGGCGACGGCCAGCGCGGGATCGATACGAAAAGGCTCGCTGTTTGCCGCAACCTGGAATACCAGCGACCGGGTCGCCTCGGTGCGGATATAGATGTTGGCCGCCTGGTGCTGCAGCGCCTGGAAGGTGCCGATCAGCTTGCCGAATTGTTTGCGAATGCGCAGGTAGTCGAGGGTGACTGCCTGGGCCTGTTCCATCACGCCAAGCAGCTCGGCCGACAGCGCAACCAATGCCAGATTATAGAGTGCATCGACAGCATTGCGCGACGACGGAGCGGGCGGGATGAGATCACCCGGTGTATCGGCGAGGCTCAGTGTCGCCAGCTTGCGGCCCTCCACGCTCTGTGTCGTCGTCAACGTGCAACCGGACGCGTCGCGGGGCACGTAACCGAGTACGGCTCCATCGCGCCCGGTCGCGTTGACCAGAAATCCATCGGCGCCGTCGGCGCAGACAAAAATCTTCTGTCCAGTCAGCCGAAGTGCTCCGTCTTTTTCAGCGGCTTGAGTGCGCGGTGTGAGCGGGTCGTCGCCGTATGCGCTTTCCTGCAACGCCGGGACGACCAGGGCCTCGCCGGCCATCGCCGGTCCCAGCATCCGGTGCGGCTTGCCGGATTGCCCGAGTGCCGCGGCCGAGATCGCTGCCAGTCCGATCGGTTCGCAGACCAGTCCGCGCCCGGCCTGTTCAAGCACCAGGGCAAGCTCGGTGACACCGAGGCCGAGCCCATTTGCCGAGGCGGGAACAAGAATGCCGAGCCAACCGAGGTCGCCCGCCTGTCGTAGCCGGTCCGGCGCGAAGCTTGGATCGCGTTGGCGAAATCCGCGCACGACCTTCGGCCCCGCCGCCACGATAAATTTGGCGGCGCTGTCGCGCAGCAGCGTCTGCTCCGATGTCAAATGCAAATCCATGACCGCCGTCGCGCTGTCCGTCAGTTGGGAAGGTTGAGCACGCGACGGGCGAGCACGTTGCGCTGGATTTCCGACGAGCCGCCGTAGATCGTGACCCGCCGCGACTGAAGATATGGAGCCGCGACCTCCACCGAGCCGAAATTCGTTGTGACCGGACTTTCGGCGGTGGCGTGGCCGCCGGCGGCCTCGAGCAGCAGGACATTGAGCGACTGCAAAAGTTCGGAGCCGAAAATCTTGATGACCGAAGACTCCGGTCCGGGACTTTGCCCGTGATTGGCTAGCTCAACAGCGTGGCTGAACATGGCCGCTAGCGCCGTGACATTGATGCTGGCGGCGGCGAGGCGATCCTGGAACGCCGGGTCGGCCATCAGTCCGGAGGCGCGCGCCATCGTTTTGATACGTTCCAGCGCCGACAAGGCAAATTGCGGATTCGAAGTACCGAGGCGTTCGTGGACCAGGAGCGCGTTGGCGATGCGCCAGCCGTCGTTCAGTTTTCCGACCAGGTTCTCGGCCGCTACGATGACGCCGTCGAAGAACACCTCGGCGAATTCATCGTCGCCGGCGATGGTCTTGATCGGCCTGATCCGGATGCCCGGACTGTGGAGGTCGATCAGCAGGAAACTGATGCCGGCCTGCCGCGGCTGGGCCTGCGGATCCGTGCGGACCAGCGCGAACATCCAGTCGGAGTAATGGCCCCAGGTGGTCCAGATTTTTTGCCCCTGCACCACGAAATGGTCGCCCTCCAACGTGGCACGCGTCGCTAGGCTGGCAAGGTCGGAGCCGGCACCGGGTTCGGAATAGCCCTGAGCCCAGATGACCGAGCCGGCGATGATTGGCGGCAAATGTTTTGCCTTCTGCTCGTCGTTGCCAAACTCCATGATGATCGGACCGATGTGATTGAGGCCCTGGACCGGCAGATGCGGCGCGCCGAGCCGCGCCAGTTCCTCTATCATGATGATCTGTTCGTTGAGCGTGGCGCCCATGCCGCCGTAATGCTTGGGCCAATGCGGTGCGATCCACCCCTTGGCCGAAAGTGACCGATACCAAGGCATCAGTTCGGTGGGCGGCGGCCGTACCGTGCGCCCGCGTAGCGCGACAGGAAGATTAGCATCAAGCCACGTCCGAACATTCGCTCGGAATTCGGCTTCGGCGGGCGTGTCGCGACGGAATATGGCCATGGAATTTCAGTATGGACGCGTACAAAGGTTCGAACGAACTCGCCGAGATTGCATGTGATTACTGCGCGTTATTCCATCTTTATGTTTGCCGCCTTAACCACGCCGCTCCAAAGCGCCCGCTCCGCGGTCAGCATCCGATTGAGATCTTCGGGCGTGCCGGTCTTGATCTCCGTGCCGAGCGCGTCCAGCCGCGCGCGGGTTTCCGGTGCGGCAAGCGCCTGATGAAATGCGCTGTTGAGCTTGGCGATGATGTCGGGCGGAGTTCCGGCCGGTGCCACGACGGCGAGCCAGAACGGCGACTGCAACTTGGGAAATCCAGCTTCGATTACCGTCGGCACGTCCGGCAATTTCGGCTCGCGCTCTGTGCCGGCGATCGCGATCGGGCGCAGCTTATTGTCCTGAATGTATGGCAGGCTGGTGGTGCTGGGATCGGCGATGATCTGCACCTCGTTGGCCAGGATGGCGTTGAGTAGTGGGCCGGTACCGCGATAGGGCACGTGAATAATGTTGACGCCGGCTTCAAGCTTGAACAATTCGGCGAGCAAATGCGGCGCCGTGCCGAAGCCTTGAGAGCCCCATTTGAGCGCGCCCGGATTGGCCTTGGCGTAGGCGACGACTTCGGCCAACGACTTCGCCGGCAGGCTCGGGCTCACCGAGATGATCAACGGCGTCTCGATAAGTTCGCAGATCGGTGCAAACGCCTTGGCCGGATCGTAACCGATCTCGGGATTCACGGCCGGTCCGGTGGTCAGCGCACCGCCCGGCGTCATCAGAAGTGTGTAGCCGTCTGGATCGGCCGACGCGACGAACTTGCCGCCGATGCCGCCGCCGGCGCCGCCGCGGTTTTCGATCACGATGCTCTGGCCGAGCACCGCGCCCAGCCGCTCGGAAATGATGCGGGCCATGCCGTCGGTCGGTCCGCCGGGCGGAAAGGGAACCACTACCTTGATCGGCTCTTTCGTCGGATAGGGCTGGGCGTAGGCGAGGTCAGCGCCGTGAAACGCCCATGCGGCGCATAGCGACGCGGCAAGGAAGGCCCTGATCATGTTGGCGTTCTCCCGGATCGATCCGTTGCGACGGACCTTAGGTTCTATTCTATTCCGCTATTCTATTCCGGAATTTGTCCCGCCAACCATCGAAAAACCGAGAATTTCTCGCCGAGGTGCTATCGGGTTGGGGAATGGCTGGTCGCGTTTAGACGGTACGCAAGACACGGCTGACAGGGCACGATGTGACCACACGAGCCGTTCGAGACTCGAAATGTTCTGCGTCAGACGTTCGTTGGTAAGGCAGAGAAAATAATAGCCGAACTCCGGGTTCCTTCGGTCATTAAAATCAACTGCATTTCGCCAAGTCTGCGCTTACCAATTTTGAGCCATTTCTGGGAAATAGACAAAACGGTAGGAGGTCTCCGTTTAAGTTCGTCGTCTGAGGACAGGCGTTTTCAGGTACCTCGGGGAGAAAAGGCGTGGCGTTCTATCAAGATTTCGAACCACTTGATCGTGGGAATTCCGAACCGAACCAATGGTTGGGGCCCGATCATTCCTGTTGTCGTATCAACGCTGGTTGCCGGCGTCATCCTGGGATGTTGTCTTGCGGTGACGGCTCTGTCTTTTTGACGAAAAATTTCGCGGCGGCTTATTGCTCGCTGGCCCGAAATGGCCCTCATTCATAAAAATTGAACCGTCGACACGTTCGGTCTGACTATTTTTTGATACGACAGCGTGCCGCGGCGCCGCCTCTGCTACGCCAGGCAGGCATTTGGATAGGCAGTTCCTCCCGAATCCGATACGATCAGACATTCAGGCGAATCACTTCGCCTCGATTCGGACGGGAGGCCGTGGTTGTGACAAACACCATCATCACGGTGGCCACCATGAAAGGTGGCAGCGGCAAGAGCACCCTCGCAAGCTGCCTTGCAGTACATTGGCATCTGCGCGGCCGGCGGCCGACTTTGATTGACGCCGATCCACAGCGTTCCATCGTGCGGCTTGCCGCTCGCGAGCGCGCGCTCGGTGGTGTCGCCGTGGTCGAGGACGCTACCGAAGAAGCATCGAAGACCGCTCGGCGCCTCGCCCAGAGTGGCCCGATCATCATCGATACGCCGGGCTTTCGTTCCAAAACGACACTGGACTGTCTTGCCCTGGCAGATTTTCTGCTCGTTCCAGTCAAGCCGTCGCCGTTCGATGTCGACCGCATGCTGGATACGCTCAGCATACTGACTGACCGTGCTGATGGACGAGTGCCGCTCTTCCGTTGTCTGCTGACGCAGACGACGCGCGACTCCGTCATCGCCAAGCACATCCGCGCCGAACTCGCCGATGCCGGCCTGCCGGTCCTTCATAGTGAGATGACGAACCGGGTTGCGTATCCGGAAGCCGCGCTTTGGGGAGCCACCCCGAGCCTCATCAGTTGGAAAGGACCCGCCGCACGGGAGATCGCGAGCATCGCCGACGAGGTCGACATGGTGCTTGGCGCCCGACAGGCGGCCGCATGACCCGCAAACCGCTCCCGAAGGCTATCAGGCGCCCGATTGCAAGCCTGCGAAACCTCGCTGCCGACTTTGTCAAAGACGAGCAGGGGCGTGTGCCCCGTTCCCAACCCTCATTCGACGCGGTCGAGCCGGAGCCCACACCTTCGGATATCCCGTTGCGCCACGCGGCGGTTTCGCAAGCCGGCGAAACGGTCGCCTCCGAGCTTAATAGGAAGAAGTCTGGCGCGGCGGCCGCTTCGATTAAGGGCTCAACCGATCCTCTTGCGGCTAAACGCCGGCAGCTTGCCAACAAAATTGTCGACCGGCATCGGCTCTATGCGGCTGGCGGCGGATTGCTGCCTTTGCCAGTCGCGAGCATTGCCGGCGTGACTGCCGTTGTCCTGCGGATGGTGAAACAACTCAGTCAGCTTTATGGGGTGCCTTTTGAGCGGGATCAAACGCGAGCACTGATTGTCAGCATCATTGGCGGCGCAGTACCGACCGGCCTTGGGGTTGCAACGACGTCAACTCTGGCTTGGATCATTCCAGGTGGATTACTGGTTGGCCTTGCTGTTTCCGCGGTCACGGCCGGCGCACTGACCCGTGGCATCGGTCTGGTGTTCGTTGACAGCTTCGAGAGCGAAGCCACTGCGCACGAGATCGGTCAGATCAGGCCAGCCTAAACGCAATATCCGGACCAAGCCTATCTCGCAAACCTTCGTCTCTGCGGTAATGCTACTGCTCAACCACGCCTTCGGGCGCGGTCTCGAGATTGAATGCAGCGGAAAACAGCGCGCGGGTATAGTCGGTCTTGGGATTTTTGAATAACTCTGCGGCATCGCCGGATTCGACAACGAGACCATGCCGCATGACCAGCAAGCGGCTCGCCAGCGCCGCGACCACGCGCAGGTCGTGGGAGATGAACAGATAAGTAAGATTATGGCGTTTCTGCAAATCGCGCAGCAGATCGACCATCTGCGCCTGGATGACCATATCCAGCGCGCTCGTCGGTTCATCGAGAACAATGAAGGACGGCTCGAGCACCACCGCGCGCGCAACCGCGATGCGCTGGCGCTGGCCGCCGGAGAACTCATGCGGAAAGCGAAAGCGTGTGGCCGGATCCAGCCCGACGTCGTTCAGCGCCTTGATCACTCGCTCGTCGCGCTGCCGTTCGGTCAAGTCTGGATGATGGACTTTGAGCCCTTCTTTGATGATTTCGGCAACCGACATGCGCGGCGAAAGCGAGCCGAACGGATCCTGAAATACGATCTGCATCTCGCGGCGGAACGGACGCATCTCTTTGAATTTCAGGCCTTGCAGATTGTTGCCCATATATGCGATCGGGCCTTCCGACGAGATCAGGCGCAGGATCGCGCGGCCGAGCGTCGACTTGCCTGAGCCGGATTTGCCGACCACGCCAAGCGTTTCGCCTTTGCGCAATGCGATGGTGAGACCATCGCAGGCCTTGATGTGGCCTGTCACCTTGCGCATGAAGCCGCTTGTGATCGGAAACCAGACCTTGAGATGCTCGGTTGCCAGGAGCACCGGCGCATCGGGCTGCGGCGGCGCCGGATCCGGTCTCGGTTCGGCGGCCATTAGCGCGCGCGTGTAAGGATGTTCAGGCGATTCGAAGACACGTTCGACTGTCCCGTGCTCGACGATTTTGCCGTCCTTCATCACGCAAACGCGTTGCGCAACCTTACGCACGATGCCCAGGTCGTGGGTGATGAACAACAGCGACATGTGCAGACGAGCCTGGATGTCCTTGAGCAGCGCGATGATCTGGGCCTGCACCGTGACGTCGAGAGCGGTCGTCGGCTCGTCGGCGATGAGCAGGTCGGGCTCGTTGGCGAGTGCCATAGCGATCATGACGCGCTGCCGCTGGCCGCCGGAAAGCTGATGCGGATAGCTCTTGAGACGGCTTGCCGGATTCGGAATACCGACCTGGCTGAGCACCTCGATTGTGCGCTCGCGCGCCGCCGCACCCTTTAGCCCGCGATGAAGAAGCAGGATTTCGCCGATCTGCTTCTCGATCGTATGTAGAGGGTTGAGCGACGTCATCGGCTCCTGGAAGACGATCGTAATATCGTCACCCCGGACCTTCTGCATGTCGCGCTCGGAGAGCTTTAACAGGTCTCGTCCCTGGAACTCGATGCTGCCGGAGTGCCGCGCCGCCGGAGAGGGCAGGAGCCTGAGGATCGAGAGCGCCGTCGCGGATTTGCCGGAGCCGGATTTGCCGACCAGCGCCAAGCATTCGCCCTTGGCGATGTCGAAGGAAATGCTGTCGACCGCGAGCGTTTCGCGGCCGCTTGAGCGAAAGGCGATGGAAAGATCGCGGACGCTGAGACAGAGTTCGTCGCTCATACGAATGTCTTTCGCGGATCGAACGCATCGCGCACTGCTTCACCGATGAAGATGAGAAGCGACAGCATCAACGCGACGGTAAAAAAGCCGGTGAGCCCGAGCCACGGCGCCTGTACGTTAGCCTTGGCCTGGGACAGGAGTTCGCCAAGCGATGGCGAGCCTGGCGGCAGGCCAAAACCGAGGAAGTCGAGCGCGGTCAGAGTCATGACCGAGGACGACATGACGAACGGCAGGAACGTCATGGTCGCCACCATTGCATTCGGCAGCAGGTGCCGGAACATGATGACGCCATTCGACACGCCGAGCGCGCGCGCCGCTTGTATGTATTCGAAATTCCGGCCGCGCAGAAACTCGGCGCGAACGAGACCGACCAGGCGGACCCACGAGAACAGAAGCAAGATGCCGAGTAGCACGAAGAATCCCGGCACCAGCACGGACGAGATGATAAGCAGAAGATAGAGTTCCGGCACCGAGGTCCAAATTTCGATGAAACGCTGGAACAAAAGGTCAGTCCAGCCGCCGAAATAGCCCTGTACGGCGCCGGCGGCGACGCCGATGACTGAGGAGACAATGGTCAGGACGAGACCGAACAGTACCGACAGCCGGAAGCCATAGATCAGCCGAGCGAGGACGTCGCGGCCCTGATCGTCGGTGCCGAGCCAATTGTATTCAAGCGTGCCGCACTGGGCGTATCCATTTTTTGCGGCGAATGCGCAATCCTTGTCGTTCAGCATCCACGTCGGCTTCGAAGGAAATGCCGACGGCGGATTATCGTTGATCGTCCTGTAGGAAAAGCGGATCGGCGCCCAGATTTCGATGGCGTGGTGTTCGTCGAGGAACGTCTGCAGATGGGGATCACGGTAATCGGCCGCAGTGCCCAGGTCGTCGCCAAATTCGGTGTCGGGATACGTGAAAAAGACGGGAAAATAGTTCTTGCCGTCATAGTGAATGAACAGCGGTTGGTCGTTGGCAATGAACTCGGCGAAAAGCGTGACCACGAACAGCACAAGAAAGAACCACAGCGACCAGTACCCGCGCCGGTTGGATTTGAAATTCTGCCAGCGCCTGATGTTAAGCGGAGAGAACTCAAATCCTCTCGGTGGTCCGCTGAGACCAAGCGGCCCCGCAGGCTCGATGTCCGGCTTAAATTCCGGTGCGCCTGAGGCGCCCCCGGTGGCCAACTCGATATTTCTCTCGGTACGCGTCTTGTCGTCCACCTCACACCTCTCGCGTCTCGAAGTCGATGCGTGGATCGATCCAGGTGTAGGTCAAATCGGAAATCAGATTCACGACGAGCCCGACGAGTGCAAAGATGTAAAGGTTCGCAAAGACGACCGGGTAGTCGCGGTTAAGCACGCTTTCAAAGCTCAACAGCCCAAGACCGTCGAGCGAGAAAATGGTCTCGATAAGGAGGGAGCCGGCAAAAAAGGCGCTGACAAAGGCGCCGGGAAAACCGGCGATGACCAGAAGCATGGCGTTGCGGAAAATATGCCGGTAAAGCACCTGGCGCTCGGTGCAGCCCTTGGCACGCGCGGTCAGCACATATTGCTTGCGCAATTCCTCGAGGAAGGAATTTTTGGTGAGCAGCGTCATGGTGGCGAACGCCGCGAGTCCCATCGATATGATCGGCAGCGTCAAGTGCCAGAAGTAGTCGAGGATTTTGTGCCACCACGCAAATTGCGACCAGCCGTCCGACGTGAGGCCGCGTAATGGAAAGATTTGGAAAAACGAGCCACCGGCGAACAGAATGATCAGCAGAATAGCGAATAGGAAACCCGGTATGGCGTAGCCGACAATAATGACGCCTGACGTCCACATGTCGAATTGCGAGCCGTCACGGACCGCCTTGCGGATACCCAGCGGGATCGAAATCAGATAGGAGATCAGCGTCATCCAGATACCAAGCGATATAGAGACCGGCAGCTTCTCCTTGATGAGTTGAATGACCGTCACATCTCGGAAATAGCTCTTGCCGAAGTCGAAGCGCACGTAGTGTCCGAGCATGATAAAAAAGCGCTCATAGGCGGGCTTATCGAAGCCAAACTGCTTTTCCAGACTCTTGATGAATTCGGGATCGAGCCCCTGCGCGCCACGGTATTTCGAGTTCATATCCATTTGCGCGCCGCTCTGCGGCGTGCCGCGCGCACCAAAGTCGCCGCCGGAGGAGCCGGAAATGCGGGACGTCGCACCGGTATCGGTGCCGGAGAGTTGGGCGATGATGCGTTCGACCGGCCCGCCAGGCGCGAACTGCACGACGACGAAGGACACCAGCATGATCCCGAAAACCGTAGGAATCATAAAGAGGACGCGCCGGAGTATGTAAGCGCTCATCGCCCAATCACCATTTCAGCTCCTTCAGACCCTGCCGCGCTGCGCCCGAAATCGAAAGGTACCAATCCAACATCCACTTGTTGATCTTCTCTCGTAATCTTTCCCGCGATTACGCGGAAACCGAACCGGGGGTCGTCGCCACGCTATATGTCCGATCTGAGCACACTCTACCACTTCGCGGCTGTGCCGCGCACAAGGACGGCGGGTTGTGCTCGGCGGCCTCTATCGGAATTATATAATAAGCTGGAATGGCCGATCCGGGCGATGAAGACGCGAGCGATCGAATTTGGCGAAATCATTGCACGCATCGTTTCGGACATACGTGAGGTCGCGGTTGCGTCTTTTTTCCTCTGTCGTGCACGGATTTTGTTTCCGCGCCGATTGCAAGCTTTATCATCGAACGTGGTCCCCAGCCGAGCCACTGTCGGGGACAGGTTCCGCTCGTGTCCTTTGGTTGTACAGCCGCACCGCAGCAATTCGATCCGCACTGCAGCAATCTTGAAAATCCTAGGGGATCGACTGCGTCATGGCAAGGTCGGCATCGAAGGTGCACGACCTGGAGGAAGCTCAATCAATTCGCTTCGATTCGCCGCGACTCGGCCACTTGGCAATAAGCACATGGATTACTACAATTCGCCGCACTCGCACCGACGTGAGATTCATTTTATCGTGGCGTACGCCAAAACACGCGCATTTCATCCGCAAAAAAAGCGTCATCGTCGTCGCCTATGAAAAACATCGCATGTATCGTCGACTTGCGGCGCTCAGATTACATCGCGCACCCTGCGCCGATACCGCGACGAGACGATGAACATATCCTACAGTCCTGTGGGCCACGCTAAATTGGAGCATCTCGTAAATCGCCGATCCTTGCTCAGTTCTGCCGCGTTCGCGCTTGCAGCGCGGCAACTTCCTTTGCCATCCTGGATGCTTCCCGCACAGGCAGCAGAAAAAAATTGGCGTCACGGAGTGTCGCTGTTCGGAGATCTCAAGTACCCGGCCGGTTTCCGGCATTTCGATTACGTCAATGTCGGCGCGCCGAAGGGCGGTATTGCACGTCAGATAGCGGTCGGCACATTTGATAATTTCAATCTCGTGGTCGCGCGGGTCAAAGGCACCCTGGTGACAGGTACCGGTCTTCTTTACGACACCCTCTTCGTGCCGGCGCTCGACGAAGTTTCGAGCGAATACGGTCTGCTCGCGGATGCGGCAAGTTATCCGGACGATTTCTCGTCAGTTACCTATCGACTGCGCGCTGAAGGAAAGTGGCACGACGGCACGCCGGTGACGGTCGACGATGTAATCTTCTCCTTCGAGACATTCAAACAATACAGCCCGCAACTCGCCGCCTATTACCGCCATGTCGCCAAAGCGGAAAAGTCCGCGGATCGGGAGATTACCTTCACTTTCGATAGCCCCGGCAACCGTGAGCTGCCGCAGATCGTCGGTCAGCTCACTATCTTGCCGAAGGCATGGTGGGAAGGCGTCGATGGCAACGGCAAAAAGCGCGACGTCAGCGCTACCACGCTGGAGCCTCCGCAGGGCAGCGGTCCTTATCGCATCAAGGAGTTTTCGCCCGGCCGCAGCATCGTCTACGAGCGCGTCAAGGACTATTGGGGCAGCAAACTTGACGTCAATCTCGGACGCGACAATTTCGACGAACTGCACTTCGAGTATTTTCGCGACGGCACGGTTGCACTCGAGGCGTTCAAGGCTGACACCGTCGACTGGCGCAACGAGAACAGCGCCAAGAACTGGGCCACGTCCTACGATTTTCCCGCTGTTGCCGACAAACGCGTCATCCTCGAAGAATTCCCCATCAGAAATGTCGGCATTATGCAGGCCTTCGTCTTCAATCTCCGCCGGCCGAAATTCCAGGATCCGCGTGTACGGCTCGCCTTCAATTATGCATTCGATTTCGAGGAGATGAACAAGCAGATTTTCTTCGGGCAGTACAAGCGCATCGCCAGTTATTTTGAAGGTACGGAGCTGGCGGCTACCGGCCTGCCGACTGGACGGGAGCTTGAGCTCCTCGAGACGGTGAAGGATAAAGTTCCGCCCGAAGCCTTTCAGAAGGCCTATTCCAATCCGGTGTGCGGCAGCCCCGAAGCGTTGCGTACCAATCTGCGCCAGGCAATTCGGCTCTTCAAAGAAGCAGGTTATGAAGTACGTGACCAGCAACTCGTCAACGCCAAGACGGGCGAACCTTTTACGGTTGAATTCCTCGCCGATGATCCGAGTTTCGAGCGCGTATTTCTGTTCTTTAGACCTTCGCTCGAACGCGTAGGCATCACCGTGTCGGTGCGCTCGGTCGATGATGCGCAATACGAAAGCCGGCTAAGGACCTGGGACTTCGACATCACCAAAGCCGCTTGGGGTGAATCGCTGACGCCGGGAAATGAACAGCGTACTTACTGGGGCTCGCAGGCAGCAGATGAACCGGGTTCGCTCAATTTGATGGGGATCAAGAACCCGGCCGTCGACGCCATGATCGAGCACATAGTCTTTGCCAAGAACCGCGACGATCTTGTTGCCGCAACCAGGGCGCTCGACCGCATATTGCTCTGGAACCACTACGTCGTGCCGCAGTGGACTTACAGCAAAGTGCGTAGCGCGCGCTGGGACCGTTTCGGGCATCCTGATCCACTGCCTAAATATGGCTTGTCCGCATTCCCGACAGTCTGGTGGTGGGACGACGCCAAAGCGGCGCAGGCAGGAGCGCCTCCTTGATCTTGGACGTTACCGCCGCGTATCGTTGTTGTCGCTCGTTCTTAAATCGACCGGTGCCGCCACGGGACTTTTCCGGATCAGCATGAAGTCGTCGCGGCGTCGACATTTAAAATTGGCGACAACTCCATGACGCTGCATCGATCGATGCGGCCACCGCGTCGACGCGATGGTGGAGGCGCTTGGCATGGGCTAACCGCCATGTTACGCTTTTTTCAGTCGACGTGAACTGAGCCGACTAATGGGTTTGATTTGGCTCGTCAGTGCGTCGGGCCCCGGGATGACGAGAGAGGATCAGCCATGGCAGAAAATTCGAGTGCGTTCGTGAACCCGCAGGAGGGTGAAGCCAGCACTGTTGCTGCTCCGGACGCGTCCGCGGCAACGTCCGGCAATCGCGAAGAGGTGGCTTCAAAGTTGGTCGAGCGGTTCGCTCTGTGGTCCGGCGTGGCGGGACTTGTCCCGGTGCCGGTTGTTGACATCCTTGCCGTCGCCGGAATCCAGCTACAGATGCTGCGCCGCATTTCGCAAATCTACGAGGTGCCATTCACCGAAAATAGCGGCAAAGCGGTGCTTGCCAGTCTCGCGGGTACGATGATCCCGACCACCAGCGGCATCGGCGCGGCCAGCATGCTCAAGACCGTACCGATTGCGGGAATGCTCGCTTCAGCTTTTGTGATGCCGGCTCTTTCCGCCGGCGCGACTTACGCCATCGGCAAAGTATTTATTCAGCACTTTGCGTCAGGCGGAACGCTTCTCGACTTCAATCCGCCGGACTATCGGGAGTTCATCAAGTCGCAGAAGGAGCTCTGGGATTCGCGATCCAAAAGCGCCGCTGCGCATCCGTCCACGCCTGGCACGTCGGAGGCGGTGACTAGTAGCTCTTGACACCCCTGAGAGTATGCGAGCCAATCGGGGAACAGTTCCACCGGCCTGAGGGCGGACGCTGTTGACCGATGAGACCGAGCCCCATGCTCGACGCTATCGCCTACGTGATCGTGTGTCTTTTCACCGGGCTTTGCGGCATTGATTGCCGCATGGGCTTTGCCGGTACCTTTCTCATCGCGCTCCTCACCACTGCGTTGGTGGTGCTGCCTGTGCTTCTGCTCACCGGCCCGTGGCGGCGCGTCGAATGGCTCCGCCGAGCTTAGCGCAGCGCCTAACCGGGGTCGGCCAGCGAGTGTCTCGCTGCGTCGGCTGCGGCGTTTTGTGAAACCTGGACGGCGAGCATAGAACCGATGTCATTCCTTCAGCTCGTCCGTCGGGAAATGCACGGTTCGTTGCAGAAGCTCCTCATTATGTCGGGCATCGGCGGCGTCAGTAATGCTTCCATCCTCGCCGCTATCAACGCCGGCGTGCAAGACACAGGCTCGGGTGGAAAGCCCGGCTTGTGGGCGGCGTCACTCTTTCTGGTCGCGCTCTTCCTGTTCATGAAGTCGCAGGAATACGTGACCGTCACGGCAACGGCCGAAATCGAGGCAATCATACACAAATTCCGCATGCGCCTCATGGATCACATACGGCGCTCCGAACTTCTGAAGCTTGAAGGAATTGGTCGCGCACGAATTATTGCTGCCATCACCAGCGATACCGCGGTACTGACGCAAGCGAGCAATATGCTCTGTTTCACCGTGCAGGGTGCCGTCCTCATCTTTTTTGTGGGACTTTACATCGCTTACTTGTCGCTCGTGGCTTTTCTCCTGACGGTTTTGATCGTTGCCGGAGCGGCGTCGATATTTCATTTTAAGAATAAGCGATTGAGCGCGCAAAAAGCGGAATCGGCGGCTTGGGAACGCCGCCTGTTCGACCGCATGACCGATTTTCTCGACGGCTTCAAGGAGGTCAGGCTCAACCGGGCACGCAGCGACAATTTGTACGACGACGCCAGGGAGGTCTCGAAGACGGCCGCCAACATCAAGATTCGTACCCAGGCCGAAACCTTCAAGATGATCGTGTCGTCTCAGATTTCCATGTTTGTGTTGATTGGCGCCGTCGTATTCGTCGCTCCCAATCTGAGCGACTCGCTCGGAGGCGCGTCGATCTCGAAGACCACGACCGCATTGTTGTTCGTGGTTGGAGCGTGCTTCGGACTAGTCCAGTCCATCCCGATACTCCTCAACGCGAACGCCGCGGCGAGCCGGCTCGATCAGTTGGAATCGTTGTTGCGGGAGACCGCGGCCTCGACTGCGGCAGACGTTCCACTTCCGAAGCGCTTCGACAAAATCGAGATGCGCAACATCATATTTAGTTACGTCGACGCAAAATCGGACGTCGCCTTCAAAATCGGGCCCATAGACTTTACCTTGCAAGCCGGCGAACTGGTGTTTCTCACCGGCGGTAACGGTTCCGGAAAGTCGACATTTTTGCGGGTGCTTTCAGGGCTCTATGCGCCGGACTCCGGTGAAGTCAATGTGGACGGAATGATCATAGATGACAACACGCGCGACACATATCGCGCGTTGGTGTCTGCGATTTTTTTCGATTATCACCTGTTCAAGAAGCTTTATGGAATTTCGGATCTGGAGCCTGGCGAACTGGATCGTCTGCTGTCTCAGTTTCGGTTGGGCGATAAGACCGGTCTGTCGAATGGCGAGTTTCGGACACTCGATCTGTCCGGTGGCCAGCGTCGGCGTCTCGCGCTTATCGTGACGCTGCTCGAGAAGCGTCCGATCATCCTCCTGGATGAATGGACGGCTGAACAAGATCCCGAATTCCGGCGTAAATTTTACGACGAGTTTCTGCCGCAAATGTTGCAAGCCGGTGCCACCGTGGTCGTCATCACGCACGATGACCGCTATCTCGACGAGCTGCATTTGCCGGCGCGCAGGATTCGCATGGACGAAGGCCGTATTGTCGACCAGCGTACGATGGGCTGATGTAAGGGGGCGATGGAGAACGGCGTATGGCGAGGTACCCAGAGTCCATTGATGATCTGTCGCCGCCGCCGCGGAAGCGCGGGCGGTTGCGCTATTTTCTGCGTCACTTGCCGGGCCTTTCTGCGACGTTGCTTTTGGCGATACTCGTTGCGATCGTCCTCTGGCCTTACATGGTGATCAACGTTCCGAGCGGTCAGGTCGGCGTCCTTTGGAAGCGGTTCAATGGTTTTGATCTTTACTGCGTGTGCTGGGTTGGCCGAGGCACGGTCCTCGATCCACGCGAATTGCGGGAGGAAGGCCTTCACCTAGTGTGGCCTTGGGATAAGCTTTACCTCTATGACCTGAGACTGCAGTCTTCGAACGAGACATTCAATGCTATTTCCAGTGACGGCGTGAATGTGAAGGCTCAGATCAGCGTGCGGTATCAACTCCGGCACGACTCGATCGCGGTTCTGCACAAATTTATCGGTCCGGGATACATGACCTCAGTCCTGGCGCCGGAAATCGGCAGCCAAGCGCGTCAAATCATTTCTCAGTACACCGCGCAACAGGTCTACACCTCGCGCGAAGCGATACAAAAATCCATTCGAGACAGCACACAGAAAAGCCTCGAAAGCAATCTCGACAAGTTGGTGCAGCCGGAAGGGATGGAGCAGCCAGATCCAAGGCACTATCGTGACTTTTTACAGGAACTCGATCCAAATTCTCGATACGCTGGTTCTCGGAATCGAATTGCCGGCCGATATCATCGCGGCCATCAACCGGCAAACCGAGCAATATTATATGATCCAGGAGTATAAATTTCGTGTTGAGCGCGAAGCTGAGGAATCCAAGCGCAAGCAGATCGAGGCAGACGGGATATCGGCCTTCCAGCGCACGGTCAGCCAGGGAATCTCCGAGTCGTATCTGCGCTGGCGAGGTATTGAGGCGACGCTAGCCCTCGCGCAGTCTCAGAATTCCAAGATTGTAGTCATCGGCAGTGGTAAGGACGGTCTGCCGATCATTCTCGGCAATGTTGATACTCCGGTATCTCCGGGCACGGCCCCGCAACCCGGCCCGGGCGACAAGGCGCTGCCGTCCGGAGCGGCTGCGCCGCCGCCGCCGGCTTCCGCTACTCAGACCCCGCCGGGCCCAGCGCCTTCCGGAGGCGGAGGGGTAGGCGCTCCATCGCAGCGCAGCTCACCCAGTGGGAGTGCGGAGCCTGCCCCCGGCAGCAATTCAACCGCTGACGCATCCGCTGCTCCGCCGGACTCGAATGCAGCGCCGAACTCACCGAGCCCGCTCGATATCCCAGCGGTCAAGGCGATTTTGTCCCGCATCTCCGGCGCATTGCAGTCGACGGGATCGGACACGAATACAGGAGCAAAGCCGAGCCATTAGCGCAAAGGCCTCGAAGTGAAGCAGCATCCGGGCAAGAGCTATGGAAAGGAAGTAGGGCGTGACCGACAGAACAGAACGAGGCCGCTTTGCCGCGGAAAATTCGCGTTTGCGGGCGGCACTGGCTCGAGAGGGGCGGTTACTTTTTTTTGGCGCCGTTGTGATCCTCTTGCTTGCCGGCGGCATTGGCACCTTCATGGTGTCCCGAAATTTGGCTTCGAGCGATCTCGTCGCTGCGCGGGAACAGATCGAGCAACTGCGCACCGAAAGTCAGGGGCTGCGGCGGCAGCTAGCCGACCAAGCCGCCCAACTCACCGCGACAAACGCCAAGCTCGACGACGTTAAGGCGCAGTTAGAAGCTATTAATCCGTCCCAGAATGTCTACGTCCTAAATCCCAATGAAACGCGGATCGTCGCGGACGGTCATCTCACCATCGGATTGGTCGGTTCTCCGGGCAACGAGAGCGTCACGCTTGATATCAACGGCAAGCAGCAAGCGGCGTTCGCCGGGCAACCCATCGCCGTTGCGGCCGATCCGTCGGCAAACTGTACGGTGGCGGTCCAATCCTTCGACATGTTCAAAGCTGCGGTGGTCGCATCATGCGCGACGGCGAAGTCAAAATAGCTGCGCGCGGCGGGCAGGCTATTCCCAAACCAGGACGTTAGGCAGCGTCGCATCTGCTTGCCGCAAAAGTGTATAGCCGACGCCGGCGAGGCCGCGAAAGAAGCCCAGATTGAATTGCCGTTTGCCGCTGTTCCATCGGTAGTCGCCGGTCGAGGCGGCGTGTTCCATAACCGCCATCAGCCGCCGCGACGCAAGCTCACGTAAGTCGCCGCGCTCAAGTATTTTGCCGGCCTCGCAAAAGAATTCGATGCTGCCCAGCGTGCCGCAGCAGAGCGTGTCCATGCGCGCCGGCCAGCCTCGCTCCGCGCCTTCGAGGGCGTCGCCGATATCGCTCGCCAATTGTTTGGCGTCCATTCCTCCGCGTCTTGTCATGGCGAGCCGCGCAAGTCCGATACCGGTAGCGCCGTGACACCACTGGCATGGCCACAGCGGTTCTCCGCCGTTCCGCAGATCTGGCCAATTCTTATGCGTGGCGTCATAACTTGAATCTTCAAACGCGATACATTCCGACGCCGCCTGGGCGAAATCTTCGCGGCCGCTGGCCGCTGACAGCGATGCAAGCGCATAAGCAAAACCGGCAGCGCCGTGGGACATGCCGTTAAGTCCGCGCGCGCCGGAGCCTTGTCCGACCCAGCTACGGCTGTCTTGCGGGCCGATCCGGCGCTGCGCGAGCAGGTGCTCGCCGCACTTTATTGCGCGACCGAGAACGTCTGCCGACCGAGTGTCGCGATAAAGACGAAGCAGGCCAAGTATGGCGCCGGCACTGCCGCCCATGACATCGAGTTGCTTGTCCGCGGCAATAAGCTCGTCAGTGATCAGCTTCGCCGCCGTATCGGCTTGCGTGAGCAAATCATCGTTCCGCAGGCATTTGGCTGTCACCGCAAGGGCATATACGATCGAGCCCAGTCCAACGGCGCCGCCGATGCCGACGGATCGCGCCATGCGCGCCGAGTTGCGGCCGTTCAGATTTCTACGAAGATGCGATAGTCCGGCAAGCGCGAGCTCGCCAGACGCACTGCAACTCGCCACCTGTGAATGCGCCGCAAGAAAGACCGCAATGCCAGAAACGCCGTTGTAGAGGTCTGGACCCAGGCATACGAGTTGGAACACCTCGGTGTCGCCGAGCCAGTCGAGCCCGATCCAGGCCGCGCCCGATCCCCGGCGAATGGCGTGGCGTGACAGTTCGGCGGCGATGCGGTCGGCTTCGGCCAGAAACTTCTCCGCCGTTGGCGTGACATCCGCCGCGGAGCGCAATGGTTGATTCTTCTCGACAAGTGCCGCGGGCGGCTCGCTTGATCTCGAAACCGAATTGGTGTTTTCCCTTATAACCTCGATCTGCCAGTCGATATCCCGATCATCGAGGCTCTGCATCCGAGCTCGGGCGCGGTCCAGGCCCGAATTTGCGTCTGTTAGGATCGAACTGCCGTATGCGTCGCGTACCTCACTCTTGTCGCTTGGCGATATAAAGTGCGGCACGTTCAGCGCGACGAGGGCGGCCCGCTCCGCACAGTGCAATAGCCAAATTGGGTCAATATCGTTCTGCCACTCCGCCAATCTGGCGACAAAGTCCGTTTGGGCGGACCAGAAAACTCCGTCGTTCATAGTCTGATGATTCTTCAGACGCTGGAGCAACATGTAGTAAAATCGGGTTGGCCGAATAACTCGGCGGACGGGAAGGCCGGCAAAGCCATCGAATAATGCATCGCGCTTTTCATCGCTGCTGCGACGCACCAGGAATTTTGCGTAATCCTCGAAGCCTGAAACAAAATCGTCGATATGATCGCCGAATTTTGCGTACCGGCCACCGACATGCGGCAAGTTCGGATACGTTTTGCTCACGAGTTTCGACTTCGTAGGCCGCATTTCGTCTGAATTTATGTTGTTCCACGTCAGTACCGTTTTTGACGTCCAGTCCGAGATCATTCCCCCCATTGCAAAGGGACTGTTGTCGGCGGACCGCCCATAGGCGGGCAGCAAACCGACCATCATGACCGAGTTGCCGACGATTTCCATGGCAGCGTCAAAGGCCGCGCCCTCAGTGTCGTTGGTTTTATGTTCCTCCGGCGGCGCCTGCAGGATCATTTCCAGATCGATCGGCACCGGGTGATCGCCGATGGCAATCATGTTTTCCTGATGCGTGTCGGTAGCGGCGAAACAGTGGAAAAGCGCAAGCCACGCCCCGGCGCGGCGGAAGAATCGCCCGCAGCCGTCCTGATCCTCGCATCCCACATGATCGATGTACTCGGTCCAGCCATAGACGTCCCGCGGCATCGCGCGTACGGCTTTTAGCTCGAGTGGGGCGCCGGCGCGGTTCAAGCGCCCGACCAATGCATGCCAGGCGGCATCGACGCGCAAATCCTTCGGCTTGTATACGATCCGCGAACCGTCCTCGAAGGTGACGATCTGGACCGAATGGCCGTTGTTGTGCGGATCAGAAAGATCGCCGGCAATGTCGGCAACTTTCGCAGCGGTGCCAGACCGGAGGATATCTCGACGGATCGCAGCGATGTCCGCATCCAATCGCAAGATGAATTCGCGCCACGTATCGATCCACTGCCGCGTAATTGTCGCAATCAGCCGCAAAAGAACCGGTTTGTCTTCGAACAGTCGGCGGAAGCCGCCATTTTTCATTTCGATGATAAATTGATTGTAGCGCGACAGGCCGGCGGCTTGGCTCGGCGTCGCCAAATCGTTCCGTGTTTCGCTCGCCTTCCTTGCCTCGGCAAAGCGTTCGTAGACCGCCGGAGTGGAAAGCCTGGAGAGTCCCTTGAGAAGCGACACGCGCAGGCAAGCGTGAGCTGTTTCGCTGAGGTTGTTGAACGCCCGTTCGCCGATGCCGGACCAGAGCATCGCGTCGGCATGTTCGACTACGGAAGTGAACAGATGTTCGAAGGCACAAGGTTCGGTACATTCCGAGTTGGCGGCGACTTTGCCGCTTGCGGTTGAGCTTAGCGCCGCCTCGATCCAGATCGCGTCGGCAATCCAGGCCGGCGGAGTGGATGAGGCTCGCCGGCGAACAGTGGCGAACCTTTCGAGCACCCGAGTCACCGACAGACCGTCGCGCTCCAGCCGCTGGCCAAATAGCGACCAATCGCCGCTCGCACAGGACTGGCACCACGCGGCTAGGCGGCGAGCGGCCAAATCAGCATCACCCTTCTGCCCAGGGAGCGCTTCGAACCCATCGGACAGGAGTTCGTCGATGGTTGCAGCGCGAATGATCAAGCGCTCGTAGAAAGCATCCACCGAGATATCTCCAACCGAAGCGTGCAAACCGTACTCATGCTCTGCTTATTCTTTGATCCGGAGCCCAGTGCCATGGGTTTCGCGCCTTTGCCTGAGCCAAACAGGCTAGGCCCATGACCGGACACTCGGAATCGTCCCGATTTCTGGAGTTTCCGCTGCTGAGTATCAAGAGTGCCGAGCCATATAATGCGCTGCACGCCAAGCAGACAATTCGGCCTAAATTGATTGCCAAGATGGGCGGCTTGTGCCTATGAATCAACTGCTTGTCACAATATCTGGCGAGGCTTTACAGCGTACTCAGCCGATGGTTTAATCGGCCAATGGCGGGGGGCTCGTCCTGCCTGGTGACAGCCGGCGCCGCTGGCGAACAAAGGGAACAATCCTATGACTGACTCCACTATCCAGCAGATTGAAGAAGAGATCCTCTCGTACGAAGTTTCCGACGAGGCCTTGGAAGCCGCGGCGGGCACGGTAAAGGACAAGGCGGGCAGCTTCACCATTTCCTTCTGTTCCGGCCTGGATACCTGTCCGGCCTAAATACCATTCTCCGGCGCAGCTTCACTTAATTTTGCCCGGTCTACCGTAGTTTCCGGCCAACTGCCGGAAGCTACGGTATTTTATTGCCGTATTCGGCACGGTATTCCTGGAGGTGTCCGGCGTGTTGATCCGAACGGTGTAACTCCGGCAGGCGTTCATATGCGCTCGGGCGCCGTGGCCACTTGCCGAGCCGATTTGATGTGATGGCGACGATGGCGGAAGGGGTGAGATTCGAACTCACGATAGACTTGCGCCTATGCCAGTTTTCAAGACTGGTGCCTTAAACCACTCGGCCACCCTTCCGGTAACGCATCGTGTGCGTCCTGACCTTACCGGCAATTTCTCAAAGAAATAAATGGTCGCATCTCGCCCGCTCGTGCCGCACCGAGCGAATGTGTGGCGTATCGAATGGAAACGCAAGAATTGCGCTCAGGCGAGTGATTTTGCTCCCGATAAATTGCGCATTTGTGGCAGCGGTGACGGCCGAAATGCGCGATAATATAAATTGGCGCAACGAGATTCCGGGATGACGATGTTCAAGAGCCGCGCGGTTTTCATGGCGGCCGCGTTGATCGTACTGCCGGCGGCAGTTTCGAGCGCGTGCGCCGACGACTTCTACAAGGGCAAGGTGTTCAGCATCGTTGTCGGCTTCACGCCGGCTGGCGGCTACGACAGTTACGCGCGCAATGTTGCGCGCTACATCGGCAACCACATTCCCGGAAGTCCGACGGTCATTGTGCAGAATATGCCGAGCGCCGGCAGCCTGACCGCGGTGCGCTACCTTAATCTCACCGCGCCGAAGGATGGCACCGTGATGGTGATCTTCAATCCCGGCATGGTCACGCAGTCCGTCGTTCAGCCCGAAAGGGTCAAGCTCGACTTCCGCGATTATGCCTGGGTCGGCGTTGTCACACCTGATTACAGAGTTTGCTACGGCTACGGCGACAACGGTCCTAAGACCTGGGACGAGATGATGCACCGCAAGGAGTTTATCCTGGGCTCGACCGGTAAGGCTTCGGGCAACTACATCAACGGCGCGACACTGCGTGAGGTGTTCCACGCGCCGGTCAAACAGATCATGGGATATCCCGGCAGCGCCGAGCAGCGGCTTGCCATCGAGCAGGGCGCTCTTGACGGCGATTGCGGTTCCTACAGCAGTATTCCGCTGGAATGGATCAACAAGGGCATGGCCCATTCTTTCGTGCGTTTTACCAATGATCGGCCCGCGGAAATTCCGGAGAGTGCGGTCTATATCGGTCAATTCGCCGCCAGCGACGAGCAAAAGCAGCTTCTCAACCTGCTCAACGGCGGCGACGAGGTCGGCAGGCCTTTCATCATGTCGAAGGACGTGCCTGCGGATCATCTGGCGATCATCCGCAAGGCATTCGACGACACCATGAAGGATCCGGCATTCCTCGCCGATATGGACAAGCAGCAGTTGCCGGTCCACCCGCTGACTGGCGACCAGGCACAAAAAACTGTCAGCGGTCTGATCGCCGTGCCGCCGGATATCGTGGCCAAGGCGAAGCCGATCTACGAATAGCCGCGCCCCGGATAGCCGCTTTCGCAACGTCCTATTCACTATGGACGCGGCCTCGCCCATTTCCGCCACAATCTAACCACGCTAAAATTCAATATAGTTTCGGACTGGGACGGGGACGATGCGGGGTCGGATAGGTTCGGCGGTGCGTAGCCTTGCGCCGATTGGCGCATGCGCAATGCTATGCCTTTCGCTTGCCCACTGTACGAGTTCGAGCCGCGTCGATTCGCGCTGGGGCGTTTCCGCCAGTGAGCGCGTGGTCCAGCCCGGCGAGCCGGTGCCCAAAGGCGGCGGCACATACCGGGTCGGTTCGCCCTATGTGGTCGGCGGCCAGACTTATTTCCCGCAGGACGACCCGCACTATCACGCCGAAGGCCTCGCTTCCTGGTACGGCGACGATTTCCACGGCCGCTACACCGCAAATGGCGAACTATTCGACACCAACGGCATCTCGGCTGCGCACCCGACCCTGCCGTTGCCGAGCTATGTTCGGGTGACCAATCTCACCAACGGCCGCTCGATCATCGTGCGCGTGAATGATCGCGGGCCCTATGTCGGAAACCGCATTATCGACCTCTCGACCCGCGCGGCCCATCTACTGGGCTTCTACGATCGCGGCACCGCGCCGGTGCGCGTCGAATATGTCGGCCGTGCGCCGATGGAAGGGTCGGACGATCGCATCCTCGAGGCGACGCTGCGAGAGCACGATCCGGCGCCGGCGCCGTGGAACGTAAAGCTCGCTTCGGCGCCCATCGTGCCGCCACTGCCGGCGCAGCCCCCGCCGGTGCGGTCTCCAAGCTATGCCAGCGCTGCGATGAGCGATGTAGCGGCGACCACGCACGCCATGTCGTTTGCGGCGACGCCGAACAGCATCGATGGCGTCCAACTGCTCAACGGCCGCGGACTCTATTGACCCGAGCATGGGCCCGGCCCGGGCAGATCATCTTTCCGGTCAAGGGCATGTGCAGAGCGCGATAGCCCGTCAGGTATCGCGATATTCGGCCGATTTGTCGCTCCCCGGCTTGCGCATGCTCTATTGCGCGCCGAGATGTTGGGGTGGGATTACAGTGACTGAGGGACCGCGGAGACGGGCGTGCACGTGCTTTTTGGCATGAAAGAGTGGCGGGGCAGGGCCTTGAGCGCGCTGCTGGCCTGCCTCCTGTGTGCGGCAATCGCCGCTGCGCACGCTGCACCGAGTGCGGCGCCGGCCAAGAAGGAAGAAGGCTTCCAGACCAGCGCTCCCGCAGCGCTCCTCCTCGATTCCGACAGCAACAATGTGCTGTACGAGAAAAACGGCGACATGCCCGTGGCGCCAGCCAGCCTCGCCAAGCTGATGACGCTCGAGTACATTTTTAACGAGATCAAGAAGGGAACCGTCAAGCTCGACGACACCTTTGTCATTTCCGAAAACGCTTGGCGCAAGGGTGGCGCCCCGTCGCACGGCTCGACGATGTTCGCGGCGATCCACAGTCAGGTCCGGCTGGAAGATCTGATCCAGGGCATCATCGTCGATTCCGCAAACGATGCCTGCATCGCGATTGCGGAAGGCGTGGCCGGCAACGAAACCACGTTCGGCCAGATGCTGACCAAGCGCGCCCGCGAAATTGGGCTCGAGAATTCGACCTTCACCAATGCCGAGGGTTATCCCGATCCCAATCTACGCGTGACGGTGCGCGACCTTGGTCAGCTCGCGCGCCATATCATGCTGACCTATCCGCAATATTTTCCGTATTTTTCGCTGCGCGAATTCACCTGGAACAACATCCGCCAGCAGAACCGCAATCCATTGCTCGGCTTGGTCACCGGCGCCGACGGTATGAAGACCGGCGAGACGGCGGAGGCGGGTTTCAATCTGGTCGGCTCGGCGTTGCAGGACAATCTGCACCTCATCGTCGTGATTACCGGCGCCAAATCGGACAAGGAACGGGCCGACGAAGCGCGCAAGTTGCTCGATTTTGGCTTCCACGGTTTCGAGGCGCGTGTTCTTTTCGCCGAAGGCCAGACCATCGGTTCGGCGAAAATATTCGGCGGCGACGAAAGCTACGTACCGCTTGTCGCCCCGAGCACGATCACGATGATGATGCCACGCAATGCCAATGACCGGCTGTTGGCGCGCATCGTCTATACCGGGCCGGTGCCGGCGCCAGTGACCAAGGGGCAGCCGATCGGCAAGCTCAAAGTATGGCGCGGCGACAGCCTCGCTCTTGAAGTGCCGCTCGCGGCGGCCGAGGACGTCAACAAGGGCAACATGCGGCAACGCGCGATCGACGGCGCGACCGAATTGATGATCGGGTTGTTCAAGGCCGGCGTCGATAAATTGTGACCGTCCCCCACGTCCATTGCCGCGGGTGCAAGCTGCAAAGTGCAGGCCTATATTGCACCCGCATGACCCGAATCTACTTTGTGTGATGTAGGCAAAATAGCCTGCAAGGCATTGATATTACGGATACCAAATCGAGCGGCCCGATGCGCGGTAAGTTCATCACGTTTGAAGGCGGCGAAGGCACCGGCAAATCGACCCAAGCCGCCATGCTGGCGCTGCGGCTCGAGGCGCTCGGATTGGGCGTGCTGCTCACCCGCGAGCCGGGTGGCTCACCGGGCGCGGAAATCATCCGTCATGTGCTGCTATCGGGGGCGGCAAAGCCGCTCGGGCCGGACGCCGAGGCGATGCTGTTTGCGGCCGCGCGCGAAGACCATGTCCGCTGTGCGATCGAGCCGGCGCTCGGGGCCGGCAAATGGGTGGTATGCGACCGCTTCGCCGATTCAACGCGGGTCTACCAGGGCACGCTCGGAGCGGTTGATTTGCGGCTGATCAAGGGCCTGGAGCGGGTGTCGATCGGCGACCTTGTCCCGGATCTGACGCTCATCCTAGACACACCGGTCGAAGTGACCATGGAGCGCGTGGCGCTGCGCCGCGGCGACGCCAAGGCGGATCGGTTCGAGGCGGAGGGCATGCAATTCCATCAAAAGCTGCGCGAAGCATTCCTGGCGGTTGCCGCGGACGAGCCGCGGCGCTGTGTCGTCATCGACACCAATGCCCCGCGCAAGACGGTCGCCAAGCTTATCTGGGACACCGTGCAGTCGAGGCTCGATCCGGCAACTGCTCCCTACGATTCCCGGGAATCCGCTTCGGAAAATCTGGCCTCGTGAAGCTTCATACATGAGCCCGAAAGAGAACGAAGACGACGGTGAGACGCGGCACCCGCGCGAAACCGAGACGCTGTTCGGCCACGGCAATGCCGAGGCGACACTGTTGTCGGCTTATCGCAGCGGCCGTATTCCGCATGCCTTCCTGATTGCCGGCCCGAAAGGCATCGGCAAGGCGACGCTTGCCTACCGGGCGGCCCGCTTCGTGCTGGCGCATCCCGATCCGGCGGGTCACGAAGTGAAGTCGGCGAAATCGCTCGCCATCGCCGCGGACAATCCGGTGGCGCGCCGGATCGCCGCGCAGGGCCAGCCCGATCTTCTTATCATCGAGCGCACGCTCAACGACAAAGGCGTATTGCACAAGCAGATTGCGGTCGATGACATCCGCCGCACCGTGACTTTCTTCGGCTCGACAGCGCGGGAAGGGGGCTGGCGCATCGCCATCGTCGATGCCGTCGATGAGCTCAACGCGTCGGGCGCCAACGCGCTGCTCAAAGTGCTGGAGGAGCCGCCGCAGCGTGCGCTTATCCTCCTGGTGAGCCACTCGGCGTCGCGCGTGCCGGCGACCCTGCGGTCGCGCTGCCGCATCCTTACGCTGCGGCCGCTGGCGCAGGAGGATGTTATCGCGGCCGTTGTGGCCGCAACGGGCAGGGAGGCAAACGACCCCGAAATCGCCGCAGCGGCGGCGGCCGCGGACGGCAGTGTGTTGCGCGCCTTGGCCATGCTCGACGGCGACGCGCTCGAATTGCGCCAGCAAGCGCTCGACTTGCTCGACCGTTTGCCGGCGGTCGATTCCAAGGCTCTGCATGCGCTCGGTGAAGCGATTGCGGGCACTGATCCGCTGCCGCTTGCCGCGTTCCTCGACACTATCAATGTGTGGCTGTCGCAGCGGCTCGAGTGCGAGCGGGGCGGGATCGGCAGGCTGGCGCATCTCGCCGAGGCATCGGAGCGGATCAATACCGCGGTGCGCGAGGCGGAAATCTACAATCTCGATCGAAAACCACTGGTTTTCGGCGTCTTCGGCTTACTTGCCGAGGCCACGCGCGGTTGATACCAACCACTAAAGGCTTTCAATCTTACATGTCCGCCAAGCCCTATTACATCACAACCGCGATCGCCTACCCGAACGGCGCGCCGCATATCGGTCACGCCTATGAGCTGATCGCGACCGACGCCATCGCCCGCTTCATGCGCCTTGACGGCCGCGACGTGTACTTTCTCACCGGTACTGATGAGCACGGCAGCAAGATGCTGCAAACTGCAGCGCGGGAGAAGCTGACACCGCGTGAGCTTCTGGATCGCAACGTGCCGCGCTTCCAGGCCATGGTGAAAAAATTCAACTGTTCGAACGACGACTACATCCGCACCACCGAGCCGCGCCATCACCGTTCGTCCGAAGCGATCTGGCAGGCCATGGAAAAGGCCGGTGACATCTACCTCGACAAATATTCCGGTTGGTACTCGGTGCGCGACGAAGCCTATTACGACGAGAGCGAAACCCGCCTCGACGAGAAGGGCCAGCGGCTCGGGCCGCAAAATACGCCGGTGGAGTGGGTCGAGGAGGAGAGCTACTTCTTCCGGCTGTCGAACTACGCCGAAAAGCTGCTTAAGCTTTACAGCGACGTGCCGGATTTTGTGCTGCCGAAGGAACGGTTGAACGAGGTCGCGAGTTTCGTTCGCGGCGGCCTGCAAGATCTTTCGATTTCGCGCACGACTTTCGATTGGGGCGTCAAGGTGCCCGGCAATCCCAAGCACGTCATGTACGTGTGGGTGGACGCGCTGACAAATTACATCACCGCCGTCGGCTATCCCGATACGGACAGTGAGAAATTCAGGAAATACTGGCCGTGCGATCTGCACGTCATCGGCAAGGATATCGTGCGCTTCCACGCGGTGTACTGGCCGGCGTTTTTAATGTCGGCCGGCGTCGCGGTGCCACGACGGATTTTCTCTCACGGCTTTCTATTCAACCGTGGTGAGAAAATGTCGAAGTCGGTCGGCAACGTGATCGATCCCTTTGCTCTCGCCGACGCCTATGGTGTCGATCCATTGCGCTATTTCCTGCTGCGCGAAGTACCGTTTGGACAGGATGGCAATTATAGCCACGAAGGCATCGTCAACCGCATCAATGCCGACCTCGCCAACGATCTCGGCAATTTGGCGCAGCGCTCACTGACCATGGTGGCGCGCGGTCTCGGCGGTGTATTGCCGGTGCCCGGTGTATTTTCCGACAACGATCAGGCGATCTTGAGCACGGCCGATGCCATGATCGGCAAGGTGCGCGAGGCCATGGCGATATTGCAATTGCATCAGGTGCTACACGCCGTCTGGACGGTGGTGGCCGACGCCAACCGCTATTTTGCCGGCGAAGCGCCGTGGGCCTTGGCTAAGACCGATCCAGCGCGGCAGGGTACGGTGCTTTACGTGACCGCCGAGGTGATCCGGCAGGTTGCCATTCTGGCACTGCCGTTTATGCCGGCGTCGGCCGCAAACCTGCTTGATCTGCTCGCGGTGCCGGAAGCTGAACGGAATTTCTCGCGGCTTGGCGGTCAGCATCGCATCGCAGCGGGTGTAAAACTGCCGGCGCCGGCGGCGGTTTTCCCGCGTTACGTGGAGCCTGAAGGGCGCGCCGCGGAATGACCATGCTGATCGACAGCCACTGCCATCTCGATTTTCCTGATTTTGCCGCCGAACTCGGCGCCGTGGTAGCGCGCGCGCGTGCCGCCGGCATTGCGCGCCTCGTGACGATCTCGACGCGTGTCGCGCGGCAGCCGGAACTGTTGGCGATCACGGAGCAGTTTCCCGACGTCTTCTGCTCGGTCGGCACGCATCCGCATTACTCCCATGAGGAACTCGACATCGAAGCGGATGATCTGGTCGCGCGCACGCGACACCCGAAAGTGGTCGCGCTTGGCGAAGCCGGCCTGGATTATCACTACGATAACTCGCCGCGCGATGCGCAGGAGCGGGGCTTTCGCGCCCATATCGCCGCTGCGCGCGAAACAAAATTGCCGCTGGTCATTCATGCGCGCGAGGCCGACGACGATGTCGCGCGCATCCTCGAAGAGGAAACAGGGAAGGGCGCCTTCCCCGCCGTGCTGCATTGCTATACGGGCGGCCCCGATCTCGCCCGCCGCGCCATTGCGCTCGGGCTCTATATCTCGTTCACAGGCATTTTAACGTTCAAGAATTCCGCTGCGCTGCGTGAGATCGCCGCCGGACTGCCCAATGACCGCATCCTGGTGGAAACCGACGCGCCGTACCTGGCGCCGGGCCGGTATCGCGGCAAACGCAATGAGCCGGCCTTTGTTGTCGAAACCGCGAATGTCCTGGCGGAGACTCGCGGCGTATCGTTTGACACCATCGCGCGGCAGACGACCGAAAACTTCTTCAAGCTTTTCGCCAAAGTGCCGCAGCCGGCCAATGCGGACAATTTGAAACAATCCGCGCACGCTTGAGCACGCCCCCAAAGCATCCCGCAATGACGCTGAAATTCACTATTCTAGGCTGCGGTTCGTCCGGCGGCGTGCCGCGGCCGGCTCTAGGCTGGGGCGATTGCAATCCCAACAATCCGAAGAACCGGCGGCGGCGGACCTCATTTCTGGTGGAAAAGCGCGGCGCCGGTGGCGTGACCCGCATTCTGGTCGACACTCCGCCCGATCTGCGCGAGCAGATGCTCGACGCCGAAGTCGATTGGCTCGACGCCGTGTTCTACACCCACGAGCACGCCGACCACACCCATGGCGTCGACGACCTACGCGCGTTCTTCATCAAGCAGCGCCGTCCGATCGACGTCTATCTCGATGAACATACTTCCCGCTCGATGCACGAGCGGTTCGACTATGCGTTCAAGTCGCCGCCCGGCAGCGAATATCCGCCGATCCTGACAGAGCGCCGGCTGGCGGCCGGCGAGCCGATCACTATCGTGGGGAAGGGCGGCCCAATCGCCGGCCTACCGATCCGCCAGGAACACGGCCCGATTACCTCATACGGCTTCCGCTTCGGCGACCTCGCCTATTCCTGCGACCTCTCCAGCCTGCCGCCGGAGAGCGCCGCGGCGCTCGGTGGGCTCGACGTCTGGATCGTCGACGCGCTGCGCTACCGGCCGCACCCGAGCCATTTCTCGCTCGACGACGCGCTGCAATGGATCGCGCGGCTGAAACCGCGCCGCGCTATTCTGACCAATCTGCACGCCGATCTGGATTACGACGTGCTGCGGGCCAAACTGCCGCCCAACGTCGAGCCGGCTTACGACGGGATTACGGTGGAGGTCGCAGAAAGCCCCATTTAACAAGCCCTACAGCGTAATATTCCATAATATGTCTTATGCGAATCCTAAATTAGATTTCAAGATTTGCCCGCTGAGGCAAAACTCTAGCCCTCTTCACCAAACCCCCGGCAGCACGCGCCAGCGCACCCGCTGCGCGTAGTCGCGGTATCCTGGCAGCTCGGATTGCAGGAAGCGGTCTTCGGTGATCGCCCGGTGTAAAAGGAACGGGAAGCTCAGCGCGATCAGCACGGCCGCTGCGGCCCAGGACCCGAGCGCGACGCCGCTTGCCAAGATAATGATAATGCCAGCCAGATAGCCCGGGTGCCGGATGAACGCGTACGGCCCGGTCGTGATGACGTGCTGACCTCTGTCGGACTGGATGCGGATCACCGACGAAAAGAAGCGGTTTACGTACATCGCCCAAAGCGCCAAGGCATAGGCGCCCGCCACCGCAAATAGCCCTACGCCTTGCAGCCATGGCGGTATGCTGTCGCTCCAGTGGAGACGGCCGCGGTCGAGCCCGGCGACGATCCAGTGCGCGAACAGCACGATTGAAAACAGGCGTAGCGCAAGCGGCGGACGTTGGCCGCCCGGACGCATCCGCTCACGCAGCAGACCCGAATCGAGCCCCACGAATGATACGACCATGACTGCGACGAAAATCGCCAGATAGAGCCAAAACTCCGGGATCGCAAAAGTGCCCGCTCCGCCGAACAGCGCCACGGCGACGAGGACTACAAATGCGGCGGCTTGGACGTATGCGGATTTAGGCATGCCGATTATTAGGGCCGGCTCGGACGCGCGCGCAATGGCGACGACAACGTCGTTTCATCGGCAAAATCCAGTTTCCGGGCTGCTCGCTTGCGCTCGGTCCCTGAATGACGTGGGCATTTTGGGTCTGATAGAGTCTCGGGACCCTATCAGGATTTGCCCATGAGCCCTTCCCGCGACATTGCCCGCCTGCTCGACATCATGGCGACACTGCGGACGCCGGACACCGGCTGTCCGTGGGATTTGGCGCAGAATTTCGCGACCATCGCGCCCTACACGATCGAGGAAGCCTATGAGGTTGCCGACGCTATTGCGCGCGACGATCTCAACGACCTCAAGGAAGAACTGGGCGACCTCCTGCTGCAAGTCGTGTTTCATGCTCGCATGGCGCAGGAACAGGGCGTATTTGATTTTGCCGATGTGGTCGAGACGCTTTCGGCAAAACTCATCCGCCGGCATCCGCATGTTTTTGGCGATAAGAAGACGCACACGCCGCAGGCCGTCGAAGGATTGTGGGAGCGCATCAAGACCCAGGAAAGACAGCAAAAGGCCGCCCGCGAAAACACGAGCAATGATGGCGTGCTCGCCGGCGTGCCGGTTACCCTTCCCGCACTCACGCGTGCGCTGAAACTGCAAACCAAGGCCAGCAAGGTCGGCTTCGACTGGAACGATCCGCGCGCGGTTCTAAGCAAGATCCGCGAGGAAGCCGACGAGATCGAGGCTGCGCTGGACGGTGACGGGGCAGACGCGGCGGCCGAAGTGGGTGATCTGCTATTCGCCGCCGTCAATCTCGCGCGTCACCTGCGCGCCGACCCGGAGGCGATGCTGCGCCAGACCAATCGTAAATTCGAGCGCCGCTTTGCATCAATCGAATCCGCCCTCGCCGCCAAGGGCAAAAAGCCGATCAACTCCACGCTCGCCGAGATGGACGCGCTGTGGGATGAGGCCAAGGCTCAAGAATAACGGATAGAGCAGTGGCACTGACAACGTGCGGAGAACGCGCGCTATTGGCTACGCGCCATCCCCGGTCACGCTATTTCACTCCCGCTGCACGCAGATAATTCAAATCCACGAAACGCTCCGGCGAGGGCAACGGTGGCTTGATCGTGCCACCCTCCCCCATGAAAGCGATCACCTGAGCCAAGCCGTTGAGATCGATTTCGGCCTGCTTGGGCACGACACCGCGGTCAGGATCGAGATAGAGCGCGAGGATCGCGCGCGCGATATCGTCGGAAACGCCTGTGAGTTCGACAACTGCTTTCGTGACCTCAGCGCGACGCGCCGGATCGCGAATAAAACGGCAGGCGTCGGCGAGCGCAGCGACAAAGCCGATGACGGCCGGCATGTGGCTTTCTGCAAAATCGCGCCGCGAGGCAATGACGTCAAATGCGAACGATGCCACGGCTTGCGTGGTGTCGCCGAGCCGCCGATAGCCCGCCTTCACGGCGACGAGATCGTCGGGCTGCCCGAGCGGAACGGCATCGCACTCGCCATTTTTGAGGCAGGCGGCACGCGCCGGTGAGCCGACCAGTTCTTTCACACGGTAATCGCCGTCGTTCACGCCTTTGAGCGCCAGCAGCCGTCGTGTCGAGATCGAAATGGTGTCGATGGGCAGCGACAGGCCAATGAGCTTGCCCTTGAGATCGGCGAAGCTATGGATCTGCGGCTTGGCGATCAGGCTATAGACCGGATTGCCGACCTCGGCAGCGATGGCGACGGCTGGCGAGCCATTCATCACCGCCTGGATCAGATAAGGCGTCGCGGTCTGCGTCACGTCGACCTCGCCGCGGTCAAGCGCAGCGACCATGTTGCCGGTACCTCCGGCGATCGGCACGATATCGAGCGCTACATTTTCCCGCGCGAAAAATCCCTGGTGCTCGGCGATGAAGAGGTTTAGCGACGTCATCCCGTGCGCCGAAGAAGGAATTTCGCCAAAGCGCAGCGTTGCCGTTTGGGCGTGGGCCAAAGCGCACGCACCGAGCAGCGCGATCAGCGTGGCGCAAAGTCGAATTGGTGCCAGCCGCTCTACCTTCACGCGTAATCCCTCCCCTACGGTTTGATAAGCCCTGCATGGCGCGGCAGCCATAGCGCGATTTCCGGAAAGAACGTCACCAGCAGCACGATTGCCAGCATAGCGACGATAAATGGCGGCACCTCACGAAAGATTTCGGCCAGCGGCGTGCCGGTCAGCCCGCTCATGACAAAAAGCAGCAAGCCGTGCGGCGGAAGCGTCAGCCCGACCATCATATTCAACACGACGACAATGCCGAAATGGATGAGATCAATGCCGAGGCCTTGAGCTATTGGCACCAGAAGCGGCACGATGACCAGAAAATCGTGACCTCGTCAAGCACGATAGCGAGAAGCAGCATCAACACGTCGATGCACAGCAGGAATTTGACCGGTGAAAGATTCCAGTCCACGAACGTGTTTTGAATAAGCTGCGGCACGCCTTCGTTGGCGACGGCGTAATTGAAGACGAAAGCGCCCGACATGATCAGCGCGATCATGGCAGTCGTTCGTACGGTGTCGGAGATAACCGTGAAGAGTTGTAGTGGTCCGAGCGTACGATAGACAATCAGTGCGAGCAGCAGGGCGTAGCTTGCGGCGATGGCGGCGGCTTCGGTCGGCGTCGTCACCCCCGAATAGATCAAACCGAGCAGAATGCCAGGCAACGCGATCGCCGGCAGGGCACGGGTGAGAACGGCAGGGGTCTGGGCCCAGCTTTTACGCGCCTCGCGCGGAAAATTGCGCCGCCGCGCGATTACGGCGATCACCACCACCAGCGAGGCTGCCATCAGCCCGGCAGGAACGAGACCGCCGAGAAACATGGCGCCGACCGAGACATTAGCGATCAGCGCGTAGAAGATCATCGGAATAGACGTCGGCATCAGCGGCCCGAGCGTTGCAGACACCACCGATGTTGCGGCGGCAAAGCCGCGCGGATAGCGACCGTTTTTCGACATCATGCGTGCCACGACGAGGCCCGGTCCGGAAGCGTCGGCGACCGCGCTGCCGCTCATGCCGGAAAAAATCAGATTGGTGACGACGTTGACCTGCGCCAGGCCGCCGGGAAGGTGCCCGACCATGGCCGAGCCGAAGGACAGCAAGCGCTCGATCACGCCGCTGGCATTCATGACATTGGCGACGAAGATGAACATCGGAACGGCTATCAGGAGATAGCTGTTGTAGAGCCCGTTCATCGTCTGATCGACGACCAGGCCGACGTCCTGATGCGTCGCGATCAGATAAACGAAGCCGGCGGCGAGCATCGACAACCCAAGCGGCGCACCGATCAGCGCCGCCACCGTGAACACGCCGAGCAGGACCCACAATCCTTCGGACACGGCGCCGTCCCGCTGTTCAGATGTGCATTCGCCAGTGCGGTCCGACGACTTGGGCAATGCCGAGGATCGAGCGCGCGATCACTGCAAGCATGAACAGCCCAAAGCACGCATAGACATAGTCGAGCGGCAAATTAAGCACGGGAGTGTGCTCGCGCCACAGGAATGCGATGTAGTCGAGCGATCCTGGGGCCGCCCAGGCGAAGACGCCGCCGATCAGAAGATAGCGCGCGAGCGCCGCGGCCCGCTTTGCCGCCGGCGGCAGCAGCCGGTACACCAGATCGAACGTGATCTGCATCCGATCCGGCACAAGAAAGGCGTTGGCCCAGAAAATGATCCAGATGAACAGGATCACGAGGATCTCATCGGCCCATACCGCCTCGTCATGCTGGAAATAGCGCGTGAATATCTTGTAATTGAAGATCAGAAAGACGGCGATGAACATCGCGCTGGCGGTCCAATCGGCGAGCCGTAGCGCGGCGGCGCCGATCGCGGACGCCCTGCCCGGTCCAACTTGTCTCGCATCCGGCACGTCGCTCATCGCGTGTTACGCCTTCATCACGCGAGCGAGCCCTGCGGCATCCCAAGCCTTGGCCACATCGGAATCGGCATAGACGTGATCTGCCGACGCGCGGAATAGCGCGAGATCGACCGCGTCAACCGCGAGGCCGCGACCCTTTAGCGCCTGCACAATCGCCTTTTCATCGGCGAGCCGGGCATCGCTGCCGGTCTTGGCGGATTTCTGCGCGGCGGTGGCAAGCGCCTTCTGTTGATCCGCATTGAGCTTGTCCCACACCGGCTTGGCGATGGAAAAAAACACCGGTTGCACCATGTGCGAGGTCAGCACGATTTGCTCCGACACCTCGTAGAATTTTGCGGCGTTGAGAATTGAAAGGGGATTTTCCTGGCCGTCGACGGTACCGGTTTTCATGGCGAGGTAAACTTCGGGCATGCCAAGCGGCACAGGAGTGACGCCGAGCGTGCGTCCGAGCAGCAGCCATTCCGGACCTGCCGGCATGCGCATCTTGATGCCGGCGAGATCGGCGGGTCCCTGCACTGGGCGCTTCTGCCGCAAACTGACCTGGCGCGTGCCGAGATAGTGGGTCGCCAGAATGTTGATGCCCATTTTCTCAGAAACGGTCTTTCTGAAATCCGCTCCGATCGGACCATCGAACACCCGGTAAAGCTGGTCGTAATCACGCAACAGATAGCCGCGATTGAAATAGCCCAGCTCTGGAATTTGTTGCGCCACTTCGAATGTGGTCATGGTGCTCATTTCCAGATTGCCGCGCTGTAGCGCCGGAACCTCGGTGCCCTGCTTGAACAGTGTCGAAGCGGGATGAACGCTGATATCGAGGCCGACATTGGCGGCGTCGACGTCGGACTTGAGCTGATCGAGCGACTTGCTCAGGAAATCCGATGGCGGCGCCGCGGTCGAGATGCGGATCTGCACTTTCTCCTGAGCGTCTGCACGACCCAAAGGTCCAGCCAGTGCCGCAGCCGCAGTAGCCAGGAATTGCCTACGTGTCGTCATATTGGACCCCCCGATGCACTGCCAAGATCGTCATCGTCGGCAGGACGATTAGTGTATGCCGAATTTCACGCGTACTGAGTTTGCCTTGTCCGGGGCAGCGCGCACGGTCATGGCGAAGTGGCCGCTCTCGTCCATCGCCTGGCGGATCACCTCCGTGTGACGATGCAGCCAGCTTACGCCGGCGCCGTCGGCAGGGTCGAGTTGTAGTTCGATCACGACGCGGCCGACCGACAGTCGATCTTCAATGGCCGCGCACAGGGAATCAATGCCCTGCCCCGTGATCGCTGAAACCAGCACCGGTCGCTGATCGGCCGGCTTACGCTCGGCGGTGTTCGCCAAACGCTCACGCTGTTCTGCGTCCAGCCGGTCGATCTTGTTCCATACCTCAATCATCGTGTGCTGGTGCTCTGGATCGTTTTGCGGGTCGATGCCGAGCTGTTCCAAAACCGTCTCGACGTCGTGCAACTGCGCATCGGCGTCGTCATGCGAGACGTCGCGCACGTGGAGGATCAGATCGGCCTCTATCACCTCTTCGAGTGTGGCGCGAAACGCCGCGACCAGCATCGTCGGCAGATCGGAAATGAAGCCGACAGTATCGGACAAGATGACGCGTGAGCCGTGCGGCAGGTCGACTGCGCGTAAGGTCGGATCGAGCGTTGCAAACAACATGTCAGCGGACAGAACTTTCGCCTGCGTCATGCGGTTGAACAGCGTCGACTTACCGGCATTGGTGTAGCCGACCAGTGCCACGATCGGATAAGGCACCCGGCGGCGGCTGTCACGGTGCAGCCCGCGGGTGCGCTTGACCTTGACGAGTTCGCGCTCGATTTTGGCGAGCCGCTCCTCGATCAAACGTCGATCGGCTTCGAGCTGTGTCTCGCCCGGTCCGCCGAGAAAGCCGAAGCCACCGCGCTGGCGCTCGAGATGGGTCCATGAGCGCACCAAGCGCCCTTTCTGGTAGGTGAGATGCGCGTGCTCGACTTGCAGTGCACCTTCGCGGGTGCGGGCGCGCCGGCCGAAGATTTCCAGGATCAGTCCGGTGCGGTCGATGACTTTTGCGCCCCACGCTTGTTCGAGGTTGCGTTGCTGCACCGGTGTCAGCGCCCCGTCCATCACCACAATCCCGACTTCGAGCGTTTTGATGATGCCGGCAAATTCCTCGACCTTGCCTTTGCCGAGGAGCGTAGCGGGGCGGAGCGCGCCGAGCATGACGATGCCCGACTGCACGACGTCAAGATCGATGGCGCGCGCGAGGCCGATCGCTTCGTCGAGTTTTGCGGCCGGTGTGCGGTCAGCTGTCGCGTACCGCGTGCCGGCGCGACGCAGCACCGGTTCGATGACTAGCGCGCGGCCTGTCGCTGAGCCTGCGGAGCTCAATCGTTCAGCGCGCGTCTCGCGGCGGCGCGGCTCCAATCAGGTCTTTTCCCCGGCGGGCGGTTCTTCGGCGCCTTCGAAGAGCTGCACCGGATGCCCCGGCATGATGGTCGAAATTGCATGCTTGTAAACGAGCTGCGAATGCCCGTCGCGACGCAACAGCACGCAAAAATTATCGAACCACGTAACGACGCCTTGCAGCTTCACGCCATTCACCAGGAAGATGGTGAGCGGAATTTTGGCTTTACGGACGTGATTGAGGAAGGTGTCCTGTAGATTTTGTGCGCGGTCGGCTGCCATGGCCGTTGTTCCGTTCTTGTCGCGCGGGTGAATGCCCCGCGGGTCTTTTCTTTACGTGTTAAGTAGGGTGGGCAGAGCCACAGAATCCAGCCCGCAGTGGCCGGCCCGATGACAACTAGGAAACCCACGTAGGCCCCATTATTTGCATGATGGGTTTCGCTACGCTCAACCCGTCCTGCAGTCGCCATTAGAAAGCCCGCCGCAGGGCGATGCAAGCCCAACTTAGGAGCAAATCGAGAGATTCGACGCCGATTATTGGGTTTCGGCAAAGCGGTAAAACTCGCGCCGCAAAGCTGATGCGACCGGGCCGGGCTTGCCGTCGCCGATGATGCGGCCGTCGATCCGCACTACGGCAAGCACGATTTGTGTCGCGGACGTTATGAAGGCCTCCCGCGCTGCGTAGACCTCGTCCAGGGTGAAGGCGCGCTCCTCAACGGCGAGATTTTGTGCCTTGATGACGTCGAGGGCGACGGTCCGGGTGATACCGCGCAGGATGGCATGATCGGCTTGGCGCGTGACGAGCCTTCCCGACGACGTGACGATCCATGCATTAGCCGAAGACGCCTCGGTGACAAATCCGTCAGCAGTGACGAACCATGCGTCGCGCGCACCCTGCTCGATCGCGGCCTGCCGCGCCAGGACGTTGGGCAGCAAGCCGACCGTCTTGATGTCGACCCGGCTCCATCTGTTGTCCGGCATGCTGACAACGGCGATGCCGCTTTTTGCGAGGGCCTCGTTGCGCGTGAGATCGAGACGGCGCGCGGTGACGACCACGCTGGGCACGGGTTCGGGCTTCGGAAACGCATGATCGCGCCGCGCCACACCGCGGCCGATTTGCAGATAGACAAGGCCATAGCCGATACGATTGCGCGCCACCACCTCGCGCAACACGATGCCAAGCGCGGCCGGCGACATCGGCATGCGGACGCGAATTTCATCGAGCGAGCGCTTCAGGCGAGCGAGGTGCCTCCGCTCGTCAATCAGCCGACCACCGCGCACCTCGCAGACTTCATAGACAGCGTCGGCGAATTGGTAGCCGCGATCCTCGACGTGGACCTTGGCATCGCGAAATGGCAGATAGCGGCCGTTGACGTAGGCGATCCGCGACATCGACCTTAATCGATTCCGAGCGCTTTGAGTTTGCGGTGCAGCGCCGAACGCTCCATGCCGACGAATTCGGCGGTGCGCGAAATGTTGCCATCGAAGCGGCTGATCTGGGCGAGCAGATATTCGCGCTCGAAGACTTCGCGGGCCTCGCGCAGCGCCAGCGTCATCAAATGCTCGCCGCCATTGGCATTGGGCATCACTGGAATCATCGAACTCACGTCTTGCGGCAGCATGGCAGCGGTAATTACGGCGGCTGGATCGCCGCCGGCGAGGATCATCAGCCGCTCGACGTTGTTGCGCAATTGCCGCACGTTGCCCGGCCAGTCGTGCGATTGCAGCACGGCGAGCGCATCGGAACCGACATTGCGCTTCGGCAGGCCGGTGGTCTGCGAAATCTGTGTCATAAAATATTCAACAAGCTGGGGAATGTCCTCGCGGCGCTCGGCGAGGCCCGGCACGCGGATCGGAACGACCGACAGCCGGTGATAGAGATCCTCGCGGAATTTTCCTGCGGCGATGTCGGCTTCGATATTGCGGCTGGTCGAGGAGACGATGCGCACATCGACAGTGACCTTGGTGCCGCCGCCGACACGCTGGAAGGTCTGATCGACAAGAACGCGCAGTATCTTGTTCTGCGTCTCGCGCGGCATGTCGGCGATTTCGTCGATGAACAGCGTGCCGCCGTGGGCCTCTTCGAGCGCGCCGACCTTCCGGCTCTGCGTCCCGTTGCCGCCTTCGACGCCGAACAGTTCGACTTCCATATGTTCGGGTGTAATCGCCGCAGCGTTGATCACGACGAACGGCCCCTCGGCGCGCGCCGAAAGGCTGTGGATGGTACGGGAGGCAAGCTCCTTGCCGGCGCCCGAGGGCCCGATGATCAGAATGCGGCTGTTGGTCGGCGCGACTTTCTCGATCGTCTGGCGTAGCTGATTGGCGGCATGCGAATGGCCGACCAGCATAGTGGCGAGCGGAGTTTGCTGTTTGAGCTCGCGTACCTCGCGTTTCAACCGCGAGTTTTCTAGTGCGCGATCGGCGACCAGTAGCAGCCGATCCGCCTTGAACGGCTTTTCGATGAAATCGTAGGCGCCGCGTTTGATCGCTGACACCGCGGTTTCGATATTGCCGTGGCCGGAAATCATCACGATCGGCAGTTCGGGATGGTCCTTCTTGAGTGTGTCGAGCAGTTGCAACCCGTCGAGCCGGCTGCCCTGCAGCCAGATGTCGAGGAACACAAGGTTGGGTCGCCGCGCCACGATCGCCGCGAGAGCGTCGTCGCTGTCGCGCGCGGTGCGCGCACCATGGCCTTCGTCTTGCAAGATGCCCGCGACCAGTTCGCGGATATCGGCTTCGTCATCGACGATCAGGATATCGGATGCCATGGTCTGACTATCGCCCCCTACCCCTCAGTCACATGACCGCTTGGCGCGGTTCAGCTTTTTCGGCGGCCGTCGGTGTTTCCGCTGCGAAACGCAATTGCATCCAAGCACCGCGGGTGCCTGGAATCTTGTCCGACGCATCGCGCAGCTCGATGCGTCCGCCATGCTCTTCCAGAATGCGGCCGACGATGGCCAGGCCGAGGCCGGTGCCCTTTTCGCGTGTCGTCACATAGGGTTCGAGCAGCCGCGCCCGATTTTCTTTCGGTAGCCCGATGCCGTCGTCGACGACATCGATGACGACGTCTTTGCCCTCACGTTGCGCGCTGACGACGATGCGCCCGCGTCCGCTAAGCTCGCTGACCGGCATCGCGGCGATCGCTTCAGTGGCATTCTTCACAATATTGGTCAGCGCCTGCGAGATCAGTCGCCGGTCGAAGCGCGCCGACATAGCCTCGGCCGGCAGTTCAACGTCGAAATCGATGTCGGGGTGAGCGACACGGATCAGGAACACGACTTGGCGAACGGTGTCGGCAACATCCTCGTCCGTCATCACGGCCTTCGGCATGCGGGCAAAGCGAGAGAATTCGTCGACCATGCGCTTGATGTCGTCGACCTGCCGGATGATGGTGTCGGTGCACTGTTGGAAGACCGCAGGATCATCGGTGATGGATTTTCCGTATTTGCGGCGCAGCCGCTCTGCCGAAAGCTGGATCGGCGTCAGCGGGTTCTTGATCTCGTGAGCAATGCGGCGCGCGATGTCGGCCCAGGCCGTCGAGCGCTGCGCTAACACCAATTCCGTAATGTCATCGATGGTGATGACGTAGCCGTGCTCGGCTTCGGTCGCCTGCTCACTGGTGACGCGCACGGAGAAATTGCGTTCCTGGCCGTCGCGCATCAGGGTGACCTGACGCTGGAGGAGGCGTTGATTACTGCTGCGCGCCGCCTCGAAAATCTCGGCGAGTTCGGGTGCGACTTCGATCAGCGGCCGGCCGAGTGCTTCGCTTTCGGTGCGTCCAATGAGCCGCTCGGCCGAGCGGTTGAGGATCGTAAGGCGCCCGTCGGCGGTGACGCCGAGGACGCCGGCGCTGGCGCCCGATAGCACGGCCTCGGTGAACCGCCGCCGGCTGTCGATGAGGTCACGTGCGCGCACAATGTCTTCGTGCTGCGTGCGCAACTCGTGCGTCATCTTATTGAACGTCTCGCCGAGACGGGCGAGGTCGCCCTCCGAGCGGTGGATCGGGACCTGAACGTGCAGGTTTCCGGTCGAAACCACGTTGGCGGCGCCGATCAGGCGGCGGATTGGCGCCACCAGCCGGTTGGCGAAGTCGAGCCCGATCCACGCCGATGACAGCAGCACGATCAGGGCGATCACCGCGAACATCAGCGCGAACGCGACCTGGATTCCGAGCCTCCGTGCTTCGAGAGTGGCGTAGTCGTTGACGCTTTCCTGCGTATTGCGCAGTTGCTGTACGACGTGCGGATCGAGTAGCCGCGCGACGTAGAGATACATGTCGTCGTAATCGCGCAGCTTGACCACGGCGGCGACATGATCGCCCTCGGGAATGAGCGCAGCCTGCGGATCGGTGTCAGTGACCTTACGCAGCAATTCCTGCGACGGCAGCACGATCTTCTGCTCCATCGTCACGTTGGCGCGCTCGACGGTCGAGCCGTCCGGTGTGATGATGATCGCGGCAGACAGACTGCGGCCGGTGGCTTGTGATGTCAGGAACTGCCGAAAGCGCTCACGGTCCTGATCGAACAGCGGCTTGGCGCGGTTGACGTCGAAGGCCATGGCCATGTCTTCGGCGCGCAGGTTTTGGGCGTGTTCGTTCACGTAGGCATCGGCCACGGTGACCGATTGCTCGATCATGGCGCGCATACGGCTCGAGAAAAAACGGTCGAGCGCGCGATCGAGCGTTGTCGAGGCGACGACGGCAACGAGAATGGTGGGAACCGCAGCGATGACGACGAACAGTCCCACGATCTGCACGTGCAGGCGCGAGCCCGCCCGCCCGCGCCGGCGCGCTTGCACTACGGCCCAGACCTCTCGCCCAATGATGGCAAGCAACAAAAATCCGGTCGCTGCATTGACGCAAAGCAGCGTCACCACAACTTCGTGTACCGGCGAGATCGGGGTGAGACCGGCGAGCACCAGAAAGGTTGCAGTCGCCGACAACAGCGCGGCGCCGACCGCGATCGCCCCAATCAGGCGTGATGCGATGGGCATCGGTGCGGCTGCGGCCGGCTCGATCGGCGCGGCTTGTTCAATTGTTGCCATTTCATACGCTGCCAGACGCTTCGAACGCGTAAAAAGTCTGATGCCGGGCTAAAAGGACACAACTCAGTGCTCGGGGCCCGCCTCCCGAGTGATGCTTTTATACAACAATGTTGCCTGATTGCGACAATTCATTGGCGGCTATTAGCCTTGACCGCTTTCATGCCCGCTAGGCCCGCTGCACGCCGCGAAGGTCGGCAGCGTGATTTAACCGCAAGGTGCCGCGATCATGCCCGGTCAGCACGCATCTGAAAGCAGTGCTTGGGGCAAATACCCTAGCCGCCGCCGGTGCGGTAAACCTGAATCTCGAGGTCGCGGATTTTCTTGCGTAACGTGTTGCGGTTGACGCCGAGCAGATCGGCGGCGCGAATCTGATTGCCCCGCGTCGCCGCCAGCGCAGCCGACAGAAGCGGACCTTCAACCTCGCGCAGGATACGGTGGTAGAGCCCGGGCGGTGGCAAGTCGTCGTCAAATCCTGAAAAGTACTTCGCAAGATAACGCTCGATCGCGACCGAAAGATTGTCGTCCGATCGGCTGGTTTCGCCGGGCGCCGTCAGCGTCGGTTGCGACAACTCGGCGTCGATGACGGCGGAGCTGATGGTCTCTTGCGGGTAGAGTGCGGCGAGGCGGCGGGCCAGATTTTCAAGTTCGCGCACATTGCCCGGCCAGCGGTGTCGTTTGAGCCGATCGAACGCCGCTTGATCGATCTGCTTGGGCGGCAATCCCTCGCGTTCCACGACCGTAAAGAAATGCCGGATCAGATCAGGAATGTCTTCGGTGCGCTCGCGCAAGGGAGGCAATCGCAACGGCACGACGTTGAGCCGGAAGAAGAGATCTTCACGGAACAGGCCCTGCTGGATGAGCTGCCGCAAGTCCTTGTTGGTCGCGGCGATAATCCGCACATCGGCCTTGATCGGCGTGCGACCGCCGACCGTGGTGTACTCGCCCTGTTGCAGCACGCGCAGGAGCCGCGTTTGCGCCTCCATCGGCATGTCGCCGATTTCGTCCAGGAACAGCGTGCCGCCCTCGGCCTGCTCGAAGCGGCCGGCGCTGCGTGAATTTGCGCCGGTAAAGGCGCCCTTCTCGTGGCCGAATAATTCCGACTCGATGAGATCGCGGGGGATTGCGGCCATATTGATGGCGACGAACGGCCCGGTGCGACGCTTGCCGTAGTCGTGCAACGCGCGCGCGACAAGTTCCTTGCCGGTGCCGGACTCGCCCGCGATCATGACCGTCAGATCGGTCTGCATCAGCCGCGCCAGCACGCGGTAGATTTCCTGCATTGCCGGCGAGCGCCCGACCAGCGGAATGGATTCGAAGTCCTCGACTTTCGCCGGCAGCCGCACTTTTTCCTTCGGCTCCGACAGCGCGCGGCCGACGATGGCGATCAATTCCTTCAAATCGAATGGCTTCGGCAGATATTCGTAGGCGCCGCGCTCGGAAGCGCGGATCGCGGTCATGAAGGTATTCTGCGCGCTCATGACGAGCACCGGCAAATCCGGCCGCGCTTTCTTGATCCGCGGCAGCAGATCGAAGGCGCTTTCGTCCGGCAGCACCACGTCGGTGATGACGAGATCACCGTCGCCCTGGCTGACCCAGCGCCATAGCGTTGCGGCGTTACCGGTCGAGCGAACCTCGTACCCGGCGCGCGACAACGCCTGATTAAGCACAGTCCGGATAGCGGCATCGTCGTCGGCGACGAGAATGCTCCCCGCGGGCATCAGTGATCCCCTCGTGACTGGAGGGCATCCGGCGCGGCACCCTCACCCGTGTAGACCGGCATAAGAACGCGAAAAACGGTTCGACGCGGCTGCAACTCGCATTCGATGATGCCGCCGTGATCGCCTATGATCTTGGCCACGAGCGCCAGCCCGAGACCCGATCCGGTTGGCTTCGTCGTCACGAATGGATCGAACAGATGCGGCATCAATTCGTCGGGCACGCCCGGTCCGTTGTCCTTGACGCAGATTTCGAGCGGCAGCGATATGCGCGCTTTCGCTCCCGGCAGCGAGAGGCGCACGCCGGGCCGGAACGCCGTGGACAGTACGATCTCGCCGCCATTGGACGCTTCGCCGATGGCTTCGGCCGCGTTCTTGATCAGGTTCAAAACCACCTGAATGAGCTGGTCGCGATTCGCCAGGATTGGCGGCAGCGACGGATCGTATTCTTCGACGAACTTGATGTGCCTGGCGACGCCGCTTTGCGCCAGCCGCTTCACGTGATCGAGCACTACATGAATGTTGATTGGCTCGCGCTCGATAGGGCGCTCATCGCCGAAAACTTCCATGCGGTCGACGAGCTTTACGATGCGATCGGCCTCATCGCAGATCAGCCGCGTCAACGTGCGATCGTCGTCGTCGACAGATTGCTCGAGCAATTGCGCGGCACCGCGAATGCCGGATAGTGGATTTTTGATCTCATGCGCCAGCATCGCGGCAAGCGCGATCACCGAACGCGCGGCGCCACGATGGGTCAACTGCCGATCCATCTTGTCCGCGATGGTGCGCTCTTGCAGCATCACGACGACGGAATCCGGTTGCTCCGGCAAAGGCGCCACGTAGAGATCGACCAGCCGGTCGCCCGGATTGCGCGGCGTGCCAAGATCAACTTTGTATTCGTTGACGGGCGCGCCGCGCGCACGCACCTGCTCGATCAGCGTCAGCAATGGGCTGCCAAACGGCACAAGATCGCGCAGCAGATGGCGCCGCAAATGCGTTACCGAGACCTCGAAAAATGCCTCCGCCGCTGCGTTTGCATCGCTCACTTTCCCGTCCGGTGACACTACGATGACAGGATGTGGCAGTGCGTTCAGCACCACATCAGCTGTTGCCGAAGTCAGGAGGTTTTCGGCCATGCTCATCCAAACGTCCCCGAAACCAAACAGTCTTCGCGACGGAAATTCGGCAGAAAATGCCTTTCTCTCAATGGTTTAGCCGGTTTTCGCACGGGGTGCGGGCCAGCGGCATTTGCACACGAATTAGGCGTGACCGAAGAGCTGCTTAGAGTTTAGCCAAAACTAGATTCTGCGCAAGTGCTGCACTGCAATATACCTAACCCGTGTGCACAGTCTGGCGACCTGACATTTGTGACAATCAGTGCTCCCCCAGTCATCTGATCGTCACGCGGTTCGCACATCCCGAGCACATGCGCTAAAGCGAAGCCGAAATTTGCCGAACGGGGAGCGTGATGATATGGCCGACCTGATCGCTGCTGTTGTCGTTGCAGGCGGCCGTGGCCTGCGCGCGGGCGGTGACGTTCCCAAGCAATATCGTGAATTGGCCGGCGAGCCGGTTATCCGTCCGGCGCTGTTGGCATTTCTATCTCATCCGCAGATCAGTGCGGTACAGCCGGTCATTCACCGCCAGGATGAGGAGATATTTCGCGCCGCCACTGCCGGCTTGCACAAACTGCTGCCGCCAGTGTGGGGCGGCGCGACGCGGCAGGCATCGGTGTGCGCCGGCCTCGAGGGATTGAGCGCCAGTGCGCCCGCGCTCGTTCTTATCCATGATGCCGCGCGCCCATTCGTTTCCGGCGCGCTCATTGGCCGCGCCATCGCCGCGGCCAAGGATCGCGGCGCCGCCGTGCCGGCCATCGCTATTGCCGACACGGTGAAGAAAATCGACGCCGCCGCGGTTGTGACCGAAACACTCGATCGCAACCTGTTGCGAACCGTGCAAACGCCGCAGGCGTTCGATTTCGACCTGATCATTGGTGCGCACCGGCGGGCGGCCGCCGCAGGCCGGGAGGATTTCTCCGATGATGCGGCACTTGCCGAATGGGCGGGCCATCCCGTCAGCGTGTTCGACGGCGAGCAAGGCAACGTGAAGCTGACCACCAGCGACGATTTTCTGCGCGCGGAAGCAATACGCGCCGCCGCCCTTGCCGATGTGCGTACCGGCAACGGCTTCGACGTGCATGCGTTTGCCGACGGCGATCACGTCATGCTGGGCGGTGTGCGAATTCCACATTCGCGCGGGGTGACCGGACACTCCGATGCCGACGTGGCGCTGCACGCGCTGGTCGACGCCATCCTCGGAGCGCTTGCCGAGGGCGATATCGGCCTGCACTTTCCGCCGAGCGATCCGCAGTGGAAGGGTGCGTCGTCCGACCGCTTCCTTGCCTTTGCCTGCGATCGGGTGCGGGCGCGTCGCGGCATGATCGCCCACCTCGACATCACAGTGGTGTGCGAGGCCCCGCGCGTATCGCCGCATCGCGACGCCATGCGTGCACGAATTGCCGCGATTGCGGGGATTTCGCAAGATCGCGTCGCGATCAAAGCGACGACCAGTGAGCAGCTTGGCTTCACCGGCCGTGGCGAAGGTATTTTTGCCATGGCGACGGCGACGGTGCGGCTGCCGTGGAGCGCGGCGTGAGCGACGCCGCGCTGCGTATCCAGGCAAAGCGCGTTCTCAAACTCTGCCGTGCCCATGACCTGCACGTCGCCACGGCGGAGTCCTGTACCGGCGGCTTGGTCGCTGCCGCGCTGACCGAAATCGCCGGTTCCTCCGACGTCGTCGATTGCGGTTTCGTGACCTACTCGAATGCCGCGAAACAGGCGCTGCTCGGCGTGCCGGTTAGAACGCTCGATCGCCACGGCGCGGTCAGCGCCGAAACCGCTATCGCCATGGCTGTTGGCGCACTGAAACACTCGCAAGCTGACTTAGCGGTAGCTATCACCGGCATCGCCGGTCCGGGCGGGGGCTCGAAGCAAAAACCGGTAGGCCTCGTGCATTTTGCAGCCGCGAGCCGCGACGGCAGACGGATTGCGCGCATGCGGCTCTACGGAAAAATCGGACGGCGCCGCGTGCGTGAGCGCTCGGTCGTAGAAGCACTTGCGCTGCTCTCGGAGTTGGCAGTGGACCAGCGTGCCGAAACGCACCAGAAACTCTGATAGGCGCTGATCTACCGGACGCTGCCAGCATATCTCACAGTAATTCGAGAACCGGTGCAGCTACGTGCCGTACACTTCATCCGCACGCTTTTCGAACGCCACGGCAAAGCGGCGGAATGCGGCGTCGAACATGGTGCCCATGAGCATGCCAAGCGTGCGGCTGCGGAATTCATAGGATATGAAAAATTCAACCTCACAAGCGTGCTCACCCTCGGGACGAAAAGTCCAGCGGTTGTTCATTTTCTGAAACGGGCCCTCGAGATATTCGACCAGAATTTCGAACGTCGACCGGTCGAGAGTGACACGGCTGGTAAAAGTTTCGCGGATGAATTTGTAGGCAACCGTCATGTCGGCGACAACGACTTCCCTCCCCTCGCCGTCCTTGCTCCGCTTCCGTACAGCGAGCGAACGGCACAGCGGCACAAATTGAGGATAGTGCTCGACGTCGGCGACGAGACGGAACATGTCGGTCGCGGAATGCCCCACCCGCCGTGTGGTCGTAAATTGCGGCATCAAAAATTCAACGCGCCGCGCGCGCCGCCTTCAGCCGGACAAAATCCTCGCCCGCGTGGTGCGAGGAGCGGGTCAGCGGCGATGCCGAGACCATGAGGAATCCTTTTGCATAGGCTATCGTCGCCAATGTTTCGAATTCTTCCGGTGGCACAAAGCGCATGACTGGATGATGTTTGCGCGTCGGTTGCAGATACTGGCCGACGGTGAGGAAATCGACGTCGGCGGCTCGCAGATCGTCCATCACTTGCAGCACTTCGTTGCGTTCCTCGCCGAGTCCGACCATGATTCCGGATTTGGTGAACATTTGCGGGTCGAGTTCCTTGACCTGCTGCAACAGGCGAATCGAGGCGAAGTACCGCGCGCCGGGACGTACCGCGAGGTATTTCGACGGCACGGTCTCGAGATTGTGGTTGAACACATCGGGGCGTGCCGCGACCACCACATCCACGGCGCCTTCCTTGCGCAGAAAGTCCGGCGTCAGCACTTCGATCGTGGTCTCGCGGCATCGCGCACGGATGGCGCGGATGACGGCGGCAAAGTGCCCTGCTCCGCCGTCGGCGAGATCGTCGCGATCGACGGAGGTAATGACGATATGGGCAAGCCCGAGTTTGGCGGTTGCTTCGGCAACATGGGCGGGTTCGTCAGGATCTAGCGCGCCGGGCAGCCCGGTTTTGACGTTGCAGAACGCGCAAGCCCGCGTGCAGGTGTCGCCCATGATCATGAATGTGGCGTGCTTTTTCTCCCAGCATTCGCCGATATTCGGGCAGCCGGCCTCTTCGCACACCGTGTGCAGCCCGTTGGCTCGCACGATTCGCTGCGTGTCGAGATAACCCGGCGAAACCGGGGCTTTGACGCGAATCCAATCAGGCTTGGGCGCCGACGGCTGATCCGACCGGTGCGCCTTTTCCGGATGGCGCGGCGCACCGGATGGTCCTAATACGGCTTTGATCACGACAGCCATGACGGCTCCGCGCGGCTATCCTTCCGCATCAGTTACTTACGAGCCTGATTGCTGCGCCGCAAGACGCGGCTGATACTGCCGCAGCAATGAAGTTCGTGAACGAAATGTAAGAATTCAAACGGCTTTTCGCACTTCCGGACGTAACTTTTGCCACAATAAAATCGCTTCCTACGACCCGGAAACATTCGATTCCTCGCGGGAGGATTTCCTGTGACGGCACGTGGCGACGAAGCAGCGGCGCTGGCCTTGCACCGGTTCGGATTCGGGCCTGTCCGCGATCAGATTGCCGCCATTGCAGGCGATCCACGCGGAGCGATGCTGGCCGATCTGGATCGCGCGCCAGTCAGCGCTGTGATTGGGGGGCTGCCAACTAGCAGTGAAGCCGCGCGCGCAGTGTTTGACTTTCAGGCTGAGCGGCAGGCGCAGCAAAAGCTGACGCAGCGTATTCAGAAGCAATCTGATGCCGGCACCATGGTGCCCGCGGCCTCCGAGGCCATCGCCGCGATTTCGGCCGACCTGGTGCCCGGGCAAAAACCCGGAGAGAACCAGCCGCCGCTACCGCAACAACTCTTCCTCAGCGAAGCCAAAGCCCGCGTCGACGCCGCTACCGGCGCGGAGACCGGATTTGTCGAGCGACTGGTCTGGTTCTGGTCGAACCATTTCTGCATTTCCGCGGATAAGGTCGTTGCGATGGCCGGCCCCTACGAGCGCGAGGCCATCCGCCCGCACGTGCTCGGCCACTTCGTCGATATGCTGCAAGCGGCCGAGAGCCATCCGGCCATGCTGGTGTATCTCGACAACGAACAATCGATGGGCCCGGATTCCGTTGCCGGCATCAATCGTGACAAGGGATTGAACGAAAACCTAGCCCGCGAAATCATGGAATTGCATACGCTCGGTGTGCGCAGCGGCTACACCCAAAAAGACGTCACGAGCTTTGCTAATGTGATTACGGGTTGGACCTGGATCCCGCCGATCGAGCCCGAGCATGGCGGCGAGTTCGCCTTTGCCAAGCGCCTGCACGAGCCGGGCGACAAGACTGTGCTCGGCAAGACTTATCCCGACACCGGCCTCGGACAAGGCCGCGCCGTGCTTACCGATTTCGCCCGACACCCGGCAACGGCGCAACACATCGCCGAAAAACTTGCGCGTCATTTCGTCGCCGACGAACCGCCGCCGGCGTTGGTCGCAAAACTGGAACAGACTTTCAAGTACAGCTACGGCGACCTGAAGGAGGTCTCGCGGACTCTGGTGACGGCGGATGAATCCTGGGCGCCGCAGAGGAGCAAGCTCAAGCCGCCGTCGGCGTGGATTGTCGCAATGTTGCGGTTGGCGGGACCCGGGGTTTTGCCGCCAAATGCCATCGGCCGCGTGGTCGGCGCGCAGGCTGCGCTTGGCGAGGCGCTGTGGCGGCCGCCCGCTCCAAACGGCTATCCGGATACGGAAGCCGCCTGGATCGATGGTGTGCCCCATCGTCTCGATATCGCCAACGAGTTTGCCGCTCGTGTCGCCGCGAATGTCGATCCGCTGGCGCTGCTCGAGGCGGGCCTCGGCCCCCTCGCCTCGGCCGAGACGCGGCAGACCGTCGGGCGCGCGGAAACCCGCGCCCAGGCTTTGACGCTCCTTGTCATGTCGCCAGAATTTTTGCGGAGCTGACAATGATGAACCTCCATAGCCCCTCGCGCCGCCAGTTGCTGCTGTCCTCCGGCACGCTGTTCGCCTGGGCCTATGCACCGCGGCTGGCGCGCGCGGAGGGCCGCGATCCGCGCTTCCTCGCCATCGTGCTGCGCGGTGCGCTCGATGGCCTTGCCACTGTCGCTCCGGTCGGCGATCCGGACTGGATCACGCTACGCGGCGACAATGCCTTGACGCTCGACGGCAAGATGCCGGCGCTCAAGCTCAACGACTACTTTGCTCTCAACCCGGCAATGCCGAACTTGAATCGGATGTATGCTGCGAACGAGGCGATCATCGTTCACGCCTGCGCGACACCGTATCGCGAACGCTCGCATTTCGACGGTCAGGACTTGCTCGAAAGCGGCTTGGCCAAACCCGGAGTGAGCGACAGCGGCTGGCTAAACCGCGCGCTCTCCGGGCTCGCGGCGGCGGGACGCGTCGATCCGAAGCAAGGCAAGGCCTTTGCTGTCGGTCCGGTTACGCCGCTGATCGTGCGCGGGCCGGCGCCGGTTCTGTCGTGGTCGCCGCAGCGGGTGCAGCCGGCAAGCGCCGACACGGCGCAGCGCCTGCTCGACCTTTATCGGCAGTCCGATTTGAAACTGGCAAGCGTGCTCGAGGATAACGGCAAGCTGACCGCCATCGAGCAGTCCGGCGAGATGAACCAAAAACCGGGCGGCGTGGCGCCGGGCCAGGTGCGCGCTTACTTCGCTGAGGTCGCCGGCACCGCGGCGAAATTCCTGGCGCGGCCGGACGGGCCGCGCGTCGGCGCGCTCGCGCTCGACGGCTGGGATACGCATTTCAACGAAGGCATCGCCAACGGCACGGCTCTCGCAATTGCTCGGCGCGCTCGACGGCGCGCTTGATGCGGTCAAGACCAATATGGGAACCGCCTGGAGCGAGACTGTCGTGGCGCTCGTCACCGAGTTCGGCCGCACCGCGCGCATCAACGGCACAGAAGGCACCGACCATGGCACGGCGACAGTGGCATTGCTTGTCGGTGGCGCGCTCAAGGGCGGCCGCGTGATCGCCGATTGGCCGGGGCTCAAGGAAGCCAACCTCTACGAGGCCCGTGATCTCAAGCCGACCACTGATCTGCGCGCCGTGCTCAAGGGTATTTTGAAAGATCACCTACGTGCCGATGACCGAGCGCTGGCCGCTAATGTTTTCCCGGGCAGCGCTGATGTGAAACCGATGACGGGATTGGTGGGATAGTCGTCATTCCGGGCTCCTCGCTGCGCTCGGCCCTGGAATGACGTTAAATATTCAACACCCTTCCGTAAGCATCGAGCACCGCCTCCTTCATCATTTCCGACAGAGTGGGGTGCGGGAATACGGTGTGCATGAGCTCTTCTTCGGTGGTCTCGAGATTCATCGCGATCACGTAGCCCTGAATCAGCTCGGTGACCTCAGCGCCGACCATGTGCGCGCCGAGGAGCTGGCCGGTCTTCTTGTCGAAAATGACCTTGACCATGCCCTGATCCTCGCCGAGCGCGATGGCCTTGCCGTTGCCGACGAAGGGGAAGTGGCCGACGCGGACCTCGATCTTTTGATCCTTCGCGGCCTGTTCGGTGAGCCCGACCGAAGCGACTTGCGGGGTACAATAGGTACAGCCGGGGATCATGCGTTTGTTCATCGGGTGCGGATGCAGCCCCTTGATGGCTTCGATGCAGATGACGCCCTCGTGCTCCGCCTTGTGCGCGAGGAGCGGCGGGCCAGCGACATCGCCGATGGCGTAAATTCCAGGCACGTTGGTCTTGCATAAGCCGTCGATGACGATGGCACCGCGATCCGTCTTCACGCCGAGTTTTTCCAGCCCGAGATTTTCGATATTGCCGACGACGCCGACCGCGGCAATGACGCGATCGACGGTGAGCGTCTGCGTGCCACCCTTGCCGTCGTCGATCGTTGCGGTGACGCTGTCGTCTTTCTTGTCGAGCTTGGTGACCTTGGCGCCGGTGAAAATCTTGATGCCTTGCTTCTCGAAGCTTTTCCGCGCGAAGGCAGCGATCTCAGCATCCTCCACCGGCAGGATTTGCGGCAGCACCTCGACCACGGTCACGTCCGCGCCAAGGGTGCGGTAGAACGAGGCGAACTCGATACCGATGGCGCCGGAGCCGACGACGAGCAGCGATTTCGGCATTTTGTCCGGTACCATCGCCTCGAAATAGGTCCAGACCAGTTTCTTGTCCGGCTCGAGTCCTGGCAGCACACGGGGCCGCGCGCCGGTCGCGATGATGATGTGCTTGGCCTGGTAGGCGCCGGCGCCGAGAGCGCCTTTCGGCGCTTCGCCACGGCCGGTTTTGACGGTGATCTTGCCGGGGGCGTCGATGACCGCCTCGCCCCAGATCACCGTGACCTTGTTCTTCTTCATCAGGAAGCCGACGCCGTCATTGAGGCGCTTCGACACGGCGCGCGAGCGCTTCACCACGGCACTCGGATCGTAACTCACCTCGCCCGCCGAGAGCCCGTAATCCTTGGCGTGCTGCATGTAATGGAAAATCTCCGCCGAGCGCAGCAGCGCCTTCGTCGGAATACATCCCCAATTCAGGCAGATGCCGCCCAGATATTCGCGCTCGACGATGGCGGTCTTAAAGCCGAGCTGCGCGGCGCGGATCGCCGTCACGTAGCCGCCCGGCCCGGAGCCAACGATGATGATGTCGAAACTGGTATCTGCCATTCAATGCCTCGCGCGTCCCGGATGCCCCTTATATGGGGGACCGGCGGCAAATCTTATAGCAAGCTTATCAGTCGGAAATCGGCTGGAAAATTCCATCCTCGCCAAGCCGTTCGAGGATGCCGGAACGAATGTCGAAAAAACAGCCATGCAGCGTGATGTGGCCGGCTTCAACCGCGTCCTTGATCCACGGAAACGTCATCAGGTTGTCGAGCGAGAGGCGGACCGTCTCGTGTTCGCAGACCTGCTCTTGCTGGTCCGGCGGCGCGGCCAAAGCTCGTTGTTTCGCCGGCTCAGCGATGTGGACCCACTGGCCGACGAAATCCGACGTCTCGTCCGGGATGCCGTTCAAGAGCGCCTTGATGCCACCGCACATGGCATGGCCGAGCACGACGATTTCGCGCACTTGGAGTGAACGCACCGCAAATTCGATTGCGGAGCTGACGCCATGCGGCTGGTCGTCGGGACCGTAGGGTGGCACCAGATTGGCTACGTTGCGGATCACGAACAGCTCGCCCGGCCGGGCATTGAACACCATTTGCGGATCGGTCCGGCTGTCCGAGCATGCGATCACCAGCGCGCGCGGCCGTTGCCCAAGCCGGCTCAATGCTTCGAAGCGGGAGCGCTCGGCGCGCCAGGTGCCGGCGCGAAAACGGCGATAGCCTGCGATCAGGTCGTCCATTGGCAGCCTAAGATTACGCGCCCGGTCACGCCGTCTCCCTCAATTCTGGTGTGTATCAAGCAGCGCCCTGATTTTGCGGCCGAGCGAATTGTAGGTAAACGGCTTTGAAATCAATTCAACATCCGGATCGAGCCGCCCGTGATGAACGATGGCATTTGCGGTGTATCCGGTCGTGAACAAAACCTTGAGCGTGGGCCGTTGCCTGAGAGCTTCGTCAGCGAGTTGCCGTCCGTTCATGCCGCCAGGCATCACGATATCGGTGAACAAAAGGTCGATGTCATGTCCGCGGCCGATAATTTCCAAGGCGCTGGCGCCGTTCGCAGCCGCTAGCACGTTGTATCCGAGATCGCTCAATATCTCGACTGTATAGAGTCGCAGTGCTTCATCGTCTTCGACCACGAGAATTGTCTCGGCACCAAGCGACTGACTGTCGCCGGTTGACCGTTCGATCTCGTCCGCGGCATCCTCTTTGCCGTGGTGGCGCGGTAGATAGATTTTCACGGTCGTGCCCTCACCGACCTCGCTGTATATCGCCATGTGTCCCGCCGACTGGCGTACGAAGCCGTAGGCTTGGCTCAATCCCAGACCGGTGCCCTTGCCGACGCCTTTAGTGGTGAAGAACGGTTCAAAGGCGCGTTCAAGAGTTGCCTGATCCATCCCGGTCCCCGTATCCGACACGGAAATCATCACATATTGCCCGGTCTTGACGGGTTCTGTGAGCTTTCTGACGTAGGCGTCGTCGAGGTGGCAATTCGCGGTTTCGATCGTCACCTTGCCGCCATTCGGCATCGCGTCGCGTGCATTGACGACCAGATTGACGATGGCGTTTTCCAGTTGGTTGACATCCGCTTGCGTCACCCAGATCCCGCCCGCCAGGACGGTCTCCAAAGCGATTGTTTCGCCGACCGTCCGACGCAGAAATTCGCAAATGCCTCCTACAAGTCTGTTCGGATCGAGGGCTTTGGGTGCCAAAGGCTGTTGCCTGGCAAACGCCAGAAGGCGCTCTGTCAAACGAGCCGCGCGCCGCACGCCTTCGAGTGCCATGTCCTTGCCTCGAACGATCCGCGACACGCCGGGTGAGGCCTCCAGGTTGGCGGCCTGACGGCCGATCATCTCGAGACCGCCCTGAATCACGGTCAATAGGTTATTGAAATCATGGGCAACGCCGCCGGTAAGCTGACCGACGGCCTCCATTTTCAGCGATTGCCGAAGCAGTTCCTCCGCGCGCGCGCGCGCTTCGTTTTCGGCCTCAAGCTCGCGGGTGCGAGCTTCGAGCTCATGCGTGCGTTGCTTGACCGCTGCCTCTAGCGTCTCAGTGAAGCTGCGTAACTTGAACAGTTCGAGCTTGCGGTCCGTAACATCGACACTGATGCCGACGACCCGGAACGGTTTTTCTCCGGCGTCATAGAAAACCAGGCGTCGCGCCAGAATCCAGCGCATTTCTTTGTCTTGCGGCCGAATGATACGAAAATCGAGCTCAAACTCGCGCACTTTTTCTTCGAAGGCCGTCGCGATGATGTTACGCAGCCGAACCACGTCTTCGCGGTGAACGGTTGCGATCCAACTGTCATAGCGTCCGTCGAACTCATTGATTCCGTACATTGCCTTTGCATATGGCGACAATCGGACGGTGCCGGCTTGCACTTGCCAGTCGATCACGCCGATGCGGCCGATCTGCTCGGCCAGAACCAGAAGTTCGGCGCTTTCGCTGTCGGAAAATGCGGCCGGTGTGTCGTTCACGATCTAGCCGCCGAGAATGTGCTTGGCTTCTGTCATCGCTCGCAGCTTGCCGGCGGCGATATGGCGCGGCAGGTGGTTGAAGCCGCAGGAACTTGTGACGATGGTCTGCTCAGGCGCAAGCCATTTGTAGTTGGCGATCCGTGCCGCCACGGTCTCGCCGGTTTCGACTTTAGGATCCTGCACATCCACCGCGCCGACTCCGATCTGCTGATTGTGCAGCAGGCCTTTGTAATGGTCCGTCATGTCGTATTCGATGAGATAAGAGGAGCATTCGATCTTGCAGACACAGTCGGCTTTGTAACGGCCGATGTCGAAATAGCGATGTCCGATCTGAGCGTCGTATTCCTTGCCGACGGCGTAATTGCCTTGGCAAATGTGGGTGGATACATGGACGTCGGCTGGCAAATCTTCGATCGCCAGATTGATCGCATCGACCGCAGCGAGAACCTCGCTGTCACTGGACATCGTGAAAAGCGGCTCGTCGAGCTGAATGTGCTTACAGCCGGCGTCGGCCACCATCTTCAGGTTGTGTCGCAAGAGTTTGCTGATATCGCCCATCATCTTGGCGATATCACCATAGTGCTCGTCATAGGCAACTTTTGCCAGCATGTGCGGGCCGGTCATCGTGATCTTCACCGGCTTTTTGGTCAGCGACGACACAGTCATGAACTCATCGACCAGACCGAGGTCGATATTGTCCGCAATCGGCCCCCGGCAAGTTGCCGCCGGATGAAAGACGTTCGGGTCATGCGCGGTGATAGGCTTCGGCCGCGTTGGCCCCTGGAACGAGGGGATCTTCTGCCAAAAATGATTGAGCATCGCGTTTGGCGGCGAATGCCTATTATGAGTGCGCCGATGCATCTCTCCGCCGGTAACCACATCGATACCGGCAAGTTCTTGATCGAGAATTGCCGCCTCGCCGACGCGAAATTGAGCGTCGGCCATCGATGCCATCGACAGTTGCCCCATGGCGACCAGCCGGTCGAGTGCCTCGTACCAGTCCGGTACGCTGTGCGCGCCGATCACGGTCGTGGCGTATTTGGGGTATTTCATTATTTCCGCACGCTCCGAGTTCCGAGCACGTCGCGCAACTCGTTTCTGCGCGATGAGGGCATCAAGCTACCAGCAATTGGGGCTTACAGGCGCTAATTCTTGCACTGAACTGCGTCTTCCCTGTGGGTTTGAATGCAGCGCGAATGGTGTATGTAGTATTGATCTTGCAACCACGGGAAACGTTGTGCCTGAGCTCAAGGTTTTCAGCACCATCGCCGTGCGCGGTGCCGTGGAGGAGTTGGTTCCCAGGCTCGAGCAGGCGCTTGCCTGCTCGCTAGCAATTACCTGGTCGACTGCGCCGATGCTGCTTAAGCGGATCGAGACCGGCGAAACAGCGGATGCGCTTATCCTCAGCCAAGCAGGCATCGACGCGCTCAACAAGTCGGGCAAGATCGTGCCCGGCACTGAAGTGACACTGGCCAGTTCGGCGACCGCAGTTTCTGTAAGAGCTGGCGCACCCAAGCCCGACATTTCGACACCAAACGCATTTGTGGAGGCGCTACTCAGAGCAAAGGGCATTGCCTACACCGATCCGGCGGCGGGCGGCGCAAGCGGCGTCTATTTCGGCCAGCTCATCGAACGACTGGGGATTGCCGCAGCCGTCAAGGCCAAGACCAAACATCCGCCGGCCGGCGGCTTCTCCGGCGATCTTTTGCTCAGCGGCGAGGCCGACATCGCCATTCAGCAAAAGCCCGAACTGATGCATGTCGCCGGCACCGAGATCGTCGGGCTGTTTCCCAGCGAGTTAAACGTCGTCACGGTGTTTGTCGGCGCTGTGATGGTGGGGAGCAGCCATGGCGCTGCCGTGAAATCGCTGATCGCGATGCTACGAGCGCCGGATGCAGTCGCGATGTTCCGAACCAAAGGTCTTGAAACACCCTGAGCGTCACACCAGCATCATCACCGGATTTTCGATCAGCGCCTTGAATGCGCCGATGAGCACGGCGCCGAGCGCGCCGTCGACCGAACGGTGGTCGCACGACATCGTCACACTCATGATGTGAGCGGCTTCGATCTTGCCGTTGCGCACGACTGCCCGCTCTTCCCCAGTTCCAACGGCGAGGATGGTCGATTGCGGCGGATTGATCACCGCGGTGAAATCCTTGATGCCGTACATGCCGAGGTTCGACACCGAGGTGGTGCCGCCCTGATATTCGGCCGGCTTGAGTTTGCGCGCCCGCGCGCGTGCCGCGAGTTCTTTCATCTCGTTGGAGATCGCCGACAGCGATTTTGTCTCAGCGCTTTTGATGATCGGGGTGATCAGGCCATTCGGCATGGCGACCGCTACTCCGACGTCGGAGTGCTTGTGCTTAAGCATGCCGGCCTCGGTCCAGCTCACATTGGCGTCGGGCACCCGTTGCAGCGCCACCGCCAGCGCCTTGATGACAAAATCGTTGACCGAAAGCTTGTAGGCCGGCTTGCCGTCCTTGTCCTTCGGCGCCGATGCGTTGATCTCCTCGCGTGCGTCGAGGAGCTTACCGATGTCGCAATCGATGGTGAGGTAGAAGTGCGGGATAGTCTGCACGGACGCGGTGAGACGTTGCGCGATCGTGCGCCGCATGCCGTCGTGTGGGACGAAATCGTAGGAGCCGTCTTCGTACAGCGCGCGGATCTGCTGGTCCGACATTGACGGCGCGACGGCAGAAGCCGGAGCGCCCCCTGGCGTGGCGGCCGGCGCGCGCAATCCCTTGCCCGATTTAGCGTCCTCAACATCGCGAGCGATGACGCGGCCGTGCGGGCCGGAGCCCTCGATGCGGTTAAGATCGATGCCGGCCTCTTTTGCTAGTCGGCGAGCGAGCGGCGAAGAAAAGATGCGGTTTACGTCGGTGCCGGCGCCGTGACCGTTGGTCGCGGGCCCAGGTGTTGGCGGCGGCGCCGGAGCGCGCGGTTGCGCCGCTGGAGGAGCCTTCGCTTCCTGCGGTTTCGATGCAGGCGCAGCGGCCGGGAATGGCGGCGGAGCGGCGCTAGCGCTGGGCGCCTTCGCAGCCGGCGCGGCGCCCTTCCCCGCTCCGGCCGCGGCGGCTTTGACGTCCTCGCCTTCCTGCGCCATCACGGCGATGAGCTGGTTGACCGCCACGTCGGCGGTGCCTTCCGGTACCACGATCTTTGCCATGACGCCGTCATCGACGGCTTCGTATTCCATGGTTGCCTTGTCGGTCTCGATCTCGGCGATGACATCGCCGGTCTTGACCGCGTCGCCTTCTTTCTTGAGCCATTTGGAGAGATTGCCCTTCTCCATCGTGGGCGACAGTGCCGGCATGAGAATGTTGATGGGCATGACGTTCCGGCTGGGCGTTAGCGGTAACAGACGGCTTTCGCCGCCTCGACGACTTCGGCAACTGAAGGCAGCGCAAGCTTTTCCAGATTGGCGGCGTAAGGCATCGGTACGTCCTTGCCGGTCACCCGCGCCACCGGCGCGTCGAGATAGTCGAACGCCTCTTCCATCATGCGGGCGGCGATTTCGGCGCCGACGCCGGATTGCCTCCAGCCTTCCTCGACGGTGACAAGCCGACCGGTCTTCTTTACCGACTCGATGATAGTATCGCTGTCCATTGGCTTGAGCGTGCGCAGATCGATCACCTCGGCGGAGATGTTTTCCTTGGCGAGTTCGTCGGCGGCCTTGAGTGCATAGGTCATGCCCATCGACCAAGCGACGATAGTCACGTCGGTGCCGGAACGTACGATGCGGGCGCGCCCGATCGGCAGCACATAGTCGTCAAGCTTCGGCACCGGCGACGAGTGGCCGTAGAGAATCTCGATTTTCCAGGAACATCACCGGATTCGGATCGCGGATCGCGGCCTTGAGCAGACCTTTGGCGTCGGCCGCAGTCGATGGCGCAATCACTTTCAGGCCGGGTACGTGCGAATACCAAGATGAATAATCCTGGCTGTGTTGCGCAGCGACCCGCGCCGCCGGGCCATTCGGGCCGCGGAACACGATCGAGACGCGGACCTGCCCGCCCGACATGTAGGGCGTCTTGGCTGCCGAATTAATGAGCTGGTCCATCGCCTGCATGGCGAAGTTGAAAGTCATGAATTCGACGACCGGTTTCAAACCGGCCAGCGCCGCACCGATGCCGAGGCCGGCGAAGCCATGCTCGGTGATCGGTGTGTCGATGACGCGTCGCGCGCCGAATTCCTCGAGCAGGCCCTGCGTTACCTTGTAGGCACCCTGATATTCCGCGACTTCCTCGCCCATGACGAACACGTCGGGATCGCGGCGCATCTCTTCGGCCATGGCGTCGCGCAACGCCTCGCGCATGGTCATAGTGACGAGCTCGGTACCTTCAGGAACTTCAGGTTCGGGCGTGATCGGAGCGGACGGCGGTTTGGCAGTGCCCGTCTTCGCCTGAGCTGGAGCATCGGCTTTCTTTGCCGACTCGCCTTTCTGCGCTGGCGGTGCCGACTCTGCGCCTTTTTCCTGTTGCGCGGGTTGCTCCGCCTTTGCCGGCTGCTTGGGCGGTGCGGTCTTGCCGTCCTTGAGAGAGGCTGCATCCTCGCCTTCGCCGAGGATCATGGCGATCGGCGTATTCACCGCGACGTCGGCGGTGCCTTCCGGCACCAGGATCTTGCCGAGCGTTCCTTCGTCGACCGCTTCCACCTCCATGGTGGCCTTGTCGGTCTCGATTTCCGCGATCACGTCCCCGGATTTGACGGTGTCGCCTTCCTTCTTGAGCCACTTGGAGAGGTTGCCCTTCTCCATCGTGGGCGACAACGCGGGCATCAAAACTTCGGTCGGCATAGCTCACTCTTTGGTCTTATGCCGGCGGCGCCGCGGGCACGAAAAGCTTGGTCGCGGTTAGCGATACATATCGGTGTAAAGCTCAGATGGATTGGGCTCGGCGTCCTGGGTGGCGAACTCGGACGCTTCATTGACGGTGGCGCGCACTGATGCATCGATCTTCTTCAGCTCGTCCTCGGTCGCCCATTTCTTGTCGAGCAGGCGTTTGCGTACCTGCTCGATCGGATCGTGCTCGGTGCGGACTTTGTCGACTTCTTCTTTGGTGCGGTATTTTGCCGGATCGGACATCGAGTGGCCGCGATAGCGGTAAGTCATCATTTCCAGAATGATCGGGCCTTTGCCGGAACGGCACCAGGCGAGCGCCTGCTCGGCCGCGGCTTTCACGGCGCGTACGTCCATCCCGTCGACCTGTTGGCCAGGAATGTTGAACGATAGACCCCGCTTCGAAAAATCGGTCTGCGCCGAGGAGCGCAGCACCGCGGTGCCCATGGCATAGCGGTTGTTCTCGATGACATAGACGACCGGAAGCTTCCACAGCTCGGCCATGTTGAAGCTTTCGTACACCTGGCCCTGGTTGGCCGCGCCGTCGCCAAAATAAGTCAGCGATACGCTGTCGTTGCCGCGATACTTGTTCGCGAATGCAAGCCCGGTGCCGAGCGGTACCTGCGCGCCGACGATGCCGTGGCCGCCATAGAACTGCTTGTCGAGCGAAAACATGTGCATCGAGCCGCCCTTGCCCTTGGAATAGCCGTCGCGGCGTCCGGTCAGTTCCGCCATGACGCCTTTGGGATCCATCCCGCAGGCCAGCATGTGGCCATGATCGCGATAGCCGGTGATCATCTGATCGCCGTCCTTCTTCGCCATCGCCATGCCAATAACGACCGCCTCCTGGCCGATATACAGGTGGCAGAACCCGCCGATTAGGCCCATGCCGTACATCTGTCCGGCCTTCTCCTCGAAACGCCGGATTTGCAGCATTTGGGCCAGCGCGTGGAACTCTTGATCCTTGCTGAATTCCGGTACTGCGATTTCATGCATCCCCCAGTTGATGTCCGGGCGGAGCTCTTGTTCAGCAGGCTTGGCTTGGGCTACGGCCATTATTGTCCTCGAGACGGCACGGGCGGGCGCTTTAGTCCATTAGCCGAAATCGCCCCATTGCGAAAGCGCTTGGCATGCCAAATCGGGGCGAGTTTGGCCGCCCAAATCATTGCCGCAAAAATTATTTCGGGAAGAGCGGTCCGAAGTTCAAGGCCGGGCCGGCGCCTGGGCCGCTGCGCGCCAAACGGTCATGAAGGTCAGATCGTTTGTATCGACGTAATCGAGCAACGCGCGGGCGCGTTCGTCGAGCATGTCCGGGTCGATCTTGTCGGATTTGAGCAGCGCGACCCGGCGTTCCCACTGCATGCGTTCCTGCTTGAGCCGGTCGAGATCGGCCGAAAGTGTCGAAATCTGCTGGTCGATATCTTCCTTGGCCTTGAGGCCGTGATTGCCGCTGAAAGCGTTCACCCCGAAATAGCCGATCAACAGCGCGGCCATGACGTAAAGACCGAGCGCGGTCAGGATCGAGCGCAGACGTTTGCGGGTAACCATCCGCCCAGCATGCGTGGCAGCCACTTAAAACCGCATTAATGGCGGGGCTTACGGCAGCCGGTTGCGGACCTCGCTGAGGAGGAAATTGCCGACGCGCTTGGCGCGATTGCGCATCACGCGCAGCACGCCAGCATCGACGAAATACGTCAGCAATATACTGTCACGCGTCTTCACCTCAGGCCCGACCGCATCGGCCGAATGCCAGGTATCGGTGCCAACGGCGAAGGCATAGCCGGTATTCGGCACAAACGTCATTTGCTTCGCCTTCGGCCCGCAACTGCCGTCGTCGCGCTTGGCGTGAAAGATGGTGCCGATATGGGAGACCGAGCGATCGCACGGCAGATAGAGCTGCACGGTGATGCCTTTCCAGCGCGTGTCGGTGTGCGGGGTGATCAGATAGCCCGGAATGTCGCGCGTGAGCACCGGGAGCGGATACATCCCAGTCTTGGCAAAGCCGGAACCGAAGCGGCGTTCCAGCGCTGGCGCCAGTCGCCGGACAAACGCGGCGCGGACCGCAGCGGAGCATAGCGCGCGGCCGACCACGTCCCACACCGCGCGCTTTTGCGGCGGCAGATGACGGATGTATTCCGGAAACACATCGATTTTCACGCGGGTGTGCGTGCCGTCGGTGAGATCGTGGCCTTTGCTGCGGCCGTGCATCGGCCGATAGTCCGTAGCATCGGGCATATTGCCGAGCATTGCCGCATAGACGTCTTCCGGGAACACGTTTTCAAGTACGAGATGATAGAATGGCGTCTCGAACGATGGCGCAGCGTCGATCGAAGCGGCGACAAAATCGCATAATCTTTCGACCGCGAGCCGGCGGTTGCCCGCCTTCAATTCGAGCGTTTGATCCATCGCCTTGATATACCCCCGCATGCGGTAGCCGGACAAGCGAGCCACAACCAGTTGTCATGCCTGGGAAAAGCCCGGCTATGACGATTGCTCCAACACCTTGAATGCCGAGCGACCCGCATAGGCCGCCTGTGCGCCAAGTTCCTCTTCGATGCGCAGAAGCTGATTATATTTTGCCGTGCGGTCGGCGCGGGCAAGCGAGCCGGTCTTGATCTGCCCGCAATTGGTGGCGACCGCGAGATCGGCGATCGTCGAATCCTCGGTCTCGCCCGATCGGTGCGACATCACCGCGGTATAGCCGGCCTTGTGGGCGGTCTCGATCGCCGCCAGTGTTTCAGTCAGCGTACCGATCTGATTGACCTTGATCAGGATCGAATTGCCGATGCCGTTCTTGATGCCGTCCGACAATCGCGCCACGTTGGTCACGAAAATGTCGTCGCCGACAAGCTGGCAGCGGCTGCCAATAGCCTGTGTCAGCTTTTTCCAGCCGGCGTAATCGTCCTCGGCCATGCCATCTTCGATCGAGACGATCGGGTAGCGTTTGACGAGTTCGGCGAGATATTCGACCTGCTGCTCGATCGAGCGCGTCTTCCCCTCGCCCTCGTAGCGATAACCGCCGTCCTTGAAGAACTCGCTTGCCGCCGGATCGAGCGCCAGCTTGACGTCGTCGCCGACCCGGTATCCGGCCTTGCCGATGGCATCGAGCACGAAATCGAGCGCCGCTTCGGCTGACGGAAGATTAGGCGCAAAGCCACCCTCGTCGCCGACATTGGTATTGTGGCCAGCGGCTTTCAGCGCGGCGCGCAGCGTGTGGAAGATTTCCGAACCGGTTCGCAATGCTTCAGCAAAAGATTTCGCGCCCAGTGGCACGATCATGAATTCCTGGAAGTCGATCGGGTTGTCGGCGTGCACGCCGCCATTGAGGATGTTCATCATCGGTACCGGCAAAAGCCGTGCGGCGGTGCCGCCGACATAGCGGTATAGCGGCAGCTTGTTTGCCGCGGCCGCGGCTTTGGCGACCGCAAGCGAGATGCCGAGAATTGCATTGGCGCCAAGGCGGCCCTTGTTGGGCGTGCCGTCGAGCGCGATCATGGTCTCGTCGATCTTGACCTGCGCCTCCGCATCCATGCCGGAGAGCGCATCGAACAACTCGCCGTTGACCGCCTCGACAGCGCTACGGACACCTTTGCCCATGTAGCGCTTCTTGTCGCCGTCGCGCAGTTCGACCGCCTCGTGCGCGCCTGTCGACGCGCCTGACGGAACCGCGGCACGGCCGCGGGAGCCATCCTCCAGCACCACATCGACCTCGACTGTCGGGTTGCCGCGACTGTCGAGGATTTCCCGGCCGATGATGTCTGTTATTGCAGTCATGGTTGTTCGGCCGGCTCCCGGTTGGCAGATGCGGCGCTTCTACAGGATCGGGCGGCCTCTTGTCATGTCCGGGCAAAGCGGGGCATCAGTGCGCGATGGCGAACAAATCCCGGCAACTTGGCCGCCCCGTGGCGATCCCCGCCTCGCCCGATGTGGCAATCCTCGACCGCGTGCCCAACGCGCATCGGGACACCAATTACGTCGCGCGCTTTACGTTTCCCGAATTCACCTGCATGTGCCCGGTCACCGGCCAGCCGGATTTTGCGACGCTGGTCATCGACTACGTCCCCCGGGGCTGGCTGGTGGAGTCGAAATCGCTGAAGCTTTACCTCAACAGTTTCCGCAGCCACGGCGCGTTCCATGAGGAATGCACGGTCGCGATCGGCAAGAAGCTCGTTGCGCGCTTAAAACCGAAGTGGCTGCGCATCGGCGGCTATTTTCATCCGCGCGGCGGCATGCCGATCGACGTGTTCTGGCAGGCCGGAAAACTGCCGACGAAGGTTTGGGCGCCCGATCAGGGCGTCAGGACGTACGGGGCTCGCGGCTAGCGCCGCCTATCTGTCATGCTCCGCCAAGGCGGAGCATCCAGTAGTCGCTAACGATAGCGAATATCTCTCGGGCTTCCGCGTTTACTGGATCATCCGCCTTCGCGGATGATGACAATTGGACATCACAGTCCGAAAACCTGCTTGAAGAATCGAGCGGCCGCGACTTTGGACTCGTTGTCGGCGCGTTCTTCGTCGGCATCCTTGGGTGTGGAAAAGCCGTGCTCCGTGCCGCTGTAAAGGTTGAGTTCGAAAGCGACCTTCGCGGCGCGCAATTGGTCGATCAGCGTGATGACTTCGGAGAGCGGCGCGACCGGATCTTCGGCGCCGTGCAGGATCAGGACCGGACCGTGAATGCTCTTCGCCCCTTCGGGGGGATACCCACGGAACGAGCCGTGGATCGTGACCGAGCCGACGATCGGCGCGCCAGTTTCGGCGAATTCGACGCCTACTTCGCCGCCGAAACAATAGCCGACGGTGGCGATTTTCGAGGTGTCGACCATCGGATTGGCGCGCAGCACGTCGAACCCCGCCTGCGTGCGCGCCCGCATCAGTGGCCGGTCTTTGGTGTAGATCGCCGTTTGCGCTTGCATCTCCGGCACGGTCTTCGGCCGCATGTCCTTGCCGAAGATATCCGGCGCGAACACCACGTAGCCCTGCTGCGCATACATGCGGGCGTTTTCCAGTGTCAGGTCCGACATGCCGTCGCGGCGATGCAGCAACAGCACGCCCGGACGCTTGCCCGTCAAGCTGTCGTCGTAGGCCAGATAGCCTTGCAGCGCCGTGTCGCCCTGTTTGTAGTCCACCCATTGTGTCTTGATTTCCGCCTGCGCCGCGCCTGCAAACAGGCACGCCATGAACCCTGCAATAAGAACAGAGGCTTTGTATTTCATAACCATCCTCCCCGAGTGATTTGGTGCCGTGCGGCGCTGAATTCGGCCGCTTTCCGCGATAGGATTCTACCGGAACCGCCCGCGTGTCGCCATTCAGGCACGCTATGCTATGTACCCGCCACCATGAACAGCCAGATCAAGCAACCTCGCCGCATTTCCTTCGTTTCGCTCGGCTGCCCGAAGGCGCTGGTCGATTCCGAGCGCATCATCACGCGGTTGCGCGCCGAGGGTTATGAACTGACGCGCGATCATGCCGGCGCCGACCTCGCCATCGTCAATACCTGCGGTTTCCTCGAAAGCGCCCAGTTGGAGTCGCTTGAGGCCATCGGCGCGGCAATGGCCGAGAATGGCAAGGTCATTGTCACCGGCTGCATGGGGGCGGAGCCGGAGAAGATCACTTCGGCGCATCCGGGCGTGCTCGCGGTGACGGGGCCGCAGCAATACGAAAGTGTTTTGGAGGCCGTTCACCGCGCGGCTCCCCCGGCGCATGATCCTTATACCGATTTGATCCCGCCCGAGGGCATAAAACTCACGCCGCGTCATTACGCTTATCTAAAGATTTCAGAAGGTTGCAATAATCGTTGCACGTTCTGCATCATCCCAAGATTGCGCGGCGATCTGGTTTCGCGGCCGGCCACCGACGTGCTTCGCGAGGCCGAATGCCTGGTTGCCGCCGGGGTCAAAGAGTTGCTCGTGATCTCGCAGGACACGTCAGCCTACGGCGTCGATGTCAAATACGCGCACAGCACATGGAAGGGCCGCGAGGTACGGGCGAAATTCTTCGACCTCGCCCGCGAGCTTGGCGAGTTCGGGGTGTGGGTACGTCTGCACTACGTCTATCCCTACCCGCATGTCGACGAGGTCATCCCGTTGATGGCCGACGGCAAGGTGCTGCCCTATCTCGACGTGCCGTTCCAGCACGCCAGCCCCGATGTGCTCAAGCGCATGCGGCGGCCTGCGGCGCAGGAAAGGACACTCGAACGCATCCGAAAGTGGCGGGAGATTTGCCCAAGCCTGACCATCCGTTCGACCTTTATCGTCGGGTTCCCGGGCGAGACGGAGAAGGATTTCGCGCTGCTGCTGGAATGGCTCGGCGAGGCCGAGCTCGATAGGGTCGGCTGCTTTCGCTACGAGCCGGTTGGGGGCGCCGCGGCGAACGATCTCGGCACGCCGGTACTGGCCGAGGTCAAGGAAGAACGCTGGAACCGCTTCATGGCGCACCAGCAGGCGATTTCCGCAAAGCGGCTCAAGCGCAAAGTCGGCAACCGCGAGCGCGTTATCATCGACGAGGTCGGCCCTACCGTCGCAAAAGGCCGTAGCAAGGCAGACGCGCCGCAGATCGATGGCGCGGTTTATGTCGCGAGCCACCGGCCGTTGCGTGTCGGCGAGATCGCCACGGTGAAGATCGAGCGCGCCGACGCCTACGACCTGCACGGTGTGGCGGTCGGCTATTGATCGGCGCAGCGGAGAAACAACGATGGAAACGCGCGTCTTCGGTCGTACCGCAATGCAGCTTTCGGTTTTGGGCTTCGGCTGCGGTGCGGTCGGTGGGCTGATGGTGCGCGGCGATCCGCGCGACCAGGAGCGCACCGTTGCACGCGCCCTCGCCGCCGGCGTGAACTACTTCGACACGGCGGTGCAGTATGGCGACGGCGAGTTGGAAAAGAATCTCGGGCGCGTTCTACAAAGCCTGAAACCCGCAAATGTGTTTGTCGGCACGAAAGTGCGGCTGCCGGTCGCCGACCGCGGTTGCATTGCTGACGCTGTAACCAAGTCGCTTGAAGGGAGCCTGACGCGGCTACAGCGCGACCACGTTGATATCTTCCACCTGCACAATTCAATTTCAGAGAGCGGCGGAGGGCCGGCGCTGAGCGCGCAGCAGGTGCTTGGCGAAGTAGTGCCGGTATTCGAGCGGCTGCGCCAACAGGGCAAGACGCGCTTCCTTGGCCTCACGGCGGTGGGCGAGACCGCGGCGCTGCATCGGGCGATTGGCTCAGGAGCCTTCGACAGCGTCCAGGTTGTTTACAACATGCTCAATCCGTCCGCGGCGGTCGCATTGCCGCAAAACTACCCGGCGCAGGATTACGGCCGGCTGTTCGATCGCACCAAGGCGGCCGGCACCGGCGTCATCGCCATCCGTGTGCTGGCCGGTGGCGCCCTGTCAGGGTCGCCGGAGCGCCATTCGATTGCCAGTCCGCCGCCCGAGCCGATCGGCTCGGCCATGAGCTACGACGCCGATACCGCCCGCGCCCGTCGCCTGATGCCGCTGGTGACGGAAGGGTTTGCCGCAAGCCTGACCGAAGCCGCGACGCGGTTTGCACTCACGCGGGCAGCCGTGGGCACCATCCTGGTCGGCATGGCCACGCCGCAAGAATTCGACGATGCCCTCGCCGCCGTCCAAAAGGGCCCGTTGCCCGCCGCCGCGCTCGACCGGCTGACGGCATTGCGGCAGGAGTTTGCCGGTGAGCCAAGATGATCAGACACGTTTGCCGAAGCGATGTGCGCCGTTACAGGCGATCTTTCCTAGCCATCGAGCGAGTTGTCGGCGATCAGCAAGGGGATGAAATCGGGCGACATGCGCATTTTCAGGGAAGCCCGGCGACAACGCGTTCCAGGCTCCCGATGAAATTCTGCCAGCCGTACTTGGCGCCCTGATAGGCCTGCTGTTGATCCGGCCGGAAACCGGACTGCTCCATGCGCAGATGGGTTCCCGTCCTCGTAGCGGTCAGAGTCCAGGTTACGACACTTTCAAGTCCATAGGCTGCCCACGTGTAAGATAGCGTCTTGTTCGGCTCGACTGCCCGGACCAGACACTCGACAGCGCCCCAGTCTGCGCGGAAATTGAAACGGTGATCCACGACAGGCTTGAAATCGTTCTTCATCAGCCACTCCTCGATCAGGTGTGGTTGGGTGAGAGCGCGCCAGATCTTTTCCGGTGAATAAGGCATCTCACGTTCGATAACCACGGAGCGCGCTTCGGTCGCAGCATTGGTCATTGGTCCATCCTTTTGAGCAAATCCTCGAGGCGATCGAACCGGTCGCGCCAGAACGCGCCGTACATAGCCATCCAATCGACGAGCGGAACGAGCCCTTTTGGTTCGGCGCTGTAATGAGTTTCTCGCCCTTGGCGGCGGTCGTGCACTAAACCGGCGACCTTGAGCGCGCCCAAATGTTTCGACACGGCCGGCTGTGATACAGCCGCAAAATCGGTCAATGCGTGGACGGTTTGCTCGCCTTGGCGGCTCAGTCGTTCGAAGATCGCGCGCCGTGTTGGATCCCCGAGGATTTTGAAGATGGCGTCGGTATTGGCTTCCATTCAATACCCATAACTGTACAGTTATGGTTTAGTCAAGGCAGCATTGCCTTGATTGTCGTCGTGACACTGTTTGTGAGCTTGGCAAGTTCGCCGGCGACGATTGTGAAAGCTGGTGTCAGATAGACGATGTTGCCAAATGGTCGGATGAAAACACCCTCAGCAGTAAAGTGTTGTCGTAATGCGTTGAGATTTTCGATGCGATCGAGTTCGACCACACCAATGGCGCCTTTGACCCGAACGTCCCTGACCCCGGGCAGCTCGCGGCAAGGCTCGAGGCCGGTCCGCAACGCGCGCGAGATTGCGGCGACCTGATCGAGCCGCGGCTCGCGCTCGAACAGGTCGAGTGAGGCATTGGCTGCGGCGCAGGCCAATGGGTTGGCCATGAAGGTCGGGCCGTGCATCAGGGCTTTTGCCGGATCGTCCGACCAAAACGCGTCGAACACCTTTCGCCGCGCGATCGTTGCGGCAAGCGGCAGTGTGCCGCCGGTCAATGCTTTTGACAGCGTGATGATGTCGGGAATGACGCCGGCTTCCTGGAATGCGAACAGCGAGCCGGTGCGGCCAAAGCCGGTGAAGATCTCGTCGAAGATAAGCAGAGTATCGCAGCGGTCCGCCGCGGCGCGGAGCCTACGCAATACGTCCGCGCTGTGAAACCGCATGCCGCCGGCGCCCTGCACCAGCGGCTCGACAATGATCGCCGCAAGCTCTGCGCCGTGCCGCGCCAGCGTTGCCTCGAAAGCGGCATCACTCTCCGTGTCGACCGGCAAGGCTAGGGTGATCTGCTCGGACAATAGACCCTGAAACGCGGCATGAAAGCTTCCCTCCGGATCGGAAACCGCCATCGCGCCGGTAGTGTCGCCGTGATAGGCGCCGGTGAAGGCAAGGATACGGTTGCGGCCGGCCACGCCGCGATTGCGCCAATACTGCATCGCCATCTTCATCGCGACTTCGACCGCGACCGAGCCCGAGTCACTGAAGAAGACGCGGTCGAGACTATCCGTGTCGAGAAGTCTGCAAAGCCGCCGCGCCAGCGTCAGCGCCGGCTCGTGAACCATGCCGCCGAACATCACGTGAGGCATTGCCGCGATCTGCCGTTCGACAGCTTCGCGGATATGCGGATGATTGTAGCCGTGGCAGGCGGTCCACCACGAGGCGATGCCGTCGATCAGCTCGCGCCCGTCGGCCAGAACGATGGTGCTGCCATGGGTTGAGGCCACCGCAAGCGGCGGCGCTTCGGTCTTCATCTGCGCATACGGCAGCCAGACGTGATCGAGGCCCGCGGTGTACCATTCCGGCGCTCCGATCCCCTTTTCCTTATTTTCGCTGGTATTGCCCGACATTCGGCGCTTTCATGACACGCGATGCGCTCGCTCGATGAATTCGCGTACGGCAAGCTGGCGACGCTGGAGCGCGCGCAGTTGCGCCGTACGCCGGTGGTAACGGCGCGCCAAGGCATTTATGTCGAGCGCAGCGGCCGCCGTTTACTGTCGTTCTCGTGCAACGACTATCTCAATCTTAGCGGCCATCCCGCGATCATCAAAGCGGCTGTCGAGGCCGCGCAACGCTACGGCGTCGGCGCCGGCGCCTCACGCCTCGTCACCGGCAATCATCCGCTCTACGAAGAGTTGGAGAGGCGGCTGGCACGGCTCAAAGGCGCCGATGCCGCGTGCGTCTTCGGCTCCGGTTATCTCGCCAATATCGGCATCATTCCGGCCCTTGCAGGACCGGGAGATCTGGTCCTGGTCGATGAGCTCTCTCACGCCTGCATTAACGGCGGGGCAAAACTCTCCGGCGCCACCGTGCGCCACTACCGGCATTGCGATGTGGCGGCAGCCAAAGCGCTGTTGGCCGCGCACCGCGCCAGCTATGCCCGCGCGCTGATTGTCACCGACGGAGTATTCTCCATGGACGGCGATCTGGCGCCGCTTGCGGAGCTGTCCCGCCTTGCCGAGCAATATGACGCCTGGCTGCTCGCCGACGATGCCCACGGCCTCGGCGTTGTCGGCCGCGGCCGCGGTTCGGCATTCGCGAATGGACCAGCTGACGTCCCCCTGCAAATGGGCACACTGTCGAAGGCTATCGGCGCTTATGGCGGCTATCTCTGCGCTTCGCGCCCGGTGGTCGACCTCATGCGCACGCGGGCCCGATCGTTCATCTATTCGACCGGCCTGCCGCCGCCAGTGATAGCCGCCGCCATCGCGGCGCTGGAGCTAATTGAGCGAGAGCCGGACTACGTCGCACAACCACTGCTCAAAGCGCGCCTGTTCACCCGCGCATTGAATTTGCCCGAAGCGCAGAGCGCGATCGTGCCGGTGATCGTCGGCGCAACGGACGCTACGCTTTCGGCATCGAAAATGCTCGAGGATGAGGGATTTCTGGTGGTCCCGATCCGGCCGCCTACCGTGCCGCCCGGCACTGCTCGGTTACGTTTTGCCTTCACGGCGCAACACCCCGACACTGAGATCGAGCGTCTGGCTGGCGTCGTGCGCATCCATGTGCTGGAACACGCGACGTGAGCGCAATCTTCGTCACCGCGACTGGCACCGATGTCGGCAAGACATTTGTCGCCGCCTCGCTGATTAGGCACCTGCGCCAGCAGGGCCACGACGTCGAAGCCATCAAGCCGGTGCTGAGCGGCTTTAATCCGAATGAGGCGGCGGCGAGCGATCCCGGCATCCTGCTCGATGCGCTTGGCCTTCCGGCCACAGCGGCCGAAATCGAACGGATTTCGCCGTGGCGCTTTCGCGCTCCGCTGTCGCCCGATCTCGCGGCCAGCATGGAGGGCCGCCGCATCGATGTCGCGGAAGTCGTGGCCTTCTGCCAGAACGCCGTCGCCACGCGCCGCGATGTCCTGCTGATCGAGGGCGCCGGCGGCATCATGGTGCCGCTCGACGACCAGCGCACCATCCTCGACGTCATGATGGCGCTTCGCCTGCCGCTGATCCTGGTCACCGGCAGCTATCTTGGCAGCATCAGCCACACCCTGACTGCGCTCGACTCGCTGTTCACCCGCGAGATGAACGTAATTGCGGTGATCGTCAGCGAAACGCCGGGCTCGGCCGTGCCGCTCGACGAGGTGGTGGCGACCATTGGCCGTTTTACCGAACCGGTCATCGGCTTGCCACGGTCAGGACCGCGAACAGGTGCTCCCGGCGAGGGTCAAAACCTGGGCCAAATTTTCGGCGCCAAACGCGAGCGATGATCGCGCTTTCAAGAGAGATATTTCACCGCCAGCACGGTTTCTATTGTGCCTTCAAGATTGAACAGCGCGTGCAGCAAAAACGTCAGCAGCGTCGAGCCCGACGTCCAGCGCACCCAGCCGAGATAGAGGCCGACGATGAAAATCTGCAACATTCCCGCCCAGTCGTACTGGATGTGCAGCGCCGCCCATAACAGCGAGATAACGATGATCGCCGGCCACGCCGAACTTTCCGACCGCACAAAGCCGCGAAACAGAAAGCCACGAAACATCAGTTCTTCGCCCGCCGGAGCGACGATGATGGCGGCGAATGCCATGGCGGGAAGCCAGCCCTCCGCGGCAGCGGTGGTGTAGGACTGCAATTGGAACGGCGTTACCAGTTCGCGTCCGCTCAGATAAAGCAGCGCATCGCTGAGTGCGATCAAGCCGACCAGTAAGACCAGCCCGATAATGACATCGCGTTTCCGCGGCCAGACCAGGCCCAGGTAGCCGGCAACATCGGCGTGTGCGAGCCGAACCGCGAGCGCCAGCAGGACAACTGTGACCGGATTGGATATCAGGATGAACAGCGTGACCAGCACGCCGTCATAGGGCGTCTCCAGGAGAGCATTTAGCTTGCCGGATCGCCACAGCACGACAAAAGCAAGCGCTGCAAACTGCCCAACGAGAAAGGCGACGACTGCCCAGGCAGCCGTCGCCCAATAACCCCAACGTCTCGCTACCTGCGTGTCTTCATTCACGTTCGCGGCAAACCTTACGGTAACAGGATCGAGGAGCCGGTGGTGCCGCGGCTTTCAAGATCCCGATGCGCCTTGGCGGCGTCGCGCAGCGGGTATTTCTGATTGACCGGGATTTTGACCGCGCCGCTGGCGACGACCTCGAACAGGTGGTTGGCGATATCGAGCAGATCAGCGCGCTTGGCCGCATAGGTGTTGAGCGTCGGCCGCGTCGCGAACAGCGAACCCTTCTGTTGCAGGATGTTGATATTGAAAGCTTCGACCTGGCCCGAGGCGCTACCGAAGCTGACGAACATGCCGAGCGGCGCCAGGCAATCGAGCGAAGCCGGGAACGTGGTCTTGCCGATGCCGTCGTAAATCACCGAGCACATTTTGCCGCCGGTGATTTCCTTGGTCTTGGCAACGAAATCCTCGTCGCGATAGAGGATGGTGTGGTGGCAGCCGTTGGCCTTGGCGAGTTCGGCCTTTTCCTTCGAGCCCACGGTGCCGATGACGTTGGCGCCGAGATGGTTCGCCCACTGGCACAGGATCAGGCCCACGCCGCCAGCGGCGGCGTGCACGAACACGTTCTGGCCCTTCTCCACCTTGAACGTGCGGCGCACGAGATATTCCACCGTCATGCCCTTGAGCATCATGGCGGCGGCCTGTTCGTAGCTGACACTGGCCGGAATTTTTACGGCGCGGTCGGCCGCAACCAGGCGTTCCTCGGCGTAGCAGCCAAGCGCGGTGACGTAACCGACGCGATCGCCGATCTTGAAGTCGGTCACGCCCGGGCCGACGGCGACGACTTCGCCCGCGCCCTCGTTGCCGGAGACGAACGGCAAACCGACCGGCGACGGATACATCCCCATGCGGAAATAGGTGTCGATGAAATTGACGCCGCAGGCGTGCTGCTTGACCTTGACCTGTCCTTGGCCGGGCGACGGGACTTCCACCTGCTCGTAGGTCAAAACTTCCGGACCGCCGTACTTATGAACGCGTACTGCCGCAACCATTTTTCTCTCCCTTAAATAGGCTCGGAATTGTCGGTGAAAAGCTCGGCCGGGACTATAGGCACAGAAGCGTCGAACACAAGGCAGGGTGCTCAGCGGCCGCCAGAGACATTGAGCACGGCACCGGTAACATAGGACGCTGCGTCCGACAGCAGGAATAGAATCGCTTCGGCGATTTCGTCCGGCTGGGCCGGCCGCTTCATTGGCAATAGCGGAGTAATGCGCGCAACCCTTCCGGGCTCGTGGATTTCGGTATCGGTCACACCGGGACGGATGGCGTTGACGCGAACGCCTTCCAGGGCGACTTCGCGCGCCAGCCCGTTGGTGAGCGCGTCGACGCCGCCCTTGGCCGCGGCGTAAAACACGTATTCGGTGGCGCCGCCAGTCACCGCGGCAATCGACGACAAGAGCACAATCGATCCGCCTTTGCCGCCATGCGACGTCGACATACGGCGCACAGCCTCGCGCGAGCAGATCAGCGCGCCGAACAGATTGACGTCGAGCACTTCGCGGATGGTGGCCGCAGTGGCGGCGTCAAGCCGCGAATTTTTGCCGCCGGTGCCGGCTGAGTGGACGAAATGGGTGATCGGTCCGAGCGCCGCCGTCGTCGCGTCGAAAACGCGTACAATATCGGCCTCGTTCGACATGTCACCCTGAATCATAAAGCTGTTGCCGCCTGATTTCTTAACGGCGCCGGCGATCTCCGCCGCGGCTTTGGCGTTGCTGATAAAATTGACGGCAACATCGTAGCCGCGCTCGCCGGCAAGCCGCGCGGTCGATGCGCCGATACCGCGGCTGCCGCCAGCAATCAGAAGAACAGGTCGCGTCATAGTGGCCTCCTTCAAAAAAATTACGCAGCTGTCACGGATGATGGCGACGCAGAAATCCGACGCCGACAAAGTAGATTGCCAATACGCACAGCGCTGCGTCGATCCAATAGCCGGGTTCGAGGTTTTCCGCGACCGCTGCGACTGCGAGCAACCCCCACGCTGCAAGCGCCGCCAGCGTGAGCGATCGCATGTGTGCAATGCGCATAGGGTGGATGACATGGAATGGCACAAAGGTCAGCACCGCGAGCGCCGTGACAATGAATGCACCCAGCCATGGCGTAGGCTTCAGCAGAAAGAGATAAAACGCCGCTACATTCCAAAGCGCCGGGAAGCCGCGGAAATAATAATCGGACGTCTTCATCAGCCGGTCGGCAAAATAGAGCGAGCCGGTCACGACGATGACGGAGCCGAGCACAGTGGCAACGGAATCCGGCAACAGCGGGCTCGCCACCAGCGCGTAAGCGGGGACGAACACGTAGTTGAGGATATCGACCACGAGATCGAGCACTTCGCCCGACCAGCGCGGCAATACTTCGGCGACGCGCAGCTGCCGCGCGAAAGTACCGTCGACGCCATCGATAACGAGAGCTATGCCGAGCCACACGAACATTGCGGGCCAGTCCGCCCGCACCGCGGCGGTCAGCGCCAGCAGCGCACAGGCGGCACCCAAGGCGGTGAAAATGTGAACAGCAAAGGCAGCCGCGCGCGGCGGCTTGGACTGTTGCGGTTCGATCGAGGCCATGGTCGGACTTTACACGTCTGTGGGAGCGTCGTGCGCTGCCTCTCTGTCATTGCTAAGCTTTTCGATGCTGTGGCCACACAGTTTTGGCTAAAACTCGTGATTTCCTCGAATGAGCGAAATACGCTCTGATGCGGGAAGAATCCCATGAGGCGACGCGAATTCATCACCTTCGTCGGCGGCGCTGCAATCGTTTGGCCGATTGCCGCGCGGGCGCAACACGCCGAGCGCGTACCTCTTCTCGGCGTGCTGATGGCGGGGTTGGAAAGCGCGGCGGACAATCAGAAACGTGTTGCTGCGTTTCGGCAAGGTTTGGCCGATGCTGGCTGGCACGAGGGCAGCAATATCCGCGTTGAATATCGGTGGTCATCCGGCAAGGAGGAACTGATCCGCAAATACGTCGAGGAGTTGGTGGCGCTACGGCCCGATGTCATCCTTGCCAACAGCACGCCGGTAATTGGCGAATTCAAGCGCATCAACACGACCGTCCCAATCATCTTCGCGCTCGCAATGGATCCGGTCGGTCTCGGTGACGTACAGAGCCTGTCACATCCGGGCGGCTCCATGACCGGCTTCACTTTCATCAATCCCGAGCTGATCGGCAAATGGGTGGATTTGCTCAAGACAATGACGCCGGGCCTCACCGGCGCCGCGGTGATGTTCAATCCAGCGACCACGCCGTCCTACGACAATTGGTTGCGTGAGATCGCCGCCAGCAGCCCGGGCGCCGACGCAATCGCCATCACGGCCCTGCATGCCAGCAGCGCCAGCGAAATGGAAGCAGGCCTCAAAGCACTCGGTCAGACGGAACACAAAGGTCTAATCATCGGACCGGACCCGTTCAATCAGGTTTTCCTCAAACAGGCGGCCCAGTTCGCGCTAGGAATACCGCCTGTCCACGGTATCGGTGTATCGCCCTTTTGCGGACGCAGGCGGGCTGATGGAATATGGACCGGACACAGCGGACATCTTCCGCCGTTCCGCCGCCTATGTTGACCGCGTCCTCAAAGGCGAAAAGCCCGCGGATTTACCGGTGCAACAGCCGACCAAATTCGAATTCGTTATCAACCTGAAGACTGCCAAGGCGCTGGGAATTACCGTGCCGCCGAACCTCCTTGCGCTTGCCGACGATGTAATCGAATAACAGTGAGAATTGCTGCGTGGGGCACTCTGTTTTTGCCCGTGGCTTCAGTTTTGCAGTGTTCAACCAACTAGGTGTTAGCAGGAGTACAGCAATGAGCGGCGCGAGCGGTAAAATTACTGCGGACGTGGCGGTTATCGGCGGCGGTCCTGCCGGCCTTGTCAGCCGCGTTGGCGCTCGCGGCCGCCGGCGTTGACACGCTGCTTGATCGCACGCCCGGCCGAGGCGGATCATCGCACGACGGCACTCCTTGAGGTTCAGTCACTGCGCTGCGAACGCTCGGGCTGTGGGAGGCGTGCCTGCCGCACGCCGCGCCGCTGCGCAAGATCCGCATGGTGGACGACACTCCGGCGGCTGATCCGCGCGCTCGGAGGTCTGCTTTGATGCGGCGGAAATCGGCCTCGAGGCGTTCGGCTACAACATCGAGAACCGGCATCTTGTCGCTGCGCTCGATGCGCGTGCCGGCGCACTCAAACTGCGACGCATTGCTCAAGTGGCGCTGGCGGTCGAGCCCGATGCGTCCGGCGTCACTATCAAGCTTGATGATGCCGAAGTGCGTGTTCGGCTCGTGGTCGGCGCCGATGGCCAGCGCTCGCTTTGCCGCGCCGCTGCCGGTATCGCGACCGCGCGGCGCGCTTATCCGCAGACCGCACTGGTGCTCAATCTGGCCCACGCGCGTCCGCATGATGATACGTCGACGGAGTTCCACACCGGGAGCGGCCCGTTTACGCTGGTTCCCCTGCCCGGCCAGCGATCGAGCCTGGTGTGCGTGCTCGATCCCGAAAGCGCCACTGAGTTTGCCGACATAAAGGACACCGAGCTTTCGTCCGAAATCGAGCGCCGCGCCCATTCGCTGCTCGGTAAGATGACCGTCGAAAACGGCCGCGGCATGTTTCCGCTCGCGGTCGAAACCGCTAACGCCTATGCGCGCAACCGCATCGCCCTTGTCGGCGATGCAGCGCACGTCGTGCCGCCGATCGGCGCGCAAGGTCTCAATCTCGGTCTGCGCGACGGCGCCACCATCGCCGAACTGGTGGCCGACGCGCGGCGGCAAAATCTCGATATCGGCGCGCCCAATGTCATCGCCGGCTATGACGCGCAACGCCGCGCCGATGTGATGAGCCGCACCATTGCGGTCGACCTGCTGAACCGGAGCCTGCTATCGGAGTTTCTGCCGGTGCAGGGCGTTCGCGGTTTCTCGCTCTATCTTGTCGACCGTATCGCGCCATTGCGCCGCGCTCTCATGCGCGAAGGCGTGGCTCCCGCCGCCTCGCAGCCGCGCCTGATGCGCGGCGAGATGGGATGAATGGCGCTAATTCCTAGGCACGACTGCCGTCAAAAGCGGCTTGGCGAGGTCACGCCGTTCATCCTAGCCTTCGATATGAGAGGGTACGGGGTCGTTCGATGAAGCTGCCACGAAATTTCTTCAAGCCGCTCGCAATCGGGGCGCCCGCGCCACTGCGCGAATTGCCGCCGCGGCTCGAACGCATGATCCACTTCGTGCCGCCGCACAACGAGAAAGTGCGGGCGCGGGTGCCGGATCTGGTCCGTCAGGTGGACGTCGTCCTCGGCAATCTTGAAGATGCTATTCCGGCCGACGCCAAGGAAGCAGCCCGCTCCGGCTTCATCGCCATGGCGAAGTCGTGCGAGTTCGGCGACACCGGCTTGTGGACCCGCATCAATGCGCTCAATTCGCCGTGGGTGCTCGACGACATTATCGAGATTGTCGCCGCCATCGGCGACAAGCTTGATGTCATCATGCTGCCCAAGGTCGAAGGCGCGTGGGATATCCATTATCTCGATCAGCTGCTGGCGCAGCTTGAGGCAAGGTACGCTGTCAAAAAGCCGATCCTGATCCATGCCATTCTCGAGACCGCCGAAGGCGTCAACAATGTCGCCGATATCGCCGCGGCTTCGCCGCGCATGCATGGCATCAGTCTCGGTCCCGCCGATCTCGCCGCCTCGCGCGCGATGAAGACGACGCGAGTTGGTGGCGGCCATCCCGACTATAAGGTTCTCGCCGACGCTGTTTCCGGTGCGCCCTCCGACGCGCCGCGGGCCGCGTATCAGCAAGACCTCTGGCATTACACTACTGCGAAAATGGTTGATGCCTGTGCCGCTGCCGGCATTAAGGCATTCTACGGGCCGTTCGGCGACTTCGCCGACGGCGCCGCTTGCGAGGCGCAATTCCGCAACGCCTTCCTCATGGGCTGCGCCGGCGCCTGGACGCTGCATCCCAATCAGGTGCCGATCGCCAAGCGCGTATTCTCGCCCGATCCCGCGGAAGTCGCCTTCGCCAAAAAGATCATCGACGCCATGCCCGATGGCAGCGGCGCGGTCATGATCGATGGCAAGATGCAGGACGACGCGACTTGGAAGCAGGCCAAGGTGTTGGTCGACCTCGCCCGTCTTGTCGCGGCGAAGGACCCCGAAATGGCAACCCGGTACGGCCTATGAGCCCGATTAAGGCCTGCAATCCGCCGCTCGCCACAATTAGGGCCTTGCATGACGGCAGCGCACAGGCTGTAAATTACAGGCGTACATGAACAAGATTCGCAACGCGAAGTATCAGATCGGTCAGGTGGTCAGGCATCGCCTGTATCCGTTCCGCGGCGTCGTCTTCGACATCGATCCGGTCTTCGACAATTCCGATGAATGGTACGAGGCGATCCCCGCAGAAGTCCGGCCGCACAAGGATCAACCGTTCTATCATCTGTTCGCCGAGAACGACCAAACCGAATATGTTGCCTACGTCTCCGAACAGAATTTGCTGCCTGACACAAGCGGTGAGCCGCTGCGCCATCCGCAGGTGGCGGAAGTCTTCGTAAAGGACGGCAGGGGCGGCTACCGCCAGCGCGCGGCATCGCTGCACTGAGTTGGCACGTGCCCGCTCTAATTTCGGAACCTATGACGCCGTTCCCGAGCGAATCGGCACAGTCAAATACGCCAAGCACCCAATCAGATTTTCGATGGCTCTCGCCATCCGTTTTGTCGTGACGTTGACCGTCACGTCGTCCGTACCGGCGTGATACAAATAGAATTCCGGCCGGAGGACGCAATGTTCTGCGTTCCGCCGGGCCGGATAACTGTTCGAACCGTTAAGAGGCTTACTTGCCAGCCTGCGGTGCAGGAGCCGGAGCCGGAGTTGGTGTTGGAGCGGCGCCGCCCGGTTGGCTTTCCAGCTTCTTGCGGGCCTCGTCGGCACGGAGTTGCAATTCTTCCTGCAACTTCTTTTGCTGCTCCTCGAACACCTTCGGATCGGTGGGCGGGCCGTCATAGGCTTTCGAGAAATCAGTGAGCGGCAGCACGAGGCTTATCGGCTGGCCAGTCGAATTGATCGCCTGCACGACCAGGCCCTGGCCACTCTTCATCTTGGCGATCATGTCGGCCGAGGCTTCGTAGTCCGCCATGCAGCCGTTGGTGAAGCAGATCACGTAAGGCGCGGTCATTGGCTGGTTCTGGTCGATAATGACGCGGGTGCCATGGACGAGCTGCATGCCAAGCGGCAGGGTCACGCGGAGGATTTTTTTCGGCTCGTTCTCCGGCTCGATCAACACGGCAGCCACTACGGGCATGCCGGATTCGATGCGGGCATCCTTGCCGGTGAAGCAGACCTGTTTAGCCCCGGCGTCCTGCCCTTTGAGACAGAACTTGGTCCAGGGCGAATAGATCAATTGCACCTGTTGATCGCCCTGCGGCTGGCCCTGAGCTTGGCCTTGTGCGGGAGCTTGCTGGGCTTGCGCGGGCTGCGCCGCGGCGGGTGCGGCAGGTTTTTTTGCGGCGGCAGCCGGCGGCGGCTTCGGCTTGGCGACAGGTGCCGGCGTCTGGGCCAATGCAAGGGTCGTCGCACAGAACCCAATCGCGGCGGCGACAGCCACAGTCCGGGTGATGGCAGCGAGCGTTCGGCAGCCCGGTTGATCCGGCGCCGACGCGTTCAATTGATTCATAAGATGGTATCCTCTTCCGTGCTGGCGCCCGCAAATCGATTGTGATCGATTTGGCTGGTCAGACTTGCCCAATTGGTCAGACTTGCCCAATTCAAAACGCGATCCCGGCCGGAAAACGCGCTTCCGTCGCAATGCCGTGTCGAGAGCGCCCCCTATTCGATGGTCCTTCGACGCAGAATACGGCAACAGCGTGACCCGGCTTGCGGGCGGAATAGCCCAATTGCGCCGCCAGATAAAGCCCGTGCGGCGACATTTGACGCTCCCGTGCCCCCGACGCCTTTGAGGCGAAACGAGTCCTGGGCGGCTGTCATGCTAGAATCGTCCGTTGCCGACCGGGAATTGGCGTTATCGCCGTTCGCCAATGCAGTATCTTCGAAAGACCTTGCTCGACCGTGCCGGAGCGGCACTGTGCGCCGCGTTGGCAACGCTGACTCTGATTGCGTCCGCAGCCGCTGGGCCGACTCATGCTATCGCCATGCACGGCGAGCCTGCCCTGGCCGACGGCTTTACCGCTGTTCCCTATGCCAATCCCGACGCGCCGAAAGGCGGCAGGCTGGTGGAGGGGGTGCTTGGCACTTTCGACAGTCTCAATCCGCTCATCGTCCAGGGCCTCGCCGTGCAGCCGGTGCGCGGCTACGTCATCGAGAGCCTGATGGCGCGCTCTTACGATGAGCCGTTTTCGCTTTACGGCCTGCTGGCGGAGCAGATCGAGACCGACGACGCCCGCACCTTCGTGACCTTCACGCTTAATCCGGCGGCGCATTTTTCCGACGGCGTACCAGTCACCGCCGAGGATGTCGTGTTCTCCTGGCAACTGTTGCGCGACCACGGTCGCCCCAGTCACCGCACCTACTACGCCAAAGTGGCCAAGACCGAGGTGCTTGATGCGCGCACCGTGCGCTTTGACTTCAGCAATGGCAGCGATCGCGAATTGCCGCTGATCCTCGGCCTGATGCCGGTCCTGCCGAAGCACGCCATCGACGTGGCGACGTTCGAGAATTCGACTTTGTCAAAGCCAATTGGCAGCGGCCCCTACGTCGTCGCCGCCATCGATGCCGGCAAAAGCGTCACGTTCAAGCGCGATCCCAATTACTGGGGCCGCGATTTGCCAATCAATCGTGGACTGTGGAATTTCGACGAGCTGCGATTTGATTTCTATCGCGATGCCAATGCTTATTTCGAGGCGTTCAAGGCCGGCCTCTATGACGTGCGCAGCGAGACCGATCCCGGCCGCTGGCAGACCGGCTACGATTTTCCCGCCGCGCGCGACGGCCGTATTGTCAAGGAAGCGTTCCCGAGCGGGCTGCCAAAATTTTCATCCGACTTCGTCTTCAACACGCGGCGGCCGATCTTTGCCGACATCCGCGTGCGCCAGGCGATTTCGCTCCTGTTCGATTTCCAGTGGGTCGATCGCAATTTTTTCTACAATCTCTATCAGCGCAGCGCGAGCTACTTCGATGCCTCCGAATTGTCCGCCTATCACCGCGCGGCGGACGAGCGCGAACGCGCGCTGTTGGCGCCCTTCCCCGACGCGGTGCGGCCCGATGTGCTTGACGGCACCTGGTCGCCGCCAGTCAGCGACGGCTCGGGGCGCGACCGCGCCACGTTGCGACAAGCCCTCGAACTCCTTCGCGCGGCCGGTTACGAGCTCGACGGCACCACATTGCGCGACCACGCGACCCATCGGGCATTCAGTTTCGAGATCATGGTGACCGACCGCGACGAGGAGCGGCTGGCGCTCAACTTTGCCGGCAATCTCGCGCGCGCAGGCATCAATGCGCAGGTGCGCCTGGTCGATGCCGTGCAATACGACCAGCGCCGCTCGACGTTCGATTTCGACATGATCGAATACCGCTGGGAGCAATCGCTTTCGCCGGGTAACGAGCAGACCTTCTATTGGGGCTCGGCCGCCGCGAACGAAGATGGCTCGCGCAATTACATGGGCGTGCGCAGCCCGGCGGTCGACGCCATGATCGCGACGATGCTGAGTGCGCGCCAGCGGGCCGATTTTGTTGCAGCGGTACGCGCGCTCGACCGCGTCTTGATTTCCGGCTGCTACGTCGTGCCGCTGTTCTATTTGCCGGCGCAATGGGTGGCGCGGTGGTCCTACATCCAGCATCCGGCGCGGACTTCACTGTACGGATACTTGCCGGAAACCTGGTGGCGGCAGCCTACGGGAACGCTGCAATGATCCTCGGCGATGCAGCGCTTGCCACTGCACCGGGTCCGGTGGGGCAAAACCGCGTGACGCTTGACGATATTTTCCGCCGCGTTGCGCAGCGGCGGCCGGGCGCGTTGGCGCTGGCCGATCCGCCAAACCGCATGACGTTCACCGACGGCGCGCCGCGGCGGCTGACTTTTGCCGAAGCCGACCGCATGGTGACGGCGATCGCCGGCCGGCTGCGGCAAATGGGGCTCGCCACAGACTCGATCGTCGGCATTCAATTGCCCAATACAGTCGAAAATATTCTCGCCCTCCTGGGCGTGATGCGGGCCGGTATGATTGCGGCGCCCTTGCCGCTGTTGTGGCGGCGCACCGATACCATCGCGGCGCTGGCGCTGCTCGGCGGCAAGGCGCTGATCACTTGCGGCCATGTCGGGGCCTTCAACCATTGCCAGTTCGCCATGCGCGTTGCCGCCGAAGTATTCTCGATCCGCTACGTCTGCGGTTTCGGCGACGCTCTGCCCGACGGCGTGGTGTCGTTCGACGATCTGTTCACCGCCCCGAAAATCGAACCTGTTCCGCCGCTCGAGCGCGAAGGGCAGAGCAATCCCGCGGCGCATGTCGCCGCCATCACCTTCGACGTCGGCGACGGCGGCGATCGTGCCGGTGGCGCGCAATCATCTCGAGCTGCTGGCCGGCGGGCTCGGCGTGCTGCTTGAAAGCCGGCTGGCGCAGGACGGTATCGTGTTGTCGACGCTCGCCCCGGCGTCGTTCGCCGGCTTGTGCATGACGCTGTTGCCGTGGCTGCTCTGTGGCGGCACGCTCCTGCTGCATCATCCATTCGATCCAGCGGTACTGGTCGGCCAATGGCGCGGCACGGAACGCTGTGGCGCACTTGTCTTGCCGGGCGCGCTCGCGTTCCGCCTCGCCGAGGGAGGTGTATTCTCGGACACAGGTCCGTCCTGCGTGGTGGCGACATGGCGTTCGCCGGAACGGCTGTCGACAAGCCCGCTTTGGACCGACCGCGACGGTGCCCTCGTCGATGTTTCTGTGTTCGGCGAAACCGGCCTGGTCGCCGCGCGCCGCGGTTTCAGCGGACGGGCAGCTCCGCTCCCGCTCGGTCCGATTATCGCGCCGCGCGGCAGCCCCGGCGCGCTGCGGGTCGCCGAGTTGATCCCGACCCAGCGCAACACCGTCGGCTTGCGAGGTCCGATGGTGCCTCGCCAGGCCTTTCCGCCTGGTGCCGAACGTTCCGGCTTTCCCCACTTCGCTGTCGGGCCGGGCGGCGTGGTCGATACCGGCTATGCGTGCCGGATCGACGCCGCAACCAGGACCGCCGTCGTCGCCGCCGCACCACCGGGGATTGTCAGCGTCGGCGGTTACCGTTTCCCGCTCCAGGACTTGCAGGACGCGGTCAGCGGCATCGATCCCGCCGCGACTCTTGCATCCCTGCCGGATCCGTTGCTCGGCGAACGTCTGGCCGGCAATGCAGCAGATCGCTATACGATCCAGGCGGCGCTCAATGCCGTCGGCGTCAATCCGATCGTTGTTGCGGCCTTCCATGATCGCAGCGACCGCGCTATTGCGGCACGGTCCAGTCACGGCTGATCCCGGCCGAACCTCGCCGTAAGCCCGTTGGAGACAATTTTGGCCGAACATCAGTTCAAAGGCCGCCGCGAAGACGCCCGCCTGGTGAGTGGCCACGGTCGCTACACCGACGATTGCCATTTCGATGACGAAGCCAAAGCCAGTTTCGTGCGCAGTGACCGGGCACACGCGAAAATCGTGCGGATCGATACGGTTAAGGCGCGGGCACTGGCCGGAGTGCTCGATGTTCTCACCGGCGCCGATCTCGTCGCCGCCGGATGGAAGGGCATGCCGGTGACGTCTTTCTTCAAGGGCGTCGGCGGCAGTTCGTTGCGCGTTCCGTTCCGCACCGGTCTCGCCCATGAACGCACCCGCTTCGTCGGCGAACCCGTTGCAATCGTGGTCGCGGAGTCCGAGGACGTCGCCCAAGACGCCGCCGAACTCGTCGAAGTCGAATACGAGGATTTGCCGGTCCTCGTCGAAGCAAGCGATGCGCTGGCTAAAGGCGCGGCGGTCCTGCACGAGGAACTGCCCGACAATCTGGTGTTCGAGTACGAGTACGGCAGTAAGCAAGCGGCCGATGAAGCCTTCGCCAAGGCCGCCCACGTCGTTTCGGTACAAGTGCGCGCGCAGCGTATTGCCGGCAATCCGATGGAGCCGAAATCCTGCGTCGCCCACTACGATGCGGCAAATGACGCGTTCGATCTGTGGGTGCCAACGCAGGGCACGGCCGATCTCAGGAACGCCCTGGCACTGATAACCGGCGTCGCCGCCGAGCGTGTCCGCGTCCATTCCGAAGATGTCGGCGGCGGCTTCGGCATCCGCAACGAAGTTTATCCGGAGTTTCTCGCGGTCATGCTGGCCGCCAAGAACATCGGGCGAGCCGTGAAGTGGCGCGGGACGCGCTCGGAGACGCTTTCCGGCGATCATCACGCCCGCGCTGCCGATCTGTCGGGTGAACTCGCGCTCGATCGCGACGGGCATTTCATCGGCGTGCGCGTGCAATGGCTGGTCAATATCGGGGCCTTCTGCGCCAATGCCGGACCGCTCATCAACACCATCGCGGCGCCGACCAGTTCGGCGATCAGCCTCTACAACGTGCCCGCCATTTACGGGCTGCATAAGCTCGTCTTCACCAACACGACGCCGACCACGGCCTATCGGGGCGCCGGACGGCCGAATGTCTCCTATCTGTGGGAGCGCATGGTCGAGGAAGCCGCGACGGCGACCGGGATCGATTCCGTAAAACTGCGGCGCATCAATTTCCTGCGCAAAAAAATGTTTCCGATGCGCACCCCGACGGGCTCGAATTACGACAGCGCCGACCCGGAGCGTCTTCTCAAGACTGCCTTGCAAGCCTCTGACTGGAAAGGCTTTCCCAAGCGGCAAAAAGCCTCCAAAAAACGCGGCAAGCTGCGCGGTATCGGCGTGGCAATGTTCCTCGAACCATCCGGCGGCGTTGGCAAGGAGCAGGTGGAAATTCGCGTCCAGGCCGACGGCCGCTTGGCGCTGTACTCGAACGTCGGCCCGTCGGGGCAAGGTCACGAAACGGTTTTCCCCGATTTGGTTTCGGAGGTCCTCGGCTTCCCCTCGGACAAGATCGTGCTGCGTTACAACGATCCCGACGCCCCGAAAATGGCCGGTACCGGCAGTTTCGGTTCGCGCTCGCTGATCAGTCATGGCGGCGCGCTCACGGTCGCTGCCAGGGAGATGGTCGAAAAGGGACGCAAGCTCGCGGCGGGAGAACTGGAAGTCGCGGCAGCCGACGTCGTGTTCGACAAGGGCCAGTACACCGTCGTCGGCACCGATCTGAAAATCAGCATGCGCACGCTGATCGAGAAACATTGGGACGAGCCCGCGCATCCGCTCAACACTAACACGACCATCGATCTTGCCACCGCGTTCCCGAGCGGCGCCCATATCGCCGAAGTCGAGATCGATCCGGACACCGGCGAACTGGAGATCCTCAATTACCTTGCCGCCGACGATTGCGGCACGATCTACAGCCACAAACTGGTCGAAGGGCAGTTGCACGGCGGTCTGATGCAGGGCGTCGGCCAGGTGATCGGCGAGCACGTCGCCTATGAGCGCGATTCCGGGCAGCTCATTTCCGGCAGCTTCATGGACTATTTCATGCCGCGCGCGACGCACGCGGCGCCGACTACGTTGATCGATTGCGGCGTGCCCTCCCCGGCCAATGTGCTCGGCGCCAAGGGCGCGGGCGAAGCCGGCGCCACCGGCTCGGTGCCGGCGCTGGCCAATGCGGTGCTCGATGCCCTCAAACCGGTCCATGTGCGGCACCTCGACATGCCCTACACGTCGGATCGGATCTGGCGGGCGATCCATGACAATGGCGGATCGGCAAGTTCTTAGGTCGCATTGACGCGGCGTTAACAGCGCCTTGGCTATGGTGGGGTGACTTAGCCCCGAGTTTTGTATCCCGCCATGGCGCTGCAAGGTACGTTTGTCGTCGTTGCCGACAGCCCGGCGCAGGACGTTGTCGTCGGCCTGAGCGCGGCGGGCGCCTTCCCGGTCATCGAAGCGAGTTGGGCCGAAGCGTCGGCGGCACTCGCGTCCGTCGAACCCGAAGCGATCGTGCTCGGCGATATTTGCGGCAACGACAAACACACCGCTGCGCTCCAGCGCGCGCTGGCCGAACGCCGCAAGAAAGCCGGCGGCGTCTTGATCCCGATTGTTGCCCGCACCGGCGACGATGTCGCGGTCGGCATCCCGGACGCGCTTGCCATTGCGGCCTCCGCTCCCGTCGAGCGCATCACGCGCCGGCTCGCCTCGGCGCTGCGCATCCGCGCGCTGCACGCGACCGTGCTGCGCCGCACGGAAACGCTCGCCTCGCGCGGCCTCCTGCCGCCTGAGCTGAAATCCGCCGATCCGCTCGATGACGCGACCGTGCTGCTGGTCGGCCGCGGCCGCTCCTATCCGGAGCTTTCCGTTGCGCTCGGCGAACGGGTTGGCGTCATCGGCGCGCTCAGCGTTGAACGCGCGGCGCGCACGCTCAACGCCCGCGAGATCGACGGCATCGTCATCGGCGAGGGTTTTGGCCCGAAGGTCGTCGAGGCGCTTCTCACCGTTTTGGCCGACGACGTGCGCTTTCGCGATCTGCCCGTCGCCGTGCTTGCCGGCCCGCCGAATATCGTCGAGCCGTATTGTCTTGATCTCGCCAATCTCGAACGCATCACCGACGGGCCGGCGCGGCTTGCCGAACGCTTCCTGCCCTATGTGCGCATGCACGCGCTCGGGCAGCGGCTGCGCCGCATGCTGGTCTCGCTCGACGCCAAGGGCATGATCGATCCCGACACCGGGCTTCTTGCCCACGACGCGTTCTGGCGCGATCTCAACCGCGCCGTCGGCGAAGCGGAAAAACGCGGCATTGGGCTTTCGATTGCGCGGTTTTCCTTCACGAGCGCCGACCGGCGCTCGAGCCTCGACGCGGCGCGGCTGGTCGCCCGGCTGGTGCGCCAGGTCGATTTCGCCTGCCGCGAAGCCGACAATTCCATTTTTGCGGTCTTCACCGAGACCGATCTGCGCGCGGCCCACGTCATCGCCCGGCGCATCGCCGGCGTGTTGAAGAACACGATGCTGGAATCCGACCGCAACCGGCCCGGCATCACCGCCGACGTGACGCTGGCGACGCTCAAATCCACCGACAACGTCGATTCCCTGATTGCTCGCGTGGTCGGCGCCGATGCGGCCGGCTGATTGGGCCCGCAAACCAGCGCGTCTGCTCCGCCAAATGGGCATTTCCAACGCCTGCAACTGATGCGGTAAGCTCAAAGGCGGCGAGTTCGAAACAGCGCCCGACAACACGTCCCGGACGAGCGACCATGCCCGAAGCCGATTCCGAGACCCCATCGCTCCATGTCGAAGTCGTGTCCGACGTGGTGTGCCCGTGGTGCTATATCGGCAAGCGCCGGCTCGAAGCCGCGCAGGTGCTGACGCCGGACATCGCGGTCGAGATCAACTGGCGGCCGTATTTCCTCAACCCCTGGATTCCGCGCGAGGGCATCGACCGGCAGACTTACCTCGAGACCAAATTCGGCTCGGCCGAACGTTACAACGTGATCGCCGAACGGATCACCGCCGCGGCCGCGATGGAAGGCCTGGCCTACTCCCCCGAGAAAATCAGCCGGCAGCCCAACACGCTTGATTGCCATCGCCTCATCCTGTGGTCGCGTGGCGTCACCGATCCCGGCCGCATGAAGCAGCGGCTGATGGAGCTTTATTTCGCCGAGGGCGGCGACCTCAGCGATTCCAGAGTGCTGATCCAGGCCGCGGTCGATTGCGGCTTGGACGGTGACCTGGTGCGCCGGCTGCTGAGCAGCGACGCCGACGTCGACCGCATCGAAGGCGAAGCCAACGGCGCCAAGGAAGCCGGCATCGACGGCGTGCCCTGCTTCGTCTTCGGCGGCAGCGTCATCGTCACCGGCGCGCAATCGCCGGAATATCTCGCCAACGCCATCCAGCGCACCGCCGGAAGCCATACGCGGATGCGGGCGTAAGCGTCTCACCGCCCGGGCGCGTTTCATCGATCCACGATGTCAAACAGCGACGCTTCGCACTCCCTCTCCCCGCCTGCGGGGAGAGGTTTGGGGTGAGGGGGCGTCTCCGCCGGCCGCAGACATTGCGGCGCTCAGAAACGCGGAGAGGCCCCCTCACCCTCGCTTCGCTCGACCTCTCCCCGCACGCGGGGAGAGGTGGAAAAGCAATCCCGTTCTCGTAACGCGCTTTCGCGCGCGAGTGCGGTCACGCCAGCAATGAGAAGCCACGAACGCTTTCGCTCTCCGCACCGATCTTCGTCAGAGCATGCCGGCGGTGGTCACTGGCATCCTCACGATCAATGCTTGGAGCCACGAAATGTAAGCGTAAGAAGAAAAAGGAAAGCGGAACGCCGACGAACGCTGTTCACGAAAACCACCGCACCTTCCGGTGCGGCGCGCGCCTTGCAAGGCGCGCTCGCCCATCGGCGTTCCACCACGGCTCTTGCCAGAGGGACGCCAGTCCCCAAGGCTCAGCTTCAGGCCAGGCTTCCTGGGACGTGGTTTCAACGGGCGTTATCCGTTGTCTCCTGTCCCAGTCCAGTGACAGCACCTCACGCACCGGTCGTAATGCCGGCGAGCATGATGCCCGAAGCCGCCCGGGAGTAGCAGTGACGAGCCGCCGCCCGCGGGCACCGCATCCCGTTCCGATCAGCCAGGGTCACCGGCTGACGTCCTTCACGGCGAACGGGATTGACTGCCGTTATTCAAATCGCCGCGGCAATGTCAAAGCGAATCATTTCCGTTCGCGATTGTTCAAACAAACCGGGATGTTACGCGGACCGAATTTTTGCTCTGTGTACGCGGGACGCGTTTCACTCCCGAAGATTTGCAAACGCGATTTCAAAACAATGTGAATTCAAAGTATCAAGCGCACCCGGGCACGTATGCAACCCATGAAACTCCTGTAATGCCCGAACCAGGCACAAACCAGGGCGACGAATGGAAAGGGACAACCGAGATGAAAACGCTGCTGATCGGCGTCGCCCTGCTGGCTGCGGTTGCTTCCGCGCACGCTGATACCTCCACCTATATCTGGCTCGGCAAAGGCCAGTGGACGAACGAAAGCCTCCAGGCCGCGGCGCAAATCTGCGACCGGAGATATGGCGCGGTCCAGAATGGTGCGGTGACGTCCTCGCGCTACAAAAGCTGCATGCTGCAACAGCATTGGAAATATCAGAGCACAGCGCGTGAGACCATCGATCCCGATACGGGTATGAGCTGTCACGACGAAGGAGGCTGGTCGGTTTGCGTGCCGCCAACCGGAACCGTGCATTATCAAAACCGGCACGGCCTTAACTGCACACGGACAGGCATCGTTTCGGTGTGCTCGAACCTCTGACGACATACCGTTGCGCGAACGCAATGCCCGCAACGATGAGGTCAATTCGCTCAAGCCTGCTGTGCGAACGAAATCCCCGCCTCGCGAGGCGTCCACCAGATGACGCGGCATTGGCGCATCTGCCGTCCGGTATTGAAGGAGAGGTCGAACTCGGCGGGCAACGCGCCGCTATAGGAAAACTGTAGACCTGCGCCCTCCGCGCTGATGTTGCGCACGACACAGGAGATCGTTTGTCCCGATGACTTTATGGTCGCGGCCTTGAAGCAATTCGTCCTCGGAAAGCGCCGCCGGTCTTTCATGGCCAGCCTCCGATTAAGAGTTTCACTGCAAATTGTTTTAGTCTCCATCTATTGCGCAGAGACAAATGCGATCGAACATGAACGCTTAATTTGCGTAAACCTTGAGGCATAAGTTTGCAGGCGGTCGGTCGAAAATGGACCCGTTTCGGACATTGGCCGTTCGGGACTTTTGCAGCGGAAAACCCTTTCCGAAGGTCGCAAATTCCTGCGGTAATCGCACCATCGTCGCGCAGGAAATACTGTTGCGGGCGTAGCGCCGTTCTGACACCGTATGAAGACAGGGGGAACTCAGATGATCGTTCAACAATGTCGCTCGCAAGCCAGTCGATTGCTGCTACTTACGGCGATCATTCTGCTCGTTGGCTCGACTCTCGTCAGGGCAGATACGGTTATAAAGAATGCCGATGGCTCCTCGGTTACGACGAAATCGGACGGCACAAGGATAATCAAGAACAAAGACGGCTCTAGTGTCGAAAATGATCCAAACGGCAACGAGATTATCACCAATGCCAATGGATCGTCAGTGCAAACCCACAAGGACGGCACCAAGATCATCACTAACGCCGATGGGTCCTCCGTCACAGACCTCCCGGGTGGAACTGAAATCGTCAAAAATGCCGACGGATCGTCGGTGCAAACCCAAAAGGACGGCACCAAGATCATCACTAACGCCGATAAGTCCTCCGTTACGGACCTCCCGGGTGGAACTGAAATCGTCAAAAATGCCGACGGATCGTCGGAGCAAGACAATCCCGACGGCTCCAAAATCATCATTGATACTAATGGACACAAGACCTCGGTACCGGCCAAGCCGAAGGGCAAATAAGCGTGAGCCTAAGTCGCGCCGCAGCGTCGCAGCCGTCAGCAACTATCGGGTGCCAGGAGTTATTATTTTGTATTAATGTCAGGCGGCAAGGCGTCATGGGGGGTGTCAAAAGAGAAAGAGAGAACTTCATGCGTAGATTTGCTGTTAGCATTGTGGCAGCAACCGTTTCTGTTGCGTGCGGACCGATCATGGGCGCCAGCGCGGCTCCTATGGTTGCATCCAGTGCGATTTGCGGAGCGGCTGACAACCTAAATTTAGTCGAGCGCGCACAGTTCATTTGGCTTGGTCGCAATTATTGCTGGTATGACGACGGTTGGAACGGGCCTGGCTGGTATTGGTGCGGCCAATATACCGTGCCGGGTATCGGGTTTGGCGGCGGCTACGGCTGGCATCATTGGCGTGGCGGTCATCCCGGTGGTGGTCATCCCGGTGGCGGTCATCCTGGTGGTGGTCATCCTGGTGGTGGTCATCCCGGTGGCGGTCATCCTGGTGGTGGTCACCCCGGCGGCGGTCATCCCGGCGGCGGTCATCCCGGTGGAGGTCATCCCGGTGGAGGTCACGGCGGCGGTGGTCACGGCGGTGGAGGTCACGGCGGCGGGCATCATTCCGACATTCGCCTCAAGGAGGACATCGTCCCGCTGGCGCGGCTCAACAATGGCATCGAACTCTATCGCTTCCGCTACAAGGGCCGCGATCACACCGCCTACGTGGGCGTCATGGCGCAGGAAGTGCAAAACATCGAACCGAGCGCGGTCTCGCGCGACCGCGATGGATATCTGATGGTCAACTACGACCGGCTTGGTCTGAAGTTCATGACCTGGGACAAATGGCTGGCAGGGGCTGGCGCAAATATCCAATGAGCCCGTTGACCTGCCCCGACTTTCGTGGACGGCGTTGACGAATTGATCCTCACCACGACTGTGCGCACTTGGCACAGTCGTGGTGCAAAATCATAAGACTGCAAACAAGAGAAGCGGTCCGAAGTATCGGGGCGCTGATCCGGGCGCGCTACGATCTGTCGTCAGCCGCCTCGATCAGCGACACGCCGCATTCGCCGCAGCGAAAGATGTGCGAGGCCGCCGAGCCTCCCGGCTGCGGCGCAATACGCGACAGATGCATCGAACGCCCGCAATTCGGGCAGGCCGGGCTGGCCTTGATCGGGTTGCCGGCCGGCCGCGACAGGTTCTGCATCACCAACATGGGTACCTCACGACGCGCGTTACGGCGCGTTACTCTTACTCGTACTCGCCCGATCGGAATTCAAACGCCCGTTTGAGACGGGGTCGAGCCCGAAATAAGGAGTTGTTGTGATTTTCGGCTGCTGTGGCCGAAGGTCGCGAGGGTTTACCCCCTATGCGAACAGGGGCTAGCCCGGCAGCCAGCGCCGCGACGACTCCCGCTTGTCATCGTAGGCGGCCTCGAACACGGGCTCGGCGAGCGTCGACTGGATGCGCAGCACGGCCTTGCCGCTGTTGGCGAAGCCGTGCTTGCGGCCGGCCGGCACGACGACGAGCTGGCCCGCGGTGAGCGTGACGCGATCCTCGCCGATCCACACCTCGGCCTGCCCTTCGAACACGCGCAAAATTTCCTCGACCGCGTGCAGATGCGTGGGCGCGCCGTGGCCCGGGTCGCACCACTGCTCGAACACGCAAAGCTGCGCCGCGCCGTTCAAGGCCGAGACGTACATCTGCGTCATCACGCCCGGCCGCCATTCTTCCTTCGGCTGGCGATTGAGATCGATGACCTGCATGGACGGCTCCGTGTGGGGTTGGGGTGGTGTTGTCAGTAATAGCGGATTGCCCCGCATTTGCGCGATCGTCTCGTAATACTTATTTCCACCTTTCCACCATCCAACGTTGATCGGCGCGTCCAAGCAACACGAATGAAACACGAGCAGCTTGCCCTCTTTCGTTCCCCGGCCCCGATGCCGGAAGGCTTCCGCTACGCGCCCGACACTATCGGCGCGGCCGAGGAAGCGCGCCTCGTCGCTGCATTCACCGATCTACCGTTCAAAGAGTTCGAGTTTCACGGCTTCCTCGGCAAGCGCCGCGTCGTGCCGTTCGGCTCGCGCTATGATTATAACGGCGGCGGTCTCAAGACGGCGGACCCGATCCCGGAATTTCTTCTGCCGTTGCGCGACCGCGCCGCGGCCTTCGCCGGTTTGCCGAATGATCGCCTCCAACAGGCGCTCATCACCGAATACACGCCCGGCGCGGCGATCGGCTGGCACCGCGACCGGCCGCACTACGGCGACGTGATCGGCGTCTCGCTGCTCGCGCCCTGCACATTCCGCCTGCGGCGCAAACGCGATGGCGGCTGGGACCGCGCCTCACTGCGGCTCGATCCGCGCTCGATCTATCTGATGCGCGGCCCCTCGCGCGACGAATGGGAGCACAGCATCCCGGCGATGGAGGAGCTTCGTTATTCGGTGACGTTCCGGGCGTTGCGCGCGTCTTGAACCGTCATCCTGAGGTGGCCGCGAAGCGGCCCTCGAAGGAGACGGCCACCAGCACCTCGGCCGTCGCCCTTCGAGGCTCAGCGCTTCGCGCCTTCGCGTGTTCAAGACCTCCGGTACAGACCATCGAGGTTCGGCCTAAAAGATCAATTCGACGTCTTCGGGATCAAATTGGAATGCTGCCCTGAAATTTCCTCGCAGATATTCCTTCATTTGCTCGCGCGATGCTGACGGTTTGAGCCAGTCGACGTCGTAGGAGAATGGGCCTGAGCGACTTATCCATTGGTTGGTCAAGTCGCAGATGACGTTGTGTTGGTAAAAGGTATTGAACGCCTCTTGTAAAACGGCCTCATCGCGTCCGGGTTGCAGACGTGGGAAAACGGCGTCTTCATCTTCTTTGTCGACGAAAAGTGCACCCTGCCTCTGGAATAACTCCATAACACTCGCATCGATGCGATCCCCTGCCATATAGGCACCAGGCCAACAGAAAAACTCCGGCCTTTTGAATTTGTCTTCCTGAAAAGCGAGAAAATGCGCGAGTAAATATCGGAGAATATAATTCGTTGGTTCAAAGGCGTAGGATTCATATTCCTCTCGCAGACCAGATAAGGGTCCTTCGGGGGCAAAGCAGCGTCCGAAGAACTCCGAGATCAGCAATGGGGGTGCTTCCTTTGCCGCTTGGCAAAGCCGCAGGCCGGTTTCTTCGTACTCGCTTCGGCTGCATTCCTTAATCGCACTTTTCAGATCGGGAAATTGTAACGAAATCAATCGGCAGAAAACCGTAAATCGACCGGCCGGACTTACGTCCAGAATAAAAGAACTCGAAATTCACGACTGGGAGTGGAAATCCGCTTGCAGGATTGATGGCCAGATCGCAGACCAGCAAAAACAGATTAACCAGCGGATCGTTGACCGTGCTAGGCGCGTCCAATTTTGTAAGTCGCAAAAATTCCTCGAACGCGCGCAGGTACACTCCATGTAGCATTCCCAACGAGCGGAAATCATCCAGCGTTAGTCTGTGATTGCAAGCGTAGGAAAGATATTGGAGTTGAGCAAAGCACGCTTGCCCCTCAAAGATTTCCCTTGAGCCTATGGGCCATAGGCCGACTGGAGACCCATAGTAGTAGCCCTCGACTTTATTTTCTCGAAGCCTCCGGAAGCCGTCGGCCCACTTTTTTGGATGAGGAAATATCTTGAAGTCACGGTCTGCCGTCGACGCTAATAGATTGACCGTGTGCGCGTAGGTCATGTGAAATGCATGACCGACGTTCTCGAACAATTCCTTCTCAGCCGCTTCTTTTGCCGTTTCTGGTCCCAATGTAAAAGCTCTGAAAGCGAGCAAATCGAAATGATTGTTTATAATGGTATTTGCTTTACCTGCAGTCGTTCCAAAACCGGTCGGACCGCGCAGACTAAGTGCACTGGCTTGAGCAATAACTGATTTTTTAAAGCCATCCTCGGCGACAAAACTCTTCAAATCAAAATGCGTGCAATGAGATTGTACAGGATAATTGAGGCTCAGAAGGAAGCCATAAGTGCTGCCAATGTGCTGCCACCAATGAATGGTCTCATGAAGGAACGTTGACATAGCTTGAGCGCCATCGAATCCGGCCTCGCCGTTTGTCATAATTCCTGGAGAAAGTTCAGTTAGCGTTCGATGAATTTTAAGGTGAGAGTCGAAGGACGAATTGCAGTGTGTTATAAAGACCGTGAGCTGTATGAACAGCGGAGAACACAGGATCGTGTGCGTTCCTGAAGTCAACGTTTAACAGTTCAGGCGATAATCGCATTACTCGTTCTCTTGACTTCAAGAGAAGTCGCTACGCCGCCTTCTTGCCCTTACCCGCAGTCACCACCGGTGAGCGAAGGATTGGCGATAGGCGATCAGGCCCTCGGGTTTGGCGAAAATGTTATCGCGGAATGCCAGCCCCGCGCCCTCCTCCGCCGACTACCGGAGAAAAACTGTCGCAGGAGCACTAAGCGACCACTGCAATCCTTCCGGCGCGAAGGTGAGTTCGACTTTGCCCTGCACCGCCTGTTCGATCATCCGCTTGATGACGACATGGCCAAAGCCGGTTCGTTCCGGAGCCGTCACCGGCGGACCGCCGCGCTCGCGCCAATCGAGTTTCAGTCCCGCCGCGCCACGCGCCTGATCGGCCTGCCACGAGATCGAGAGCCTGCCGTCCGGCACCGAGAGCGCGCCGTATTTGATGGCGTTGGTGGCGAGCTCATGCAGCGCCAGCCCGATGGCTTGCGCGGCCTCGGCGGTCAAATCGACGTCCGGGCCGCTGATCTCTATTTGCGGGCTCGGCAGGTCGACGAATGGCGTGAGCTGAAGTTCGGTGAGCGCGGTCAATGAACTTCCGCGCCAGTCGCCGCGCGCCAGGAGCGTATTCGATGCCGCCAGCCCGCGGAGCCGGCCATCGAACCGGTTTTGGAATTCCTTGAGGTCGCTGCAATTGCGCACAGTTTGGTCGGCAATCGCCTGCACGATGCTGAGCAGGTTTTTCGACCGATGCGAGAGTTCCTGCAACAGAAAGCGCTGATGCGCCTCCGCGGCTTTGCGTTCGGTGATGTCGGTCGCGACGTGGGTCACGCGATGGGGCTTGCCGTCCTCTTGCCGGTCAAGCACCCGGCCGTAGCCCGACAGCCAGCGAATCTCACCATCGGCATTGACAATGCGGTACTCGGCCGGAAACGAGTTCCTGGCGGTTCGCGAGCGCATGAAATTGCGCCAGCAGATGCCGGTCTTCGGCGTGCATGGCCCGGCGAAGTTCGTCCGCTTCGCCGCCGACGCGGCCCTCGCCGCCCGGCAAATTGATGCCGAAGAGGGCCATTCCTTCGGGTGTCCAGTGCCTGGCGCCTTTGACGAAATCGACTTCCCAGCTTCCCATCCGGCCAAGCAGCATCGCGGAGCGGTACTTTTCCTCGCTCGCGCGCAGCGCTGCCTCCATCAGCACCCTGTTGGTGGTTTCGACGGCGGTGATGAGAACCCCGCCGACACCGGTGGGCGCCGAAGCGTCCGGAACCGGGCTGTAGGCGATGGTGAAGCGGGCATCTTCCCATTCGGCGCCGTGGCGCTGAATTCGCAACAGCAAATCTTCGGCGAAGAAGGCGTTGTTCTTGCCGCTGAGGATGGCCTCATGCAGCGGCCGCAGCTGCGTCTGAACTTCCGGCCACACCTCGCGAAACGGCAAACCGAGCGCCCGGGGATGCTTGTCGCCGAGGATCGGGCGATAGCCGTCGTTGTAGATCATCACGAAATCCGGGCCCCACCGCACGGCCATGGGGAAGCCCGAGGCGAGCATGACGTTCACCATCAGCGTCAGACTGGGCGGCCAGCGATCGGCAGAGCCGAGTGCGGTCTTCGACCAGTCCTTGGCGCGGATGAGCGCGGCCATCTTCGCCGCCGCAGGAATGTCCGGGATCGCGTGCTGGGTCATTGTTTGTTTTTGGGCTTACCTGTCTTTTGACACATCGCCAGTGCCCGGGCAGCGTTCACGACATCGCTGCGTGTGTAGCACATTGAGACGCTCACAGACCGCCAAATCGAGGCGTGGTCAGAGCGGCCGCCGCCTTGAGCCGCGTCCGGCCAGGCTCCTGCCCCGCATTCGAGCGATGCTGGCACGGAACCCAATCCTCGGTTCCATCGTTGCATTAACGGTCAAGGGATGAGTTTGTCCCGTCGCGAACAGGTGCAATATGACGGCCGCGATAGAACAGCCAAAATACTCCGCCGAACAAATCGACGAGATTATCAATCGCATTACCGCATTACGGATGCGATGGCTTCATCACGTCGAGACTGAACTCGCGTCGCAGCAAAGTCACGTTGCCTTCGACCGTTACGCGCCCGATCTTGAGCCAGCCGAGTAATCAGCTTCCGCCGGGCAAGCGTTGCAGCCACCCGCTCACGCCGCCTTGGCGCCCTTCTCGGCGATCCCGACCAGCGCCCGCAACACCGCGGTCGCGCCTTTGAGGCGTGCCTCCGGCGTTTCCCAATCGTCGAAGAACACGACTTTCTGATCCGGCCGAACGCGCGCCAGCGGGGCCTGGTCGTGGATATGGGCGATGAGGCCCGCGGGATTTGCGAAAATGTTGTCGCGGAACGCCAGCACCGCGCCTTTCGGGCCGACGTCGATCTTCTCGACATTGGCGCGCCGGCACAGCGTCTTGATGGCGACGACCTGGAGCAGATAGTCGACCTCCTGCGGCAGCGGGCCGAAGCGGTCGACAAGCTCGGCGGCGAACGCCTCGATGTCGCGGTCGGTCTCGATCTCGGCGAGGCGGCGGTAGAGCGCGAGCCGTACTGGCAGGTCGGTGACGTAATCCTCCGGAATGAGCACCGGCGTGCCGATGGTGATTTGCGGCGACCAGCGGTCGGCGACCGGCGCGCTGATGCCGGCTTTCAGACTCATCACCGCCTCTTCCAGCATCTGCTGATAAAGCTCGAAGCCGACTTCCTTGATGTGGCCGGACTGTTCGTCGCCGAGCAGGTTGCCGGCGCCGCGGATGTCGAGATCGTGCGAGGCGAGCTGGAAGCCGGCGCCGAGCGTGTCGAGCGATTGCAGCACTTTCAGACGGCGCTCCGCCTGCGGCGTGATTTTCCGCGTGCTCGGCAAGGTGAGCAGCGCATAGGCGCGCAACTTGGAGCGGCCGACGCGGCCGCGGAGCTGGTAGATTTGCGACAGCCCGAACATGTCGGCGCGGTGCACGATCAGCGTGTTCGCGGTCGGGATATCGAGGCCGGATTCGATGATCGTGGTCGACAGCAGCACGTCGAACTTGCCGTCGAGGAACGCCGACATGATGTCCTCGAGCACGGTCGAGGGCATCTGGCCGTGGGCGACGGCGACGCGCACTTCGGGCACGGCCTTGTCGAGAAACGCCTTGGCGTCGGCAAGATCCTCTATGCGCGGGCAGACATAGAACGCCTGGCCGCCGCGATAGCGCTCGCGCAGCAGCGCCTCGCGCACCACCACCGGATCGAACGGCGACACGAAGGTGCGCACCGCGAGTCGGTCGATCGGCGGCGTGGCGATGATCGACATGTCGCGCACGCCGGACAGCGCGAGTTGCAGCGTGCGCGGGATCGGCGTCGCGGTGAGCGTGAGCACATGGACCTCGGCGCGGAGCTGCTTGAGCTTTTCCTTGTGGGCGACGCCGAAATGCTGCTCCTCGTCGACCACGATCAGGCCGATATCCTTGAACTTGATGGTCTTGCCGAGGATGGCGTGGGTGCCGACCACGATATCGATGGTGCCGTCGGCGAGACCGGCTTTCACCCGCGCCAGTTCTTTCGCTGAGACGAGGCGCGAGGCCTGCGCGATGTGGACCGGATAACCCTTCAGACGCTCGGTGAAGGTCTTGGTGTGCTGGCGCGCGAGCAGTGTGGTCGGCACCACGACCGCGACCTGCTTGCCATTCATCGCGGTCAGGAATGCGGCGCGCAAAGCGACTTCGGTCTTGCCGAAGCCGACATCGCCGCAAATGAGCCGGTCCATCGGCCGGCCGGAATTGAGATCGTTGAGCACGGACGAAATCGCGGCGAGCTGATCGTCGGTCTCCTCATAGGGAAAGCCGGCGCAGAATTCATCGTAGGTGCCGGGCGCGACGGTGAGCCGCGGCGCTTCACGCAACAGCCGCTCGGCGGCGACCTTGATCAGCTCGCCGGCGATCTCGCGGATGCGGTTCTTCATCCGCGACTTGCGCGCCTGCCAGGCACCGCTGCCGAGCCGGTCGAGCTCGACACCGGAGCCTTCGGCGCCGTAGCGCGACAACAGCTCGATATTCTCGACCGGCAGGAACAGCTTGTCGCCGGCGGCGTAATGAATTTCGAGGCAGTCGTGCGGCGCGCCGGCGGCCTCGATGGCGCGAAGCCCGATGAAGCGGCCGATGCCGTGATCGACATGGACGACGAGATCGCCGGCGGCAAGGCTCGTCACTTCGGCGATGAAATTTTCCGCGCGCTTGGTTTGCCGGCGGGAGCGGACGAGGCGCTCGCCCAGAATGTCCTGTTCGGAGATCAGCGCGACATCGGCGGTTTCGAAGCCGGTTTCGATACCAAGCACGGCGAGCGCGGTCTCGTGGCGCGGCAAAGCCAGCGCCTGCGGCCACGACGCGACGGGCGTGAGATTGACCAGATGATGCTCGGCCAGCACATGCGCCATGCGCTCGCGCGAGCCTTCGCTCCACAGCGCGATCAGCGCGCGCTTGCCGGCGGCCTGTAGCTTGTTGACGTGCGCGGTAACGGCCTCGAACACATTGGTATTCGGTGTCGCGCGCTCGGCGGAAAAGTTGCGGCCGGCGTGCGCGCCAATCTCGATCACGTTGGCGGCTTCCGGCGTGGCGAAGGGTGTGAGCCGCGCCAGCGCTGCATCATCGAGACGTTCGCGCCATTCCGCTTCGGCAAGATAAAGCCGGTCCGGTGGCAGCGGCTTGTAGGGCGCCCCGCCGCCGGCCTGATCCTGGGTTTCCTTGCGCGCCTGGTAATAGTCGGCAATCTGAACGAGCCGTTCGTGCGCGGCTTCGTCGGCCAGCGGTTCGAGCACCAGCGGCGTCGCCGGCAGGTAATCGAACAGCGTTTCCAGGCGCGGGTGGAACAGCGGCAGCCAATGTTCCATGCCGCCGTAGCGGCGGCCCTCGCTGATGGCTTCATACAAAACATCGTCGGGCGCGGCGGCGCCGAACGCCGCCACGTAGCCGGTGCGGAATAGCCGGATGGTGTCGGAGGTGAGCTGGAATTCCGCCATCGGCACCAGATCGAGCGCACGCAGATCCGCCGTGGTGCGCTGGCTGTCCGGATCGAAACTGCGGATCGTCTCAAGCTGATCGCCGAAGAAATCGAGCCGCACCGGATCGCCCATGCCGGGGGCGTAAAGATCGACGATGCCGCCGCGCACCGCATAGTCGCCGGCCTCGCGCACGGTCGAGGCGCGATTGAAGCCGTTGAGCTCGAGCCACTGGATGATACCGGCCATCGGCAGCACGTTGCCGGGCGCCGCTGAAAGCGATTGCTTCGCCACGATCTCGCGCGGCGGCACGCGCTGCAAGATCGCGTTCACCGTGGTCAGCAGCACCGCCGGCCTGTCGCGGCCCTTTACACGGGCGAGCCGCGCCAGTGCCGTCATGCGCTGCGCCACCACGGCGGCATGCGGCGAAACGCGGTCGTACGGCAGGCAGTCCCAGGCCGGAAATTCCAGAACCTCGATGTCGGGAGCGAAAAAGCCGAGCGCGCGCGACAGCAGCGCCATGCGCGGCCCGTCGCGGCAGACCACCGCCATGCTGATGGCCGGCGGCGACGGAGCCGCCGCGATGGTGCGGGCAAGATCGGCAACCACAAGCCCCTCGGCGCCGTCGGCGATGCCGGCGAGCGTCAGCGGCTTGCCGAGTTTGAGCTGCCGGGCCGGAGATTGCGCGGGCGATGGCGCCATTACGGCTGGTCCCCGCCGCGGGCGTGGAATGTCTTGAGCTGCCGCAGCACTTCAGTATCGTGGTCTGCGGGAGCCTCGGCTTCGCCGCTGACCCAGCCGTATAGGTCCGCGTTCGGCACTTCGATCAGCCGCTCGAAATCGTCCAGCTCGGCGTCATCGAGTTTGTCGATATAGGCGTCGGCAAACCGTCCGACGATCAGATCGGTTTCGCGCACGCCGCGCCGCCACGCCCGGAACAAGAGCTTGCGCCGCCGCACGTCCAATCCATCGCTCGATCGCTCGGTCATAATGCGTTCCGGGTGGCGCATGAACGCCAAAAGCCCGGACGGCGCCGGGCACGGGGTATATAGAGGGCGTCGCATGAATTGTCAGCGGGGCCGCGCATTGTCATGGCCCGCGAAGGCGGGCCATCCAGTAGTCACCATCGCTCTGTTGAACGACGGATAGATCGGCGATTACTGGATCATCCGCCGGAGCCTGTCATCGGGCCGGCCACTTCGGGCCGGACCCGTTGGCGGATGATGACAGTTAAGATGACGGTGTAGGATGCGCTGATGCGTCCGCCGGTGCTCAATCCTCTCTTCGCTTCGGTGTCGGCCTTGTCCGGCATCGGGCCGAAACTGGAAAAGCTGTTCGCCCGCCTGATCGCGCGCGAGGGCGAGCCGCCGCACATCATCGACCTGTTGTTCCATTTGCCGACCGGCTTCGTCGACCGGCGCAACCAGCCGAAGCTCAATGAGGTGACGCCGGACACCGTCGTTACCGTCGCCGTCACGATCGATCGCCACCGGCCGCCGCCGCCGAACCGGCCGCGGGCGCCCTACAACATCGATGCCAGCGACGATACCAACACGCTCACCATCACCTATTTCAACGCGCGCAAGGACTATCTGGAGAAGCTCCTGCCCGAAGGCGAACTGCGCTACGTGTCCGGCATCGCAACGCTCTATGACGGCCACTTGCAGATGCTGCATCCGGACCGCGTCGTCACCGCGGAGGGACTGGCGAAGCTGCCGCTGATCGATCCGGTTTATCCGCTCACCGAAGGCCTGCATCCGATCAACCTACGCAAGGCGCTCGACGGGGCGCTGGAACGGCTGCCAATGCTGCCCGAATGGCAGGACGCGGCGTGGCTCGCGCGTAACCGCTTTCCCTCTTTCGCCGCGGCGCTGCACAGCATCCACCGGCCGCGGTCGCCGGACGATCTTGAATCGACGGGCCTCGCGTGGTCGCGGCTCGCCTATGACGAGTTGCTGGCCGGACAATTGGCGCTGGCGCTCCTTCGCGCGCACATGCGCAAACGTCCCGGTCACGGCAGCGCCGCCGAGGGGCTGTTGCGCGAGCGCATCATCGCGGCCCTGCCCTACTCGTTGACGCCGTCGCAGGAGCGCGCTGTCACGGACATCGTTGCCGATCTAGCCCAGCCGAACCGCATGTTGCGGCTCCTCCACGGCGACGTCGGCTCCGGCAAAACCGTGGTCGCGCTCCTTGCCGCGGCGACCGTGATCGAGGCCGGGCGCCAGGCAGCGCTGATGGCGCCGACGGAAATCCTGGCGCGGCAGCATTACGCGACCATCGCCCCGCTTGCCGCCAAGGCCGGCATCCGCACCGCCATCCTGACTGGCCGCGAGCGCGGTAAGGAACGTCCGGAAATTATCTCGGGCCTCGCCGCCGGCGATATCGATCTTGTCGTCGGTACCCACGCGCTGTTCCAGGATGACGTTGCGTTTCGCGATCTCGCTCTCGCCATCGTGGACGAGCAGCATCGCTTTGGCGTGCACCAGCGGCTCGCATTGACTCGAAAAGGCGAAGCGGTCGATCTCCTGGTCCTGACCGCTACGCCGATCCCGCGCACGCTGGTGCTGACCTATTTCGGCGACATGGACGTTTCGGAGTTGCGCGAAAAGCCCGCCGGCCGGCAGAAGATCGATACTCGCGCGGTGCCGCTGGAGCGGCTCGCCGAGGTGACGGAGGCAGTGAAGCGCGCGCTCGACGACGGCCGCCGTGTCTATTGGGTCTGTCCGCTGGTGGAAGAATCCGAGACCACCGATCTCGCCGCCGCCGAGGCGCGCTACAAAATCCTGAAGAAACGTTTCGGCGACGCTGTCGATCTGGTCCACGGCCGTATGCGCGGCGCCGACAAGGATCGCGCCATGGAGCGCTTTGCTGCCGGCGAGACGCGGCTTCTCGTCGCGACCACGGTGATCGAAGTCGGCGTCGATGTGCCGGAGGCAAGCGTCATGGTCATCGAGCACGCCGAACGGTTCGGGCTCGCGCAACTGCATCAATTGCGCGGCCGCATCGGCCGCGGCGCCGAACGCTCGACCTGTTTGCTGCTCTACAAGGCGCCGCTCGGAGAAACCGCCAAAGCGCGCCTCGCCATCCTGCGCGAAACCGACGATGGCTTCCGCATCGCCGAGGAGGATTTACGGCTGCGCGGCGAAGGCGACCTGCTCGGCACGCGGCAAAGCGGCATGCCCGGATTCCGCATTGCCCAGATCGGGGTTCACGGCAAGCTGCTCGCGGCGGCGCGCGACGATGCGGCACTGATGCTGTCACGCGATCCGCGCCTCACCACGCCGCGCGGCGAGGCACTGCGCGATTTGCTCTATCTGTTCGCGCGCGACGAAGCGATCAGGTTGCTCGGGGCCGGATGAACTGTTTTGGCGGTGGAATGGGGTCGGCGCCGAAGCGGTTGTAGCCCTTGGTGCCTTTGAGGCAACACAGCACGATCAGCGCGAGCTGGCCGACCAGCGGTACAATGCCGAGGAGCCACCACCACCCGCTCCGGTCGGTGTCGTGCAAGCGCCGCACCATGACCGCAAAACTGGGCAGCAGAGTGCCGAGCCAGAACAGCTCGGTGATCGGTGCAAAATTGATGCTGTGGTAGCCGAAAACCAGCAGGTCCAGGACTTCCCCCACAACTCCGCCGACGACCGTGAACAAGACCCAGAACCAGAATTCCGATCGCGTCGCGCGTCCGGAAAATTTTGCATAGCGGCGAAAACCCGACTGAACGGCCTGGATAAAGGTCATCGTTGTCTCCGGACAAAAAGGGTCGCTCAGGGACAGTGTTTAAGAGGGTAATCCGGCTGTAGTCCAGGCATCCGTGAGAGGTTCGGCCAGCACGATTGGAATCCCGATGGCAGTACAGAATCTCGCCGCGCTGAAGGAGGGGTCCAACGCCAGTACTTGCGGCGCCATCGCTTTCGCTTCTTCGATGCGCCCGAGCTTGACGAGCATCGCCGCCAAGAGGCTGTGAGAAACGCTCAAGCTCGGATTGGAGTGAATGGCGCGACGTGCGGCGTGCGCCGCTTCGTCGTAGCCGCCGCGCAGAAAATGACCGAGGGCGAGCGCTTGGTAGGCGATATAGTTCAAGCGGTCGAATGGGCTGATCCGCAGCGCCCGCTCCGCCCAGTCGATTGCGCGCTCCGCTTCGCCGGCGTAGGCCAACGCGCTGGAGCCGAAAAACAGCGCGAAAGCAGACGACGGACTGATTGCCAGCGCCTGCTCGAAAGCTTCAAGCGCCGTGGCGCGATCATGTTCGATTATCGAAATGACAAATCCGCCAAGCGCCAGCGCCGTCGCATCGTCGCGGCCATAGGCGACAGCGGCGCGCGCATGCCGGATGGCGGCGTCTCGGTTCTCTCTATTATATCCGCGGCGGACGAAAAAAATCTCGTTGCACCAGGCGAGGAGGCCGTGGGCGATGGCGTAATCGCTTTCGATATTCAGGGCTCTCTCAAGAAACGGTATGGCCTTCTCCGCCTTGTCCGGCATCGCCACGAAGACGAGAGGAATTGCCCGTAAAGCGAGATCATAAGCATCCAGACTTTCCGGCCGCTTCCGTTTGACGCGCTCGATTTCCGCTTCACGCAAGCTTGGCTGGATCGCGCCGACGACGTTCAAGGTGATTTCGTCCTGGAGAGCGAAAATGTCGTCAGCGGACGGTCATATCGTTCGGCCCAAATATGAGTGCCGGTTTCGGCGATGACCAATTGACCGGTGATTCGCACCCGCTTTCCCGCCTTGCGCACACTGCCTTCGAGCACATATCGCACGCCAAGTTCATGGCCGACACGGCTCACGCTGACCGATTGGTCTTTGTAAATGAAGCTCGAATTGCGCGCGATGACGAACAGCCACTTGATGCGCGAAAGGCCGGTGATGATGTCCTCGACAATGCCGTCGGCAAAATAGTCTTGCTCCGGATCACCGCTCATGTTCGTGAACGGAAGGACTGCCAATGACGGATTGTCGGGCAAGGGAAGCGCCGGCGCGGATTCAGGCCACGCGTGGGGTACGGCTCCTTCGCTATGGTCCTCCTTAGCGACGGTTGGCCCAGTGTAGCGATAGCCGCGTCGCGGCAACGTCTCAATCCAACTTTCGCCGCCGGGTTCTTCACCCAAGGTCCGCCGCAACGCCCCAATCTGAACGGCCAGGTTGCTTTCCTCGACCGCGAGCCCCGACCACGCGCGCTCCATTAGCTTGTCCTTGGAGATTGGGACTCCCCCTCCCTCCACAAGCACCTGAAGCAAGGCAACAGCGCGTTGTCCGAGCGCGACCGGCTCGGAGCCCCGGAACAGAATTCCGGCCGCCACATCAAGGCGGAATGGTCCAAAAGTGTAGAGCGCCGTCATCTCCGCTTCGCGTGCATTCAGGAACATTTTCGGATTATTTCAGAACCCTTTCACGACTTTTGGCCGCCGGTAGCCATTATGCCTGTACCACGGATGATACGTGGCGCAACCGCACCAAAGGAGATTTCAAATGACCATCACCACCAAGCTGTCCATGTTTTCCGTCCTTGCAATGCTGATCGCGGCGCCGGCCATGGCGGCTCAGCTCCCGACAACCGGCGGAGATTATTATGCACCGATCAAAACAGTCGTGCAGCAGCCCACTGCTCAAGAATTGAAAGAGGCGCAGGAGGGCGATTTCTACGCTCCCATAAAAAATACTCCAGTCAGCGCATCGCGCGCCGCCGCGCTTGAAATGTGCACACAGAGGGCCGATGCGGCATACGGACCGAGCGGCGGCACCAGCTGGCGCAGATTCAACCACGACCTTTACGCCGCCTGCATGGCCGATCTCGGGCAACCGTCGTAGTCGGCTCTGCCATTTGTACATCCGGTCCGAACCAAAAATCAGCAGTACTTATTCCCGGGCGGACCGGATGACATCTACGCGGTGCCCCAGGACTGGTTTTGAAAAGGTGTTATATGACCACGGATACAAATGAATTGCGTTCCGCCGCGGTCGGCGAAACTCCCTCAGGTACGGCGAGCCATTCCGTTGCGAAGTCCGGCTCCATCGGGTTCATCGGCCTCGGCCGCATGGGCACTGCCATGGCGGCTAACCTCAGCGCTGCCGGACATCGGGTGATTGCCTACGTCCGTCGCCCAAATCAGATGGACAAACTTGCTGCGCTCGGTCTCAAGCCCACAACGGACATCACGAAGTTATTCGACTGCAAGGTCGTCATCAGCATGCTGCCGGACGACGAAGCCGTTCGCGACGTCGTACGTGGACGACAAGACCTCGGCATCGAGGGGCTCGCCTCGGGATTGAAGCGCGGCGCAATTCATCTTTCCATGAGCACAATAAGCACATCCGCTGCGTCTGAGCTGGCGAGAGAGCACGCACGCCATGGGCAAGGCTATGTCGCGGCGCCAGTTTTCGGCAATCCGGATGCGGCCAGAACGCGCCAGCTCTTTATTGTCGCCGCCGGCGCCCCAGCCGATGTCGAACGCTGTCAGCCGCTATTCGACAGTCTCGGACAAAGAACATTTGTGATCGATACCGATCCCGAGCACGCGAACCTGATCAAGCTGCTCGGTAATATGATGACCGCGACCACGCTTGAGATGCTAGGCGAGGTCGTCGCCGTGGCTCTCAAGCGCGGACTCGATCCCAAGCCTTTCATCGACATCATGACAAGCACGATGTTCGGCGGACGCGCCCATAAAATCTATGGCGACAAGATCGTCAGACAATCCTACGCACCCGGATTCGTCATGCCGCTTGTGCTCAAGGATGTGCGTCTGGCACTGGCCGAGGCGGAAAAAGCCGGCGCGCCGATGCCGTCGGTCAACGTGGTGCGCGACCGCCTGATTACCGGGATTGCCCGCGGCTACGCCGATCTCGACTGGACCGCGCTTGCCTTGATCGCAGCTGAGGAAGCCGGATTGGAAGCGAGCCTTCCCCGCAGCATCAACTGACGCAAAAGAAGTCATCTGCCGCAAGAAGGATTTACACCATGAGAACGCAAAGCAGCCCACGCAACGCCGAGATGGAATATCTCGCCGCTCCATTCAGATTATCGCGCATCGGACTTGGAACCTGGGCGATCGGCGGCTGGATGTGGGGCGGCAGCGACGAGGCCGAGTCTATCAAAACGATCCATGCGGCGCTCGATCGCGGGATCAGTCTCATCGATACGGCGCCGGTCTATGGCTTTGGCCGCTCCGAAGAGATCGTCGGCAGGGCTCTCGCCCAGGACGGCCGCCGCAAGCAGGCCGTGATTGCGACCAAGGTCGGACTGGCTTGGAAGGATGGCAAACCTTATCGCAACGCCAGCAAGACCCGCATCGTTCAGGAAGCCGAGGATTCGCTGCGCCGTTTGCAAACGGACGTGATCGACATCTACCAGATCCATTGGCCGGATCCCAATACCGCGATCGAGGAAACCGCGAACGCAATGGCGGCGCTCTATCGCGCCGGCAAAATCCGGGCGATCGGCTTAAGCAACTTTAGTCCGGCGCAAATGGACGCGTTTCGCGCCGTGGCTCCGCTGCACACCGTGCAACCGCCTTACAATCTGTTCGAGCGTGGCATCGAGCATTCGGTACTGCCCTATGCCCGCGACGAGGGCCTTACGACGCTGGTCTATGGATCGCTCTGCCGCGGATTGCTCGCCGGACGCATGAATGCCGGCACGCGCTTCACGGGTGATGATCTGCGCCGCAACGATCCCAAATTCCAATTGCCGCGCTTTCGCCAGTACATCACCGCCGTCGAACAGCTCGATCGCTTCGCGCAGGTGAATTACAACAAACGTGTCATTCATCTGGCGGTACGGTGGCTGCTCGATCGCCCTGGCGTGGGCGCCGCCTTGTGGGGCGCACGACGTCCCGATCAGCTTGCAGCTTTGGCCGACGTCATGGGCTGGCGGATCGATGCCGGCGCAATGGCCGAGATCGATCGCATTCTCGAAACGTCAATCGACGAGCCGCTCGGCCCGGAATTCATGGCGCCACCGGCGGATCTCGCCGCCTGAATTGAGGTGTGAAGGAGCGAGCCACGATTGCGATTAAGCGCGCATGACGAGCTTTAGAGCCATTTCCAGAGCGGCAACCGATCATAATGGAGTAAACGGCCTAGTCGGCGGCAAGGAAAATTGGGTTCATTCCGCCGCGGTCGGCTCGGCCTTGCGCGCGGTTTGCGCGGCGCGCGCATTCGCAGCAAGCGCCGCGAGGTTTTTCTGCGGATCGTCGCCGCCTGGCTGGATGATCCCGGCGGACATGATGAGCTGCATTGCCTGTTCGACCGTAATGTCGAGATCGACTACGTCACGCCGCGGCACATAGAAGAAAAATCCCGTCGTCGGATTCGGCGTACACGGCATGAACGCCGAGACGTGCTCGCCGGCCGGCAGCCGCGACGAGATATCGCTGCTCGGCGCCTGCGTCAGGAACACGAGCGACCACATGCCGGGTGACGGAAATTCGACCAGTCCGACGCGGCGGAAGCTCGATCCCGAACTGGAAAACAGTGTCTGGAAAATCTGCTTCGCCGTGCGGTAGATCGGCCGCACGATCGGCATGCGGTTGAGGATGCTCTCGCCGAAGGTGACCAGCCTGCGCCCGACCAAATTCGCCGTGAGGAAGCCGAGCAGCGTGAGCGCGGTGAAGGCAAAGATCAGGCCGAGCCCCGGAATGTTGAATGGCAGATAGGTCTCGGGGCGGTACGTCGACGGAATGAGCGGGCGCATCAGGTTGTCGACCCAGGTGACGAACCACCAGATCAGCCAGATGGTGATCGCGACCGGACCGGCGACGATCAGACCCGTCAGAAAGTAATTGCGGATCCGGCTCATCGTGCCGGGCTTCGCTGCGTTCGACGGCGGCGTACCGCTTGGTTCTAGGACGTTGTTCATATGAACTCGGTCGCACCCCGCTGAAATCAGCGCGAAGTATACAGGAACTGCCGGCGGTTCACACAGCGGCGGCGCGATGAACCAGCGCCGCTATTCCACCGTCACCGATTTGGCCAGATTGCGCGGCTGATCGACATCCGTGCCCATGATGACGGCGGTGTGGTAGGCGATGAGCTGCACCGGCACCGCATAGACCAGCGGCGTCACCGTGGCCGGCATGGTCGGCAGCGTCAGCGTCGCCATCGAGTCGACATTGGCGGCGCGCGCGCCCTCGGGATCGGTCACCAGGATCAGCCGGCCGCCGCGGGCGGCGACCTCCTGCATGTTGGACACTGTTTTCTCGAAAATATGGTCGTGCGGCGCAATCACGATCACCGGCATGGTCTCGTCGATCAGCGCGATCGGGCCGTGCTTGAGCTCGCCCGCCGCATAACCTTCGGCGTGGATGTAGGAGATTTCCTTCAGCTTCAGCGCGCCTTCGAGCGCGATCGGGAAACTGGTGCCGCGGCCGAGATAGAGCACGTCGCGGGATTTGGCGAGATCGCGGGCGAGCAGCTCGATCTGCGGCTCGAGCGCGAGCGCTTCAGCCATGTGACGTGGCACTTGGATGAGCGCGTGTACGAGTTTTTTCTCGTCGGTTTCCGAAAGCACGCCGCGGGCGCGGCCGGCGGCGATCGCCAGCGTCGCCAGTGCCGCCAACTGGCACGTAAAGGCCTTGGTGCTGGCGACGCCGATTTCCGGGCCCGCCAGGGTCGGCATCACCACGTCGCTTTCGCGCGCAATAGTCGACGTCGGCACGTTGACGACCGACAGTACGTGCTGCTTGTTCTCGTGGGCGTAGCGCAACGATGCGAGCGTGTCGGCCGTCTCGCCCGACTGCGATACGAAGATCGAAAGTCCTCCCGCTCCCAGCGGCGCCGCGCGATAGCGGAATTCCGAGGCGATATCGACTTCGACCGGCAGGTGCGCAAAACGCTCGAACCAGTATTTGGCGACCATGGCGGCGTAATAGGCGGTGCCACAGGCGGCGATCGATATGCGGTTGAGGTTGCGAAAATCGAACGGCAGCTTCATCGGCAGCGCCACACGCTCGGCCGCCATGTCGATATAATTGGCCAGCGTATGGCCGACGACTTCGGGCTGTTCGTGGATTTCCTTCGCCATGAAATGGCGATGGTTGCCTTTGTCGATCAGCATGACGGAGGCTTGCGACTTCAAGATTGCGCGTTCGACGACGTCGCCGCCGGCATCGTGGATTTCCGCGCCGTCGCGGGTGAGGATCACCCAATCGCCGTCCTCGAGATAGCTTACGGTGTCGGTGAACGGCGCCAGTGCGATTGCGTCGGAGCCGACGAACATTTGGCCGTCGCCGAAACCGACCGCCAGCGGCGAACCCTTGCGGGCGCCGATCAGAAGATTGTCCTCGCCGGCGAACAGGAACGCCAGCGCGAACGCCCCGCGCAGCCGCGGCAATGCCCTTTTGACGGCTTCGACAGGCGACGCGCCGCGCGCCATTTCGGAGGAGACGAGATGCGCGATCACTTCGGTGTCGGTTTCGGTGGCGAATTTCGCGCCCTGGCTTTCGAGCTCGCGGCGCAACTCGCTGAAATTCTCGATGATGCCGTTATGCACGACGGCGAGCCGCTCGGTGGCGTGCGGATGCGCGTTGTTCTCGGTCGGCCTGCCGTGGGTCGCCCAGCGCGTGTGGCCGATGCCGATCGTTCCCAACAATGGTTCGCTGGCAAGCCGCTGTTCCAGATTCTTCAGCTTGCCTTGGGCGCGCCGGCGCGTGAGCTGGCCCTGTTCGAGCGTGGCGACGCCCGCTGAATCATAGCCGCGATATTCGAGACGCTTGAGCGCATCGACCAATTGCGGTGCGGCCGGTTCACGGCTGATGACTCCAATAATGCCGCACATCCTGCCCGACGCTCTTTTCACCCGCCGCTGCGCGGCAGGAGCCGTTATCCGTTAAAGCCCAGCCATTGTAGGGAAAAAAGTCAAATAAGGTTTCGCTTCGTGACAAATTCTTACACAGACACTTAATGGTCTTTTATGGCTCGGCCAGAGCCGGAAATCATCGTCCGGCGCGCGGTTTTGCCTTCTTTTTGCCGAGCGATTTCAGCGCCCGCAGGCGCGGCGCCCAGCTTTTCTTAACGACTTGCCGCCCGCGCCCGAGCGCAAGTGACTGCGCCGGCACGTCTTCGGTGATCACCGAACCCGAGCCGACATAGGCGCCAGCGCCGATCTTGAGCGGTGCAACCAATGCGGAGTTGGAGCCGATGAAGACGTCCTTGCCGATTTCGGTGCGGTGCTTGGCGGCACCGTCGTAATTGCAGGTAATGGTCCCGGCGCCGATGTTGCTTTTGGCCCCGACGCTGGCATCGCCGATGTAACTCAGGTGATTGGCTTTGGCGCCCGCTTCGATCACCGCCTCTTTCACTTCGACAAAATTGCCGATGTGCACGCCTTCGCCGAGCCGGGTGCCGGGCCGCAACCGCGCAAACGGACCGACCAACGCGTTTTTGCCGACATGTGCGCCAACGAGGTGCGAGAACGAACGGATGACGGCGCCCTCGTCCACCCTCACCTTCTCGCCGAACACCACATAAGGTTCGACGGTGACGTCCTTGCCGAATTTGGTATCGGCGCTCAGGAACACCGTCTCTGGCGCTATCAGCGTGACCCCGGCGTCGAGTGCCGCCTTACGCAGGCGCTGCTGCGCGACGGCTTCCGCTTCGGCGAGCTGACCCTTGGTATTGATGCCGCGCACGTCGTCCTCCTCGACTTCGACCGCAACCGCGCGCAGCCCCATGCCGCGTGCGATCTCGATCGCATCCGTCAAATAGAATTCGTGTTTGCGATTTTTGTTACCGATGCGCTCGATGATTTCAAGCGCATGAACGCCGGCCATCGCCATGATGCCGCCGTTGCACTGAGTTATGGCGCGCTCTTGCGCGGTCGCGTCGGCTTCCTCCCGGATCGCGATCAGTTCGTTTCCCGAGGTGATCAGGCGGCCATAGCCTTTAGGATCGGCGGGCTGAAACGCCAGCACCGCGACCGCGGCGCCGCTGGCGAGCGGCGCCCGCAATCGCGCGAGCGTCTCCGGGCGGATGAACGGCGTGTCGCCGTAGACGACAACGATATCGTCGGTGGGTTTTGTGATCGCGGCTTTCGCTGCGAGCACGGCGTGTGCCGTGCCGCGGGCTCGGCGCTGAATAAAAATCATGGCAGATGGCGCGACCCGCGAAACCTCCGCGGCGACTGCGCCCTGCTTCGGTCCGACGATCACAGCCGTCGAAGTGACGCCGGCCTCGGCGGCTGCGGACAAGACATGCGCCAGCAGCGAGCGGCCAGCGACGGTGTGCAGTACCTTCGGCCGCGCCGAGCGCATGCGCGTACCCTCGCCGGCTGCGAGCACAATCGCCAGGCAAGTCCGAACGGGCGTCCGAGCCTCCATCGCCATCTCCGCGGGCGCTGTCTTATCCGAGCCTAAGTATGATCGAAAGCCGCACCTGCATTACTGGCCAATATCGCCGGGAAAGCCACCGCATCAGGAGTCCAAACAGTCGGAATCTGCTAGATTTTTAGCACTGATTCGGCAGACGACGACGGATGACGGACGAAGTGCGATTGGCGCAAGTTGATATCAAGAAGCCGGTGGTGACGGTTCCCGTCACCATGCAGCGCCTGTCACGGCTCGTGACATGGGGCGCGACTGCGGCCACGGCCTTGCTGATCGCCGCGCTGGCAAGCCGGGGCGTGGTCGGCTCGCAACGCGCCGCGATAGCCTCCGCCACGCTGAATAGCGGCATCGTGACGCCGGTGCGGATATTGCCAGCCCCGCGACAAGTCGATGCGCCGGACGAGACAAAGCGGCTTTCCGACACTGTGACCGAACTCGTGGCTGAAGATAGCCGGATCAAAACCCGCCTTGCCGCCATCGAACAGGACATGTCCGATGTGACCGGCTCCATCGCCCGCCAGGCGCAAGCGGCCAAGAACGCGCCGCCGTGGCCCGATGGACCCGGAGCTCCGTCGACGCCGGCCGCGATCGCGGCCGTGCTCGCGCCGGCGTTGCCGCTGCCGATGGAATATGGCGCTGATATCGGCAGCGCGCTCTCGGTCCAGGCGCTTCGCGCGCGCTGGCTGGGCATTCATAGCGCGCATCCGCAACTGTTCGACGGATTGGTGCCGACGGTGACGCTTCGGGAAATTCCACGCTCCAACAGCCCTGAATTGCGCCTCATCGTCGGGCCGCTGGTGAGCGCCGATGCGGCAGCACATCTTTGTGCCGCTCTCGCGGCCCACAGGATGTTCTGCGAACCGACGATTTTCGCCGGCCAGCATCTGGCGCTTGAGTAGTCGGCACGTGCTATTGGGCCGACTTGAGGCCCAGTGTCTTAATCAAATCGCCCCACTTCTTGTAATCCGCCTTGATGATGTCGCGCATTTCGCCAGGACTGTTGGGTGCGGCTTCAAGACCGGCCGCGAGCAAGACCTTTTGCGCATCCGGCATCGCTAGAATTTTTGCGACTTCGGCGTTCAATTTCGCCACGCGATCGTCCGGGGTACCGCGCGGCGCGAACAACGCCAGCCACGAACTCGCGCTGAAATTCGCAACGCCGGCCTCGCTCAATGTCGGAATGTTGGGCATGGCCTTCGAGCGCACCGGCTCGGCAATCCCCAAGGCGACCACCTGACCGTTATTGATCATCGGCAAAATTGCGGCGGTGTCGGTAAACACAAGCGGCACTTCGCCTGAGGCGACTGCAACCGCGGCCGGCGCGCCGCCGCGATAAGGCACAGCCTGCATTGTTATCCCGAGGTCGTGCTTGAGCAGCTCGGCGGCGAACCACGATGTCGATCCGACAGCCGACACCCCATAGCTCAAGGGCTTCGCTTTCGCCGCTGCAGCGAGATCGCCGATCGAGCCGATGGCCGCCTTCGGATTGGCGGCGAGCACCAACGGGCTCCTGACGACCCGCGTAATCGGCACGAGGTCGGACAGCGGATCGTAATTGACCTTCGCCAATTGGACATTGCTCGTAACCGGGCTGTCCGAGAGAATGACGAGTGTGTGGCCGTCGGCGTCACTGCGCATCAGGTCGTCAATACCGATAATGGCGTTGGCGCCGGGCTTGTTCTCCACAATGACGCTTTGTCCGACCCTGTCCTGGAGATATTTCGCAACGACACGGGCGGAGAGATCGATGCTGCCGCCAGGCGGATAGGGAACGATGATCCGAATTGTTCTGGTCGGAAATGTCTGCGCTTGCGCGGGTGCAACGAGAGTTGCAACGGCGAGAACAACGGTCAGCCACAGTTTCACGTGGAGGAAGCCGCACATGCGCGTTTCTCCTTCGACGTCAGCATGTACACGTCGAACCAAGTCTTGCAGGATGCCATGGTCAAGGTCGAGAGCGATCGTCGAATGTTGACGTGCGTCAAATGCGCATCGTACCGGAGCCAATATGCGTAACTAGGCGGCCATAGTAATATAGCGTATCGCCACGGTGCGCCGACGCTCAAGATCGCCCGTTTCAGGGGATGACCTATGAAACAGAAAATTGTTACTTCCCTGCTCGCCTGTGTTGTCCAGCTTGCAATCTTTCAAAGTGCGCAGGCCTTCCCCGACCGGCCCATCAAACTTGTGGTGTCGTCACCCGCCGGCGGCCCTCCCGATATCATGGCGCGCGTTCTCATGGACCAGATGAGCGCTGCGCTCGGCCAACCGGTCATTATCGAGAATCGCACCGGCGGAGCCGGTGGGTTGATCGCCGCGAAATCGGTCCTGACCGCGGACCCGGACGGTTATACCGTGATGATGGGCAGCACCAGCACGCTGCTCACGGCACCGCTGATCTATAAGGATGCCGGCTACACCGCGGCCTCCTTCGCTCCCGTGGCCGGCATTTCGCAAACCGCTGAAGTGCTGACCGTGAATACGACCGTGGCGGCGCATACGGTCGCCGATCTGGTCAGTCTCGCCAAGGCGCAGCCAGGCACGCTGAGATTTGGTTCGGCTGGCACCGGCTCGCTGCCGCACCTCGAAGGCGAGTTGCTCAAGGCGCGCGCGCATATCGATATGGTCCACGTGCCCTACCGCGGCGGTGGCCCTGCGCTTGTCGGGCTGCTTGGCAACGAGGTTCAGGTATTCTTCTCCGCCTTGACGCAAATGCTTCCGTATATCCGCGATGGAAAATTGCACGGACTGGCGGTGACCAGCGGCGAGCGCGACCCGCTGGCGCCGGACATTCCGACCATGGTGGAGAGCGGGTACGATCAGTTTGTCACCGCGTCGGTCAATTTCATGGTCGCACCGCCGGGCACTCCGCTTCCGGAAAGGCAAAAGCTCAACGAAGCCGTGGCGCACGCGCTCAACAGCGATCAGGTGAAGGCTGCGTTCGCGACAATGGGCGCGAAGGAAGTACCGGCAACGCCCGGGCAACTGACGGCTTATCTGGCGCAGCAGCAGATCCGCTGGTCGAAGATCGTGGACATGACCCACATCACCATTGAATGACGACGATGCAGCGACCGTTGTTCCTGCCAACCGCGCGCCAGACCAACTGGCTGCTGATCGTCGGCTTTCTGTCGGTCGGCCAAGCGCTCTACCTTCGCTACATGGCGATGGAAAACACAAACGTGGCGCTGGGCTGCCAGGCCGGTCTCAAGACCGTGCTGTGTGGCGCGTTTCGCCTGTCTACGGTTCTTTACAATCACGAAGTATTCGGCGGGATCGCGCTCGCCGCGGCACTGCTCAATCTGTGTCGGCCTTCGCTCTTGCTGTTCGCGGTGGCGTTGGCGGTGGCCTGTTTCGGCATCGTGCTGCACAACACCGATATGTCGGCGCTGGCTGCAGCGCTTCTTATTCTGAGCTTGGCACGTCCCGCGCCCGTACCAGAATGAGCGCAATGCCCAGAATCGCGGCGCAAAACCAGACCGACTGCCGGTTGGCCAAGCTTTCGTTCGGCAAGATGTAAATGGCGCAGGCCGCAAGCACGGCCGCGGCTGCCGTTTCCGCCACGGCGCGCGGACCGCCCGGACGCGGCGTCGAAACCGTAAGCACCAGGAAGGGAATGACGGCGGCGCTAAGCGGCGCGAACGCAAAATCGCGATAGCGCGGATCGAATACGAGACCGAGCGACTCCTCCAGCGCGAGCACGACCAGCACCATGAAGACCCCGGAAAGCGCGATACCGAGCCAATCACGCGGTTCGCCACGACGGCCAAGCAACGCGGTAAATGGCGGCACGCCCCGGCCGGCAACGGTCGCCGCCGCGCATAAGATCGGTGCCATCGCCGCGACAACACAGAGAGCAATCGAGCGGAGCCAGCCGCCGGCACTGTAACTCTGGAGCGGAATGAGTTCGATGGTCCAGCCGAACATGACGGATGAGAGGAACGCCGGCACCGCAATCCGCGGCCAGAGCTGTGGCACCAGACTTTTTCCACTGCCGGCGAACCACGCGCCCCCGAACGTCAGTGCCGCAAGCGCAATGCCGATCAGCGCTTGCCACAGCCAGTGCGGGTGATCGGAGACGGCGCCGCCGAGCGTGAATTTCGGTCCGCCGGTGGCGCGGTCGATAACGCCCCAGTACCCTCCCGTAGAGCCTTCGAGCGCGCGTTTCCACGGCTGGTCGAATGCTTCGATGACATTGATCCGGTAATTTTCTCGCTTGGCGAGTGCCAGCGTCTCTTCGATGACACGTGCCTGGTTCGAGGGCGACGGCAATGCGCCCTCGCGCATCCGGCCGTGGCTCGGCCAGCCGAACTCGCCGATGACGATGTCCTTGTCCGGGATTGCCGCCGCGACGCGCTTTCTGATGGCGTCGACGTGGGCGGCGGCCTGCGACGCCGGGATTGGAAAGTCTTCCCAGTACGGCAGAATGTGCACGGTGACGAAATCGACCGCGCCGCGCAAATCGGCATAGCGCTCCCAGAATTCCCAAACGTCGGCGTACGTGACCGGCTCGGAGACCTGGGACTTCACCTCCCGGATGATCGCCTCGAGGTCGGTCGGGGACATTTCGCCGCGCAACAGCACTTCGTTGCCAACGACGATGGCGCGGATGACGTCGGGAAACTTTTTCGCGTATTCGATCGTGTTCGCGATCTGCTTCTGCGTTTTCGCTGGGTTGTTGGAAACCCAAATTCCTTGCAGCACTTTCATCCCGTATTTGCGAGCGTCGATCAGGACACGGTCGAGCACGTCATCGACCGAATAGGTGCGCACGCAGTCGGTGTAGTGCGACAACAGCGCCATGTCCTCATCGATCTGAGCCGGCGGAACGACAGTGCCTTCGACCAACGGGCTCTGTCCGCCGCGAAACGGCGCATAGGAAACGCAATAAAGCTTTTCGCCGGCCGCCAGCGGGGACGGCGGCAGCGCGACCGGGCCGCCAAGCCACCACCACGCCACGCCGATCGCAAGCGCGGTGAGCGCAAAGCATCCGAGCGGCTGGCCGACCGCATGTCCGTCCGGGAAGCGCGACACACCCGTCGCATTAACGATGCGAGAGCGTTATGCCAAGCGCGACCGCACTGCGTGACCGTGTACGCTGGACAAACGGACGGACTTAGGCTGTTGTCGTGGCGGCTGTGCGGGGACTAGGCGCGGTCAAAACGGAACAATCCCCGTCGCCTTAGGAAACGCTCGCTTCCATCGGCAAAACGCCCAACGAACCAAGACAAACCATGTTCCATCGTGTGCCTAGCATAGCGGTCCGACTGTGCGCCGCGGCCGCAGTCCTGTCATTTATTGCGGCGCCGTTTACACTCTTGGCCTCGCAGGCCATTGCTCAGAGCAATGATGCCAAGCCCGCCGAGCAGAACGCGCCGGCGGCCGGGCCGGAACCCGCGCAAAAAATCGACGAATTCGCCGAGACACAGAAGGCCCTCGCCGGCCCAGCAGGCAATCCTGAATGCGTCTGGCTCGGTCGCCGCGTAGTCAGCCTGCTCTGGCGCGACGATCTCGACACCGCATTCCGCCATCTCGATCTGTACGACCGCTTCGGTTGCCCGGCCGGCCATATCCAGGAGAGCTTCCGCTGCCTGATCCTGCATTCAGCCACGATTGACCCTAAGGCCCCGGACAGCCTCAACGGACGCGTCCAAGCATGCTGGATCAACCCTGCCTTGCAGGTTTCACAGACGGCGACACCGGCGCCAGCTGCAGCGGTACCGAGCCCGACGACCGCCCGCTAATGCCCGCGGCGGCTCGCCGCCGGATGAGTAAAAGTTACTTCACACCGCATGCGGTTGTCTTGAATTTGCCATGCCGTGGCTCTACTTGTTTGTTTGCCGCTCGCAAGGTAGCCTCATCGCCTTACGACCAACGTCGAACCTTGGGGACGGGTTCGGGCCTGTGTTTCCTCGCCCCGCGTGGTTAGAAGTCGATGCGCACCGTCGCTGCCGTGCTCGCGCTCGTAGCGTGCGTGCATGCCGGCTTGTGGGCTCTCCTGCGTTCGGAAACCAAAGCGCCGGATTTCACCGGCCAGCTTGCCAGCGTTTCTTACGCTCCATTCGTCAACTCGTCCCATCCCGACAGCGGCGACCGGCCCACACCCGAACAAATCCGAGCCGATCTCAAGGCCATCGCTCCCTATACCCGAGCCATCCGCCTTTATTCTTCAACCGGAGGTGCCGAACTGGTGCCGCCGATCGCGGCCGAATTCGGCCTTAAGGTGACGGTCGGCGCCTGGATCGACAAGGACCAAGCTCGAAACGAGCGCGAGATACAGTCGGCACTCGATCTTGCCCGCCACAACAGCAACGTCAACGCGATCGTCGTCGGCAATGAGACCACGCTGCGCGCCGAGATGACCGTCGCCCAGCTCATTGCACTCATCCAGAAAGTGAAGAGGCAGAGCCCAGTCCCTGTAACAACGGGTGAAATCTGGACGGTCTGGATCGACCATCCGGAGCTTGCTTCCGCGGTCGACTTCATCGCTGCGCACATTCTCCCCTACTGGGAAGGCTTCGACGCCTCGCATGCGGTCGATCACACCATCGAATTCTATGACAAGTTGCGGAAGATGCATCCAGGCAAGCGGATCGTCATCGCCGAATTCGGCTGGCCGAGCGCCGGCTACAACTTCCATAACGCCGAGCCCGGCCGCTTCGAGCAGGCCATGATACTGCGCGATTTTGTCAACCGCGCCGAGGCCTATGGCATCGACTACAACATCGTCGAGGCGATCGATCAGCCCTGGAAGACGATGGAAGGCGGCGTCGGACCGTATTGGGGACTGTTCGACGCCTCGCGCCAGCCCAAATTCCCGTGGACCGGCGCAATCACCGATCCCGATTACGCCAAAAGCGCCGGTTTTGCCGTTCTGGTCGGCTTGCTGCTGTCGCTGCCGATCCTTGCCATGACTGGGGTGACGGTTTCTCAGGCGCTATTACTCTCCGGGTCGGCAAATGTCGTCGGCGCCTGGTCTGCCGCTATCGTCGCATTCTGGAAGGGGCATTACTTCGTCCCCGGAGCAGCCTTCGCCCTCGGCCTTGGCCTCATTTTGCTGTTGCCGCTGATCGCAATCGCGATGGCGCGGCTGGAAGAGATCGCCGCAATCGCGTTCGGCCGGCGGGCCGCGCCGGCTCACCACATCCCCGCCGCTGGCCCCCGAAGGTTACGCGCCCAAGGTTTCCATCCATGTCCCGGCCTGTTGCGAGTCGCCCGACATGCTGATGGCAACGCTGGATGCCGTCGCCAAGCTTGATTACCCCAATTTTGAATGTGTGGTGGTGATCAACAACACGCCGGACCCGGCGCTGTGGCAACCCGTTGAAACACATTGCAGTACGCTTGGCGAACGCTTCAAGTTCCTGCGCGTCGACAAGCTCACCGGCTATAAGGCTGGAGCGCTCCGACTGGCGCTGGAGCACACCGCACCGGACGCGGAAATCATCGGCAGCATCGATGCCGATTATGTGGTCGGGCCGGAATGGCTGAAGGATCTGGTGCCGCTGTTCGCCGATCCGCGTGTCGGCATCGTGCAATCGCCGCAAGACCACCGTGACGGCGATCGCTCCCCGATGCATAACGCGATGAACGCCGAATATGCCGGCTTCTTCGACATCGGAATGGTGCAACGGAACGAGGTCAACGCCATCGTCGTGCACGGCACGATGTGCCTGATCCGCCGCGCGGCGTTGGAGGCCTCGGGCAATTGGCCCATCGATACGATCGTCGAAGATACCGATATGGGACTCGCCATCCTCGAGCACGGCTGGCTCGCGCACTATACCAACCGCCGCTACGGCCACGGGCTGCTCCCCGACACTTTCGAAGCCTACAAGCGCCAGCGTCAGCGCTGGGCGTTCGGCGGCTTCCAGCTGGTGCAAAAGCACTGGCGTCAAATGCTGCCGTGGGCAACCGGGCTGTCGCGCGATCAAAAGCGCGAATACAGCATCGGCTGGCTGAATTGGCTCGGCTGCGACAGCATCGGCGTCATCGTCGCCGTGCTCAATATCGTTTGGGTGCCGTTCGTGGCGTTTTTGACGATCGCGGTGCCGGATCGCATCCTCACCATTCCGATCATCGCGGCGTTCACGGTTTCGGTGGCCCATTTCGTTGCGCTTTATCGTCTGCGGGTGCGGGCCACGCCGGGCCAAATGGCCGGTGCAGTCTGCGCGGCGATGGCGATGCAATGGACGGTCGCGCGCGCAGTTGGGCTCGGCATCCTTCAGGAGCGTGTGCCATTCCTGCGCACGGCCAAGGGCGGCGTTGGCCGCAAGGGTCCCGATTTTCCCGCATTTTGGGAGGCGGTCATGGCCGGCCTGTTGCTTACAGGTTCGGCGACGCTGGTGATCACCAACTACAAGCAGGTTCGCGAAATCGATATCTTCGCTGTCGTGCTTGTAGTGCAGAGCCTGCCGTTCCTCGCGGCCGTCGGACTGGCGCTGATTGAGGGCACGCGGTTTAATTCGTTCGCCTTCTGGCGCCGCATCGAGGCCAGGTTCGGTGAACTCCTGCCGCAGCGGCGTGCCATTACCCAGGCGATCGCCGAGCAGCCGAAAGTGCCGGTCGAGAACCGGATCGAAGCGGCACAGTAATACAGCCCCCACTCACGCTCGTCCCCGCGCAAGCAGGGACCCAGATTCTTTGCATGGCACAAGAGTGGATTCCCACTTGCGTGGGAATGAGCGGAGCGAGAGACAGCTCAACCCGCAAGCGCGGTTTCCGCGAGTCTGACCCAGTACGACGTCCCGACCGGGATAACCTCGTCGTTGAAGTCGTAGGCCGGATGATGCAGGCCGGCACTGTCGCCGTTGCCGACGAAGATGAAGGCGCCTGGCCGCTCGTTGAGCATGAAGGCAAAATCTTCCGCGGCCATCCTCGGCGGGCAATCGTTGACCTTGTCCTTACCGGCGATTTCGCGCGCCACGCTCGCGGCAAACTCGGTCTCGCGCTCGTGATTCACCACGACCGGATAGCCGTTGGTGTAGGTGAGCTTCGCCGTCGCGCCGTAGAGCCGCGCGGTGCCCTCGACGATGTCGTTGATGCGTTTGCGCAATAGCTCGCCGACCTCGGGCTTGAGCGCGCGCGCCGTGCCGCGAAGCTTGGCGTGTTGCGGAATGACGTTGTCGGTGAAGCCGGCCTGGAACATGCACACCGACACCACGGCGGCCTCCAGCGGGTCGACATTGCGCGCTACGATCGACTGCAGCTGATTGATGATCTGGCAGCCGACCAGGATGGTGTCGACGGCGGTGTGCGGTCGCGCGGCGTGGCCGCCCTTGCCCTCGAGATCGATCGCGATGTGGTCTGCCGAAGCCATGATCGCGCCGGGGCGGATGGCGAATTCGCCGACCGGCAGGCCCGGATAATTGTGCATGCCGTAGACTTCCTGGATCCCGAAGCGGGTCATCAGGCCGTCCTTGACCATGGCCTCGCCGCCGGCGCCGCCCTCCTCCGCGGGCTGGAAGATCACCACGGCGGTGCCGGCGAAATTGCGGGTCTCGGCAAGATATTTGGCGGCGCCAAGGAGCATCGCGGTATGGCCGTCATGGCCGCAGGCGTGCATCTTGCCCGGTACGGTGGATTTGTACGGCAGGCCGGTTTCCTCTTCGAGCGGCAGCGCATCCATGTCGGCGCGCATGCCGACGACCTTGTTTCCGACCTTGCGGCCCTTGATGACGCCGACCACGCCGGTCCGGCCGATGCCGGGAACGACAGCATCGCAGCCGAAGCTTTTGAGCTTGTCGGCCACCGAAGCCGCGGTCTGCTGCACGTCGTAGAGGAGTTCGGGGTGGGCGTGCATGTCCCGCCGCCAGGCCGTGATCTCGCCGTGAAGGTCGGCAATGCGATTGACGATCGGCATTTGAAACGTCCTCATGAAGCGCGGAACCGGCAACCTCGGGTCAATCTAGCAAAATCGGCACAAAAAAGCGCGCGAGGCTGGTAAATCCGGGCGCTATTCAGTAATTGAACCGTCAGGTGAGCCCGTAGCTCAGTTGGTAGAGCACGTGACTTTTAATCATGGGGTCGTGGGTTCGAATCCCGCCGGGCTCACCAATTAAACCCTTTTAGAGTGGCCTCTTTAGCGGCAATCACTCAGAAGCGCCGCCTGCTGGTTGCAATTCAGGTGACCGAGTTGCCAAACCTCTGTTCTCGTTATGGCGCGCCGATCAGGAAACGTTTGAGCCTCGGCACCTTTTGGGGAGGCCTCGGTAGTAAGGCGGGCTTCTTCTTTTGGCCCGCTCATTTGGCCCCATTCGCGTAATGCGTGCACCAAAATTTAAGACGCGCGATGCAGCCTCTCACATGGCGGAGGTGGGGGTCATGATCGAAGCGGCCACTGCAACGGCACCATGCTCAAAGTGCCAAACTGAAATGGTCTATGTCACGACCATGCCGCATCCGCACGCGCCTGAGATGCAGCGAACCACGTTTGTCTGCTTTGTCTGCAATCAGACGAGAAACTACTCGCTATCGCCGGCGATGGCCGCAACCTACGCGGCCGCGAGCGCGCCTGGTGACGTTTGAACAGGCCGCTCGGGTGGCGCCCCCATTGAGAGCGTCCGCAAAGCTTTTGAGTAGATCGCCGCCGGCCGCTTCCACAAGCTCCGCTAGGTTTATGCCAGCCAGGCGAGCGTTTTAACGCGAATAGCGAGGGCGGCGGGTGAAGCCGCCGCCCCGCGTCACTTGGTCAGGTACAGCGCATCAGTTGCCGGCGTTGATCTCCGTCTGTATTGCTGCGGCTTGGGCCGCCTCGTTCTGCTGTTCTGCAGCCGCCATGGATGCGTTCAACGCGTTCTCATCATTCATCTGCTGTATTTGCTGGACCTCTTGATCGGACGCCGCCTGCGCATCGGTGCCGGCCGAACTTGTGTCGATCGTCGGCGAGTTGTCATAGGACGGCGAGGAGACGTACCTGCCTGAACCTCGGTGGGACAACGAAGCCCGCGCGGCGGACGAAGCCATGAGGCGCGCGTACGGCTGCGGCACGACACCACCGAAGAAACCTTCGATAAATTGTCCGAGATCGTTGTTGCTGGCAAACGGCGGCTGTCGATACCGCGCGGCAGCACGCGCGGTGGTATGCGGGTGGGTCACATGCACGACCCTCGGCCCATGGTGCACTTTAGCATCGGCGGCCATCGCGCCGCTTCCAGTCAACGCCAGCGAAGCAACAATAAGTCCGGATCGGATTAGAGATTTGGTGAGCGACTTCATGGCGAACTCCTTTTGATTGGCCTTATGTCAGAGGAGAGTCCCCGAACGCTGATTACAAAAATAAACACACTTGGATTGAGGGCCGATGGCCGGCAAATTAACTCACGTTCATATCGGTGGCCCGATACCTCGCATGACGCGCATTATTGTCGCATGGCCGGTATGATAGTGCGGGAATGAGACCAGACACTGCCGCGTCGCTGTGGAAGGTCGTGCAGGCGGCGCGAAGCGCAGGGCCATCAAGAGCAGCAGCGCATAGCCATCAAGAGCACGTCAGGAGCAAGTGTACATCCAACTTCCGACCCAAGGCCCCTCCCACACGCGAAGCCAGTGGCAAGGATCCGGATACGGCGGATAGATGACGCCCAAACCAGGAAAGTAGGAAGGCCCTATCACGCGGGCCGCATAGCTTCGCCCCCGTCTCCGATGGGCCAAATGGCCGTGATGACTGCGGTGCGCGCTCGATACACTTGGTGTTGTCTCTACTATTGCGGCTGTCCCGTTATGGGTGGTCGGACTGGCTATGGCCGGCTCGCTTTCATTCCCTGAAGGCACCCCAGAAGAACCCGGCAGGCCGCTCGGCGCCCCCGGCGAAACGGGGGTTTCCGGCGCTTGCGGCACGGTGCTTGGACTTGATGGATTGAATGTCGGAGGCGGAGAAGGAGGGACTGGATTCACAAACTGTGCTCGTGCTTGTCCAAGTGGGAAACAAGCGACAGTCGCACTCACCCATCCAGCAACGAGAAGTTTCCCCAAAGCCGGCCGCTGAAATTGCTTCGCGTCCATTTCTTCGCTCTCCGTTAGTTCGCAGTCATCGTAAAGAAAAAGCCCCGATTTACGCCGGGGCTTTAGACGGGAACGCGAGGGGCTGGGGGGCTTGAAAGCATCCCCGTCGAACTACTAACGCGCGACCATGCGTCGAGTTCCCGTCGCTGGGCGATTTAATGGGTGGTGGAACTCTCGTAGATGCGGACCAGGCATCGGTACCGAACCGGCGCGCTCCTCGTTCAACGCGACGGACGATAAGCTGGCGCATCGTCGGCTAAACGGTCGGGTGCAGCAGTTTGGCCGGCGGATGCGTCGCGCTCCGAGGCCTGGCGAGTGCTTCCGGACGGGCCAAAAGACTGGCGCGTTGCCACCTTGCTCGACCGTTCCATGGCGGAAGAGTCCTGTGCGTCGCGCTCGCTACCGCCGTTGCCCGCGCTGCTATCGCTGTCGTGGTGCGAGGAGACGTGGCTTCGGGAATGGCCGTAGGGTGCGCCATGGAGACCAAAGGCCCCCATTTGCTGCAAGGCCATGGCGGTGCCAACGATGCCTCCAAGGTCAAAAGCTGAAGCCTTTGTCGGTGTAAGGACCAACGTTGTCGACGCGCCTATTGCCGCCACGGCCATGCCAGTGAGCCACTTGGTAGAGGTCGCTTTCCGGTGTTGAAATGCGATTTTCATCGATCCCTCCTCGGCGCTGCGGCAAGCCCAAATTGATCATCTGCGCCTAGGGGCGATTTGCTGTGATCCGGATCACATTACCAACCTTTATCGCAACATATTGATATTACGCGAGATTGCGTTCGCCAGCAGCCGGCATTACGTTGCCGGCGACGAAGGGATATTCGCAATTCATGGCCGACCGCGACAAAAAATCCGGGACTCAGCGCGGCTCGCTCATCGCGCTTGGTGTGGTCGTTTTCATCTTCGTAATCGGTTGGATATTGGCGCGGGAACTCTATGCCGACAGCAAGATGGAAGATTGTTTGATGTCGGGCCGGACGAATTGCGCCCCGATTATTTCGCCTGATCGCTAAATTTGGAACTGCAGATACTGAAGTAATCGCGCCGTATCGTGCTGCACCGCGGAATAGTCCACAGCCATCACAGTTTCACGATGGCGTCGCGGGAACGCCACAGACTGCGCCCACCATTGCAGACGACGGGGTGCGGTGAAGGGTGTCGAGGAGGATCGACGATGATGATTGACCCTGACTGCCGAATTTTAGCGTCCCGGGCACTTGCGACAGCAAGCCTGAGCCGGCCGAATTGTCCGCGGTGCGGCAGTGTCCAGTTCGTCGCCGAAGAGTCCCGTTTCAGTCCCAATGGGCGGATCGATCACGACTGGTCGTGCGACGATTGCGACCATGCGTTTGTGACCTCAATCCGTTTGTGGCGGCGTTGATAAGCGATACGGCCACGCGCGCTCAATTCGCCTGCCCTTACAATGTCGGCCTAAGGCGGGTTAAGTGCGCGTACCGCCGTGTGATGGTCAAGTCGGCGATTACGCGCAATAATCGCGGGTGGCGCGGTGTTTGTACCGGTATCGCGGATACGGCCCCACATCGCGAATCTGCTCACAAGGAGGAATCCCCTATGCGTCAAACATTCGTTCGCCGTTCTATTTTAGGTCTCGGTCTCGGCGGCGCGGTCGGCGCCGTGTTACTCGGGCATTCCAGGCCCAGCTATGCCGCGCCAATGCAATTCAAGGCCACGCTCAATGGCGCAAGCGAGGTGCCGCCCAACACGACCGCGGGAACCGCGTCCGTTACCGCGTCATTTGACCCTGCCACCAAGATGCTGACCTGGAACGGCACCTATTCGGGTCTCACCGGCGACCCAACTGCTGCCCACTTCCACGGCCCGGCCGAGCCCGGCAAGAACGCCGGGGTGGAGCTATGGGTCTCGACCAAGGGCAGCCCCTTCCCAAGTCCTTTCTCGGGCTCGGCGACACTGACGGATGGACAAGCCTCGGACCTGCAAGCCGGCCTTTTATACGTGAACATCCATACTGCGGCGAACCCTGGCGGCGAGATCCGCGGCCAGGTTATGAAGGCATAATTGCGCTGGATTATCGCGTTTGTACTAGCGTGAAGTGAAGGATCCGTCGGTCCAGCGTAACATGGACCGGCGGTTTTTCGTGTCGCTATTGCTTGGGAATGTTGGCGCGCGCGATCACCGTTCCCCATTTATCGATGTCGGAACGCAAGCGCGCTTCAAGTTCCGCAGGCGTTGACGCCTTGGCATTAATGCCAAGATCGAGTGCCATTTTTTTCAGGCCTGGGTCGCCGAGCACGTCGTGCAGCGCATCGTTCAGAGTTTGGACAATAGCGTCGGGGGTTCCCGCAGGGGCAAAGAGTCCATTCCATGCTGTAACCTCGAATCCGGTGACACCAGCCTCCTGCACCGTAGGAACCTCCGGCAACTCCGGCGAACGCTGCGATCCGCTTGTGGCAAGAACGCGGGCCTTGCCGCCATCCAGCGTCGGTTTGAGAGCCGCATAGAAGTCGACGGCCAGCTGGATGTCGTTTCGCAGCAGCGCCACCACCACGTCGGGCGAACCACGAAAAGGTACGATCACAACATCGACGCCCGCCATCGATTTGAACAATTCAGACGTAAGATTTTGCGTGCTGCCGACGTTGACCGTGCCAACATTGAGAGTGCCGGGTTTCTCGCGCGCGGCTTTCAGGAAATCGCCAAGCGTCTGGAACGGCGACGACGTGTTGACCATAAAGTCAGCCGTGAAATAGCCGATTGCCGAAATTGGAATGAATTCTTTCAGCGGGTCGAATGGCAAATGATTGAATAGCGGCACGCTGATCGCCGTGCCGTTGGTGAGAAGCGCGAGTGTGTAACCATCGGTGCCGCCTGAAAGCGCCGCCCTCGCGGCAGTAATGCCGCCGGCACCGGGCATATTCTCGATGAAGAAGTTTTGGCCGAGCTTGCTGCTCAGGGACTGCGCGACGAGCCTGGCTGTCACATCGGCAACCCCTCCGGGTGCGAACGGCAATATCACGCGCACCGGGTGTTCGGGATATTTGGATTGCCCGCGCACCGCCGGCGCGGCCAGGCCCGCGGAGGCGAGTGCCAGTGAGAAAGCAACGGTCCGGCGCGTGATTCCGGCAGCAGATGGTGGTTGTTTCATATCGAATGTCACTCCTCAAAGAGGACCTAGTAGCCGTTATTGCGGGCGGATGCTCGGTAGAGCACTGCGACATTACGCCCGGTACGGTTCGCTGAGGTCGCCTTTGGCATCCCACTGCGCGCGCGTTTGCGCTAAATAATCGCCAAAGCGGCCGGCGGTAATCGCCGCGCGCGCTCCTACCATCAGCTCCTGGTAGTAGAACAGATTGACGATCGACAGCAGCGTGCCGCCGAGCGCCTCGCCGCTGCGGAACAGATGATGCAGATAGGCTCGCGAAAATTCCCGCGCGGCGGGGCAGCGGCTCTCTGCGTCGAGTGGTTGCGGATCGTCCGCATGATGCGCGTTCTTGATGTTGATCGGTCCGAAGCGGGTGAAGGCTAGTCCGTGGCGGCCATTGCGTGTCGGCATCACACAATCGAACATGTCGATGCCGCGGGCGATCGCCTCGAGCAGGTCGGCTGGGGTGCCGACGCCCATGAGATAGCGGGGTTTATCCTGCGGCAGCGCCGGCACGGTCTCGGCAACGACCTTAAGCATCACCTCCTGCGGCTCGCCGACCGCAAGGCCGCCGATCGCGTAGCCATTGAAGCCGATGCCGTCGAGCGACCGGGCGCTCTCGATACGCAGGTCCGGATCATCGCCGCCTTGGACGATGCCGAACAACGCGCGGCCTGACGGCGCATTCTCGAAGGCCCGCTTCGAGCGCTCGGCCCAGCGCAGCGACAGCTTCATCGCCCGTTCGATTTCGCTTCGCTCCGCCGGCAGCCTTACACACTCGTCGAGCTGCATGGCGATGTCGGAGCCAAGCAGGATTTGCACCTGCATCGCGCGTTCCGGCGTCAGCTCGACCATTGCGCCGTCGAGATGCGACCGGAAAGTCACGCCCTGTTCCGCGACCTTCCGAAGCGGCGCGAGCGACATCACCTGGTAGCCGCCGGAATCGGTCAGGATCGGATGTTGCCAACGCATGAAATTGTGCAGTCCGCCAAGCGCGGCGACCCGTTCTGCCGATGGCCGCAGCATGAGGTGATAGGTGTTGGCGAGCATGATGTCGGCGCCTGCCGCCCGCACGTCGTCGTGGTGTACGCCTTTGATCGCGGCCTGCGTTCCGACTGGCATGAATGCCGGCGTACGCACCAAGCCATGCGGCGTGATGATTTCGCCTACGCGTGCGCTGCCGCAGGTGCCGATGAGACGGAAGGAAAACGGCTGAGATATCATTGCCGCGTTGACACCAACCATTGACTGCACCGCAGGCCGTCCACGTGCTCGGTCCCTCGCCCTGCACAACAAACGCTGCACGATATGGCGAGGAGACGGCTCAGAGCCAGCCAGCCAATGGCATCACATCATCGCGGCGGGCGTAGTACTCATCCACCTCGCGCAGTTCCGTGTTGATCCATCGCACGATGACGTAGTCGCCTTCGAGCCGGGTAACGACGCCGATCCGGTTTTGATTGCTGCGTCGCACGGACACTTTCATGCCGGGTTCGATATTCGCTCGCTGGTCGCTCCGGCTCATCGGATTATCCGATCAATTTCGCGAGCAGATAGCACAGCGCCGCCATCGCCGCCGACGCGGGCAGCGTGATGACCCATGCGATCACGATATTGCTCGCGATGTTCCAACGGACTGCCGAAGCTTTCCTTGCCGCGCCGACGCCAATGATCGCGCCAGTGACAGTATGCGTGGTCGAAACCGGGATGCCAAGAAAGGTGGCGGCAAACAGCATGATCGCGCCGCCTGCCGACGCGCAACAGCCTTGGACCGGCGTCATCCGGGTGATCCGCGAACCCACGGTTCGGACGATACGCCAGCCGCCGACCAGAGTACCGAGGCCCATGGCTGCCTGGCAGGTGATCACCACCCAAAACGGCACATAAAAGTCGCCGGAGAGCTGGCCTTGCGAGAACAGCAGCACCGCGATGATGCCCATCGTCTTTTGGGCGTCATTGCCGCCGTGGCCTAGTGAAATGAGCGACGCGGCGGCGAATTGCAGCCACTGGAATGTCGGTTCGACGGTACGCGGATTGGCGCGCACGAATACCCAGGACACCAGCAGGATCAGCATCAACGCCAGAAAAAATCCGATCATTGGAGAAAGAACGATGAAAGCGCCGGTCGTCAGCAAGCCCGGCCAGACGATCGACCCAAGGCCGGCTTTGACGCAACCGGCACCGACCAGGCCGCCGATGAGCGCGTGCGAACTGCTCGAAGGAATGCCGGCCCACCAAGTTATCAGGTTCCACGCAATCGCACCCATCAGTGCGCCGAAGATGACGTGAGCATCCATCACCTCAGGAGAGATGATGCCGACGCCTATAGTCCGCGCGACATGAACGCCGAAAACGAGAAAGGCGACGAAATTGAAAAATGCAGCCCAAATCACCGCGTAACGGGGCCGCAGCATCCGCGTCGAGACCAGCGTTGCGATCGAATTCGCGGTGTCGTGCAATCCGTTGAGAAAATCGAACGCCAGCGCAACGACAATCAAGCCGATGAGGACGGGCAGATTCAGCACATCTGTCATGGCTAAGAACTTGCTTCGTGATCTTCAGAGCTGATCGACTACAATGGAATTTATCTCGTTGGCGACGTCCTCGAAACGATCGACTACCTTCTCAAGATGATCGTAGAGCTCGGACCCGACCACGAAATTCATAGCGTTGCCCTGATTACCCTCCGAGCGGCTGGTAATGAACAGGCTCTTCAGGCCTCGGTTGTAGATGTCGTCCGCTTCTTCTTCGATGTGAATGATTTTTGTCGTGAGTGTATTCAGACGACCGGCATTGCTTCCGATCGAACTCAGCAGTGGAACGGCTTCCAGTACAAGATTTGAAGACTGAAGTATAATTTCGCTCATCTGCTGCATTTGCGGCTCGAATTTACGGACTTCAAACAGGACGATGGTCTTTGCCGTCTTATTCATCTGATCGATGGAGTCGTCCATCGACGTAATGAGATCCTGAATATCGGTGCGGTCGAACGGGGTGATGAAGGTACGGCGAACCGCGAGCAGCACCTCGCGCGTGATCTCGTCCGCTTCGGCTTCCCGCTGAAAGATCTGCTTGCAGTAGGATTCGATCGTGTCACCACCTTGCAGCAGTCCACGTAAAGCTTCGGCGCCAGCAACCACGATTTTCGCGTGCTGCTCGAAGAGCGTGAAAAAACGCTCTTCCTTGGGCATGAGCGCTTGAAACCAGCCGAACATCGGTAATGGCTCTTGATTGTCCCCGGGCCGCCTCATTCTCGGTCGGACGCTGTCTCGAAGCCATGGCCCTTCGTGCGCAATCCACCGGGATTGTTGCCGGAACCGCCGCTTACTCGGGGTTCTTCGCGCCAAACAGCAGGCAGGCGTCGCCGTAGGAATAGAACCGATAGCCCGCTTCGATCGCATGCACATAGGCGCGCTGCATGGTCTCGACGCCGCACAGGGCGCAAACCAGCATGAACAGCGTCGAGCGAGGCAGGTGAAAATTGGTCAGCATCGCGTCGATAGCCCGAAAACGGTAGCCCGGGGTGATGAACAGCGCAGTCTCGCCGGAATACGCCGTAAGCGCGCCGTCCTCGGCCGCGGCGCTCTCGATCAGCCGCAGCGACGTCGAGCCGACGGCAATAATACGGCCGCCATCGCGGCGTGTTTTGTTGAGCGCCGTGGCCGTTGCCGCGCTTACGACGCCCCATTCCGCATGCATGCGGTGACCTTCCGTGTCGTCCGCCTTGACCGGCAGAAATGTGCCGGCACCGACGTGGAGCGTGACACGATGCAGCCCGACGCCATGTCCGCGCAGCGATTCGACAAGCCGCTCGGTGAAATGCAGTCCGGCGGTCGGTGCCGCGACCGAGCCTTCGTCATGGGCGAACATGGTCTGATAATCCGAGCGATCACGCACGTCGGCAGCACGGCGGCCGGCGATATAGGGCGGTAAAGGCATGTCGCCGCGCTCGGCGAGCGCGTGGTCGAGTACGGGGCCATGAAAGGCGAATGCAAATGTCACCTCGCCGCCATCGCCTTTCGCCTCGACTGTGGCGTCGAGCTGATCGAGAAAACAAACGTGTCCTTCGCTGCCGAAGCGCACGATGTCGCCCGGCTTGAGGCGCTTTGCCGGGCGCACGAGGGCATTCCAACGCGAGCCATCGAGCCGCTTGATCAGTGTCGCTTCGATCTTGGGCTCATGCTCGCCGCGGCCCAGCCGCCGGCCATGGAGGCTCGCAGCGATGACTTTGGTGTCATTGACGACCAGCGCGTCTCCTGCCCGTAGCAGCGCCGGCAGCTCGGCAACTGTGCGATCCTCGAATGTTGCCGGCGCGCGCGGACGCACGACCATGAGCCGGGCGGCGTCCCGCGGCGTCGCCGGCCGCAATGCGATGCGGTCTTCGGGGAGTTCGAAATCGAAGAGATCGGTGCGCATACTTTTCCGTGTAATGCTCATCTGGCATTTGTGCACCACAAGCGTACCATGTTGGATCGCACTATTGAGGTCGCGAGGGTGCGATGCTTCAGCCATGGCCGCGTTGCGCAATGCGGCCACAAGGTTCATTGTCAAGGCGCCAAGACCGCCAAGTACGACGAAAAGCAGCCCCGTTTTATTCGCCAAGAGGTAGAATGCCGACGTGGTTCGATTACACTGGATGCTTACTGACCCAAATACCATCGCACCGTTTGCGTAGATGTCCCAGCTTATTTTGACGATCCATACGGGCAGTCACGACGCCGGCGCTGCGCTATTCGAGGACTACGAGCTGCGCGCGGCAGTACAGCTTGAGCGGCTGACGCGCTACAAGGGGGACGGGCGCGAGCATCCCGACCTTTGCATCGACGAAGTGCTGTCGATCGCCGGAGCAACGCGCAAGGACGTCGATGTCGTAGGCGCCAGCCGGAGCGAGTTTCCGACAGAATTCTATCGCAATATCCGCGGCGCGCGTTGGATACGTGAGAAGTATCGTAAATATGTCGAGAAACAAACTCGACGCTACATGCCGCCAGAATTTCTGCGCTATGCCACAACGCGTGCGGAGGATGTTTTCAAGATTCCTGAATTTCGGCGCGCAAGCGGTTTCCGAGACGACGCGTACTGTTACTTTTACAATCACCACAAATCGCACGCATTGTCGCCGCTTTTCTATACTGACTGGAATGATGCGCTCATCGTCACCGCCGACGGCGGCGGGGATACAGTCAACTACAGCCACCGGCATTTTGCGAACGGAGCCCTGACAACGATCTACGGCGGTGAGGAGTGTTTGCTCACTCCTTTGCCGACCGACAGTCTGGGGCACGCCTATGAAACGGTGACGGCCGCACTCGGCTTCATCCCGAGGCGCCATGAAGGCAAGCTCACCGGACTGGCTGCATATGGTCGGCCGATCGTGGCTGACGCGATCGCGGCACGGTTCTTCGTTGACGACGCCGGCCGCGTTCTCTCGGATTTCGCCAATTTCCGTGAAATGCACAGTTTCATCCGTGGCGTTGTCGCGAGCGTGAGTCGAGAGGACGCATCAGCCTCAATCCAGCTTGTGCTCGAAAGCACCATGCTGCGCTCGGTCGCGCGGCTTTTGGAGCGCCACAAAACTCGCCACCTTGGGCTCGCCGGCGGAGTATTCGCCAACGTGCGGCTCAACCGGGTTCTCGCAGAACGTCTTCCGATCGACGAAATCTTCATCTACCCGGCGATGGGCGACGAGGGAATGCCGGTCGGCGGAGCACTTTCCTACTTATTGCAGCGAGACGGCCTGCCGCATTGGCTCGCCGAGCGGCACAGGCTGCGCGACATGTATTTCGGTCGTGACTATAGTGATGTGATCGACACCACGCTCGGAAGTTCCGCTGGCGTGCGGTGCACCGGTGAACCTCCAGTCGGAGGCGCCGCGCGGCGGCTTAATGCCGGCCAGCTTGGAGCGATCTACACCGGACGAATGGAATACGGGCCGCGGGCACTGGGCGCACGCTCAATTCTCGCCAATCCGTCGCGGCGTGAAACCCACGATCTGCTCAACGAGCGCCTGGCACGCTCGGAATTCATGCCGTTCGCGCCCGTGATCGCCGCCGAGAAAGCGGCGATGGTTTTTGACGTCACCGCACTCAACGCATACGCGTGCCGTTTCATGACCATTACCTGCAACGTGAAACCGCAATGGCGCGAGCGGATCGCGGCGGTCGTCCACGTCGATGGCTCGGCGCGTCCCCAAACGATCGAGCACGATACAAATCCTCTGTATCACGACATTCTCACCGCATTCGAGCGCGAGAGCGGCCTTCCCGTGCTCGTCAACACGAGTTTCAACGTCCACGAAGAGCCTATCGTGAACAAGCCCTCCGAATGCGTTAAGGCGCTCCTTGATGGGCGCATCGATTTCATCGTGACTGCAAAGGGAATCTACGAGCGGATTGCACCGCACCCGAAAGCTACGGCGGCGTAGGTTCGCAAAGAGCGGATAATCGGATGTCGCGCACGAAAAATGACGTGAGTACGCCGACTGCCGTCATTCAAGTGAAGTCGGGCATCGGCGACGTCATCTGGCATCTTCCGTTCGTCCGCGCCATCGCTGCGGCGTCGCCGGGCAGTCAAGTGACATTTCTGGCGCCGCCGTCAAGCGGCGCTCAGGAACTCCTGACGGCGGAGACTTGCGTTGCCGAGACGATCTACTTCGATCATGGCGGCTCGGAACTGCGGCGGGGGATCAACCTCTTGCGATTGGCCGCACTCCTGCGCCGAGGCGACTTCCGCACCGTCTGGATACTCGATCGCACTCTCCGCCCGGCTGTCGCAGCCTGGCTCGGCGGTGTTCCTGAACGTATCGGGCTCGGCCTTGGCGCGCAGCAGCTATTCATCACCAATGCCGGTATCGACCGCAGCCATTTCCACGACCATCCGATTGATTGGCTACGCGCGCTCATGGCGGCAAAAAATGTCCCAATGCGGTCTTCCGAGCCGCAGTTGCCAGTCCGAAGCGACATCCTCACGGCGATCAGGGAAAAATACAGCTTCTGCCGACATCCCTGGATCGTGCTCGGTATCGGCGCTTCAGATCCCGCCAGAGATTGGCCGGACAGCTATTGGACGGAACTCCTCGGCGCCGTGCGTGGCCAAACCAGCGGCACGGTATTCCTGATTGGAGGCGGCAAAAGTATTGATCGCTCACAAAATCTAATCGCGCAAGGCATCGGCGCCCAGGCAATCAACGCTTGCGACCTCAATCTTGCCGAGGCTGTTGCCCTGCTTAGCAACGCGAAGGTATTCGTCGGCCCCGATTCCGGTCCGATGAATCTCGCCGCTGCCGTCGGCACTCCAGCATTCGGGTTTTTCGGCGTCAATTCGGTGCTCAGCTATTCGAGGTTCATACATCCCATTGTGCCGGAAGGTGGGCCCGCCCCTGGCGGCATGGCACGGATCATGCCCGGCACGGTGCTCGATAGCATCGCGCCATACCTCGATCCGCAAAAGCGATAGCGCGGTTATTTCGCGTCGGCCGCCACTTGCATGCTGACAATGCGATCGGGACTGGATGGCGGCTCGCCGCGCTTGAGCTTATCGACCACGTCCATGCCGTCGACGACTTCGCCGATCACGGTGTATTGGCCGTTGAGGAACGAGCCTTCGTCGAACATGATGAAGAACTGGCTGTTGGCTAAATCGTTGCTGTGGCCTTTGCGTGCCATGCCGACAATACCCCGCTTGAACGGCACTTTGGAGAACTCAGCCTTCAGATCGGGATGTTTTGAGCCACCGGAGCCGTTGCCGTGCTGGCCATCGCCGGTCTGCGCCATGAAGCCTTCGATGACGCGGTGGAACGGCACGTTGTCGTAGAATTTTTCGCGTGCGAGCTGCTTCAACCTCGCCGCGTGTCCGGGCGCCACATCGGTGCGCAGCTTGATGACGATCGTTCCCGGCGTGGTCTCGAGAATGAGAGTGTTCTCCGGATCTTCATTCTTGTGCTCGGCCATAGGCGTTATCCCTTTCCTCTCGAACCGTCGGATCCTCAATGCGACAGCGAACCTATGGTTCGATGCTCGCCTTCTTGATGTAATCAAGTTTGCCGAAGTCTTTCATCAGATAGGCGTTGCCCTCCTCCTGCATGCGGCCCTGGTCGGGACCCATGCCGCGCGGCGCGCCTTCACCGTAGCCGTTGTAAAGCGAGTCAACGACGTTCATGCCCGAGACGACCTGGCCGAATGGCGCGAAACCCATTCCGTCGAGTCTGGCGTTATCGGCGAAATTGATGAAAACCTGCGTGGTGCGCGTGTTAGGGCCCGCGGTAGCGAAGGTGACCATGCCCCGGCCATTGCTCTGTTTGACCGGATCGTCGGGAATATGCGCCTGGCGCCACTGCGCTGACACGTTCGGATCGCCATGGATGCCGAACTGCACCATGAAGCCGGAGATGACGCGGAAGAAGCGGGCGTTATCGAAGAACCCGTTCTTGACAAGGTTGTAGAACCGGTCGGCGCCCGAGGGTGCCCAATCGCGATGAACTTCGATCTCGAAGGCGCCCTTGCTGGTGTCGAATTTTGCCTTGTAGGTGGCCGGCGCTGGCGCGTTGAGTGCGGCGGGATTCATCAGACCCTGGCTCATCGCTGGAGCCGCGGCCGTAAGCGCAAGCACAATTGCAATCAGACGGAACATGTCATCTCCCGGATGGGTTTTTCAGGCCTTGTGGTTCAAGTCTTGGAGAATTTCTTCTTCAGCCGCGCCGCCACTTGTGCCGGCACGAAGGCTGAAACATCGCCGCCCATTTTTGCAATCTGCCGCACCAACGTGGCGGTGATCGGGCGAACCGCCGGCGAAGCGGGCAGGAACACCGTCTGCACCGCGGGCGCCATCGCCGCATTCATGCCGGCCATTTGCATCTCGTAATCAAAATCAGTGGTATCGCGCACGCCACGCACCAGAATCGTAGCGCCTTCGCGTTGCGCCGCCGTGACCACCAGATCGGAAAACGTGGTGCAGGCGATGGCGCAGCCCGCGGCGCGTGCCAACGGAGCGCAAATCTCTTCCAGCATGGCGACCCGCTCTTCGGCCGAGAACAACGGCGTCTTGCCAGGATGGACACCGACCGCCAGCACCAACCGATCGGCTAGGCGCACCGCGTTGCCGACCACGTCAAGATGGCCGTTGGTGATGGGATCGAACGATCCGCCAAAAAGTGCAGTGCGCGGCATTGTTGCGGTCTAGCCCGCGCTCAAACGAACCGCAAGGCGGTTACTGCCAAACAGGCATCGCACGCCGAGTGCGGCAAAGCACCGGCTATGGTCGACGGACATAGGAGATCCATACGTATTTTCAAATAATTGCATGAATCCACAAAATAGTGATGGATATCAAAGAACCTTTACCGCGGCTGGGCGACACTAAAGTCACAGGAACGCGCAACCAAAAACAATACCAAAGCGTTGCCGCACACAGACGGCAAGGGTTGCCAACAGGGCTGGTGCCATGATCAAGACGCTTTACGCCATAGCCGCGGCTGCGATGATCGCCGCGTGTTTCGTTTTTTCACCAAGCCTGACCGCGCAAGTCGAGGCCGGCGCTCCGGCGCTTGACGGCAAGTCAGACCGGGCCGACGCCCGCGTGATCGGCAGCGATTGCTCGCAACACGCCTGGCCGTATTACGAGGCTTCTTGTCTGCGCGATACCAGCAACCGGCTCACGCCGCCACGCGACGTGCGCTTCGTGCCGCTGGAGAATGTATCTCATAAGATCGGACCCTCAGCGATCGCCTTGCGCTAGACAAGCGACCAAGAAGACAGCTTTGCCATGGGACGGCCGGTGCGATGCATCGGCCGTTTTCTTTTGCGCAGGCGTGCCGCCCATTATTACTTGTTGAGGCCGAGCGTTTCGACAATCGGCGACCACTTGGCGAGATCGGCCTTCATCACCGCCGTGAAATCCGCCGGTGTCCCGCCAAGCGGTTCATTGCTCAACCGCGCCAGCGCGGTCACCAGTTCCGGCGTTTTCAAGCCTTGGTTGATCGTGGCGTTGAGCTTGGCGATGACCGGCTGCGGTGTATGCGCGGGCGCCAAGAGACCGGTCCAGCTTGTCGAGATGAAATCCGGAAAGCCGCTCTCGACCATGGTCGGAACGTCCGGCAATTGTGGAATGCGTTTCGGCGTGGTGACGGCGAGCGCGCGCAGCCGGCCGGCCTGAATCAGCGGCAGCAACACGGCGGTGCCTTCGAACGTCATTTGCACATTGCCGGCGACAACGTCGGTGATCGACGGCCCGCCACCCTTGTACGGCACATGGACGATGTCGATGCCGGCCCGCGCCTTGAACATTTCGCCGATGAGATGCGGCAACACGCCGATGCCGCCCGAGGAGAAGTTCACTTTGCCCGGATTGGCCTTTGCGTAGGCGACCAGTTCCTGAACGGTCTTGGCGGGCACTGAGGGATTGACCACCAGGATGTTGGAGCTTTCGCCAACGAGCGCGATCGGATCGAAACTCTTGAGCGGGTCGTAGCCGGCATCGGAATGTAAGAGCGGCGCGATGATCATTCCGCTTGCGGCTGAATACAGCAGCGTATAGCCGTCGGGAACTGCTTCGGCGGCATCTTTCGATCCGATGGTATTGCCGGCGCCGGCGCGGTTTTCGACGACAAATGCTTTGCCGAGCGTGTTTTGCAGATAATTCGCCGTGATACGCGCGATGACGTCGACCGGTCCGCCGGGCGGCGTCGGCACGATGATTTTCACTGGCCGGTCCGGGTAGTCTTGCGCCCGCGCTGTCTCGAGGACAGGTGCAATTGTCAACAGCAGAGAGAAACCTATCGCCGTGAACCGACGGACGCGGATCATGTTCGTTTCCTCTATCGCTTTTCTAAGTGGGCCGAGCATTTACCGCATGCGGCCCGCGTTGGCCACGCACATTACGCGGAGGCCCTAAAGCTCCCGGCCCCCACTCGGCTGCCCTAGCGGGCACCCGCCATTCGCGGTAAATCCTAGCCCGGCCTTGGCCGATCCGGCCGCAGATACGCAAAAATATGAGCTTTTTTGGTGATTTACCTCGTCGACAACTACGACAGTTTCACCTTCAACCTGGTGCACTATCTCGGTGAACTGGGCACCGAAGTCGAAGTGCGTCGCAACGACAAGGTGACGAGCCGCGCGGTGGTCGACGCCGATCCCGACGCCATTGTGCTCTCTCCCGGCCCTTGCACGCCCAAGGAGGCTGGCATCTGCCTCGAGTTGATCGCGCTGGCGGCGCCGAAAATTCCGATCCTCGGCGTCTGCCTCGGCCACCAGGCCATCGGCGACGCGTTCGGCGGCAACGTAGTGCGCGCCCCGACGCAGGTCCACGGCAAGCTGTCGGAGATCCGCCATAACGGCACCGGCGTTTTTCGCGGCATCAATGCACCGTTCAAGGCGACGCGCTATCATTCGCTGATGGTCGAGCGCGGAAGTCTGCCGCGCGACCTCACCGTAACCGCGGATACCGATGACGGCGTGATCATGGGACTAGCGCACGCGAAACTTCCGGTGCACGGCGTGCAGTTTCATCCCGAAAGCATCGCCTCTGAGCACGGCCATCTGATGCTGAAAAACTTTCTCGACATTGCCGCAGCGTGGAATGGGTCGACGGGTCGGCGCCAGCGGGCTCGGGCGCTGGAACGAGTGAACTAGGGGCGCAGCCGTGACAGTAGAATTCAGGGCAATTGTCGGCAAAGTCGCCACCGGCGCCACGCTCGGCCGCGAAGAGGCGGCGGCGGCGTTCGAACAGATGATGTCCGGCGAGGCGACGCCGTCGCAAATGGGCGCATTGCTCATGGCGTTGCGCGTGCGTGGCGAGACAGTCGACGAGATCACGGGCGCTGTCACCGCCATGCGCTCCAAGATGCTTCGCGTCCATGCGCCGCCCGACGCCATCGACGTCGTTGGCACCGGCGGCGATGCGTCGGGCTCGTACAACATCTCGACCTGCGCTGCGTTGATTGTCGCCGGCGCCGGTGTGCCGGTCGCCAAGCACGGCAATCGCGCGCTGTCGTCGAAATCCGGCGCTGCCGACGTGCTGGCGGCGCTCGGTGTCAATATCGATCTTTCGCCGGAAAAAATCGGGCTGTGTATCCGCGAGGCCGGCATCGGCTTCATGTTTGCGCCGGCGCATCACCCGGCGACAAAGAACGTGAACCCGACGCGCGTCGAGCTCGGCACCCGAACCATTTTCAATCTTCTAGGTCCGCTTTCGAATCCGGCCGGCGTCAAGCGGCAAATGGTTGGCGTGTTCTCAAAGCAATGGACCGAACCGCTGGCGCAAGTGTTGAAAAATCTCGGCGCAGAGAGCGTGTGGGTCGTGCACGGGTCCGACGGACTCGACGAAATCACGACGACCGGACCGACCAGTGTCACCGCGCTCGAGAAAGGAAACGTGCGCAGCTTCGAAATCTCACCCGAGGACGTCGGCCTTGCCAGAGTGAAGCCGGAGGCACTGCGCGGCGGCGATGCCGCAACAAACGCCAAGGCGGTGCAGGACGTTCTCGAGGGCCAGAAGACGCCGCTGCGCGACGTCGCGCTGTTCAACGCTGCGGCGGCCCTGGTGGTTGCCGGCAAGGCTGCCGACATCAAGGCCGGCATCGGGCTTGCCGCGCAGTCCGTCGATTCCGGGGAAGCCGAAGGCCGGCTCGATCGGCTGATCGTGGTGTCGAACGATGGCTGATATTCTGCAAAAGATTGCCGATTACAAACGCGAAGAGATTGCGCAAGCGAAGCGGCATCGCCCGCTGGCGGTACTCGAACGCGAAGTGGCAGCCGCGCCCGCACCGCGCGGATTCATGCATGCGATCGAACGGCGGCTCCATGCCGGCGACTATGCGCTGATCGCCGAGGTCAAGAAGGCAAGTCCGTCGCGCGGCCTGATCCGCAGCGATTTCGATCCGCCCACCCTGGCAGCGGCCTACGAAAGCGGCGGCGCAACCTGCCTGTCGGTGCTGACCGACGCCCCTTCGTTCCAGGGCAGCCTCGAGCATTTGCGCGCAGCGCGCGGCGCCGTTGCGCTGCCGGTGCTGCGCAAGGACTTCATGTACGACACCTATCAGGTGGCGGAGGCGCGTGCTTACGGCGCCGATTGCATCCTCATCATCATGGCCGCGGTCGATGACGCTTGCGCCGCAGAACTCGAAGCGGCGGCAGCGTCGTACGCCATGGATGCGCTGATCGAAGTCCATGACGAAGACGAACTGGCGCGGGCGCTGCGCCTGAAATCCCGCCTCATCGGCATCAACAATCGCAATCTCAAAACATTCGAAACCACGCTTGCCACGAGCGAGCGGCTGGCGCGCCACGTTACGGCTGGGCATATCGTGGTTGGTGAAAGTGGTATCTTTGCGCCGGACGATCTGGCGCGGCTCGGCAACGCCGGGATTTCTGCCTTCCTGGTCGGCGAAAGCCTTATGCGCGAGAAAGATGTCGCCGCCGCGACGCGCGCATTGCTGGCGCGCAAACCCACCCTCGCATCGGCCCGGTGAGACCGTGGCGAGGCGGGGAAAAAAACTGACCCATTTGAGCTCTCGCGGCGAAGCCCACATGGTGGATGTTTCGGCGAAATCAACGACCGAACGCGTCGCGATCGCCGAAGGCAGCGTCGTGATGCAGGCAAAGACGCTCGATCTCGTCCGCAAAGGCAACGCCAAAAAGGGCGATGTGCTCGGCGCGGCACGGCTTGCCGGCATCATGGCGGCCAAACGCACCCACGAACTCATTCCGCTGTGCCATCCCCTGCCCATCACGCAGATCGAGGTCGATGTCACGCCTGACACAAAACTGCCGGGCGTGAGGGTGAAAGCGCGCGTAAAAGTTTCCGGCAAGACCGGCGTCGAGATGGAAGCGCTCACCGCAGTCTCGGTTGCCTGCCTCACCATCTACGACATGGTCAAAGCGGTCGAGCGAGGCATGCGCATCGAAGGCATTCGTCTCGTCGAAAAAAGCGGCGGCCACAGCGGCCACTATCGCGTGCGGAGAGTAAAGGCGTGGCATTGATCTCGGTGGCAGAAGCGCTCGACTACGTGCTGGCGCACGCCGTGCCACTCGATGCCGAGGAAGTGCCGCTCGCCGAGGCCGCAGGCCGCGTACTGGCCCTTGATCTGAAATCGCGCCGCACCCAGCCGCCGGCAGACGTATCGGCCATGGACGGCTACGCAGTGCGTGCCACCGATGTGGCGGGCGCGCCGGTGCGGTTGAAGGTCATCGGTGAAGTTCCAGCCGGCAAGCCGTTCACCGCCAGTATCGGGCCGGGTGAAGCGGCACGCATTTTCACAGGCGGGTTCGTGCCCGACGGCGCGGACGCGATCGTGGTCCAGGAACAGACCACGCGCGACGGCGACGACGTCGAGGTGGAAAAGCCGACCGTCACAGGCCGACACATTCGCCGCCATGGCCTCGATTTCACAGCCGGTGAGCAATTATTCGCCAAAGGCCATAGGCTAACGGCGCGCGACCTGGCGCTGGTCGCCGGGATGAATCATCCGCTGGTGCCGGTGTTTCGCAAGCCGAAGGTGGCGCTGTTCGCGACCGGCGACGAACTCGTGTCGCCGGGCACGGAGCCTGGTCCCGGCCAGATCGTCTATTCCAACGGCTTTGCGCTCGGTGCGCTGATCCGCGCGGAGGGCGCTCATCTCATCGACCTCGGCGTCATCGGCGACAAGCTTGACGAGACGATTGCCGCGGTACGACGCGCGCGCGAGTTCGGCGCCGATATTCTGGTGACGACCGGCGGCGCATCGGTTGGCGACTACGATTTCGTCAACCGGGCGCTCGCCGCAGAGGGCATGAGCCTGTCGTTTTGGAAGATTGCGATGCGGCCGGGCCGGCCGCTAATGCACGGCCGGCTCGGCGCCATGGCGGTGCTTGGAGTACCGGGCAATCCGGTTTCTTCTTATGTCTGCGCATTTCTTTTTCTGGTGCCGCTGATCCGTAAGCTCACCGGCCGTGACGATCTGGTCGCGCCGACCGAGACCGCATTGCTCGGCTGCGATCTGCCGGAAAACGACGAGCGCGCCGACTATCTGCGCGCAACGCTGAGCCAAGGCGCCGACGGGCTGATCGCGACGCCATTCCGGGCGCAGGACAGTTCAATGATGGCGCCTCTCGCCAAAGCAGATTGTCTGGTGATCCGCGCGCCATTCGCGCCTCCCGCCAAGGCCGGTGAGCGCTGCGTGCTGATGCGGCTCGATTAGCTCCCGGCTGTGAGATGTAGGTGCGCCAACGGAGCACGTTCAGTTAAAACAGAAAGCCCGGGACTTTCGTCCCGGGCTAACGTTCCAACACTCCCCCAGAATGTCGGTAGTAATTTTAGTGCCAGTTGAAGCGATAGACCAGTTCGGTCGAAACCGTCTGCACATAAGGATGGATCGCCTCGACGCCGACAATCACTCCTGCCCCGGTAACGTCGTTGATGTTCTTGCTCTGATATTGCGAGAAGCGATACTCAGTCTTCAGGAAAAGGCCCTGGATAGGCAGCCAAGTGAAGGCATATTCGAAACCGCTGCCAAGGAACCAGCCGTTATAAGTTTGGCTATTAAGCGACACGCCGAGGGGCGCGCCCGACGCGATGCCGCTGTAATTGGTCCGGCCGAAGTGAGTTTCCGTGTAACCGCCGCTCTCGTATGCGAGCAAGGTGGGCGTCACAAGGTAGCCAATACGTCCGCCCGCCGACCACGCATCATTTTCCTTCATACGTCCAAAGCCGGTATTACCAAACCCGACATGGTTGCCCCAGACGTCCATGAAGTCGTAGTCGCCAAACGCACCGACCACCCAATTCGAGAGGGCCCCACTAAGCTGATAATCGCAGCCACCCTGAACCTGACCCATCCATCCTCGGCCGCCTGACGTTCCCTCCTGATTAGAGAAAGCGCCCGCTGCTGTGAACTGCGTGCCCTCGGCATTATACATGCTGTATCCGCCGCCAGCGCCAAGATAACAGCCGGTCCAGCTCGTTACTGGAGCTGGCGCGGGCGCGGCCTTATAGACAGGCCGGGCCATATCGGCCGCGAAGGCCGAACTCGATGCCAGAGCGAGGCCAGCGAGAGTACCGAGCAGCAGCTTTTTCATAACAACCTCCAAATGAAATTCGTCGACCAACCGTGATGGCTGAGTTGAAATATAACGCATGGGATCGAAAACGGCTGTCACCGAAAGGCATCAGTGGGCAAAATTCGACAGTCCTATCTGGAGTATAGAGAGACGATGGCCGGCGCCTCGATGGAACTCACCGCATCGATAACCGATGCATGTCCTCTGATCCGCATCGGCAGCGGAGTGTTGCGGATCCGTGGTTCGCTTCTCCGTTATCGTTCGCAATTCGCCCGAGACGTGCTCTTGCCGGCGCGTTTTCCAGGACGGTTCGTTAAATTCGAGCGTTAAGCGCACGTTTGTCACGCCGCTCGACTTCTTCACTTCAAATTAAATGGCGACGTTACACTTGGCGGCCCCACGTCCCACGGGTATGGTTGATATGAGGGCTGATTCTGTGAACATTCCGTGGACGATCCCGGAATTGGCCCCCTGATTGGATTGGCGAGTATTGCCTTGCCTTGGCGCATCGGTGGGAACCGGAGCGCCTAGTCTTGATCCTGACCGCGTACTTCGATGAGAGCGGGACACATAGCGACTGACCTGCTCCCCAACTTGCCCCCATTCATAAGTAGAGTTTGTTCCGGTTATGCCCCGGATCGGGGCGTGCTGCGAACTCGGTTGGTGTGAGCCCGTCGAGGCTCGTGTGCGGTCTGTTGGTGTTATAGTCGATCCTCCATTCTTCGATGATTTCGCGCGCGTCCTTGAGATTGCTGAACAGGTGCTCGTTGAGGCACTCGTCCCGCAGACGACCGTTGAAGCTTTCCACAAAGCCATTCTGCATCGGTTTACCGGGAGCGATGTAGTGCCATTCGACGGCATGCTCCTGTTGCCAGGCCAGGATGGCGTTTGAGGTGAGCTCGGTGCCGTTGTCGCTGACAATCATGCCTGGATAACTCCGCAGTTCAGCGATGCGATCAAGCTCACGCGCGACACGCAGGCCAGTGAGCGACGTGTCCACGACCAGGCCGAGACATTCCCGGGTGAAGTCATCGACCAGCGTGAGAATGCGGAAGCGCCGGCCGCTGACCAGCGTGTCCGCCACGAAGTCGAGCGACCAGCGCAGATTGCGACCCTGCGGCACTGCCATCGGCGCCCGGGTGCCGAGGGCCCGCTTGCGGCCACCGCGCTTGCGCACGGTCAGGCGCTCTTCCTTGTAAAGCCGATAGAGCTTCTTGCGATTGAGCTTGATGCCCTGGCGCTTCAGCATCAGACCAAGACGCCGATAGCCGAACCGACGTCGCTGCGACGCCAGCTCCCGCAGCCGCTTGCGCAGCTCTTCATCGCCAGACCTCTTTGACGCATAGCGATAGGTCTTCGGATGCAGGCCGACCAGCCCGCAGGCCCGCCGTTGCGAGTAGCTCTTCTCTCGGACAGCCCAGGTCACAGCACGTCTCCGCAAACTGGGCGTCAGAAGTTTTTTCCGAGCATCTCCTTGAGCGTCGATGCGTCGAGCATCGTCTCCGCCAGCAGCTTCTTCAGCCTGCGGTTCTCTTCCTCCAGCGCCTTCAGCTTGCGGGCGTCGGAGATCTCCATCCCGCCATAGCGCGATCGCCATTTGTAGAACGTGGCATCGCTGATGCCGTATTTCCGGCACGCATCGCCAGCCGATAATCCAGCCGCGTGCTCCTTCAGCACCCTGATGATCTGCTCTTCGGTAAATCTGCTCTTGCGCATGTCCGTCTCCTGAAGGAACGGACTTTACCCAAAATCGAGGGCGTTTAAGGGGAGCAGGTCAAGGCCACAGCTACTTGGTCACTATTATAAATTAATGGCATGCTTCCCTTTCCCTTAGGGGCGAACATTCTATTGTCAGCAAGTGTCCACTGTTGCTCATATTGTTTGTCGCCAATCTTCTCTTGGCACGTCCAGTGCTCGATAGTGGCAGCGCGAGCAGTTACACAAGACGCAATGATTGTGCTGCTAATTAAGAAAATCCGTATCATGCAGAAGCCCTCTCGCTACGCTGCTTCTAGCGTGTCGCTCATTCCCCGTCGCCGCTCTTAAACGGCAATCGCAATTGGCGCGGATCGTACAGAAACCAATGGCGCTTGCGGTATCGCTCGTACCGCTCGCCCTTCGCGTTCCGCTCAATGAGTTGTTTCGTAGGTAAGCCGCCGACCCTTCGCGTATCCCTACGCTGGCGGCCGCCTGGCACTTCTCTCGATGTTGGAGATAGCTGTCTGAAGAGTGGCACGATGATCGTGTCCTCTTACGGATAATGGACACCATCTCAGATGTCGGTTGGCAATGACTGTGATTTCGCGCCGGGCGTGCGCAGGCGTCGATCGTGGACGCGGGACGAGAAGCGTCGGATCGTAGAAGAGAGCCTCGAAGAGGGGGCGTCGATCGCCGAGGTCGCTCGACGTCACGATCTCAACGCCAATCTGTTGTTCACATGGCGTCGCAAGTTGGGGGTTGAGCGGTCTGAGCAGAACGTCCCGATGGGGATCGTTCCGGTGACGATAGCGCCGGCATTGGCCGCAGAAGGGCATTGCCCGGATGCGGTCGGCGAGATGGAAATCGTTCTTTCGGCCGGCGAGCGTATCATCGTCTGGGCAGACGTCGAGACGGCGGCGCTGACGCGAGTTCTGAAGGCGCTGTCGCGGCGATGATACCGATAGCGAGCGGCGTCAGGATCTGGATTGCGACTGGGCATACCGACATGCGGCGCGGCATGCAGGGTCTGGCGCTTCAGGTTCAGGAGAGTTTGAAGCGCGATCCCCATGCTGGCGATCTCTACATGTTCCGAGGTCGCCGCGGCGATCTCGCCAAGATCCTCTGGCACGATGGCATCGGACTATCGCTTTACGCCAAACGACTGGACCGCGGAAAGTTCATATGGCCGTCGGCGTCAGGCGGGGCGGTGTCGATCTCGGCGGCGCAGATGGCGTACATGCTTGAAGGGATAGACTGGCGGAATCCGCAACTGACGTGGCGGCCCAAGAGCGCGGGCTAGAGTACGCGGATTGCACCGAAAAAATTGTGGTCGCGTGCATTTTAGGCGCCTCAAATCACGCGATTTATGATTTACTTCGTCTTATGGATGCCGCTCGCGCCGTTCTTGCCCGAGAAAACGCCGCTCTGAAAGCGGCGCTGGCCGTTGCGCAGACCAAGGGCCTGGAAGTCGCGGCGGAACTGGCGGTCGCCCGCGCGAAAGCGTCGGAAGACATGGCGCTGATCGCGCAGCAGAAGCTTCGGATCGCGAAACTGGAGCGTCAGGTCTACGGGCAGCGGTCGGAGCGCTCGGCGCGGCTGATCGATCAACTGGCGCTCAGCTTCGAAGAACTGGAAGCCAGCGCGACAGAAGACGAGCTTGCGGCCGAAAGGGCTGTCGCCAAAGCGACGACGGTCGCCGGATTTACGCGCAAGCGTTCCGAGCGCAATACGTTCCCCGACCATCTTCCCCGCGAGCGCGTGGTGATCGATCCGCCGACGGCATGCGAATGCTGCGGGAGCCATCGCCTGCGCAAACTCGGTGAGGATGTGACGCGCACGCTGGAAACGCAGCCCCGTCGGTGGAAGGTGATCGAGACGGTGCGGGAGAAGTTCACCTGCCGGGATTGCGAGAAGATCTCGCAAGCGCCGGCGCCGTTCCATGTCATCGCGCGAGGATGGGCGGGGGCGAGCCTCCTGGCGATGATGGTGTTCGAAAAGTTCGGTCAGCACCAGCCTTTGAACCGTCAGGCCGAGCGTTATGCCCTGGAAGGCGTGCCGATCGCGCTGTCGACCATGGCCGACGCGGTGGGCTCGGTCTGCGCGGCGCTCGATCCGCTGCTTCGCCTTGTGGAAACTCATGTGATGGCGGCCGAGCGCCTGCATGGCGACGATACGACCGTGCCGGTTCTGGCCAAAGGCAAGACCGATACCGGCCGGTGCTGGGTTTATGTTCGGGACGACAAGCCGTTCGGCGGCGTCGGGCCGCCCGCGGCGATGTTCTACTACTCGCGCGATCGCCGGAGCGAGCATCCGCAGGCGCATCTGGCGGGATATGCCGGCATCCTCCAGGCGGACGCCTATGACGGTTACAACAGGCTCTATCTGGCGGACCGCAAGCCGGGCCCGGTCCGTGAGGCGGCGTGCTGGGTGCACGCGCGACGCCCATTCTTCGCCATGGCTGATCTGGAGGAGAACGCACGTCGCAAGGCCGCGGGCAAAAAGGAGATCCCTCTATCGCCGATCGCAATCGAGGTCGTGCGCCGCATCGATGCCCTGTTCGAGATCGAGCGGTCGATCAATGGCAAAAGTCCTGAGGAACGTAGGGCGGTTCGACAAAACTTGAGCCGACCGCTGGTCGACGAACTTCACGCCTATATGCGCGAACATGCCGCCAGGCTCTCGCGCGGGCACGACCTGGTCAAAGCCGTCAATTACATGCTCAAGCGCTGGCCGGCCTTTACCTTGTTCCTCGAGGATGGCCGCGTTTGTCTCTCGAACAACGCCGCCGAGCGCGGACTGCGCGGCATCGCGCTGGGAAGAAAATCGTGGCTGTTCTGCGGGTCAGATCGCGGCGGCCGACGCGCGGCGGCCATGTACAGTCTCATTGTCACGGCGAAGATGAACGGCGTCGATCCGCAGGCCTGGCTCGCCGACGTCCTCTCGCGCATCGCTGCCCATCCCGCGCACCGGCTTGATGAGCTTCTACCGTGGAATTGGGCGAAACAAGATCCAATGATCTCCGCTCGTGCGGCCTGATCATGCACGTCAACAAGGTCCATCACGTCAGGACGGTCGGCCACGTCGCCAAGGAACTCGGTGAAAACGAGGATTGGCTGTTCGACCTCGCCACCGAGATGGAGCCCGAAGACGGCCTAATATGGGTCTACGGGATCGGTGACGACGGCGTGATGGCGTTCACCGACTTCGGAATTGAGACCCTGACCCAACTAATCAAGATCCACAAAGACGACCCAACCCTCTCGCAGCGTTGAACTCAGCGGACTGCGAAGCCGGCGGCCTAGGCCGGATGGCTACCCCTTCGCGCCCATCAAGGCCATTGAAGCACGGGCAACGTCGTTGACGCCAAGCTTCTCGCGGTTGCTGTAGCGGAAATCGAACTCTTTCAGATAACGGTGCAGATGCGCTTCGCTGACGTGCTGATAGATGCCGTACACGCCGCGTTTAAGGATCGAGAAAAAGCCTTCCACGGTGTTGGTGGTGATGACGCGCTCTCCCTCGTACCGCACGTATTCGTCCTTGGTGTGGTTGACGGTGCCGTGGGTGGCGAAGTGGTAGCCGATTGCAACGAGCGACTTTTCCTCGTCGGTCATAAAATGGCTATCGGTCGAAGCGTGCTGATCGAGCACCGCGTGAAGGTTCTCGCCGCGCACATTCGGCATGTGGAAGGATCGAGCGGCACCGTCCCGCTCGACTAGCGAGAACACCGGATTTATGTGACTGGCCCCGCGCCGCACTTTGGTTCCGGGCTTCCGGCCAACGAAGGTCAGGTCGGCTTCAAGGGTCATTCCTTCGCCACCGAGGGGCGAACGGGTTATCTTGCGGGCTGCATAATCTCGCGGATGCGGTGCATCAGGAACCAAGCGGTTTTCATGCTGCAATTGAAGGCCCGCTGGATTTGCCGGGTACTGATGCCCTTCTTGCTGGCGCGTGATGAGTTGGATGGCTTGCAGCCACAGATGCAGCGGGAAATGGCTGTCTTCGAAGATGCTGAACCAATGCGCACGGTGAAGGTCTTCCGGCAGGCGTAACATTTGCGCAGGCCCGGACGGCTAGCTCTTGCCAGTGAGGCGGCCGATTCGCTTGTCGTCGCAGTTCCCGCAGTGGGGGCAAACCGGCCCTTCGGGCCACAAGTGGGCTTCGACATAGGCGAAAGCCGCCTCCTCGTTGTGGAAATGGGGGGCGGATAAAATGGGGTGGGCCATGACAAATCTCCTATGGCCACAACACTATACTTAGCGTATGGGGTTGTCAAGTGTAACGTCGCCAATTAAATGGTTGCGGAACACATATGGAACGGATAGTGTCCGTTCATGATTTGTTTCGGCTTTGGTCATTGATTAGGGGGAACACCGATGTTGACTCGCAAGCAGGCCGAGCTTCTGCGGTTTATCCATGAGCGGCTCAAGGAAGCGGGTGTTCCGCCCTCGTTCGACGAGATGAAAGACGCGCTCGACTTGCGTTCCAAGTCCGGCATCCACCGCCTGATCACCGCGCTCGAGGAGCGCGGTTTTATCCGCCGCCTGCCGAATCGGGCGCGCGCCATCGAAGTCATCAAGCTTCCGGAATCGATCGCACACGGGATCGTGTCGGGGGGCCGCTCCCGTGGGTTCACTCCGAGCGTGATCGAGGGCAATCTCGGCCGCGTTCGCGCGGCGTCGGAGGATGAAGGCGGCCGGCCGGTTGCCGTGCCGGTCATGGGCCGTATCGCCGCCGGCACGCCGATCGAGGCGATCCAGACCCGCAGCCACACCATCAACATGCCGCCGGAGCTTCTGACCGCGGGCGACCATTTCGCGCTCGAAGTGCGCGGCGATTCCATGATCGAGGCGGGAATTCTCGATGGCGACATCGCATTGTTGAAGCGCATGGAAGCCGCCGACACCGGCGACATCGTCGTCGCCCTGATCGACGACGAAGAAGCGACACTGAAACGCTTCCGCCGTCGCGGCGCTTCGATCGCGCTTGAGCCTGCCAACCCGCAGCACGAGGTGCGCATCCTGCCACCCAATCGCGTGCGCATTCAGGGCAAGCTGGTGGGTTTGTTCCGGCGGTACTAGAGCGGGAATTGGCGTCCACTCGTCCCCGCGGGGGCGGGCCCCGGAACATTTATTTCAGCAACGCTCCGTTCTGGATTCGCGCTTTCCCCGGGTTGAGCGGAAGGAATTACTCGTCTGCGTCGACATCCTCAGGCCGCGGGGTGGCGTCGCGTGGTGCGGTTTGTGCGGATGTCGGCACTGACGCAGCGCCATTCGTATCAGCCACTTCGTTCTTTCGCGGCCATTGCGGTGACCACGGCCGGTCGAAATTTGGCGAGCGCACCGCATTGATCGCGAAACCGGAACCCTCACGCCGCAGGGCCAGCGCGCCGCGCTGCCGCATCAGCGCTCGGCCGACGACCTGCGCCGCGCAATTGGCCGGCGCATCGCGCGTCGTCACGATGAGAACAGCGCGGCGGCAGTCCTCCTCGAACGCATCGGGCGCGAGGTCGTAAGCGACGAGATCGCCGTTTCCGAGCTTGCCGATGCAGCCCGAGGGATCGCAATTGATCCCGGCGCTTAATGCCTTGTTGTGATAATCCCGCGCATCGGCATCGGCAGCGAGCCACTCCTTGATGGCAAAGGTGTCGCCGCCGCTGTGGTGGAACGCGAATTGTCCTTCGGCGCCGCGCACCGCAAAAGTCCGACCGTCGTCGGATACCAGAACATCAGGCCGCGGCGCGCTCATCGCCCAGACTATGCCGACTGCCCCGAGCAGCACGCCGCTCCAGCGCAGCGGCGTCTTGAACAGGCCGACGACCAGAAGGCCTCCGGTCAAAAGCAACAGAGGTCCGGTGCCGTAGCTGGTGACGTGACCGACGGCGCCCGGCAAGCCCGCCACCCACAGCGAAACCTTATCCATCCAATCGATGCCGTAACCCATCTGCCGCCAGCATTCGGCATCGAAGCCGAACGGAATAGCAATGAGGCCCAGCAGTCCCATCGGCATCACCCAGGCCGAAATAACCGGCATGGCCAACAGGTTCGCCAGCACGCCGTAGGGAGCGAGGCGATGAAAATGATAGGCGGCATAGGGCGTCGTGGCGAGGCCGGCGACCAGCGAGGCGACGATCAGGCTCAGCGTCTCATTAACGCCCCATAGCGCGGCGCGGGCGTGCAGTGGACTGTCGCGTCCGCCACGCACCCGCGGCACGCCACGTTCATAGGCCGCGACCAGAGCCAGCGTCGCCGCGAACGACATCTGGAAACTCGGATGCACCACTGCCTGCGGCGCCAGCAGCAATACCAGCAGCGCCGCCATCGTCAGCGTGCGTATCGACAGCACCGGCCGGTCGAGCAGGACGCCGATCAGTACGATGGCGATCATCAGGTACGATCGTTGCGTGGCGACTTCAGCGCCAGACAACAGGAGATAAAAAGTCGTGCCGGCGAGCGCGCCGAATGCGGCCCATTTTTTGATCGGGAAACGGTCGGCAAATCCGGGGATCAACGCCAGCAACGCGCGAAACAGAAAGAACACGACGCCGGCGACGACGGCCATGTGATAGCCGGAAATCGACAACACATGGCCGACGCCGGAAATGAACAGGGCATTGAACAAATTCTCCGAAATCACGTCGCGGCGGCCGTTGAGCAGCATCGCTGCGATCGCGCCTTTGTCGCCCGGCAGCACGGCACGCACGCGCTCATCAATCGCATCGCGCAACCGCTGGATCGCGGCGTCCGCCCGTTGCCAGAGCGTGTCGGTGGCCGGCGGGGTAACAATCTTGATGGCGCCGCGCACAAAGCCGGATGCGCCGATGCCCTGGAAGTACATGTCGCGCGCAAAATCGTAGCTGTCGGGCGCAAGCGGTTGCAGCGGCGGATCGAGCAGCGCTTTCACCTCGACAAATGCGCCCGGCGGCGGCGCCATGCCGCGCTTGACCGAGAGCCGTACGCGATCGGGTTTGTCCTCGATGCGATTGCCATCGATGCGCTGCACGCGGATCACCATCCGGTCGGTATGCTGGCTTTGCTCGCGCAGTTCCACAAAGCCGGCGACCGTCACGCCGGAAGCATTGAAACGCAGGATTGGATGCGCGATCCAGGCCGTCTTGATTGTTGCCGCGGCAAAACCGCATGCGATCGCGGCGACAAAGAGCGTCACGACCAATGCAGCCAGATGCCGGCGCAACAGCACGGTGCAAATCACGCAAGCCGCCGCCAAAGCCACGGCGGCCTGCCAGGCCGGCTCGCGCTCCGCGGTGAAATAGATGACAATGCCAAACCCGTAAGCGACCGCGAGCCACGGCAACAGGCGTCCGGCGGCGACTTCCGCGCCGGCCCACTGCCGCAATTGTGTCGCGAGAGCAAATTCCGCCCGCGGCCGCCACACGTCCAAGTTTGGACGCACGCCGACCGGCCAGGTCCACGCTCTGGCGCGAGCGCGGTTCTCTCCGTTGCGTTCTTGGGCCACTGCGCGTCCCCTCCGCGCTAACCCCCACCTACCTCGCCCTCAAGCGGAGAAGCGTTGGGAGTGAGAATGCTATCGGGGCATCCCCTCGCTGGCGAGGCGGTTGTGCACAACTTTTGGCGCGGTCAGGCGCCGCGATCTATTGTTCGTTTTACGTCCCGCCGCAGAGGCAACTCGGACGTCGCTGCGAAGCTCTACGGCAAGCAGCCATCCGCGACCCATTTGGCGAACAGATCAATCTGAGATTGAGGCCAGGGGCCCTCTCCTTTAGGCGGTGGCGGAGGCATGACAGCGCCGCCAATTCCGCGGATGCGATCTTTGATGGCGGCTGCGTGCGCCTTTACCTCATCATAGCTCGCGAGATTGAACGCCTTACTCATCCCGTGAATGTCTCGCTCGGTAAATAGCGGGCGAATGTCGACTTCAAAACTGGTGAGCTTAGCCATCGTGCCTCCTTGTGCGCGCACGGCGCGGCCATGCGGGCCTACGCCGTGGACTTCGCCGAAGTTTTAGCCCAGGTGTCGCGCAAGCCCACGGTGCGATTGAACACAAGCCGGTCCAGCATCGAATCGCGGTCCGGGCAGAAATAGCCCTGCCGCTCGAACTGCACGGCGTCGACCAAGTTGCTGTTTGCCAAAGCCGGCTCAACCCGCGCGTCGCTAAGCACCTCAAGCGAGTTCAGATTGATTTCCTCGGCAAAATTACTTGGGTTCGGATCGGGTTTTGTGAACAGCGGATTGTAAAGCCGCACCTCGGCTGGCACCGAATCCGCAGCCGAAACCCAGTGCATCGTCGCCTTGACCTTGCGGCCGTCGGGCGCGTTGCCACCCTTGGTGGCCGGATCATAGATGCAGCGCAGTTCGATCACTTCGCCCTGCGCATTCTTTTTCACTTCGCGGCACGTGATGAAATACGCATAGCGCAACCGGACTTCAGTCCCCGGTGACAGCCGGAAGAATTTCTTCGGTGGATTTTCCATGAAGTCTTCTCGCTCGATAAAAATTTCGCGGCCAAAACGAATGCGCCGGGTGCCTGCGCCAGGATCCTCGGGATGATTGACCGCCTCGACCTCCTCGCCGGCTCCTTCCGGATAATTCTCGATCACCACTTTGAGCGGACGCAGCACCGCCATGCGCCGCAGCGCCGTCTTGTTGAGGTGCTCGCGGATAGAGAATTCCAGCATCCCCATATCGACCACACTGTTGGCCTTGGCGACGCCGATGCGCTTGACGAAATCGCGGATCGCGGCCGGCGGCACGCCGCGGCGGCGCAGACCCGCCAGCGTAGGCATGCGCGGATCATCCCAGCCGCCGACGTGGCCGCCGCGGACCAGCTCGGTCAGCACGCGCTTCGACAGCACCGTATAGGTCAGATTGAGCCGCGCGAATTCGTATTGATGCGGATGCGACGGAACCGGCAGGTTTTGGAGGAACCAGTCATAAAGCGGCCGGTGATCCTCGAATTCGAGTGTGCAGATCGAATGCGTAACGCCTTCGATTGCGTCGGACTGGCCGTGGGCGAAATCGTAGCTTGGATAAATGCTCCAGGTTTTGCCGGTGCGCGGATGGTCTGCGTGCAGGATGCGATAAAGCACCGGATCGCGCAGATTGATGTTGCCGGACGCCATATCGATCCTGGCGCGCAGGACGCGCGCGCCGTTAGGAAACTCGCCGGCGCGCATGCGGCGGAACAGATCGAGGTTCTCCTCGACGCTGCGATCGCGGAACGGACTGTTCTTGCCGGGCTCTGTCAAAGTGCCGCGCGCGGCGCGCATGTTGTCCTGGGTCTGATCGTCAACATAGGCTTTGCCGGCGCCGATCAAATTCTCCGCCCAATCGTAAAGCCGCTCGAAATAGTCGGAGGCGTAGTAGAGGTTTTTGCCCCAATCGAAGCCGAGCCAGCGCACGTCAGCCTCGATGGCGTCGATATATTCCTGCGATTCCTTTGTCGGGTTGGTGTCGTCGAAGCGCAAATTGCAGTGACCGGCGAATTCCTCGGCAATACCGAAATTCAGGCAAATCGATTTGGCGTGGCCGATATGCAGGTAGCCATTGGGCTCCGGCGGGAATCGCGTGACGACCGCTTTGCGCCGCCCAGAGGCCAAGTCCGCACGCACGATGTCGCGGATGAAATCCTGACCCGCTTCCTTTACCGGTGTCTCGGCAAGAGTCATGACGCGATGGTTTCCCTGCCTGATTCCAAGCCTTAGGTGGCGACGGACCCCGGATTGAACAAGTTGGCACGTAGGGTCAAGCCCGCCGCCGGCAAACAGTCAGCTTTCGATAGCTATTTGTGCTAAACGGGCGCGCCCGCAAGTTTTGGAGAGACATGACCGTCGTCACCCGTTTTGCGCCCTCACCCACCGGCTTTCTCCATATCGGCGGCGCACGCACCGCGCTTTTCAATTGGCTTTATGCTCGCGGCCGCGGCGGCAAAATGCTGTTGCGGATCGAGGACACCGACCGCGAACGTTCAACCCAGGCGGCGATCGATGCCATCCTCGACGGGTTGTCCTGGCTCGGCATCGCGTGGGACGGCGATGCCATCTATCAATTTGCCCGTTCGGAGAGGCACCGCGAAGTAGCCGAGCAGTTGCTGGCGTCGGGGCACGCCTACCATTGTTACGCGAGCCCCGAGGAACTCACGCAAATGCGCGAGGCGGCACGGCGCGAAGGCCGCTCCAAGCTCTATGACGGCCGCTGGCGGGAGCGTGATCGGAGTGAGGCCCCGGCTGGCGTCAAGCCCACGATAAGGCTGAAAGCACCGCTGACAGGGGAGACCGTCGTCGAAGATCAGGTGCAGGGCCGCGTCGTCTGGCAGAACGAAAACCTGGACGACCTTGTGCTGCTACGGTCCGATGGCACGCCGACCTACATGCTCGCGGTCGTGGTCGACGATCACGACATGGCGGTGACCCACGTCATCCGTGGCGATGACCATTTGACCAATGCCGCGCGGCAAACCCAGATCTACCAGGCGCTCGGTTGGCTGGTGCCGGTCATGGCGCATATTCCGCTCATTCATGGGCCGGACGGCTCCAAGCTTTCCAAGCGTCACGGTGCGCTCGGCGTCGATGCCTATCGCGCCATGGGTTACCTGCCGGCGGCGTTGCGCAATTATCTGGTGCGGCTCGGCTGGAGCCACGGCGACCAGGAAATTTTCTCGACTGAGGAAATGATCGCCGCTTTTGATCTGCCGCAGATCGGCCGGTCGCCAGCGCGGTTCGACGTTGCCAAACTTGAAAGCCTTAATGGCCATTACATCCGCCTGAGCCCGGACCTCGAACTGCTGGCCGCAATCGAGAAATTGTTGCCGTATCTCCCCGATGGCCCGGCGCTCACAGCGCGGTTGACACCGCGACTAAAAGAACAATGGCTGGCGGCTATGCCGAGTTTAAAGGAACGCGCTAAAACACTCCTTGATCTTATTGATGGCGCTATGTTTCTCCTGTCAGGCCGACCAATCCCGTTGGACGATAAAGCGGCCGCATTGCTGACGCCGGGTGCGCGCTCACTGCTCGCCGGAATTGCCGCCGAACTCGCCGGCGTCGAGCCATGGACCGCCGAGGCCACCGAGCAGGTCGTCCGCACCTTTGCCGAAAAGACGGGGGCCAAGCTCGGCGCCATCGCCCAGCCGATGCGGGCAGCACTTACGGGCCGCACGACCTCACCAGGCATTTTCGAGGTGCTCACCGTCCTGGGCAAGGCAGAGAGTCTGGCGCGGGTTGCCGACCAGTCCGGCGGTTGAGGGATCGTCGCTATGCGCCCGGCTCGCTCGCGCGCAGCCTGTCACATGCCTATTATCTTGCAGTGCACACTTTGCTACGATAGGCCAGAAGGGCCGGATGGAACTTGCCACGCCAGCCACTTGGACTCCTTAGGGCGCGCTGCCTTCCATTTCGGCTGCTAGACATCGAGGTACGATCATGGACGCAAAGACCGGCGCCGGCGCCAATATCAAAACCGGCACGCTGAAAATCGGCGACAAGAATTACTCCTTCCCGATTTATGACGGCACGATCGGTCCCGAGGTGATCGACGTCAGCAAGCTCTACGCCGAAGCCGGCATTTTCACCTACGACCCCGGCTTCACGTCGACCGGCAGCTGTGAATCCAAGATCACCTATATCGACGGCGACGAGGGCATTCTGCTCTATCGCGGCTATCCGATCGATGACTTGGCCGAACACGGAGACTTCCTCGAAACCTGTTATCTTCTGCTTTATGGCGAACTGCCGACCACGCAGCAAAAGGCGGACTTCGTCGATCGCGTGATTCATCACACGATGGTGCACGAGCAGATGAGCCGTTTCTTCCAGGGCTTCCGTCGCGATGCGCATCCGATGGCGGTGATGGTGGGCTCAGTCGGCGCGCTGTCGGCGTTCTATCATGACTCCACCGACATCACCGATCCGACCCAGCGTATGGTCGCCTCGATCCGGATGATCGCCAAAATGCCGACGCTGGCCGCCATGGCCTACAAGTACACGATCGGCCAGCCGTTCATTTATCCGGATAACTCGCTCGATTACGCCTCGAACTTCCTGCGCATGTGCTTTGCTGTGCCGTGCGAGCCGTACAAGGCAAACCCGGTGCTTGCACGCGCCATGGACCGCATCTTCACGCTGCATGCCGATCACGAGCAGAATGCCTCGACATCGACCGTGCGGTTGGCGGGTTCCACCGGCGCCAATCCGTTCGCCTGCATCGCCGCCGGCATCGCCTGCCTATGGGGACCGGCGCACGGCGGCGCCAACGAGGCCGCGCTGAAAATGCTCGGCGAGATTGGCAGCGTCGATCGCATCCCGGAATTCATCAAGCGGTCGAAGGACCCGAAGGATTCATTCCGGCTGATGGGTTTCGGCCACCGGGTCTACAAGAATTACGACCCGCGTGCCAAGCTGATGCAGAAAACCTGCTACGAGGTTCTCAACGAGCTCGGCGTCAAGGATCCGCTGCTCGATGTCGCCATGGAGCTCGAAAAAATCGCGCTTCACGACGACTATTTCATCTCGAAGAAGCTCTATCCGAACGTCGACTTCTATTCCGGTATCACGCTGCGCGCGATGGGTTTCCCCACAACGATGTTCACCGTGCTGTTCGCGCTCGCGCGCACGGTCGGTTGGATCGCGCAGTGGAAAGAGATGATCGAGGATCCGCACCAGAAACTCGGCCGTCCGCGCCAGCTCTATACCGGCTCGCCGCGGCGCGATTATCAGCCGATGTCGAAGCGGAAATAGGCGCCGCGCTGACGTTCAACGCGGATCATACGCCTAAGTGCCGGTCCGCTCGACGATCCACTCGTCGCTGGTGTCGACCAGCCGTGCCAGTTCGGCATCGCTGAGCACGTCGGGCGGCACATAGCCGAAGACTCCAGCGATCGCGGCGCGGATCGCAGTTTTTCGAGCCGTTCTCCTGACTTTACTCACGCTGGACGCTTTATCGGTCGTTCGCGACGGGCTGAACCTTGGGCATTAGCAGGGTGCACGGAGCATCGGTAGGGCCGCCACAGACCAGGGGTTAACGCTGGCCGCGCTGGGCAACGGCAAGGACGATGTCGGCGGCCTTCGCGCTCGGCGGCTCGCCGCCGACCCCCATTATGGCATCGAGTCCTCCGAACGCCTCGAGCTGACGCCGGCGCTGCGGCGTGTCGGACAACAGCGGGAGCAGCGCGGCGGCCAGACGCTCGGGCGTGCAATCCCGCTGCAAGAACTCCGGAATGACGTTCTCGCCCATGATCAAATTGGCGAGGATCACGCTTTGCAGCTTGGCGTGAAGCCGCATCACCCGGACAACGATCTCCTCGAGAACCGACAAGCGATAGGCTGCAACGGTCGGTACGCCCGAAAGCGCAAGTTCCAACGTAACGGTGCCGGACGCCGCCAGCGCCGCCCGAGCGTTGCGGAAGGCGCGCCATTTTTCGATGGGCTCGACCACGACGCGAGGTTTGATCGCCCAGGCGGTCGTGGCTTCGCGCACGTGCGTTGCAAGGTGCGGAATCGTCGGCAGTACGAGATCCATAGGGCCGGCACGATCGGCAATGCGCTCGATGGTTGCGCCAAAGATGCCTAGAAGCCGGCGGATTTCGGTCAACCGGCTGCCCGGCAATACCAGAACCAGCGGCGGCTGCGAACTCCGGCGCTGTGCTTCGGAAGCATTCGGGCGCAGCTCCGCGAGATGCTCGACCAATTGATGGCCAACGTACGTGCACGGTGGCCCGCCAAGTTTCGCGTGCGCCGCCGGCTCGAACGGCAGGATGGCAAGGACGTGATCAACGTAAGCGCGCATCGCCGGCGCACGCCCGGGCCGCCATGCCCAAACCGAAGGCGACACGTAATCGATGATCGCGATCGAAGCGGCCCGCCGCCGCACCCGTTGGGCAACGCGGTGGGTGAAATCCGGACTGTCGATAATGACGAGAGCGTCCGGACCTTTGGCAACGATAGCGTCCGCGGTCTGGCGAATTCGCCGCAGAATGTTCGGCAACCGCCGCGGTATGGCGTTCAGGCCGACGATCGACAGATCTGCGATGGGGAATGGGCTGGCAATGCCCGCGGCAGCCATGGCGCGACCGCCAACGCCGGCAAGGTCGAGCGGACCTGGGTGGGCCGCCTTGAGCGCGCGGATCAAGGCCGCACCCAACGCATCGCCGGATTCTTCGGCGGCGACAAAATAAAGCGAGAGCGGTCGCGGCGGCGGCGCGTCCGTCATCATGCGGTGTCCTCCGGGACACCGACGACAAAGATTTTTGCTCGGTCGGCTGCTGCGGAAACCTCGGCTGCCTCAGCAATGATCGTACTTCCGGCGGCCGCAGCCACGCCGGCAAGTCCGGCCCGCGCCGCGTTCTCGATAGTCCGCGGGCCGATCGACGGCAGATCGAAACGTCGGTCTTGGCCCGGCTTGGGTGCCTTCACCAGCACGCCGGTTCCGACCGGCGACGTCACCCTGCCCTGTCGGCGCAAATCGGCGATGCGGGCAAGCATATTGTCGGTGCCTTCCGCAGCTTCGACAGCCAGTACGTTGTTGTTCGCGACAATAGCGGCCTGACCGACGTCGAATGGTCCAAGCGCGGCGATCACCTTCAGTGCGCGAGCTATATCGGACCGGTCACGATGGGAAGGCCGGTGACGGCCGAGCGCTCCTTCGGGAACGAAGACTTCGGGCGCCACTTCGTCGAGACCGACGACCCGAAGTCCGCCACTCTCCGCAATGCTGGCGACGCCGGTAAGGAGCGTATCGTCGCCGCCGCGGAATGCCCGCATCACGCGCGGGATGACCAGGATGGTTTGCCAGTCGAAGCGCAGCTGCGTAATCGGCAACCGCAACACCGCCCCGATGAACAGGATATCGCGGCAGCGCTCCGCTCGAGCGAGACGAAAGAACCGGCCGGCCTGCCCGATCGCAATCCAGTGGTGCGCATATTGCTCGACCACCTTGGCGTCGGCCCAACCCTTGAGTCCGAACATCACCGGCCGCCGGCCGCGACGAACAACGGCATCGGCAACGGCGCCGGGAAGACTGCCGCCGCCGCAGATGATCGCAAGCGGCTCACCACCCGGCGTCGTGTCAGCCATCGTCGCCATGCTCGTCGTTCCAACGCCGCATGCGCGGGTGCATCAGCGGGCGCTTGCCGCCGGCGCGAATAAACGCAATGACCTTGTCCACTTGCGCATCGCCGGCGAATTCGCGGGCGACCACGTCAACTCTCGCGGCGAAGACGCCTTCGCCGAAAAACAAGGTTTGATACGCGCGGCGCAGTCCCAGCATATCGGCTCGTGTCGCGCCACGACGCCGCTGGCCCACGACGTTCAAGCCGACGAGATCGGCGATCGTGCCGGAGGCAAATCCAAACGGGATGAGGTCGTGAGCAATACCGGAGACCCCGCCCACCATCGCGCCCTCGCCGATGCGCACGAATTGATGCACCGCCGCGTGACCGCCAATGAACGTGTGATCACCGACCGACACGTGCCCACCGAGCGAGACATTATTGGCGAACGTCACGGCGTCGCCGACGCAGCAGTCGTGCCCGACGTGGCTTCCAACCATGAAAAAGCACTGCGCGCCGACGCTCGTCACACCACCGCCGTCTTCCGTCGCCGTGTTCATCGTGACGCCCTCGCGCAACTCGCATCGCGCTCCTACGACGAGCCGCGTTGCGCCGCCGCGATAGTGCACCGATTGCGGCGGGGTCCCGAGCGAGGCGTACGGGTAGACGACAGTGCCCTCGCCGATCGTCGTAACCCCGGTGATGTTGACATGCGCAATGAGGCGAACGCCGTCACCGAGTTCGACCTGCGGCCCGATCACGCAATAGGGCCCGATCTCCACGCCCTCGCCTATGCGCGCGCCGTCAGCAACGCGCGCGCTCGGATCGATCGCCATTTATTCCTCAACGATAACCGCGCCGAGTTCTGCCTCGGCGACCAGAGTATCGCCAACCTTGGCTTCGGCCCGGTACCACCACATGTTGCGTCGGCGCGCGATCTTGTCGACGTGATACGACAGCGTGTCGCCAGGACCCACCGGCTTGCGGAACTTGGCTTTATCGATGGTCAGGAACAGCACCGAACGACGCTTTCCGGGTTGATCCGTCAGCCGCAGACAGAGGACGCCCGCGGTCTGCGCCATGCCCTCGATCACCAGGACCCCGGGCATGACCGGATTTTCCGGGAAGTGGCCGAGAAATTGCGGTTCATTGATCGTGATGTTCTTGATACCGATGCCGTGCTCGTCGCCGCGGATATCGGTAACACGATCGACCATGAGAAAAGGATAGCGATGCGGCATCAGCCGCAGGATTTCCCGGATATCCACGGCGCCAAGGGTATCGTCGGTCATTTTCCCTCCCCGCCGGGCTTGCCCGCACCGCGGACGAGGCGGCGGAAGGCGGCCACGCCTTTCATGAAGTCGCGAGCCGGCTGCGCCGGAGCGCCCATCCAGTCCGCTCCAGCGGGAACATCGGACATCACGCCGCTCAGCGCGCGAAGGACGGCACCGGCGCCGATCGTGACATGGTCGGCGACACCCACCTTGCCGCCCAGCATGACGAAATCCCCCACCTTCACACTGCCGGATATGCCGACTTGACCGGCGATCAGACAATGCCGCCCGACGATGACGTTGTGCGCGATTTGCACGAGATTGTCGATCTTGGTGCCCTCCCCGATGATGGTGTCGCGGGTCGAGCCGCGGTCGATCGTGGCATTTGCACCGATCTCGACGTCGTCCTGGATGATGACGCGGCGCGTTTGCGGTATTTTCTGATGACCCTGCGGACTGGGCAGATAGCCGAACCCGTCCTGACCGATGCGCGCGCCCGGATAGATGATGACGCGATCGCCAATCAAGGCATGCAGGATTGTAGCGCCGGCGCCAATCGAACAGTTGCGCCCGATGCGGACATCCGGCCCGATCACCGCGCCTGCAGCAATCACAGTGCCGGCGCCGATCTCGGCCCGCGGCCCGACGACAGCGAGCGGATCGAGGGTTACGCCGGATTCGAGATGCGCCGTGGTATGGACATGTGCGTGGACGCTGCGGCCGCCCTCCCCGAACAGTGACGATGGCCGCAGCGCGCCAGGAAACAATGTTCGAGCGATCGTGACGAAAGCGCGATAAGGCTCGGGCGTCACCAGCACGACGGGCCCAGCTGGCGCCGCAGCCTCGAACTGCGGCGCCACAAAGCAGGCGCCGGCTCGCGTCGCCGCAAGAGCCTCGGTATATTTGGAATTGTCGAGGAAGCTGATGTCGGATGTCGCCGCGGTGTCGAGCGGTGCGATGTTCGCGATGCGGCGATCACGGTGATCGCCCGCGCGCAGCTTGGCGCCGGTGAGTGCAGCAATCTCGTCGATCGTCAGCTCGCGGTCTGAGCCAGGCACATTCGGCATCAAGCCGTCCATGACGAGAGCCCAGCCGCAATCAGAAGTGAGTTCCGCCACCGAAGGCGAAGAACTGAGTGCGGTCGTACCCTTTCCTCAAAATCGGGTAAGCGAAGTCGAAACGCAAAGGACCGAACGGCGAGTCCCAGATCACGCTGGCGCCGACCGATGCGCGAACGCTGTCGTCATCGGCGTATTGCATGCCGCACTGGCAGACGTATGAGCCACCAGTCCCATTGATTGTACCGTTGACTTCACCCGTCGCAGGACTTGTTGTCTCGCCCTTGTAGTCCCACACCGACCCGGCATCGACGAATACGGCGCCGCGGAAACCGGTGTCCTTGGGGAGGAAATAGAACGGATATTGGAACTCGAGACTGGCGCCCCAATAATTCGTGCCGCCGAGCGCGTCGTTAGACGTACCAGGAGTAATGTCGCGCGGGCCGATGCCAGCGGGAGCAAATCCGCGCACCAGAGTGGGGCCCATCTTGAAATCGTCGAGTAATCGCACTTCCTGGCCGTCAAGCCCGATCATGTTGCCGGCCTGAAGATGGATGATACCGATCAGGTCGGGGACAACTTCGTAGTAGCTGTGAAAGTCGATAGACGACCGCATATAGTCAACGTCGCCGCCGAGGCCAGCAAAATCCTGGTTGAAGACTGCAGCCAGGCCGTTGGTCGGATTTTTGTTGTTGTCGAGCGTGTTATAGGACAGGCCGTACCCCGCCGAAGATGTCAGCGTCGAGCCGTTGGAGAGTTCAACCCGAACCGGGAGCGACGCTTGGCCATAAAGGTAGCAATTGGGAGAGGTGGCTGGGTTAAATGTCGGCCAAGACGCGCCTTGCGTTGTCGCAGCCGTGATGGCGGCCGGCGTCGCGAAGGTATTCGACGAAATCCGGATTGATGTTGTTGCAATCGTCCAAGTACGACGGCAACGTGAGCTTCTGCGTGTACAACGAATAGCGCAGGAGAAAGCTGAGGTCCTCGCGCAGCGGAATGCCGAATTTCAGCGCGCCGCCATACGATTCGGTTCCGTATGACAGATAGCTGTTGGCGAGCGTTTCTTTAGCAAACAAGTCAAGACCCGCGCCGATGCGCTGGTCCAGAAAGTAAGGTTCGACGAAGCTGAAGTCGACGCCACGCACATACTCGCCGTAAGTCGCCGACACCTTTGCGAACCGGCCCGTGCCGAGCAGATTTCGTTCCGAGACCGAAACCGTGGCAAGCCAGCCTTCAGCGGTCGAATAACCGCCCATGATCGAAAAATCGCCGGTCGACTGCTCATCGACATCGATGTTGAGCACGACCCGATCGGGCGCCGATCCCGGTTCATTCGTGATCTTCACGGTCTTGAAGAAGTTGAGGTTCTTGATCCGGCGCTCGGCGCGGTCGACCAAAGCGCGGTTATATGGATCGCCCTCGGATATATCGAGCTCCCGCCGGATCACATAATCGCGGGTGCGAATATTGCCGCGAATGTTGATACGCTCGATATAGGCGCGAGTTCCCTCATCCACGACATAAGCGACCGAAATCGTCCGCGTTTGAGGATTGCGGTCGCCGCGCGGCCGTACGGTCGCGAACGGATACCCGCGTCTCGCGACTTCGACGGTGATATCCTCGACCGTCTTCTCGATCGCTTCACCGTTGTAGAGGTCACCCGGATGCGTCAGCAGGATCGGCTGCAACGATTTCGAGTTCGACGGCATGGACGTTGGATTGTACGTCAATGTTGGCGAAGTGGTAGAGCGGGCCTTCCTCGATCGTAAAGGTAATGAGGAACCCCTTCTTGGCGGGATCGTATTCTGACGTTGCCGATACGACCTGCACGTCGGCGAAGCCGTGTTTGAGGTAGAATTGTCGGATCAGGTCGCGATCGGCTTCGATTCGATCCGGGTCGTAAACGTCCGTGGTTTGGAGAAAGCTAAGAATATTTGATTCAGCGGTCTTGATCACCTCTTTCAGACGCCAGCCGGAATAAGATTTATTGCCGACAAAGGCGATCGATTTGACCCCGGTCTTCTCGCCCTCGTTGATGGTGAAGATCAAATCGACGCGATTGTTCGGACGCTCGATGATTTGGGGCACTACGGTGACGTCGAAGCGTCCACTGCGCTGGTAGACCTCGATAACGCGCTGGGTGTCGGCCTGCACTTTGGCCCGTGACAGCGAGTCGCGCTCGCGCGATTGGATTTCCTCCTTGAGCTGTTCGTCTTTCAGCCGGTGATTACCCTCGAAGACGAGCCGATCAATGACGGGCGCTTCGACGACAGTCACCACGACGTGTCCGCCCGATCGTGAAATGTGCACGTCCTGGAACAGTCCGGAACCGTAGAGGGCCTTCAAACCCGCGTTGATTTTGGCGTCGTCGAGATGTTCGCCGGGCGCAACCTTGAAATAGGAGCGAATCGTCTCGGCCTCGATGCGGCGGTTGCCTTCAATGACAATAGAATCCGCGCTCGCGCCAGCCGGCGGCGCGGCCAGCGCCGTGCCGACAGTAAAGCCAATGCACCCCACTCCGAGGAGCAGGCCAGCCAAGACCAGCCCTCGTCTCACCCACCCACAAATGTTCATCCGCAACGCGCTCTCATTCCCCTCGCGGCCGCCCCCCAATAGCGGATTCTCTGATTTCTCCCTCGCTCCGTTCTTCGTATGAAGCTGATAATAAAGGTATTTCCCCTATGTCCCCATGCACGCACAATCCACCCCTTGCTCATGCCGATAGCAGCAAGTGCGACTTCAAAGTGGCCAATCTAGGACGTCGCCAAGTGAACTATGTCATTGAAAGTTGCAAATATCATCAACATCAAGACAATCGCGAGACCAATGCGAAATCCTACTTCCTGGGCGCGTTCCGACAACGGACGGCCACGGACGGCTTCGAATGAGTAGAACAAAAGGTGACCGCCATCGAGCAGCGGGATTGGGAACAGGTTCAAAAGACCGATCGATACCGAAATTGCAGCCGCTATCTGCATTACGAATGCCAAGCTTATTGTCGCGGCCTTGCCGACAACGCGGGCGATCCCAATCGGGCCACTAAGCTGATCGGCAGATTTGTGGCCGGATATTACGCCTCCGATATAACTCATGGTCTGAGCGACCACGTCCCATGTCTGTTGCGTTCCCAGCCACACCGCCTCGGGTGCTGAGACCGGCTGGAATTTCAGATCCCCGACCGCGGTGGATCGTTTGATACCAAGTAATCCGATGCGGTGGATGTTGCCGAGAAAGTCCTTTTCCTCGCTTAGCGTGGGAGTCGCTCTGAGAACATGCGTAGTGCCGTCGCGTTGCACGGTAATTTGCAATGTCCGTCCCGCACTTTCGCTTACAATTCGCTGCATTTCACCGAAATCGCCGATCGTCGTGCCGTCGATCGCCAGGACTAAGTCCCCTGCCTCGAATCCCGCCGATGCCGCGGCGCTGTCGGGCTGTACCGAATCGACCCGGGCGCTCAACGTCTGCTTCCCGTAAAGCATCAAGAGTCCGGCAAATATCACTATCGCCAAAAGGAAATTCGCAATCGGGCCGGCAGCGACTATGGCCGCCCGCTTGGCCACGGATTGACCGACAAAGCTCTGCGACTTTTCGCTCGCATCCATTGTCGCCAGCCGCGCGGTGTCGGGAGTACTCGCAGCTGTTTCGTCACCGAAGAACTTGACGTAGCCGCCCAATGGAATGATGGCGATCTTCCAGCGAGTGCCATGACGGTCGTTGAACCCGACGATTTCCGGGCCAAAACCGATGGAAAACACCAGAATTCGTACGCCGCACCAGCGCGCTACGAGGAAGTGCCCCAATTCATGAAAAAATACGACTAGGCTGAGGACTAACACAAAGGCAAGGACGCCGCCGCCAAATGCATGTAAATGCGAGAGAATGTATGAACCCATGACGCTTGACGTCCCCCAGTGGCCCCGCCCCGATACCACTTATTAACGCTAGGAGGCCATTGCGGCAATTTCAGGCAGCAGGTCGGACGCTAACCTTCTTGCATTATGGTCAATTTCGAGAGCCTCCTCGACGGATTGCGGCTCTTTGCTCTCTCCGCGACGTTCCGCGGCTTCCAGTGTGGCCTCGACCAGCGCGGGAATGCCGCTGAACCCAAGCCGGCGATCGACAAATTCGCCTACTGCTATCTCATTGGCGGCGTTGAGCACGGTCGGCGCGCCACCTCCAGCTGCGAGCGCGCGGCGTGCAATCGCCAGTGCTGGAAACCGCACCGGATCGAACTCTTCAAAGCTGAGCTGGCCGACTTGTGCCAAATCGAGCCGCGGCGCCGGGGTCGCCATGCGCACCGGCCAAGCCAAACAATGGGAAATCGGAATTCGCATGTCGGGAGACCCGAGCTGGGCAATCACCGAACCATCGCGAAATTCGACTAGGCCGTGGACCACCGACTGCGGATGAACGACGACATCAAGCTCCTCGGGCTGCAACGCGAATAAATGATGTGCTTCGATCAGTTCGAGGCCCTTGTTCATGAGCGTCGCGGAATCGATCGTAACCTTAGGACCCATGACCCAGGTCGGATGCTTGAGCGCCTCTTCCACCGTCACTTTGCGGATCGCATCGAGCGACCAGGTGCGAAACGGTCCGCCGGACGCGGTCAGGATGACGCGCCGCACTTCTTCACGGCGGCCGGACGTAAGCGCCTGGAAAATAGCGTTGTGTTCTGAGTCGACCGGAAGAACGGTCGCACCGGCTGCGGCGGCGCGGCGCATGAAAAATGCGCCGGCACAAACCAGACATTCTTTATTGGCGATCGCCACAGTGGCGCCGCGTTCCGCAGCGGCAAGAGTCGGTTTTAAACTGGCCGCGCCAGTGATCGCCGCCATGACCCAATCGGCGGGCCGCTGCGCCGCCTCGACCAGAGCTTCCTCACCAGCGCCGACTGTGATGCCGGAGCCGGAAAGCTCCGCCTTGAGTTCGGCGTAAGCGGCAGGATCGCCCACGGCGGCAAAACGCGCGCCAAGCTCGCGCGCCAGTTTCGCCAGTGCCGCGGCATTGCGATTGGCGGTAACCGCCTCGACTTGGTAGCTACCGCTTTCCTGCTGCAGGAGATCGATCGTACTTGAGCCGATTGAGCCGGTCGCCCCAAGCAACGTGACGGTTCGCGATGCGGCCTCGAAATTTGCTTTCTCGCGAACGGGCTGCCGCGGCGGCTGCTTCATCGGCTCTACCATACCAGCAAGCCTTGGGCCGGCGCAGCCGTCCCCAGCCGCAGCATCCCGATCAGAAGGGCCGCCAGCGCGGCGACCAGGAAGCCGTCGAGACGATCCATTAGTCCTCCGTGACCGGGTATCAGCCCGCTTGTGTCCTTCGCGCCGAAGCGCCGCTTCACGGCGGACTCCACCAGGTCGCCGGCTTGCGCCAGCACCGAGAGTACCGAGGCAATGAGCGCGACCGTTGCAAGCTTACCGATGCCGCTCGCATAAGCGACCAGGGTTCCGCCCGCAACCCCCCCTATGAGGCCACCGACAGCCCCCGACCAGGTCTTATTCGGACTGACTTGCGGCCACAGCAATGGTCCGCCGATCGCGCGACCTGAGCCGAAGGCGAAAATATCGGTCGTCCAGACAGTTATGGTGACGAATAAAACCGCCGTGAAACCCAAATCAGGGTCGCGCCGGAGCAGAGCGGGGCCGAGAAAAGCAACGCCAGCATAGACCATCCCGGCTGCCGCCCAGAACGGCGCACCGCGATACATCGAGGTACGCGGCCATGCAGACGCGACACTCCCTACGAGCACCGCTCCAATCACGACCGCCGCAATCGCAGCGCTCGGGCGATCGAGGCCCGTTAACAGGAGAGCCCCTAGCAAAGCAGCAAACCCCGGCAATAGCAGTTTGGCATCCGGGCGCGACCTGGCCAGCCGCGTCCACTCCCACAAGATGCCGGCGGCCGCTAGCGCGCAGAGGACATAGAAAGTCCAGCCACCCAGATAGATGCAGGCGAGAACCACGGGCGCGAGCACCATGGCAGAGGCAGTCCGCAGCATCACATTGTTCAGACGGCTCACGACCAATGGAAGCTCCGCACCTGCGCCGAAGTTGTCGCGCTGGTTGGGCGTTGTCACGATCCTGTCTGGGCGATCAATCCACCGAAGCGGCGTTCGCGCCGGCGGTACTCGGCGATTGCGCCTTCAAGTGCGGCGCGATCGAAATCCGGCCAATAGGTCGGAACGAAAACCAATTCACTGTAGGCAGACTGCCATAAGAGGAAGTTCGACAGTCGTTGCTCGCCGCTGGTGCGGATGATCACGTCGGGATCCGGCAAATCCGGGGCGTCGAGATGCTGTGCCAGAAGCTCCGGCGTGATGTCCTTGGCCTGGAGCCGCCCATTGGCAGCTTCGTCGGCGAGCCGCCGCGCCGCACGGGCGATTTCCTGCCGCCCGCCGTAATTGAACGCCACGACGAGAAGAAGCCCATCATTGTTGCGCGTCAGTTCTTCCGCCTCTTGCAGCAGGGAGCGAATATCACGTTCGAGCGCTTCACGGTCGCCAATGATGCGGACGCGAACGTTGCTCTTGTGCAGCTCAGCAAGGTCATTGCGGATGAAGCGGCGCAGCAGCATCAGGAGATCGCGAATTTCCGACGCCGGCCGCGACCAATTCTCGGAACTGAAGGAGAAAATCGTGAGGATGGAAATGCCGAGTTCACCGGCTGCGCGCACCGTCCGGCGCAGCGCCTCGACGCCGCGGCGGTGACCCTCGACACGCGGCAAACCGCGCGCAGCCGCCCAGCGCCCGTTGCCATCCATGATGACAGCAACGTGCCGCGGCATCTCGAAGCCGTCAGTCGCGGCTTCGAGCGTCTGCGTGACCCCGGTTTTAGCGCTCAAACTGTCATGATCTCCTTTTCCTTGCCTGCCAGCAATTTCTCGACCTCGGCGATGCTCGCGTCGGTCGCCTTCTGAACTTCGCCGGCCTGGCGCGTTTGCTCGTCCTCGCCGATCGCGTGCTCCTTCTCCATTTTCTTGAGAAGCTCAAGACCGTCACGGCGGACATGGCGCACCGCCACCCGCGCCGTCTCGGCGTATTTGTGTGCGACTTTGACGATCTCCTTGCGGCGTTCCTCGTTGAGCTCCGGGATGCGCAGCTTGAGCACTTGACCTTCGGTCGATGGCGTCAAGCCGAGGTTTGCGGCCGAGATCGCCTTTTCAACCGCGTGCACCATGGAGCGGTCCCAGACCTGGACATGGAGCAGGCGCGGTTCCGGAACGCTGATCGTGGAAAGCTGGTTGAGCGGCATGTTGTTGCCGTAAGCCTCGACCTGCACATGGTCGAGCAGCGCCGTGGATGCGCGCCCGGTGCGCAAGCCGGAAAGCTCCTGCTTGAGCGAGGCGATCGCGCCCTGCATGCGGCGCTTGAGATCGTTCATGTCGAATGCAGTCGCTGCCATGGTGCCCTCCGCAATTGGCCCTTTGGGCTCGCTCGTTCGGCCGCTCATACCACCTAGGCTGGGCATTAGCCGACCGTGGTGAAGTGCCCCTTTCCGCGCAGAACGGTCTCAATGGCGCCCTGCTCCCGGATGGAAAAGACGATGATAGGCATACGGTTTTCCCGGGCAAGCGCGAAGGCCGTCGCATCCATGATCTTGAGGTGCTTTTCCAGCGCTTCCTGGTGGCTGAGGCGGTCGTAACGGGTGGCCTTCGGGTCCTGCTTGGGATCGGCGGTATAGACCCCGTCGACGTCGGTAGCCTTGAACACCGCGTCACAGCCCATTTCGGCGGCTCGAAGGATCGCCGTGGTGTCGGTCGTGAAGTACGGGTTGCCAGTACCGCCGGCGAACACAATGATGCGTTTATCGTCGAGGTGCCTGAGCGCGCGCTGGCGCTCGTAGGTTTCGCAGACTTGCGGCATCGACAGCGCCGACATTGTGCGGGCGCTGACCCCAGCACGCTCGATGGCGGCTTCCAGGACCAACGCATTCATCACAGTCGCCAGCATGCCCATGGCGTCGGCGGTCGGCCGCGACAGCCCTCTTTCGGAGATTTGCGCGCCGCGCAGCACATTGCCGCCGCCGACCACGACGCCGAGACCGATGCCAAGCTTGTGCGACGCGATCAGGTCGGCAGCGAAACGATCGATGGTTGGCTGATGAATGCCGAACTTTTCCGGGCCGCTCAAGGCTTCGCCGGAGAGCTTGACGATCACCCGCCGATAGTTCGCCTTGTCCATGACGCCGATCCGCTAGGAGCCGCCGCTCGCCGCCGAATCCGCGGCAAGCGCAATAGGGCTATCGCATTTGGCGGCGAAACCCAACAGAGCTGACGCGGGTCAGTGGGTGCCGGCCAGAGCCGCTACCTCACCGCCGAAATCGCCCGCCGGCTTATCAATTCCCTCGCCCAGCGCAAAGCGCACAAAGCCGGTGACCTTGATTGCGCCACCGACTTTGCCTTCAGCCTCTTTGAGCGCCTGCGCCACGCTCTGCTTGTTTTTCTCGTCAAAAATAAAAGCTTGGTCGAGCAGGCAGACCTCTTTGTAGTAGCTCTTTAGGCCGGATTCGACGATCTTCTCGACGACATTTGCCGGTTTGCCCTCGGCCTTGGCTGCAAGTACGGCTTTCTCCCGCTCGACCGTCGCCGGGTCGAGTCCGGATGAATCAAGCGCCTGCGGATTGGCGAACGAGATGTGCATCGCCGCCATCCGGCCGAAGGCTTTCAGTTCATCCGCGTTGCCGGCCGACTCCAGACCGATGAGTACGCCGATTTTGCCGAGACCATCGACCACGGAGTTGTGCACATAGCTTGCAACGACGCCCTTGCTAACTGCGATCTCGGCGGCCCGGCGCAAGGTCATGTTCTCGCCGATCTTGGCGATCGTATCGGCAATAGAGTCGGCCACGGTGATGCTGCCCGCTTTGGCCGCGAGGATCTTCTCGACGTTGGTGCCGGCATCCAGCGCGACATCGGCGATCATTTTCACCAAGCCCTGAAACAGATCGTTACGCGCAACGAAATCGGTCTCGGAGTTGACCTCGATTACGACACCCTTTGTGCCGCGGATTGCAATCCCGACAAGACCTTCGGCGGCGACACGGCCGGCCTTCTTTGCGGCTTTCGACAGGCCCTTCTTGCGCAGCCAATCGACCGCGGCTTCGATATTGCCGTCGGTTTCATTGAGCGCCGCTTTGCAGTCCATCATGCCGGCCCCAGTGGAATCCCGGAGCTCTTTCACCATGCTTGCGCTGATGTTCGCCATCGCATTCGGTCCTTATCTTTGTCATGTCGCGGCCGAGTAAGCGAAACGCGGAATGCATTCCCGTCTCCAATGCTCCGATCATCGAGACCGCGCACGCCGTGGCTATCGATTCCGGCTCGCACCGCGGCGCGCCCCGGAATGCGCGCGCCCTACTCGGCTTCGGCCGTCAATTCCTTCGCCTTGGCAATCCAGCCATCGACGCGGCCCGGCAATCCAACTTCCTCGCCGATATTGTGCGCGGCTGTCGGGGACAACTCGGCAATCTGCGTGAAGTGGAAAATGCCGAGGTCGTTGAGCTGCTTCTCGATCGCCGGCGATACGGCCGGAAGTTTCTTGAGATCGTCGGCAACGCCGCGCGGTCCCGACAATTGCTCGAAGCCGAGTTTGTTGGTCTCCGGCGGCAATTCCTCCACGATCAAAGGTTCGGCCTGTGCGCCGATGTCGCCGCCATGCGCACCTTGAGCTCGCGAAATGCCATCCAGCGCCGCTTTGGCGACAAGATCGCAGTACAGCGTGATCGCGCGGCTCGCATCGTCATTGCCGGGAACGACATAGGTGATGCCGTTCGGATCGCAATTGGTGTCGACCACGGCGGCGACCGGAACATTGAGCCGGCGCGCTTCCTTGATCGCAATATCTTCCTTGTTGGTATCGATCACGAATAGAAGGTCGGGCAGTCCGCCCATGTCCTTGATGCCGCCGAGCGCGCGGTCGAGCTTGTCGCGCTCGCGCTGCAACGTCAGCCGTTCTTTCTTGGTGTAGCCCTGCGCCTCATTGGACGACAGCATCTCTTCGAGCTTGCGCAGCCGCTTGATCGAATTGGACACGGTCTTCCAATTGGTCAGCGTGCCGCCGAGCCAGCGCGAATTGACGTAATATTGCGCCGAACGCTTGGCCGCCTCGGCAATGGCATCCTGCGCCTGCCGTTTGGTGCCGACGAACAGGATTCGTCCGCCCTGGGCGACAGTGTCGCTGACCGCTTGCAGCGCACGGTGCATCATTGGCACCGATTGCGTCAGGTCGACGATATGGATGTTGTTGCGGGTGCCGAAGATGTACTCGGACATCTTCGGGTTCCAGCGATGGGATTGGTGGCCGAAATGAACGCCAGCTTCCAAAAGCTGACGCATATTGAAGTCAGGCAACGACATATTAGTTCTCCGGTTGATCCGCCGCGGACCGAGAGCCCGGCCCTTATTGGCCGGACACCGGACGGCTGTTTAGGCCAAGGTCCGCGTGTGAGATTGGGCGCCTTATATAGGCATGAGGCCGGCGCAGGCAACCTTCACGTTTACGCATCACGATCGGTCAATCGGCTGCCGCAATGGCCTGTGCCCGGGTCATCACGTCCGATGGCGAGCGGTAAAGCCGCTCAACCAGTGCCTGGACCTCTTCGCCGCTGACGAAATTGAGTTCCAGGTTGATCTTCGCCGCTTCTGCGATCAGATCGGGGTCGTGCATGGCCTCGGCAAAGGCCCGCCGCAGCGCCGCCGCTACCGCTGGATCGAGGCCTGGCGGCGCCACCAGCGGCCTCCCCATGGAATTGCGCGAGAAAATAAGCTCCAGCACCTGGCGGTCTGCCGGGTTTTTGACGAAATCGGTCACAAGCGGAACGTCAGGCAGGTCCGGGTGCTTGTTAAGCGCGACCTGAAGGATGATCTTCAACGTGCCGTTATCGAGCTGTTCCTTGTTGCCGAAGCGAGCCACGCTCCAGGAATAACCGACAATGCCGTCAAGTTCGCCGCGCTCAACCGCGAACATCAGTTCCTGCGTGCCAGGATACCCGGCGATGGCCTTCAATTTGGTGCCGAACAGCACATTCAGCGCATTGGTGAACATCTGCTGGTCACCGCCGGCGCCGGTTGAACCGACCTTCATGCTCGCCCCGTTGAGCACATCCTGAAAGCTCGACACCGGGCCCGGCTCGCGGACAAAGAAACCACCGACTTCGTTGTTCATGCTGCCGAGCCAGGTCAGGGCTTTGGCATCGAACTTCGGTGGTGAAATCGGCGCGTCGAGAATCGGCTCCATGGCGACACCGCGCCCGACAATGGCAATTTCAGTACCGTCGTTCGGCGCGGCATGGCCCATGTAGCTCGTGAGATTGATCGAGCCAGCGCCCGGCCGGTTCTGCGGCACGACCGTCGGATTGCCGGGCAGGTATTTTCCGAGATATTTCGCCAGCAGCCGGCCATAGGTGTCGTAGCCGTACGCCGTCGGCGAAAACCCAATCAACAGCCTTATCTGCTTGCCGGCGAAATTAAGCGGCGGTGTTGTCGACTGCGCCTGGGCTGCGGACGTGACGAGAACGATGGCGGCGGCGGCCATCCACGCATAAAGAAAACAGCGGGCGCTGTTATTCCGCCGCACGCTCCAGCCCACTCGAAGCGAGATGTGCCAGCACTTCGTCGACGTGCATGACGTCTGCGTATTTGTGGTGCATATCGAACAGATTGACTTTGTGCGTCAGTTCGGCGCGGTCGTAGGTGCATTCTTCGACCACGCTGACGTGAAAGCCGCTGGAATAACCATCGACGACGCTGGCGCGCACGCAACCCGATGTGCTCTCACCGCAAACAATCAGGCTCTGCACGCCGAGCAACGACAGATGCGAAAAAAGCGGCGTGCCCTGGAAGATACTAGCGCGCTGTTTGAGGATGAGAATATCGTCGGGCTCAACGGCGAACTCGCGATAAATCGCGTAGCCGTCTATCGGCACCTCGCGTTTGCGCTTGGTCGAAACGGCGCCCGCCGGCCGATTATTCGGGCGCGTCTCCTGGGAGCAGAAGAAAATCGGCAGGCCGGCGCGCCGCGCCGCCGCAATAAGTTTTTTGGTCGGCGCGATGGCTCGGTGAGCGAACACGCCGCAGGTGTTTGGATAGCGCTCATTGATCTCGGCCGGCGGCAACGGGCCGCCGCGATAGACGAGATCGTAGAGGTCGATCGCAAGCAATGCCGGGCGCGGACCGACAAAAGTTTCGCGGCGCCAGCCGGCGTAAAGTTTCAGATCGCTCTCAGGAACGACATCCTTCCAGCAATGCTCGTTGAATTTCTCGACCGAAGCCATCGCGCATTCTCCAGGATCATTCGGCAGCCAGTATAGCACTATGCCGGTTGCAACGCTGCCTCGTCCCGCGTCACATCGTTGACGAATAGCCAAGTGCGGTCGACGAATGGCGGCGGTGACGGTTTGCGATTGTTCTCGAATTGCTCGCGCGATTTCAACGTCACCCAGCTGGTGCGCGGCAGGCGCTCGGCGACATAGGCCTTCAGTGCTGTCTCGATATCGTCGCCGTGCTTGACCAGGGCGCGGGCCAGCACATAGCCGTCTTCGATCGCCATATTGGCGCCCTGCGCCAGCGTCGGCATCGTCGGATGTGCGGCGTCGCCCAGGAGAGTCACCCGCCCGCGCGTCCACTGCGGCAGCGGATCGCGGTCGTAAATGCCCCATTTGTAAACATGCTCGACATGGCGGAACATCTCCAGCAACGCCTCGTTCCAGCCGGTCTTTGCGGCAATGAGCTCTTCGCGGCTCGACGGCACCGACCACGACTCTTCGACCCACTCGTTCGTCACGTGGCCGCCGAAGATATTGAGCTTGTCGCCATTGACGCCGATCGGATAGCAGATGACGTGGCCGTTCGGCCCAATCCAGCCGAAATATTCGCCGTGATCGAGCGCGACGCTGCCGCCGGGTCCGACCCGAGTGGGCACGCAATCCATCGGGACGATGCAGCGCCACGCCATCATCTCGGTAAAGCGCGGTTTATCGGCGCCGAAATGTTGGGCGCGGATCGCGGATCGGATGCCGTCGGCAGCGATGACGACATCGGCTTCAGCCATTGAACCATCGGCGAAGCGTGCCACCGCGCTTGCCTTCACTGTCTCGGCGCCGATGCAATTGGCGCCGAGCGTCAGCGGCGTATCGGCCGCTGCTCGGCGCAGCATATCGTGCAGATCGGCGCGGTGCGCCGTCATGTAGGGCGCGCCGAATTTTTCACGCGCCACCGCCTTAAGCGGTTGGCGGAAGCGCAGCCGCCCCTCGTCCCAAGTGATCGACATGATGCTGAGCGGCTCGAAAGCGCTATGCATCAGTGCGTCTTCGAGCCCTAACGCGCGGAGCACCTTGAAGCCGTTAGGACCGATTTGCAGCCCGGCGCCGACCTCTTCAAGCTTGGTCGAGCGTTCGTACAGCGCGACCTCCATCCCGCGCTGACGCAATGCGCAGGCGGCTGCAAGGCCACCGATACCGGCGCCGATGATCGCGATCCGAAGCGGCCGCTTTGCGGGGTACTGCGTCATACGGTTCAGTCTAACCGCGATGGCGCCCTGAGTTAAATCGCCTCGACAGTCACGACACCCGTCACCGCCTTGATGGCGCCGGCGATTTGCGGCGAGACCTTGAAGCGGCCGGGAAGCTTGACCTCGACCTCGCTGCCGTTACCGAGCAGCAGGACCATGCTGACTTCGCCATCAGCTTGATCCGAACCATTACGGGTCGAGCCGCCGCGCTCCAGACGCCGCATCAGGCCGTCGATCGGCTCTTCGTTGCGCAAAAACACGCGCAGGCCCTTTTGCGTTTTTGCGGCGGCCTCGTCGAGCGGTTCGACCGACTGGATGCGGGCGCGCACTTCCTCGGCCTGCACTTCGCCGGTGAGGAACATCAGCACCGCGGTACCGGGCTCGAGCAAGTCGCGATATTGCGCGAGCCCCTCGGCAAACAGCACCGCCTCGTAGTGCCCGCTCGGATCGGAAAGGCCGATGATGCCCATCTTTGAGCCGTTTTTGGTACGCCGCTCGGTGCGCGAGATGACGGTGCCGGCGACGCGGCCGCCACCAGTGCCCGCCTTCACCGCACGCGAAAAGTCCGTCCACGACTGCACCCGAAGCCGTTTGAGCGCCGCGGCGTAGTCGTCGAGCGGATGGCCGGTGAGAAAAAATCCGATCGCGTCGTATTCTTTCTGCAGGCGTTCGGCCGGTAGCCATGGCTCGACGACCGGCAGCATCAACGGCTCCTTGGTCGCGCCACCGGCAAACAATTCGTCCTGGCCGAGGGTGGCGTTGTCGTGCGCGCGTTGCGCCGCCGCCAGCATGATATCGACCGCGGCATAGGCGCGGGCACGGTTGGGCTCCAACGTGTCGAACGCGCCCGAGGCGGCGAGGCTTTCCAGCACGCGCTTGTTGACGCCGCGCGGATTGATCCGGCGGGCAAAATCGGCGAGGTCGGCGAAGGAACGCTCCGCGCGCGCCTCAATGATGCTTTGGACAGCCTGGCGGCCGACGCCGCGCAACGCCGCCAGCGCGTAGTAGATAATGTTGCTCTCGACCTCGAATTCGACGCCCGAGCGATTGATCGACGGTGGCTCGACTTTGAGGCCGAGCCGTACCGCTTCAGCGCGAAATTCAGCGAGCTTGTCGGTGTTTCCCATCTCGAGCGTCATCGAAGCGGCGAGAAACTCGACCGGGTAATTCGCCTTCATGTAGGCAGTCTGATAGGTCAATAACGCATAAGGCGCCGAGTGCGATTTATTGAAGCCATACTCTGCAAATTTAGCGCAAGTATCGAAGATAGCTTCGGCATCGCCCTGTCCGATACCGCGCTCGACCGCTCCGGAGATGAAGCTATCGCGTTGCGACGCCATCTCCTTGCGGTCTTTCTTGCCCATCGCACGGCGCAGGATATCGGCCTTGCCGAGACTGTAACCGGCGAGATCGCGCGCGATCTGCTGCACCTGCTCCTGATAGGTGATGATGCCGTAGGTTGCTTCCAGGATCGGCTGCAGCTTCGGATGCAGATAGTCGGTGCGCTCCTGACCGAGCTTTCGCGCACAATAGGTGGGAATATTCGCCATCGGTCCCGGCCGATAGAGAGCGACCAGCACAATCAAATCTTCGAACCGGTCAGGGCGCATGTCGATCAGCGCTCGCCGCATGCCCTGACTTTCCACCTGGAACACGCCGACTGTCTCACCACGTGCCAGCATTTCGTAGGTTTTAGTGTCGTCGAGGGGGATGCGCAGCAAATCGATGTCGATGGAACGTTGACGGACCAACTGCACGGCGCGGGCCAATACGGTGAGCGTTTTGAGGCCCAGAAAATCAAACTTTACGAGGCCGGCCGGCTCGACCCATTTCATGTTGAATTGAGTCACCGGCATGTTCGATTTGGGATCGCGATAGAGCGGCACCAGCTCATTCAATGGCCTCTCGCCGATCACAATACCGGCGGCATGGGTCGAGGCGTGACGGTGCAGCCCTTCGAGGCGTTGGGCGATGTCGAAGGCGCGCCTCGTGACGGGATCACGATCACGCTCTGCCTGCAGCCGCGGCTCGTCGTCGATTGCGCGCTTGAGCGTCACCGGATTCGCCGGGTTCTGCGGTACGAGCTTGCACAGCTTGTCGACCTGGCCGTAGGGCATTTGCAACACGCGCCCGACATCGCGTAGCACGCCGCGCGCCTGCAACGTGCCGAAGGTTATGATCTGCGCCACGCGGTCGCGGCCATAACGTTGCTGCACGTAACTGATCACCTCGTCGCGCCGGTCCTGACAGAAGTCGATGTCGAAGTCAGGCATCGAAACCCGCTCGGGATTGAGAAAGCGCTCGAACAGAAGGCCGAAACGGATCGGGTCCAGATCGGTGATAGTAAGTGCATAGGCGACGAGCGAACCGGCGCCGGAACCGCGGCCCGGCCCGACCGGGATGCCCTGCGCTTTCGCCCACTGGATGAAATCGGCGACGATCAGGAAGTAGCCGGCATATTTCATACTAACGATGACGCCGAGTTCGAAGGCCAGCCGCTCTTGATACGCTTCAGCCGTGTGGCCGGCTGCGGGGCCGTGCTGCTTCAGCCGGTTTTCGAGTCCGGATTCCGCGGCGACGCGAAGCGCCTGGGTTTCGTCCGTCTCGCCATCGTCGCGGCCAATGGAAAACCGCGGCAGGATCGGCGCCAGCGTGACCGGACGAAACGCGCAGCGCTCCGCGATCTCGATCGTGGCCGCAAGCGCTTCGGGCAGATCGGCGAACAGTGCCGTCATCTCGGCGCGGCTCTTGAAGCGGTGTTCGGGCGTCAACTGACGGCGCTCGCCGTCGGCAATCAGCTTCCCCTCGGCGATGCACATCAGCGCGTCGTGGGCTTCGTAATCCTCGCGCGTGGCGAAGAACGGTTCGTTGGTCGCAACCAGCGGAATCGAGCGGCCGTAAGCGAGCTCGATCAATGATGGCTCGACGCTACGTTCCGCCGGCATGCCGTGACGCTGTAACTCGATGTAGAGCCGATCGCCGAACAGCTTCTGCAATTCTTCACAGCGCGACAGCGCGAGCGCGTTCTGGCCGCCGGCAATCGCAATATCGAGCGGCCCGCTCGGCCCGCCGGTGAGTGCGATCAGGCCATCGGTCTCGCCTTTGAGCCAGTCAAGCTTGAGGTGCGGGCGCTCCGGTTGCGGCGTCTCAAGGTAAGCGCGCGACGACAATCGCATCAGGCTGCGATAGCCACTCTGCCGCGAGGCGAGAAGAACGATGCGAGGCCAAGCATCGGCGATAGCGCCGGGACGTACCTCCTGGTCGCCAAAATCGACGCCGAGCGCGCAGCCGACGATGGGTTGGATACCGGCGCCCGCCATCTTTTCGGAGAATTCGAGCGCACCGAACATGTTATCGGTGTCGGTGAGCGCCAGTGCCGGCTGCTTATCCTTCTTGGCGAGTTCCGCCAAGCGCGCAATCGTCAGCGCGCCTTCAAGCAGCGAGTAGGACGAATGCACATGAAGGTGCACAAATCCGAGTTCGGATCGACCTAGCCTGGCAGCCATAGGGCCTTGTCACTCGCGGTGGGCGAACCGATTACGATCAGGTGCGCGTCCGCGTCCGCGATCACCTTCGCGATCAGCTTCGCGATTCTTGGAAGGCGAGGATGCGGGATTGCGAGCCGCGCTGTCCATCACGACGGTGCCATGCGTGCTGGACCGCGCACAGAAACTTTCGATTTGCCGGATAGTAGTGGCCTAGAGGACCCCAAGTACCTGCGCCCAGACGGCCACCATGGCCAAAAACAACGTGAGTGACGCCAATGCCATAGCTTCCTCGACGACTGACCGGATCACGACTGGCTCCTCTTGTCCAAAGAACAGAAAGGGAACCTAGTTCATGTTATGTTCTAGAAGTTCAATCCCCCGAGCAGGGTCACTTCGCATAGCCTTGCGATCGGAGCCAGTCGATCCGGCGAGTCCCGTTAAGCCACTCATCGACCTCGGCTTTGCTCTTGAGCCCCTTGACGTAGCGGGTCTCGGCACCTGGATACTCAGCGATGATTTGCCAGTCGTCCTCGGCAATCCGCTGCATTTTGAAGGTGACTCGGGGTTTGGCCATGAGGCTGACTATGCTCCGTCGGACCAACTGGCAAGCTTTTCCGTCAAAGCCATTTTCGGTCAGCCTGCACGCCGAGCGGGCTGTGGAACCTGGAGGCTACTTGTCGACCTGAGCTGAGTTGGCAGTTATCCAATCCACCGCCTCACTCTTGCTCGCAAAGCCTTCGATCCGCCTCTCATGGCCCTGGTGATATCTAATGATCACATGCCAACCCGTCCCGGACTTGTCCGGGAACGGTTCTATGACAGGCTCTTCGCTGGACTCGGCCATAGCGGCCATATGGCATTTGGCCGCTCCCGATACCACCCCGTCCCGAAGGCAGCTGATCCGGCTGACGCTCACGCGGCCCCGCTGAACCGAGTGTGCCTTTAGCGGAGTACCAAGTTACCGCCACTGCCCACCAGCCGTGGGCACATCGTGGAACTACAACTGCGACGACCTGTTATCGCCGCGCCGCAGCGGCTATTCTGCGCGGATTCGGCAACCACGATGAGGAGGATTCTATGAGAAAACTCACGTTCACTTTGTCGACGGCAGCGTTCGTACTCGGCGCGATGGTATTATCTGCAAGCGCGCAGACGAGTGCCGGCGCAGGCAGCGTACACGCGCTCAAGAACGCGACCCCCATCTACACGCAAGCGGCCTGCCGGGGCGGCGGTCCGCATTGTGGGCCGGGGTTCACCTGGACCTGTGGCCGCTATGGCAGGTGCTGGTGCCGGCCCTGCTACTGAGGTCAGACGCAAGATTCGGCTGACGCGCAAGATTTGCCTCAGCTATCCACGTTCGAGGCCGCCTTCGGGCGGCCTCGTTGCTTTTGCCGGGCCGAGGCGAAGCAATTCTCCGTGGCTCTACGGAAATATGACGGGCCCTGCGGCGTTTATAGCGTTGAAACGCAGCACATCCGGGAGATAAGCCGTGAAACCACTGATAGTCGGAATTGGAATTCTCGCCGCCGTATTGAGCTTTGGCCCGCGCGCCCATGCGCAAAATTATCCGTGGTGCGAGTATTTGAGTGGAGGGAGGGGCGGTGGCGGCACCAACTGCGGCTTTGTCAGCTTCGAACAATGCATGGAAAGCGCGCGAGGCAACGGCAATGACTGTCGGGTGAACACCCAATATACGCCACCATCTGGGCCTCATGGCCCCGTGACAGCGTCGAAGTACCACCATCGTCGCGTTGCAAAATCGTCGAAGACGAACTCCTGACGCTACAGCGGCCGCTCCGCGTCAGGGCAATTCGACGACCTGTCCGTCGCGGATCGTCACCCTGCGGTCCATCTGCGCTGCGATATCGAGATTATGCGTGGCGATGACGGCGGCAAGACCCGACGCCTTCACCAACTGACCGAGCGTTCCAAAGACATGCGCGGCGGTGCGCACGTCGAGATTGCCGGTCGGCTCGTCGGCGAGCAGGATGCGCGGCGCATTGGCGACCGCGCGCGCGATCGCGACGCGTTGCTGTTCGCCACCCGACAATTCCGCCGGCCGGTGCGTCAGCCTCTCCTTGAGACCGAGATAGCTCAACAGTTCGACGCCGCGGGCGCGCGCTTCCCTGCGGCCCAGTCCGCGCACCATCTGCGGTAGCATCACGTTCTCCAGCGCAGAGAATTCCGGTAGCAGATGATGGAATTGATAAACGAAACCGATCTCGGTACGCCGGATCCTGGTGCGCTGGGCATCGCTCAGGTTCGATGTTGCGGTGGTGTCGATATAGACCTCGCCTGCATCCGGATGTTCGAGCAGGCCGGCGATGTGCAGTAGCGTCGATTTGCCGGCGCCTGACGGCGCCACCAGTGCCACCAACTCGCCGCGCCATACCGCAAGCTCGGTGCCTTTGAGGATATCGAGCGTCGAATCTCCCTGGCGGAAATGGCGGCCAATGCCGTGCAGGAAGATCAGCGGCCGTTCGTCATCGCCGGCGGTGGACGCCGTGGCCTCTTTTATCGTGGTGGTGTCGTCCATTGCGCCCGGTCACTCGTAACGAAGCGCTTCGACGGGATCGAGGCGAGCCGCCCGCCAGGACGGGTAGAGCGTCGCCAGCAGCGATAGCCCGAGCGCCATCACCACCACGGCCGTCGTTTCCCGAAAATCCATGTCGGCTGGGAGCTTCGACAGGAAATACAATTCCGGGGAGAACAGCTCGGTATTGGTCAGCCAGGACAGAAAGTGGCGGATCGACTCGATATTGAGGCAAACCAGCATGCCGAGCAGGAATCCGACCAGCGTCCCGACCACGCCAATCGCGGCGCCGGTGATGAGGAAGATGCGCATGATCGCGCCTTGCGTCGCACCCATGGTGCGCAAGATGGCGATATCGCTTCCCTTGTCCTTCACCAGCATGATCAAGCCAGACACGATATTGAGCGCGGCAACCAGCACGATCAATGTCAAGATCAGGAACATCACATTGCGCTCGACCTCGAGCGCATTAAAGAACGTAGCGTTACGCTGCCTCCAGTCGATCATGTAGATCGGGCGCGCCGCGGCATCGGTGACGAGCTTGCGGAAATTGTCGATGTGGTCGGGATCGTCGGTGTAAACCTCGATCGCGGTGACGTCGCCGGTGCGATTGAAATAAGCCTGCGCCTCGGGCAGCGGCATGAACACGAAGGCGGCGTCATATTCCGACATGCCGATCTCGAACACGGCGGCGATCTTGTAGGACTTGATGCGCGGCGTCGTGCCCATCGGCGTGACCGCGCCGCGCGGCGCCACCAGCGTCAGATTGTCCCCCGCCCGCACCGAAAGCTGTTCGGCGAGCCGCGAGCCAATAGCAAGCCCCTGGGACTGATCGAAGCCATCGAGCGTGCCCTGCTTGATGTTCTTTGCAATCGACGTGAGCTTTGTAAGGTCGGCGGCGCGGATGCCGCGCACCAGCACACCTGACGCATTGAACGGCGAAGACGCCAGCGCCTGGCCTTCGACGATCGGCGCGGCAAGCCGGATCCCTGGGATTTTCGAAACCCGGTCGGCGACGGCTTCCCAGTCGGTGAGCGGGGATTCCAGCGGCTGGATCAGCAGGTGGCCGTTAAGGCCCAGGATCTTGGTCAAGAGTTCCTGGCGAAAGCCGTTCATCACCGCCATGACGATGATGAGCGTGGCCACGCCCAGCATGATGCCGAGAAACGAGAAACCGGCGATAACCGAAATAAAACCCTCTTTGCGCCGCGCCCGCAGATAGCGCAGCGACAGCATCCATTCGAATGGAGCAAAGGCATGGGTGCCGGTCGAATCGGCCATTCAGGTCAAGGTCCCCGCGAACACACCGAGTTTCACACGATTCTGGCGGTTTCAAGTAATCCCGTTCCCTACCCTCCTCCGCGTGTGGGGGAATGAGCAGGGACAGCCGTAGCGCACAGGCTCAAGTACACAAGCTCAAGAACTTAGCCGAACCACCGCATCGGCCGGCGACAGCAGTTCCCGCGAACCGTCCGATCGCCTTTTGACCTCGACTTTGCCCTCGGCGAGCCCGCGCGGGCCCACCAAGATCTGCCAAGGAACACCGATCAGGTCGGCCGCGGCGAATTTGGAACCGGGCCGCTCATCAAGGTCGTGGTAGAGGGTTTCGATGCCCTTGGCCGAAAGTTCCGCATAGAGCGCTTCGCAAGCGGCGTCGGTATCGCTTGATCCTTGCTTAAGATTGAGGATCACGGCCTTGAACGGCGCAACCGCCTCCGGCCATATGATGCCCGCGTCATCATGGGAGGCCTCGATGATGGCGGCGACAAGACGGCTTGGTCCGATGCCGTATGACCCCATATGGACCGGCCGCTCGACGCCGTCCGGTCCGGTCACCACGGCCTTCATCGGCTCGGAATATTTGGTGCCGAAATAGAAAATATGGCCAACCTCGATGCCGCGCGCAGAGACCTGCTTGTCGGACGGCAGCGCACCGAATGCTCCTGCGTCGTGCTTTTCCGAGGTCGCAGCATAAAGCGAGGTCCACTTGTCCACGATCGCCTGCAATCGGCCGACGTGCTCGAAGTCCACATCGGAGCCTGGGACTTCAAAGCCGAGATAGTCCTTGTGGCAAAACACCTCGCTCTCGCCGGTGTCGGCCAGGATGATGAACTCGTGGGACAGATTACCGCCAATCGGGCCGCTCTCCGCCACCATCGGAATCGAGCGCAAGCCCATGCGGGCAAAGGTACGCAGATAGGCCACGAACATGCGGTTATAGGCATGCTTGGCGCCGGCGAAGTCGACGTCGAACGAATAGGCATCCTTCATCAAGAACTCGCGGCCGCGCATCACGCCGAACCGCGGCCGTACCTCATCGCGGAACTTCCACTGAATGTGGTAGAGATTGAGAGGCAGGTCTTTGTATGAGCGCACGTACGCACGGAAGATCGCCGTGATCATTTCCTCGTTGGTCGGGCCATAGAGCATGTCGCGCTCGTGGCGGTCCTTTATGCGCAGCATCTCCTTGCCATAAGCCTCGTAGCGGCCGCTCTCGCGCCACAAGTCGGCGGACTGGATGGTCGGCATCAGGAGCTCGATGGCGCCGGAGCGGTCCTGTTCCTCGCGCACGATTCGGCAGATCTTTTGCAGCACCCGCAATCCCAGCGGAAGGAATGCGTAAATACCCGCGGCCTCCTGACGGATCATTCCGGCACGTAGCATGAGACGATGCGAGGCGATCTCCGCTTCCTTCGGGGTCTCGCGCAGGTTCGGCAGAAAGAAGCGGGAAAGGCGCATGAAATCTCGTGAAGATTCGCGATTGTCGCGGCGGCGGCAGTGAAGCCGCAATAGCTGCGGAATTACAAGGGGCGGTGCAGAACCATTCCGGGCTGGTCCTGCCTGCTGGAACCGAAATTATTTGCCGACGGCGGGTGGTAACATGATGACATCCCCAAAAAGATGGACTACGAAGGCTGGCGCTGTCCTGAAAATTGCTGTTTTAGGGACAGCAGCGGTCCAAGTCTTGGGAGGATAATTCGAACGCGCAACGCGACGCCCTGACGGGCTGGAAGCGTAGATCAGCTTAAGTGACGCGTGGTTCGGGAATCGGACGAGGATTTAAAAGCAGGGCATTGCCCTGCTTTTCTTTTGCGGTGCTGGCGTCTGCGGCGCTGGCGTCGAAACATAATAGATTGCAGAACACTCGCAAACTAATCTCTTAGAATTCTCCAGTAAGCTATTAATCAATATCATTTATTATCGTGGTATTCCACACCCGGGATGGTCGTGTGTAATCCGAAGGGCGCCAACAGGCCATCGAGCGTGACGAGGCGCTCTGCGGCCACAACGTAACAGCCGGCGAAGATCACGAACGAAGCCAAGGTCGTCCACAGCAATTTCCGTCGCAGGTTCGGGAGCGCCGGTGCGCCCGGATCAGTGCCGGGAGCGATCTCGCCGTCCTCATCCTGTCGGTGTACGCCCCACGGCAGGACCGCAAACAAGACGATCCACCAAATCAGGAAGAACACCGCAATCGCCGTCGCCAGCGGCATTTCAGCCCTGCTCCAGTTCCACCAGAGTTCCAGAAAAGTCCTTCGGGTGCAGGAACAGCACCGGCTTGCCGTGCGCCCCTGTCTTCGGCTCGCCGTCGCCCAGCACCCGCGCGCCCGCCGCCTTGAGCGCGTCGCGCGCAGCGCGGATATCGTCCACCTCGTAGCAAATGTGGTGCATGCCGCCGTCCGGATTGCGCTCGAGGAATTTTGCGATCGGCGAGCCTTCGCCGAGCGGCTCGAGCAGCTCGATCTTGGTGTTCGGCAGTGTGATGAAAACTGTGGTCACACCGTGGTCCGGCTGCGGCACCGCAGCCGAGACCTGGGCGCCTAGGACGTCGCGGTAGACCCCCGCCGCCTTGCCGAGATCCTTAACCGCGATCGCTACGTGATTGAGCTTGCCGATCATGTTGTACTCTCCTGCATCCCGGCAGGGTGATCTTACACAGACGGCCCATGTTACACGGTCAACACATGCACGTGGCAGAGCGGCTTCTTGTTCCAGCGCTGGCCGATGGCGCCACGCACCGCGCGCCGGACCGCTTCCGCGACACTGTCCGGGTCGCGCCGGCGGGGCTTTTGGCATCGAGTCGAACGCCTGTTCGACCGCGTCGCGGACAAGTTCGGCCATCGATGCTCCACCTGCATCGGTCTCCGGGATACCGACAAGCTCGATTTCAGGGTCGGCAACCAGGATGCCTTTGTCGCCGAGGGCCAGCGCCACCGACACGATGCCCGCGTAGCTCAAGCGGCGGCGGGCCGCCACCGAGCGTGACTCGGCATCGATCAGGAGTGACCCATCCTTGTAGAGCCGGCCAGATGGCACCTTGTCGATGATCTCTGCGCCATTCTGACCAAGACGGACCAAGTCGCCGTTGCCGCAAATCAAGACGTGCGACACACCCGCGCCGCGGGCCAATGCCGCATGTTCGGCGAGATGCAAGGCCTCGCCGTGAGCGGGGATCAGGATTTTCGGCCGCACCCAGCCGATCATGTCGAGCAACTCGGCGCGGCGCGGGTGGCCGGATACATGGACGAGATGGGTGCGGTCGGTGATGACCTCGACGCCTTGCGAAACCAACCCGTTGATGACCCGGCCCACGGCCTTCTCGTTGCCGGGGATGGCGCGCGAGGAAAAGATCACGCGGTCGCCCTTGTTCAGCGTGACCTCCGGATGCTCGTCATTGGCGATCCGCGACAGTGCGGCGCGCGGCTCGCCCTGACTGCCGGTGCACAGCGCCAGCACCTTATCGGGCGGAAGGTAGCCATAGCTCTCGGCGCTGCGAAAATCCTGCACGCCGTCGAGATAGCCGGTCTCACGCGCCACCTGGGTGACGCGCTCCATGGCGCGGCCGACGAGGACGACCTCGCGTCCGGCGGTGCGGGCGGCTTCGGCAACGGCACGGAGCCGCCCGACGTGAGAGGCGAACGTAGTTACGGCAACGCGACCAGGGGCCGTGCGAATAAGCTCTGCAAGCGTGCGCGCAACATCGGATTCCGAAGGCGAACGGCCCTCGCGCACCGCATTGGTGGAATCGCCAATCAGCGCCAGCACGCCCTCATCGCCGAGCGCGGTCAGCTTCGCCTGATCGGTCGGCGCTCCGAGTAGCGGCGTGGGATCGATCTTCCAATCGCCGGTATGCAGCACAATGCCGGCCGGCGTGCGGATCGCCAGCGCATTCGATTCCGGAATCGAATGCGCGACGTTGATAAAATCGACTGTGAACGGGCCGAGTATCAGGCGGCCGCCTAGTGGCACCACCTTTATGGGGATTTCCGGTGCGCCCGGTTCCGACAGCCGTTTGGCTTCGAATAAAGCCGCCGTGAATGGCGTGGCATAGAGCGGCACTTTGAGGCGCGGCCACAGATCGATCAGCGCGCCGATATGGTCCTCATGGCCGTGGGTGATTACAAGTCCGACGATGTTCTTGCGCTCTTCGATCAGGAAGCGAATGTCGGGGAGGATAAGATCCACGCCCGGCAACTGCTCCTCGGAGGCAAACGACACACCGCAATCGACGATCAGCCATTGCCGGCGGCGCTCATCGCCGAAGCCGTAGATCGAGAGGTTCATCCCGATCTCGCCAATGCCGCCAAGGCCTGCGAATACCAGCTCGTTCTGTGCCATTTTCCAACCCGCCCCGCGTCAGCCCAATCAGCTCGGGACGATACGGCCTCCTTTCGCCGAGAACAGGAAGACATCGCCGGCAGCTATTTTTTCGGTCGTGCCGTCGGGCAGATCAAGCAGCAGACGGCCGGATTCATCGATGCCGGTAAAGCGTCCCAATTTTTCCCGGCCGAAGTAATCACGGACGGAAATCTGCTCGCCGATGCCGCGCACACGATGAAGCCAATCGGTGAGGATTGCCGGCAATCCCGCGCCGCAGTCCCATTGCGCGATGCGCTGGCACATTGTTGCCGACAGCCGTGTGAAGAGGTTCTCGGCCGTGACGTCGGCGCCGTGAGTCCGCAGATCAGTGGCTGCGTAAGCAAGCGGCTCCTCCCATGGAAGAGGCGGGAGGTGTCCGGGGTGTGACATGCAATTGACGCCGATGCCGATCACGACCTTGAAGCCCTCAGGCCTGTTCTCGCGATCGAGCTGTTGCTCGCCTTCGATCAGAATGCCGGCGCATTTCTGGTCCGCGAGCAATAGATCGTTTGGCCATTTGAGCGCCAACTGCGGTGCCAGCATGGGCGCTTCAGCGACCACGGCATCGCGCACAGCCAGCGCGGCGACGAATGCCAGCTCGGGCGCCCGATCGATCGGTGCTGGCTCCATAATACCAAGGCTTGCATAGAGATTGCCCGGCGGTGAAAACCATTCCCGGTCATGACGGCCGCGACCGCGGGTCTGGGTCACCGCAGTCACCCATATCGGGCTATGCATGCGGGTCCCGGTCAAAGCTTCTTTATTGGTCGATGTGGTTTTGTCCAGCGCGACCAGCCGCACGCCCGCCGCTTCCGCAATGGGATCAAGCTGCATCAGAACAGGGAATGAGCCGCGGCGCTCGCCGCGCCCACGAGCGGTCCCGGATAAAGGAAGAACAGGATGTTGAACAAGCCACAGACAGCCATCACCACTTTCAGCTCGACAGGCATCGGGTTGAATCCTTCGACCGCGTCGTCGAAATACATGACCTTGATGATCAATAGATAATAATAGGCGCCGACGACGCTGGCGAGCACACCGATGACAGCGAGGATGTAAAGGCCGGCTTTGATCGCGGCGAGGAATACATAGAACTTGGCAAAAAACCCAGCGAGCGGCGGCACGCCGGCCATGGAAAACAACAGCATCGCCAGGAAGAACGCGGACGTAGGGTTGGTACGCGCGAGACCGGAAAGCTGGTCGATCAATTCCACCATGCCGGTCGAGCGCCGCATCGACAGGATCACGGCGAAGGCACCAAGCGTCATGGTGACGTAGATCGCGATGTAGACGAGCACACCCTGCACGCCCTCCGGCGTCCCGGCAGCAAGGCCGATCAGCGCGAAGCCCATGTGGCCGATCGACGAATAGGCCATCAGCCGCTTGATATTGCGCTGCCCGATCGCGGCGAAGGCCCCAAGCACCATCGAGGCGATGGAGACAAACACCACGATCTGCTGCCACTGCGACGTGATGCCTGGAAAGGCGACGACGGCGGCACGCACGAACATGGCGATACCGGCCACTTTCGGCGCGGCAGCGAAGAAGGCCGTTACCGGCGTCGGCGCGCCCTCGTAAACATCTGGCGTCCACATGTGGAACGGAACAGCCGAAACCTTGAAGCAGAATCCGGCGAATAGGAAAACCAGCCCGAAGATCAGGCCAATGCCGCCCTGCCCCGCCGCATGCGCGATGCCGGCGAATGTGACTGTCCCGGTAAAACCGTAAACCAGCGACGCGCCGTAAAGCAGCATGCCCGAGGACAGCGCGCCAAGCACGAAATATTTGAGTCCGGCTTCAGTCGAGCGCAAATTGTCGCGATGGCTTGCGGCGACGACGTAGAGCGGCAAGCTCATCAATTCGAGGCCGAGATAGAGCGCGATCAGATCCGTGGCCGAGATCAGCATCAGCATGCCGAGCGTCGACAGCACGATCAGCACAGAATACTCGAAACGCTGCTGCCGCTCCTGCTTGGCATAGTCGATCGACAAGACGATTGCCGCCGCCGAGCCGATCAGCGCCAGGATTTTCAGGAAACGTGCGAAATCGTCGACGACAAAACTGCCGTTGAAGCTGGCGAGTTTGCCAGACGGAAGCAGGCAAAGAATGATGCCGGCGAGCACCAGCAGCACGATAGCGGCGCCGTCGATCACCGGCACCGTTCGCTCATCGCCATAGGCACCGAGCATCAGCAGTACCATGGCACCGACGCCGAGTACGATTTCCGGCAACAGCGGGAAGAACGCGGCAATATCGGGGGCTGCGTTCATCGCCTCACCTGGCCATCGCCGCTTGAACCGGCGCCAGCGCGTGCTGGTAGCTGTCCATCAGTTGCGCAACCGATGCCGCCGACAGATCGAGCACAGGCTTCGGATAGATGCCGAAAACGATGGTCAGAATGACGAGCGGCGCCAGCACCACCATCTCGCGCCAGCCGATGTCACGGATGTTGAACAGTGCCGGTTTTTCGAGCTTGCCGAAGATCACCTTGCGGTACAGCCACAGCGCATAGCACGCCGACAGGATGGTGCCGATCGTCGCCAGCGTCGCCACCCAGGTGTTGACCCTGAAGGTTCCGATCAGGGTCAGAAACTCGCCGACGAAGCCCGAGGTGCCGGGCAAGCCGACATTGGCCAGCGTGAATACCATGAAGGCGAAGGCATAGACCGGCATGCGATTAACCAGCCCGCCATAGGCCGCAATCTCGCGCGTATGCATGCGATCGTAAACGACGCCGACGCAGAGGAACAACGCGGCCGAGACGATACCGTGCGAAATCATCTGAAAAATACCGCCGGCAATGCCCTGCGCCGTCATCGCGAAGATGCCCATCGTGACAAAGCCCATGTGCGCGACCGACGAATAGGCGATGAGCTTTTTGATGTCCTCCTGCACCAAGGCGACGAGGGAGGTATAAATGATAGCGACGATTGACAGCGTGTAGATCAGCGGCGCCAACGCTTGCGATGCCTCGGGGAACATCGGCAGCGAAAACCGCAGAAAGCCGTAGCCGCCCATCTTCAGCAGGATCGCCGCCAGGATCACCGAGCCGGCGGTCGGGGCCTCGACGTGTGCGTCCGGCAGCCAGGTGTGTACCGGCCACATCGGCATCTTCACGGCGAACGAAGCCAGGAATGCGAACCAGGCCCAGTTTTGCAGGCTGCGCGGGAACGCATGGTGCAGCAGCGTCGGAATATCTGTCGTGCCGGCGGACCAGTACATCGCCATGATCGCCAGCAGCATCAGCACCGAGCCGAGCAGCGTGTAGAGGAAGAACTTGAAGCTGGCGTAGACCCTGCGTGGCCCGCCCCACACGCCGATGATCAGGAACATCGGGATCAGGCCGCCCTCGAAGAACAGATAGAACAGCACGAGGTCGAGCGCGCAGAACGTGCCGACCATCAGCGTTTCGAGAACGAGGAACGCGATCATGTATTCGCGCACGCGGCGCTGAATCGCGGTCCAGCTCGCGACAATACAGATTGGCAAAAGGGCCGTGGTCAGGATCACGAATGGCAGCGAAATGCCGTCGACGCCCATGGAATAGGTGATAGTGCCACCGAGCCACGGCCGCTTTTCGAGGAATTGAAATTCCGCCGAAGTCGGATCGAAACGCCACAGCAAGATGAGCGAGATCGCAAACGTGATCAGCGTCGTCCACAGCGCGACCCAGCGCGCATTGCGCACGCCCGCCTCATCCTCGTTCAGGAACGAAATGAACAGCGCGCCGGCGAGCGGCAGGAAGGTGACGACCGAGAGGATCGGCCAGCTCGTCATCCGTGCGCTCCCGAGAACATGAACCAGGTGATGAACGCAGCGACACCGATGAGCATGGCAAAGGCGTAGTGATAGAGATAGCCAGTCTGCAAGCGAACGACATTGCGCGTCACATCGAGCACGCGCGAGGAGACGCCGTCAGGCCCGAAGCCGTCGATGATGAAGCCGTCGCCGCCCTTCCAGAACAGCCGGCCGAGCCAAAGGGCGGGACGAACGAACAGAAAATCGTAGATCTCGTCGAAGTACCACTTGTTGAGCAGGAAGCGGTACAGCACGGCCTGATCGCGCGCCAAAGCCACCGGCAGATCTGGCCGGCGGATATAGAATTGGTAGGCGACGAGGAAGCCCACGATCATCATCACCGTCGGCGTGAGGGAAATGTAGAGCGGCAGGCTTTCCATGTTCTCCAGCACGTGATTGTTCGGCCCGAACTTCAGGGCGTCGCGAAAAAAGTCCTCGACGCCGTGCCCCGTGAACAGCGAAATGAACGGCAGGCCCGCCGCGATCGATCCGAAGGCAAGAAGCGCCAGCGGGATCAGCATCACCGTCGGGCTCTCGTGCGCGGCCTCGTAATGCTGCTGGTCATGCGGTTCGCCGTGGAACGTCTTGAAGATGAGGCGCCACGAATAGAACGAGGTGAGCGCCGCGGCGCCGACCGTCATGATAAAGCCGTAGGTCGCCATCGGATTGGTGCCGACGGCAGCCGCCTCGATGATTGCGTCCTTGGAGAAATAACCGGCGGTCAGTGGAAAGCCGGTCAGGGCTAACGTGCCGATCAGCATGACGCCGTAGGTGAACGGGATTTTCCGCCACAATCCTCCCATCTGCCGGATGTCCTGCTCGTGATGCATCGCCAGGATCACCGAGCCGGAGCCGAGAAACAGCAGCGCCTTGAAGAACGCATGCGTGAACAGGTGGAACATGCCGACCGAGTAGGCGCCGACGCCCATGGCGACGAACATGTAACCGAGCTGTGAGCAGGTCGAATAAGCGATGATGCGCTTGATGTCGTTTTGCACGAGGCCGATGGTGGCGGCGAACATCGCGGTCGTCGCGCCGATGAACGTCACGAAGGCGGCAGCCGTCGGCGCCAGCTCGAACAGCGGCGACAACCGCGCCACCATGAAAACACCCGCGGTCACCATGGTGGCGGCATGGATCAACGCCGACACCGGCGTCGGCCCTTCCATCGCGTCAGGCAGCCAGGTGTGCAGCAGAAATTGCGCGGACTTGCCCATGGCGCCCATGAACAAGAGCAGGCACACCACGGTCAGCGCGTCGAAATCCCAGCTCAGGAAGTGGATGCTCTTGCCGACCAGCCCCGGCGCCTGGGCGAATACGGTGTCGAAGTCGATGGCGCCCGTAAGGTAGAAGACCGCAAAAATCCCGAGCGAGAATCCGAAATCACCAACGCGATTGACGACGAATGCTTTGATCGCTGCGGCGTTCGCCTCCGGCTTATGGAACCAAAAGCCGATCAGCAAATAGCTCGCGAGCCCCACGCCCTCCCAGCCGAAAAACAACTGAATGAGGTTGTCCGCCGTCACCAGCATCAGCATGGCGAATGTGAAAAACGACAGATAGGAGAAGAAGCGTGGCTTGTAGGGATCCTCCTCCATGTAGCCGATCGAATAGATGTGAACGAGCGATGAAACGGTCGTCACTACGACGAGCATCACGGCGGTCAGCGAGTCGACACGCAGCGCCCATTCCGAATGCAGGTCGCCAGAGGTGATGTAGCTGAACAATTTCACCCGCGCGTCGTGCCCAGCGATGCCGACATCGTAAAAAGCGAACCACGACAGCACGCACGAGATCACCAGCAATGTGCTGGTCACGAGCTCGGCAATCCCTGAACCGACCGCGCTAGGCTCCGTCGAGACTTCTTCATGGTGGGATTCGGAAGCGACGGCATGTGGCGCAGATGCCGAAGGCGCCGCATGCGCGTGCGTCTCGTCAACAAGCGGCGCCGCATGATCGTCGTCCGGCGGCGGCGGATTAGCGCCCGGGAAGCGGTTGCGCGCGCCAATGAGCGCGATCGCGCCGGCAAAGATGGCGCCGATGAGCGGCAGAACGACAATGGCTTCGTACATGCTGCCGTCAGCCCTTCATCAGATTGATGTCTTCAACCGCGATCGAGCCACGATTGCGGAAATAGGCGACCAGAATGGCAAGCCCGATTGCGGCTTCCGCCGCCGCTACCGTCAGCACAATCAGCGCATAGATCTGGCCGACGATATCGCCGAGGAACGTCGAGAACGCGACGAGGTTGACGTTGACGGCGAGCAGAATAAGCTCGATCGACATCAGAATGATGATGACGTTCTTTCGATTGAGAAAGATGCCAAGCACTCCGAGCGTGAACAGGATTGCGGCAACCGACAGGTAATGGCCGAGCCCAATGGTCATGACAGCCCCTGCCCCGACTTGACCTTGACGATCTCGACCGCGGTCGCCGGCCGGCGCGCCACCTGATCGGCGATGTTTTGCCGGCGCACCCCCGGCTTATGCTGGAGCGTCAGAACGATGGCGCCGATCATGGAGACGAGCAGGATGATGCCGGCCGCCTGGAAGAAATAGACATAGCGGGTGTAAAGCACGAGCCCGATGGCCTGCGTGTTATTGATGTCGCTCGGCGCCGGAATCGGTGCCGTGATTGCCGTCGAAATATTCGGTCCGATCACCCAAGCGCCAACCACGACCAGAAGTTCGGCGAGCAGCACCGCGCCGACCAGCGCGCCGACGGGAAGGTAATTGAGAAAACCCTGGCGCAATTCGGCGAAATCGACGTCGAGCATCATCACAACGAACAGGAACAGCACGGCAACTGCGCCGACATAGACTACGATCAGGATCATGGCCAGAAATTCAGCGCCCATCAGCACGAACAGGCCGGCCGCATTAACGAAGGCAAGAATGAGAAACAGCACCGAATGCACGGGATTGCGCGACGCGATCACCATGACGGCTGACGCCACGCAGACCGCGGCAAAGATATAGAAGAAAATGGCGTTGATAATCATCGGCCCGGCTTCTTAGCGATATGGCGCATCGAGCGCGATGGTCTGCGCGATCTCACGCTCCCAACGATCGCCATTCGCCAGCAGACGCTCCTTATCGTAATAAAGCTCCTCGCGCGTTTCCGTGGCGAATTCAAAATTCGGTCCTTCGACGATGGCATCGACCGGGCATGCCTCCTGGCACAGTCCGCAATAGATGCATTTGACCATGTCGATGTCGTAACGCGTGGTACGGCGAGTGCCATCGTTGCGGCGCGGGCCGGCCTCGATAGTGATCGCTTGTGCCGGACAGATCGCCTCGCACAGCTTGCAGGCGATGCAGCGCTCTTCGCCGTTTGGATAGCGGCGTAGCGCATGCTCGCCGCGGAACCGCGGCGACAGCGCACCTTTCTCGAACGGATAATTCAGCGTCGCCTTCGGCTTGAAGAAATACCGCATCGAAAGCACGAAGGCCTGTGCGAATTCCTTCAGAAACAGCGAACGGGCGGCTTGATCGAGTTTCATGTCATCGTCTCCTGCCGCCTAAAATCTCGATGGAAACATCGCGTTGCCGATCAAATAACCGATGGTGGCGAGCGCCGCGACGTCGATGCCTAGAATGAAGCGGCGTGCGAGAGAAAGTTTCTCCTCGAACGCCGCCCGCTGTTCGAGTGTCTGCGGACCAGTCCCCGCGCGCAGCCGCGCCTCGATAATGCGGATGCCGGGCACATAGATTGCCACCGCAATCACCACCCCGACGAGACCACCGAGCCATGCCGGCAGCGCTAACTCCATGGCGCTCTCCACTCACTTCGGCGCCCACCCGGTTACCTGCAATACGCCCGCGACGATGACGACCATCGCCAGAGAGATGGGCAGGAAAACCTTCCAGCCGAGTCGCATCAACTGGTCGTATCGATAGCGCGGTACGAAGGCCTTCACCATCGCGAACATGAAAAACACGAAGCCAGCCTTAAGCACGAACCAGATCACGCCTGGGACCCAGGTGAAGGGCATCACCGGGAAAGGCGGCAGCCAGCCACCGAGGAAGAGGATCGTGCACATCGCGCACATGGTGGTGACGGCGACGTATTCGCCGAGCATGAACATCATATACGGCGTGGAGCCGTATTCGACCATGAAACCGGCAACGAGTTCGGATTCGGCTTCGACAAGATCGAACGGCGGACGGTTCGTTTCGGCAAGCGCAGAAACGAAGAAGATCACCAGCATCGGAAACAGCGGCAGCCAGTACCAGCGCAACAGGCCCCACGGCGTATTCTGTGCTTCGACGATCGCGGTGAGATTGAGCGAACCGACGCACAGCAGCACCGTGATGATGACGAAGCCGATCGAGACTTCGTAGGAGACCATTTGCGCGGCCGAGCGCAATGCCGCGAGAAACGGATATTTCGAATTCGAAGCCCAACCCGCCATGATCACGCCGTACACGCCGAGCGAGGAAATGGCGAAAATATACAGGATGCCGACATTTATATCGGAGATGACCCAGCCGGCGCTTACCGGGATCACTGCCCATGCCGCCAACGCCAGCACACAAGTGACGAGCGGAGCGAGCAAGAATACGCCCTTGTTGGCACCTGCCGGAATCACCGGCTCTTTGAGAATAAACTTCAAAAGATCGGCAAATGATTGCAGCAGGCCCCAAGGCCCGACCACATTAGGGCCGCGCCGGATCTGCACCGCCGCCCAGATCTTGCGGTCGGCAAGCAGCACATAAGCGACTGCGATGAGCAGGATGACGAGCAGCATCACGCTCTCCGCCACCATGATGACGAGCGGCCAGATATAGTCGGACCAGAACTCCGCCATTCTGCTGCCCTCTATTCCGCCGCCGTCATGGCCGGACGCCCAGCCGCGAGCGCCGAACATTCCGCCATGATCGCGGAACACCGCGCGATCGGATTGGTGAAGTAGAAATTGTCGACGCTCGAAAGCAACGCCGCCTTATCGGTTGCGCCGCTCAGTCCGGCGAGCTTCTGGATATCGGCCGCATCGCCCGAAGCGATATCGCCGACACGCATGAAATGCGGATGGGCCTTGTACAAGGCCTGGCGCAACGTGGCGAGTGAGTCATAAGGCAGCTTCTTGCCGAGCACATCGGACAGCGCGCGAAGGATCGCCCAGTCCTCGCGCGCATCGCCGGGCGGGAACGCCGCGCGGGTCGCCATCTGCACGCGGCCTTCGGTGTTCACGTAGGTCGCCGATTTTTCCGGGTAGGCTGCGCCCGGCAGCACCACATCGGCGCGCATCGCACCGCGGTCGCCATGGCTGCCGATGTAGACGACAAAAGAACCGGGCGCGATGTCGATCTCATCAACGCCGAGCAGGAAGACGACGTCGAGCGAACCAGAAGCGGCCATTTGCCGCGTATTCATGCCACCTTCGGCCGGCACGAAGCCGAGATCGAGCGCGCCGACGCGAGATGCCGCGCTGTGCAGCACGCCGTAACCGTTCCACCCATCCTTGACGACGCCGAGGTCGGCCGCCGCCTTGGCGGCGAGGGAAGCAATCGCCGCGCCGTCGGCGCGCGCAAATGCCGCCGAGCCGACCAGCAGCAATGGGACGTTCCGCCTTGCGCATAAGGTCGGCGAAGGAGTGCCGCGCAATCGCCGATAGCGTCTCAGCGCCCGCGCCGAGATAGTCGTAGGTATATGTGAGTTCGGCCTTTGGACCGATCAGGCCGATAGGGAATTTACCGCCGCGCCAGCGCTTGCGAATGCGGGCGTTGAGAATAGGAGCTTCCTTGCGCGGGTTCGATCCGACAATCAGCAGCGCATCCGCAGCATCGATGCCGGCGATTGTAGCGTTGAACAGGTAGCTCGCCCTGCCCCACTTCGGATCGAGCGCGGATCCATCCTGGCGGCAATCGAGGTTGGTCACGCCAAGGCGCGCCATCAAATCCTTGAGCGCAAAGATTTCCTCGACCGCGGCAAGGTCGCCGACCAGGGCGCCGGTGCGCTTTGGATTGCCGCGCCCGACCCTATCCGCAATCGCCCGGAACGCCTCTGTCCATGTCGCCGGACGCAACTGTCCGTTGCCGCGGACGTAAGGCTGATCGAGACGTTGGGTGCGCAAGCCGTCCACCACATGCCGCGTTTTGTCCGAAATCCATTCTTCGTTGATGTCGTCGTTGGTGCGCGGCAGGATGCGCATGACCTCACGGCCGCGCGTGTCGATGCGAATGGCGCAGCCGAGCGCATCCATGACGTCGATCAATTCCGTTTTGTTAAGCTCCCACGGCCGCGCCGCGAACGCATAAGGCTTCGACGTCAGCGCGCCGACCGGGCAGATATCGACCACGTTGGCCTGTAGTTCCGAGGTCATCGCCTCTTCGAGATAGGTCGTGATCTCCATGTCCTCGCCGCGGCCGATGGCGCCGAGCTCCGGTACACCCGCGACCTCGGTCGCAAAACGCACACAGCGAGTGCACTGGATGCAACGGTTCATCGAAGTCTTGACCAACGCGCCGAGATATTTGTCCTCGACGGCGCGCTTGTTCTCATGGAAGCGGCTGGAATCGATGCCGTAAGCCATCGATTGATCCTGCAAATCGCACTCGCCGCCCTGGTCGCAGATCGGGCAATCCAGCGGATGATTGATCAGAAGGAATTCCATCACGCCTTCGCGCGCCTTGCGCACCATCGGCGAGCGCGTGAGCAGGGCTTTTGGCGAGCCGTCCTTGTTCGGCATCAAATCCTTGACGCCCATGGCGCAGGACGCCTGCGGCTTCGGTATGCCGGCAACCTCGATGAGGCACATGCGGCAATTGCCGGCAATCGACAGCCGCTCGTGGAAGCAGAAGCGCGGAATTTCCGCACCACCGGCCTCGCAGGCCTGGAGCAGCGTGTACTCCGGCGGGACGTCGATCTCTCTGCCGTCGACGGTGAGCTTGGTCATGCCGCTTGTCCACCGGATGCGCAGCGCGCGGTCTTCCACAATTGCGCTGCCGGCACGCCCGCCCAGTCAAATGCAAACTCGGATGGACCGTGCGCGGCGAGATGCTCAAGTCGCTCTTTCGCCTCGATCAGACCGGGGCGATGACCAACCGGCACCCACCACATCACCGAGTGCGGACCGTCCAGCTCGTCGAACCATTCTTCGCGCCGCCCATAGAAGCGCTTGTGCACGGTCTGATAGACGAACCGCTCCAGCGCTTCGACGGTATTCCCAGACCGAAAGATTTACTGCCATGTTCGGATCGGGAAACGGCCGGAAATTCGTGGCGTTACCGCTGGCGTCCTGAAGGCGCCAGACGAAACCCTTGCTGCGTTCGGCGAGCCTGTTCACGAAATCGAGATTATTCATGAAATCGGCCATGCGCGGATCGTCCGTCGGATAGCGGAAGCGGCCGATGTTCAACTGCGCGAGATGCCGGGCTTCGCTCATGGCATTCACTCCGCCGCCACCGGAACCGGATCGGGATGCGGATTGGCGGTGTATTCGTCGATCCGCCGCTCGATCTCGGGCCGGAAATGGCGCAGCAGTCCCTGCACCGGCCACGCCGCGCCGTCGCCAAAGGCGCAGATGGTGTGGCCTTCAATCTGCGTCGTCACTTCCATCAGCATGTCGATTTCGCGCTTCTGCGCGTGTCCTTTCGCCATGCGTTCGAGCACGCGCCACATCCAGCCCATGCCTTCGCGGCACGGCGTGCACTGGCCGCAGCTTTCGTGTTTGTAGAAGTAGGAGATGCGCGCCATCGCTTTGACGATGTCGGTGGATTTGTCCATGACGATCACCGCCGCCGTGCCGAGCGCGGATTTTTTGTCGCGGCAGCCGTCGAAATCCATCAGCAAGGTATCGGCCTGGTCGGGGCCGGCAGGAATAAGGGGCATAGAGGACCCGCCGGGGATCACGGCGAGAAGATTGTTCCAGCCGCCGCGCACACCGCCGGCATGCCTCTCGATCAGTTCGCGCAACGGGATGCCCATCGTTTCTTCGACGTTGCAAGGCCGCTCGACATGGCCGGAAATGCAATAGAGTTTTGTGCCGGTGTTGTTCGCCCGGCCGATGCCGGCAAACCACGCCGCGCCGCGCCGCATGATGTCCGGCACTTGGGCGATCGTTTCGACATTGTTGACGGTAGTCGGGCAGCCATAAAGCCCGACATTGGCAGGGAACGGCGGCTTCAACCGCGGCTGGCCCTTCTTGCCTTCAAGGCTTTCGAGCAGTGCCGTTTCTTCCCCGCAAATGTAAGCGCCGGCGCCATGGTGCACGACGAAATCGAAATCCCAGCCGTGGATATTATTCTTGCCAATGAGCTTGGCGTCGTAGGCCTGCTTCACGGCGGCTTCGAGCCGCTCGCGCTCGCGGATGAATTCGCCACGTACATAGGTGTAACAATGGTTCACGCCCATGGCGCAGGCGGCGATCAGGCATCCCTCGATCAGGAGATGCGGATCGTTGCGCATCACTTCGCGGTCCTTGCAGGTGCCGGGCTCGGACTTGTCGGCATTGATGACGAGGTAGCTCGGCCTGCCGTCGGACTGCTTCGGCATGAACGACCATTTCAAACCGGTCGGAAAGCCGGCGCCGCCGCGGCCGCGCTGGCCTGACGCCTTCATTTCGTTGACGATGACTTCGCGGCCCTTATCCAAAATCGCCTTGGTACCGTCCCAGGCGCCGCGCGCGCGCGCGCCCTCGAGGCCCCAATCGCCCTGGCCGTAGAGATTTTTAAAAATGCGATCTTTATCGGCGAGCATTATGAGCGTCTCGGATCTGATGAATCAGCCATCGGCGGCTTCGGCACGGCGGCCTCGTGGATATTCGCGGCCTCGCCGGGTTTCTTGGCGTCGCTATCCAGCAGAGCAGCGCCGGCCTGTGCCGATTTGCCGCCAGTGTTGTATAGCGACGGGTCGGTCAGCGTCGTCTGACCGCCAATCGGCGCCGAATTCAGACGGTCGACCTGCGGTCCAGGTTTCGGCGATTTGCCGGCAGCCAGATCGTTGAGGATGCGCGACAACGAATCCGCGCTGAGATCTTCGTAATAGTCGTAATTGATTTGCACCATGGGCGCGTTCACGCATGCGCCGAGGCATTCCACTTCGGTCCAGGAGAACAAGCCGTCGTTCGAGACGTGATCCTGTTCGCCGATGATGCGCCTGCAGACCTTTTTCAAGTCCTCCGATCCGCGCAGCATGCAAGGAGTCGTGCCGCAAAGCTGCACATAAAATTTACCGACGGGCGATAAGTTGAACATAGTGTAGAAGGTCGCGACTTCGAGTACGCGGATCTTCGCCATGCCGAGCAATTCCGCGACCGCCTCGATGGCCTTCTGCGGCAACCACCCGCCGCACTGCTCTTGCGCCCTCCACAGGATCGGAATCACGGCCGATTGCTGCCGGCCCGCGGGATAGTTTGCAATCTGTCCCTTGGCCCACTCCAGATTGTCCGGCGTGAAGGCAAAACTCGGCGGCTGCTTTTCTGCAAGGCGGCGAACGCTCATCGGTCCACCTCACCGAAGACAATATCGATCGAGCCGAGGATTGCCGAGATGTCGGCCAGCATGTGGCCACGGCACAGGAAATCCATGGCCGCCAAATGCGCAAAACCCGGCGCACGGATTTTGCACTTGTAGGGTTTGTTGGTGCCGTCCGCGATCAGATAAACGCCGAACTCGCCTTTCGGCGCCTCGACCGCGGCGTAGACTTCGCCCGCTGGCACCTTGAAACCTTCCGTGTAGAGCTTGAAGTGATGGATCAGCCCTTCCATCGAGCGCTTCATGTCCGCGCGGCGCGGCGGCGATATCTTGTGATCGTCGACCACGACCAGGCCCTGCCCGTCGGCCGCATGCAGTTTCTCAATGCATTGTTTCATGATGCGGATCGACTGGCGCATCTCTTCCATGCGGATACAGTACCGGTCGTAATTGTCGCCGTTCTTGCCAATCGGAATGTCGAAGTCGATCTCGGCATAACACTCGTAAGGCTGCGCCTTGCGCAAATCCCACGCCGCACCCGAGCCGCGCACCATGACTCCGGAAAAGCCACGCGCCCAGGCGTCCTCGATCGACACCACGCCGATATTGACGTTGCGCTGCTTGAAGATACGATTCTCGGTGAGCAGCTCTTCGAGATCGTCGCAAATCTTGAGGAACGGATCGCAAAAGGCGGCGATGTCGTCGATCAGTTTCGGCGGCAGATCCTGATGCACGCCACCGACGCGGAAATACGCCGCGTGCATGCGCGAGCCGGAGGCGCGCTCGTAAAAGCCCATGAGCTTCTCACGCTCCTCAAAGCCCCACAGCGGCGGCGTTAGCGCGCCGATATCCATGGCCTGCGTCGTGACATTGAGCAAATGCGACAGCAGCCGGCCAATTTCGCAGTACAGCACACGGATAATCTGCGCGCGCCGCGGAATATTCAGGCCGAGCAGCTTTTCCGCGGCGAGGCAAAATGCATGCTCTTGATTCATCGGCGCGACATAATCGAGCCGGTCGAAATACGGGATCGCCTGCAGATAGGTCTTATGTTCGATCAGCTTCTCGGTACCGCGATGAAGCAAGCCGATATGCGGATCGACGCGATCGACCACCTCGCCGTCAAGATCGAGCACCAGACGCAGCACGCCGTGGGCAGCCGGATGCTGCGGGCCAAAGTTAATTGTGAACGTGCGCGGCGCCGCCTCGGTCATCACGCCACCTGCGCCATTTTCGCGATTTTCGTCGCGAGCCGTGCATTGAATTTGTCCCACATGACGACGAAGCGCTCGTGGCGGCCTTCACCGATGAGATCGATGCCGTCGTGGGCCTTGACCTTGAAGATGACGTGCTGGCCGGTCACCGCTTCGCACTCGACATCGACGGTTACCGTCATCCCCGGCGGCGTAGCAGCAAGATGACTGACATCGACATGCACGCCGAGACTGCCTTCGCCGGGATCGAGATACGGCGCCAGAAGCTGGGTGCAGACCCATTCCATAAGCACGATCATGAAGCCGGTGGCGAACACCTTCGGCATCGACGCGATTTCAGGCGACTCCGGATAGGTGTATGGAACGGTCTTGTTCTCCGGCACTTTGTAGCTGAATCGGTGCTTGAGGCCGGGTTTGAGCGTCGGCTTCATCTCAAGACCCCTGCCCGCCTGTTTTCGCCTTCTCATCGCCGGGCAACACGTAGTCGGTGCCTTCCCACGGCGAGAGGAAATCGAAATTGCGGAATTCCTGAGTTAGCCGCACCGGCTCATAGACCACGCGCTTGAGCTCGTCGTCGTAACGCACCTCGACAAATCCCGTGAGCGGGAAATCCTTTCGCAAGGGGTAACCTTCGAATACGTAATCGGTAAGGATGCGCCGCATATCCGGGTGGCCGGTAAAGACGATGCCGTAGAGGTCGTAAGTCTCGCGCTCGAACCAATCAGCCCCGGGATGAATTTCGATGATCGAGGGGACCGGCATTGCTTCATCGGTCTCGACCTTGACCCGGACGCGGGCATTCTGCTTCGGCGAAAGCAGATGATAGACAACATCAAAGCGCCGCTCGCGGCTCGGCCAATCGACCGCGGTGACGTCGATCAGGTTCCAGAATTGGCAATGCGCGTCGTCCCGCAGAAACCGCATGATCGGGACGATGTCGCTCGCTTTCGCGGTCACCGTTAGCTCGTGATAGGCAATCGTGTAGCCCGTCACCGAGGAGGCAAGTGCACCTGCTATCGTCTTGCCGAGTGTGTCGAGCGAATCATCCATGATCAGCGCTCGATCGTCGCGGTGCGGCGAATCTTCTTTTGCAGCAACAGCACACCATAGAGCAACGCCTCGGCCGTAGGCGGACAGCCCGGCACATAGATGTCGACCGGCACGATGCGATCGCAGCCGCGCACCACGGAGTACGAATAATGGTAGTAGCCGCCGCCATTGGCGCACGAGCCCATCGAAATTACGTAACGCGGCTCCGGCATCTGGTCGTAGACCTTTCGCAATGCCGGGGCCATTTTATTCGTCAGCGTGCCAGCCACAATCATGACGTCGGATTGCCGCGGCGAAGCGCGCGGTGCAAAGCCGAACCGTTCGGCGTCGTAGCGAGGCATCGACATCTGCATCATCTCTACCGCGCAACAGGCAAGCCCGAACGTCATCCACATCAGCGAACCGGTGCGCGCCCAGGCGATCAGATCGTCGGCGGCCGCAACCAGGAACCCCTTGTCCGACAGTTCGTTGTTGAGGCCGGCAAAAAACGGATCCTCTGCGCCCGGCGGCTTAACGGTGCGCGGATCGATGATATTCCGGTTCGGCGTAATGACGGCAGGCTCGCTCAATCCCATTCAAGCGCTCCCTTTTTCCATTCGTAGATGAAGCCGATCGTCAGCACCCCAAGAAACGCCATCATCGACCAGAAACCGTACACGCCGAGATGACCATAGGCCGCCGCCCACGGAAACAGGAAGCTGACCTCGAGATCGAATATGATGAAAAGGATGGCGACGAGGTAGAAGCGCACGTCGAACTTCATGCGCGCATCATCGAACGCGTTAAAGCCGCACTCGTAGGCCGAGAGCTTTTCCGGATCGGGCTGTTTATAGGCGACGAGAAAGGCCACCGTCAGCAGCACGAGGCTGATCACCGTCGCAATGCCGATGAACACGACGAGCGGCAGATAGCCAAGCAAAAATTGACTCATCGATTGGGTCATCGGGAGCCTTTCTGAGCGGCCATTATCGGACACGCTTCCACACTGTGGAATGTGACCGCCGCGGCGCAGTTCCGTAAAGCACGGGACCGCGCTGATTTGCCCTAAAACTCAGCGGATTCGCGCAAACAATTGAACTTTCCGACCCTTAGCGCAGTGCACAAAAAGGTGCAAGGCGCGCCTGTGCGTTGGCGCCGCCGACTGCGGCAATGCTACGATCACATCATAGCGCCTAGTGCAAATCACAGTGGCTTGCGGGAGGAGACCATGAATCGCTCGATAGCGCGTGGGATCGGGCTCCGTGCCGCGCTTCCTACCGTAATCGCCGCCATAATTGCCGCCGCTCAGCCTTCTGTCGCCTCGGCCGAAAACTTCCCCGACCATCCGATCAAGCTTATCGTGCCATTCGGACCCGGCGGACCGCCAGATGTGGCCGCGCGCCTGATCGGCGCATGGCTCTCGGATCATCTTGGCCCGGTCGTGGTCGAAAACCACGCCGGTGCCGGTGGCGGCTTGGCTGCGCGATTCGTCGCAAGTTCGCCGCCGGATGGTTACACCCTGCTCGCAGCGACGGCCGGCTCGCTCTCGATCAGTCCGCAGCTCTACAAAAATCCGGGGTTTGATCCGATGAAGGATTTTGCCGCAGTGGCATTGGTGTCGTCCGCACCGCTCGTCGTCGCCATCAACCCGTTGATCCCCGCACATAGCGTCAAAGAACTGGTGGCCTACGCAAAAGCCAATCCCGGCAAGCTGAATTACGGCGCGGTGATCGGCACTCCGCCGCATATGGCAGGGGAGATGTTCAAACACATCACCGGCACCGATATCGTCTTCGTGCCGTATAAATCCGCCTCGCAGGCCGCAATCGACGTGTTGGCCGGGCAGATGAACATGACCTTCGAAGGCACCACCGCTATCGTGCCACATATCAAATCCGGTGAGATTCGCGCGCTTGCCGTGACCAGCCCGACACGCATCCCCGAAATTGCCGATGTGCCGACCATGGACGAACTCGGCTACCCCGGTATGCCACCGGATTCCTGGCAGGCCATCGTCGCGCCCGCAGCGACACCGCCCGAGATCATCGCCAAGATCAACAAAGCCGTGAACGAGGGTTTGGCGACGCCGCAACTGCGCGACAAGCTCAAGGCGCTCGGCGGCCAGCCGGAGCCGAAGACGCCGCAGGATTTTGCTGCCTATATCATCAGCCAATACAAGCGTTGGGGCGATGTCATCCGTATCACCGGCGTGACGCTGGACTAATACCAAGACCGGACAAACCCATGACCACTTCGATCATCGTATCGCGGCGCGACATTGCGTTGCTCACTTTCGCTGCCGTTTTCGTCCGGGCCGCGACAGCTCGCGCCGGCGACTACCCGTCTCGGCCGGTGAAGATCATTGCGCCTTTTGGCGCAGGTGGCCCGACCGATGTTTATACCCGCGATATTTCCGACGAGCTGCACAAGTCCCTGCATCAGACGTTCTTCATCGAAAATCGGCCGGGCGCGGGAACCACAATTGGAACGGATTTGGTCGCCAAGGCCGACCCAGACGGTTACACGCTGCTCATGGTGAGCAGCACGCAAACGGTCAATGAAACGCTCTATCCCGACAAGCCTTATCAATTGCTACGCGATCTCGTACCACTTGCGCCGCTGATGGAAAACGATTTGGTGCTGGTTGTTCCGCCCTCTCTGCCGGTCAAAAACCTGGGCGAGCTGCTGGCCCTGGCGCGAGCCAAGCCGGGAACACTCAACTTCGGCTCATCGGGGCCGGGCTCGAACTATCACATGGCGGCGGAGCTGCTGAAGAACCTGACGGACATCGACATCGTGCATGTGCCGTACAAGGGATCGACCGGCATGCGCACCGATATTCTCAGCGGTCAAATCCAGATGCTGTTCGACTCGATCCCCACCATGGCACCACAGGTCAAGGCCGGAATGGTGCGTGCGCTCGGCACTACCGGCACGACCCGATCGCCGATCCTGCCCGATGTGCCGACAATTGCCGAGGCCGGCGTTCCCGGCTTTCAATTCAGCCAATGGGTCGGCTTCATGGCTCCCAAAGACACGCCACAGCCGATTCTCGATCTGCTCAACCGGACGATTACCGGAATCCTCAGCCGGCCGGACCTCAAGACGGCCTGGGAGCAGCAGGGCGCGACGCCGATGGTGATGACGCAAGCCGAATTTAGCGCCTTCATGAAGGGCGAGATCGCAAAATGGGCTAAGGTAATCCAGGCTAATCACATAACACTGATCAACTAGGTGCAAGAATGAATGAGATGACGATGCCTTCTTCGGCAGCCATCAAAGGTGAAGATCATTGGACCACCAAGGACGGTGGCGTGAAACTGTTCCTATTCGAGAAATACGCCGCCGATCCGGCGAAGAGCGCGGGCACCATCCTCTTTGTGCACGGCTCTTCAATGGCGGGGCAGCCGACGTTCGATCTCCAGGTTCCGGGGCGGCCGGATTCTTCGGTGATGGATTTCTTCGCTCGGCGAAACTACGACTGCTGGAGCGTCGATATGGAGGGCTACGGCCGCTCCACCAAGGATCGCGACAATAACGCGCCGATTGCGCAAGGCGCCGACGATTGTTTTGCGGCGGCGAGCTACATCCAGAAACTTCGCGGCAAACGTCCGTTCCTCGTCTACGGCATTTCGTCGGGCGCCTTGCGCGCGGCCTTATTCGCGCAGCAACATCCCGATCTCGTCGCACGCCTCGCGCTCGACGCCATGGTGTGGACCGGCGAAGGCTCGCCGACGCTGGCCGAGCGGAAAAAGAAGCTGCCCGAGTTCAAAGCCAAGAACCGCCGCCCGATCGACAAGGCTTTCATCCATTCGATTTTCGACCGCGACCATCCTGGAACGGCGGAAGAAAAAGTTATCGATGCATTCGCCGACGCCGTCACCGCTCTCGATGAACTCGGTGCCGACCGGCACCTATGTCGACATGTGCTCGCGGCTGCCGGTGGTCGACCCGACCAAGATCACTGCGCCGACGCTGATCATGCGCGGCCAGTGGGATGGCATCGCAAGCTTTGAGGATCTTGTGGCGTTCTTCGCATTGCTGCCAAACCCCGACAAACATTTTGCCGTGATGCCCGGCATTTCGCACGCAAGCTTCCAGCAGAAGAACTACGCCGTGGTCTATCACATCTTGTCGAGCTTCTTCGCGCAGCCAGCTCCGATCTATCGAGGATGAGACCGTGCTCGATCTAAGCTAGAATGAAGCGCTGACAACAACACCAAAACGGCGCTGCCAGGGAGGCAAGCATGACAACCGGATTGAAACGGCGCGAGCTGTTGCGAGCGGGAGCAGCACTGCTTGGGGGAGCAGTGCTCTCACCAGGTTCGACACACGCGCAAGGCAATCGCGCCTATGAGTTCATGGTCAAGGACATCGTCTATCGCCAGGACGGCGATAAGCAGCGGTTGGCTCGGCTTTACCAGCCTTCGGGGAGCGGGCCGTTCCCGGCAGTCCTTCAGGTCCATGGCGGAGCCTGGAACAGCAAGGATCGCACCGACGGCCAGAACACGGCACTGGACCTCGCAGAAGCGGGAATCGTCGTGCTCTCGATTGATTTCCGCAACGCGCCCGAAGCGCCCTACCCGGCGTCGCTGCAGGACATCAACTACGGCATCCGCTGGCTGAAAGTACATGCCGGCGAATTCGGCAGCAGCGCCGGACAAGTCGGAGCATACGGCACATCGAGCGGCGGACATCAAATCCTGCTGGCGGCGATCCGTCCCGACGATCCGCGCTACCGCGCCCTGCCTCTTGCTGAAGCGCCCGATATGGACGCGAAGCTCGGCTTCGTGGTCTCAGGCTGGGGCGTGCTGTTTCCGCTGGAGCGCTACAAACTCGCTAAGGCCAAAGGCGACGCAGACCTGGTCAAAGGCCACGACATCTTTTTCGGCAGCGAAGAGGGGCAGATCGAGGCGACACCTGCCTTGATTATCGAACGCGGCGAGAAGGTTTACCTGCCGCCCGCCTTGGTGTTTCAGGGCACCCAGGATCAGTGGACGACAGTCGAACTCGCGCAGCGCTTCGCTGACGACTATCGCAAGGCCGGCGGCAGTATCGACCTGCTGTTGCTGGACGGCGCGCGCCATACCTTCCTCAATGAACACCCCTTCGAGCCCAACTCGGTGAAGGCGCTCAAAACGATGATTGCTTTCGTGAAGGCGCACGGCTCGGAGCGCCACGCTTCGCAGTAACCGGCCAGCACTCACACTGAAAGGTCCGTAACATGGCGTTTTCTTCCTGGCGTGGCGTGGTCGGCATGATCAACCCCACCATGCGGCCGGGTGTGACCGAGGAGGTCTGCCGGCTCCTGCCCGAGGGGATCGGTCTCATCCCGCTCTTTCTCAATATCAAGCGCGGCACCGAGGACGAGTTTCACACCATGATGCCGCATTACGAAAAGCTCGTGGCGGTCCTCGCCGAGGAAAAATGCGATCTCATCCATCCGCACGGCGCGCCACCTTTCATGGTGCTAGGCCACAAGGGTGAAGCAAAGATCGTCGAGTTGTGGGAGAAAAAATACAAAGTCCCGATCATGAGCGTAGCGCAGAACCACGTGAACGCGCTGCGGGCGCTCAAGGTCAAGAGCTTCGTCGGAGCGACCTATTTCCCGAAAAAACTCAACGACATTTTTGCAAAATACTTTCGCGATGCCGGCTTTAAGGTGCGGGGTATGGAAGGCATCGATGTGCCATTTAGCGAGGCGCAGAATCTCTCCGGGGAGCAGGTCTACGCCCACATCAAGAAGAGTTTTCTGAAAGTGAAAGGCGCCGACGCTATTTACATGCTCGGCTCGGGCTGGCGCACCCTCGACATCATCGAAACGCTGGAACAGGACCTGCAAGTACCCGTGGTGCATCCGGTGCCGGCGCGGGTGTGGGAAATGCAGAAGCGGCTGCACGTGCGACAGCCGGTTCACGGCTACGGACAACTGCTTTCGGCGTTTCCATGATCGCGCCACGACTTCGGGTGCTGGCACTTTTGTGCGGCATTGCGGCCGCCGCCGCTCCCGGGAGTGCCGGAGCGCAGACCGTCGAGCAATTTTACAAGGGCAGACAAGTCACCATGGTCGTCGGCACTGCGCCGGGCGGCATCAACGACATTACGGCACGGTTCGTGGCGCGCCACCTCGGCCAATATATTCCCGGCAATCCGGTCATCGTCGTGCAGAACCAGCCCGGCGCCGGGGGCATCTCCTCAGCCAACCGCCTTTACAACGTTTTCGAACGCGACGGTTCGGTCATCGTCAAGCTCGAACGCGCCGTGCCGATGCTCGCCATTCAAGGCGATCCCGCGGTCAGCTTCGATCCGCTGAAAATCACCTGGCTCGGCAGCCTGTCGTCGTATGCGCGCGACGCCTACCTCATGCTGATCATGGCGACAAACCCGGTCAAATCGGTCGACGAGCTCAAGGAGCCTGGAAAATCGATCACGTTAGGCGGCGACAACGCGGCGTCGAGCAATCTGATCTTCGCCAACATCGCGAAAGAGATTCTTGGTCTCAATATCAAGGTTGTGCGCGGTTATGTTGGAGCGGCACCGATGTTTCTTGCCATGCAGCGCGGCGAACTCGACGGCCAGATCATAGGCTACAGTTCGGTGCGCACCGGCCAACGCGATCTGTGGACCCATCATGCGTTCCGGCCGTTGCTGCAATTCGGCCGCTCGACGCGGCTTGCGGATTTTCCGGATGTGCCGACCGGCAATGAGCTGACGAAGGATCCGAATGCGCTCGCGCTGCTCGATTTCGCCAATTTGCAGTTCTCCATCTCGCTGCCGTTCGCGGCGCCGCCGGGGGTGCCGGCAGACCGCGCCAAGGCGCTTGAGAACGCATTCATGGCGATGTGCAAGGATCCCGCCGTCCTCGACGACGCGGAAAAACTCGGCATCGAGATGAGTCCCGTCGACGGCGATACTGTTCTAAAATCGATTGCGCGCGCCGCGGCCACTCCGCATGAGGTGATCGAGCGCTACAATGCGCTGGTGGGACCGGACAAAAACTGACGCCTGGGAGTCAAAGGATATGCCGTACACACTCGAGAATTTCTGCACCGATCTGTCAACCACGCTCAAGGCCAAGGGCGAGAGTGGTCTTGTCGAGATCGCGGATCGGCTCTCGAAGCTCCTCGCCAATCCAGCCTTTGTCAGCGCCACATTTGCGGAGGATACGCCAATCGGAAAGCGCGACCTCTGGCACGATCCGGAAACCGACGTGTACGTGCTGGCGCACGTGCAGGAAGGCGGCAAGGTTGGCAAGCCGCATAGTCACGGCATCTCTTGGGCGATCTACGGTACGGCGCGCGGGGTGACCGAAATGACCGAATGGCGCCGCATCAATGCCGCCGAGGACGAAGGCGTGGAACTGGAAAAGACCAAGCAATACGCTCTCGGTCCAGGGCAAACGCGAGGCCTACGCTTCCGGCCTTATCCACTCGACCGCACACCCGCAAAAGGCATGGGTGATCCGCATCACCGGCACTGATCTCGACGCAATTCCACGCTACCGCTTCCGGCCAAAGACCGACAAAATCGTCGAGCACACGGGCGCCAATTGAGGCTCGGTGGAGCACATCTAAGTATTTAAATTATATGATGAACTGGCGGGAGCGACGGGACTCGAACCCGCGACCTTCGGCGTGACAGGCCGACGCTCTAACCAACTGAGCTACGCCCCCGCGGGCGCGGCCCGCACTTAAGGCCCGCCCCGGAACAAGTCAAGGTTTTAGGCCAAAAGCGGCCATTTCGACACGCCTTACACGCGCCACAGAGTGATCGCAGACAGCACAATAAGCGCGAAAACATCGGTGGAATTGGCAAAACAATCGTGGTCAGCCGCATCCGAATCGTCTAACTGCAACCCGGTAAGCGGCGCTTTTCGCGCAAAACCGCTTCGCCGAGGAGGGTCTCATGGCAGGCAAAACAGCAACTACCACTGTGACGTTGAAGCATCTTGCCGCAAGCCTTGCGGAAGATAACGAAATTTCGAAAAAGCAGGCCGAAGCGATTCTCGGCGGTCTCGTTGGCAATATCGTCAAACACCTCAAGAAGGGCGAGCGCATCCGCATCGGCGGCCTCGGCATTCTGGTGGTGAGGAAGCGCGCCGCGCGCATGGGCCGCAATCCGGCCACCGGCGAAGCGATCCAGATCAAGGCCAGCAAGAAAGTGGCTTTCCGCGCCTCGAAGGAACTTAAAGAAGCGATCTGACGATCGGCTTCGTTGCCGCCACAGATCCGGACCCGAGAAGTCGGTCTGATTGCATTTACCGCCCGCTTGCTCGTTGCCGTATCGGTAGCGTGGCGAGCGGGCGGTGCTGTATTGCGCGCCGCTACAATGATCGACGTGCCGCAAGTTGAGCACAGGGGCTCGCGGACCAACCGAAGCGAGCAAAAGCCTGGTGGGCGGTGACGGGCTCGAACCGCCGACATCCTGCGTGTAAAGCAGACGCTCTACCAACTGAGCTAACCGCCCTCAGCGCGATTTATCGCCTCGGAACCTCAGCGCGCAAGTACGTCCTGGGCCCGGGTGAACGTTGAGCCCATCAATGCATGATTTTGTGGTCGCTCGCCTGATGTAACAAATTGGCCTCACTGGCCGAAAAACGACTGCGCGCGAATGCTCGTGACTGCCACGACGCCAAAAAATGTGAAATAGTTTTCCAACCATAATGGTGGGCCGGATGCCCTGGGAGAGCCAAGGATGTTTCGTATCAGCGTCTTAACGATCGCTCTTGTGTTGACCGTGGGAACAGTCGCGCGGGCGCAAATGCCGCCGCAGCCACCGCCGGTAAAGAATCAACTCGGCCAGGGAAGCGATCAGGAACGTGCAGCGTGTCATCCGGACGTAATGCGTCATTGCAAGCAATTTCTGCACGACGACGGCCAGGACGACGTGTTTGCGATTCTCGGCTGTCTGCAAACCAACCGCCAGAAAATCAGCAACGCCTGCCAGCAAGTGCTGGCAAGCCACGGGCAATAGCAGAGACCCGCGCTACGCGATTTGCTGCCAGCCTAAGCCCTAGGACGCCTCACTGCACTCGACAGCCTGCGACTGGGCTATTTCGGCGCGTTCCACGTGTTCGGCCAAGCGTACCCACGATTGCGCCAATGTGAGCCAAAGCGCCTTGTCGTTTTCGGCGGGCGAACGCTGTGCCATCGCTACGCACTGCGCCGCGCATTTGCGGTGATCCTCGATCGTTTCCATCGCACGCTCCCCAATTGACACAACACATCCCAACCGTCGCAAATTGGAGCCGCCAAGTAAGGCAGATGCAGGATCGACCTATGGCTAAAAGACGGTCTGTTGCGCTGCAACAATAAGGCCATCAGACCCCTGCCACTGAGTAGTTAAAAATCATCAAAAAAGTCGAAATCGTTGCAAAATTATTGCCTTACACATGCAATCCAGTCTTAGCTGCACTGCAACAAATCCAATTTTGCAATGCAATATCAGCGACTATATCGGTTCCAACATTCCGGCGACGCCGGGGAAGGAACCAAAAATGCTTGTACCCCTCATCCACTATCTTCACGCTTGGAAGCGATACGGCGCGGCGGTGCGGGAGCTTTCCAATCTCAACGACCGCGAACTTGCCGATATTGGCATCACCCGCTCTGATATTCCGCGGCTCGCGTGGGAGCACGCGCGAGCCTGACTTTCGGGTCACATCATCAAATCAGCGCCCGCCTTGTGCGGGCGTTGACTTTTTCTGACCGCTTCAGGACGAAGCCGGTTCCACGCCTTTGGCCGGTTCCATGCCTTTGGCTTTGATGATCGGCAGGGCGTGGGGCCCAGTGAGAAACTTGACGAATTCGTTCGCTGTCGCGCGGTGCTTGGCGGTTGCGCTCACGCCCGCGGAATAGACCGTAAAGTTCTGAATCTCCGCCGGCAGCGGCCCGACCAGCACAGCGCCTTTCACCGCTAGAATCTCGCTGATCTGGTGGATGCCGATCTCCGCCTCGCCGTCGACCACGTGGCTGGCGACCTCGCCGCCATGAATCAGCACGGCTTTGGCATTGACCGCATCCGCGATCCCGAGCCGTTCAAGCAGCTTGCCGACATAGATGCCACTCGATCCGCCGGATTTGGGGTCGATATAGGCAACTGATTTTGCCGCCAGCAACATTCGCTTGAATGCTTCTACGGTGCCGATATCGGGACGCGGCGCGCCTTCTTTCACCACGACGCCGACTCCCGTCCTTGCCAGATCGGACCGACTGCCAGCCATCACTTTACCGTCGCTGGCGAGGCCGCCGATCGCCTCAGGCGTCAGGATAGCCACGTCGAAATTTTCCTCGCCGTCCGTGAGAAGCTTCAAATGCTGCCCGACCGTCCGATAGGTCACGTTGACGAAATTGCCGCTGTCCGCTTGGTACTGCTGCACAAGTGTATTCAGCACTTGTTTAAAAGCGCCGCCGCTGATGACCTCAATTTCTGCGGCTTTAGGGATTTGCGGCATGGCAAAGGTCAGCACGATTGCGAGGACAATTGGCGAAAGCTGCACGGCATCGGTTCGACACCAAAATTTCGTTTTTGACGATGCAGAGTGTTAGAAATTTTCGAGCCGCACAATATCGGACAGGATCACAGCGCGGAAGGTGGCGTTGGCGGCGCGGGCTGCGGCATGCTAACCGGGCGTCATGCCGGTCCTGAACCTTATGGAGGCCGCCGCGCTCCTGCCCGCGCGCGGCTCGCTCATCGGCCTTGATCTTGGAACCCAGACCATCGGGGTCGCTGCCAGCGATCCGGACCGCCGCCTCGCGGCGCCTGTCGAAACCGTGGCGCGGCGACGTTTCAATCTCGACGCCCGGCGCCTGCTTGAACTTGCAGGCGAGCGCCGCGCCATCGGCTTCGTGCTCGGACTTCCGATTAATATGGACGGCACCGAAGGCGCGCGCGCCCAATCGACACGCGCATTCGCGCGCAACTTTGCCAAGCTCACCGAACTTCCTATCGCGCTGTGGGATGAACGCTTATCCACCGCCGCCGTCGAGAGGGCGCTAATCGCGGCTGACGCAAGCCGCGCCCGCCGCAAGGCAGTCATCGATCAGCACGCTGCGACGTACATTCTTCAGGGAGCGCTTGATCGGCTGACGCACCGCATGCCCGATTAGAGCCACCCGCTGCTAAACCCGCCTCAAGCATTCAGACGCGATCGCCGAGCAAAAATCCGCTAACGACCGATCCCGCCTGAAACGATAAAATTCCGCCGGATCTAGCAACCGCGGATGGAAAAATGACACTGGCCTTGCCGCCGCAACGGATAGCCCGGTTCATCGTAATAATCATAGTAACCTGGGCCTGGATCGACGCCGACAGGACCTGGTGCGTAATCGTAATAACCGTCGTAGCCGTAATACGGCGAGCTCGAAGCAGCGGCCGCGGCTCCTAACGCAAATCCGGCGGCTCCGGCTCCAACCGCAACACCCGGACCCCAGCCGCCGCCATGCCAATGCGGCGCGGCCAAGCTGGCTGTTACGCCTGCAACAGAAAGTGCCGTAGCAAGGCCGGCAATCGCGGCGCTGTGCCTCAAAGCTTTAAAGTTCATGTTCGCCTCCTCGGCGTTCAAAGTTCCCGTTCCGCGCCCGCATGTTTGAGAAAACAAAACGCGTGCCAACTTGTTCCGCGAGGGTTTATCGGAACCTGAATTCTCAATATTGGCGAACAACAAAATGAGCTGTTGAATAAACTTGGATTTACGGCGCCAGCACGGTCTTAGCCTTCGGGCAGCGCGCGTTGCAGCAGCAATTCGATTGTCGAATCGCCAAGGGCGCTCTCGCCGTAAATCGTACCGTGCGCATCGACGAGCCGCGTACGGATGAAGGCGTCGGTGATCGCTGCTGGAGCGGTTGCTCGAAGCGCGGCGGCGCTTGCCAGCGCGGCGAGGCGCCCGACATATCCGCGCGCCTCACCTTCGCTCGTTACTTTAAACTCGCCGTTAGCGGCGTCGACTTCACGCGACAACGCGGTGACGATGCCGGCTTCACTGTCGTGCGTGAGCGCGCGCAACACATCGAGACACATGACATTGCCGGAGCCTTCCCAGATTGCGTTGACCGGCGCCTCGCGATAAAGCCTCGGCAACAGGCTCTCTTCGACATAACCGTTGCCGCCGAGACACTCCATCGCCTCAAACACAAAGCCGGGCGCCAGCTTGCAAATCCGGTATTTGGCTGCCGGCGTAAGCAGCCGGGCGTAGGCAGCCTCTTGCGCGTCGACGCCGGCGCGGTCGAGCGCGCGCGATAACCGCATGACCAAAGCAACTGCGCCTTCGACTTCGAGCGCCAGGTCGGCAAGCACGGCGCGCATCATCGGCTGGCCGTATAACGGCTTGTCGAATACATAGCGATATCGGCAATGATGCAGCGCCTGCACGAGCGCCATGCGCATCAATCCGGCCGAAGCGACAGCGCAATCGAGCCGGGTCAGTTGCACCATCTGCAAAATGGTGCGCACCCCCGCTCCCTCGTCGCCGACGCGCCACGCCAATGCGTCGGTGAACTCGACTTCACTCGAGGCATTCGAGCGATTGCCTAGCTTGTCTTTCAACCGTTGAAAGCGCAGCGCATTAACCGTGCCGTCTGGAAGAAACCGCGGCAACAGAAAGCAAGTGAGACCGCCTGGGGCCTGCGCCAACACCAGAAAAGCGTCGCTCATCGGCGCCGAGAAAAACCATTTGTGTCCGACAAGGAAATAGGCGTCGCCCGATGGCGTAGCGGTCGTGGAATTGGCGCGCACATCGGTGCCGCCCTGCTTTTCCGTCATGCCCATACCAAGTGTCATGCCCAACTTTTCAGGCCACGGGCGGAATGTCGGGTCATAACTGCGCCTCGTGACCTTCGGCACCACCTCTGCGGCGAGAGCGGGATCGACCGCGAGCGCCGCGACCGAGGCTCGCGTCATCGTGATCGGGCACAAATGCCCGGTTTCGATCTGGGCCGCCATGTAGAACCGCGCGGCGCGCGCGACTTCCGCCGGCGCGGCTGCACGCGTGCCGGTCTCGGTCCACGTCGAAGCATGCAGGCCCGCGGCGATGCTTTGCGTCATGAGATCGTGATAGGCCGGGTGAAACTCCACGGTATCGCGGCGGAAGCCCTGGGCGTCAAAGGACGAAAGTTTCGGTGTATTTTCGTTGGCGCGCCGGCCGCGCGCGAACATTTCCGCGGCGCCCCATTGCCGGCCGAATTCCGACAGCGCGGCATCCTCTGTTGCCGCGCCATTTGCCGCGACCGCTTCCCTCAGCGGAACGTCGCTTGCGAACAGATCGACGTTTTCGTAGGGCGGCGACTGGTTGAAAACCTCATGGGTATCGAAACGCGAGAGCACGGCCATGGCGATTCCCCTCGTGACCCAAGACTAGCACGCTGATCGGCGCGTTTTCCGGTGCATCGCGCTGTCTATTCGCTCTGCGCGGGCTTGCCGGACCGCTCGGATTGGGCCTATAGCAGCGTTTTAATGACCAAAACTCAGCCGCTCACACGCCATATCGTTTCTATCAATGACCTCAGCAATGCGGAGATCGAAATCGGTCTTCGAGGTCGCGCAAGGCTTTCTGAAGGAATTCGCCGACCCCAAAATCCATTACCGGATCGGACGCAGCACCGATTTGGCGTCTAAATCGATCCTGGCAAGCCTTTTCTACGAGCCTTCGACGCGCACGCGTTTGTCTTTCGAGAGCGCCATGCTGCGGCTCGGCGGCGCCAATATTACCAGCGCCGATCCGGCGGTCAGTTCGGCGGCTAAAGGCGAAAGCCTTGCCGACACCATCCGTGTCATTTCCAACTATGCCGACATTATCATCATCCGCCATCCGCGCGACGGCGCCGCACGCCTCGCCGCCGAATATTCACAAATCCCGGTGATCAACGGCGGCGACGGCAGCCACGAGCACCCGACACAGACACTGTGCGACCTATTCACGCTGCGTTCTAAAAAGAAGACACTTAAGAATATGAAGGTCGCGATTTCCGGCGACCTCAAAGGCAGCCGCACCATCCACTCCTTCGTTTACGCTCTGGCGCGGTTCGGCGCGACCATTGATCCCCTTCCCGCCCCCGGCATGGAATTGCCCGCTTATGTCGATCGCCGGCTGCGGGAAGAGTTTCACTGCCGCATGGTCTCGAAAGATCCGGGTCAACCGCACGGCGGCTCGATCGACGCGCTCTACGTCACCGCCGATCAACCGCACCAGCTGTCGCTAATTCCAGACCCTGAGATCGACTACGGCCTCTTGGTCGAGAAAAAAACCGACGCCGTCTATGTCACTCGCTTCCAGAAGGAACGCTGGGCCGAAAAAGAGCGGCCCTATCCGAAAATCGACGCCAAGTTCCTCGGCGAGGCGAAATACTCCGATGCAAGCGTCATGCACCCTTTGCCGCGCGTCAACGAGCTCGATGCCTCGTTCGACAGCGACCGGCGCGCGGTCTATTTCCAGCAAGCCGCCTACGGCGTACCGATCCGCATGGCTCTCATTTCGTTATTGCTGCATCTTCACAAGAACAAATCGCTGCGCCAATTCGACGGCGGCTTCGCAAAATCCGAGCATCCAGTCTATGCGCAACCGATAGGAGTCGGCCTGCAATGCGACAACGCGAATTGCATTACGGGCGACCCCTCCGAACGGCAATATGCCGCCAACAAATTCTTTGTGATCGCGGATGAAACGCCGCGGCGCTGCAAACTGCGTTGCGTCTATTGCGAAAAGGACGTCGACGACGACGTGGCCGCCGGTTTTGTCGTCACCGATGCGACGAAACAGACCTATAGCGAGGGGCTGGGAGCTCTGGTTCGCGGGTCAGACGAAAAGCTCCGGCATCTCGTCATTCATCGCAGCGCCGAAGACGCGAACGTTGCCGGATTCGCCCCGCGAGCGCCGGGCACTAGGGCCCGCGCAAGTTAAGCTGCGGCTTATTGAGCGCCATGCTGTACCTGATTGCAGCTTTCATCTTCGGCTATTTGTGCGGTTCGATTCCGTTCGGCGTGTTGCTGACGGGGCTCGCCGGTGCGCCGGATCTGCGCTCAATCGGTTCCGGCAATATCGGCGCGACCAACGTGTTGCGCACCGGGCGCAAGGGCCTTGCTGCCGCAACGTTGTTAGGCGACATGCTCAAGGGCACGGTGGCTGTCCTCATTGCTCATCACTACAGCGAGAATGCCGCCATCACCGCTGCGCTTGGCGCATTCCTGGGCCACCTTTTTCCGGTCTGGCTCGGCTTCAAGGGCGGCAAAGGCGTCGCGACCTATATCGGGCTCCTGCTCGGATTTAAGGCCTGGATTGCGTTGCTGGCCTGCTGCGCGGTCTGGCTCGCGGTCGCGGCAGCAAGTCGCTACTCGTCGCTTGCGGCGCTCATCGCAACCGCCACGACGCCTCTTATCGTCTGGTGGCACGGCAACTTACGCGAGGCAGAACTATTCCTGGCGTTAACCGTTCTGCTCTGGATTATGCACCGCGCCAATATCGCCCGCCTCGCCGCCGGCACCGAGAGCAAGATCGGACGGAACGGTTCTAAGGCCTAAGCCGAAGCGTTGTTCCAACCCCGGTGCAACACATACCTTTGCTCTCGCCGCTCCGCACGGGCAAATGTAGGCTGTCAGGGCGGGCGGCAAAGCCTGTGGTCGTTCCGGGGGGCGAAGTGAACAGCACGACGCAGGGCGTTCGTCTCAGCGACGAGCAGCGCATCGACTGGCTGCGCCTTATTCGTAGTCAAAATGTAGGACCGCGTACCTTTCGCGCCTTGATCAACCATTTCGGCGGCGCCCACGCGGCGCTCGACGCACTACCCGGGCTGGCGCGCCGCGGTGGCGGCGGTTCAGCGCCATTGATCTATTCGCGAGCACAGGCGGAGCGCGAAATCGAGACCGCATACAAGCTCGGCGCAGTGTTTATCGGCGTCGGCGAAACGGATTATCCATTGCGCCTGCAAATGATCGACGATGCGCCGCCGCTCATTGCAGTACGCGGCCGCCGCGCGACGCTTGCCATGCCATCAGTAGCCATTGTCGGCTCGCGCAATGCCTCCGCCGCCGGACTGAAGATGACGCAACGGATTGCGCATGGCCTGAGCGAAGCGGGCTTCGCCACGGTGTCCGGACTGGCGCGCGGCATCGACGCAGCCGCGCATCGAGCCAGCCTTGAGACCGGAACGATCGCGGTTCTCGCCGGCGGCCACGACCAAGTCTACCCTCCGGAACACGAGGAACTGCTCGCCGCCATCCTGCCGGCGGGCATTGCCATCACTGAGATGCCGTTCGGCTGGGAGCCGCGGGCGCGCGATTTTCCGCGCCGTAACCGTTTGATATCCGGCCTGTCGCTCGGCGTCGTCATTGTCGAAGCCGCCAAGCGCTCGGGCTCGCTGATCACGGCACGGATGGCACTCGAACAGGGCCGCGAGGTGTTCGCAATGCCAGGTTCACCGCTCGATCCGCGCGCGGAGGGAACCAACAGCCTGCTCAAGCAAGGCGCAACGCCGGTAACCGAGACACTGGATATCGTATCCGTGCTTCAGCCCATCATGGGCATCGAACTGCCGGTGCGGGAACCGGAGCCAATCAATGAGGACGGCAGCCGCGATCTGGAACCAGTTGCCGATGAACGAAACCGGATCGTTGGGTTACTCAGCCCGGCGCCGGTTTCAATGGACGATCTGGTGCGGCTCTCCAAAACTTCGCCACGGATTGTGCGCATGGTGCTGCTGGAGCTCGAAATCGCCGGCCGGCTGGAGCGCCACGGCGGCGGATTGGTGTCTCTGATCTAGATGCCTATGGGTGAATTTCTCAAATCGATCCTGCAACGGACAACAGCGGTCTTGCTGTTTGCGCTTATCGCGACGTGTGTGGACAGCGCGCGGAGCGAACCATTTGACGCGTTCGTCGCTGCGCTGTGGCGGGATGCGCAATCGCAAGGTATTACGCGGGCAACGTTCGATGCCGCGCTTGCGGGCGTAACGCCGGATACGCGCGTGCTCGGCGCGATGCAGCATGCGCCTGAATACGGCAAGCCGTTCGGCGCCTATGTCGATGCCATGGCGTCGCCATCGCGGCTCGCCGTCGCAGCACGCAAGTCGGCACAATGGAACGACACGTTGCGCGCAGTCGAGAAGAAGTTCGGCGTCCCGTCGGCGATCCTCGTCAGCATCTGGGGTATCGAGTCATCGTTCGGCGAAGCACAGGACCGCTGGGATGTGTTCCGTTCGCTGGCGACACTGGCGCAAGCGCATTTCCAGGAGCCTTATTTCCACGGCGAACTCCTGAGCGCATTCCGGATTCTCCAGTCCAGCAATATTCCGCGACGGCAATTTCTCGGCTCCTTTGCCGGCGCGATGGGCCAGACGCAATTCATGCCGTCGAGTTTTCTGAAATACGCGGTCGATTTTGACGGCGATGGACGCGCCGATATCTGGACCAGCGTGCCCGATGTGCTCGCATCGATGGCCAATTACTTGCAGAAATCCGGCTGGCAGCCGGCGCTGCCATGGGGCTTTGAGGTGCTGCTGCCGCACGGCTTCGATTATCGCATAAGCCGCGGCACGTTCCGCGATTGGATCACGCGAGGGCTCAAGCGTGTCGACGGCAGCGAGTTTCCCGTAACCGGGAATGCGATCCTGTTCTTTCCGAGCGGCGCCGCCGGCCCGGCCTTCCTGGTGACTCAGAATTTCGTGGTGCTCAAGACTTACAATAACTCGGATGCCTATGCACTCGCCGTCGCTCATCTGGCGGATTTGCTTTACGGGTTCGGCCCGATCCGCAGCGCCTGGCCGGTCAACGATTTCCAACCCTCGCGCGCGGAACGCATCGCATTGCAACGCAGCCTCGCCGCGCTGGGCTACAAAGTCGCGGACTTCGACGGACATTTTGATTTCGATTTGCGCGACGATATCCGCGCCATGCAACAGAAGTTCGGAATGACGCCGGACGGCTATCCAAGCCGCGCGTTCCTAGACCGGATTGGCGTCCACTCGCCTTGAAAAACCAACGGTCAGCTCGAACGGAGCGATTTTGCCGGTTCCAGCCAGCGGCCTCTCTCTGCTGAACCCTTGGAGGCCTCGTCGGCCTCAAGGCGGGCCATATCGAGGATATACCCCAGTGCGTCGAAACCATTGGCCCGTGCAAGCTGGCCGAGTTCGACTGTCAGCGCCTCTATATAAAGCGCAACCGCCTCGGGCGAGGCTGCCGGAATCCGCTTATCGATGTCGTCTGTTTCGCGCACAATCCGAACATATACTTAAACGTTTAATTATACAATATTACAACCATTAGATGTGCAAACTGGCGCTTTGTCTTGACCCTGCGGAAATGTATTTCGGCTGGCCCAATGTTAACGGGTTCCGTCGTAACGATTTGACAGGCGGGTTTGCATTACCCATGTTCGCGGCGGCCCGACCGGCTTAGATCGTGCGGTAACCCCCGAAAAACTAAGTTTAGTCAAAGGCTTCCATGAACCTCGTCCTCGTAGAATCGCCCGCCAAGGCTAAGACCATCAATAAATATCTCGGCCGCGGCTACGAGGTGATGGCCTCTTTTGGCCATGTGCGCGACCTGCCGGCGAAGTCCGGCTCGGTCGATCCGGACGCCAATTTCCGCATGCTTTGGGAGGTCGATCCCAAGGCCCAGAAGCGGCTCAACGACATCGCGCGTGCGGTCAAGGATGCCGACAAGCTGATCCTGGCAACCGACCCGGACCGCGAAGGCGAGGCGATTTCCTGGCACGTGCTGCAGGTGCTCAAGGAAAAGAAGGTCCTCAACAAACAGGCGGTCGAACGGGTGGTGTTCAATGCCATCACCAAACAGGCCGTGACCGAAGCCATGGCGCATCCGCGCCCGATCGATCAGGCGCTGGTCGATGCCTATCTGGCGCGCCGCGCGCTCGACTACCTCGTCGGCTTTACGCTTTCGCCGGTGCTGTGGCGCAAGTTGCCGGGCGCCCGCTCGGCCGGCCGGGTGCAGTCGGTGGCACTGCGGCTGGTTTGCGACCGCGAACTGGACATCGAGAAATTCGTCCGCAAGGAATACTGGTCGCTGCTGGCAACGCTGGCGACGCCGCGCCAGGAAACCTTTGAAGCCCGTCTCGTCGGCGCCGACGGTCAAAAGCTGCAGCGTCTCGACATCGGTTCGGGGGCCGAAGCGGAAGCATTCAAACAAGCCCTCGAGACCGCGTCCTTCAGCGTCGCCTCGGTCGAAGCGAAGCCGGTCAAACGGAATCCGCAGCCGCCTTTCACCACCTCAACGCTGCAACAGGAAGCAAGCCGCAAGCTCGGTTTCGCGCCCGCACACACCATGCGTGTCGCGCAACGGCTCTATGAGGGCGTCGATATCGGCGGCGAGACCGTCGGCCTTATCACCTATATGCGCACCGACGGCGTGCAGATTGCCCCCGAGGCGATCACCTCAGCTCGCAGCGTGATTGGCGAGGATTACGGCGCGCGCTACGTGCCGCCATCGCCGCGCCGCTACGAAGCCAAGGCCAAGAACGCGCAGGAAGCCCACGAGGCGATCCGGCCGACCGATATGGGCCGCCGGCCCCCTGAAACCAGGCAATTCCTTGATGCCGACCAAGCCAAGCTTTACGAGTTGATTTGGCTGCGCACCATGGCGAGCCAGATGGAATCCGCCGAGCTCGAGCGCACCACGGTCGATATTACCGCCAAGGTCGCCAGCCGTATTCTCGACTTGCGCGCCACCGGCACCGTCGTGAAATTCGACGGCTTCCTTGCCCTCTATCAAGAGGGTCAGGACGAAGAGTCCGAAGACGAAGAGTTCGCGCCGGCTGCCGGAAATGAGCCGCGGCGAGCCTCTCATCAAACGCTCGATCGCCGCCGATCAGCATTTCACCGAGCCGCCACCGCGTTACTCCGAAGCTTCGCTGGTGAAGCGCATGGAGGAACTCGGCATTGGCCGGCCTTCGACCTACGCCTCCATCTTGCAGGTGCTCAAGGATCGCAAATATGTCCGGCTCGACAAGCGCCGGCTCATTCCCGAAGACCGCGGACGTATCGTCGTCGCCTTCCTCGAAACCTACTTTGCCAAATACGTCGAATACGAATTCACAGCCGATCTCGAGGAGAAGCTCGATCTCGTCTCCAACAGCGAGGTGGCGTGGCGAGACTTGTTGCGCGATTTCTGGCGCGACTTTATCGGCGCCATCGACGACACCAAGGATCTGAAAATCTCGGGCGTGATCGATGCGCTCGATGCGCTGCTTGCGCCGCATCTGTTCCCGGTGCGGGAAGATGGCAGCGATCCGCGCGTCTGCCCAACCTGCGGCACCGGCCGGCTTGGGCTCAAACTTAGCAAATTCGGCGCCTTCATCGGCTGCTCGAATTATCCTGAGTGCCGTTATACGCGTTCGCTGACGGCCGACGGCAACGGTGAGGTCAGCAACAAGAAGCTCGGTGTCGATCCGGCGACCGGCCTCGACGTGACAGTACGCAGCGGCCGCTTCGGCCCCTATTTACAACTCGGCGAAGCCGTCGAAGGCGAAAAGCCGAAACGTGCCAGCCTGCCAAAAGGCGTCGCGCCCGACGAGGTCACCTTCGACCGCGCCATCGCGCTGTTGTCGCTGCCGCGCGAAGTTGGCATGCATCCCGAGGACGGCGAGCCGATCAAGGCCGGCATTGGTCGTTACGGGCCCTACGTGCAGCACGGCAAGACCTACGCCAATCTCGAAGACCCCGACGAGGTTTTCAGCATCGGGCTCAATCGCGCCGTGACGCTGATCGCGGAAAAGATTGCCCAGCCATCGAAAGGCCGCCGTTTCGGCGCCGATCCAGGCCGCGCGCTCGGCGATCATCCGGCCAAGGGCGGTCCGGTGGTAGCAAAGAAGGGCCGTTATGGTCCTTATGTCAGCCACAACGGCGTCAATGCGACCCTGCCGGCCGACAAGACGCCCGAAAGCATCACTCTCGACGAGGCCGTGGCCTTGATCGACGCCAGAGCCGAGCGCAATGGTCCGGCGCCGCACGCGCGGCCGCGCAAAGCCAAGCGACCATCGCCGGGAACGGCTCGGCACGTCAAAGCTTCCAGCAAGCGGCCAGGCGCTCACCCGGCCAAAGGCCGGACTGCGCCTAAGGCATCCCGGAAGCCGCCCACCCAGGCCGCCGAATAGTTTGCTTGTTACGGGCCGCCGGCCAAGGATACGGCCAATGAGTGGCCTATGAAACGGAATCACCTGCCCTCGAAAGAGGAGCTGATTGCGTTTATTCGCGAACGCAGCGGCAAGGTCGGTGCGCGTGAAATCGCCCGCGCCTTCGGCGCCAAGAACGCGGATCGAGCGGCGCTCAATCACATGCTGCGCGAACTTGGCGACGAAGGTCTAGTCGACCGACGGCACAAGCGTCTGCACCCTGCGGGCACATTGCCGCCGGTAGTGACGGCCGACATCACCGGCCGCGACCCCGATGGCGACCTCGTGGCGCGGCCAACCGAATGGGACGAGGAGGCGCACGGCGCTCCGCCGGTTATCCATATCACCACGCCGCGGCGCGCCCATCCCGGCGAAACCGCCGGTGTCGGCGACCGCGCCCTGCTTCGCATCGCACAGGCCGGCGAGCATGAAATCAGCGCGCGCGTCATCAAGGTTCTCGACCGCGCAAAACATCGTGTGCTCGGGATCTTTCGAAGTTTGCCCGGCGGCGGCGGGAGGCTGGCGCCGATCGACAAGAAGCAGCTCGGTCGTGAGCTTTCGATTTCCGCAGCTCATACCGCGGGAGCCGTCGACGGCGATCTCGTTGCCGTGGAAGTCTCGCGCAGCGGCCGACTCGGTCAGCCAATGGCCTCGGTCGTTGAACGACTGGGCTCCATCAAAAGCGAACGCGCTATCAGCCTGATCGCCATCCACGCCCACGACATCCCGCACGTATTTTCGCGCGCGGTGATCGATGAAGCAGAGGCCGCGTTGCCCGCACCGCTGTCGGACCGCGAAGACTGGCGACAGGTACCCTTCGTCACCATCGATCCGCCCGACGCCAAGGACCATGACGATGCCGTCCACGCGACGCCCGATGCCGACCCGCGCAATCCTGGCGGCCATATTGTCACCGTCGCCATCGCCGATGTCGCCCACTACGTACGGACGGAATCGGCGCTTGATCGCGAAGCGCTGCGTCGCGGCAATTCGGTGTATTTCCCCGACCGCGTCGTGCCGATGCTGCCTGAACGAATCTCAAACGATCTGTGCTCGTTACGGGCCAACGAGGACCGCCCAGCGATTGCGGTACGGATGGTGATCGGCACCGATGGCCGCAAGCGCTCGCACACGTTCCACCGCGTGATAATCCGTTCTGCCGCCAAGCTGCATTACGAACAAGCACAGTTCGCCGTTTCAGGCCGCACCGATGAAGTAACCGAACCGATCTTGCAAACGATTCTCGAACCGCTTTACGCCGCCTACAAAGCCGTCGCCCGCGCCCGCGACGAGCGCGGCCCGCTCGATCTCGACATTCCTGAACGAAAGATTTTGCTGACATCCGGCGGCGGCGTCGATCGGGTCGTCGTGCCGCAACGGCTGGAATCGCACCGGCTGATCGAGGAATTCATGATCCTCGCCAACGTCGCGGCGGCGGAAACCTGCGAGCGCGCCCACACACCATTGATCTATCGCGTGCACGACGAGCCAACCCAGGAAAAACTCAACGCGCTACGCGAATTCCTGGCAACGCTCGACATCTCGCTGCCGAAGGGTGGCGTGCTGCGTCCGGATGGGTTCAATCAAATCCTTGCCCGGGTGAAAGGCCGCGACGTCGAGCGGCTGGTCAATGAAGTTGTGCTACGCACCCAGGCGCAGGCCGAATATTCCGCCGAAAACTACGGTCACTTCGGCCTCAATCTGCGCCGCTACGCACACTTCACCTCCCCTATCCGCCGGTACGCCGACCTCATCGTGCATCGCGCACTCATCCGCGCGCTCAAGCTTGGCTCCGACGGACTTGCCGAAACCACGGACCTGCGTGCACTGGCTGAAATAAGCACGACGATCTCGGCAACAGAACGTCGAGCGATGAAGGCCGAGCGCGAGACCGCGGACCGCCTGATTGCGCATTTCCTGGCAGACCGCGTCGGCGCGACATTCAGCGGGCACATTTCGGGAGTCACGCGTGCCGGCTTGTTTGTCGAACTCGACGAGACCGGTGCCGACGGTTTCATCCCGGCCCGCACCATCGGCGACGAGTATTTCCGCTTTGACGAAGGCCGCCGCGCGTTCATCGGTCGTACCGAAACCCACAGGCTCGGCGATCCCGTTACAGTCGAACTGGTCGAAGCCGCGCCGGTTGCCGGCGCGTTGCGTTTCAAGCTTGTGCGCCATGCCGACACGGCGCGCCAAAAGACTGGACAGCCCCCGCGTGGCCGGTCGAAATTTCACCGCGACGAACGGCATCGTCGCCGGCGCTAGCAGCAGGAAACAGGCGGAATGAGTGAAGACAGAAGCGGCGATCCGGCGATCGGGAGCGGTAGTTCCGGCGACAGGGTCGATCGGTTGACGCGGACGATACGCGATCAGACGTTTCCGAACGTCAAACCGCGGGACTCCGCCACCCTTATCCTTATCGACCGCGGCGCAACGGTGCCGAAAGTGTTGCTCGGCCGCCGCCATGAGCGCCACAAGTTCATGCCTGGAAAGTTCGTTTTTCCGGGCGGACGTATCGAGCCGACGGATCGACAGATGGCGACCTCCGGGTCTTTGCACGAGCGCCACATCGCACGATTGATGACGCGCGTGAAACGGCCGAGCGCCATGAAGGCGGCAAGCTTTGCGCTGGCGGCGGTGCGTGAAACCTACGAAGAGACCGGCCTAATGGTCGGTGTTCCGAGCGATGAGCCAATTTTGACCCCTACGGGCCCGTGGGAAGCCTTTGCCAAGGCCGGCATCGTTCCTGACCTCAGCGCCATCCATTTCATCGCCCGCGCCATCACTCCCCCGAACCGGTCACGGCGTTTCGACAGCCGATTCTTCGCAGCCGACGTCTCGTCGATTGCGCATCGCGCCGACGGTTTCGTCGGGCCGGATGCGGAACTTGTCGAACTGGTCTGGCTACCGATCACCGAGGCGCGGCGGCTCGATATGCCCGGCATCACCGCGATTGCGCTCGAGGAATTGCAGGACCGCATGAGCACCGAAATGAGCTACGATCATCCGGCGCCGCTCTATCGCATGCTGCACAAGAAATTCGTACGGCAGGAGCTTTAGCCGACCGTATTGCCGACAATCATTGTAGCCGAATGCCCCTCTTCACCCTTGACGAACTGAACGCCGCCACGGCCACGGTTCGTGCGCTGGTGCCCGTGACTCCCGCTTACGCGTGGCCATTGCTCGCGGCGCGCACTGGCGCCGACGTCATCGTCAAGCACGAGAACCACACACCGACCGGATCGTTCAAAGCCCGCGGCGCTGTGGTTTACATGGATGCCTTGCACCGCACCGGGCAAATGCCGGCAGGCGTCGTCACGGCGACCCGCGGCAATCACGGCCAATCGGTCGCCATCGCCGCCGCGCGTTATGGCATTCCGGCGATCATCGTGGTTCCTGAAGGCAATTCGGCCGAGAAGAACGCCGCCATGGTCGCTTTCGGCGGCCAATTGATCACGGCGGGCAAAGACTTCGACGAAAGCCGCCTGATGGCCGCGCAGATCGAGCGCGAGCGCGGTTATCATTTCTTGCCGTCGTTTCACCGCGACCTCGTGAAAGGTGTCGCAACTTACGCCCACGAATTGTTCGCAAGCCACTCTGACCTCGCCGCGGTCTATGTTCCGATCGGCATGGGTTCAGGGATCAGCGGTCTGATTACGGTTCGCGACCTGCTCGGACTCAAGACAGAGATCGTCGGCGTCGTCGCTGCCAATGCTCCGGCATACGCGCTGTCGCTCGAAACGGGGCATCCCGTCAAAACCAATTCGGCGCGGACGTTCGCCGACGGTATGGCGTGCCGCGATCCGCAGGCCGAAGCGTTCGAGATCATCGCCAAAGGGGCGGCTCGCATCGTGCGGGTCAGCGAGGACGAAATCGCCGAGGCGATCCGCCTCTTTTATACGGCCACGCACAATCTGGCCGAAGGCGCCGGCGCGGCGCCGCTCGCCGCGCTATTGCAGGAGAAGGACCGCTATGCCGGCAGGGGCGTTGGGCTGATCCTGTCGGGGGGCAATATCGATATGGCGGTCCTCGACCAGATTTTGCGAGGAGAGACGCCGGCGGCCTGATCGCTCCCGATTGGGTTCTCCAATGGCCTTTTCTTGACATTCGGAGCTTGGTGACTAGGTTGTCGGCCAACAAGGCAGCCGCCCGCAGGAATTGAGGTTCGATCATGGCCAAGAGCGTCACAGTCAAGGTGAAATTGGTATCTAGCGCCGATACCGGCTTTTATTACGTTACGCGCAAGAACTCGCGCACCATGACCGACAAGCTGGTGAAAAAGAAATACGATCCAATAGCGAAAAAGCACGTCGAATTTCGCGAATCCAAGATCAAATAAGAATAATAAGCCGCTTTACGTGCGTCATGCCCGGCCTTGTGCCGGGCATCGCGATTCATGGGTCAGAATGATCGAAAATGGTCCTGCTGGAACGATCCGGGCGTCGCTCTTGAGATAAGTGGCCGGCAGGAAACGATGTTACGAGGAGGCCACTCGCACCGCTCCCGTGCCGGCCGAACCCTACGGACCCAGGAGATGCGGCGGACCTGAGCATTCCCGCAGGGTATTCAAACAAATCGCGCGAACCCGGCCCCTCTCCTGGCGCACCGGTTTCTTCTGGCAATCAAAGATTTTGCCGCTGGAAAAACGCTATCGGAACCGGCCTGGAAATCAACAGCCAAGGATCGGTCGATGCGATCGAACTAATGTCAACCACAACAATTGTGATTACCGCACGCGCGAGGAATTAACGAAAACGGTGAATCGTCGAATCAGGCCGCGTCGGGCACGACGCGATTACGGCCATCGCGCTTGGCGCGATACAGCGCCTGGTCGGCGCGCTTGAGCAAACCTGCCGCATTGTCATCCTTGCCGCGCAGCGACGCGATGCCGATCGAGATCGTGACCGGAACAGTCTTCGTGCCTTGGTCGATCGCAAACGGTTCGGCAGCGATGCGTCGGCGCAGCCGCTCCGCAACCATGGCGGCGACCGCCATGTCGGTTTCCGGCATCACCAGAACGAACTCCTCGCCGCCATAGCGGCACGCCAGATCGATGCCTCGGATCGACCGCTTGATACGCAGCGCAAAGTCCCGCAACACGTCATCGCCGGCGTCGTGACCGTGGTTGTCGTTGATGGCTTTGAAATAGTCGATATCGATGATCAGCGTGGCGAGCGGCTTTCCGCGAGACGTTGCCTGCTCCACCAGCGTTGAGAGGTGACTTTCCATGTAGCGGCGATTGAAAAGGCCGGTCAGTGCATCGGTGATCGCCATCTCGATCGACATCTGCACATTGTCGCGCAGCCGCTCCGTGTAGCGGCGCTTGCGCACCTGACTGCGCGCCCGCGCCAGTAATTCATTCTTGTCGATAGGCCGAACCAGAAAATCGTTCACGCCGATTTCAAGTCCTCGCACCATGCGCGCATTATTGTCGGGTTCGGTCAGCGCCAAGATGGGAATGTTGCGCGTGCGCTCGAGCGAACGGACTTGGCTGCACAGCCGCAACGGGTCGAAATTCTCCAGACCAAGCGAGATAATGAGCAGGTCATAGTTGCCGTCCGCGGCGTGGAACAGCGCGTGGTTCGGATCGGAATCGACTTCGACCTGCTGCTCCTTGGAAAGAGTCGCCGCGATACGTTCGTAGGACGCCGGCCGATCGTCAACGATCAGCACGCGGCCGCCGCGGCCGGTATCGGCAAGGGCTTCGCGCTCCGGAGATTCGATGCCGATGTCGCGCGAGGTCACGGCACGCATGCGCAACTCGTCGGTGACCATCTTGAGCCGCGCCAGCGAGCGCACCCGGGCAATCAGGGCCAGTTCGGGGATCGGCTTAGTCAGGAAATCGTCGGCACCCGCTTCAAGGCCCCGAACCTTATCGGACGGCTGGTCCAGCGCCGTCACCATTACGACCGGGATGTGATGGGTTGCCGCACTGCTCTTTAGCCGCCGGCACACCTCGAAACCGTCCATGTCCGGCATCATGACGTCGAGCAGCACGAGGTCGCATTTGGCTTGTTCGCAGATGGCGAGCGCCTCAGCGCCGCTCATGGCGGTAATAACGTCGAAATATTCTGCAGATAACCGCGCCTCTAGCAGCTTCACGTTGGCGGGCACGTCGTCGACGACGAGGACGCGTGCGGTCATTGCGGATTTCCCAGAAAATGGCGGATAGTCTCGATGAACTTGCCCACCGAGATCGGCTTCGACAGATAGGCTTCGCAGCCACCCTGGCGGATACGCTCTTCGTCGCCCTTCATGGCGAAAGCGGTGACGGCGACGACCGGGATGCGGCGCAGCTCCTGGTCGTCTTTCAGCCACTTGGTGACTTCCAGTCCCGACACCTCGGGTAACTGAATGTCCATCAGGATGAGGTCGGGCCGGTGCTTGCGTGCAAGATCGATCGCTTCGATGCCGTTGCGCGTCCCGACTGTCGCGTAGCCGTGGGCCTCCAACAGGTCGTGGAAGAGCTTCATATTGAGCTCGTTGTCCTCCACAATCAGGACAGTCTTGGCCATCCCCGTTCCTTCAGGCTGCCCCGGCCCAATGACGACGGCGGCCCGCGCATGGAAGATTCGCCCACTACGCGACCGCCGTTGCAATCAAGGTAGTGCCGATTTGTTACGGAAAGGCAAATATTGGCCCATGAAGTCGCGCTCATCACGGACTCGGGAAGCGGCAGAATCATTGGCGATTCAGGCGCTTGCATTCCTCGCCAATGATTCCGAACGGCTCGCCGGCTTTCTCGCCGCAACCGGGCTCACGCCCGAAGCGATCCGTGAGTCGGCAAGCCACCCGGACTTTCTCGTAGGGGTGCTCGAGCATATGCTTGCTGACGAGTCCCTCTTGATCGCCTTCTGCGACAGCGCGGCCATCAATCCGGCTGAAATTGCGCGGGCGCACGGCACGCTCGGCGGCAGGTGGGAACGCGATTTGCCTTGAAGAAAGTTTGCCGTGAGCACGAGCTTCTGCCGCGACTGCCTTGCCGATAGCGCACCACGAGCCGTGCGCTGCCCGGCCTGCGGCTCGCCGCGCCTTGTGCGTCATGCCGAACTCGAAACGCTGTCCATCGCTCACGTCGACTGCGACGCTTTCTACGCCACCATCGAAAAGCGCGATGATCCTTCGCTCGCCGCCGAGCCTGTCATCGTCGGCGGCGGCAAACGCGGCGTGGTCGCCACCGCTTGCTATGTGGCGCGTACCTTCGGCGTGAAATCGGCGATGCCGATGTTCGAAGCCCTGCGGCTGTGTCCGCATGCCAAAGTGGTTCGGCCGAACATGGAGAAATATTCCAAGGCCGGTCGCGAGGTCCGCCAGATGATGCTGGCGCTCACGCCGCTGGTCGAGCCCTTGTCGATCGACGAGGCCTTCCTCGACCTTGGCGGCACCGCGCGGCTGCATGGCATGTCGCCCGCCAAGGCGCTCGCCCGCTTTGCCGGTGCGGTCGAAAAGAAGCTGCGCATTACTGTTTCGATTGGCCTGTCCTGCAACAAATTCCTCGCCAAAGTGGCATCAGAGCTCGACAAACCGCGCGGCTTTGCAGTGCTCGGCGCAAGCGACGCACAAGCTTTCCTGGCGCCGAAGCCGGTGAGCTTCATCTACGGCGTCGGCAAGGCAAGCGCAGCGCGATATGCCCGCGACGGACTTCACCACATCTCCGACCTGCAATGCATGAGCGAGATTGACCTGACGCGCCGCTATGGGGAGGAAGGTCGGCGCCTGTCGCGACTGGCCCGCGGCCTCGATGCGCGCACTGTCAGCGCAGATCGCGAAACCAAGAGCGTGTCCTCGGAAACCACGTTCGAGCGCGATCTGTCGGGTTTCGTCGCTCTGGAACGAATTCTTTGGAGTCAAACCGAAGAAGTATCCGCGCGGCTGAAGGCCAAAGAACTCGCCGGCTCGACCGTGACGCTCAAGCTCAAGACCGCCGACTTTCGCATCCGCACCCGCGCGCGTTCGCTGGATTCACCGACGCAGCTTGCGCAGCGCATTTTCGCTGCCGCACGAGGCTTGCTCCAGCGCGAGGCTGACGGTACCCGCTACCGGCTCCTTGGCGTCGGCGTGAGCTCGATCGTCACTGCCGACGAAGCCGATCCCGCCGACCTGGTCGACGGCCGTGCCGCCCAAGCCGAGCATGCCGTTGACCGGGTACGCGCCCGCTTCGGCGACGATGCCGTGGTCAGGGGACTAGCGTTTGAGGGGCCGGAGGAGACCTGACTGCCATCATTTATGGGCAGGGCTTATTCACGGACATGGCTTTGCTTCCTTGAATTCGAGCGAAGTCAGCTTTCCAGTCACCACGAAGTCGTTGTAGTCGAGCGATAGCGCGCGCGAAACGCCGTTCTCGTAAAGCTCGAAGCCGATCGCATAAGCCGGTGTTTGCTCCGAACTTTCAGCGTTCTTGGTCTTGTCGAAATAGCTGATCGTCACCGGCCAGCGCGGCACGTGCGCGAGCTTCGGCTCGCCTGCCGCGGCGTCGTCATGATTGCGCTCGTCGGGCGCGATCTTCTTTCCGATCACGGTGAGGGTATCGAATACCTTGTCGCCAGTGTCCGAGCCGTCAAAAACCGGAAAATCGAGGATGGTCCCGCCGGCGCGCGCCGCCGCGATCGCGCGCACCATGTGTTCGGTGGGAAATACGACCTTTGCGTCGAGGTCGAGGCTCTTGGTTACAGGTTTGACGAGCTTCACGGCCGTCGCAGTCGCGCCGTGTTCGGCATTGCCGTCGACAGTATCCACAAGACTCTGGTCGACGTAATTCTCCGATGTGAATTTAAAGCTCTTGGCGTCGGCGCCTTCCCACGTCGTCGAGCGCAGATCGCTGGTGGACACTTTACCTTCACCGGAATCGAGTTCCGATACCTGGCGAAATTCCAGCGAATAGCCTTCGCAGGTGCTGCCGCCGAAATCATACATGATGCGCCCGCGCACCCCAGCAATCTGCGAATTATTACGGGTCTCGCTGAGCGAGAGGTCATAAAGCGCCCGGTGCGGCACGAGGACAATCGGAGCATCCTGCGCCACGACGCTGAAAGCCGGTGCAAAGATCAGCATGACCAAGGCGATTGTTGCTCTCGGCGACCCAAACGCGCGATGCACGGCTATCCTTCCCTCTCGCTCTGCCCGCTTCAGGAATCGCCCCGCCTCCGCCGTTTCCTCTTCCACTTATGCAGTCGTTATGTCGCTCGAATTGCGGCGAGGATAGGCACCTTGTGCGCTGCCCGCAACCGTGATCCGTTCGTGGCCCGCTTGCGTGGGTGGCCTCAATCGGCGAAGACCATGCCGCCTGAATACGGCGGAAAACCTTTCGGAGGACAGCGATGGCCGGCATTGTAGAAGGCAAGCTGAAGGAGCTCGGCGTCACCCTCAAGGAGCCCGCCAAGCCGATCGCCAACTACGTGCCGTACGTGCGTACCGGCAATTTGCTCACGGTCTCCGGCCAGATTTGCCTCGACGGCGACAGCAAGCTCGTCGCCAAGGGCCAGCTTGGCGCTGGCGTGTCGATCGAGGATGGGCAAAAGGCGGCTCGCGCCTGCGCCATCAGCCTTCTCAACCAGGTCAAGGCCGCAGTCGGGGACCTCGACAAGGTCAAGCAGGTGGTGCGGCTCGGCGGATTCATCAACTCGGCACCGGGATTCACGGACGGCCCAAAAGTTATGAATGGCGCGTCCGATTTAATGGTTGAGGTATTCGGCGACAAGGGCAAGCACGCTCGCTCGACTGTCGGCGTCTCCGCGTTGCCGGTCGATGCAGCCGTCGAAGTCGAAGGCACCTTCGAGGTATCCTGACGCGGTGTGGACCTCGCTCGAATGGCTCATCGCCCGGCCCTTCGCCCATCGCGGGCTGCATGATGCTGAGCACGGTGTGATAGAGAACACGCCCTCTGCCGTGCGCGCGGCAATCGTCGCCAATTATGGCATCGAGGTCGACGTGCAGATCACAGCCGATGGCGAGGCCATGGTGCACCATGACGACGTGCTCGGTCGCCTGACTGACGGCGAAGGCCGGCTCGATCAGCTCACCGTGGCCGAACTCAAGCGCGTCCCGTTCCGCGCTACCGAGGATCGCATGATGACGCTTGGAGAGCTTTGCGACCTCGTCGCCGGCCGCATCACTATGCTGATCGAGCTCAAGAGCCGGTTCGATGGCGATGCCCGCCTTCCCGCGCGCGTCGCCGAAATTCTTGCCGGTTATCGCGGCCCCGTGGGGCCAATGTCCTTCGATCCGCGCCAGCTCAACGTCTTGGAGCAACAAGGTCCGAAGCTTGTGCGCGGAATCATCGCCGCAAAGTACCGGCCGCATCCATATTGGGATTTGATGCCAGCCTGGATGCGGCTGGGCATGGGCTACCTGGTCACGGCCTTGACGGCGCGACCGCAATTCGTGGCTTATGCGGTCGCCGATCTGCCGGCACCGGCACCGCTTTTTGCGCGGCACGTTTTAAGCATGCCGCTGCTCACATGGGCGGTGCGCACGGAGCTGGAGCGGCAGCGCGCCGCTCGCTGGGCCGATCAAATGATTTTTGAGGGCTTCCGGCCATGAAGGAAGCACAAGGCAAAGCGGCTGGCGGCGACAGCCAAGAACGACGCGACACTGGCGCGGCCGCGCTTCGCGTCCACACGCTCCGCGCTATTGGCGAGGCGGAGCCGGCCGCCTGGAATGCCTGCGCCAATCCAATCTCGGATTCTTCAAGTAAAATCAAACAAATCATGCCGTCGGCTACAAATCTGGATGATGCAGATATCCCAAGCGCCTCGACAGCTCAAACACCCGATGAAGTATCTGTCTACAATCCATTCATATCACACGCTTTTCTATCAGCGCTTGAGGACTCCGGCTCGGTTGGCGGCCGTTCGGGGTGGCAAGCACAGCATCTCCTGGTCAAATCCGCGGACGGATCGCTGCTCGGCGCGGCGCCCTGCTACATCAAGAGCCATTCTCGCGGCGAGTATGTCTTCGACCGCGGCTGGGCCGAGGCCTACGAGCGCGCGGGCGGCGACTACTATCCGAAATTCCAGGTCGCGGTGCCTTTCACGCCCGCCACTGGGCGGCGGCTCCTGGTGCGGGCAGGACCTCACGCCGAAATCGCGCGCCAGGGGCTTGTCGCAGGCCTGATAGAGCTTTGCCGGATCGATAACGCATCGGGGGTTCACGTCACTTTTGCGACCGAGCCGGAATGGCAATTCCTCGGCCAGCAAGGCTTCCTCCAGCGTACCGACCAGCAATTCCACTGGGCTAACGCCGGCTATGGCAACTTCGATGATTTCCTCGCGGCGCTGTCCGCGCGTAAGCGCAAGACCATCCGCCGCGAGCGGCGCGACGCGCTTGCCAACGATGTAACGGTGCATTGGTTGACCGGCCGCGATCTGACCGAAAGCGCATGGGATGCTTTCTTCGAGTTCTACATGGAGACCGGGTCGCGCAAATGGGGCCGGCCCTACCTCACCCGCTCGTTCTACTCGCTGGCTGGTGAACGCATGAGCGATCAGATCCTGCTGGTGATGGCCAAGCGCGCCGGACGCTGGATAGCCGGCGCCATCAATTTCATCGGCTCGCACACATTATTCGGCCGGCACTGGGGCGCCAGCGAGCACCATCCGTTCCTGCATTTCGAGCTGTGTTACTATCAGGCCATCGATTATGCGATCGCCAACAAACTCAGCTTCGTCGAGGCTGGCGCGCAGGGCGAACACAAGATTGCCCGCGGCTACATGCCTAAGACGACCCATTCGGCCCATTACATCGCCGACCCCGGCCTGCGCCGGGCCATTGCCGATTATCTGGTGCGCGAGCGCGCCTATGTGGAAGCGGCCGGCGCCGAGCTTGCTACCTTGGCGCCCTACCGCAAGGATCTGGTCTTCGACGAGGACTGATTGTTACGATCGCAGCGGAGATGGCGATGCCGGGCTACGACACCAAGAATATCTTTGCCAGGATCCTGCGCGGCGAGTTGCCAGCGTACAGGGTTTTTGAAGACGACAAAGCATTCGCCTTCCTCGACATCATGCCCCGGGCACAAGGCCACACCCTGGTCATCCCAAAAGCACCGGCACGCACCTTCCTCGACATAGCACCGGACGATCTCGCCCACTTGATCAAAGTGGCGCAGAAGATCGCAAGAGCGGCAGTGAAGGTTTTCGATGCCGACGGCCTGACCATCCAGCAGTTCAATGAGCCGGCAGGCGGCCAAGTCGTGTTCCACCTGCATATCCATGTCATTCCGCGAAAGACCGGCGTGGCGCTCAAGGCGCCGGCAAGCTTTAAGGAAGAGCCGAGCGTGCTATTCGAACAGGCGGCGCGGCTCGCCACTGCATTGAAAGGCGCTTAGCGTCTGCCGCTTGGCTCCCGGTGACGGCGTGCCGCTCTTAGCCCATTCGGCCGCGCGAGACGCGCTCGATCTCGGCCCGGACCAGACGCTCCACCAAGCCAGGGAGATTGTCGTCGAGCCAAGATTTAAGCATCGGCCGCAGCATTTCGCGCACCAGATCCTCAAGCGTGCGGGCATTTTGCACCAGCACGGTTTGCGCCAGCGTATTAAAGGCCGAATCGACCGCCGCGCTCGTTGCGCCGGATAGCAGTTGCGAGGACAGCTCGCCGACATGTCGCTGCGCTGCAGGCCTCTCCACCGAATCCTCGTAGCTGACATCAAAATTGCCGTCGATGGTGCGAAAGGCGGGTTCAGGCATTGGATGCGGCTCCGATGGCTGCGGAGGTGACATCGGCGAGGCCATCAACTCCGTAAGATCGAGGATATCAGCAGACTGTTCCCCAGTCGCGCTGTCCTCTGGCCCGGGCTCGGCTGGCTCCGGGCTCGCCGACAGGCTCGGATCTGGAACGCGCGGCGCTGGATTTGGCGGCCGAGGCGGAGGCTCGGGCCGCGCCGGAGGCGCCGCGGGCGCAGCCTCAGCCGGTTTCTGCGTTGACTTGGTGGCGTCGTCGTCGGCGATGATGCGGCGAATGGAGGCGAGAATCTCCTCCATCGACGGTTCCTGCGATTTCGCCGGTTGCGTCATTCGCGCTTCCTCGCCACCACGCGTTAGATCCCCAAGAGCCTAACGCCGCAAATCCATACTTCCCGACCGCACCACGGCGGCGAATCATCCAAGCCAATTATGGAACGCTGCCAGCGGGTATGTCATGCCGAGAATCTCATTCGAACAGAGGCCTGTGGACACGGCGACCTCCGACCCTCAAATCGGGCCCCGTCTTACTTCGTCCTATCTGCCGTCCGGCGTACGCACGCCGATCCATGCATCCCGCACTTGCTGATAGTGCACCTGAGGATCGTAGATCGGCACGTTGAGACCAAGCCTTTGCATCGACAGCCCGCCAACGGACGCCAGCAACGTATATGACGCCACGACGCGATCGTGTTGCGCGGTCACCAGCGCCACCCGGGCATTGACGAGTTCCTGTTGCGCATTGAGCACATCGAGCGTAGTGCGTTGGCCAACGCGGGCCTCCTCGCGGACGCCATTCAGCGCGATTTCCGCGGCATTGACCTGCGCGGTCGTGGCTTCAATCTGCGCCTTAGTGGCGTCAAGCTGACCCCAGCTCTGCACAACAGTTTCACGCGCCTGATCGCGGTTGACATCGAGATTGAGGCGTTGCTGACCAAGGCTTTCCTTGGACTGCCGGATCGCCGAATACTCTCCGCCACCCTGGTAGATCGGCACGGTCAACTGGCCCACGACCGAGGCCAGCGTCTGTTTGTTGACGTTGTAGAGCGGATCCCAACTCTTCGACGCACTCGCGACCACGGCGAGGTTGGGATACAGCGAACCTTCGCTAACCTTGACTGCGAGTTCGGCGACATCGACACCGTACATTGCGGCCAATACGGACGGGCTCTGCTGTTGGCCTTCCGTGACCGCCACATTGAGCACTTTCGGCGAGAACCGGTCGACCGGCGTGCCGGGAGCGAGGCGGCCGGGTTCGACGCCGATGACGCGCCGATAATTGGCTTGCGACGTCACGTAGTTCGCTTGCGCACCGAGCAACGACGATCGTCCCGCGGCGAGCCGCGATTCCGACTGGGCCACGTCGGTGCGGGTGACCTCGCCGACATTGAAGCGGTCGCGCGTTTGCTTGAGCTGCTCGGTCAACACTTCGACGTTGCTATGATTGAGATCGAGGATCGCCTGATCGCGCAACAAATTCATGTAGGCCGTCGAAGCGTCGAGCAGCACCTGCTGCTCGGTCACACGCAAGGTCTCCCGCGCGCCCATGACCTGACTTTCGGCCTGGCGCACTTTGTTCGCGGTCTGCAATCCGTTGAACAGCGTCTGCGTGGCGCTCGCGCCGACACCGCGCTGTTCAAACGGCTCGGCGAAATTTGTGTAGCTCACGGTATTTGGGAAGACTTGCTGATTAACCGAATGCGAAAGCGTGCTGGCATAGTCATAGCCACCGTTGGCCGTGACCGAAATCTTCGGACGATAGCCAGAGAGTGCCTGCGGAACGTTCTCGTCGATCGAGCGTAGCGAAGCGCGCTGGGCATTAAGAGCCGGATTATTTTGGTAGGCCAGCACGAGGGCCCATTCGAGGGTGTCAGCCGCGGCACCGCCACAGCACATGCCGAGCGCGCCAGCCAGAGCGAAGCAGGCAAGCAGCCCTGAACGAGCCCGCGATCCCACGACGTTCAGTGACCTATCCACTGCGTCCGCCCTACCCCTGCACCACCCGCCCCGCACTACCTGCCCCTCAACTACCTGCCCCTCGGGACTCATTAGTCAGTGCAGCAGCTCTTCATTCCGCCGCCGAAGCCGGCAGACGGAGTGGAACATCCGACTTTAGGGGGACCGGACGCACCGTGAAACCCCCGGCCAGGGGACAACAAGCAGAATTCTGGCAATTGGCACATAAGCGCAACAGGTCCTGACCCAAGATCGGGACCGGGGAAGGAAAAGCCGGGGATAGCGCCTCAAGTACGGGGCCGCGGCTGTGTGGGCGTCAGAAAACGAATGACGGCAGCGCTGCGAAACCGGGCAATAACGCGGCCCCAGCGTCGAATATCGGGCGCCCGACCAAATGGCCTTCAATTTGGCGAAAAATCATCGCTTTGGTCGCCGGCGCACAACCGAAAACGCAGGCCAGCCGGCCGTCCGGCTTCAATTGTCGGCCCAACGCGTCAGGCAGAATTTCAACCGCCCCGTTGAGCAGAATAAGGTCATAGGGTCCCGCCTGCGGCCAGCCCTTGGTCAGTGGCCCGACGGCGAGGACAACATGGCCGTCAGTGGTGGCCGCGAGCGCCTGCTCCGCGTGCCGTGCCAAGTCTTCGTCCTCCTCCAACGCAACAACCGAACTGGCCAGCCGCGCCAGCACCGCGGACGAGTAACCGGTGCCACAGCCGACATCGAGAACATGGCTGCCGCTGCGCACCTGGAGGGCTTGAAGAAGCTTGGCAAGCACCATCGGCTTGAGCAACGCGCGCCCATCCCCGATCGGCAGATCGCTATCGACGTAAGCCTGTCCGGCGACCGCCGGCGGCGCGAACCGCTCGCGCGGAACCGCGAGCATCGCACCTATCAAGTCAAGATCGGTAACGTCGGCCGTGCGAATCTGTCCGTCGACCATCATGCGGCGAGCCGTGACCGTGTCGAACATGCGTCTGCTTTCGGTTTCAGCCGACCAGCGTTCTGCGGCAGGGTCCGGCAAAACGCAAGTCTGGCGCTGTCGCCGGCCGCTGCTTCGGCCGACGCAGGAACGTTAAGACTTGTCGGCGTAGCGTTGCCCGAAGAGGGGTGTTCCTCTATAGAGCAAGTGCTTTGCGGCGGCGGTTCTATGAGTGCCGCTGCTTGTGACGGCCACGTGGCGGAGTGGTTACGCAACGGTCTGCAAAACCGTGTACCCCGGTTCAATTCCGGGCGTGGCCTCCACTCCCCTGGTCCCACCAGTCTTCGCAGGAAAGTGCCGAGGGTTCGGCTTTCAAAGCGCGTTTAGCTTTGTTATACGCAACCCGCGCACTTAAGGTGCTGCCGTTCCCCGGTAGCTCAGTGGTAGAGCAACCGGCTGTTAACCGGTTGGTCGCTGGTTCGAATCCGGCCCGGGGAGCCAAATAATATTGATCTAATTTGGTTTTTGCCGTTATGCAGCTTTTTACCCACAAGGCTACCCCCAAGGCTCCTGCAGCAAATTTGGTATTCAAATATCTGCTTCGCTAACAGAGGCGCCCTAACTCGGATTGCTGTTCACAGGGCAGTGATTTATTGAAACTTAAAGGTCAAATCGCTATTGTACGTACGGGCTCTGCCCCGAGGTCACCGTGTGTGGCCGACCTAACCCCGCCTTAGCCGGCGGGGTTTTTGGTTTTTGGATCTGCCGCATCGAAGCAGTAGTATTTCGTCGCCAACATGCTCCAGTCGTTCTCCGGCAGATGGCATTCGATCAGCTTGCCATCCTCTTTACAATCGCCTGTACGGCCGGTTGTTCGCGTTGTATCCGCCCATGCACAGCGGCCAGAGATACAGATCCGCGAACTGCGCCATCGGTGACGATTTGCTTTTGGGCTGAAACTCCAGCAGCGTCGCGGCAAATTCCGCCGGCGTCAGCGGTCGATATTTTTCAGACCTAGTCGCATCGAACGGTTGGCCGACCCTCTTGAGGTCGTTGTAGTAGCCCTTGAGCACCCGATCTTCGGTCTTGTTACACCGCTCGGGCAATACGCGCAGTTGACAATTCTGCGTCCGAGCGTATTTCGCGGCTCGTTCGACGCTAATCGTGAACGCGCTCTTGCACAGCGACCAACGTTGCCGGCCGTACTTCTCGAGATAGCGGGCGTTGTACCCGGGCCGATCGATTACGCAGGCGAGCCCCATAACCGGAACTGATCTGAGGAGCTGGTAGAGATCATCTCTCAGCCGTGCGGCGGCGCCTTGGTAACCATGGACGGCGGCGCCGTGGCAGACTGCGGAGCCGGCGATAGCACGAACGTCAACCAGACATTGTAGCCGTCGGGCCGGTCGTTGTTGTCGAACTCCTTATAGCCCTTCAGGTTAAGATAGCCCTGCATGCCCCCTACCGGGAATACGTATCCGATTTGCGGGCCAATACCCAGGACGCGCGATTCCATCGGGCACACGATCGGTGCACAACCGCTATCTGGCGTAAGCTGTTCGTACACATAGCCGACCAGGCCGACCTGCAATTGTTTGGTCAAGAATTGCGATGCGCCCCAGTCGAGGTGGAAATCGACGCCGTTCGTGTAGCTTGTCGAGTCATTCTCCAAGTTTCCAGTCAGTCCTGCGACCGCCGAAAATTCATGGCCGGTCTTTGGATCAAAATAGGTATAGCCGACGCCGCCGTCGATGGCGCCGTGCCCGATGCCGATATTGGCGAGATTGTTGGAGCTGTAATCGCCGACCGGGATGTCGCCGGTCAGGTAAGCCATGTAATTGTTGACGCCGGCATTCCAGCGCACCGCAAATTGCGGGATCAGATCGCCAACACCCGTGGTCGTTTGGTTGAGACCAACGGTCCTGGTGAACGGAATGCCGCCCACCGTGCCGGTTAAAGTCCCATTCAGCCCGGTACTATTTTGGCCATAAGCCATCAGGAGCGTGGCAGAGGCCTGGCCACCGAGAAGCGGCGTCGCAAACACGTAACTCGGAGCAAAAAAACCGATGTCGGCCCGGGCGCTGATATTGGCGCTTATGCTGGCGTTAAGCGTCGGGTTGAATTGGCCTAGGCTGATTTCGCGAGAGAGGGCGGCGTTGCCGCTCGCCGATACGTTCGTATAGTAGTTGATGGCTGCCAGCGACCAACCCGGTGATTGCGGCGTCGCGGCCAAGCTGCCAAAAAAGCCCGGCACCCAAAAGCTCACGCCGTTCTCGTCCGCGCGTGCAACGCCGGCATGCAATGCAAGGACAGCAACCGCGATCAGCACTGCTGCCGCGCTTCGCCGCAATCGATTAGAATAAACCCCGAAAGTTCGTGTCACGTGAAAGCGTAAAGCGCAGTGACCCGGTCTCATGCTGGCCCCCCGAGTTGTTCTGCTTCTCGTCCTCAAGTCATCTTGAACGCACTCAGCCTACCGCAAGTTGACGCTCGCGCCAGAGCGCGCGGTAACAATTCGCGGCGCGAATGCGGATTTGATGCCGACGTGGCTTCGCGACCACAGTTGTCGATAAGCCGTTGATGCAGGCGTAAATATACGATGTTGCGTTGCCGAAAAGATCGATGGATTGTTGCCGGTGGTTACCAGCGGAGTTGCATTTTGATGCAATTCATGCGCTGAACATCACGTGTTTGTCATCACCCAACGGTTAAGAGTGTCGATAACCTAAGGTGACGCGTGCCGGACTACGCGCGATAATGAAAAGACTTTGCTGCAATAAGCGATTTAAGTATCTAAAAATCCGGTGCGACGATCGCCAAAGCTTCCCTCGTTTAATGTGAGGAGCGCGTGGGGGACACTGCTGTTGTTGCATCGGTAGCATGGCCCGGCCAATCGGCGCTGCCGAACATGACCTGGATTCCCGGCAGCACGTACCGCATGGGATCGGACAAGCATTATCCCGAAGAGGCGCCGGCGCACCGCGTCACTGTCGACGACTTCTGGATCGACAGTACGCCCGTCACCAATCGCGAATTTCGCAAATTCGTCAACGATACCGGCCACGTTACGTTCGCGGAAATCGCGCCTGACCCGAAGGATTATCCCGGCGCATTGCCGCACATGCTGAAGGCCGCTTCGCTGGTTTTCACGCCGCCCAAACATGCGGTCAATTTGCGCGACTGGTCGCAATGGTGGAATTTCAAACTTGGCGCCAATTGGCGCCGGCCTTATGGCCCGCGCAGCTCGATCAGCGGAATGGATGACCATCCCGTGGTCCATGTCGCATATCGCGATGCCGAAGCTTACGCAGTATGGGCAGGCAAAGACCTGCCGACCGAAGCGGAATGGGAATTTGCCGCGCGCGGCGGCATCGACGGTGCGGAATACGCATGGGGCGACGAGTTCACGCCCGGCGGCAAGCATATGGCCAATACTTGGCAGGGCGATTTCCCGTTTGCAGAATATTTGCGAGGACGGCTTCGAGCGCACGTCGCCGGTGAAGGCGTTTCCGCCAAATGGCTATGGCGTCTACGACATGATCGGCAATGTCTGGGAATGGACGAGCGATTGGTACTCACCCAGGCATGAGCCCGACGCGCCGAAGGCGTGCTGCATTCCGGAAAATCCGCGCGGCGGACCGGAAAGCGCGAGCTACGATACCTGCCAGCCCAACATCAAGATTCCACGCAAGGTGCTCAAAGGCGGCTCGCATCTCTGCGCTCCGAACTATTGCCGCCGCTACCGACCGGCTGCGCGGCACGCGCAAGCCGGTCGATACATCCACAAGCCACGTCGGATTTCGTTGCATCATCCGAGAGAGGAAAGAGTCATGAGCGACACAACGACGAAAGCGACAACAGAAGTCCGCATTGAGCCGCCGCAATATGCTGCTTGCGAGTACGACACTCGCGGCTGCTTCGGCGCTGAGCACGGCGGCAAGTGTTGAAAAAGCTGTTGCGCAAGCGCAGCAAGCAGCGCCGGCGGGCAGCAAACCGAACATCCTCGTCATCATGGGCGACGATGTCGGCTGGTTCAATATCGGCGCCTATCACCAAGGCATCATGTCCGGCAAGACGCCGAACCTCGACAAGCTCGCCGCCGGCGGTGTGCGCTTCACCGACTACTACGCCGAAGCGAGCTGTACCGCCGGCCGCGCCAACTTCATCACCGGACAGATTCCGTTGCGCACGGGCCTGACCACGGTCGGCCAGGCCGGCGCCGACGTCGGCATGCCCGATCAGTCGGTAACGACTGCCCTTCTGTTGAAGTCGATGGGCTATGCCACCGGGCAGTTCGGCAAGAACCATCTCGGCGACATGAACAAATATCTGCCGACGGTGCACGGCTTCGACGAGTTCTTCGGTTATCTGTACCATCTTGACGCGATGTCCGATCCGTACTGGTTCGACTATCCGCAGGACTGGATCGACAAATACGGCCCGCGCAATCTGGTGCATTCCTACGCGACCGATATCGACGACCCGACAGTGCAGCCGCGCTGGGGCAAAGTCGGCAAGCAGCGCATCGTCGACGAAGGTCCGTTGAAGCCTTTCAAGGACATGACTGCCGATCACATGATGTGGCAGAAGGGCCGCGACGCCAAATACGATATGGAGACCTTCGACGAAGTGCTGGTCGAGCAATCGAAGGGCTTCATGGATCGGGCGAAGCAGGCCAATAAACCGTTCTTTATCTGGCACAACACCACGCGCATGCACGTCTTCACCTACCTTCAGCAGAAGTACCAGGCGAAGATGAACTACGAGAGCAACTACGGCCTGGAAGAAGCCGGCATGGCGCAGATGGACGATGACATCGGCGATTTGCTCCAGCATCTCGACGATACCGGTATTGCAGACAACACCATCGTCATCTTCACCACTGACAACGGCGCCGAAGTGTTCACTTGGCCCGACGGCGGCATGACGCCGTTCCGCGCCACCAAGGGTACGGTGTACGAAGGTGGCTTCCGGGTGCCTTGCATCGCCCGCTGGCCGGGGAAGATCAAACCGGGTTCGGTGGAAAACGGCATCTTCTCTGGCCTGGACTGGCTGCCGACGCTTGTGGCAGCGGCTGGCAATCCGGACATCGTCCAGCAGCTTTTGCAGGGAGTGCAGATTAACGGCCAGACCTACAAGAACCACCTCGACGGCTACAACCAGATGGATCTGATAACTGGCAAAGGGCCCTCGGCACGGCACGAAATTTTCTACTTCGGCAAATCGCAACTTGGCGCCATCCGCATCGATGACTTCAAGTTCCAGTTCTACCAGCAGCCGTTCGGCTGGCCGGGCGAGAAAGTCACGACCGACATGCCGACGATCGTCAACATCCGCCAGGATCCGTTCGAAAGGACGCCATCGATTCGTGGTGAGACGACCAATGACATGGGCGGCGGCTACATGAACGAGTTCATGGCGCGTGAGTTCTGGCGCTTCGTGCAGGTGCAGCAGACCGTAGGGGCGGCGGCACAATCGTTCCTCGACTTCCCGCCGATGCAGCAGGCCGCGTCCTTCAATCTCGCCCAGGTCAAAGAGAAAATTGAGCAATTGATGAAGAGCCACGAAGGGCAATAAACCAACCGCGAATGGTGGGCGCGCCTCAAGGCGCGCCCGCCACATCTCTGATGGAGGCGCACATGCCATCGTCGGACGTCAATCGGCGCACTCTGGTTTCCAGTCTGGCTCTGCTCCCGGCGGCGGGATCGCTGCTTTCGGCGCAAGCCCAGGCACAAACTCCATCGGACGCGCCACTCGCGTCCTGGAATGACGGACCGGCGAAACAGGCGATCCTCGACTTCGTGCGCGCCACCACGGACTCGGCGAACCCGAAATTCGTGCCGGTCGAACAGCGCATTGCCACTTTCGATCAGGACGGCACCCTTTGGGTCGAGCACCCGGTCTACAGCCAGCTTATTTATTGCTTCGACCGGGTGCCGGCGGTGGTCAAGACGAAGCCGGGACTTGCTAAAGTTGAGCTATTCAAGACCGTGCTGTCCGGTGACCGCGAGGCAATTGCGAAGCTGCCGCTCCGAGGCTTGGAAGAAATTGCTATGGCCACGCTCAGTGGCATGACGGTGGATGAGTTTGATGCCGAAGTGAAGAAATGGCTCAGCATTGCCAAGGACCCGCAATGGAAACGGCCGTACACCGATCTAACGTACCAACCTATGCAGGACGTGCTGAGTTATTTTCGCGCAAACGGCTACAAGACCTACATCGTAACCGGCGGCGGCCAAGACTTTGTGCGCCAGTACTCTGAGCGGATCTACGGCATCCCGCCCGAACAGGTGGTCGGCAGCGCTGGCGACACGACATACGGCTACGGCAAAGATGGCAAGCCCATCCTGACCAAAGATCCAAAACTCCTGCTTAACAATGACAACGCAGGCAAGCCGGAAGGCATTCACTTACAGATTGGCCGTCGCCCGCGCGCGGCTTTTGGCAACTCCGACGGCGACCGCCAGATGCTGGAATATACAGCCGCTGGCGACGGCGCGCGGCTGATGATGCTGGTGCTACACGACGACGCGCAACGTGAATATGCCTACGGTCCTGCGCGCGGATTGCCTGCAACGAAAGTCGGTACTTTTACGCCCGAGCTAGACCAAGAGGCAAAGAAAAACGGCTGGACCGTCATCAGCATGAAAAACGACTGGAAGCGTATTTTTGCATTCGAGTAGCGCCGCCTGCTGGCGTGGAGAATTATCGTGACAATAGTGCGCCTCTTGGCTTGGAACGCGGCTTTGATCGCGGCATCGGTGACGGCGAGTTACGCCGGCCCTTGCACGACAAACATCGACAACATGTGGGGCCGGATCAATGCAGCACTCGAAACCAGGGCCGCGGCCGGACCGGTTGCCAAGCAGGGCGGCTTTGCCGGCATGAGCGATCAGCCGACGCCGCACTCAATGGCCGCCGTTGAAGTTAAACTCGGCGAGCTTTCGCCTCGCGCCGTTGCTGCCGTCGAAAACGCCATGGCGCAAGCGCGCACCGCCGATGCCGCCGGCGACGCCAAGGCATGCAAAAAAGCGCTCGCGAGCGTGCGGCGCGTTTTGCGGCACTAACACGCAGCGAACAAATTGGCACATGGGGGACCAACGATCATGTCATACCACCGCGTTCTCATTATAACATTCGCCCTAGCGGCGATGCTGTCTCTGCCGGCGACGGCGCAGGCGCCACAGTCGTGGACACAAGTCGGCGGGCTTGCCTGCCGGGTTGATCCAAGCATCGGCTTTATCATTTTCGGCCACCAGCCAATGGATTGCCGCTACACTCCCAATAATCAGGCATTGCCGCCGGAAGGTTACGACGGCGCCATCAATACCGTCGGGCTCGATGTCGGCGTTAGCGCCGGCAGCGTCCTCGGCTGGGCAGTATTTGCGCCAACGACCGGCATGCCAGTCGGCGCTCTGGCTGGTGAATATATCGGCGTGTCCGGCGATCTCGGAATAGGCCTGGGCGCCGGCGCAAACGTGCTGCTGGGTGGGTCAGGGCGCACGATCGCACTGCAGCCGCTCTCGCTGCAAGGTTCGATCGCCGTGAACGTCGTGCTCGGTGCATCGTCGCTGAAGCTGCGGGCGCGAAATTGATTATCGGATGCAAGCGCGCGCGCGACCGCGTGGCGTCCGACCGGGCATCACGATGCCGGCGCGTCGTGCCTTCTGTTTGCTGCGGTTGCGTGCGGTAGAAAGTAGCCCGTCGCGTCATTTCGCGGCGACGAAACAAATCGGTCGCTATCAGGGGCATATCGGACATTGCCGGATGAGCCGTCAGCTTCGCCTCGGTCGCGAATGACCCGAAGCGGTCATCAAACTTCCTTGTGCGACTGACACCAAAGCGTTTTGTCGCGGCGGCGCGCGCGTCCGCATCAAGCGTTGCGCTTCTGTTGCTCACGCCACGTCCGATCCTGATCGCGCAGGGCCTTCTTGGCCCGGCCGCGGCCAGAGCGGACTGTCTGCTCAATGACACCAGGGCCCGCCGACACATAGGTTTCGAACGGACGTTAGGCATTTCGCGCGCCTTCTTGGCGACCGTGATGCCGTTGGCCCGTGCGTCCAGAAACATTTTCTGAATGTCCTCGCCTTTCATCGGCTTGCCGGGCTCGGCGAAAATCAGCGTGTCCATTTGGAACGGCGCCTTGTCAGCGTCAGCCTCCGAGCCCGATACGGTATGGTTGACGATATTCTCCAGGTTCGCTTCGTGGAGAATTTCGGCCATCCCGGCGCCGCCCACGATGCGCTTTACGACCCTTGGATTTGCGCGCTTGAACTCAAGGAACCCGATATCCATCACATGCAGCGGGAGATGGAAGTCGTTGTAGCGGATGAACGGCTTGCCATCGACGAACATCTGGAAGTGATAGTGCGGTTGCTTCGAAAGTTCACCGCCGCCTTCGTGGCCACCCAGATCATTCGGCGCACATGAAAACGACCACTGCAGGTTCTTGTATTTGATCGTGACCTCGACCAGCTTGCCGGTGCCTTCGTCGGGAAGGTCATTTATGTTCTGAGCGAAGACTTCCTCATTGGCGACCCAGCGCAGAAAATTGTCGAGGACCTCCCAGCTGAACTTCGCGGCTAGGGCTTCCATGTGCTTCTTCTCGAAGCCGTCGGGCTTAAGAAGCCAATGAGGGCAGGACTCTGCTTCATCGAAAGTCGTAAGCGCCTTGCCGCAATGCCAGCAGAGCCCCTCTGCGAACTTTGCCTTGAATTCCTTGTGCTGCTTGGTGGCAAGTTCGCAATTCTTCTCATTCGCCCGCTCTCGCTCTGCGGCTGCAAGCGTCTCGAGGAATTTAGCGAAGCTGAGGCCTTTGGCTTTTGGGCTTTCTGTCATCGGGGACCGTCCATCTATCCCTTCGCCTCTTCCGGCCACTTCTGCTCGATGCGCTCGATCATCGCGTTAATCGAAGCCGTGTCGTTCGAAGTCACCTTCGTGTGGTCTGCGGATTGGCGAAACGCGACGCCGCGCAGGCGCTTGTTGACCGGCATCACGGGGTTCAGGTGCGCATCAAGTTCGACATGCAGCTCCCACAGCGCGCCGCCGCTTACGCCGCCGTGGCTTTTTGGAATCCGCGGCCCGTGCGAGATCGTTGCCTCGACAAGATCCGTGCCGCCTTCCTTGAAGTCGCGGAGGTCCGTGGCCGCACCGAATAGGCCACCGATCACTACCTTGAGGCCCTTCGTGAAGATTGCCGGGACCTTCTCGGTCCATTCACCGACCACGCCGACAACCGCATGACACACGCTAATGCGGTTTTCTGGCTTGCTAAGCTTAAACTCCCGGGCGAGGGCGAGGTTGTAAAAAACGGCCCCCGCCGCCTCAAGCTCGCGGCCGTCCACCTCGGGAATCTTCAGGAAAGCGATATCCGGCGCGTCGCAATCCTTGCCGTTCCAGTCGACGATCTGGTCAGTGTGCTGCAGGTTGAGACGCCGGTTTTGTAGGGGAGGCTGCACGCTTGGAAAGCGGACTCAGGCCCACGGTGCTCTGTGGGTCGAGCTTGTCGAGCACATGCGCTGCTGTGAGGATTCCGTAAATGCGGCCAATCTTGACGAAGGTGCCCGTGCCCATTGGCTCGGCGATTTCGGCCTTCTCCCCCTTTGTAAATCTCAGAAAGCCGACGCTGTAATCGCACACCGAACCGGTGAACAAGTCATCGAGCTTGATCGTGACTTCCTTTGCTTCTGCCATGCCCTGCCGCCCGCCAATTAAACATCTACGCCGCGGCCGGAGTTCGCTTCTGCTCCAGCCACGCGAAGAACGCTTCGATTGTGTCGACTGGCGCGGGTTCACTCGCGTAGGCGTGCAGATGGATAGCTGCCTGCCTCAGGACTGCGCCGACTACGGCTTCGATGCCGTCGCGCCGGCTCGGCGGCCGCGTGCCGAGTGTGGACCATGTGCCATGCATAATGCGCGAGCGGTCGCGCACCAGCGCGGTCACCAGAGACGCCGTTGTGATGTCGAAAGGCGGTAGGATTTGTTCATCGCGTTTGACGCCGAGCAGGTTCTGCAGCGCGGCCGTAACGCGCGCCGTGCTGTTCTTGGAGAATCGGTGCAGATCAGAACCTCCAGGGCCGTTTCGAGTTTGGTGACCGCGACGCTGTCGACGTTGTCGAACAAGGATTCCCGCATCCAATAGGCAGCATCGCACCACGCGCGCTCCAAAGTCGGCTGGCGCCACATCCCTGATGCAAACGAAGCGACAATGCGCCCGACAGACGCAATGACCGGTTGCGCCTGGCTAGAATCTCTGCGAGAGTTCCTGGGCCGATAGACATTCCTGCCTCTGTGCGCTGGATGCCCCAGCTCGCGCGGCCTGCCGTCTCCGAGAGCGTCCGCTTTTCAACGAAGCCGCGCCGGGCGTCCAGACGGCACATGCCCCGCGTGTCGGAAACAGGCGCGGACAATTGCAGGGCAAAAAGCGCAAGGTCGACGGCAAGCTCAGCGATTTCCTGCGAGCGTTCGGGGTCACAGCCGTCAACGTCGATCCGCGCCAGCCAGTTCGCATGCGTGTGCCGCATGAGCTGCATCAGCTCATCGAAGGCTTCGCGCTTCAGGCGGTCGCCGTTCGGCTCATTCGGATAGAAGTCGCTGCCGGGAATGTCGTCGATGAATACGAACGACACAGGACCGATGATGAAAGGGGGCGCAGGCCATGGCGAAATAACGCAGGGCACGTACAGGCAGCGCGGCTGCACCTGCGTCTGAAACCAGCTCCCAAAATGCTCTAGCAGCTTCTGCGCATCCGCCGCCTTAATCGATTGGGGGTCGCGGCCAACGTAAGTTTCCAGCTGGCCGAACAGCTCGGCCTGCACGCCCTTAAACATGGCGCCCCGTGCCATACTGGGGATTCGGCCTACGATGCATTCGGCCAGCTTCGACAGCGCCTCGCGCCCGGGCGGCTTGATAGTCGTGCGTGTCGGCGGAGGTCCTCGCGGCGGCTCCATGCCGTTTGCCCGCCACATCTCCGCAACCTTTGGATCGACCGGAATAACCGTCCTTTCCAAGTTCGCGGCAAGTATACGAAGCAGGCTCAATTCCTGCGATAGCTGCGGGTCCACCATCCCGGCTCCCTCCGACCCGCTCATATAGGTATGCGCCTTCGCCAAGCGAGGGGAGCGTGGCGAGGCCGCAGGCAGGCGCACGGCTCTCGCGCGCCGAGCCTGACGTCGCTCCGCGGCGGCCGATCCGAGGCCACAGCCGAGGTGGAGTCAGCTTTGCGGTGAGTCAGAAGGAAGCGATCGGGACTCGGTCAATCGGCTTTGTTTTGCTGCACCTGCTCATGGCTGTTGTTGGCCCATCTCGACCATGAACGGACTCATGCACTGCGACATGATCGGACTGTGAAGTACGCCACAGACCTCCAATTTGAAGCGTGGTAGCCTTCCCAACCTTGCAGCGTGCATGATCCCATTGGGACGAGGCAAATGGCACTCGACATCGGACGGCGGCAATTCATATCCGCGCTCAGCGGCATGCCGTTCGCATGGCCGCTCGCGGCGCGTGCGCAGCAGGCGCCGATGCCCACCATAGGGGTCTTAGGTCCTGAGGCTTCGGAGTGGAGTGCATATACTGCTGCTTTTGAGGAGCGACTGAGACAACTCGGCCGGATCGAGGGTCGCACCATTGGAATTGAATATCGCTGGTCGGAGGGACGCCCCGAGCGCGTCGCCGAGATTACAGCCGAGTTCGTGCGGCAGAAGGTCGACGTCATTGTGACGTATGGAGGCGCTGTCCCCACATTAAAACAGGCGACCGCAGTCATCCCCATCGTCTTTGCTCTAGCGATTGATCCAATTGGCAGTGGCCTCGTCGAGAGCCTTTCGCGACCGGGTGGCAACGTCACAGGCTTGTCGATGCAGGCGAACGATACTGCCGGCAAGCGGCTCGAACTCTTGCGTGAAGCCATCCCCCATCTCCACCGATTGGCTATCATGTTTGATGTTGGCTATCCCGCGGCTGTGCGGGAGGTGGCCGAGGCTAAGCTCGCGGCTCGCACGCTCGGCCTCGAAGTTGCGCCACACGAAATTCGAGGAGCCGAGGACATTGCACCCGTCTTCGAGGCTCTTAAATCCCAGGCGGACGCACTTTACGTCGTGGAAAATGCTCTTGTTGCCGCTAACCGGACGCGAATTATCACCTTGGCGCTCAGCGAGCGGTTGCCAACCATCTTCAATAGCCGCGATGAAGTCCAAGCCGGGGGTCTCATGTCCTATGGAGCGAACTACCCGGACCTGTTCCGGCGCGCCGCCGAACAAGTCGACAAAATTCTGCACGGGGCGATACCCGCCGACATTCCCGTCGAGCAGCCGACCAAGTTTGATCTCGTCAT